>HF999502.1 GCA_000434015.1 Clostridium sp. CAG:571
AGTAGGAATATACGGAGTAAAGAAATATATAATTAAATAAGTAAGTAAAAAAAGAAGTAGATAAATTTTTATGTAGGGGACGGGGCAAAAAGCTGAAATTTCATCTTTTTGCCCCGTCCCCCTATGTTAAACTTTGTAAAGCATATATCCGTAAGCTTTTTTTAGAATTATATATAATATTAAAAATATATTATGAAAATGTAAACTAAATGTAACAAAACACTAGAAATGTACTTCCGTACGTAAGAAACACTTTTGCCAAGTTTTGTGGGATTTACAATTCAAGTTATAAGTACTTATAATTATTATAGCGAAAAAGACAAAAAAGAAAGGATATAACTAATATGAATAAGTTTAAAAAATTAGATAAAAGAGTAATTACTATTATTTCTATAGTTTGCTTGATTTTAGTTAGTGCGGTTATTGCAGCTTTAGCTGAAAGTAGTACAAGCGAAATATATGGAAATGAGAGCATAATCTCTGGAGATTTATATTTCATGAGTAAAAATCAAAAGGTTACATCAATTCCTGTTGATGAACCAGTATCATTACATGTATTTATAGGACTTAGTGCAAGTGCAACTAGTGACCAATATTATGTAATAGATTTGGATAGTTTGGATTTTGATATATATAACTTAAATAGTGAAAATAAAATAAAAATTCAAGCATCAGAAGGGAATATAATAGAGGCTTGGGTACGAGATAAAGGAGATGGAACTGGAGAAATTGTAATTTCTGGTTGGAAATCTGGTACTACATTATCTTTTAACTTAACAGGTGAGTTCCATGAAAAAGGTAAAACTACAGCTACAATGGCTACTAATAAAAACTTTAGTAATGGAAAACTAACAGCTGAAATAGAAAGTTATGGAGAAAATTTAATTGAATATAGTAATAGTAAAAATGTAAATTATAATTCATTATATATTTCACCAGATGGAACTGTTATTAAAGATGCAAGTGGAAATGATTTATCTACAAATAATTCATTATTAGAATATACTTTAAGAGGAACTTTAGTAAATAATCCAGATAATGAAACAATAACTAAAATAACAGTAAATGATACATTAACTATTCCATCAGGAATTAATATTGAGGATTTGGATACATTAAAGAGTTATTTAAGCTTTTCTGGAATAGATGAAAATGATATAAAAATTACTGTTGGAACTACAGATGGAACATATATAAGAAAAGTAAATATAAGTTATACCTTAGATTCTTCAAATGAAATAAACAATTATTTATATTCAGATACAAATAAGATGTATTTTGATGTTGTAAATGCAATAAAAAATAATGGAACAAATATTAGTAAGGGAACAACAATAACATTGCAAAATGAACTAGAATCATCTTATGAATCAAGTTTCCACAAGGGAACTGCAGATAAAGTATCAGCTGAAACAACAATAGAAAAGGAACCAGGAAGTAAATTTGATTATGATAAAGAAGTTGATTCTGTAAAAGATAATCATAATACATGGAATGCTGGACAAGGTTTTGTAGTTCAAGGTGATGAGATTAAATATCGTATAACAATAGATAACTCTGGTTCTGAAACTGGCAAGGTTAATTTTACAGATTGGATTCCAATTGGTACTGAATTTGTATCTGTAGAAGTCGTTGAAACAAATGGTGCAAGTGATGTAACATGGGCTAAAAATGAATATGATGGAAGAAAAATAGAAGGATCTGCAACAATTAATAAAGGTGGAAAATTAGTACTTGCTGTAACAGTAAAAGTTACAGGAGATAATAATACTACTTTAAGAAATGAGTTATGGTCTAATAATACAGTGGTAGATTATGCAGATGTACCTCAAAAGAAAAAAGTGGATTTAGCCATAAGTAAGGTTTCTGATAATGCTAATGTAAATATTGGAGATACAATAACATATACAATTAAAGTAACAAACAATGGTATTATGGATACAACGACAGATGTTGTAGATTTTATACCAGATGGATTTGAAGTTACAGATAGTAATGGTGGAACTATTACAACTGAAACAGATGAAAATGGAAACAATGTAACTAAAGTAACTTGGAGTAATGTTACAATACGTGCAGGAGAGACTATTACTTATACATTAGTTGGTAAGGTAAAAGACAATGCACCATCTACAATAATTAATAAAGTTTATGTTGATAAAGATGGAAACAATGAAAAATGGGATGATGATTATGTTTATATAATAGATCCAGAACAATCAACAACATTAACTAAACTTGTAAATGGAAGTTCAAGCATTACAGCAAGTTATGGAGATGCAATAACATATACGATATCATTAAGAAATACAGGTGTAAGTTATAATTTAGATGATGTAGGTGGAAAAATTGTAGTAAAAGATACAATTCCTTCAGAAATTTCTTGGGATTCTAGTAAAGTATACTATGAAGTAAATGGAACAAAATATACAGATGGAATAGAAATAAATGGAAATGATATAACATGGACATATACTGGAACAGGTCTTACAGATAATATATTCTCACAATGGCAAACAATTAAATTGTATATACCTGGAACTGTAAATGTAAAGCCACAAGATGGAATATTAGAAATAAGAAATACTGCTAAAAGTGAAACTTTAGATCGTGAATCTACAGCAATAATTTATGTAAAACCAGCAGAAAAAGTGGATTGTGAAAAATATGTGTATAGAATTTATGATGATAAAGGAAGTTTAATATATCAAAATACTACAGGTGGAAAAGTAGATAATATTGATACTTTAGTAAGAGAAAATTATACTGTAGTATACAGAGTAAAAATAAGAAATATTGGTGAAAATGATGTTAAAAAACTTGTACTTAATGAATATGCAAGTGATGCAAGCCAATTATTAATAGATAATTCATATTACACACAAATTGACGTTTCTGACACAAGTATTACAACAGACAATGGAAGCATTGTTGTAAAACAATATGACCAAAATGAAAATTATATTGGATGGTTTACTACTCCTTATATTTACTATTGGGGAAGCGCTGATATAACAACAGAAGATTATAAGGATAGAAATGATTATACAAGACTTTATAGTGATGGAATTGGAGAATTTTCTTTAAGTCCAAATCAAGAAATTACTTGGGAATATTCAATGAAAACATCTAATACAGAATTTTATAGAGCAACTAACTATGTAAAAAATAAAGAAGATAATGTTGTTTATCCATCTGAAACTTTGTATGCACCAAAAGGAATTAAATCTATAGAAAAAGGCGTTGCATTAACAGATATAGATAATATTTCTACAGCAAATACATATAAAGATAGATTAAGTTTATTGTACAAAGATGTAAATAATAAATACTTTATGTATAAATTATCTGTTGTAACAGAAGGATATTTAGATGAAACTTTTACAATTAATGATGTTTTAGGAAATACGAATTTAAAATATGTAACAGATGAATCTAATAGCAATTTACCAATTGTTAAGATGAAAATGCAAACATATGAAGGTGGATATGAATATGATTTTAATTCATATAAAACAACTATTAATGGAAACAATATGCAAATAACAATTACCCCACCAGCAGAAAGTACACAAAATAAAAGCATATATTATACAATTTATTATTTAGTTAAATTAGATGATAATGCTAAAGGAAATATAACATCAATAAATACAGCATCAATTACAATAGGAGAAAAAACTGTATCAGATACAGCAGAAGTAGTTATATTAGAAGAACAAACTTATCCAGGACTTGAAAAGAAATTCCAAGGTGTATATTTTGATAATACTACACAAAAGGATGAAACAGGTTATAATCCAAGATTAACTACAGGAGCAACAGAAGGCGCTCATATTGTTTGGAATGTATCTATTACAAATGCAAAAGCTACAAATGCTAAAGATATGTTAAATTATACAATTCAAGATGTTTTACCTACATTATATAGTTATGATGATACATACAGAAATAATTCTACAAGTACAGCTAAATATTATCCAAGTATCATTATATATGATGATAGTGGTAAGGCTATAAAGACAATAAATGCATATGATAGTTCTTCAAATGGATATAATACAGCATTTATAGAGCCAGAAGTAACAACTATTACAGAAGATGGAATAACTAAGAATTTGATAAAATGGAATTTTAATGGTGATGAGTATAAATTACAACCAGGTTATAAAATGGTAATAACATTTTCAACTAAAATAGATACTCCGTCAGCAGGTAAATTTATAAATAATGCATACTTAACAATAAAAGATGGATTCTTAGATAGTAATGTATGTAGTGGAACAGTTAAATATTTTAATGGAGAAAAAGCAATAAATGCACAAGATTCTATAACAACATATTCTGCAATAATAACAACATCATATAAGGAAGTAGAAACTTTATATGATACTTCTAGTCCATTATATGGATATGCAAGTAGTAATAATAAAACAGAACAAACAATGAAGGGACAAGCAGGAGAAGACATTAGATATACATTAAATATAGAAAATAATTCTGAAGATACAATGAAAAAACTTGTGTTAATTGATAGACTTCCATATGTAGGAGATAAATATACATTAACAGATGATAACAGAAATTCAGGATTTTCAATAAAATATAAAAATTTAGAAAACATTAAATTTTATAAATATAATTCAGATACAAAACAAGAAACAGAAATGTTATTAACAAATGGAACTGATTATAAAGTAGAATTTTCAAATGAAAAACAAAATTCGTTTAATTCTGAAAGTTCAGATTGGATAGGAGGAAGCCAAGTTGCTTCATGGCACGAAGGATTCCAAGATGGAGATGTTAATATAAGAATAACTTTCTCTGAAAATTTATATATTAATCCAAATGAGAAAATGGTTGTAAAATTAATTGCAAGCATACCAGGAGGAAAAGAAATAGAAAATTCAGGAGAAGATCATATTTCTTGGAATAACTTTGGATATTGTTATACAGCTGTTAAATATGAAGACAATAGCCAAGTAATATCTGATGATATAGTAGCAGAATCTTCAAAAGTTGGTGTTTGGGTAGAAGAGCAATTAACTAAGTTGAAATTTACTAAAGTATGGAATGATAATAATAACTTCCATAATGTGAGACCAACAGAGATAAAAATTCAATTACAAAAAAGATTAGAAGGCGAAACTGAATATACAAATGTAGGAGATCAAATTACAATAGATAGTTTAGTATATCAATCAGCAACAAATCCAAATGAGTGGATTTATACATTTGAAGATTTACCAAAATATGAAAATGGTAAAAAAATAGAATATAAAGTTATAGAAGTTTCAACAAGTCAAAATTATGAAAAAACTGAACCAGAAATTAGTGAAAATGATGATGGATTCATAGTAAAAATACAAAATACAGAAGTAACAGGAAAAATTAAAGTTAAGAAAAAAGTAAAATATAACAATGATGATATATCAAACTCTGTAGATAAAACATTCTATTTTGTAGTAAAAATGAGTGGTAATAGATATGTAATGCATGATGAAAATGGAAACACATATATAGAAACAATTTCATCTTTAGTAGGTTCAAATAAACTTGCAAATGCATTATGGGAAATCAATCCTAAAAACAAAAATGATATAGAAATTGATAATCTAATAAAAGGAGAAAGTTATCAAGTAATAGAGGTTACAGAAAATGGTGAAAAAATAGGAACTAATAATTCAAACTATAATGTTACATATAGTAGTGATTCTGTAACAGTAGAAAGTGCATCAAAAATAGAAGAAATAACAATTACGAATGCTATAAAAACTAAGAATTTGGAAATTACTAAAATATGGAATGATAGTATAAATACAAGTCATAGACCAGAATCTATAGAAATTATAGTATATGCTGGAGATAGTATTGCTAAAGATATATATGGAAATGATGTAAAAGTAACATTAAATAGTTCAAATGCAACAGATGATTATACATGGAAATATATATTTAGTAATTTACCAGTATTAGATAGAAATGGAAATGAAATAATTTATACAATAAAAGAAAACTTCAATTCTGAATTTTATAATTCAAGTATTGATGGAACAAAAATAACAAATGATTTTACAGTTCCTGGTGATAAAATAACAATTACAGTTAATAAAGAGTGGGAATCATTAGAAAGTTATATTCCAGATTCTATTAAAGTAGTTTTAAATGAATATATTGATAATAATTTAACTAATACAAAAGAAATAATAATTTCTAAAAATGATTGTACAATTAGTAATGATGGAACATGGGTTTATGTAATAAACAATCTTCCAAAATATGATAGTGCAACAGGAAAAGAAATTAGATATGAAGTAGTAGAACAAAAGCTAAAAAACTTTGAAGTAAAAGTAGTTAATAGTAATTATGAAGGTGATAGTAAATCTATTACACTTAAAAATACATTAAAGAGAGGTTCTTTAACTGTTACTAAAAAAGTTAAAAGTGCACATGATGAAGATATAACAGATAATATGAATGCAAGTTATTATTTTATTGTAAAATCTGGAAGCAAGTACTTAGATGCAAATGGTGAACTACAAGAAAATCCATATAAATTTACAATAACAACTGGAAGAGATTCTCAGCATAGTGTAACAATTCAAAATGTATTGTTAGATAAAGAATATACTGTAATAGAAACAGACATAAATGGAACACCGCTAGGAAATAATACAGAAGATTATAATATATCTTATAATACTTCTGATACTGTAACTATTACAGAGGAAAGTCCAAACGGAAATGTAGAAATTATTAATAAATTAATTAATAAAAAACTTGTAGTAACAAAAGAATGGAATGATAATAATAACTTCCATAATATAAGACCAACAGAAATAAAAATTCAATTACAAAAGAGATTACAAGGTGAAACAGGTTATACAAATGTAGGAGATCCAGTTACAATAAGCAGTAATAATCAAGTTCAAGGTAATGCAAATGAATGGACATATACATTTGAAGATTTACCAAAATATGAAAATGGTAAGAAAATAGAATATAATGTTGTCGAGATATTAGATAATTTAAATTATAACCAAAATGTAGGAAATGTAATAGAAACAGAAGATGGATATAAAGTAGTTATAGAAAATACAGAACAAGTAGGAAATATAAAAGTAAACAAAAAGGTAACATATAACACAGAAGATATATCAGAAAATATAGATAAAACATTCTATTTTGTAGTAAAAATGAGTGGTAATAGATATGTAATGCATGATGAAAAAGGTGATACTTATATAGAACAAATAGATACATTAATAGGAAACAAAGATAAAATTTCAAATGCATTATGGGAGATCAACCCAAAGAATACAAGTGGTGTAAAAATAAGCAACCTAGTACTAAATGAAGAATATAAAGTTATAGAAGTAAATGCTAATGGTGAAGAATTAAATTCTAATAATTCAGATTACAATATTTCTTATAGTAGTAATACAGTGACTATTAAAACTTCAGAAGAAGTGCCAGAAGTAGTAATCACAAATGGAATAAAAACAAAAGAATTAGAAATTACTAAAAAATGGAATGATAGTCAAAATACAAGTCATAGACCATCTAAAATATATGTTACATTATATGCAAATTCTAATATAGCAACAGATATAAATGGAAACAAATTAGAAAATGTAGAAATAAATACTTCAAATGCAACAGATGGTTATACATGGAAGTATACTTTTAAAAACTTACCAGTATTAGATAAAAACGGTAATGAAATAATTTATACAATATCTGAAAATTCAAATTATGATTTCTATTCTCAAAGTATAAATGGATTAGTAATAACTAATACTTTTACTACAAAAGTAGAATATAGAGGTTTAAATATAACTAAAAACTGGGATAATGGAGGAAACTTATATGAAGAAAACTTTAGACCAGAGACAGTTATGTTTGTAATAGTCAGAACAGATACAAATGAAGAAGTAAGAGTAGTTACAGTAAATAAAGATACAAATTGGAAATATTCTTGTAACGATTTATTAAAATATAATGAAAATGGTTATGAAATAGAATATAAAGTTTATGAGGTTGTTCCAGATAGTATTTATTATACTTATAAAAATGTAATGACATTGAATAATAGAAAAGTTATAGAAGCACAAACAGAAAATAAAATAGATTACGAAGTAACAAATAAATTTGAAATACCAAAAGATACAGTGAAGATTACTGTTAATAAAATGTGGGAGAGTGATGTAAGTTATATTCCATCTTCTATTACAGTAACGTTAAAAGGATATGTAGATACAACAGCAGTAAGTACGCAAAAAATTACAATTAATAAAAGTGATTGCATAGTTAATGATGATGGAACATGGGTTTATGTAATAAAGAACTTGCCTAAATATGATAGCGTAAGAGGAAAAGAAATTACATATGAAATAACAGAAGAAAAAATAAATAACTTTGAGTCATATGTAGTAAGTAAAAATTACGCTGGAGAAAATAAATATATTACATTAAAGAATATATTACAAAGAGGAAGTTTAACAGTTACAAAGAAAGTTAAAAATTCACAAAATGAAGATATAACAAATACAATAAATGCAAAATATTATTTCGTGGTAAAACAGGGAGATAAATATTTAAATGCAAATGGAGAATTACAAGATGCAAAAGTAGTATTTACTATAAAAGCAGGTTCTGAATCAGTACATGCAGTAGTTATAGAAAATGTATTATTAGATAAAGAATATACTATAGTAGAAACAGATGCTGAGGGAAATGAATTTTCAAAAGTTACAAAAGATTATGATGTTTCATATAGCTTAAATAATGGAAAAGTAACAATTACACAAGCAAATCCAGATGGAAGCATGGAGATAATTAATAAACTAAAAAATACTCAAATAACAATAAATAAAATTTGGAATGACAATAATAATGAGTATCAGTTAAGACCAAAGTATATTAAAGTAAAATTACATACAATTAAACAAAACGAAGATAAAACAGAAGAAATAACAATTTCTAAAGAAAGTTGTCAAGTTATAGATAATAAGTGGGTATATGTAATAAAAGATTTACCAAATTATGATGATTATGGTAATAGAATTACATATAGAATAGAAGAAATAGAAAAATTAGATTGGTATTATCAATCTAAAGAAATTACAGAAAGACAAGATGGAATAAATTATGAATTTACAATTACTAATACAGAAGTGTTAGGTGAATATAGTGTGATTTTAAGAAAAGTAGATGAAAATAATAATCCTATTTCTGATATAAACTTTAATGTAGATGGAAAAATATATACTACAGACAATAATGGTGAAAGTGTAGTTGTAGATAAAAAAGTTATTTATGATGATAAAATTGAACAATTAACTATAGATGAAATTTCATATACAGGAGATGTAGGACAAAAGAAATTTATAAAAATAAAAGAACCAATAAGCATTTATATAACAAAAGATGAAGTTGACAATAAGTGTAAGGTGACAGGAATTTCTTTTGATAAAGATTCTGAATATAATACAAAAATAATTAAAGATGTAGAAATTGAAAATGATCAAAAAGTTCAAATTACAGCAGAAATTAAAGATGATGTGATATCAGTTGTAGTACCAAATGTAGAGCAAAAATTTGATATGAGTTTAAAGAAATTTATTACAAAGGTTGATGATAAGAATTTAGAATCAAGAGAGCCAGAATTTGTTAAGGGAGAAAATGGAAGTTACACATATAAAAAGAATGATGAACTTGAAAGTGTTGTAAATAACAATTTAGTTACATATACAATAAGAGTATACAATGAAGGAAATGTTCATGGATATGCATCTGTTATAGAAGACGATATTCCTGATGGATTGGAATTTGTTCCAGATAATGAAATAAATAAACAATATAAATGGAAAATGATAGATAATAAAAATAAAATAACAGAAAATGCAAATGAAGCAATAAAAATTTGGACTCCATATTTATCTAAAGAAAAAGGTGGAGAAGGAAATTTAATTAAAGCTTTTGACGAAAATACTATGGATACACCAGATTATAAAGATATACAAGTTGTATTTAGAGTAACAGAACCATCTAGTAAAGATAGAATTGTAGAAAATAAAGCACAAATTATTGAGACTAGAGATATGGATAATAAGACATCAAAAGATATAGATTCTACACCAAATGTATGGATTAATGGTGAAGATGATCAAGATACAGAAAGAGTAAGAGTAAAATATTTTGATTTAGCGTTAAGTAAATGTGTTACAAAGGCTATAATAACAAAAGATGGAAATGAACAAATAATAAAAACAGGAAATACACCTGAAGGTGAAAAAGAAAAAATAGCTAAAGTTGATGTAAAGACAAGTGAAATTCAAAATGTAACAGTAAAATTTGAATATGTAATAAGAGTAACAAATGAAGGTGAAATTGCAGGATATGCAAAAGAAATAACAGATTATATACCAGAAGGATTAAAATTTGTAAAAGAAGATAATCCAAATTGGAAAGAAGAAAATGGTAAAGTAACAACTGAAGAATTAAAAGATACATTATTACAACCAAATGAGAGCAAAGATGTAACAATAGTATTAACCTGGATAAATGGTGAAAATAATATGGGAATAAAAACAAACGTAGCAGAAATTAGTAAAGATAGTAATGAATATAATACAAAAGATATTGATTCAACACCAGGTAATATGAATATGAATGAAGATGACTTAGATGATGCACAAGTAATGATAACAGCAACAACAGGTCAAGCAGCAGTATATATTGTATTAACAATTACAGTTTTGGGAATACTAGTAGTAGGAATAGTAGTTGTTAAAAAAGCTTTAGTAAAATAATATAAAAATGAAAGGAGAAAAAGCATAATTTAGCTATTTCTCCTTTTATTAAGATAGTAAAGTGACTACATATTTTTAAGGTCCTTCAAGATTCGAAAATTTTAGACAAATATAGTTTACTTTAAAAAATCGTTATGCTATAATTTATCGTATAATAGGGAGTTAATGAAAATATAAATAAAACTATGAGGTGAAAGAATGAATCAAATACTTTATTCAGGTGGAAAAAAAGAAAAAAACAATATAACTAAAATTGTTAAAGCTTTTTGTATAATAATTATAGTATTTTCTCTATTTTTTATTGTGCAAGGAACATATGCTTTGGTTACTAAAGATTCAAAAACTAAGATAGGTGCTAAATCAGATAGTACACCAAATGTAAATGTAACTTCACAAGGAGGAAAGGCTATATTAGATATTTCACATAGTAAAGGTATAAGCAAAGTTGAATATTCTTGGAACGATGGAGAAAAAACATCAATAGATGAAAATAATAAAACACAAATAAAAGAAGAATTAGTTGTTCCAAATGGAGATTGTGTGCTTAATATTACTATTGTGGATAGTGATGGAATAGAAACAAAATGTGAGAAAAAATTTGAATATGATCCTAGTACTGATGTAACACTTCCAGAAATAAATATAAAAGCTGTTCCTGGAAAAATTACTATAGAAGCAAAAGACAATGTAGAAATGTCATATATAACATATAAATGGAATGATGAACAAGAAAATAAAGTCGAAGTTTCTGGAGATGATAAAACTAAAATAACACAGGAAATAGAAGTAAAAAAAGGAAGAAATACACTTACAATAGTAGCAGTAGATAAAAATGGAAATTCTAAAAAAGAAGAAAAAGATATATTAGGAGCTTCTAAACCTAAGATTTCTGTAGGAAAGTCAGGTGGGGAATTAGTAATAAAAGTAACTGATGATGATGAAGTAACAAAAGTTGAATATAATTTAAATGGTACAGACTATACAAAAGAGAATACAAATGAAAATAAAAAAGAATTTGAAATTAGACAGGCATTACAACAAGGAGAAAATAAAATTACAATAAAAGCATACAATAAGAGTGGTCTAGTACAAGAGTTCTCTGGTAAATGTAACTATTAAATGTAAAATAAGGAGAAAAACATGAATATTGACTCTATACAAATTTTAAGATTGCTATTATATTTTATTATATATTCTTTCTTTGGATGGGTATTAGAGTCAATTTTTAAATCTATACTCCAAAGAAAAATTGTAAATAGCGGATTCTTATATGGTCCTATTTGCCCAATATATGGATTTGGTGCAATTATAATGTTGTTATTTTTAAATAAATTTAAGTATAACTTAGTACTTTTATTTTTAGCTGGATTTATAGTATTATCTGTTTGGGAATATATTGTAGGTGCGCTACTAGAAAAAAAATTTAATACGAAATATTGGGATTATTCAAATAATTTTTTAAATATAAAAGGAAGAGTTTGTTTAATGAATTCTATATTTTGGGGATTATTAGGAGTTATATTTACATTATATATTCATCCAAGTGTAGAAAGATGCGTTTTACATATAAGTAATAAAACATTAATTTATACAGATATTATATTAGTAATAATTATAATAATAGATTGTATTGTTACAACAATAAAAGTACAATCTATTGATATAAAATTACAAAAAATTAGAGAACTTGGAGAGTTAATAAAAGAAAAACTAAAAGAGTTAAAAGAAACTAAATCAGATGCTAAAGATAAGATAAGGGATATAGAAAACATCATAGAAGATTTGAAATATAGACAAGCAATTTTAAGATTAAAAATATATAGGCAAGCGAGAAGATTAAAAAAAGCATTCCCAACAATGAAATCTGAAAAAATAACACAATTCTTAAATCAAAAAGTCGATTTTAAAGCTTTAAGAGAGAAAATAAGGAATAAAGTAAACAAAAGAAGATAAGGAGAGAAAATAATGATTCAAGATATTTATATAATTGATAATGATGATAATCTAAAAAATATTGCAAATAATCTTTTTAAAGATAATAAAGATTATAGATTTAAAAAAGTTCTTACAAAACAAATAGATATAGCATTAAGAAATATTCCATCATTAATAATTATAAATGAAGATAATATTAAAGATGATATTATTACGATTTGTAATAAAATAAAGCAAAATGATGATAATATTATAACGCCTGTAATTGTTGTTTCTTCAATTAAAGAGAAAGAACATAGACTAAAGATATTAAAAACATGTGTAGAACATTATATAATTTCTCCGATCGATGAAGATTATTTTTATTATACTATTATAAATCTTTTAAATTTATTAGATGTTAACAGAAGAGTAAGTCCGTTAACTGGTCTTCCTGGTAATATTCAAATTCAAGCAGAAATGAAGAAAAGACTATTAAATCAAGAAGATTTTGCAATGATTTATATAGATTTAGATAATTTTAAAGCCTATAATGATGTTTATGGATTTTTTAAAGGTGATGAAATAATAAAATTTACAGCAAAAACAATATTAAGAAATGTACATAATTTGGAACTTGAGTCTAGTTTCGTTGGGCATATTGGTGGAGATGACTTTGTAGCAATTGTTTCTGGAATAGATTGTGAGGAAGCTTGTCAGGATATAATTGCTGAGTTTGATAAAAATGTAATAAATTATTATCATGAAGAGGATATAGAAAGAGGATATATAGAAGTAGAAAATAGAAAGGGTGTTGTGGAGCAATTTCCTATTGTATCTATTTCAGTTGGTGTTGTGGAGGTAAATAAAAATAGATTTAGAAATATATTAGAAATAGGAGAAGCAGGTGCACAGGTAAAACATTTAGCAAAAACTATACCTGGTAGTACATATGTAATAGATAAAAGAAAGGCTAAATAGAAGTTTTATAATTAAAAATAGAGAAAAAATAAAAGTGTTCGAAAGATTCATTTTTATTTTTTTTTATAAAAAAATTGAAAAAATTTTGTTCTGTAGAAAAATATTGATTTTTATATAGAATGCCCAAATGATATTTTTATGGGCATTCTAAAATATACTATCTACTGATAAAAATAATCCATTATTCCATTATAGATTCCCCATGCAAGTTTATTTTGGTAATCATCTTGTAATAACAATTTTTCTTCTTCTGGATTAGATAAGAAACCACATTCTACAATACTTATAGGTATTTCAACATGTTTAACAATATATATATTATCTATTTTCATTGCTACTCTATTGTTTTCTCTTTGAATAGATTCATTTAGATTAGTTTGGATACTTTTAGCAAGTTTCATACTTTGCTCATTTCCTTCTTTATAAAATGTTTGCCATCCATAATACTGATTTTGAGGTATTTTATTTAAATGAATAGAAACAAATATATCTGCCTGATTTTCATTGCCCATTTTTACTCTATTGTGAATATCAGATATTTTTTTCTCTTTTAAAGTTTTACTATCTAAATCATAAATGGCATTTTCATCAGAACGAGTTAATATAACTGTTGCACCACTTTGCTCTAATAAATTTTGTAATTTTATTGCTACTTTTAAATTGGTTTCGGCTTCTGTTGTTCCGTGAGGAGCTTTGAGCACCGTTCATCTGGAATACCGTGACCTGCATCTATAACTATTACTTTGTTGGTAACAGGAATACTAACTGTTGCTACTGTTTTATTTAAATTTGCTTTTTGAATTACAAAAGCGAACAGAGCGACAAATACCATACAAAAAATAGATAGAATTCTTTTTTTACTTAAAATTACCATTTTAAATTCTCCTTTTTATAGTTATGGTATTAGTATATTAAAAAAAGTTTATATGTATTACTAAAAAACTTATTTTGTAATATTTTTGTAATATTACAAAAGCAAATATGCTATAAATCTATATTCTTAGATGGTAATTAGTAATAATATAAAATTTAAATAATGAAAGTGTAATATAAACTTAATATTACACAAACAAAACAGCTAGAATCTTAGTTCCGTAAGGCGTTTTAAAGAAAAAAATGTAGAATAAGGATAATTAGCAAGTTTTACATATTGAATTCATTTATTAAATAGTATAAGTTATCTTGTAGATAAATATATAAGTTGGTAAGAAAAACCAACTCTGCTGAAAAGAAAGGAATTGGTATGTAAAATGAAAAATATGGGAAAGTATATTTACATCACTGCAATTATGACATGTTTTATAATTGTAGCATCTCAAATGGTTAATGTTTTTAATGGTGTAAAAGCAGCTGTTGGAGATAATTCAAAAAATAATAGTGTAAACCAATCTTATGACAAGGTAGAAGCATCGGTTTCAGACATAGTAAAAGGACTTGGAACTGCGATTAATTATGCTGTTTTTGCAAATACTTTTCACCAACAAAGTCATATGGAAGGAAATATAGCTGTAAAAAATGCATATATTGGACAAATATTTAATTTTACTAATCATGTGTTAGAAATTTATAAAAACAGAGATTACTCAATAACAGTAACAAATAAAGTTGATGATAAACTTACAGATGGAACTTTTAAATTTGGGTTATTTACAAAACAAACTGATGCTTCAGGTAAAAGTTATTATGCAAAAGCAAATCATGATATTATTAGTGTTACTACTAAAAATGGGGAAGGAACGGCAACTTTTTCAGATTTGGATGCAAATACAAAATATTATATATTTGAGTTAGATGAAAATAACAATCCTATAATGAATAATACAGTTACTGCAGAAGGCGTAACTGTTATGTATGAGGATGATGAAACAAGTGTAATTGCAAATGAAGCAAGTTTGGAAAATGTTTCATATATTGAAAATATAATAGAATGGACACATCATGCGGCAGATGGAAATGTTGCTAAAAATCCAAAACTAGTAATACCAATGACAGCTTTTTTAGGATTATATAACAGTAATAATGATTTAACACATTATAATTCTGGAATTGTTTTAACACAAAATCCTGGCGATTTTGAATTGGTAGTTATTGCAGAAAAAGATTTTAATGATTACGATAAAGTTTTATCTGAAAATGGATTTACAAATAGTTATAAATATAATACAGATGGAACAATAAAATATGTTGCCTCAGAAAATGAAGGAGGAAACATTATATATACATTATATGATGAAGTAGAATATGATAGCTTAATAGAAAAAAGTGTTAAAAATAGTGGAGTAAAAGAAAATGTAAATAGTTATAGTATTAATACAGCTTTAGAACCAAATTATGAAGTGTATAGTAAAGTAAATTCAAGTGATATAACTCCAGATTTTACAGATTATATTAATATAGATACTATAGAAGATGTTACAAATTATGAAGGAAAAGATTTAAGTAAATATATACCAAATGAAAAACAAAAATCTACATATATAAAATTTGATACATATGGAAATGTAGATGAAGTTGTTACAGTTACAGATTCTAAAGTAAATGATGAAAATGTAACTACACTTAAGAAAGTAAAATGGACAAGAAAATGGGAAAATGAAGTACAAGTAGAATCTAGAAGTGCTCCTACATATGTAAAAATCAGAAAAAATAGTAACAATGAAGTTTTTGTATCTGCAATGAAAAAAGTTTTAAAACAATATAAACTAAAAGATGGAGATAATTATACTGTTAAATGGAATGGAACAGAATATGATTTACAAGATAGAAAAAATGAATACGAAATCATTAATTTTGAAAAAGAGTTTGGAAACTTAAATGATTTTTCAAAAAATCTATATAACAATGTAAAATCTTCTAATACAGTTAGTGTAATTAATCTAGATGCAGATGGAACTATATATGAAAATGGTCAAGTAAATGGATTAAATAATGGTAATGCAGCTAGTGAAATTTTAGATTTAAGCAATTATTTAGCAGATGGTAAATATTTGGTTATAAATGTTGATATGTCTGGTTTAAATACAATAAATTTATCAAATCAAATTAATTGGGGAGACTTAGATGGAACATATGATTGGAATTCTCTAAGTACAAGAGTATTATGGAACTTTTATAATAAAGATTCTAATAAGCCATATGATGGTAAAATAGAAATAGGTAAAAAATATATACTTGGAACAATGTTAGCTCCAAGTGCCAATGTTATAGTTAGAACAACAATTAATGCAAGTATTATTGCAAATGAAGCATCTAATCCAGGTGGAGAAATACATAAATCACAATTTGCATCAGTTCAAAAATTAGTAAAAACTAAAGTTTTAAATAAAAAAGTAAATCCTAAAAATGGTAGTGTAAGTATAAGAGTTACAAAAGTTGATAGTACAAATAATAATAAACTTGCTAATGCAAAATTTGTAATAGTAGTAAAAGATGGAGAAAAAGAAATTGCAAGAAAAACGGATGTAACAAATAATCTAGGAGTTATAACATTAGATAAAATTGAAATTTCAAGTGCAGGTAAAAAATATACAGTAAGTATAAAAGAAGCTAATGCTCCTGATGGATATAATCCAAATGAAGATATTGAATTTGAAGTTGAATCTATATTAAAAGAGAATAAGTATGTGCTAAAACCAGTAAGTAGTTATAACAAAAACGGAGATACTATTGTAGTTGGTAATGAATATATTGATGTAACAGTTCCAAATTTAAAAATAACTGGTACATATGGGATTAAATTAATTAAAAGAGATGAAGATACAAATAGTCTTCTAAATAATATGACTTTTGATATTACAGCAGTAGACTCTAACAACAATAAAGTTAGTTTAGTAAGTTCTCTTACTGGAAAAGAAATAGATTTAAGTAAATTAGTAACTGGAGAAAAATCAGATGATGGAGTTATAGAGGTTAAAGATATAAACATTAGTGGAGAACAAAATTATAAACTTATTATAAATGAAAGATTATCTGGAAACTATAATAAATTAGAACCAATTAAAGTAAATGTACAAACAAAATTAGAAAATGGAAAATATGTTTTAGGAGATATAACTCTTACAGAAAACCGTAATGATGTAAGTATTTCTAAAAAAGATAATATTATACAATTAGAAGTAAAAAATAAAAAAATAGAAGGTTCTTTTGGTATTCAATTAATAAAATCAGATAAATTAAATTTAGCAACAAGATTAAAAGGTGCAGAGTTTGAAATTACAATAACAAAAAAATCAGAAGAGATTTATAAAAAAACAGAGACTACTGATGAAAATGGATACATATCTATACCTGGAATAAAAATAGAAAATGAGAATGATATATATAATGTAACTATCAAAGAGAAAATAGCACCAGAAGGATATTCTTTGGTAGAAGAACCAATTTCATTTAATGTGACTACAACAAAAATAGATGGAGAATATAAGTTACAACCAATTAGCCAGCAAATATTTAATAATGCAAAAGTTAATGTTAATAAAAACTTAATTCAAATAGATGTTACTAATGATAAAAAGCCAGATAATCCAAAAGTAGAAGGTAAATATGATGTTTTAATACAAAAAATAAATTCAGAAACAAAAGAAGGTTTAAATGGAGTAAAAATTCATGTGGAAGCTGTTGATAGTAATGAACAAAGCTTAATAAATAAAGATTATACAACAGAAGAAAAAGAAGGAAAAAATGGATATGTTCAAATAAACGACATTTCTATATTAAAATCAGGAGTTCATAAATATAAAATAGAAGAAATAGAAACAGTAAATGGATATGTAAAATTTGAAAAACCAATTACATTTGAAGCAGAAGTAGGGTTAAATAGCAAAGAAGATGCATATACAATTAAATCTGTAAAAAATATTGGAGATTATTCTGGAGAAGTAAAAATAGAATATAATGAAGATTCAAATAATTTAATTATAGTATTACCAAATGATCCAACAAAAGAAGCAGGAGATTTAGCATTAAGAAAATTTATTACAAGTGTAAATGAAAAATCTTTAGATACAAGTAGGGTACCTGTTGCAAAAATGAATAATGTTACACGAAAAATAGAATATATGCAAACTAAAAAAGAAGTAGAGGTAAATGTTGGAGACTACATTTTATATACTTTAAGAGTATATAATGAAGGAAAAACAGAAGGTACAGCAAGCTTAATAAAAGATTATTTACCAAAAGGACTTGAGTTTGTAAATAATAATATAGTAAACAATCAGTATAATTGGAAAATGTTAGATAAAGATGGAAAAGTTACAAATAATAGTAATGATGCAGTGTTTATAGCAACAGATTATTTAAATGGAAGCGTAATACCAGCATATTCAGGAGAAGGAACACCATCATATTTAGATGTAAAAGTAGTACTTAAAGTAACACAAGAAGCAGAAAAAGAAGGAAGATTAGTAAATATAGCATTTATAGGAGAAGATAATATAGAAGATAAAGATTCAAAACCAGATAATACGATATTACCAGATAAATTTTCTGAATATAAAAAAGAAGAAGCAGAAAATTCTAGTGTAACATCTGTAATAAATGGAGTAGAGGATGACGAGGATTTTGAAAATGTAAAAATTAAAAGACCTAGTATATTACCACAAACAGGTGAAGCAAGTAGTATGATAAAATGTGGTGTATTTGTAATTATAGGAATGATTTTAATAACATTTGCAGCATATTTTATATATAGAAAATTCTAAAAAATAACAAAAAAGAAGGTGAGTAGAAATAATTAAAACTTACTTTCTTTTTTTATAATTAAATTTTTTGGACAATAATTAAAAATAAAATTTACCAAGGGTTTTAAGCATTGCTAAAATTATAACAATGTGCTAAAATGAAAATAGGTGATGTTTAATGAAAAAAGAAAAAGAAATAATAGAAGAAAATACAAATGGAGAAAAAAATAAATATTTGGATAGACAAAATGTAAAGGCATTTTATGAATTTGATACATTTGAATTTATGCAACCAGATGAAAATGGATTAGGACTTAGTGAAAATAATATTGTTGTTGCAGAAAAAGAAATGTTAGATAAAGATGGAAAAACTATTACAGTTTTTGAATTTTTTAAAGATGGACAAGCTATTGCAATAACTAATGAAAAAGGGGAGATTATATTTTCAGATCAATATAAAGAATTATTGAAAACAGAATTTAAAGAATATTATAAACAAATAAATTTGGATAAAAGATTGCCTAGTGTAATAACAAAAGAAGATATAGAAAAAAAGCTGGAATTGGAAGAAAAACAAGGTGAAACTGAAAAAGAAGATAATGAGAAAGAAGAGAAAGGTGAAAATAAAGAGGAAGAGAAAGATAAAATAGATCCAAAAGAAGTAGAACAAGATTTAGGTCTAAAAGAAGGTGATATTGAATCATGTACTAAAATTACAGATAAGAGATTTTATGATAAAGTACCTGAAGCAAGAGGCTATGATGGATTTGCTATGCTTGCATATTCAAAGAGTAGAAATGAATTTATTATTGTAGGAAGAGATAATGGAAAAATAGTAGAAGCACAAACTGTAACTCCTGGAAAAGGAACAATGAAAACATCTGTAGATTTAGATAATGATGGTAAAAAAGTAAAGACGGAAGCGATTGGAGCGATAATGAATATTAAAGGAAACAATGAATATGACTTTGCAGTTAATTTAGAACCTGAAGCAGGACTTATAGAATTTCAGGAACTTAGATGGGATTCTGTTAATAGGCAGTATATGTCTTCAGACTTAGAAACAAGAGGAAATATTAACCAGAAAACTACAAAAGAAGTTGATGATATGATGAAAAATACCACAAATGATAATATTACAGATGAAGTGAATAAATATAATAAAGTAAAAAAAGGTGGAAAAGATGGAGTAGAAATAGATGAAATAGAAGATGGTAATAACGAAGAGGATTTAGATGAAGAAGAACAAAAAAATAACAAAGAGAAGCAGCAAACAGAAGAATTAAAACAAAATGAGCAAGAGAAAATAGATGATGAATTATGGTGGGTGCCAGATAGAGATCATAAATTATAAAAGAAAAAGACTAAAATTTAATTAACAATTTTAGTCTTTTTTTTTTATTCTCTTAATATTATTTATTAAGAAAATAATAAAGTGGTGGTATTTTATGAAGAAAGATAATTTTAATAAAAAAGCAAGGAATAAAATAAAAACAAAAAATAATAATAGTAAAAATAAAATTAAAAAAAGAAAAATAAAAATAGATAAAAAGATTAATATTAAAAAAATTGAAAAAAGTGGAAATCTAACAAGAAAAAAGAGAATGAAGGTATGCTTAATTATTGCGTTTGTTTTACTTGTTTGTTTTTCTTTAAGGATAGGATATATACAGTTTATAATGGGAAGTAAACTTAAATCTATGGCATATATACAACAAACATTAGATAGAAAAATCAATCCTAAAAGAGGAACAATATATGATGCTACACGGTAAAAATGTTTTAGCGGTTAGTAGTACAGTTGAAACAATAACAGTAAATCCAGTAAATATAAGTAAGGAAGATAAGGAAAAAGTTGCTAGAGCATTATCTGATATTTTTGAAACTGATTATGAAAAAACTTTAAAAAAAGTATCAAAAAAGAGTGCAATAGAAACAATAGCAAAAAAAGTAGATAAGGAAAAAGCAGATAAATTAAGATTATGGATGGATCAAAATAATATAACAAAAGGAATTAATATTGATGAAGATACAAAAAGATATTATCCATACAATAGCTTAGCTTCTCAGATTATCGGATTTTGCGGAAGTGATAATCAAGGATTAGATGGAGTAGAGGCTATTTATGATGAAGAGCTAAAAGGAACAACTGGAAAAATAGTAAAAATGACAGATGCAAAAGGAGGAGACATTTTAAAAGAAGGAGAGGATTATATTTCAGCTGTTGATGGCAATGACTTGATTTTAACAATAGATGCTACAATTCAAGGAATAGCAGAAAAATATTTAAAAGAAGCATGTATTGACAATAAGTGTACAGATGGTGGAAATATAGTAATAATGAATCCTAAAAATGGGGATATTTTGGCAATGGCAGGATATCCAGATTATAATTTAAATGCTCCATATGAACCAAATACAGATGAATTAAAAAATTCATGGGATAATTTGTCACAAGGAGAAAAAACAAAAAATTTACAAGCTATGTGGAGAAATAAAGCTATTTCAGATACGTATGAACCGGGTTCTACATTTAAATTAATTACATCATCTGCAGCACTAGAAGAAGGAATTACTCAAACAGATAAGGAAGGAGAATTTTGTTGTACAGGTGGAATAGAAGTTGGAGGTGTTAGAATAAAATGCTGGAGATATTATAGACCGCATGGCTCTGAAAGTTTAAGACAGGGGTTAATGAATTCTTGTAATCCTGTGTTTATAGGATTAGGACAAAAAATAGGTGTTAGCAAATATTATGAGTATTTAAAAAAATTTGGATTTTTAGATAGAACAAAAGTTGATTTACCAGGAGAGGCAAAAGGAATCTTTTTAGCAGAAAATAAAGTTGGACCTGTAGAACTTCGGAACTATTGCTTTTGGTCAGAGATTTGAAGTAACACCACTTCAAATGGTAACTGCAGTATCTACAATTGCAAATGGAGGTGCACATGTAACGCCAAGAGTTGTAAAGCAAATTGTTTATAAAAATACAGGTGAAGTAAAAGATATAGAGATAAAAAAAGAAGAAGGCGTTATTTCAGAAAAAACATCAAAAGATGTTTTAAGTATGATGAAGTCTGTTGTGCAGGAAGGAACAGGAAAGAATGCAAAAGTAGAAGGATATTCAATTGGAGGAAAAACAGGAACTTCAGAAGATGGAGTAAATACAGGAAAATATGTAACATCTTTTATAGGAGTTGCTTCTATAGAAGACCCAGAAATTGTAGTTTTAGTAACGTTATATAATCCAACAGGAGAAGGAGGACATCAAGGAGGGGGTGTTGCAGCACCTGTCGGTGGTCAAATATTTAGTGAAGTATTGCCATATTTGGAAGTAAAAAAAGAACAAGAAGCAGAAAAAGAAGAAGTAGTAGAAGTACCAGACTTTATAGGTTTATCAATAAAAGAAGCAAAAGAAAAGGCAAAAGAAATTGAAATAGAAGTTCAATATGAAAAAGAGGAAAATATAAATGAAGAAGAAACAGTTATTAAAGAACAGTTTCCAAAACCAGGAATTAAGATAAAAAAAGAAAATAAAGTAACATTGGAGTTATAAATATGTAAACTATAAAAATGTATCTAGATATATAGATTTATAATTAGTTATTAAGTAAAAGTGAAAAACAACTTAAGTAAAATAAATTATGTAATTAAGAGTAATAAAAATAAATATAAAAATTTTCTATACAAAAAGATAATTTAGTTATATAATGTATCCGAAAAACTATAAAATAAGGAGAGTGTGCTTATGGAATTAAAGAAAATACTAGCAGGATTAGAGGGGTTAAAAGTAAAAGGTTCTTTAGACTTAGATATAAATAATTTGGATAGTGATTCAAGAAATATAAATGATGGAGATATGTTTGTTGCTATAAAAGGCTTTGATATAGACGGGCATGAATATATTAAAGAAGCTATAGGTAATGGAGCAAAAGTAATACTTGCACAAATAGATATAGATAGAAAAATTATAAAGGAAATTCCTGATGATGTTACAATAATTTTATCAGAAAATACAAGACACGCTTTAGCAATATGTGCTTGTAATTTTTATGGTAATCCATCTAAAAAGGTAAAATTGATAGGAATAACAGGAACAAAAGGAAAAACAACTACTTCATTTATGACAAAAGCAATTTTAGAAAAGGAAGGAAAAAAAGTAGGACTAATAGGAACAATTGCATGTTATATAGGAAGTAAAAAATTAGAAGATAGTGACAGAACAACTCCAGAGAGTTTAAAATTACAGAAAATATTTAAACAAATGGTTGATGAAGGTTGTGAGGTAATTGTAATGGAGGTTTCTTCACAAAGTTTAAAACTACATAGAGTAGATGGTTGTGTATTCGATATAGCTGTATTTACTAATTTCTCAGAAGATCATATAAGTGAAAAAGAACATCCTGATATGGAAGATTATTTTAATTCAAAATTAAAATTATTTCATATGTGTAAAACAGGATATGTAAATGCGGATGATTTACATACAGCTAAAATACCAAAAATGCTTCCAGACAATGATATTAGCACATATGGTATAGATAATTATTGTAATTTACTAGCAAAGGACATAACAATTACAAATTCATATGTAGATTTTAAAGTTAAGCTTGGTCAAAGAAATGAAAGAGTTAAAACTTTCATACCAGGAAGATTTAGTGTGTATAACTCACTTGCAGCAATTTGTGTTGGATTAAAGCTTGGTTGCTCAGCAGAAAATATTAAAGAAGCTTTATTAGAAGTTAGAGTCCCAGGAAGAAGCGAACTTGTGGATAATAAAAAAGATCTTACTATAATGATAGATTATGCACATTCACCAGAAAGTTTGGAGAATATATTAAATGCAGTTAAATCTTATACTAGAGGAAGAGTTATTTCAGTATTTGGATGTGGAGGAGATAGAGATCCAGGGAAAAGACCTATAATGGGAGAAATATCTGGAAGAATTGCAGATTATACAATAATTACTTCTGATAATCCTCGTACAGAAGATCCGGAAAAAATAGTAAATCAAATAGAAGAAGGAATAAAAAAGACTAATGGAAAATATGAGTGTATTGTAGATAGAATAGAAGCTATAAAAAGCGCTATAGAAATGGCAAATAAAAATGATATAGTAGTTTTAGCTGGTAAAGGGCATGAAACATATCAAATAATAGGACATAAAAAATATCCATTTGATGAAAAAGAGATAATAAAAGAAATTATTGATGGACAAAAATAAAATAATATTAGGAGGAAAAGATGGAATTTCATATAAAAGTAGTATTATTATCTTTTGCAATAAGTATAATACTAGGCTTAATAATTATACCAATATTAAAAAAATTAAAAGTTGGTCAAATAGAAAGAGATGATGGACCAAAATCACATTTAAAAAAGCAAGGTACACCAACAATGGGAGGTGTTATTATTGCATTAACAATTTTTATAGTATGTATGGGATTATATGTTAAATATTCAGTATCAGAAGCAAATGTAGCAAAAAATATATTACCATTATTGTTTGTTACAATTGGATTTGGACTAGTAGGATTCGTAGATGATTTTAAAAAATTAGTACTAAAAAATACAAAAGGATTAAAACCAATTTATAAAATGCTTGGACTTTTAATTATTGCAGTTGCATATACTCTATTCTTAACTAATGTATTAAAAATTGGAACAGCAACATATATACCATTTTTAAAAATATATATCAATATGCCTATATGGCTATATATACCATTTGCTATATTCGTTTTACTTGGTACAACGAATGCAGTAAATTTAACAGATGGAATAGATGGACTTGCAACAACAGTTACAACTATTATATTAGCATTTTTTACAACTGTTGGAATAATTTTAGGAGTAAAAGAAATCGTTTTGGTGGGAGCAACTCTTGTTGGTGCTTGTTTGGGATTTTTATTATTTAATTTACATCCAGCCAAAGTATTTATGGGAGATACAGGTTCACTTTTACTTGGAGGTGCAATAGCAGGGATAGCTTTATATTTAAAAATGCCAATAATTTTGGTAATAGTAGCACTTGTTCCAGTAATTGAAACAATTTCTGTAATGCTACAAGTTACTTATTATAAAAAAACAGGAAAAAGAATATTTAAAATGGCACCAATACATCATCACTTTGAACTTAGTGGATGGAGTGAAAATAAAGTAGTTTCAGTATTTAGTATAATAACACTTATTTTATGTGTTATAGGAATTAATGTTATTTAATATAATAAAATATATTAAATATTGAAAAAATTTTAAAACTCTAAGGGAGGTTACAAATGCCAAAAAATTCAAATAAAGTAAAAAAGGTATCAAAGTTTGTTAATAATCAATTTGACTTTTTGCTATGTATAACAGTTCTTTTACTATTATCATTAGGGGTTATAATGGTACTTTCTGCAAGTGCACCATCTGCATTATCTGAAACAGGTAGCAGTTATACATATGTAAGAAAACAAGCTACTTTTGCTATAATAGGTATAGTTTTGATGTTTATTATATCTAAAATAGATTATAGATTTTATAAAAAATATTATTGGATAGTATATTTTGTTTCATGGACTATGTTATTACTTGTTATAGTTCCAGGAATTGGAAGAAATGTAAAAGGAGCAACAAGATGGATAAATTTGGGATTTGGTCAATTCCAACCATCAGAAATAACTAAAATAGGATTAATTATATTTTATGCAGGATATTTATCAGATCATAAAGATGAATTAAAAAGCTTCTTTAAAGGATTTGTAAAACCGTTTTTGTTTTTAGTACCACCAGTAGGAATATTATTTGTAGTTCAAAACCACTTAAGTGTTTCATTAGTAATTATAAGCGTTACTGCTACAATGATGCTTATGGCAGGAGCAAGAGTTTTACATTTTGCTATATGTGGAGGCGTGCGGTTTAAGCCGGAGTTCTTGGATTATTAGGAATATTGCAAATGACAGGAAAAGGTGGATTTAGATTAGACAGAATTGCAACTTTTTTTGATCCATGGGCAGACGCGCAAGGGACCGGATATCAAGTAGTTCAAAGTTTATATGCAATAGGATCTGGAGGATTATTTGGAGTAGGTCTTGGAGAAAGTAAACAAAAATTCTTATATATTCCAGAACCACATAACGATTTTATTTTTTCCATACTATCAGAAGAATTAGGATTTGTTGGATGTCTTATTGTAATTTTGCTTTTTACTATATTTATATGGAGAGGTATTTTAATTGCAATTAAAGCACCAGACATGTTTGGAAGTTTAATGGCTGTAGGAATAACAGCATTAGTTGCTGTTCAAGCAATAATAAACATTGCGGTTGTAACAGCATCTATACCAACGACAGGTATGCCACTTCCATTCTTTAGTTATGGAGGAACTGCTTTGTTAATCTTATTATGTAGTGTTCGGCATATTATTAAATATATCAAGAGCAGGTTCAAAAGTTTAAAAATATATAGAAGGGAGAATATGATTATATAAATTGCTATATATAGTCATGTGAAAAATATGAAAGTAATAATAGCAGCAGCAGGAACTGCTGGACATATAAATCCAGGTTTAGCTATAGCAAATAAAATAAAGGAAAAAAACAAAGATGCACAAATTATGTTTATTGGTACAGATAGAGGATTAGAAAATGATTTGGTACCAAGAAGTGGGTATGAATTAAAAACTATAGATGCTTATGGTTTTAGTAAGAGTATTAGTATAACAAATATAAAACATATGATAAAAACTATGCATGGATTTTCACAGGCCAAGAAAATTGTTGAAGAATTTAAACCAGATCTTGTAATTGGAACAGGAGGATATATTTGTGGGGCTGTTATAACAGCGGCAAGCAAAAAGAAAATTCCAACAGTATTACATGAAAGTAATGCTTATCCAGGATTAGCAATAAGAATGCTTGCAAAAAAAGTCGATACAATATTAGTTGGGTTTGAAGAAGCAAAACCATATTTAAATAAAGCAAAAAAAATAGTAGTAACAGGAACTCCAACAAAAATGAAAGGTATAAAATTAACTGAGGAACAAAAAAATCAAATAAAATTAAGTTTAAATTTAAATATAGATTTACCAATTGTTTTAGTATTCGGTGGTAGTCAAGGTGCAAGAGTTATTAATAATGCTATGTCAGATATTATAAAAAATAAAAAATATAATGGATATCAAATTATATGGGCAGCAGGACCAGAACAATATAAAATAATAAAAGAAGAATTTAGTAAAGAGCAAATAGATATAGATAATATTAATGGTGTGAAAATTGTACCATATATATATAATATGGAAGAAATTATGAATGTATCAGATATTATTGTAGCAAGAAGTGGTGCTATGACATTAACAGAGATAGCATTGGTTGGAAAACCTGCAATATTTATTCCACTTCCAAGTATGTCTGCAAATAGACAAGAAGATAATGCAAGGGTTTTTGAAAAAGAAGGAGCAGCAAAAGTTATATTAAATAATGAATTAAATGGAGAAGTTTTGCAAAAAGCGATAAATAGTATGATAAAAGATAAAAATAAGCTAATTGAAATGGGAGAAAACGCTAAAAAATTAGCCATTTATAATGTTGAAGATAGAATATATGAAGAGATAGAAAAATGTTTGAAATAGTTTTATTTCAAACATTTTACAGTTTCTATAAAAGTTTATTACAAATCGAAAAAAAGCTGAAATTACTGTCGATTGAATAAATAAACTTTAAATCTATGTCGAATATTATAAAAATAAATAAAATTGTGACATCCAAAAGTGCTTGATATACATGGGTTTGTGATATATAGTATCAACATAAAAGCTTACTAAAGAGGGGGATAAAATGAAAGACTTAAGAGAATTTTATGGGGATACAGTAATCGATAAATCGGAGTATAATGAATTAGATGTGGAGTATAAAATAGAATTAGAGTATTATAAAACTAAAAAGAATGAGAAAAATAGTAGAAATCTAAAGCATAAAGATGAATCATTTGGGTTAGAAATTATAAAAAAAGAAATAATAGGAGAAAGAACAAGTATTGAGAGTAAAGAATTTAAAAATATTGTAGATACTGAAGAAAAAGTAGATAAAATTTTAGAAATATTAATAACTAATAAAGTTACACCTATATGTGTTAATGAAGTATTAGAAGATTTAATGAAGCAAAAAATTTATAATAAATTAAATTAGTTGTACATTTTACTTAAGCAAAAGTTAAATGTGATTTTGGTAAAAAAATGCAAGCTTAATTGGACTTTTTTATGAAATTTAAATTAGCTATTGCAAAAAAATTATATTTAGTCTAGAATACATAAGTAAAGTTATATAAAAAGAAGGAGAAAAAGTAATGGCAGATAAATTAATTATAGTGGAATCACCAGCAAAAGCAAATACTATAAAAAAGTTCTTAGGTGGTAATACAAAAGTAGTAGCCTCTATGGGACATATAAGAGATTTGCCAAAATCAAAGCTAGGTGTAGATATAGAGCATGACTTTGAACCTGAATATATTAATATTAGAGGAAAAGGAGATTTAATTAAAAGTTTAAAAAAGGAAGCTAAAAGAGCAAAAATAGTGTACCTTGCAACTGACCCTGACCGTGAAGGAGAAGCAATAGCGTGGCATTTAGCACATATTTTAGATATTCCAGAAGATAGTATATGCAGAGTAACTTTTAATGAAATTACAAAAGAAGCTGTAAAAACTTCAATTAAAAATCCAAGAAAAATAGATAAAAATCTAACAGATGCACAGCAAGCAAGAAGAGTTCTAGATAGAATTGTTGGATATAAAATAAGTCCAATTCTTTGGAAAAAGGTAAAAACAGGATTATCTGCTGGTAGAGTTCAATCTGTTGCAGTTAAACTAATAGTAGATAGAGAAAATGAAATTGAAAATTTTAAACCAGAAGAATATTGGAATATTTATGCAAATTTATTAGAAGAAAAATCTAAAAAAAGTTTTATAGCAAAATTCTATGGTAAAGATGGCAAAAAAGTAGAAATACATTCTAAAGAAGAAGTAGATGAAATATTAAAGAATATAAATAATGAAGAATTTATAGTAGATGATGTAAAAAGAAGTCAAAAAAAGAGAAATCCAAGTCCGCCATTTACTACAAGTACAATGCAACAAGAAGCTTCAAGAAAGATAAACTTTACTTTAAAAAAGACAATGTCTGTTGCACAAGGTTTGTATGAAGGTGTAAAAGTTGAAGGAAAAGGTACAATTGGTTTAATTACTTATATGAGAACAGATTCTACAAGAATTTCAGAAGAAGCAAGAAGATTTGCAAAAGAACATATTGTAAGTAAATATGGTGAAAATTATTATGAAAATAGATATTTTAAAACAAAAGATAATTCTCAAGATGCGCATGAGGCAATAAGACCAACATATATAGAATTAGAACCAGATAAAATAAAAGAATCTTTAACAAATGATCAGTATAAATTATATAAATTAATTTACAATAGGTTTATAGCAAGCCAGATGGCAGCAGCTGTATATGATACAGTTTCTGCAAGTATTGGTGTAAATAGTTATTTATTTAAGGCAAATGGTCAAAATTTAAAATTTAAAGGATTTATGACTTTATATGTAGAAACTTTAGATAATGAAGAAGATAGCGAAAACACTACAATTCCAGAGTTGGAAAAAAATCAAGAAGTGGTAAATAAAAAAATAGAAACAAAACAAAGTTTTACAGAACCACCTCCAAGATATACAGAAGCAAGTCTTGTTAAAGTTTTAGAAGAAAAGGGAATAGGAAGACCAAGTACATATTCGCCAACAATTACAACAATACTGGAAAGAAGATATATAGAAAAAAATCAAAAGCAATTAGTACCAACAGATTTAGGAAAGATTGTTAATAAACTACTTACAGAAAATTTTACAGATATTGTAAATGTAGAATTTACAGCAAAAATAGAAAATGAATTTGATGAAATTGCTGAAGGAAATGTAAGATGGAAAAAGGTTATAGAGGATTTTTATGGGCCATTTAAAGTTACATTAGAAAAAGCAGAAAAAGAATTAGAACATGTAGAAATAAAAGATGAAGTATCAGATGTTCCATGTGATAAATGTGGAAGGATGATGGTTATAAAATATGGTAGATATGGAAAATTTTTAGCATGTCCACGGATATCCTGAATGTAAAAATGCAAAGCCGATAGTAGAAACAATAGATGTTCCATGTCCAGTATGTGGAGGAAAAGTTCAAGTAAGAAAAACAAAAAGAAAGAGAAATTATTATATTTGCGAAAATAATCCAACATCTTGTGAATACATATCATGGAATAAACCAAAATTAGGAGAAAAATGGGTTAAAGAAGATAAAAAAGAAGATTCTCCAAAAGAAGAAAAAACAAAGACTAATAAAAAAGCAACCAAAACTGCTAAGACTACTAAAAAATCTAAAAAGAAAAAATAAAATAATAATATATAAATTAAATTGATATATAGAAATTGTTGATGCTTAAACAATTTTTATATAAATTTTTAACTAGCAAATTAAAAATAAGTTTTAGAAAAAGAAAAATTTAAAAAATTATCAGAAATATTTTGAGATGGATAAGAAAAAAATTATCCATCTTATTTTTTAGTAAAAAAATAGAAACAAATAAAATAATTTAAATAATTGAATAATAAATAGTTTTAAATCAAACAATAATAATTAAAAGAATATTTTTTTAAAAAGGGTTAGGATAAGTGAAATGAGAGTCTCTTGGATAAAGTATGAAAAAGACAAAGAAAGTTTTAAAATGCCAGAAAAGCTGGGATTTGATGTTTTTAAATTAAAAGAGTTGGAAGATACAGATAAAAAAATTAAGGAATTAATAGAAGAAAATTATAAAGCTATAATAGTTTCTAATGAAGTCGCAGCTTTTTCAGAAGATATAATAAAAAAATACAAGTATGATACAGATATTAGTATTATAATTTCACAAAGAAAAGAATAGTAAAAAATAAATGAGCATAAAAATTAATAAAAAGCATAAGATGGCAATAAGAAATTTTATATAAAAATAGTATTAAATAAAAAATATAAATATGTGAAGTTTTTTATATTTAAAATAGATATACTACAAGTATTTATATATAAAGATTTAGGGAGTATAAGAGCTAATATTTAATAGGAGGTTTTTGTGGATTATAAAAATATAAAAAATATAAAAGATGTAAAATATAATAAATTTATATGCGATTTTTATAATGAATTAAAAAAATTTAATAATGAATATTCTAAATTTATATTTTTATGCATTGGTACAGATAGGATGACTGGAGATTGTTTTGGGCCGTTAGTTGGAAGCAAGATAAAAAAGGGAATCAGTAATAATAACAATTGCATAATTTATGGAGATTTAACAGAACCTTTAATATACTACAATATAGGAGAAAAGATAAAAGAGATAAATGAAAATTACAAAAATTCATGTGTGATTGCTATAGATGCTGCTCTTTCAAGTGAGAAAAATATTGGAAAAATTTTGGTGAAAACGGGAGGATTAAAAACAGGAAGAGCAATTAATAAATTTAATAAAGAAATTGGACATATTAGTATAAAGGCTATTATTGGAAAAAATCATAAAAAATTGGATAAAAATATGCAATTATTACAAAATACATCTTTAAATTTTGTAATGGAATTAGTGGATATTGTTTCTATGGGAATAATAGAAATATTAAATAATAGTGAAATAAATAATTTATCATATTTAAAAATAAATTAAATTTGTATAAAATACCCAAAAAAGGAAAAAATCTATATATAAATTATCAATGTTTTATTTTGGAGGTATATATGGATATAAGTACTATGAAAAATATGGTTGTTTTAAGAGATTTACCATCAAATTTAATTGAAGAAGCAATAGTTGTACTAAAGGCAAATAAAAAAATAAAGAAGTTAGAATATAGTGAAAATAAATCGGAAAAATTTAAAAATTATAAAGAAAATAATAATAAGATAAATAAACAAGATTATATAATAAAGGAAGCAGAGTTTGTTATATCAAATTATATTTCAAAAATAGAAAGTCAAGATATTAAAGGAAAAGAAGAATATAAAAAGTTAAAAGAAAAATATAAAAAATTAAAAGTGTGTACAATAGCAGTTACTGTTGTAATGATTATTAGTTTTGTAATCAATTTAATTTAAAATCAATATTTGCATAAAACATCTCTTTAAAGAATATACATTAAATAATAAATTAACAAAGGAAGAGGTGTTTTTATTATGGAAAGAATAATGAGCCAAGAAGAAAGAATAAGAAGAGCAGAAGAGATTTATCAAAGAAGAAAAAGTCAAGGGGTCAGATTAACAGGTGATTCTGTTAATTTAGGAGGAAAACCAGAATTTTCACTTTTTAAAAGATTAATTTTAAAAATAATAATTTGTGTCATTATTTATTCTTTATTTTATTTTGTAAAAAATTCTGATCATTTATTTTCAAGAGACATATTAAATAAAACAAATGAAATTTTAGCTTATGATATGAATTTTAGAGAAATATATAATAGAATAAATGGCTATTTAAAAAAATTTAATCTAGAAAAAAGTATTAATATTGTTAATGAAGAAAATAGTGATAAAACAAAAGAAAATATGAAGGATGATAAAGAAAATAGTGGTGAAGAAAAAAGTAATAATGAAAATGCTGAACAAAATAATAATGTTGTAGAAGGAGGTATTGGCGGCGGAAACGAAGTGGAAGTTAAAGATGAAGCAGAGGAAAAGCAAACAAGTCAAATGGAGATAGATGCTAAATATATTAAAGATAATTATAATTTAGATATTCCGTTACAAGGTACTGTTACATCAAGATTTGGAATAAGAACACCAAATAATATAGTGTCTGCAAATCATGCAGGAATAGATATAGGTGCAAATGAAGGAACTAAAATTGTTGCAGCTATGGATGGTGAAGCAACACTAGTTTCACAAGAAGGTGATTATGGAAATCATATAAAAATTACAAATGGAAATGTAACAACATTATATGCACATTGTAAATCTTTATATATAAACCAAGGAGATAAAATAAGTAAAGGAATGGAAATAGCAGAAGTTGGTTCAACAGGAAGAGCAACTGGTCCACATTTACACTTTGAAATTAGAGCTTATGATAGATTAGTAAATCCAGAATATGTGCTAAAGTTTTAAAAAGGAGTTTGTTTTTTTATGCAAATAAAAGTAGATTTGAAGATTTTTATAGCAATATTGATTTTTTTATTAACTGAACAGTTGAATATATATATTGTATTTATGTTATTTGCAATAATACATGAGCTTGGGCATGTATTAACTGGAATTATACTAGGATTTAAGCCAAAGAATATAGAAGTTTTACCAATAGGAATATCAGCGTGTTTTTATATGCAATGTGATGACTATAATAAAAAAATTAATTATGCAAATAGATTTGTACTAAAAAAAGTTATTATTTCATGTGCTGGACCAATTACTAATTTTATAATAGCAATAATTTTTTATTTTTTTGATTTCTCAATTTTTAATATATCTAGAGAATTCATAATTTATACTAATTTAATAATAGGAATTTTTAATTTAATACCAATATATCCATTAGATGGAGGAAGAATAATTAAAAATATTTTACATATAAAAATTGGTCTAAAAGAGTCATATAAATATACTAAAATAATAGCTAATTTAAGCATTATAATTTTAACAATATTTTCTAGTATGGCCATTTTGTATTTAAAAAATATATCAATAGTATTAATATTAATTTATTTATGGGGGATTGTTATTATTCAAAATAAAAAATATGAATCAAAAATGAATATTTATAAGATGCTAGAAAAAAATGAAGTCTAAAATAGCAGATATAAAAATTGTATTTTATATCTGCTAAAATTGCAAAATAGAAATCTCATTAAAAAGTAAGTTATAAAAATTAATATATAATAATTTTTATACAAATTAACAAAAGCAAGATTAATCTTCAGTATCTTTTGGTACAGGTAAATCTGATGTACAATGTGGACATTTTGTGGCATTATAATTTATTTCAGAAAAACAGTATGGACAAATCTTAGTAGAAGGAGTCTCTTCTTTATCATCTTTATTATTTGATTTGCTATTTTTAGTTTTTAATATATTTTTTGTTTTATTATTTATTTTGTTTAATTCATTTTTGGCTAATTTTTCCATCTTTTTATTTATACTATTTGCAGATTTTAAAGCAATAAAAATAGAAAAAGCAATAATAAGAAAGTCTATAACAGCAGTGATAAATGATCCATATTTTATAGAAGCACTTCCTACTGTAAAAGTTAAGTCAGAAAAATCTACTTTCCCAGTAAAAATTGATACAGCGGGCATTATAATATCATTAACCAATGATGTAACAATTTTTTGAAAAGCTCCACCAATAATAACACCTATTGCCATATCCATCATATTTCCACGAGTAGCAAATTCTTTAAATTCTTTTAGCATAATAAAACACTCTCCTTTTTTCATAATCATATATTACTGTAAATGTAGAAAAAAGTCAAATAAAAGAGAAATAAAGTTATATTTATAAAAAAATATTTTAGATATAATAGGATTGCTATTTATATTTTAGTAGTATAAAATTATAAATAATTATATGATAAAAAAATAAAAATTGTTTTACAAAAGAGGCAAATATGGAATATAGTAAAGTTTTAAAAGAAGTATATGAAATTTTAAAAAATTCAGAAGATAAAATACAAAAAAAAATACCTATTAAATTTTATACATTTCTAAAAGAAAATATGGATACTGATTATCAAGTGAATATAGATTATTCAAAAGAAAATTGGGAAGATGAATTGTGTGACGATACAAAAGGTATTCTTGCATTAATTTATAAGGATTATTTGGTTGATTCTAAAACAAGAGAAGAATTAATAAAATTGGAAAAGGAAGAAGAAAAAAAGCAAAAATTAATAAAAGAAAAACAATATAATGTAGATGATATATTTAAAAGGAATAAATATGATGATGAAACATTTAACAAAGAAAAAGATAAGCCAAAAGAAATTATATCAATAAATAAAATACCATGGTATAGAAAAATATATAATAAAATAATAAAAATATTTAAAAAAGCATAATGTGATAAAAATGTATTATATAATAATATAGTAATAGTAAAAAAGTAGAACAAAAAATTAATACTTAATATACATAATAAAATTTAGAAAGGGCTTGCATTTGCCTAAAAGATGTGATAAAATACATCCATTGGAAAAATTTATAATGTTTTTCTAATCCTTACTTACACAAAAAATGTGTAGGTTATAAATCCACGAGGAGGTGAAAGAATAATGAATAAATACGAAAGTGTTGTCATTATTAATCCAACTGTAGACGAAGAAGGAGTTAAATCTCTAGTAGCAAAATTTACAGATTTGATTAATACTGATGGAAAAGTAGAAAAAGTTGATGATTTAGGAAAAAGAAAATTAGCTTATGAAGTAAAAAAACAAAAAGAAGGATATTACCAAGTATTCAATTTTGAAGCTAATCCTGAATTAATAAAAGAACTTGAAAGAAACTATAGAATTACAGACGAAATAATAAAATTCATGACAATTAAAGTTGATGAATAATTATATGGGGCCTTTAATTATTAGAAAGGTAAGGTAAATAATATGAACAAAGTAATTTTAATGGGAAGATTAACAAGAGATCCAGAAGTGAGATATACACAAACAAATAATACTTTAGTTGCTTCATTTTCACTTGCTGTAAATAGAAGATTTGCACGTCCAGGAGAAGAAAGACAAGCAGACTTTATTAATATAGTTGCATGGAGTAAACTAGGAGAATTTTGTAGTAAATATTTTAAGAAAGGTCAACAAGTTGGTATTATAGGAAGAATACAAACAAGAAGTTGGGATGATGAACAAGGTCAAAAGCATTATGTAACAGAAGTAATTGCTGAAGAAGCTTATTTTGCAGATAGCAAAAGAGATGGAGATTCTTCTGCAAACTTTGATGCAACTTTTGGTGCAATGCCATCATCAAACTCAGGATCAGATTTCGAAATATCATCAGGAGATGACCTACCATTTTAATTAAAGATAGGGGGGAATAAAATGGCAGACAAGAAAAATAATAGAAGAAATAACAGAAACAATGATGAAGATTACAATCCAAAATTCAGAAAAATGAGAAAAAAGGTATGTCCTTTATGTAAAGATAAAAATTTAGTTTTAGATTATAAAAATCCAGAACAATTAAAGAAATTTATTAACGATAAAGGTAAAATATTACCTAGAAGAGCAACAGGAGCTTGTGCAAAACATCAAAGAGATATAACTCTTGCAATAAAAAGATGTAGACAAATTGCTATGCTTCCATATACTCAAGAGTAATAAATAAGAAAGCTGTAAGCATTAAAAAATGACTTACAGCTTATTTTTTATAAATTAAATATTAAAAATAATAAATTTTTTTATATTCGAACTTAGATAAAGTAAAAAAATCAGTTAAGTAATAATGTTTAAACAAATAAAATATGTAAATAATATTATTAATAAATAGTAGGAGTTGATTTATAATGAAAGTGGGAATAGCTTTATCTGGGGGAGGAATAAGAGGTATAGCACATGCTGGAGTATTAAAGGCTTTGGAAGAAAATGATATAAAAGTAGATATTATTGGAGGAACAAGTTGTGGTGCAATTGTAGCATCATTATATGCAATGGGATATTCTCCACAATATATTTATATATTATTTAAAAGATATGGTAAGGAAATTGCTAAAATGAATACAAATCCTATTATATCTGGATTAAAGCACTTTATGCTAAATAAAAAGGTTTCACTAACAGGATTAAGAAGTGGAAAAAATGTAGAAAAACTTTATAATGAATATGCAAAAAGAAAAGGAATTAAACTTATAAAAGAAATAGAAATGCCAATTGTAATTCCTACTGTAGATATATCAGATTCAAAAGAATATGTGTTTACAAATTATATTCCAGAAAATGCAAAAAACAGTGCTCAATATATAACAGATGTGCCAATAGGAAAAGCAGTTAGAGCAAGTAGCAGTTTTCCAGCGTTTTTTAGTCCTTGTAAAATACAAAAACATGCTTTTATGGATGGGGGTGTATTAGATAATATTCCAGTAAATGAAGTAAAAAAACAAGGTGCGGATAAAGTTATAGCTGTGAAATTTGATGCAGATGAAATTAATGAAGAAAGTAATATAATGGATATAGTGATGAAAACAATTGATATAATGGGAAGTAAAATTTCAGAAGAAAGTTTAGAAATGAGTGATTTTATATTAAATGTTTATACTGATAAAACAGGATTATTAGATATAGAAAAACTGGATAGTTGTTATAAATATGGCTATGATTGTGTTATGAAAAATATTGATAAAATAAAAGAAATATTAAATAAAAATTAGATAAGGTAAAAGTATAACAAAAAAGTATAAAAAAATGAAAAAATTGATATAAAATATTATTGAATAAAAGATAAAATAATCAGTTGAAAAATATGAAAAAGATTTTCATGTATCTAAACTGTAAGATGCCGAAAAATAGTTGAGATTATTAATAAAATATGTTAAAATAAATTTTATATTTGTAATAATAGAGGGAGAATAATGGAAAGAAGAAAAAAAACTAAATTAACAGCTACACAAAGTTTAGTTTTAGGAGTTGTAGTAGTTATTTTTATAGGAGCAATAATATTAAAATTACCAATCAGTAATAATGAAGGAAGAAGTATAAAATTTTTAGATAGCCTTTTTGTATCAACATCATGTGTTTGCGTAACAGGACTTACAACTGTTGTTCCAAGTGAGCAATTTTCAAAATTTGGACAAATAGTATTAATGTGTTTGATAGAAATTGGTGGACTTGGTTTTATGAGTTTTATAGCATTAATATTAATGTTTATGGGAAGAAAAATAAATTTATCAGATAGAATGCTTATAAAAGAATCATTAAATCAGAATAATGTTGGTGGATTAATAAAATTAATAAAGAAAATTTTTTTATATACAATAACATTTCAAATTGTTGGAATGTTATTACTTTCTATAAGGTTTATACCAAAATATGGAGTAGGAGAAGGATTGTTTTATTCTGCTTTTCATTCAATTTCAGCATTTTGTAATGCTGGAATTGATATAATAGGTAGAAATAGTTTTAGTGACTATCAATATGATATATTAATAAATGTAACTTTAATGCTATTAATAATTATAGGAGGATTAGGATTTACAGTTTGGGATGACATTTTTAATACAGTAAAAGAGAGAATAAACAAAAATAGTGGTATATGGAGAAATTTAACAATACATACTAAAATAGTTTTAATAACAACAATTACTCTTTTAATTAGTGGAACAATTTTAACATTTACATTTGAAAAGAATAATGTACATATTATGAAAAGTGATAGTGTATCACAAAAAATATTAAAATCGGCATTTTATTCTACAACATTAAGAACTGCTGGAATAACAACAACTAATCCGGATAAGTTAACAACTGCAACTAAATTTATATCTGTAATATATATGTTTATTGGAGGTTCACCTGCAAGTACAACAGGAGGAATAAAAAATGTTACATTTGCTATAATTATACTAATGGTTATTAGTTTTATAAAAGGAAATGATAGTACAATTGTCTTTAAAAGAGAGATACCTTTTAAAATAATAAAAAGAGCTATAGCAGTTGTTACAATTAGTATATGTATAGTAGCAACTGCAATAATATTACTAACTGTAACAGAGCAGTTATATTTAGAGCAAAATTATAATATGATATCAGAAAATATCGATTTTATAGGCATTATATATGAGGCGTTTTCAGCTTTTGGAACTGTTGGAATAAGTCTTGGGGTTACAAGAAAGCTTAGTTTATTTGGAAAAATAATTATAATGATTTTAATGTTTATTGGAAGATTGGGACCAATCACATTATCTTTTGCTTTGTTTTCTAAATATAACAAAAAAAGAAAAAGTTCAATTAAATATCCACAATGTGATTTATTAGTAGGGTAAAAGAAAGGAAGAAAAATGAAAAAATTAAATATATTAGTATTAGGATTAAAAACATTTGGAAAAAGCATAGTAAAACAATTAAATGAATATAATTGTGAGGTTTTGGCAATAGATAAAGACATGGATAGAGTAGAAGAGATTTCTGAGTATGCAACAGAAGCTGTTCAAATAGATATTAGAGATACACTCGAATTAAAAAAATTATCATTAAATAATTTTGATGTGGCAGTTGTTACTGTTGATGATTTGGGAGTTAGTATAATGGCAACTATGATTTTTGAAGAGGCTGGAATTCAAAAAATTATTGTAAAATCTACAAGTGATATACATAAAAAAATATTAGAAAAAATGGGCGTGAAATTTATTGTTTCTCCAGATAAAGAAATGGGAATAAAGCTTGCTAAAAGCATAATGGATATTAATATTATAGATAGTATTAATGCATCTAATGACTATGATATTGCTGAAGTAGATGTAAGAAACAAATGGGTAGGAAAGACTTTAGAAAGATTAGATTTTAGAAGTAAATATGGAATGAATGTAATTGGCGTAAAAAAGACTAATGGTGAAATGAAAATATCTCCAGAAAAGGAATATGAAATAGAAGAGGGCGATCGTTTAATAGTTATAGAAAATAAAAATTCAAAATAGTTTAATAATTAATTTGTTGAATAATATGGAAATAAATGTTATAGTAAATTTAATTGTTAATAAAATAAATATCAATAAAATTAAATATATTTTAGATAAATATTATATAATATAGCACAAGATGAAAATGTAAAGGAAGTGAAAAATTTGAAAAAAATAATAAATTTTGTTTTTATATTTATTATCATGGTAATATTAGTTACTTTAACTGGGTGTACTAACAGCAAAAAAGATAATTCGAATTATAAAATTGTTACATCATTTTATCCAATATATATTATGGCATTAAATATAGTAGATGGAGCCAATAATGTAGAAGTTTCAAATATGGCAGATGCCAACACGGGATGTGTTCACAATTATACTCTTCAAACAGCAGATCTAAAAAAGGTAGAAAATGCCAATTTATTTATACAAAATGGTTTAGAAATAGAAAATTTTATGGATAAATTAGTTAATTCATTTTCAAAATTAAATGTAGTTAATTCAAGTGAAGGAATAGAAAATGTTATACAAGATGAAGATGAAATAAATGGTCATACATGGACAAGTATAAATAATTATATTAAGCAGCTTGAAAATATAAAAAATAAATTAAAAGAAGAAAACCCAGAAAATGCTGAAATATATGAAAAAAACACAAATGATTATATAGAAAAATTAAATAATCTAAAAGAAGAATATGATAAAGAACTTAAAGAGCTAAATGGAGCAAAAGCATTATCACTTAATGAAGCTTTTTCTTATATAGAAAGAGACGTAGGATTAGATACAATAGAAATACATACAGACCATGAAGAAAGTACAATTTCAGCCGATAAACTAAAAGAAATAATAGAAAAAATGAAAGATGAAAATATAAAAATAATTATTATAGATAAAGACGATAATGAAAGAAATGCACAGACTATAGCAAAAGAAACTAATAGCAAAATATATAAATTAGATTCTTGCTTAAAAGGAGATATGGATAAAGAATCTTATGTAAGAGCAATGAAAGAAAATTTAAATGTATTTAAGAAGATGATAGAAAATAAATAAATTTTAGGTGATGTATATGGAAAAAGAAAAAAAATGTGGACTTCATTGTACAAAAATAAATAATATTGGTGTAACAATAGGAAAACAAGTGATTTTAAAAAATGTAAATATTCATATTCATTGTGGGGAATTAACAGTAATAATAGGAAAAAATGGAGCTGGAAAAAGTACTCTATTAAAGGCAATATTAGGAGAAATTCCTCATACTGGAGAAATTACTTTTCTAGATATGAAAGAAAATAGTAAGAAAAAAATAAAGATAGGATATGTTCCACAGAGTATAAATGTAGAAAGACATATGCCAACAACTGTTTATGATATGTTTGCATCTTATATATCTGATGTTCCAGTATGTTTTAAAAAAGATAAAAAAATATATGATGAAATAAAAGAACATTTAAAATTATTTGGGGCAGAAAAATTAATAGACAAAGGAATTGGTAATCTATCAGGTGGAGAGTTGCAAAGAGTATTACTTGCAATTGCGACAAAACCATTACCAAATTTATTAATATTAGACGAACCTGTGTCTGGTATCGATGTAAATGGAATAAAAGATTTCTACGAAATAATAAATAGATTGAAAACAAAATATGATATGTCGATTATACTAGTATCACATGATTTAGAATTAGTTAGAAAGTATGCAGATAAAGTAATATTATTAGATAAAGAAATTTTAAAAGAGGGAACTCCAGAAAATGTATTTAATAGTTTTGAATTTAAAAAACGTTTTGGAGAAATTGTTTCATAAATCTAAATGCAATAAAAAATTCTTAAGAAAAATTTATAATAAAAATAAATAAAATAAAAGAGGGAGAAATATGGAAATAGTATATAATATATTAGAAACAATAATACCATTTGATTTTATAGATTATGCTTTTATGAAAAATGCTTTATTAGCAGTATTACTAATATCACCGATTTTTGCAATTTTAGGAACAATGGTTGTAAATAATAAAATGGCTTTTTTTTCTGATGCTTTAGGCCATTCTGCTCTAACAGGTATTGCAATTGGTATGCTTTTTGGAGTGGCGAATATTAATATATCAATGATTATATTTGCAGTAGTATTTGCTGTTTTATTAAACTATGTAAAACATAAAACGGCATATGGAGCAGATACAATAATTAGTGTGTTTTCATCTATTGCAATTGCATTAGGTCTTGCATTACTTGCACAAAGTGGAAACTTTACTAAATATTCTAGTTATTTGGTGGGAGATATATTAAGCATTACAACAAATGAGATATTTTATTTAGCTATTGCTTTTATATTAACAATTCTTTTTTGGAAATTCTTTTTTAATAAATTAAATTGCATAAGTATAAATGCAAGTTTGGCGAAAAGCAAAGGAATAAATGTAAGATTAATTGATAATATTTTTGTTGTATTAATAGCTATTATTGTAATGATTTCTATAAGATGGATAGGAATACTTTTAATAAATTCGCTTCTTATCTTACCTGCAGCATCTAGCAGAAATATTTCTAAAAATATGAGAACATATCATCTTTTTGCAATTGTGTTTTCAATGTTTTCTGGAATTTTAGGGCTTGTTTTATCGTATTACTATAATATACCAACAGGTCCTATGATAGTAATAATTTCTGGAATAATATATTTTATTACATTTGCAATTAAAGGAAAAGTGAAAGAATAAATTAGAAGAAATTAAAAATAACAATATAAGTAAGAGATTATCTTTTTACTATATTGTTATTATTTTTATAATAAATAATTGAAAAAAATATAATATAGTCATATACTCTTAATAGAGGGGGAGTTGAGGTTTGAAAAAAGAAAATAAACAGATTTTAATTATAGTATTAAATTTATTAGCAATTATAGGAAATATATTTTCAGCTTTTATATTACTTATTATTAAATTCTTAGCACCGTATTTTAATGAATTAGAAGAAATGAGTGCTAATAATCAGATAGGTATATTATCACAGATGATAATTATAAGTGTATGTATTATACTAAGTATACTGAATATTATATTTAGTAAAGATGTAAATAAAAATAAAGAAAAAATATTGCTATGTACAACAACATCAATAATGTTTGGAACAATATATAACATAATAATTGGTTTTATTAATATTATTATTTTATTAATAAAAAGTAAAGATGAAGTAAAAGAAGAAGAGTTACCAAAATTAGAAAAAATAGAAGTTAAAACTAGTGAAAGAATAATGTATGCAATTTTATTTGTTGGAATATTTATAGTATCATATACATCTTTAGTTACCAATATTATAAAAGATTGGAATGTATGGATAAAAGTAATAATTATATATTTATTACAAATATTATGTTTAACAATACCATTTAGAAAAAATTTGAAAAGAGATATAAAAGCTTTTTCATTAAATAAAAAACGATATTTTAAGGAAATTGCAAAAACTATTTCATTAATAATAATATGTTACATACCTATTGCAATAATTTTAAAGCTAATAATAGGAGAATCAAGTAATCAAGAAGCAATAAAAGATTTACCTATTTGGCTAACTTTTATTTTATCAATAATAATTGCACCAATTTGTGAAGAAATCATGTTTAGAGGATTTTTAAGAAAAGTTTTAAAAAATGATATAATATTTATTATTTTTAGTGCATTAATCTTCGGAATTACACATTGTTTATATATTGAAGAAAATTGGATAATGTATTTACATATAATTCCATATGCAATATTGGGAGCTGGGTTTGCTAAAATTTATACAAAAACAGATAACATTTTTACAGATATGAGTGTTCATTTTTGTTGGAATATGCTTGCTTTTATATCCATGATATTATTAAAAACGTAAAAATTATTGTTAAACAAAAATTTTTACACAATAAAAGAAAAATAAAAAAGAATATTAGGAAATTCCTAATATTCTTTTTGCATATTCAATATCATTATTATTTGCAACACGTATATTTTCTAATTCATATTTAAGACCAAGTTTTATCCATTTAGATTTACCTAAATCATGATATGGTAGAAGCTCTATTTTTTCTACATTAGTAAGAGTGGATAAAAAGTCTTTTAAAGCTAATAAATCTTCGGTTCTATCTGTAATAGTTGGTACTATTACTTGTCTAATCCAAGTAGGTTTATTTATACTACTTAAATATTTAGCAAAAACAAGTTCTTTTTTATTAGAAAGTCCTGTAAGTTTTTTACAAATTTCATCATTAATGCATTTAATATCTAATAAAAATAAATCTGTTAAATCAATTAATTTTTTCATATCATCAGTTAAATCAACATTACCAGAAGTGTCAATTGCAGTATGAATATTTTCTTTTTTTAAAAGAGTAAATAATTCTATCAAGAATTTATATTGCAAAAGGGGTTCGCCACCACTTACAGTAACTCCACCACCAGATGCTAAAAAATAGTTTTTATATTTTAATATTTTATTTAGTAATTCTTCAGCAGAATATTGATTACCTGCATTAATTTCCCAAGTATCACGATTTTGGCAATATTTACATTGTAAAGAACAGCCTTGCATAAAAATAACGAATCGTATTCCTGGACCATCAACAGCACCAAAAGTTTCAAATGAATGAACTCTTCCTATTAAATTTGACATAAAGTAGTCCTCCTATTAATAAATGTGAACAAATGAGAAATCTCAATTTGTTCACGTACAAGTTTATAATATGAAATTTGCTTAAATTCTTTCATGAATAGTTCTATGAATAACATCCAATTGTTGTTCTCTTGTTAATTTTGTAAAGTGAACAGCATAACCAGAAACACGTATTGTAAGTTGAGGGTATTTTTCTGGGTGTTCCATAGCATCTTCTAATAATTCTCTATTAAATACATTTACATTTATATGATGACCAGTTTGCATGAAATATCCATCTAGCATACTTACTAAGTTTTTAACTTTTGTATCATCTTCTTTTCCAAGAGTATTAGGTGTAATTGCAAATGTAAATGATATACCGTCAGAAGCATACTCAAATGGAAGTTTTGCTATTGTATTCATTACTGCTAAAGCACCATTAATATCTCTTCCATGAAGAGGATTTGCTCCAGGTCCAAATGGTTCACCAGCTCTTCTTCCATCTGGTGTATTTCCAGTTGCTTTTCCATATACTACATTTGATGTTATTGTTAAAACAGATAATGTAGGTGTAGCACCTCTATAAATTTGATGTTTTTCTAATTTACGCATAAATGTTTTTACAAGTTCTACAGCTATATCATCAACTTTATCATCGTCATTTCCGTATCTTGGAAAATCTCCTTCAACTTTATAATCTACAGCTAAACCTTGATTATTTCTGATTACTTTTACTTTAGCATATTTAATTGCAGATAAAGAATCAGCAACAACTGATAGTCCAGCAATTCCACAAGCCATTGTACGATAAATTTCTCTATCATGAAGAGCAAATTCTAAAGCTTCATAAGAATATTTATCATGCATGTAATGAATAGCATTTAATGCTTTTATATAAATTTTAGCTACATAATCCATCATTTGGTCAAATTTTTCCATTACTTCATTGTAGTCTAAATATTCTGAAGTTATTGGCTCAAACTTAGGAGCAACTTGTTTTCCAGAGTTTTCATCTTTACCACCATTAATTGCATATAATAATGTTTTTGCAAGATTTGCTCTTGCACCAAAGAATTGCATTTGTTTTCCTATTTTCATTGGTGAAACACAACAAGCAATTCCATAATCATCACCTAAAGTTATTCTCATTAAGTCATCGTTTTCATATTGAATTGCAGATGTATCAATAGATATTTTGGCACAGAACTTTTTAAATCCTTCAGGTAGATTTTTTGACCAAAGTACAGTTAAATTTGGTTCTGGAGCTGGGCCTAAATTAACTAAAGAATGAAGTGTTCTAAAAGAGTTTTTTGTAACTAATGTTCTACCGTCAATTCCCATACCACCAATACTTTCTGTTACCCAAACTGGATCACCACTAAATAATTCATTGTATTCTGGTGTTCTTAAGAAACGAACAAGTCTTAATTTCATTATAAAATGATCCATTAATTCTTGTGCTTGGTTTTCTGTTAATATTCCATTTTCAATATCTCTTTCAATATAAATATCTAAGAATGTTGATGTTCTACCAAGACTCATAGCTGCGCCATTTTGATCTTTTACAGCACCTAAATATCCAAAATAAAGCCATTGTATAGCTTCTTTTGCAGTTTGAGCGGGAACTGAAATATCAAATCCATATTTTGCAGCCATTTGCTTTAATGCTTGTAAAGCTTTTATTTGTTCAGAAGTTTCTTCACGGTCACGAATTATATCAGAAGTAAATTCATCTGTATCTAATATATCTAATTCTATCTTTTTTTCTTCTATTAATTTATCTACACCATAAAGAGCAACTCTTCTGTAATCTCCAATAATTCTTCCACGACCATATCCATCAGGAAGACCTGTTAAAAGATGAGAACTTCTTGCAGCTCTTATATCAGGAGTATATACATCAAATACACCATCATTGTGTGTTTTTCTAAAGTTATGATAAATTCTTGCTGTCTCTTCATCAACTTTTAATCCATAGCTTTCACAAGACTTTTCTACAATTCGTATACCACCATTTGGCATAATAGCTCTTTTTAGAGGAGCATCTGTTTGAAGACCAACAATTTCTTCTAATTCTTTATCTATATATCCAGCATTATAAGCGTTAACACTTGAAGGTGTTTTGCAATCTGCATCTAAAACACCACCATTTTCTCTTTCTTTTTTATAAAGTTCAAGAACTTCATTCCATAATTTTTTTGTTTTTTCTGTTGCTGGTGTTAAAAATTTTTCATCACCAGTATATGGTTTATAATTGTTTTGAATAAAATCTCTAACATCGATTTCTTTTGTCCATTCTCCTTTTTTATTAAATCCTTTCCATTGTTCGAAATTCATATAAAAACCTCCTTATATATGTATATTTTGCTCAATATATTAAAAAATATATAATATACTATTAATTTCGCCTTGGATAATAATAACATATAGAAAAAAAATTATCAATAAAAAGAAAAAAGAAAAAAAATAACGCCAGATGAATAAAACATCTGACGGCCTAAAGCTATAGGCAAGGATGAAACTTTTGATTACCAGATCCAAGCTACCAATACAGCTTCAAGGAGCTGCGTAAAGCGGCAAAGTCTACGACCAATAGCAGGATCATCAACCCAAAATTTTCCGTTTTCGTAACCAACAATATTAATAAAATGATTGCCAGTGCGTTTTGCATCACAGTGGTATGCTGCATTTTTAACAAGTACGGTTACGATTGATTCGCGGGAAAGTGCGTCAACAATTTCTTGATAATGAGTTGCTCGTTTTAAGCCATAGTGATCGAATAAATTGTGCCATGTTCCCTTTCCAGGCTCATAGTAACCTTTGGAAACAATTTCGTCAGCAAGCTCGTCGAGGTCTGCATAAATAAGCTGTGATGCCAGTCCCTGATGGAAACAGAAAACTGCACAGCCAGAAGCTGCGAGTGTAGAATCGCCATACGTTAAATCACCTGCATCAATAGAATGAGTGGGTGATACGTAAAATGCAGAATCTACTGTGTAGATTATCTGGGGAAACGGTAAAAGCTCATGAGCAGGTAAGATTACAGTTTTTAAGCTGTCCTTAAATGCTGCTGAAATTGCAGTGTTAATTTGCGTGTTGGCATCATAACGCTGCGACGGTTCAAACCGGACTGATAAATTTACGTTTTTCATACGTAAACCTCCTTGCCTAGAGTAGCCAATTCTAGGACTTATAAAGATTTGGCTAAATATATTTTAGCATAAGTGTACATAAAATGCAAGAAATGGATATAATTAATAATAGTAAATATGGAAGTAATTATATATTAAACGTGCAAATAGGAAAAGTTATATTAATTTTTATAGAGTAAAATAAAAAAGCTACTTATAAAAAGTATAAGTAACTTTAAAATAAAAAATTATTTTTCCTCTGAAATTAATTTAGCAATATTATAAATTAACTTTTGTTTTTCAGGAGAACAGTTTTTCAAAATATTATTAAATTCTGAGTCTAAATATATTTTTGAGGCACTAGATGTACCATTTAAAATATAACCTTCACTAACATCTAATAGATTGCAGATTTCGCTTAATCTTTTTAAATTAATATGTGAATTACCGCGTTCAATTCTACTTAAGAAAGCAACTGAAACATCTAGTTTTTCAGCGAGCATTTCTTGGGTTAAATTTTTATCAAGTCTTGCTTTTTTTAATCTTTGACCAATAATATTAAAATCTAATGCCATTTTAATCACCTCTATTACAAATAAAAAATAGCATTGATAGGGTTAATTTTACAGAAACTACATTCGCAATATTAATTAATAAGTTAATATTGCAGCTTGAAAATTAAAGCTAAATAAAAAAGTTAAATGTAATCTGAAATTTAATATTTTACTTAAGCAGAATATTAAATTTTAATGTTAGTTTGATTAAAAAAATTGAAAAATATTCAGAATTAAAATATAATTTGAAAAAACAGGAGGAAATTTTGAAAAGTTTATTAGTATATTTAAAAGATTATAAAAAAGAGATAATGTTAGGACCAATTTTTAAATTAATCGAAGCAATAATCGAAGTATTTTTGCCATATTATATTGCTAAGATTATTGATAATGCTTTGGTTTTAACAGAAAAAAAAGTAATAGAATATGGAGTTGTGTTATTAATATTTGTAACAATAGGTTTTTTATTTGCATGTGTTAGTCAATATTTTGCAGCAAAAGCATCTACTCGGATATGGTGAGGTACTTAGAAATAAATTATTTTATAAAATAAATAGATTAAATAATAAACAAATAGATGAGATTAGTAGTTCAAAATTAACTAACATTATTACAAATGATGTGGTACAACTAGAAACAGCTGTTGCAATGTGGATAAGATTGGTAATTAGAGTTCCTTTTATTTGCATAGGAGCATTGGTTATGTGTACAATTATAAGTATTAAATGTGCAGTTATATTATTTATAGCTACTATAATTTTAGCAATGGTAACTTTTATAGTTGCTAAAAAAGCATCACCACTTTATAAAATTTCGAGAGAAAAATTAGATAAACTGTCATTTAGAGTAAAAGAAAATTTACAAAATGTAAGAGTTGTTAGAGGTTTTTCAGCAGAAAAGGAAGAAATGAAAAAATTTGAAAAAGAAAATAAAGAAAATTACATATATGCAAAAAGAGCATATATAGCTTCTCGGTATGTTAAATCCAGCAACTACTCTTATTTTAAATATTACAATAATCGCTATTTTATATTTTAGTAGTTTTCAAATATGGAGAGGTGATTTAAGTAAGGGGCAATTAATTGCAATAATAAATTATATTTCTCAAATGCTACTTGCAATTATAGTGTTTTCAAATTTGATAATGATATATACAAGGGCATATACGTCAGCTATAAGAGTAAAAAGTGTACTTGATATAAAATTACAAGATGATAAATATGAAGATAATAAAATTGAAAATAATAATATAGAATTGAAAAATGTTAGTTTTTCATATACAGATAAAAAATTTATAAAAGATTTTAATTTAAAGATAAAAAAAGGAGAAATTCTTGGAATAATAGGCCAAGCAGGTTCTGGAAAAAGTACTTTATTAAAATTACTAAATAGGAGTTATGAACCAAGTTTGGGAAAAATTTATATAGGTAGTGAAGATATAGATAAATATAGTAATGAAAAAATAAAAGAAAGTATTGTACTTATATCTCAAAAACCAGATTTTTTCAGAGTAAGTATAAAGGAAAATGTTGTATTAGGAAGAGAAAATATTACAGATGAAGATGTAATAAATGCATTGAAAAGGTCTTGTGCGTGGGAATTTGTTAAAAATTTACCAAATGGAATTAATACTGTGCTTGAAAATAATGCGAGCAATCTTTCGGGAGGACAAAAACAAAGAGTTTCAATTGCAAGGTGTTTTATTGGGAATCCTAAAATAATATTGTTAGATGACAGTACAAGTGCATTAGATAAGAAAACTGAAACTGAAGTTTGGAAAAATATATATGATTATGTGAGTAAAAACAAAATTACAACAGTAGTATGTTCACAAAAAATATCTGCTTTTAAATATGCAGATAATATATTAGTTTTAGCAAATGGGAAAATAGAGGCAATAGATAAAAAAGAAAATATAGAAAAAGTTTCTAAAACATATAAAGAGATGAAAAGTTTATCAGAGTAAAGAAGGTGATAAAAATATGAATGATAAAATTTTAAAAATGTCTTTTAGAGAAAATAAGCTTTATATAGCACTAATTATAATAGTTAATATTATTTCTACAATTTTAACTATTATTGCTCCAGTTCTTGTTGGAAATGTGATAGAAGAAATTGCAAATTATAATATACAAAATATGATTAAATTAATTGTAATAATAGCAATAATCTATATATGTATGTTTTTATTAGATTTAATTTGTGTAAATAGTTTATCTAAATTATCTGGAAAAGTAGGCGAAAAATTAAGAGATATATTGTTTAAAAAACTTCAAAAACTATCAATCTCATATATAGATAAAAATAGACATGGAGAATTAGTAAATAAGTTTGTATATGATGTAGAAAATATATCTTTAGCAGTGATACAAGCAAGTTCAAAAATTGTAGTAGGAATAGTTACAATTTCAGGATCAATTATAATAATGTTTAGACTTAATTTTTTAATGGCTGTTATAACAGTATTATCAGCACCTTTGATGTATTTTATATCTAAGTTTGTAGTAAGTCGTACTAAAAAAATGTTTAAAGAAAATGCAAATTTGGTATCAGAATTAAATGGTTATACGCAAGAAATTATAAATGGAAATAAAACAGTTAAGGACTTTAATTATACAAAAATTGTAGAAAATAATTTTAAAAAAATAAACAAAAAGTTATATAAAAGTGGAAAAAAAGCACAATTTTATTCTGCACTAACTAATCCATCTACTAGATTTGTTAATAATATAACATATATTATTATAGGAATAACAGGGATAGTTTTAATAAAGAAAGGACAAACCGATTTAGGAATATTAACAAGTTTTTTGATGTATGTAAATGTTTTTGCAAGACCATTTAATGAAATAACAGGTGTTATGTCAGAGATACAAACAGCTAGCAGTTCATATAATAAAATAAAAGAAGTTTTGCGGTGCGGATGAAGAGAAAAACAAAAATATAATAGATGTAAAAGAAATAAAAGGAGATGTAGACTTTATAAATGTAAGTTTTTCTTATAGTAAAGATAAAAGATTTATAGAAAATATGAACTTATCTGTAAAACAAGGTGAAAGTGTTGCAATAGTTGGAAAAACAGGAGCAGGCAAAACAAGTATAGTAAATTTAATAATGAAATTTTATGATATAGATAAAGGAAAAATATTAATAGATGGAAAAGATATTAAAGATATAAATGTAGAAACTTTAAGAAGAAATATAGGAGTAGTGCTTCAGGATACAAAATTATTTTATGGAACAATTAAAGAAAATATAGCATATGGAAAAACAGATGCTACAGATGAGGAAATAAAAAGTGCAGCAATTTTAAGTGGAGCAGATACTTTTATAAACAGACTTACAGAAGGATATAATACATTAATTACAGAAAATACAATTTTATCAGAAGGAGAAGTCCAATTAATTACAATTGCAAGAGTTTTTCTATTAAAGCCACCTATATTAATTTTAGATGAAGCTACAAGTAATGTTGATATTATAGCAGAATATGAAATTCAAAAATCGTTTTTACAATTGATGAAAAGTGCAACCACTTTTATAATAGCGCATCATTTATCGACTATAAAGTCAGCAGATAGAATAATTGTGATCGAAAATGGTAACATTGTAGAAGAAGGAAGACACAAAGAGCTGTTAGAAAAAAGAGGCAAATATTTTGAACTTTATAAAGGGGACGGGGCAAAAAAGTAAAGTG
>HF999503.1 GCA_000434015.1 Clostridium sp. CAG:571
TTAAAAATAAAAATTAAAATAAAAGCAATTTAAATCGAAAAAAGAGTTAATAAAAATACAGTAAAAAATAATTTTATAAATAATTAGTCGACAATTATTTATAAAAATGAAAAACAGAACAAATAAAAAAGAATCATTAAAACAAAAAAATAAAGTTATTAAATAATAAAAAAATTAAAATAAAAAATAGTGAATGAATAAGAAAACACTAAAATACAAAACAAAACAGAACGAAGTTGTCAAAAAGACAACAGAACAAAGTTTTCTGTTTCACAAAAAACAAGAAAAGAGGGAAAATTATGAAATATAATGCAGGAAAATTTGATGTTGCAGTAATAGGAGCTGGACATGCAGGGTGCGAGGCTGCACTTGCAGCGGCAAGAATGGGAATGAAAACGCTACTTTTTTCTATAAGTTTAGAAGCTGTTGCTAATATGCCATGTAATCCACATATAGGAGGAAGTAGTAAAGGTCATTTAGTTAGAGAGATTGATGCTCTAGGTGGTGAAATGGGAAAAAATATAGACAAAACATTTACTCAACTAAAAATGCTTAATAGATCTAAAGGACCAGCTGTATATTCTTTGAGGGCACAAGCTGATAGAAAAAGATATCAGATGGAGATGAAACATACACTAGAGAAACAAAAAAAATTATATTTAAAACAAGCAGAGATCATTGATATAGAAGTTAAAAATGGAAAAATAAAATCTGTTACTACGAATATTGGAGCTGTATATGAAGTTAATGCTGTGATTTTGGCAACAGGAACATATTTAAAGGGAAAAGTATTTATAGGAGAAAATTCATTTGAAAGTGGACCGGATGGAGTTTTCCCTGCAATTAAACTGTCTGATAAGCTGAAAGCTCTAGGTATAAACCTTGTTAGATTTAAAACAGGTACTCCAGCAAGAATAAATAAAAATAGTATTGACTTTTCTAAAATGGAAATACAAAATGGAGATGATGATATAGAGGCTTTTTCTTTTGAAGATAAAATTGATAAAAACATTAAACAATTACCTTGCTATTTGACATATACTAATGAAAGAACACATCAGATTATTAGAGATAATTTACATAGATCACCTTTATATGCAGGAAAAATAGAAGGAACAGGACCAAGATATTGTCCATCCATAGAAGATAAGGTTGTTAGATTTAGTGATAAAGAGAGACATCAAGTCTTTATAGAGCCAATGGGAGTTGACACAGATGAAATGTATGTACAAGGAATGAGTTCTTCATTACCAGAAGATGTACAAATTGCGATGTATAGAACTTTACCTGGATTAGAAAATGCTGAATTTACTAGACCTGCATATGCAATAGAATATGATTGTATTGAACCATCTGAACTAAAGTTATCATTAGAACACAAAAAGATAGAAGGAATGTTTTTTGCGGGGCAAATAAATGGAACTTCTGGATATGAAGAAGCAGCATCACAAGGAATTATAGCAGGAATAAATGCTGCTTTAAAATTAAAGAAAAAAGAACCTATAATTTTAGATAGATCACAAGCATATATAGGAGTTTTAATTGATGATATTGTAACTAAAGGAACCAATGAACCATATAGAATGATGACATCTAGGGCTGAATATAGATTACTGTTAAGACAAGACAATGCAGATTTGAGGCTTACTGAAATAGGTCATAGTGTAGGGCTTATATCTGATGATAGATATAATAATTTTTTAATTAAAAAGGAAAATATAGATAATGAAATAAAAAGAATAAAATCAGTAATAATAAAACCAAATGAAAAGGTAAATAAATTATTAAAAAGTTTAAATTCATCAGAAATATCAACAGGAATTAAATTAGCAGATTTATTAAAAAGAACAGAATTAACATATGATAATTTAAAAAGTATTGATGAAAACAGACCAGAATTATCTGCAGTTGAAAGAAAACAAGTCGAAATTCAAATAAAATATGAGGGATATATAAGATTACAAGAGGCACAAGTAGAAAAATTTAAAAAGTTAGAAAAAAAGAAGTTGTCAGCGAAAATTGACTATAATGATATAAAGGGGCTAAGAATTGAAGCTAGACAAAAATTAAATAAAATAAAACCTAGCTCAGTAGGACAAGCATCTAGAATATCGGGGGTTTCACCAGCAGATATATCTGTTTTACTAATTTATTTAGAGCAAAAGAAATAGGGGGAAATATGGAAAAAATAGTTTTTAAAAAGAAAATGAATGAATTATTAAGTGAAATTAATATAGAAATAAATGAAAATAAAATTGATATGTTTTATTTATATATGCAAGAGCTTTTAGAATGGAATAAAAAAATTAATTTAACAGCAATTGAAGATGAAAATGAAATAATATTGAAACACTTTATTGATTCATTGACAGTACAAAAATATATAAAAAATGCTCAGAATATTATAGATATTGGCACTGGTGCAGGATTTCCTGGTATACCACTGGCAATTGTAAATGAAAAGAGTAATATTGTTTTATTAGATTCATTAAATAAAAGAATTAACTTTTTAAATAATGTTATTCAAAAGCTAGAATTGAGTAATGTAAAAGCAATTCATGGTAGAGCCGAAGATTTAGCCAAAATAGTTCAACATAGAGAAAAATATGATATTGTTATTTCAAGAGCTGTTGCACCATTTAATGTTTTATTAGAATATATGTTGCCGTTTAATAAAGTTAATAGTTATACTATAGCAATGAAAGGTTCAAATATTGAAGAAGTAGATATTTCTAATAATGCTTTAAAGAAACTTGGAGGAAAAATAGAAAAAATAGAAAAAATTAATTTACCTAATACTGATATAAAAAGAAATATAATTATTGTAAGAAAAATAGAGGAAACACCAAAAAAATTTCCAAGAAAAGCAGGAATACCTAAAAAAGAACCACTATAAAACTTCAAAAAAATATTATTAAAATCTTATAAAATTCATTGACATATATCGTATATTTTTATATCATTATATATATGAAAATTGTTAATGGAGGAAATGAAATTGGGAAAAATTATATCTATAGCAAATCAAAAAGGTGGAGTAGGGAAAACTACTACTTCAGTGAGTTTAAGTGCTATTTTAGCCAAAAAAGGAAAGAAAATTTTAATGATTGATATGGACCCACAAGGAAATGGAACAAGTGGTCTTGGCATAGATAAAAATGTAAAATTTTCTGTATATGATGTTATAATAGATGATGTTGAAATAGAAAATACAATAAAAAAAACGGAGATAGAAAATTTAGATGTATGTCCATCTAATATAAACCTAGCGGGTGCAGAAGTTGAATTAGTAGATATGGAAGAAAGAGAACAAAGATTAAAATCAAAATTAGACAAAATTAAAGAAAAATATGATTATATAATTATAGATTGTCCTCCTTCATTAGGCTTAGTAACATTGAATGCTTTTACTGCATCTGATAGCGTTTTGATTCCTGTACAATGCGAATATTATGCTTTGGAGGGATTAGGTCAATTGATAAATACAATAAATTTAGTTAAAAAACACCTAAACAAAAGTTTGTATATTGAAGGAGCTTTATTAACTATGTATGATGCAAGAACAAACTTATCAAATCAAGTTGTTAAAGAAGTAAAGAGATATTTTGAAGACAAAGTTTATAAAGTAGTAATTCCGAGAAATGTAAAATTGAGTGAAGCTCCTAGTTATGGTATGCCAATCACTTTATATGATAAAAGATCTAAAGGAGCAAAATGTTATGAAAAGTTAGCAAAAGAATTTTTAAAAATTAATGATAGTGAACAAAAAGCAAAACATATGAAAGAATGAAATGGGAGGAGGAGCATAAATGAATAAAAAAACAGGTCTTGGAAAAGGGTTAAATGCTTTGTTTGCAGATACACCTATTGTAGAAGAAAATATTCAAGAGATTACAGAAGAAAATAAAGAATTTATTCAAAAGATAAAATTAATAAATATAGAACCAAATAGAGACCAACCAAGAAGGACTTTTGATGAAGAAAGTATAGGAGAACTTGCAGAATCAATAAAAAAATATGGACTAATTCAACCAATTGTAGTTACAAAAAAAGATGATTACTATCAAATCATAGCTGGAGAAAGAAGATGGAGAGCTTCAAAAAAAGCAGGGTTAATAGAAGTTCCTTGTATAATAAGAGAAGAAGATGAAAGAAAAAATAAAGAAATAGCTTTAATAGAAAATATACAAAGGCAAGATTTAAATCCGATAGAAAAAGCAAAAGGCTTTAAACAATTAATGGATGATTATGGAATGACGCAAATGCAACTTTCAGAGGCTATAGGAATAAGTAGAAGTGCTGTGGCAAATACGGTTAGAATATTGAATTTGGATCCAAGAGTAATTGATTTGGCTTTGCAAGGAAAATTAACAGAAGGTCATTGTAGATCTCTTATGTCAATAATAGATGGAGAAAGACAATATCAAATGGCTTTACAAATCATTGAAACAGGAGATAGTGTAAGAGATATAGAAAGAAAAGTAAAAAATACAAAACAATTAAAGAAAAAAGATCAAAAGTATGAAGCTATATTTAAGGATATAGAACAATCTTTTAGTGGTTTCTTTGGATCTCCAGTAAAATTAAATGCAGGAAAGAGAAAAGGAAAAATAATAATTGAATATTCTTCTAATGAAGATTTAGAAAGATTATTAGATTTGATTAAATAAGTTTTACGTAAGAGAAAGGATTTTTTATGAACATTTTTAAAGAAATTTTATCTAGTGAATATTGCATAGTAATATTATTTGTTATAAATATAATAGTATTCGTATTATATTTTAATAATTACAAAAAATTAAAAAAATATAAAAAAGATAATGAATTTATTTTAAAAAGATTAGGCAACGGTAAAGATATATTAGAATTATTAAAAGAAAATAATAAAAAAGTTGAAAAAGTAGAGATTCAAAATAAAGAACTGAGTATATGTTTGGATAAATTAAATTTTAAAGCTAATAAATGTTTACAAAAAGTTGGTTTTGTTAGATATAATGCATTCAAAGATACAGGCAGTGAACTTAGTTTTGCTCTAGCAATATTGGATAATAATGATACAGGAATTGTTCTAAATGGAATATATTCAAGAGAAACGTCTAATATATATGCTAAGTCTATTATAAATGGAAAATCAGAATATAGACTATCTGAAGAAGAAATTAAAGCTTTAAAAGAAGCAATTGAAAAGACAAATGAAATATAATAAATATGAGAATATTAAAACTTTGTAATAAGGAATTAAAAAAATTTGAAAATGATAATTTTCAAATTTTTTTTATTTCTAAATACAGATAAAAAAGTCTAGTTTTAACCTATAGAAAAAAATGATAAAATTATTTAAATTACTATTGACAAAATAATAGATAGTATGCTAATATATATGTGTTGCATAAATGGAGAGGTGGTCGAGTTGGTTTATGGCACCAGTCTTGAAAATTGGCGTAGGTTTGTAGCCTACCGTGGGTTCGAATCCCACCCTCTCCGCCAAAAAATATTCGGAAGTTGGCTATTTTTTTTAACTTCCGTATTTAAAATATAAGGAGAATTACCCAAGTGGCTGAAGGGGACAGTTTGCTAAACTGTTAGGGTTCGTTTAGGGCCGCGAGGGTTCAAATCCCTCATTCTCCGCCAGAAAAAAATAGTGAGTTTATATATCACTATTTTTTTATTTTTTAAAAGAAAAATATTTACAGTGAATAATAAATAAAAGTTAACTGGAAATATAAAAAATAAATTAGGCATATAGAAAAATATAGTGAATAAATATAATATTAATAAAATTTAAGTTGATTTTAAGATATGGATTATCTTAGGGAAAGAGATATTAGAGGAGACAAATAAAAAGAAACTAATTCTAAATTAGGAGGAAAATATGAAATTAGGAATATGTTTGTCACGGAGGAGGAGTAAAGGGAGCAGCACATATAGGAGTTTTAAAAGCTTTTGAGGAAAATAATATAAAATTTAATTATATTTCAGGAACATCATCAGGAAGTATAGTTGCAGCTTTATATGCTATGGGATATACTCCCGACGAAATGCTTAATATTTTTAAAGAATATGGCAAAGAAATAAAATATTTTGATATCAAAAATCTTTTTAAAGGAATTATAGATATAGTTATCAAAAAAAAATTAACAATAGATGGTTTAAATAGTGGTAATAAATTAGAAAATATAATAAAAAAAGCATGTTTGAATAAAAATATAAAATATATTAATGAAGTAAAAAAATATTTATTTATTCCTAGTGTTGATTTAAATACAGGAAAAATATATTTTTTTTCTTCTATTAACAATAATAGAAGTTATTCAGATAAAATAATATATATAAATAATATTGAAGTTTGGAAAGCTGTTAGAGCAAGTTGTAGTTATCCTGGTGTATTTTCTCCATATAAGTACAAATCTACGGAACTAGTGGATGGCGGTATCAGAGAAAATATTCCGTGGAAACAATTAAAAGAAATAGGAGTAGATAAGGTTATAAGTGTAATTTTTTCAAAGAAAATAAAAAACAAAAAAGAAAAAAATATAATAGATGTAATAGACGGATCATTAGACATTTTATGTCATGAATTATCTATATATGAACTTAATGGAGTAGATAGCTTAATTAATATTTCCACAGAGGATATTTCACTTTTAGATGTAAAGAAAATAGAAGAGCTGTATAATATAGGTTATGTAATAACAAAAGAATATATAGAAGATAAAAAATAAAAAATCCACTTAAGTGGATTTTTTATTTTTTTATTGAATTATTATCAATGGTATTTAATGAATTTTCAGATAAAAGAGCATTTTTTTCATTTTCTTGTTTTATTAAATTGTCTTTTGCAACAGTCATTAATAATTTTAATCTATTTGTTTGATTTGCTTCACTAGCACCAGGATCATAATCGATAGGAGAAATATTAGCTTCTGGAAATTTATTTCTAATAGTTTTTATAACCCCTTTTCCAACTACATGGTTTGGTAAACAAGCAAATGGCTGAACACAAACAATATTAGGAATATCATTTTCTATATATTCTATCATTTCTGCAGTTAAAAACCAACCTTCTCCTGTTTGATTTCCGATAGATAAAATATCTTTTACTTTGTCTTCAAGATCCCATATATTACAAGGTAATAAATATCCTTTGGAAGAATTTTTTAATGCTATTGTTGAATCTTTTTCTAAAATATCAATTAGTTTAATTGCTGTTTTAAATAGTTTTGCTTTAACTTTATCTGTTTTTATTAATTGGTTAAATGTAATTTTATGAGTAGCAATAAATTTTATAAATCCCATAAAGTCAGGAAGAACTACTTCTGCGCCCTCTTCTTCTAATTTATTAACAACAAAATTATTTCCAAAAGGATGATATTTTATTAAAACTTCTCCGACAATTCCTACTTTAGGTTTTTTGATGGAAGTATCTAATTCGATTTTTTCAAAGTCAGCTACCATTTCATAAATACTTTGTTTAAATTGTTTTAAACTTGATTTTTCAAGTAACTTTTTACATTTTTCTAACCATTCATTAAATAATTTTTCACTTTCACCTTTATGTATTTCATATGCTCTATTTTTTGTTAATAGTTTTTGAAGTAAATCTGCATAAACTCCCATTTTTAATAGTCTTTCGATTAAAGGAAGTGTGATTTTGAATCCAGGCATTTTTTCCATACCAACAACATTAAATGAAATTACAGGGATGTTTTCGAATCCGGCATCTTTTAAAGCTTTTCTAATAAATCCAATATAATTTGTTGCTCTACATCCTCCACCTGTTTGGGACATTATTAATGCAGTTTTATTAAGGTCATATTTTCCTGATTGTAAGGCTTCAATCATCTGTCCAACAACTAAAATAGAAGGATAACAAGCATCGTTATTTACATATTTTAAACCAGTTTCTACTGTGTTGTTAGTACATTCTCTAAGTAATACAACATTATAACCACAAGTTCTAACAGCTGTTTCTAATAATTCAAAATGTATTGGAGCCATTTGTGGAACTAAAATTGTATAATCTTTTCGCATATCTTTTGTAAAAATCTTTTTATCAACTTCATAATTGCCATTAGTTGTTGAAGATTCTTTTAAATTATTTCTTTTTTTCATACTAGCTAATAAGGAACGAATACGAATTCTAACAGCTCCTAAGTTATTAATTTCATCAATTTTTATTAAAGTATACATTTTGTTGTAACTTGATAAAATTTCTTCGACTTGATCTGTAGTAACAGCATCAACTCCACATCCAAAGGAATTTAATTGCACTAATTCTAGATTGTCGTTTTTACCAACAAATTCAGCAGCAGCATATAATCTTGAGTGAAATGCCCACTGATCTACAACTCTAATTGGACGTTTTGCTTCAGTAAGATTAGAGATGCTATCTTCTGTTAAGACACAAAGACCTAGACTTGTTATTAATGTGTCAATTCCATGGTTTACTTCTGGGTCTACGTGATAAGGTCGACCAGCTAAAACTATTCCTTTTAGATTATTATCATTAATATATTTTAAAGTTTCTTGACCTTTCATATGAATATCAAATTTACATTTTTGGTATTCTTCTTCCGCTTTTTTAGCGGCAGTTAACACTTCTGATTTAGTAAAATTATATTCTTTAAATTCTGGTAATTCTAGAATTGTTTGTGTTAATTTTTTGGTATCAAAAGGCAAGAAAGGATTTATAAATTTAATGTTTTTCTCTTTTAGTTCTTCTACATTATTTTTTAAAACCTCAGAATATGATATTACTATAGGACAATTATAATGATTGTCAGCTTTTTTGTATTCTTTTCTTGAATATGGAATACATGGGTAAAATATAGTTTTTATTCCAGAATTGATTAAACTAATAATATGTCCGTGTGAAAGTTTTGCAGGAAAACATACTGATTCAGAAGGCATAGATTCTATACCTTTTTCATATGTTGATCTGTTACTACTTTCAGAAATTATTACTCTAAATCCTAAATTGGTTAAAAATGTAAACCAAAAAGGATAATCTTCATACATATTTAAAACTCTTGGAATTCCTATTGTACCACGTGTTGCTTCCTCTTCTGATAAAGGTGTATAGTTAAATATTCTTTCATACTTATATTTAACTAAGTTTGGTAAATTAGTATTTTGAGTAATATTTCCAGCACCTTTTTCACAACGATTTCCAGAAACATATCTACTTCCGTTACTAAATTTATTAATTGTTAATAAACAATGATTTTCACAGCCATTACAACGTACATGCGATGTATTTATTTTTAAATCATCCAATTCATTTGATTTTAATATTGTAGAACTATAATCCATATCGAGGTTTGCTTCATATTGCTCTTTTGCAAGTAAAGCTACTCCATATGCACCCATAAGACCTGAGATATCTGGTCTTATAACCTTTTTTCCAACAATTAATTCAAATGCACGTAAAACAGCGTCGTTATAAAAAGTTCCACCTTGCACAACTATATGGTCTCCAAGAGTATTAGTGTCGCGAACTTTCATTACTTTTTGAATAGCATTTTTGATTACAGAATATGAAAGTCCAGCAGAAATATCTCCAACAGAATATCCTTCTTTTTGTGCTTGTTTTATTTTTGAATTCATAAATACTGTACATCTTGAACCAAGGTCAACTGGGTTTCTTGCGTCGATTGCAGATTGTACAAAATCTTCTATAGATAAGTTTAAGCTTTTTGCAAAAGTTTCTATAAAAGAACCGCATCCAGATGAGCAAGCTTCATTTAATAATATATTATCTATAACGCCATTTTTCATTTTTATATATTTCATATCTTGGCCACCAATGTCTACAATGCTAGTTACATCTGGTGTAAATTGTTTTGCAGCAGTATAATGTGCAATAGTTTCAATTTCATTAAGGTCAATATTTAAAGCTGTTTGAATCAGTTTTTCACCATAACCGGTTACTCCACTAAAACGTATTTTAGCGGTAGATGGTATTATTTTATATAGTTTTTTTAACATACCAATTACACTATTTAGAGGATTTCCTTCATTGCTTCCATATAACGAATATAATAACGTTCCTAAAGAATCGATTACTACTAATTTAGTTGTTGTAGATCCTGCATCTATGCCAATAAAACAGTCTCCAGAAAAGTTTTTTAAATTTCCCTTTTTTACAGTATCTTTATCATGTCTTGTTTTAAATTCTTGATAATCAGCATCTATAGAGAATAAAGGTTTTAAAGGCTTTGAAGTATCATCATGAGAAATTCGTAATACTTCGATTTTACTTTTTAATTTTTCTATGGTAATAGGAGTTTGATTTATAGAATCTAAAGCTGCTCCTTTTGCCACTAGTAAATGAGCTTCTTCAGGAACTATAATTTCATCATCTGATAATTTTAGGGTTTCTATAAATCTTTGTCTTAGTTCAGATAAATAATTTAAAGGTCCTCCTAAAAATGCAACATTTCCTCTTATAGGTCTACCACATGCAAGACCACTAATAGTTTGATTAACGACTGCTTGAAAAATTGATGTAGCAATATCTTCTTTTGCAGCGCCTTCATTTAACAATGGTTGGATATCAGTTTTTGCGAACACTCCACAACGAGAAGCAATTGGATATATCATAGTATGTTTTTTGGATAGTTCATTTAATCCGAGAAGCATCTGTATGAAGAAGTGAAGCCATTTGATCAATGAAAGCTCCAGTTCCACCAGCACATGTTCCATTCATACGTTGTTCTATTGAATTATCGAAGTATATAATTTTAGCGTCTTCTCCACCAAGTTCTATTACCACATCTGTTTGTGGAATATATTTTTCTACAGCTCTTTTACAAGATACAACTTCTTGTATAAATGGTAAGTCTAAAAAGTTTGCTGCAGACATTGCGCCGGAACCTGTTAATGCTATTGTAAATAGATTATCAGGGTAAGATTCAATTAATTTGTCTAATACATTACAAACTGTATTTTTTGTATCAGAAAAATGTCTTTGATAATCTCTATATATAATATTTAAATTTTCATCCATTACTATTATTTTTACTGTTGTAGAACCAACATCTAATCCTACATGTAATAAGTTATTCATATTAAGTACTCCTTTATATATCAGTTTATAAATCAACTATAATTGTATATGTAAATGCGCTTTTTGTCAAACATTTAAGGATTTTAAATTATGTAAAAAGTTTTTGTTATTTAATAATTTAGAAACTTTGGTTCTAAATTAGACTTGTCTATAATATGATTAAATAAAAACGGGAGGGATATAATGAAAAATAAGAAAAAAATAATTATAATAGTTAGTATTTTTATTGTACTAATATGTGGAGGTATATACTTTATTTCTAATTATAAAAATAATAAAGAAATAGAAGAAATATTGCCAGAAGAAGAAATTTCAGAAGAGCAATTAAGACAAACTATAGTTTCTCTATACTATGTAAACAAAGAAACAAGAGAATTGATGCCAGAAGCGAGATTGGTAGATGTAAAACTATTAATAAATGATCCGTATTTGAAATTAATTAATTTATTGATAGAAGAACCAAAAAATTCCAACTTAAAATCTGCTATGCCTAATGGAACAACAATAAATAAAGTAGAATTAAAAGGAGATATACTATTTGTAGATTTTTCAAAAGAGTTTATAGAAAACCATGAGGGAGGAATAGAAAATGAAAAAAATACAATATATTCTATAGTTAATACTATGACTGAATTAACAGAAATAAATGGAATAAAAATTTTAATAGAAAATGAGGAAAATAAAAGTTTTAAAGATGAACAGATAAAATTTGATGAGATTTTTTATAAAATTTAACTATTTTAAAAATTTATATAAATTAATATATTTAAAGGCACGTTTTAGATTACATAAAAAATGCTCAACTTCTAAAAGAGAATTTATAGTATTCTCTTTTTTTTGCGAAAAATTTAATCTTTTTTCTTTTTGGTTATAATTATCAACAGTTCTATTATTCATCTGTTCCTCCTTTTTATGTTGATTACTTAATATAATATATGATATAATTCTATAAAATGTTAAAAGAAAAGAGAGAATAAAATGGATATAAGACCAAATGAGAGAATTGATGATTTAGAAATAAATGGATATAAAATAATTCAAGATCAAAGCGGTTTTTGTTTTGGAATAGATAGTGTGTTAATTTCAGATTTTGCAAAAAAAATAAAAAAGAATTCAAAAGTAATTGATTTGGGAACAGGAAGTGGAATTATTCCTACTTTATTATGTGCAAAAACATTGCTAAGAGAAGTTGTGGGAGTAGAAATACAATCAGATGTTGCAGAAATGGCAAAAAGAAGTATTAAATTAAATAATTTAGAGGATAGATTTAGAATAATTAATTGTAATGTAACAGATGTTAGTCAGTTCTTTGGAAATAATTGTTTTGATGTTGTTGTGACGAATCCGCCATATAAAAAATTAGATACAGGAAAGATAAATTTAAACGAAAAAAAATTAATTTCTAGGCATGAAATTAAAGCAAATTTAGAGGATTTTATAAAAGTTAGTAGTAAAATTCTTAAAGATAAAGGTGAATTTTATATGGTTCATAGACCAGATAGATTAGCAGATATAATAGAATATTTAAGAAAATATAAATTAGAACCAAAAGAATTAAGATTTGTACATCCAAATGAAAATAAAGAACCAAATATTCTTCTTTTAAAAGCAATAAAAAATGCAAGACCGTTTTTAAAAATTTTAAAACCTTTGTATGTTTATAATATGGAAGGGGAATATACAGATGAAATTTTAAAAATATATAATAAAGAGGTGAAATAAAATGGAGGGAAAATTATATTTGGTTGCAACACCAATTGGAAATTTAGAAGATATTACATTAAGAGCAATAAAAATATTAAAAGAGGTTGATATAATAGCAGCTGAGGATACTAGACATACATTAAAATTATTAAATCATTTAGAAATAAAAAAAACACTAATTAGTTATCATAGGCATAATGAAGATATTAAAACTAGTAATTTAATTGAAAAGTTATTAGAAGGAAAGAATATAGCATTAGTTACGGACGCAGGTACACCAGCTATTTCTGATCCAGGAGAAGAAATTGTAAAAAAGGCAATAGAAAATAATATAAAAATAGTTCCAATACCAGGTGCTTGTGCACTAATAAATGCTTTAATAGTGTCAGGATTTTCTACAAAACAATTTTCTTTTTATGGATTCTTACCACTTAATAAAAAATTAAGGAAGGAAAAATTTGATGAATTAAAAAAAGAAAAAAATACAATTATATTATATGAGGCTCCTCATAAATTATTAAATACACTTAATGATATATTAAAAAATATAGGAAATGTAAATATAGTATTAGCAAAAGAACTTACAAAAATACATGAAAGTTTTATAAGGGGAAGGGTTGAAGATATTATAAGAGATATTGATAGTGTGAAAGGAGAATTTATAATTGTAATAGAACCTAATGCAACTAAAAAAGAAAGTAATGATGATATAAAAACAATAGAAGACTTATATAAATTGTATAAATTACAAGGATTAGAAAAGAAAGAAATTATAAAAAAAATAGCAAAAGATAAAAATGTAGCAAAAAATGAAATATATCAATATTTTATAGAAAAAAAGCTCCCATAAAAACGGAAGCTTTATTCTTTTGGACTTAAATCAGATAATTGTTTTGCACATTTACTGCAAATTAATTTATCTTTATAATCAATTAACTTTTTTGTGTTTCCACAAAAGATACAACTTTGTTCATATTTCTTTAAGATAATTGAAGAACCATCTACATAAATTTCAATTGGATCTTTTTCAGAAATATTAAATTTATTTCTTAATTCGATAGGAATAACAACTCTACCTAATTCATCTACTCTTCTAACTATTCCTGTTGACTTCATTATATACCCTCCTTAAAACTACATTTTTCGACAAATTTTTATATTGATATTATATCATATGCCTGTAAAAAAGGCAATAAAAAAGAATGATTTTTTACTTTTTCTGGAATTAAATGGAAAAAGCATTTAAATATCAACAGATATTTAAAAATCAAAATAGAATATTTATATGAACGCTAGAATAATATTTATAAAGCGAAAGGATGAGAAAAGGTATGTTGAATATTATATGGCCTGTATTTATAATTATTTCATTTGGATATGCTATAGTGGTAGGAAATTTAGAAAATGTAAACAAATCAATATTTGATTCCGCAGAAAGTGCAGTTGAATTGTCAATTGCATTTTTAGGAACAATGTGTTTATGGAATGGATTAATGAAAATTGTACAGGAAACAACGTTAATTGATAAACTTACAAAATTATTAAATCCTGCTATGAGATTTTTATTTCCAGAATTAAAAAAAACAAGTAAAGCAAATAAAGAAATGTCAATGAATATTATTGCTAATATTTTAGGATTAGGAAATGCTGCTACACCATTAGGAATTAGAGCGATGAATGAATTACAAAAAGAGAATGATGATAAAAATATATTATCAAATACTATGATTATGTTCATAGTATTAAATACAGCATCATTACAATTAATACCTACAACTGTTATTGCAATAAGAACATCTTTAGGATCAGAAAGACCTAGTGCAGTTATAGTTCCTATTTGGATAGCTACAATAGTAGCAGCAGTAACGGCTGTTGTTGTTACAAAAAATTTAATTAAGAAATTTTAATTTAAGGGGAGAAGATTTTTGAAGTTAATTGATTATATTTCAAATGCAGCAATTCCAATGGTAATATTAGTTATTATATTAGTAGGGGTTTCAGAAAAGAAAAAGGTATATGAATTATTTGTAGAAGGCGCAAAAGAAGGAACAAAAATAGTATTCAATATATTTCCTACTTTGTTGGGTTTATTTGTTGCAATTGGAGCATTAAGGAGTTCGGGGATATTAACAGTTATTATTAATTTTATGGGACCAGTTACAAATATATTAAAAATACCAAATGAAATAATGCCATTAGCACTATTAAGACCAATTTCAGGTAGTGCATCAATGGCCGTTGCAACAGATATAATGAGTAATTATGGAGTAGATAGTAAAATTCGGTTTGATTGCATCTACTATTATGGGGTCAACAGAAACAACTTTTTATACAATTGCAATATACACAAGTTGCGTAAAAATTAAGAAGATAAGATTTGTATTAATTGCGGCTTTAACTGCAGATTTTGTTGGAATGATAACATCTGTATTTCTTTGGAGAATTTTGTCGTGAAGTTTTTCTTGACTTTCTTGAAAAAAGAAGGTAATATGTAATTACAATTTTTTTCTAAGAAAGTCAAATATGTTTTTTAAATTCTTATTATTTTTTTCTATGTATTTTATCATTCAAAAAATTCTTGAAAAATATATATCTAAAATTTCATAAAGAAAAAAATTAAATAATATGTTATTAATTTTGTAGAGGAAAAGTTAAATTTACTCTTTCGTGCCCCCGAAATTTAAGATATTATAATTTTTTCCTCTACAATAAAAATATATAAATTACCTATGATAAGTTTCTCCATTTAATATTTTAAAAGATCTAAATAGTTGTTCTAATAAAAATACTCGAATTAATTGATGGGGAAAAGTCATTTTAGAAAAGCAAATTTTTTCATTACAAATATTTAATAAATTTTGACTAATTCCTAAAGTACCACCAATTATAAATGTAATATTACTTTTTATGTTTAAGCTAATGTTATTTAAATGGTTTGCAAAATCTTCTGAAGAATATTGTTTACCATTTAAATCTAAGCAAATAATATAGCTATCTTTAGGAATACTAGATATTATTGCTTTTGATTCTTTATCTTTTATTGAATAAGAAATTTTATTATTTAATTTTAAAGGGACTTTTTCATCAGGGAGTTCTTGTATTTTTAAAACGCAATACTTAGATAAACGTTTACTATATTCATTTATTGCATCCCTAAAAAAAGTTTCTTTAACTTTTCCTATACATAAAATATTGATATGTAACATTTTGTATCTCCTATGTTAAGTCTATTAAATCAGTTGGAGTAAAACGTTTTGCGACACTTAATTTAATAGAAGCTTCGTTATAATTATTTTCTAATAGAGTTTCAACAACAGTCTTATATGCAAGTTCAGGAAAGTTGTTTTCTTTACTAAGATGACCAAGCATTACTTGATTTAATCCAGTGCTTATAAGTGTACTAATAGTTTTACCTGCCATATCATTTGATAAATGTCCGTTAGGACCAGAAATTCTCATTTTTAAGTGATATGGATATGGAGAGCATTTTAATATGTTAGTATCATAATTTGATTCTAATAATATAAAAGAACTATTTTCTAAATTTGTTAAAATCTCTGAATTCATGTGTCCAAGATCAGTTGCGATGCTTATTTTTTTGTTATTATGGCAAATATTAAAACCACAAGGATTAGCAGCATCATGAGGAATACTGAAAGGTTTTATTCGTAAATCTCCAATTTCAAAAGGTTCTTTTATTTTAAAAGTTTTTATGTTGTGAGTTTCTATTTTATCTCTTTGGGTTGGCATTGCATCCCAAGTTTCTGTATTTGCATATACTGGTATATTGAACTTTTTTGATATTGTGCCAAGACTTTTTACGTGGTCAATATGTTCATGAGTTATAATTATTGCATCAATTTCGTCAGCCGAAACATTAATTGAAGATAAACCTTCAACAATTTTTTTGCAACTTTCACCAGTATCTACCAAAACTTTTGTATTATCAGTTTCAACAAATAAGCTGTTACCAGTACTTCCACTATATAAACTACAAAATTTAAACATGTTTTTTCATCCTTTGCTTATTCTGTTACTCTTTTTATATTTGCACCTAATTTTCTAAACTTCTCTTCAATATTTTCATATCCACGATCAATGTGGTGTAAATTGTATAATTCTGTTTCTCCATCAGCTATAATACCTGCAATAATAAGTGCAGCACCAGCTCTTAAATCTGTAGCATATACAGGAGCTGCAGAAAGTGATTTTACACCTTCGAAAACAGCTGATTTACCTTGAGGAGTTATTTTGGCTCCCATTTTATTTAATTCGGAAGTGTATTGAAATCTAGACTCCCAGATACTTTCGTTAATAATGCTTGTTCCGTTTGCAATAGATAAACATACTCCTGCTTGTGGTTGTAAATCTGTAGGAAAACCTGGATATGGTAAAGTTTTAATAGTAGCTTTATTAGGTCTTTTATTTGTCCAGACTCTTAGTTTATCTCCATTAGCATCAACATTAGCACCCATTTCTATAATTTTGGCAGTGATAGATTCTAAATGTTTGGTGATACAATTTCTTATTGTTATATCTCCTCTAGAAGCAACTGCTGCAAACATAAATGTTCCTGCTTCTATTTGATCTGGTACAATGCTGTAAGAAGAGTTTCCAACTAATTCTTTAACTCCATTAATTTTAATAACATCTGTACCAGCACCTCTTATGTCTGCACCCATTGTGTTTAAAAAGTTTGCTACATCTACTATGTGAGGTTCTTTTGCAGCATTATCTATAATTGTTGTACCTTCTGCAAGTACACTTGCTAACATTATATTGATTGTAGCTCCAACAGAAACAATATCCATGTAAATGGATGTTCCAGTTAATTTTTTTGCAGATGCAGATATTTTTCCTTTATTAACATCTACTACTGCACCAAGAGCTTCAAAGCCTTTTATATGTTGATCTATAGGCCTTGCTCCTAAATTACAACCACCAGGAAGACCAACTTCGGCACTTTTACATCTGCCAAGTAATGATCCTATTAAATAATAAGATGCTCTAAATTTACTTGTCATATCTAGAGGGGCTTTAGCACAACAAATATTTCTTGTGTCTATAGTAATTTCATTTGGACTTTTCCAATCTATTTTAGCTCCAAGTTTTTCTAATATTTCACATGATATTTTTACATCACTAATATTAGGTAAATTATCTATTGTACAAATACCATTTATTAATAAAGTAGCAGGAAGTATTGCTACAGCTGCATTTTTTGCTCCACTTATTATTACATCACCCTTTAGACGAGTGTTTCCTTTTATTATTAACTTTTCCAAAGTCATAACCCCCAAAAATCCAATTTATAATATTAATTCTTATAATTTATAACATAAAAGCAATTGTTTTACAACATAATTTTTGCAATTTATTAACAATATAAGTAAAAATTATATTATTATAATAAAAAAATAAAATCAAGAAGTTTCTTGATTTTTATTTTTAATTTTGTGCAGTTTTTATTTTTACATTTTGAAATAATTCTACTAATTTAAATTTAAACTTTATATCACTTGTTTTGTTATCACTTATTAAAATATATTCTTCTTCAGACGGAAGTGCTGTTTCTAAGTTTTCTTTAGATTCATCAGGAACGATGCCAGAAGTCATATCTACAAAACATAATGGTGGAAACATAACACACCACCAGTTTTGACCTTCTGCTTTTCCAATTTCAACTCTTAGAGCATCATAATTTCCGGCAGGAAAAGAAATGTCACCATATTTTTTCGTAGGAAAATCAAAATTTCCAATTTTAACATTAACGTCATAAGAATAACCACTATCTAGTATTGTTTGTTTAGCTATATTATAAAAATCAAGTTGATGATCTTTTGCAAGTTTAATTGCTTCAGTTTTTGATTTAGTATTAATACATAAAGTATTCATGTAAGCAACTAAATTGTCACGAACTTTATATTTTAAATTTTGATCCTCAATAGTATCACTATTTGCTAAAACATGTAATCTAAATACATTCTCCGATAGATCTTTTGAAACAGTATTAGCATAAGAAAAAGCAGATAGTAATGTATATAAAAATAGTAAAGAAATAATTACAGCAATGTGTTTTAAATTATTTTTTAGATTTTTTTTCATATTAATCCTCCAATTCAAAAAATATTAACTTAATAAAATTATTAACTATTTTTATAAAAATATACATTAGAGGAAAAAATGCTGAATGTCGAATTATATCGTACGAATTGTTTGTAATATTATTGACATATAAATGTAAAAATGGTAATATTTACCATATAATATAAAGCTAGGAGGCTTAAATTATGGTATATACAAACGATAACATTAAAAAAATTTGTAATTTTTATGTAAGTGATTGGCATTTAGCAGTAATGTTACTACCTTATATAAATAAAGAGATAAACAAAGGAACAAAAATTACTACTGTTTTTCAAAATAACATGAAAAATAATATAGAAACATTAGTGAGGAAACTTAATTTAAAAAATGAAAAAGAAATATTACAAATAGACTGGAATACTAAAAATAATTCTATATTAGAAAGGTATGTAAAAGAAAACTTAAGTAGTGGAGAAGAGAATTTATTTATAATAAATGGAGATAAAGAATATGTAGAAAAGTCAAATGAGAAAGTAATAGAATATATAGGTAAAAATAAAACAAAAAAGAATTTTATAAAAATAGTTGACTGTTATGAAGTTGAACAAAATGAAGAAAAAATGTATAATATTATAAAAATGCATGATTGCGTGTTAAATACTTCAGGTGAACACAATATAGAAAAGATAATATAAAAAAATGTTCATTTATATACTTTTATTTATAAAATTATTTGACTTATAATAAATCTTATTATAATATAAAGAAACAAATTATATTGTTTTTATCATAGCAATTGAAGGGAGTATGTATATGAATGATGATTTTTTAAAGGCAAAAGATATTTTAAAAAAATATAATCAAGAGCATGTATTAAATTTTTATGATAAATTATCTGAAGAAAATAAGAAAAAACTAGTAAACCAAATACTAAGTATTGATTTTGAACAGATAAATAAATTATACGAAAATACAAAACATGAAATTCAATTTGGAGATGCTAAAATAGAACCAATTGATTATTTAGAAAAAGAAAAAATTAATAGTACAGATTTTGAAAAATATAATGAAATAGGAACAGATATAATAAAGCAAGGAAAACTTGCTGTTGTTACTATGGCAGGAGGACAAGGAACTAGACTTGGACATAAAGGTCCAAAAGGAACATATGATTTAGGACTTGAATCTCATAAATCTATATTTGAAATTTTGTGTGATACATTAAAATTAGCAAAAAATAATTATGGTACATATATACAATGGTATATAATGACAAGTGAAGAAAACAATAAACAAACCGAAGAGTTTTTTGAAAAAAATAATTATTTTGGATATGATAAAGATAAAATAATGTTTTTTAAACAAGGACAATTGCCAATGTGTGATACTAAAGGAAAGTTAATACTAGATGAGCAAGGTCTTATTAAAGAAGCTGCAGATGGTCATGGAGGAGTTTTTGAGTCTATGAGGAAAGATGCAGTTATAGAAGATATGAAACAAAAAAATATAGAATGGGCATTTATTGGAGGAGTAGATAATGTTTTAGTAAAAATGGTGGATCCAGTACTAATAGGAATATCTATTTCAAATAATGTTCCTGCAGCAGGAAAAAGCGTTGTAAAAGCAGGTCCAAAAGAAAGAGTTGGTGTTTTTTGTAAAAGAAATGGAAAACCAAGTGTTGTAGAATATACAGAAATTACAGATGAAATGGCAGAAGCTAAAAATGAAAGTGGAGATTTAGTGTTTGGAGAATCTCATATACTATGTAATTTGTTTAGTGTAAAAGCAATAGATGATATTAGTAAAAAGAAATTACCTTATCATAGCGCTTTTAAAAAAGCAAAGTATATTGATGAAAATGGAAAATTAATTGTTCCAGAGAAACCAAATGCATACAAATTTGAAGCGTTTTTATTTGATGCTTTTGAATCTTTAAATGATATGGCAATCATGAGAGTAAAAAGGGAAGAGGAATTTGCACCTGTAAAAAATGCAGAGGGTGTAGATAGTCCTGAAACAGCAAGAAAATTATATAAAAATTTTCACAAAATATAGTTAATTATAAAGCTTCTTATTTGAAAAATAGGGAGCTTTGCGTTTTTTATACAGAATAGTATAATATAAATACTGTACATTAATAGTATAGTAATATATAATAAAATCTGAAAAAGTAAAAATAGTATAAAATTAAATTGTAAACAGATATGAAAAATAATGTTTTTAAGAAAGGAAGATGCAGAAGATGGATTATTTTAAAAAATATGAAGAGTGGTGTAATAGTAATATTTTTGATGAGAAAACAAAAAAAGAATTATCAGAGATAAAAAAGGATAATAATGAAATAAAGGATAGATTTTATAAAGATCTAGAATTTGGTACGGCTGGATTAAGAGGAATAATTGGCGCAGGAACAAATCGTATGAATAAGTATACAGTAACAAAAGCAACACAGGGATTAGCAAATTATATTAAAAAGGAGCATGCGGAAGAAAAGGGTGTTGCAATAGCTTTTGATTCTAGAAGAATGTCTCCAGAATTTAGTGAAGAAGCAGCTTTATGCTTAAATGCCAACGGTATTAAAACATATAAATTTGATACATTAAGGCCAACACCAGAGCTTTCATTTGCTGTTAGAAAATTAGGATGTATAGCGGGAATAGTTGTTACTGCAAGTCATAATCCACCAGAGTATAATGGATACAAAGTATATTGGGAAGATGGAGCTCAAATAGTAAGTCCTAAAGATAAAGAGATAATAGCAGAAGTAAATAATGTGCAAAACTATGGGGAAATAAAAACAATATCAAAAGAAGAAGCTGTAAAACAAGGTTTGTATAATGTAATAGGTGATGATATTGATACAGCATATATTAATGAATTAAAAAAATTAGTTATAAATAAAGATATAATAGAAAAGGTAGAAAAGAGTTTAAAGATAGTATATACACCATTACATGGAACAGGTAATTTACCAGTTCAAAGAATCCTAAAAGAATTAGGCTTTACTAATGTATATGTTGTTCCTGAACAAGAATTGCCAGATGGAGATTTTCCAACAGTAAGTTATCCAAATCCAGAAGATCCTAAGGCTTTTGAACTAGCTTTGAAATTAGCTAAAAAAGTTGATGCGGATATTGTACTTGCTACAGATCCTGATGCAGATAGATTAGGTGTATATGCAAAAGATACAAAAACAGGTGAATATAAGTGCTTTACAGGAAATATGTCCGGACTTTTAATCGGAGAATATGAATTATCTCAAAAAAAGGAAAAAGGGATATTACCTAAAAATGGAGCGATGATAAAAACAATAGTATCTTCTAATATGGCGGATGCAGTTGCTAAAGAGTATAATATTAAACTTATTGAAGTTCTAACAGGTTTTAAATATATAGGAGAACAAATAAAATTGTTCGAAAAAAATAAAAACTATGAATATTTATTTGGGTTTGAAGAAAGTTACGGTTGTTTAGTTGGTACACATGCAAGAGATAAAGATGCAATTGTCGCTGTAATGGCACTTTGTGAGGCTGCAGCATATTACAAATCAAAAGGAATAACTTTATGGGATCAAATGATAAATATGTATAAAAAATATGGATATTATAAAGAGGGATTAATATCTATTACAATGAAAGGAGCAGAGGGAGCAAGTAAAATACAAAAAATGCTAGAAGATATGAGAAAAAATCCACCAAAAGAACTTGCGGGACTTAAAGTTGTTTCTAGTATGGACTATAGTACAGGAAAGGGATATGATTATGTAAAAGATGAAGAAACTAATACGAATCTACCAAAGTCAAATGTATTATATTATAACCTAGAAGATTCTGCTTGGTGTTGTGTTAGACCATCAGGAACAGAACCAAAAATTAAGTTTTATGTAGGAGTAAAAGGAAATAGCATGGAAGATGCAGAAGTAAAGTTAAACAATTTAAGAGAAGAATTTAACAAATTATCAAAATAATAAAGAATCAAAAAGTAAAAATACTCATATAATACCAGTAGGTGATTATATGAGTATTTTAAAAAAGGGAGATAATGGACCTAAAGTAGAATTGCTTCAAAGTATATTAAAAAAATTAGAGATTTTTAAAGGAAATGTCGATGGTAATTTCGGAATAGAAACTGAAAAGGCAGTTGTAAAATTTCAAAAAATGTTTAAATTAAAAGAGGATGGGATAGTAGGGGAAAATACATTAAAAAAGCTATATCCGTATATAAATGGATACAAATATTATATTATAGAGTCAGGAGACACAGTTTATAATATAGCTAAAAAGTTTAATACAAATGTAAATTATATTATAGTAGCAAATCCAAATACGAATATGTATAATTTAAAAATTGGTGATACAGTTGTGGTGCCATTTGGAACTGTAGTTCAAACAGATATAAAATATACATATGAAATATTAAATATGGATATTTTAGCATTAAAAAAGATATATCCATTTTTAAAGTATGGAAATGTTGGTAAAAGTGTATTAAATAGAAATATTCCATATATTAAGATAGGAAAAGGAAAAAGAAAAGTTTTATATAATGCAGCAATACATGCAAATGAATGGATAACATCAGTATTATTGATGAAGTTTATAGAAAACTTTTGTAAAGCATATGTTATGGATAGGTATATTTTTGGATATAGAGCACAAAATTTGTTCGAAGATTGTTCATTATATATAATTCCGATGATGAATCCAGATGGAGTAGATATTGTGACAGAAAATTTAGATAAAAATACAGATATTTATAAGTCGATAAAATTTATTGTAAACCAATATCCAGAAATTCCATTTCCAAGTGGATGGAAGGCTAATATTAAAGGTGTGGATTTAAACTTGCAATTTCCAGCTAATTGGAAACAGGCACAAGAAATAAAATATTCAGAAGGATTTGTTACTCCTGCACCGAGGGATTATGTTGGTATTGCACCATTAACACAGCCTGAGTCTGTTGCTCTATATAATTTTACAAATGTTAATGATTTTAAACTTACAATTTCATATCATACACAAGGAAGTGTAATATATTGGAGGTACTTGAACTATATGCCAGAAAATTCTTTAAAAATAGCAAAAGAATTTTCTAGAGTATCTGGATATGAACTAGAGGAAACACCCTTTAGATCATCTTTCGCAGGCTATAGAGACTGGTTTATCCAAACTTTTAATAAGCCTGGTTATACTGTTGAGGCAGGAAAGGGAGAAAGTCCATTACCAATAAGTCAATTTGATACAATATATGCTGATAACGAGGGAATATTAGTTTTAGGGATGATATTATAGAATTAAATTAGAGAAGAAATATATAAAAAGAAGTATAAAGGTATGTATAAAAAATTTGGGGAAACAATAAAAGTATAGAAAAATTATATTATTAGTGATATAATCTGCATAGTAAATTTTGAAAGGAGAATACAATGGAAGAAGTTAATTTAGATGTAAAAAGATTACAAGAAAAATTATTTAATAAAAAAGAAAATGGATGGAAAAGAACAACAGAGGATCAAAAAAAAGAAATTTTTGAATATTGTGACAAATATACCAAGTTTTTAAACAATGGAAAAACAGAAAGAGAAATTGTAGCAGAGGCAAAAAAGACTGCAGATGAACAAGGTTTTAAAGATATATATGAATATGAAACATTAAAACCAGGAGATAAAGTTTATTATATTAATCATGATAAAAGTATGTATCTTGCAGTAATTGGAGAAGAAAGTATAGAAAATGGTATTAATATAATAGGAGCTCATGGAGATTCACCAAGATTAGATTTAAAACCCAACCCTTTGTATGAAGATAATGGATTTGCATATTTTAAAACACATTATTATGGTGGGATAAAAAAATATCAATGGACTACAATTCCTTTAGCAATACATGGTGTAATTGTTAAAACAAATGGAGAGAAAATAAGAATTTGTATAGGTGAAAAAGATGAAGATCCTATATTTACAATTACAGATTTATTGCCACATCTTGCACAAGAACAAATGGAGAAAAAATTAAAAGAAGGAATAGAAGGAGAAAATTTAAATTTATTAATAGGTAGTATACCTTTTGATTCTGACGAAATTAAAGAAAAAGTAAAATTAAATATTTTAAACATTTTGTATAAAAAATATGGAATAACTGAAGAGGATTTCCTAAGTTCTGAAATAGAATTGGTTCCAGCATTTAAAGCAAGAAGTATGGGATTTGATGGAAGTTTAGTTGCCGCATATGGCCAAGATGATAAAATATGTGTATTTACATCTTTAACAGCTTTAATGGAAATAGAAAATCCAAAAAAGACAGCTGTTTGCATAATATCAGATAAAGAGGAAATTGGAAGTATGGGAAATACAGGAATGGAATCACATGTATTTGACACTTTCATTTCTGAAATTTTAAATAAATTGAATTGTAATAGACCAAATTTATTAGAAAAAGTTTTTTGCAATTCTAAAATGTTATCAGCAGATGTTGATGCTGGTTTAGATCCTATTTATTCTTATGTATCTGAGAAGAATAATGCTTCTTATTTAGGTAGAGGAGTAGGTATTAGTAAATATACAGGAGCAAGAGGAAAATCTGGAGGCTCAGATGCAAATGCAGAATTTGTAGCATATGTAAGAAATGTATTTGAAAAAAATGATATAAGATATCAAATTGCTGAACTTGGAAAAGTAGATGTGGGTGGTGGAGGAACCATTGCATATATATTAGCTAATAAAGGTGTTGATGTAATTGATTGTGGTGTACCAGTATTATCTATGCATGCGCCATATGAAGTTACAAGTAAATTTGATGTATATGAAGCATTTAAAGCATATAAGGCTTTTTGGAGAGAATAATATTGGAATATAAGTATCAAAAGAGTTCAAATTTAGTTTGAACTCTTTTTTGTTAATGGGTAAGTTTAATAGAACTAATAAACAGTAAAAAGAAAAAAGATAAAAGAATAAATTCTTTTATCTTTTTTGGTGAGCCAGGAGGGATTCGAACCCCCGACCCCAGGCTTAGAAGGCCTGTGCTCTATCCAACTGAGCTACTGACCCATAACATAAATTATAATAACACACTTTATTTATATTGTCAAGAAAAAATATAAACTTATTAAATAAATTTTGTATTAAAAATATAATAAGTAAAAAATGAAAGTACCTCACAAAAAATAAAATAATGTATAAATTTATGAGGTTATTTTTAAATTGGTAAAATAATTCTAGGTTTCTTTTTATTAGGCTTATAAAGAGTTATCTTACTTCCAACAGTTTGAACTAATATACTATTTGTAGAAATTGCAATTTCTTCTCCGATTTCTCTTGCTTTTGCAGGAGCTGTTTCTAAAACAGAAATTTTAATTAATTCTCTAGCTTCTAAAGCATCATTTAATTGAATAATTAAATTTTTAGAAATACCACTTTTACCAACTTGGAAAATTGGTTCTAAAGTATTGGCTAATCCTCTTAAGTAAGCTCTTTGTTTACTTGTCATTTTATTTACACTCGCTTTCATAAAATTTTATAAATAATATTTTACTCTAGATTGCTACTAAAATCAAGAGAAAAATCCAAGAAATCCAAAAATTAAAAAAAGTATTCCAGAGATCTTTTTCATATTCTTTTCAGAAATTTTGTTATTTAAAAATTTTCCTAGAAAGATTGCTAAGAAATCACTTACCACCATTCCTAGTACAGCACCAAAAATTAATAAAAGCTTATAGCTAGAATACTTTACTCCAAGTCCAATAGAAGCTAAAAAAGTTTTATCACCAAATTCTCCAATAGCAATAACAGTACCAATAATTAAAGAATAGTTGATTGGAAGTTTAGTTAATTTTTTTAACAAAGTCTTATTTTGAGTAGAATCAGTATTATCATCTTTAGATAAAAGTGTAATTATTCCAAGCAGAATAAAAGAAGAGTAAGTTATTAGTTCTAAAATATTATGAATATTGTTATTTTCTAAATTCCCAAGAACACTGCCAAAAAGAATAGCAACTCCATGACTAAAGAAAGAACCAAGAGCGACACCAAGTAGAATAGTACTTGCTTTGTGTTTTGATGTGAAAGATAAAACTAATAATTGAGTTTTGTCACCTAATTCAGATAAAAATATCATCAAAAAAGAAATTATTATAGGATATAAATAATTCATAAAATCACCCTTCCATTTTGTTATTAAAATATATTCTGAAATGTGAATTCTATGTGAAAAAAACAATAAAATATTGAAAGATTTATTATATAATGGTAATATCTTACATAGAAACATAGAGAAAAAACTATTGATAGGAGGAGTTTATTTTGATACAGGTAAAAGATGTTACTAAAAAATACGGTAATTTTATTGCTGTAAAAAATTTAAATTTTGAAATTAAACATGGAGAAGTAATAGGACTTTTAGGACCTAATGGTGCAGGAAAAAGTACAACAATGAATATGTTAACAGGATTTATTGAACCATCAGAAGGAAGTATTATTATTAATGGAAAGGATATTGTAAAAAAAGCACGCGAAGCCAAGAAAAATATAGGGTATATGCCAGAAAATGTTCCTTTATATTTAGATTTAACTGTTAGAGAATTTGTAACTTATATGGCAGAATTGAAATTAGTACAAAGAAAAGAAAGAAAAAAACAAGTAGAAGAAATTATAAAGGCAACAGGTCTTGAGGATGTAAAAAATAAACTTATAAGAAATCTTTCAAGAGGATATAAACAAAGAGTTAGTATGGCAGGAGCTTTGGTAGGAAAGCCCGAAATATTAATATTAGATGAACCAACTGTTGGTCTAGATCCAAAGCAGATTATAGAAATAAGAGAATTGATAAAATCACTTGGAAAAGATCATACAGTAATAATTAGTTCACATATATTATCAGAAATAAGTCAAATATGTGAAAAAGTAATAATAATAAATAAAGGTGAAATTGTAGCAATAGATACACCAGAAAATTTAGAAAAATTGGTAAATGAAAATAATAGTATAATAGTAACGGTAGAAGACAAGGAAAATAAAATGCCAGAACTATCAGAAAAAGTAGAAGAAATATCTAAAGTAGAGTTAGTGAAAGATAATGAAGATGGAACAAAACAATATGTTGTATTCCCAAAAGATGATATAGACTTAAGAAAAACTTTATTTGATGTATTACCAAAAGAGAATATTACAATATTTGAACTTAGAAAATCAGAAGCTACTTTAGAAGAAGCTTTTATTAAATTAATTAATAAAAATGAAAAAGGAGGAAAAGAAAATGTGGACAATAATTAAAAAAGAAGTAAAGAGCTACTTTTTATCTCCGATAGCATATATATTTATAGGTCTGTTCTTGTTTATGAATAGTATTTTCTTTTATCTAGATGTATATGCAATAGGACGTGTTAATTTTGAGTATATGTTTGGTTCTCTTGCTACTGTATTAACTTTTGTGGTTCCAATATTAACTATGAGAATGTTTGCAGAAGAACGTAAGAATGGAACTGAACAAATTTTATATACATCTCCTAGAAGTATAACTTCAATAGTTTTGGGAAAATTTTTAGCGGCTACAACAATAATGGTTATATGTGAAGTTTTTACATTAATGTATTTAGGAATACTAAAGTATTTTGGACAGCCACATATAAGTACAGCTTTAGTGACACTTTTAGGATTTTTACTTCTATCTATGGCATATATAGCTTTTGGAATGTTTGCATCAAGCATAACAGAAAATCAAATTATAGCAGGAGTTATTACTATAGCAGGATTATTAGTAATTTGGCTTATGCCAAGTTTTTATAGCTCTTTATCAAACTTTTCATTAATAAATGTATTTTCAAATACATTTCCTCAAGGAATAATGACATGGCCAGCACTAACATTATTTATATCATTTACGATGATGTTTATAATTTTAACAATTATAGTGATACAAAGAAGAAAAAGTGTTAAGTAGGGAGGAAATAAAATTGAAAAAAATTATTAATGTTATAAAGCAAAAATGGTTAAAAGATACAGTTTTGACAACAGTTTTGGTGGCTGTAATAATTGCTATCTTTATAGCTGGAAATATATATATAAATAAAATAAATACAAGTCCGATTGATTTTACTAAAGAAAAATTATACACATTATCTGATGAATCTATAAATCAAGTAAAAGATATAGATCAAGATGTACATATTTATTTTTTTGGTTATGAAGAAGATAATAAAACAGTCTCACTTGCAAAACAGTATGAAAACGCTAATAAAAAGATAAAAGCAGAAGCAATAGATATAAATAGTAGAAAAGATTTAGCTGAAAAATATGGAATCGATAGCAATGAGTCTATTGGAATAATTGTAGAAGGTCCAACAAGATATAAAGTTTTAACACAAAATGATTTTTATACATATGATACAACAACATATGAAACTATAGATATTTCAGAACAAAAACTAACAAATGCTATTATAGATACAACAATTGCAAAAAAGCCACATGTATACTTTTTAACAGGACATGATGAATATGAAACAAGTAGTTATTTAGCAACGTTAAATGTTTATATTCAAAATGAAATAAATGAAGTATCTAATTTGGATTTATTACAAGCTGATGTACCTGCAGATTGTGATACTTTAGTAATACCAAATCCTACTAAAGATTTTGAAGAAGTAGAAACAAATAAGATATTAGATTATATAAATAAAGGTGGAAAAATAATTTGGCTTGGAGAAGCTAAAATAGAAGATACTAATACACCAAATATAAATAAAGTTTTAGAACAATTTGGACTTAGTTTTTCTAAAGGAATCATTATGGAAGAAGATTCTAGTAAAATGATTCTTGAAAGTCCAGAATTAATATTAACTAATATTACATATCATGATATTACAAAGGATTTAAGCAATGTAGTAGTTGCAAGTGCCGGAAGAATAAATATAGAAAGTGATGAAAAATTAAATGAATTAAATGTTACTGTAAATAAATTGTTATCAACAAGTGAAAAATCTTTTTATAGAGAAGATTTTTCGATACAAAAAACAAGCAAAACGGATACAGATGAAGGTGGTCCATTTACAGTTGGAGCAGAATTTGTTAAAAAAATAAATGACAATACAGAATCAAAGTTAATTGCTTTTTCAAATTGTGATTTTGTTACAGACATGGGAATAAAAAGTGGAAATACACAACTTAAATTAATTAACTTATATGATAATAAAGATTTAATATTAAATTCTATTGCATATTTAACAGATAGAGGAGATACAATAAGAATAAGAAAAGATACTGGATATGTTACATATACAGCAACACAAAAGCAAGATAATATAGTTAGACTAATAATATTTGTTGTTCCTCTAATAATTATTATATTTGGAATTGTAATTTGGCAAATAAGAAGAAGAAAAAAATAGAAGAATATAGAATATAAAGAGAACTTCCTCATAAATTTTATGAGGAGGTTTTTTTATGAAAAATATACTTAAAGTAATTTTTGTGATAATAGGGACTATAATTGGTGCTGGCTTTGCCTCACGGAAAGGAAATATATATTTTCTTTTCAAAATACGGATTGTATGGAATTATAGGAATATTATTCTCAGGAACTATTTTAGGAATTTTGACAAGTAAAGTTTTAAAGATTATTGGTAAAGAGCAAGAAGTAAATACATATAATGAATTTTTATTTTATATATTTAATAATAAAAATAGTAAACTAGTAGTTATACTAAATTATATAATAAATACTTTTTTATTAATCACATTCTATATAATGGTATCAGGATTTACAGCATATTTTAAACAAGAATATAATATTCCAAACTATATGACGGGAATTATTCTGGCAATATTATGTTATGTAGCACTTAATAATAATATAGATGAAGTTGTAAAAATATCTGCGATACTTGTGCCAGTAATAATATTATTTATTATTAGCTTTGGATTATTTGATATTTCAAATGGAATTAATCAAGTATTAGAAATGAATTTTATAGCAAATAATTTTATAAGAGGAATGTGGAATAGCATAATATATTCCAGCTATAATAGTATAATACTAATTCCAGTACTAGTTACACTAAAAAAATATGTTAATAAAAAAAATTTTTATAGTATAGGTGTAATTACATCACTTGTGGTTATTGTTTTAAGTTTATTTATATATATAATTTTGTTAAAATCTAATATAGATATAATTGAATTTGATTTACCAATAATTTATATAGTAAAGCAGTATGGAAGTGTATTTAAATACTTATATGGAGTGGTAATTGTTATATCAATATTTACTTCTATTATATCAGCAGGGTATAGTTTTTTAAAAAATTCCATAAAAAATAAAAAAAAGTATTCTAAATTATTAAAAGTAATGTGTATATCTTCAATATTTATAACTAATATTGGATTTTCAAACTTAGTAAATACTTTGTATCCAATTTTTGGAATATTAGGAATCGTTCAAATATATTATATCTTAAAAATAAAAATATAAATAATTCTAATAAATATATTGAAAAAAAGTTGTAAAACTGGTATAAAAGTAATGAGAATAATAGCAAAAGAGGAATGGTATGAAATTAGTTGAAATAAAAGAAGATATTGAATCTGAAAATAAAACTTTAAACAAAAAAAAGGTTATATTCAGCATAATAATTCTGATAATAATTATTGTATTGGTAATAGTTTCTTCATTATATATAACTAATACAAGTTTTAGAGAAACAATGGATAAATATGTATTTAGAAAAAGTATTACTGAAAATAATTTAGATTATATAGAAATTGATACAGAAAATAGTCCAAATATATTTGCTTATGATAAATATATTGTGACTTTGGAAAAAAACACACTAACACAATATAGTCAATCAGGGAAAAAAGAAGGCTCTTTAGAAATACAAGTTAGTGATCCTATATTTGATGCAGAAGGAAAATATCTAGTTGTAGCAGAAAAAAACAAACAGAAAATATATCTTATTTATAATGACAATATTGTATGGGAAAAAGATATAGAAGGTAATATTTCGAAAATAAATGTTAATAAAAATGGATATACAAGTGTAATTATATCAGGTACTACTTATAAATCAGTAATAGCGGTATATGATAAAGAAGGAAAAGAACTATTTAAAACATATTTATCTAGTACAGTAGCAGTAGATTCTTCTATATCGGAAGATAATAAATATATGAGCTTTGGTGAAGTAAATACATCGGGGACTCTTATACAGTCTTCAATAAAGACAGTGTCTATAGAAAAAGCTAAGCAAACTCCATCAGATTCCATAATAAATACATATGATGCAGAACAAAATGATTTGATTATAAATATACAATATCAAGATAAAAACCGACTAATATGTATGTATAATAGTTCAATTCATATTATAAAAGATGGAAAGGATGAAGTACTAGTAAGTCTTAATGAGAAAGATAACAATATTACTTTTTCAGATATTGAATTAAGTAGTAATGCATATAGAATTATAGAAAAATCAGCAGGATTATTTAAATCTAATTCTACTGTAGAAATATATAATACAACAAGCAAAAAACAAAATATATATAACTTTAATGGAGTAGCCAAAAAAGTATATTCATATGGAAACATAATAGCAATTGATTTAGGCTCAGAAGTACTTTTTATTAATATGAATGGATGGCTAATAAAGAAATATAATTCAGCACAGGATATAAAAAATATTGTTTTAACAGATAATCTAGCAGGAATAGTGTATAGAGATAAAATAGAATTTATTAATTTATAAGAAAGGAGAGTTTTATGGGATTAATTATAGATGCAATTATTGTATTAATCATTATAATATCAAGCTTTCTGGGATATAAAAAAGGTTTAACAAAAAGTTTTCTAAAAATATTTACATTTATAATAGCTCTTGTTATTTCATTTGTGTTATTTAAACCAATATCTAATATAATAATAAATAATACAGATATAGATGAAAACTTACAAAAAGCAATAGAAGAAAAATTTAATCAAAGTGAAGAAAATAAGCAGGTAGAACAAAAAAATGATGAAAACTCTGAAAAAAATGATATGCCAACTATATTTAATAATTTTATAAGTGAGAAAATAAATGATGCAACTGCTGAAGCAAAAGACGTTATTGTTAAAGAAGCATCTAAACAAATAGCAATAACAATTATTAATGTTGGAGTTGTTATTTTAGTGTATATAATAAGTCAAATAGTACTTATTTTTATAAAAGGAATAACTGATTTGGTTACTAAGTTACCAGTTATAAAACAATGTGATAAATTAGGTGGAGTTATATATGGTTTATTAAGAGCAGCTATAATATTAATTATAATTTTTACTATTATAAGTTTAATAGCGCCTATTATAAATAGTACAGTCTTATTAGATATGATAAATGATTCAATAATAGGAAGCAAGCTGTATAATAATAATATAATATTTAATATTATTTTTTAAAAAATAGTTAGAAATATTGATATTTGTATACTTATTTGTTATACTGACATAAAGATTTAATTACAGGAGTGAGAATTTTGAAAAATAAAAATAAAACAAAAGAAGAAAAGGTAAAAAATGGAATAAAGCCAAAAGGAAAAAAGAAGAAAATAATAATAACAATTTTAATAATAATATTAGTTTTATTAATATTAGCAGGATCTTTATTTGGATATAGAGTCTATAGAAATGGTGGAGGATTGCAAGGTGTTCTAGCTACAATAGTTGGACATGATGAAAATACATTAAAAAATTTGCCAAAAGTGTATTGCTTAGTAACAGGGCAGAGTCAAAACTTAACAGATACGATTATGTTATGCTCATATGATCCTAAAACTCAGGAGGCATCGATATTATCTATACCGAGAGATACATTTGTAGGTAAAAATAAAAAAAGTGCGACGGCATTTGATAAAATAAATGCTTTATACCAATCAAGTCCAGAAAAAACAGTACAAGCAGTTAGCAAATTAACGGGAATTGATATTAAATATTATTTGAATATAGATACAGAAGCTTTAAAGGAATTGGTAGATAGTATTGGAGGAGTATATTTTGATGTACCAATTGATATGGATTATGATGATCCAACGCAAAATTTACATATTCATATGAAAAAGGGATATCAGCTATTAGATGGAGATAAAGCAGAGCAGGTATTAAGATTTAGACATAATAATAATGGAACTAGTTATCCAACGGAATATGGTGATAATGATTTAGGAAGAATGAGAACACAAAGAGATTTTATACAAGCAGTAGTAAAAAAGATGGCTACACCATCTACACTAACAAAAATAAATGACTTTATAAAAATTGCTAATAAAAATGTTACAACAAATTTAGATTTATCATTAGCCAAAGATTATGCACCTTATGCAGTTGAATTTAAATCAGAAAATTTGAAAACTGGAGTATTACCAGGAACGCCAGAGCTATGTAATGGTGTTTGGATATATACTCATAATGCAACAGAAACAAAACAAGTTGTTAAAGAGTTATTTGGAAATGAAGAAGAAAGTGATACAAATAATACAAACCAAAATACAACCAATACAACAGGAAATACGAATACAACCAATAGCGGAAAGATTACAACAAAAATAACAGAAGCGCAAAAAAAAGAAAATGCTAAAATAAAAATAGAGATATTAAATGGAACATCAGAAAGTACAAAATTGAATAAATTAAAATCAGAATTAAAAGAATATGGTTATGATGTAACAAAGACTGGAATTACAACCAATACTTCTAAAACAGCAATTATAAATAGAACAGGAAAATCTAGTGCAACGATGAAAGCCTTAAAAGATATTTTAGGAGAAATTGGAGTTAGCTCAGAAGGTAGTAACAATTCGAATGTTGATATAACTATAATAATAGGAAAAGATTATAATAAATAAAAATAGGGGGCACTTAAAAAATAAAAAGTGCCCTATTTTTATTTGTAAAATTTCATAAAAACATCATTTTTTTTTCTATGTTTTCTAAATTTTATTAAAGTTATAAATATAAAAAATAGTAATATAATTAGTAAAATGCTAAATATTTGAGGTAATATATCTGAATCTAATATATTATTTCCTGCTACAAGATTTGAAGTATATACTATGCCATCTATAGTATATGTTATTTTACCAACAACAGATCCTTTTAAAATTGGCGCTTGTATTTTGTCATTTAGAGTTATTTCTGGCATAAGATCCGATATATTCTGAGTGGTTAATACTTTTATATCTTTTTCTGCTAGAATATCTAATGTTTGTGTAGTGTTATCAGATAAAGTTATTTCTAATTGTTTTAAGACTTGAGTCGAATCAAATACAGTTTTTTCTTTGTAATTATTAATTGCATAGTTAAACAAGGTGATACAATCACTTGCTCGTTCATTTTTTGTTTGAGTTGTTTTGTTGGCACCTAAAATAACAACTATAAAATTATAATTGTCTTTTTTGGCACTTGCAACAATACAATTTTTAGCTGAATCAGTATAGCCTGTTTTTATTCCAGTAGTATATTCGTAAGAGTAATTATCAGAAGATAATAATTCGTTTGTATTTTCAAATTTTCTATCTGTGCTACTGTAAATGTTTGTTGCAGGTAAAGTATAAGATGTTTTACATACGATCTTTCTAAAAGTTTCATTATTCATTGCATATTTTCCAATTAAAGATAAATCATATGCGGTAGTATATTGATTTTCGTTATGAACACCATTGGGATTAACAAAATTAGTATTTTTACAACCAAGTTCCTTTGCTTTTTTATTCATTAAATTTGAAAATTCACTAACACTTCCAGAAACGTGTTCAGCTAAAGCTATTGCAGCATCATTAGCAGAAGGAATTAAAAGTACATTTAATAAATTTTCTACAGTTAATATTTCTCCTGCTTGAATATCTGCTCTTGTATAAGTTTCAGGTACGGATTCTAAAGAAACTGCATTATCACTTACTGTAACTAATTCATCTAATTTGCAGTTTTCTAATGTAAGTATAGCAGTCATAATTTTTGTTGTACTTGCAGGATACATTTTCTTATATGCGTTTTTTTCATATAGTATTTTTCCTGAATCAGAGTCGATTAATATACAAGATGGAGAATATATATCTAAACTGTCATTATTAGCAAAGGAGGTATTTATAAAAATAAATAAAAAGATTGATATTAAAAAAAGTATAAATAAACATTTAATATTTAAATTCATATTAGACTCCTCATAATTATTATTAATAATATATATCAATTATATTACATTTTCAAGCTTTGTAAAGTGATTTTATAAACTATAAAAATGGAGGTACTTAATTTGGAATTTACGACTAAACAAAAAATAATAATCATTAGTATAATTATAGTATTAATTATAGTTGGAATATATGTATATAATATAAGATTTAGTGAAGATATAAATGAAAATACTAATGAAAATCAACTTAATACAAGTTTTGTAGAAAATATTTTAGAAAAAGATGATAAAAACAAAGAAATAATTGTACATATAACAGGAGCTGTGAAAAAAAATGGAATAGTAAAACTAAAAGACGGAGCAAGAATATATGATGCAATAGAAATGGCTGGAGGAAGTACAGATGATGCAGATTTATCTAAAATAAATTTAGCATATGTTTTAGAAGATGGGCAAAAAGTATATATACCAAAAATAGGAGAGATAAATCAAGAAAATGCAGAAGAAGAGTATATAACATTTGAGTATGGAAATAATAAAAATATAATACAAGATTATAATAAAGGAGGAAATGAGAAGGTGAATATAAATACTGCAAACCAAACAGAATTAGAAACATTACCAGGAATAGGAACAGCAACTGCAGAAAAAATAATTGACTACAGAAATAAAAATGGAAAATTTAGCAGTATTGAAGATATACAAAATGTAAAAGGAATTGGAAATGCTAAATACGAAAATATAAAAGAAAGTATTTGTGTTAAATAGATGAAAAATTCAAATAAAGTGAACCCTTGATTTTTTAAAAAATAATTAGGGTCTACTTTATTTAATTAAAAGTAAAAGTTTGTTTCTATAAAAGTAGTAATAAATTTAATAAAAATAGCATAAAATATAAAAGAAAAAATATTTTTATATAATTCAACTAAATTATATAAAAGTATTGACAAATCAAATGCAATAGTTGTATAATAATTAAGTCAATACATCGCGGGGTGGAGCAGTTGGCAGCTCGTTGGGCTCATAACCCAAAGGTCGCAAGTTCGAGTCTTGCCCCCGCAACCAATTAGAAAACACTTAAGTTTTAAACTTAAGTGTTTTTTTTCGAAGAAAAAGTAATTATATATAGAGAGTGTAAAGAAAGTTCAAGTAAATATGTGAAAGGCATAATAACTGTGGAAATCTAATAAAAGCAGTGCATATAATGAAAAAATATATAAGCTTTAGTTAGATAACTAACAAAAAATAAAAATAGTTAAATTATTCACAATAAAAAACATAATTTTTACAAAAAATGCAAAAAAATACAAAAAAATATAAAAATCTACTTTATTTTTATAAATAATATATGTATAATATAAAAAGACAAAAGAAGAAGGGAAGAAGTTTGAAGATGAATATACAATATATTAACAAAGAACCAAGCAAAATGGAGATATTCGAAATAATGGATTCAATTCAAGCAGAAATAGATGAACAATATGAAATGAATATATTCGAAGAAAATGAGAATATGATTACATCTGTTTGTGCATACCATTTTGATAGAATTGTTGGTATGGGAAGAATAGTACAAGAAGGAAATACGCTTTATATACAGGATATAATAGTAAAACCAGAATATAAAGGGGAAGAAATTGAAAACAATATAATTGTTGCATTATTTAAACAGATAAACGAATTAAAAAGGTTTAGTTCAAGCATTCAAAGATGTTTGGAAGTTGAAGAAAAAGAAGAAAATTTTTTTAATAGGTTTAGTTTCTTAACAAAAGAAAAACAAGAATTAGGAGCATAATATATAAATTCACACGGTCTTTAATGATATTTGGCACCATGTGAATTTTTTTCATAAAAGTAAAAGGGAGAAATTAAATGGACGAAGAAGTTTTAAAAAATGTAATGGAATTATTTACAAAAGTTTGTAAAAATGATGTAAATCCAATAAAGAGTTACAAGCAATATTTAGATGAGCTTACTAATGAAGACATAACTAATATTATAATCTTTTTTTCTACAATGATAAAAAATGAAAAAGATTTAGAAAAGATAAATAATATTTTAAATGAGAGTAAAGAAAATAAAGAATTAGAAATATTAAAGAATATAAAAAAAATAATAAATTTGGAAATGCAAGTGTTTTCAAAAAGTATACTGCAAGATATAGTTAATATTTTAAAAAATAATGGATATATAGAGTGTAAAATTGAAATGTTGCCATTTGAATTAAATACTTTAGTTGTTTTGAAATATTTTGGAACTATATTTGTAAATATAAAAGATGATATAATAAAAATACATATGCCAATAGAGATAATGAAGATTGTTAATGAAGAAATCAATCTAAAAGGTATAGATATGGTAAATAAAGAAAGAGAAGATGTAATAACTTTTATAGAAGGAATTTTAAATGCATATGGAATGATTTCTATAAAAGATGCTTATGTAATGTTTAAAAAATTATATAGATATATTATGTTCGAGAATTTTGAAAGATATATTTTCTTTACAGCAAATATAATGCATATGAACTTCAAAGCGGATGAAGAATTCTTATATAATATAAACTTGTTGGATGAGGAGATACCAGAGTTGGGAGAAATGCATTTGGATTTAGATTATTGTGAATATCAATTAAATGAAATAATTCTACTGGCAGATAACAAGTATTATATAAAATATATGCAGTATAAAGCATTAAAAGAATTTGTTGAAAGTAAATTGGATATTCCGATAGAAGTAATAAAAGAGGAAGTACTTGATTATTATATTATACTTGCACAAATGGATGTGGAAGATGCAGAGAGTTATATGGAAGATAAGTTATCAGATTTAGATATAAAAGAAAGATGTAAAAGACAATTAAAGGAGTATATTAGAGAGGTATATGATATATGTCCAAAATGGAAATTAAAGGGAAAAATAAAATATAAAAAAAGTGATAAGATAAGAATATTAAAATTTCCAGAAGTAAAAGATTAAATAAAAATATATAAAAAAATAAGAAAAAACTGTGGTAATAAAAAAGATTGATAAATACAATATCACAAGAGTTTTTTTCTTATTTTTTATTGTAATAGATTGAAAATTATGGTATAATAATTATGTAATTGAACAATAAATTAAAAGGAGATGATATAATATGATGAATAAAAAGAAGGCTATTCCTCTTTTAATTATAGTTATATTATTAATAAATGTATTACTTCCAACAGCATATAAAGGGTTTATATCATATGCTGAAGATGCTGATGGAAGCTTTAATGTTGAAGTAGATAGTTCAGATATAAGTAATATAAAAATTAAAGCAGGAGGAAATTTTAGTTCGAAAATAACTAGTATAAAGTATACTGATGGCGGGAAAATAGAAAAAGATAAAGTTGTTGATTACTTTAATGATTCTAAAAATAATATTGTAGATATTACAAAGCAAAATCAAGGAGTTACTGAAAATGTTTTAGCTATAACAATAGAAAATGCTGTTCAAGGAAAAGAATATACAATTTTAGTTGTTTTTGAAGATGGAAGTGCATATATTGGATATGCATCTATAGGAAAAAGAGAAAGTGGAACATCTGAAATTTCATATAATTATTCTAGTCCAACTTTAACAATTAAAGTTGTAAATGATACTAATAATATTATTTTAGTAAAGATAGCGAAGGCATCTGAGATTTTGCAAGATAGTGATTTTGAAACTAAAGGTGAAGAATTACCAATAACTGTATCTAAAAATGTGACAACAACATACACAATTAAAGAAGAATGTGCATATAAAATATATGCAAAAGATTCAGAAGGACATTATTCAATAAAAGAAACAAATAAATTAGCAATAACATCAAATAAAGAAATAAATATATATCATAAGAAAGATGATAATAATGCAATTATAATAAAAGCAAAAGATTCAGCACATAAAATAGTAAAGATGAAAGTTATGGTTTCTGAAGGAGAAGTTTCACTAGAAGAAATAAAAAATAGTGGAACAGATATAAAAATAACAGAAGGAACAGAAGTTGAAGGTGAATATACAATATCTGGGGAACATAAATACATAACAGTATATATTGAAGATGAATATGGGGCAAACCACAAATATGGTAAAACAATAAGTTCAATAGAAGAAGATATAGTAGTTGTTCCGGTAGATCCAGACCCAACACCAGACCCAACA
>HF999504.1 GCA_000434015.1 Clostridium sp. CAG:571
TACTTACCCTTTGCTGGGCGCACAATTACTAGTTATCTTTAACTTTTTTCTTTAAGTCTTTTGAATAATATATTAAATCAGTACAAATTAAATCTCCATCTTTAATTTCTTCATTGTAATTATCTATAAAGAAATTCTTAATTGTTCTCTCATATTTATCAAATCCCTGCTTAACATAGAAAGGAATATTATTTTCTGCCACCCCTACCAACATTCTATCGTATTTCTGTTTATAATTACCACATAGTGATTTTAAAAGTGTTTTTGCATAACCTTTGTTTCTATAACTTTCTTTCGTAACTATATTCTTTAACTCTAATGTTTTTCTAGAAATAGGCAAAATAACTGCAATAGAAATTAGCTCATCTCCCTTTTTTAAAGCATATACATCAGAATCGTTCAAATACTTGTGTATCATATCTTTTGAAGGATCTGCCTCTAAAAGTAAATCAATATAATCTTCTTTATTTTCTATTTTTTTAACTTGCATTCTAGGTTCTCTCGGTATCTCGTAACCATTGGGAATACTAGGTTTTGTAGCATTGTGGTTATTATATCTCATCTCCTCTGAAAATATACAGCCACAATATTTTTGCATATATAATCCTTGCTCTATTGCTTTTTGATGACCTTGCCAAAAACCTTTTCTAAAATCTATATATAAAAAATTTATTCCAAATTCTTTACTCAAATCTTCCATTAATTTTTTTATAAAATCGTGCTTTTGATAAATACTGTATAAAAGTGTTGTTGTTACTGTATCATATCCATTTGCTTTTGCATATTCAAAAGTTTTCCTTAATCTCACTGGATAGCAATAATTTACACATCTTGCATTTATATTTTCTACAACATTTTTACAAAAAACATCTAAACCATATTCATCTTCAAATATAGCCTTAACATTAATTTTTTTAGAATATTCTTTTAAACAGTCTTTTCTTTTTACATATTCTGTATATGGATGAATATTTGGATTATACCAATACAAAGTAGGCTCTATTCCATTTTTTCTCAATTCGTCTATACAATATACACTACATGGTGCACAACAGGTATGCATTAATAATTTCATATTTTTTTCCCTCTTTATTTTTTATATATTATATATGCATTTTAATGCATATTCAACATAAAAATTCTATAATATATACTTTTATTTATATTTACATTTTTTTCACATAAACATTTATACAAAAAAAAGACTTTCATAACGAATATTTATGTTTATAAAAACGCCAATATTTATCATAAAGTCTTAACTTAATACTTTTTATTTACTCTTTTATCTCTATTCCCATATGTTTATAAGCATCTGGAAGTGCTATTCTTCCTCTTACCGTTCTAGCAATATAACCAATTTGAATCAAATATGGCTCATATACATCTTCTATAGTAGATACTTCTTCTCCTATAGTTGTTGCTAAAGTATCTATTCCAACTGGTCTCCCTTGATATTTTATTATCATTGCTTCTAATAATTTTCTATCAATGTCGTCTAATCCCATATCATCTATCTCTAATTGGTTTAGTGCCATTTTAGTTAATTTTAATGTTATATTTCCATCACCTAAAACTGCTGCATAATCTCTTACTCTTTTTAATAATCTATTTGCTATTCTTGGAGTTCCTCTTGAACGTCTCGCTATTTCTCTTGATGATTCTTCATCTATCTGCACTCCTAATATATTAGATGAACGCTTTATAATAGTTGATAAGTCATCTATTGTATATAATTCTAATCTATGTACTATTCCAAACCTATCTCTTAATGGTGTCGATAAAGATCCTGCTTTAGTAGTTGCTCCAATTAATGTGAATTTTGGCAAATCTAATCTTATAGATCTTGCAGTTGGACCTTTTCCTATAATAATGTCTAATGTATAATCTTCTAATGCAGGATATAAAATTTCTTCTACATTTTTATTTAATCTATGTATTTCATCAATAAATAAGACATCAAATTCAGATAGATTTGTAAGTAATGCAGCTAAATCTCCTGCTTTTTCTATTGCTGGACCTGATGTTATTTTTATATTTGAATTCATCTCATTAGATATAATTCCTGCCAGCGTTGTTTTTCCAAGCCCAGGAGGTCCATATAATAAAACATGATCAAGAGGCTCACCTCTTTTTTTGGCAGCCTCAATGTATATTTTCATATTTTCTTTTACTTTAGTTTGTCCTATATAGTCATCTAACACTTGTGGTCTCAAGGAATTTTCTAAATTTTCTTCATTATTTCCTTTTAAATTCGGACTAATTATTCTATTATCATCCATTTTATCACCTGTTTTTTATTTCATTTTCATTTAGAATTATGTGTAGCTATTATATATTTTTATATTTACTTTATATTGGTATCTTTAACAATATAAATTGGTCTATTTTTAACTTCTAAATACACTTTTGATAAGTATTGTCCAATTATTCCTATACAGAACAACTGAATTCCTGTAACCATAAAAATTATACAAATCATTGATGGCCATCCACTAGTTGGATTTCCATACATTAATGTATTAATAATTATATATATAATTGCAATTATTGATATGAAAAAGAAAATAATTCCTATAATAGAAGACATCACTAATGGTACAGTAGAAAATGCTGTTATTCCTTCTAATGCATATTTAAATAACTTCCAAAAAGACCAATGTGTTTCTCCTGCTACTCTTTCTACATTTTCATATTCTAACCATTTTGTATCAAAACCAACAAAGCTAAATAGTCCTTTTGAATATCTGTTATATTCTTTCATACTTAATATTGCATTTAACATTTGTCTTGTCATTAATCTATAGTCTCTTGCACCATCAACCATTTCTGTTTTTGATATTCTATTAATTAATCTATAAAACATTCTTGCAAAAAAACTTCTTATTGGCGGTTCACCTTTTCTTGTAGTTCTTCTTGTAGCTACACAATCATAGTTTTCCTCTTTTATTCCTTTATACATTTCTTCTAGCAATTCTGGTGGATCTTGCAAGTCTGCATCCATAACAGCAATAAAGTCTCCTTTTGAATATTCAAATCCTGCATACATAGCCGCTTCTTTACCAAAATTCTTAGAAAAGTTTATAAATTTAATTCTTGCATCATTTCTTGCTAGTTCTTGCATCTCTTTTAATGTATTATCTTTACTTCCATCATTAACTAATATTATCTCAAAATCCACATAATTCATATTATTCATTATTTCTTTCATTTTGTTATAATAATGTGGAAGTGCTTTTTCTTCATTATAACATGGTACAATAATTGATATTAATTCTTTCATATATATCTCTCCATTTATACATTATATATTTTTATCTCTAATTATCATTAATATAACTTTCAATAATATTAATAATATTCGATGTTTCGCATTTATATCTTTCAGGTAAAAAAGTCTCTATTTTTTTTAATGCATTTTCTAAATCGGATACTTCATTGCAAGCAATAATATACTTTTTTTCTCCAAACATATTTACAATTTCTTTTTGGTGATCATTTACATGTTCTCCATACTTATGAAGTCTTGGAATAGCAATCACTTTTTTTCCTTTTTTTATTGATGAAACAATAGATCCCACTCCTCCATGAGTTATTATAATATTTGCTTTATCTTGTAACTCTTCTAATTTTTTTGTAGAAATCAAATCAAAAATCTTCATATGTTTTGATTTGAATTTTGTATATCCCGCTTGAACAATTACCTCTTCTTTTATTATATTGCTATTAATACATCTCTCTACTTCTTCTAAGAGTCTACTAAAACTATTATTTTGTGTTCCCAATAATACTAAAATCATTAATAAATCGACCCCCCATACACAGCTTTTGGATATAATTTCAACATTTCCTTCCATTGTACAATAAACAAATCTGCTATAGGATAGATAAGTCTTCCTGTTACTGTTTTAGTATTACTGTTAGCAAATGTTTCAATATAAATTATTTTACTTCCAAACAGCTTTCCCAAATAACACATTGGTCCAGCCGTATGAGTCCCAGTTGTTACAATATATTTTGGGCGTAATTTTAAATATAAAAAAACTGTTTTCATACATAAATAAAAATATTTTATTATATACGAAAAAATTTTACTTCTTGTCCCATAAGGTAAGAAATATATTTTTTTTTCATATTGCTGAACTAAATCTTTATTTGTTTTATCTTTTTCTGTAATAATATGGTAATCATATTTTTCAAACATTGGTTTTAATTGCATTAATTCATTAAAATGCCCTCCTGTACTTGAAATAAACAAAACTTTTTTCTTCAAAGTATATTTTCTCCTTTCTTTTATTAATATACCAGATTTACACTAAAACTAATACTACGTTTTATTTTATAATTTCTATATCATAGCCTATAAACAATCCAGAATCTAATACGCCTGATATAGATTTTATATTTTTCTCTAAATCCTTGTTAATAACATCAAATTTTGTATCTAGTATAAAGTTTCCATTTTCTGTTATAATCGGACCATCTTTTCCTTTTGCAGGTCTTAAGCTAACTTGATTTGCACCTAATTTAATCAATTCACTTTTTACATAGTTACAAGCTTCTTTATAACATTCTACAGGAATAGGATGACTTGTACATAATTTTTCTACAAATTTGCTTTCATCAGCTAAAATATACGTTTTAGTTGAATTTAATATATTTAATTTTTCTTTAAACATTGCAGCTCCTCTTCCTTTTATCATCCAATTATTTTTATCTATTTCGTCTACACCATCAAAACTCCAATCTGGCTTTTTTTCTAATATTGTTACAGTTGGTATTTCTAAATAATTACATAACATTTTTATTTCATATGAAGTAGGTATTGCAATAATCCTAATATTTTCTTCTTTAATTTTTTCTGCTATTTTTAAAACAGTAAGAAAAGAAGTAGAACCAGATCCAAAACCTATAACATCACCATCATTAGCTTTTTTTGCTACTTCTAAAGCTAATTTTTGTTTTTGTTCTTTGTTGGTTATTTCTCCATTCCACTTCATATCTTGTAATATACTCTTTTCCCAGTTCATTAGTGCCCTCCCACAAAATTTCTTATATTATTTCATAAAACTCATTTTTTGTAAACCACCTAATATACATAAATAGCAATTTTATTTAAAATATACCTATAAAAAACCATATTTATAAACAATATTAATCCATTTTATATAAAAATAATAGATGCTAAGAATTAAACATAATCTTCTTAACATCTATTACTTTTACTGATTATTTATATCCTGTTTTCTTTATAATTTTTTCGCTAATTGTTTGTACACTTTCAGATGGAGTATAATCTTCTTTCTTAAACACTTCTTTATATAACTCTTTAACATTTGTTTCTAATGTTACTGGAACACCATACCATCTATCTAAAGTAATACCTTGTGTTTTATATGGCCATCCTATATTATCATTTACTTTATATGATGCCATTTGTGGTACTGTTGCTAAAATTTCGTTAGAACTAATATTAGTTTGTATATTTGGCAAAATTTTATTTGCTATTTTATTAATTGTTGAAATATTCATTGTTTTTGCTTTTTCAAAAGTTTGCATTAGCACGGTTCTCATACGTTCTGCTCTTTTATAATCTCCTCCTGCTATTTTACGAATTCTAGAATATGTAACAGCTTGTACTCCATTTACAGTTTGTTTTCCTGCTTTTGTAATTTTCTTAGAAGTTATTCCTGTATTTTTTGAAGTATCATCTATATATTTATTCATTTCTGCTACTTCACTTTGCTTAATATCTAACTCAATTCCTCCCATCATGTCAACTAGCTCTGCTACTACTTCAAAGTTAACTGCTGCAAATTCCTTTATATTTAAGTCTAAATTTTTATTTAGAGTATTAATTGTAAGAGCTGGTCCTCCATAAGCATGTGCATGAGTCACTTTATCTAGTCCGTGACCTTCTATTTCCATATATGTATCTCTATAAACAGAAATCAAATTAACCTCTTTTGTATTCTTATTAATACTCACTATAATAATTGCATCACTTCTAGAACCTTTTGTATTATCCATATCTCTAGAATCTAATCCTAAAAGTACAATATTTCTAAATTCTGATAATTCTTCATTTGCATTATCATTAATACCTAACTCTTCTTCATTTATATCTACATAATTTATTTTATTTAACTTAGATTTTATAAATCCAAATCCAACACCTGCTAGTATTACTATAATTAATAATATAGCCAAAAAAATTTTTAGTCCTTTTTTCTTGCCATTTTTCTTTGTTTTATTATCTTTTTTTATCTCATGTTTTCCCATTATTTATATACCTTCCTACTTTATTTAATTGTTTTATTATAATTATCTATTGCATTTTTTATCTCTCCATCATAGATAATTTTTCCTTGCTTCATTACAATTCCCCTTGAACAAAATTCTTTTGCAACACTTGTTGAATGAGTTACAAATAGTAATGTTACATTTTCTTTCAAAATTATTTCTTTTATTTTTTTTATGCATTTTTTCTTAAAACTTTCATCACCAACACTAAGAGCTTCGTCCACAATCAATATTTCTGGCTTGATATTTACATTTATAGAAAATCCTAACCTTGCTTTCATACCACTTGAATATGTTCTTACAGGTTGGTCTATATATTCTTCTAATTCAGCAAAATCAATTATTATTTGTTCTAATTCTTTTATTTCTTTATTTTTTAAACCTAATATTTGTCCTTTTAAATATATATTTTCTCTTCCTGTAAATTCTTGATCAAATCCAGATGTTAATTCTAAAAGTGCACTTACTCTTCCATTAACAGTTACATTTCCCTCTGTAGGAAATGTAACTCCTGTGATCATTTTTAAAATAGTTGATTTACCTGCACCATTTTTTCCAAATATAGCAACTGCTTCTCCTTTATTAATTTTTAATGAAACATTATCAACTGCCCTTTTTTCTTTCACCTTAATATTTTTGAAAAATAACGAAGCAAACCTTTTTTTATCATTTTTAAATAATTTATATATCTTTGTAACATTTTTAAATTCAATTACTTCTTGCATCTCTTACCCTCGCTTTCTTATAATACATCTGGTATTTCTTTTCTTAATTTTTTATATGCCCATAATGCCAAAACAAGAATAATTGCAAAAGAAATTCCTAAATATAAAAATCTTTTAGGTTGTTCCCAAAACCAAACTTGGTTTATAAAACAATTTCTAAATCCATTTACAAAAAAAGTTACAGGATTTAAATTCAAAAACTTTTTAAGCCCTGGTATTGTTACAGAATTCGCATCCCATATAATCCCTGAAAGCCAAAACACAGCTGAAACAAACGCTTTTACTAAATTCAAAAAATCTTTACTTATTGATGCTAACAGTGATGCAAATAGTGACCATGCATCAAAAAATATAAACATCAATATCATATAAACTGGTAACTGTAAATAATATATACTAGGTGGATAACCAAATAACCAAAAAATAATAATTACAATTAACATTAAAATAATATGTATTACAAATTTCGATATATTTACAAAAGTTGGAATTGTGCTAACAGGAAATTTCATTTTAGTTACCAAATAGCTATATTTACGTATTGCACTTGCCCCTTGTGTTATCATATCACTCATATAAAACCATGGCACAACTCCTGCAATTAGCCATAAAAAAAACGGATATCCTGATACACTTCCTCCCATTCTTAATCCGAATTACAAAAGCAAACCAATAAACAAATATAGTAACAGCCGGTTTAATAACAGCCCAGGCCCATCCGTAAAGCTGCACCTCTATAAGTTTTTATAATATCAGACTTTGCAAGTTTTAATATTTGTTGTCTATATTCTATATGCTCTTTAATTATTTGAATAAAATTTTGCATAAATTCACTTCCTTTACCTTTTGTATTTTTATTATAATAATAACACAACTATTTTTTCAACTTTTCTAAGCTTTTGTTATATATTTGTAATATTTTTTCACTTGTTTTTTTATATCCTACTATTGAATATGGAATTAATAATACAAAATATGTAATAGTATATTGGCATTTAGCTTCCCATATTAAATGAAAAACAAATCCTCCTATAAATATTATCGCAAATATTAATTCTTTAAATTTTATGTTTTTTGAATCTATTACTATATACATTATAGTTCCAAATAAAATCAAGGTTTGCAAAATATTCATATAATTTGTTAATATTTTATTGGTAGTTCTATTTTCTGATAATATACTTTTTACAACTTTATATTTGGGTATATCTGATTTTCTTTTTGAATAAATCCAAAAACATTGAAATGTAGGATTATTCCATTGAGAAGTAACTTTTTCATAGAAAAAATTACATGCATATTTAGGATTTTCTTTTAATTTTATAACAGATTTCTCTATATCAGAATTTACTCTTTCTTTTGTTAATTGATAATCATATTTATTTTTTTTGTATATTTTTTGTGTATACCCATTATACCATCCGTGGAGCCATTTCTCCTTCTTGTAATCCCATTGCAACATATGATGTCATTGGTGTTCCTTTATTTACTTCCTCTTTAGATATTAATTTTATAACTTGTTTGGTTGTAATTCCACTTAATAAATAACAAATAACTATTGCTACAATTGGAATAATTAATTTACACTTTTTCTTAAAAATTGCTTCCATTATAAGTAATATAATCATTGCAATCATTGTAATCATATAATTTGATTTAAATAATATTGCAATACTAATAAATATTGCCATAAATATTATATCTTTATTTTTTTCATCTTCTAAATATTTAAATTCAAATAATAATGCTAACATAGAAAGTGCAAAACCTAATAAATTTCCATATATAAAAGTAATATACATAGAAATTGGTATAAATAAAAACAATCCAACTATTGTTAATTTTGATACATTTTTATTTTTATACATGTATTCTACAATTTTAAAAATACTATAATAAGCTACTAAAATTGCCAATATATTCATAATTTGTAGTGCTATATATGCATTATTATTAAATATTAATTCAAATAAATAAAAATACAATAATAGCCCTAATTGATGCGGATTTTTATATAAATATCCTCCTGTTTTAAATGTTGAAAAGTCGCCATTTTTCATTTGAATTGCTGCATCTAATATTTTACTTTGATCTGCTCTTGGCTGAAGTTTTGTTGCAAATATCCATACAGTACATATAATTATCCAAATTACAATAGCTATAATTATATGTTTTTTACTTATTTTAATTTTTACTTTTTTTGCTCTTAAAAAAGTTACTATAGCACAAGCTACTGTAATGCACCCAATTTGTATTATAACATTATCTTGTTTATATGTTGTATGTTCATCTTTTTTCATTGTAGCACTGCTAAAAATGCTACATACGAATAAAAATATTATTATACACAAAAAAATCACTTTTATTATACTATTTATTATCTTTTCTAGTTTATTTTCTTTATCCATTTTTATCCTCTATACTTTTATTTATTTTTTTCTTAAGATTGCTGCTTGATTTAACATAATTTCAAATAACTGTTTATGTTTTTTTACAATCACCTGTAGAATAATTCCCGAAACAGATAATAATAATGAAATAACCAGCATTATTCCTGCAACTATTAATGTAGGAAACCTTGGCACTAAACCTGTTTTAAAATATTCTATAAATACTGGTATAGCTAAAATAAGAGAAATTATAAATATACATGCTGCAATTGTATTAAAAAATAAAGCAGGCTTATATTCTTCAAATAATATTGCAATTGTTTTTATTACTCTTGCTCCATCCTTATATGTATTTAATTTTGATACACTTCCTTCTGGTCTATCTCTATATTGTACTGGAATTTCTTTTAATGTAAAATTTTTGTCTATTGCATGTATTGTCATTTCTGTTTCTATTTCAAATCCTTTTGAAAGAATAGGAAATGTTTTTACAAAGTTATAGCTAAAAGCTCTATATCCTGTCATAATATCTCTTATATTACTTTTAAAAATTTTATTAATTAAGCCTCTCACCATTCTATTTCCTAAATTATGAAATGGCCTTTTATTTTCTTCAAAATATGTAGATGATAATCTGTCACCAATTACCATATCTACTCCATTTTCTAGTACATAATTACACATTTGTCTTGCATTTTCTGATGGATATGTATCATCTCCATCTATCATTAAATAACAATCTGCATCTATTTCTCTAAACATTGTACGTATTACATTTCCTTTTCCTTGCTTTGATTCATACCTTACAATTGCACCAGCTTTCTTTGCTATTTCATCTGTATTGTCTGTAGAATTATTATCATATACATAAATATCTGCTTCTGGTAAAGCCTCTTTGTAATCTTTTACAACTTTTGCAATTGTTTTACTCTCATTATAACATGGTATTAATACTGCTATTTTGCTCTTCATTTTTTACTTCTTCCCTTTCCCTTTTTCTTTAACTATATCTAAAAATATACTAAGTATTAATGGCATAGAAAAAATATATGGCATAGCATATCTAAAATATGCATTTACAGGTGATGCAAAATTAACTAAGATTATAGATACAATTGGCATCATACAAATAATATATCTATATTTTTTAGTGTAGCACATATATACTATCATTAATATTATAGCCCAAACATTAAATGCAATATTTGTTATCCAAGATATTACTGGAACTTTTTGAATTGTTTCTAATATTTTTTTTACAATTTTTCTTAATCCTTTATACTTTGAAATATATTTATAATTAAATTTTTTTGTTCCGTTTAACCTTGTATCATTATTCACAATATATTTAGTTGTAAATTCTGTTATTTTACATTCTGGATATACATACCCATAATAATTATTTAAAGTAGCTTGAATATATGTGGTAGGATGTTTTAATAGCTGTTTACTCCATACAGAGAAATAATTTTTTAAATCTTCATCACTTGCATCTTTATTAAATTTATTTTTTACACTATCTGCATGAACAGGATTATATCTTTTTGCCAATGTATCATACTCTAAAACTCTATCAATTATATTTTTTTCCTCTTCTGTTACTTCTGAACTATGTTCTTTTACATAACGAGCTGTTTGTTGAAATGGAATAGATAACATTTCTCTTTTTATATTAGTTGGTATTCTTAAAGCTGGAAATATAATTGATAAAAAGATTTTGTTTATTAATATAATTGTTATGCATATTGTTATTATATTTTTTCTATTTTTCTTATCTATTACAAAAAGTAATGGCAATGAAAATAATATTACATAAATTCCATTATTTCTTGTAAAACAAATACAAATACTAATAAATAATAATTTTATAATTTCTTTTTTACTAAATTTTTCAATATTTGCCTTTTTTACTAAAAAGTATATATTTATCATATAGAATATAAGAAATGCTGTAAACAAAATATCTTTAGTAATTTCTAGTGCATGCATTGGAAATATTGGTAATAGTGAAAAAACTATTAACGTTACAACTCTAAGAATATTATTAGTTTTTATTTTTTTCATAAAATTTACTATATAACTAAGAGCAATCGACAATAATAAAATTTGTATTAATGAACATAAAAACACACCAAAATTATCATTTCCTATTAGTTTACCAACCTTCATACACATCCCTAAAAGTACTGTATGTAAAACTGGATGATGATTTGTAATCTTCACATTTTCATCTATTAAATTTACCGAATCTGTAGCACTATCTTTTGAAATCTCTAATCCAAAAAACTGTTTAATTTGATTACTTGAATCTGGCATTAGTATTCCAGGATAATAAATTACAATATAAGGTATCCAACAAATTAAAATAATTAAAAATGGTATTATAAATGAATGTTTTTCAAAAATAAAATTAAAAACTTTATTCTTACTTTCCTTATACTCTATTTTATTTACTAACTGATCAAATATATAATTTATTAGTCCTATATAAAAGCAATAATATCCGAACATTAATATTAATGATTTAAAAATTTGAATCTTATTTAAAAATACTAAATTCCAACTATTAGTTTTTAAATAACTTTCTCCTATAACTGTAAATACTGAAAACAAAATTCCTAAAAATATTTTACATATTTTTTTTCCGTTTTTTTTGTTACTTTTTTGAAAAAAAGTTTTTGAAAATAGAAAATATCCTCCAATAAAAATAAAAACACTTTTTATCACATCAATTTTAAAAGATTGATTAATAATTGTTATTATTTTTAGTATTATATTTTTATCAACTACTTCATTGCTTATATCTAAATTTATATTAATAGCTATTGTCGCCAAAATAGCTATTAATATAATAATTAATTTTTTATTTTTATATAATATTTCGTTTTTCATTTTACTCTTTCCTATATTAATTTTTTATAATATTTTACTATACAATTTTTAGTCTTTTTAGTTCGTTAAAAATTCTCTCTATATTCTTTCCATCTGTAAATTCATTAATAGTTTTGTAATTTTCTTCAAATTTACTATTTCTTATTTGGCCTAAATTAATTTTACCATTTTCTATTGTTTGTCTAGTAATTTCTTCTAATTCTTTTATATTAAAGGCTCTTTTACCTATATATTCATCATCGTTTGGAACTAACTTTCCATTATATGTTTCATATACTTCTAAGTCAGGTTGATAAAATACTACTCCCCCACCTTGATAAAACGAATTATAACACACCGAAGAATAATCTGTTATTAACATTTTTGTTTTTTCTAATATTTCTGAAATTTTTCCTTGCCATACACATTCTTTAATATCTGTACTAGTTAACAAGTCAAAAACCTTAGGGTGAGGTATTATCACTATTTTATTTTTATCTATATATTTTTTTAACATATTGTATATTTCTACGGTATTTTTGTAATATGTAGATTCTTCAAAACTATATAACTGCTCTTCATATGGTTTCCATGTAAGCATTATTGTCACAATATCATCTGATTTTTCATTTATATGATTATATTTAATTTTACTATACATTCCAAGTCCTGTTTTTAATAATTGTTCTTCATCATACTTCAACATATCTACAACAATGTCCCTTTCTTTTTCGCTACTTATAATCATATATTTAGATTCTCCTTCTTTCCCCTTTTCAAAAGAAGAATTAATTCCTAAATTTTTCATATAAATTATTCCATGTTGTAAAAAAACAAATTCTTTATCATAAGTTGCTTTTCTAAAGTACTTATTATTAGATCTTAATATGTTCAAATGACTTGGTGCTTCTGATGCTATAAACCAACTTGTATTATATATTAGCCAATAATATTTAAATGAAAATTTAACTATAACATTTTTATCATTTTTTATATTTTTATAATCTTGTGAATTTTTATCTATTACAAAATAATTTTTAGTTTTTTTACTTGCCTTACATTTTTCATATAAGTCATATACACCTTCTTCCGATTTAGATGCAAATTTTTCATAAAATATATTTATCTTCTTTTTTCTGATTTTTGTACCTAATTTTCCTAATTCATACATAAGATATGAAACTAATTGACTTTCTAAAAATTTAAATTTAAAAGTACTTTCTATTGGCTCTATTAATCTTTTTACTACGACTAAATTTCCTGCTATAGTTCTTCTTATATGAATCGCATAATCTTTTATATATTTACTTTTCATTGGAAGGTTATAATACTTTTTTGCTTTTTTTCTTTTCACTATTTTTTTGTCTCTTATTCCCAATTTGTATTGTACTTCTGCTTCATCTATTTTTAGATTAAGTGATACAAAATTATTTATTTCTTCATTACTATTTAATAAGTCACTTATTTTAAATTTAAATTTATAAACATTTCCTTCAAGTAACTTTTTTGCTTTTTGTTTTTTTGAATCGTATACTTTTAAAGTTACATCTTTTTGATTATTACTATCTATTGCAAATTTAATATCTTTTATATTTAATTTCCAATTATTTACTATATAAGCAAACATTGTAAACTTTAAATATTTATTTGTAATATTAACATTTAATATTTTATATGGAACTTGAACAAAAGTCTTGTATGCATTTTCTTCTGATGTTATTTTATATTTTATTTTATTGCCTTTTGCATAAACTAAAAGTATACTATTCGTATCATCATTATTTATTTTAGACAATCTTTTAAATAACATTATTTTATTTTTTTCGTCTGCATTCGTAACTTTTATCTTTGATTGATATTCTTCTTTATATACTAGTTTCGATACATCTATACTCTCAAAATCGTCATCACTCTGTCTCGTTCTTATCTTTTTTATTTGCAATAAATTATCATTATATTCGACCTCTATTTTACTCATTTTTTGCTCCTCTATCTATGTACTCAATGAATTTTTTAGCTATAATTTTTCTTGAATATTTTTCTTCTATTTTCCTATAATTTTCTTGCAACTGCTCTACAGATATAGTAGGCAACTTATTAATTTTATTAACTAGATCTTCATATGACTCTATAAATGAATTTGGTATTCCTTCCATAACTTCTATAGATCCTGTGTTTTTCATACAATATACGGATTTTCCACTTAAAATTCCTTCTATGTATGTCATTCCAAAAGAATGATTTAATGTAAAATCAACTAATGCATCATGCCTTCTTATATGATATGTAGAATCATTTGTTTTTCCTTTATATTTAATGAAATTAGTAAGTTCATTATCAACTAACTCATTTACAAAGTTTTCAACATAATCTCCATCTCCAAAAACATCTACAACTATATTTTTTATATTTTTCTCTTTTAAATACTTTCCAAATTCAATTAAATTTTCTATGTCGCATTTTCTTTCTTGACTAATTCTTAATAGATAAATCAAATAATATTTTTCCTTTTCCGGAATCACCTCAATTTTATTTATATTTCTTACATTTTTTCTTTCTAATGCATTTCCTAAGACTAATGATCTTTCATAATTATCATATTGCTGTTTTTTTATATATTCATTTTTATTTTTTTCTGTAACAAATACAGTATTTGTTAATTTTCTTTTATTTATCTCACCCATAATTCCAGGAAATATCTCATCTATTATTTCTGCTTGACAATGAAAAAAATATATTTTGTTTTTTATCTTTTTGTTATTTGTATCTTCTAAAAACAAATGTAATGTTTCTCTTGTAGAAATAACAGTTTTGCTTTTTATTCTATTTAATATTTTTTCTATAGCTACTCCTGTATATGGTTCCAAATATTTTTTAGATGTATCAAAATTTAAATATTTATAATTTCTATAAATATTACTCCACAGCCATCGTTTTATCTTAAAATTATCGAAATTCATATACATATCTATATTCGTTAAATTTAGTGCATATGGCATATTCTTTGCTTTACCATTATTCTTTAAAGATAACATTTCAACCATATATCCATTTTCTAATAATCCTTCTGCTAAAGCTCTGGTTGCATTAACAGTTCCTCCAACTCCATAAAAATTATATCCTAAGAATGTAATTTTTTCCTCTTGCTTCTTTTTAAAATATTTATACATTCTATCAATATAATAACCTTTTTCAACTTTTTCAAACTCGACATCTGTAATTCTAGAATTGAAGAATTCATTTATTCCATATTTCTCATTAATTATAATATCTATGAATTCAGATTCTGTATCTATACTATTATCTTCTAACTCATCTATTGTACAATATGTCTGCCTTTTAGATAAATATTCTTCTCTATCAGGCTGAAATAACACTACCGGTTTTTTTAAAAAAGTAAAATCAAATCCTAATGAAGAGTAATCTGTTATAAGCATATTGCTTTTTACAATTTCTTCCATCAAATTAATTTCTGTCGCATATGCTAATTCAATATTATTTTTATTCACATTTTTCATAAATTCTTCTGCATCTGTCTTATATAGTTGATGCAAACACAATTTTATTTTCAATTTATTATTATGTAAATATTTATTTAATTTTTCATTTCTTAAAACATGATTTATTTTTTTTATTAGCATTTGATTTTCAAAACTATCCTCTTTATATTCTCTCCATGTTAAGAACCATAATATTTGCTTACTTTTTATACCTTTTTTTAATTCCAAATTATTTTTTCTTACTAATTCTTTAAATCTTGGAAATACTATTCCATAATATAATTGATATTTTCTAAAATCATTTTCTTCAATTAATTGTTGCTTTATAATTTTATTATAATAAATAAATCTAAACATATTATTCCAGTATGAATTTCCTTTATACCCTAACTTTTTTATAGCTGTAATACCATGTTGTAAATATATTACTGGTCTGCTTATTTGAAATTCATATTTTTTTCCCATAAATTGTTCTGGTCTTATATCTTTATAACTTAATGTTACAAAGTACATATCTGCCAAAAAAAATAGTATAAAATGTTTTAAACTATTTTTCCATACAACAGATTCTTTTTCTCTTTTATTTAATGTTTCATATACTTTTTTATTCAAACTATTTTTTTCTAAAATTATGTATTTATTTATATTATCTTTTTTTTTATTTATTATATGTTTCCAAAAATAAAACGAATTATTATTTGCTGTTTTTCCTAAATTCTCACCAAACAACCATATATAATTATTTTTTTTATTCATTTTTTATGTTCCTATCCTCTCAACTATATATATCACACATTGCAAATATTTTATTAATATTCTATTTTCTACTCATCTTCTTCCATAAGTTTAACATATTCCTCAACATGTCCCCTAAACTTAGTAGAAGAAAGCCCTTCCATTTTAGGTAAAAATACAACATCACAAAATTGTTTCAAATATTCGAATTTGTCGCTACCCTTCCAATCATCTCCCATGACCAATACATCAATTCCAAGTCTTTTAATATCTTCTACTTTTTGATTCCAATTAGTTTCTGGTATTACCTCATCAACATATTTTATAGACTTCACCATTTCTTTTCTATATTCATAAGGCAAAAAAGATGTTTTATGTTTAATCGAATTAAATTCATCTGTAGATACACCTACAATTAATTCATCTCCTAATTTTTTAGCTTCCTTTAATAAATAGATATGTCCTGGATGTAATAAATCAAATGTTCCATATGTTAATACTTTTTTCATTTTTATCCTCCTATTTTTTATATAAATTTATTTTTTTATTACTTCTTTTTTTTCCTGTGAAATATCTTTTAAATTAAATATTTTGTTTATAACTCTTTTAGTTGCTTGTCCATCATCTAAATAATTAAATTTTTTATTGAATTTTTCATATTTTTCTTTGTATTTCTTTGATATTTCGTCAATATTTTTAATAGCTTCTTCTAACTCTTCTTCGTTTTTAGTTATTGGTCCTGGTAATTCATCTAAATCTAAATAAAAATCTCTTAAATTATTTTTATAATCATCTAAATCATACATGTAAAATATCATAGGTCTTTTTAAATTAGCGAAATCAAAAAATACGCTAGAATAATCAGTCATTATAATATCACTAATTATATATAATTCATTTGGATCATCAAATTTACCATTTACATTAATAACAAATCCTTCATACTTTGAAAGATCTATCTTGTTTGCTACAAAATAATGCGTACTAAATAAAACACAATAATCTTTGCCAAATTTTTCTTGTAAACTTTCAAAATCTATTCCAATATTATATGTATATCCGTATTCCTGAAGTATGTTGATTATCTCTAAATGTTGGCATATATAATATTACTTTTTTATTTTTTGGTACATTCAACCTATTTTTTATGTTATCTATATCTTTTTTCGTATATGTAAACAATAATTTGTTTCTTGGATAACCTTCTTCTACAATTATATTTTCTTTTCCTAAAGACTTTAAATTAAATGCTGAAATAAATTTTTCACTTGCAAATTTAGATGGTGATAAAAAGTAATCAAATCTCGAAGCATCAATATCATTTCTCTTTCTTATTTCAGAAATAGTATTTAATACACTTCCTGTAACTTCTATGTCACAGCGTAATTTTTTAAGTGGCGTACCATGCCAACATTGTACATATATTTGATTTTCTTTTTTCTTTATATGTTCTCCCATTATAGAATTTACAATCCAATATTTACTAGTTGCACAATATTTATAATATTCCTTTGATGCATGTTTTACTATTTTTAAATTTTTGCATTTTTTTACATTGTGCTTTTCAGGATCTATAAATGACCAAACAAATTTATAGTCTTTAAATTCTTCCATATTAATCATTTCTTCGTAAATATATTTTGGACTACAAGAATAGTTTCTTCCTCCAAACACTTCAAACAGAATTGTTTTATCATCCACATTATATTTTCTATAGAATTTATGATAAAAAATTTTTCTTCTTATTAAGACAAGTTTTCTAATAATCTTTCTAAAGGCAATATTTTTCTTTGAAAAATCTATCACAATCTTTTTTATTTTATCTTTCATTTTTTTATCCCTTCTAAATTTTTTTCTCTTAAATTCACTTCACCATACACATGTTTTTCTATCAGTTCTGTTAATAGTTTTGTAGAATTTCCATTTAAATTAGATACATATTTTTCTCTAAATTTCTTTAAAATTTGCATATCATAATTATCATCTTCAATTACTTTAACTATATCTTTTATATTTCTAAATGTATATCCAGGAAGTTCTTTAAATAAATCTATATTAATTCCATTCTCTTCCTTATATTTATCATAATCATATACATACAATAACACCTTCGCGTTTACTATAGCCGCTTCGACTGATAAAGCTGAATAATCTGTTATTACATAATCTGCTATTTTTATTAAATCTCTATATGGCACATCTTTACATGTAAAAACTTTTGGATTGTCTATCTTTTTCTTTCCGTCTTTATCATGATATGTAATAATTAGATTATATTTATTTAAATCTATATTTTTTATCACTTCATCTATATTATCTCTTCCATCTTTCCTAAAAGTTGGTGAATATAATATATTAGTTTTTCTTTTTAATACAGGATATTTTTTATATATTTTTTGTTTTTGTCTAGATGACGTTTTAAGCAAATAATCAACATATGGCGTTCCAATAGATATAATTTTTTCTTTATCAATTTTAAAAGCTTCTGCAAAATATGGTTTCATTGCCTCTGATCCAGAAATAACATAATCATAATTTGCATGCATTTTTAATATCTTTGCTATTGTTTTATTCACTCCGTCTTTGTATCCAATTGATTGATATCCAAATTTTTTAATAGCTGCTAGTGCATGCCACATTTGAATAACTGTTGTATTTTTTTTATGTTTCAATACACTAACTGGAATATTATATCCATCAACAATAATCACTTTTGATTCTGCAATGCATCCGCATTTGTTTATGCAAACTAACAAAGTATTCTATCATACTTTTGGCTTCTTTTTTCATTTTCATTATTACCTTTATTAAAGCAGATGATTGATTTTTATCTCTTAGCGATTCATTAATATCACTGTTTACTTTTTGACAAATAACTTTTATTTTTATATCTTTATTATTTCTTTCTAAACTTTTTATAATCTCTTTATAATTAAATGATATATAATTATATTGTCTGCTTAAGAAAAAAACTTGTTTTTTTTGTTTTGTAAATAGTTTTATAAAAAAATAAACTACTTTTAAGTATATCTTAAATATATATAATGCAACTGTCAATTTTTTATTGGCCAAGATACTATTTTTTCTTGAACCATCCTCCCTTTTTATTTTTATTCTTATAATATCACCTTAATATATGCCACATTATATCATATGACTTACATTTTTCAACAACATTTTTAGCTTTAATACCTATTTTTCTATTTTTTTATCTTTATAAATTAAATTTCATTTTTTAATTTACATTATAAACTACCAAATCCTATATCCTTCTATTTTTATATATCGTATGTCTTTATAAGAATATGTATTCAAATTACGTCCATACGAATCAAAAGTATGTGTTGCAACATAAATATTGTTATCTATTGTTTCTACAACAAATAAAGTATGAGAAAATTTTATTCCATCAAACGAAAGTTGTATAATATCTCCTATTTCAACATCTTCTATATTACACTTTTTAGCAAAAGGACCTATCCCATTATTATTTATTAAAAATTTATATAAAAATTCCACTCCTGTCCATGATGGTGACTTGTCATTTGCTTTTTTGTAATACCACCCATTTATTTTATCATAGTTCATTACTTTGCATCCTTCATATATACATTGAGATACAAAATTAGTACAATCTCCTCCTATTGCATCATAATTATAATATTTTGGATTTCTTAAATATGCCCATTTTTTTGCATATTTTACTGAATCATCCTTTTTATACTTTTTTATTTTCATAAAAAAAGCACCCCACTTTTATAATATTTTTTTAAAGTGGAAGTGTGATTTTCTTTATAACTTATATTTTTTATAATACTTATATTCTAATTTAAATATTTTATTTATAACTTTTTCCTTCTTCTTCTAAGCAAGATACTATATCTTCTCTCATACTGATGGTAGCTTCTCTTACAGATTTCTTATATTCTTCTTTTGTACACAAGTCTTTTTCAAAATGCTTTTTATATGCATAAATAATACCTCTTGATGAGTTTACTAAAGCTCCTAATCCATTTTCATTAAAGCAGTACATTACATCTTTTGCTTTTCCTCCTTGTGCACCATATCCGGGCACCAAGAAAATATTATTACTCATTATTTTTCTTAGTTTTGCTGCTTCTTCTGGAAAAGTTGCTCCTACTACTGCTCCAATTGAAGAATATCCTGTTTCACCTATTAATTCATCTGCTTGTTCTTTTACAAACTTAGCAACATTTTCATAAATTGTTTTTCCATCATCTACTAATCTATCTTGTATATCAGAGCTTGATGGATTTGATGTTTTAACTAACACAAAAATTCCTTTATCATTTTCTTTACATTCTTCTATAAATGGTACTATACTATCAAGACCTAAATATGGAGATACAGTTAAAAAATCAGCTCCAAAAACTTCTTCAAATTGACCATTTCCTAAATCTACTTTTCCTAAATGCCCCTTTGCATAACACTTAGCAGTATTTCCAATATCATTTCTTTTAGAATCGTCTATGACAAATAACCCTTTAGATTTTGCATATTTAACAGTTTGTATAAATGCTTTAACACCATACTCTCCATACATTTCATAAAAAGCCATTTGTGGTTTTACAGCTGGTACAATATCATAAATACTATCAATTATATCTTTATTAAACTCTATAATTATTTTAGAAATCTCTTCAAATTTGTTCTCACTTTTTTCTAATCTGTCTTTATAGCAATCTGGTATCTCTGATAATTTTGGATCTAATCCTACTACAATTGGACTTTTAAGCTTAGTTATTTTTTCATTTAATCTGTCTGCAATATTTTTCATTTCAACTCTCCTCCATATTTTATTTTTTATTTATGATAAATTTTATATTGTACTAATTTATTAGTCTTTATATAAATTTCTCAAAATTTCAATTTCTTCTGCATACCCCATAATATCTTCATGTGGTGTTTCTAAATAAAATGGCAATTTTCTTAATTTAGGATGATTTATTATTCTTTCAAATGCTTCAATTCCAATTGTTCCTTTTCCTATCTTTTGATGTCTATCTTTATGACTTCCAATAGCATTCATACTATCATTAATATGAATTGCTTTTAATTTTTCCAAGCCTATTATTTTTTCAAATTCTTCTATAACACCATCTAAATTATTTACAATATCATATCCTGCATCATTTACATGACAAGTGTCTAAACAAACTCCAATTTTTTCTTTTAATTCTACTTCATCTATAATACTTTTTATTTCTTCAAAACTTCTACCTATTTCGCTCCCTTTTCCTGCCATTGTTTCTAATAAAACAGTAGTTGTCTGATTTTTTGTTAATATTTCATTTAAAGCTTTAACTATATATTTTTTTCCTATTTCAAAACCTTGTCCTACATGACTTCCTGGATGAAAATTATACATATTTCCGTGGCAAATATTCCATTCTTTTCATATCATCTAACATAGTATTTTTTGCAAATTCTCTGATTTTTTCATCTGCAGAACATAAATTCAAAGTATATGGTGCATGCGCAAGTATTTTTGCAAAATTATTTTCTTGCATTATTTTTAATAATCCTTGTACATCACTTTCATCTATTTTTTTAGCTTGTCCACCTCTTGGATTACGTGTAAAAAACTGAAAAGTATTTGCATTAATTTTTAATGCCTCTTCTCCCATATTTTTAAAGCCTTTTGAAGCTGATAAATGACATCCTATATTTAGCATTATTCTCCTCCTAAAATTTCTTTCCACTCATCTTGTTTAAAACCTATTAATATTATTTTGTCACTAATAAATAATGGTCTTTTAATTAACATACCATTCCTACAAAGAAGTTTTATTTTTTCATCATCTGACATAGTTGGTAGTTTTTCTTTCAAATTCAAACTTTTATAAACTAATCCACTTGTATTAAAAAAGCTTTTTATATTTTTCTTGCTTCTTGTTATCCAGTTCTTTAATTCTTCATATGTTGGTGTTTCTTCTACTATATGTCTATCTATGTATGTTACATTATTTTCGTCTAACCATTTTTTTGCACTTCTACAAGTCAAGCATTTCGGATATTCTACAAATATATTTTCCATATAATCTACTCCTTTTTATTTTGTAATAAATTTTATAAAAATTTAAATTTTTCGTTTTAATCTATTCTTTTTAATCTATTAATTTCTTTTTATAAATTATTCTCTTTATATGTATCAATATATAACTAATTATAGCTAATATTAGTACAATTATAAACTCTCTCCTTGTTAATATTTCTAATTCTAATATTCTTCTAAATAAAGCTACTGCTACATAAAAACCAACAGCTGTTGTAGTAAATAAAAATACATGTACTTTGGTAATTGGCTTGCAAACCTCTTGTACTGCTAATATACTAACAAAACCAATAAGTAAATACATCATTGTAGTTAAAGAAGTACTTGATGCTCCTATTATTTCACCTGCAAATATTAAAAATACTATATTAAAAATAATAACAAAAGCAAATGGCATTGCATTTGTAAGGGCAGTTTGTAAAAAAGTTCCTTTAATTGGATTTTTATTTTTTTCAAATGTAATAAAAAATGATGTATATGCTTCAATAGCTAAATCTATAAGAGTTATTTGTATTGGTATAAATGGAAATTCTATATTTGTTATTATACAAAAGATTGACAATAATATTGAATATATTGTTTTTATAAAAAATATTCTAGCAACTTTAGTTATATTGTTAACAACTCTTCTTCCTTCCATTAATACATCTTTTAGCACACTAAAATCTGAATTTAGTAGTACGATTTGTGAAACCTGTTTTGCTGCATCACTAGCATCAGGAAGTGTAATACTACAATCTGATTCTCTTAATGCAATAACATCATTAACACCATCACCCGTCATTGCAACTTTATGATTTTTAGCCTGTAGAGCCTTTACGATAATACTTTTTTGATGTGGTAACACTCTTGCAAATATACTATATTTTTCTACTAGATCTACTATTTCTGCATCACTTCCTATTGTAGATAAATCTATATATGACTCATATTCTTCAAGTCCTGCAGTTTTTGCTATATTAGAAACAGTAAGTGGATTATCTCCAGAAATAACTTTAACATCTATTCCTTGTTTTTTGAAATAACCAAGCATTTCTTTTGCATTTTTTCTTAAAGGATCTTCTAATATAAGTATTGAAACAATATCTAATTCAGGAAGTACTGGTTCATTTATAATATTTTTTGTATATGCTACCGCTAAAACTCTTTTACCATTTTTTTGCAAATTTTCAACCTCTTTTGGACATTCTTTTTTACTTTTCTCAAATAATCTTTCTGGTGCTCCAAACACTATAGTTCCTTCATTTTTAAAAGATATTGAACTCCATTTTCTTTCTGAAGAAAATGATATACTATCTTGCTTTTCAAATTTTATATTGCCTTTAAAGTAATCGGAAATAGCTTTAAAAGTTGCATTATTGTCATCAGATTCATTTACAAAAGCTACCATCATATCATTAAAAGATCTAGGCAATACTTTTTCATCAAAAATTTTAACATCTGATACTCTCATCTTTCCTTGTGTAATAGTTCCTGTTTTATCTAAACATATTGTATCAATATGTGCAAGTGATTCCATACTATAAAGATCTTGAACTAATACATCTTTTTTAGCAAGTTTTATTACACCAGATTCTAATGCTATAGTTATTAATAAAACAAGTCCTTTTGGTAACATTCCCAATAGTCCAGCAGATGTTGCAATTACTGCTTGAGATAAATTAGATTCCCTAAGAAAGTAAGCTTGCATAAATAAAAATACTCCTACTGGTATAATAACAAAACTTGTAAATTTTGTAACTTTTTTCATTGAATTAATAAGCTCTGAATTATTTTCTTTGTGCTTTTTAGTTGCATTTACTATTTGATTTGCAAAATTATCATCACCAACTTTTTCAACTTTAGCATAACATTTGCCACTTACTACATAACTTCCAGATAATAATTTATCCTCTCTATTTTTTAAGATTAAATTTGACTCCCCTGTTAGAAGTGATTCATTAACTTCCACTTCTCCATCAATAATATAAGAATCTGATGGAATTTGATCTCCAGGTGATAATAATATAATATCATCCACAACTACTTTTTCTACTTCTATTTTTTCTTCTTTTCCATCTCTAATTACAGTAGTTTTTGAAGCAGCTAAAATCTCCAATTTTTTAATCATATTTTTAGCATGTATTTCTTGAATAATACCTATTAAAACATTAATTACAATTATCAAAAAGAAAAATATATTAGTATATGCTTTTACAGCTAATAAAGCTATAGCTATAATAAAATTGTATAAATTAAATAATGTAAATACATTATCAAAAACTATTTGCCAATTAGATTTCAAATTATTTTTACTGGTTGTATTTACATTACCTAATTTTACTTTTTCCTCAACTTCCTTTTTAGTTAATCCTTTGATTTCATTTTTTTCCATAATTTTTTTCTCCTTATTTTTTTGCATTATATTATACTTTGTTTCTATATGCAATTACTTTGTATAATTTTTATTTTGAAGCTGATAGTTATAATTTTACTTTTACTATAGTATTATCTTTCACTTATAATTTTCTTCCATAACTTCCATTTACTGGATCTTTAAAATAGTTTATTCTAGGTGTTATAAATGTAAATAACACAAAATATATAGTTAATACTACTAATATAATTATGGACATAATCTTAGTAGCTTTTGTAGATTGCTCCTCACTATTCATTATTTTATACGAAATGTATTCTCCTATTAAAACTGCAAACACAAAAGTAAAAATATCTATTATAAAAAAGTTTGTTCCTATAATTCCTGTATATGTGTAAAAAAATGACGTTATAAACAATATTGAACTAGTAATTCCTATAGTTTTTGATTCTATATAATTATTAACTTTGTTTTTTACAAAAAAATATTCTATTATCCCAATAATTAACATCGGAAAAAATGCAAGTTTTAAATGTTCCCATGTACTTTCATTAACACTACTAAAACTTGATATAAAAGCATTTTTATTTGACCACTCATATGTAAAATGTAACAAAGTTCCAAATATAAGACTAAAAACAGATGCTAAAATTTGCCATTTTTTTACAATCTTCTTATTATCTAAATTAATTTCATCCAAAACAAATCCCCTCCTAAAACAATTCTATTTTAGAGCACGAGATTTTATTACTTTATCTTTTTATTTCTTTCTGGCTTTCTTCAATTATCTTCGAAAAAACTTGTATATGGTTTTTCTCATCTAGAATAATCCTATTTAATAAGTTTCTTATTTCTTTATTTCTTGTATATCTAATTGCTTTATTATATCCGATCTATTGCAACTTTCTCTGTTTTTATATTATATTCCATTGTTTTTATTATATCTTTTACATCATAATTTAAATTTCCACTATTCCATATTATCCCTTTACTATTTACAAAACATGGATTTTTTCCTAATTTTTTTATTAATTCCCCTACTAAATTTAAATGTTTCATTTCTTGAATTGCAATTCTTAGCATTATTTTGCTAAGCCCTTCATTATTTTTCATATCCATATGTTCATACGCATATTGTGTAACAGCAGATAATTCTCCAAGTTCTCCTGCTAAATCATCATACAATAAATTAGCATATATTTGATTTGCATATACATATTTTATTTCTGGAAATGGAACATCATCATATTTACTAATCATTTTGTTTAATTCTTCAAAATTCATAAAAATCACCTCATAACAGTTTATGAGATGATTTTCTTTTTAGTTCTTATTTATTCCATTTCAAAAAATGATTTCAATACACCTTTGCTTATTAATTCACTAAATACATTTTTTATTATTAATAGTACAATAGGCCCTAACATAAGCCCAAATACACCACAAATTCTAAAACCAGTATACATTCCGAGTAATGTAAAAATCGGATGCATTCCCATTTGATTGCTAACCATTTTAGGCTCCATTAATTGCTTTAACACAGCCCATATTATCCAAATTACTCCTACTGCTATAGCAAGTGGTATATTTCCTGTAAAAAATAGATATATTGCCCATGGAATCATAACAGCACCAGCTCCAAATAGAGGAAGTAAATCTACAAATCCTATAAAAATAGCCATAATTACAGGATACTTAACATCAAAGCCAATTAAATCTAAAAACACAAGACCTATAAATACTAAAATAAAACAAATTCCAGACAACTTTGCTTCTGCTTTTATATAATTTAATGAAACACTACAAGTTTCTTTATAAATTTCACTTGCTTTTTGTATCCATTTTTTTGGAACCTGCTTTTTAAATTGATTAATTATATAATCTCTATCAAAGCAAGCAAATATAATTGCAAGTATTGTAATTACTACATATGTAAACATTGTAGGCACAGAGCTTATAAAATTTATTACACTAGTTAATATAGAAATTAAAACATTTTTAGTTCCATCTACAATTCCCCCAAGCGAATTTTTTAAAACTTGCATAACCTCATCTGGCACTTCTATATTTCCATTTTTCAAGTCATCAAACAATTGTATTCCATCATCATAAAAATCTTTAAAATATATATTTAAATTTGATAAAAGTGATGTTGTTTCTGTTATCACCTTACTTATTGTTAATGTTAAAACTGTTCCTATTATAATAGTTATTAGTAAAAGTGTTATTATTGTCGAAATTTTACGCCTTAATTTACATTTTCTCATAAAAAATTTAGTAATTGGCTCTACAATAGATGCTACCATTATAGCTATTATAAATGGTATATAAAATATTGCTAATTTATAAGTAATAAATAATCCTAAAACAATAAAAAGTATTACACTTAATTTTAGTGCAATTTTTCCATAATATTTACTTTGCTCCATTTTTTTCTCCTTTTTTCTTTTTTATTATTTATACCACAAAAAAAGAATAGTTGCAATTTTATTACAACTATTCTTTTTCACTATATTAATATTAATCAAAATTTACTAAAGATTAAATAATATTTATAATTTAAAATTATATAGTTAAAAGAGAAAATTAATTAAATTCTACTTCATAAAACTAGTAATTTTTTCTCATTAAACAACTTTAACTTTCTTTATTCTTATTTTACAATTAATTTTATTTTTCGCCATCTATACTTTCTACAGCTCTTTTAGCTTCATATTCAGACAAATTAAATTCTTGGAAATTCTTATTTTCATATAGTTTTTGAATTTTTTTATTATTTCTTGATTTTACCATAGAATCATGTGTAAAATATCTATCTATCTTATTTTTCAAAGTTGAATCTGGAGTATTTCTATATAATCTAGCAATTTCTGGTATTGCATCTACAGATAAATTTTTCAAATATTTAAAATCAATTTCTTTTTCTTCAAAATTTGCACTCATTAAATATTTATCAACATTCTTTTTGGCAATTGTTCTATCTACATTAGTAAAGTTTAATAAAACAAGCATTACAGAAAATATTACTATATAATATTTTAAAAGTGAAATTTTTTTATTAAATACATATACACATGTTGGTACTGCTAGCATTAGTTCTGTTGCCAAAATAAAATACACTACTAATCTTAAAAATGTATATCCATATTCTTGTTCATATAAATACATTCTCAAAAATGATGAAAATATCATTACAATTGTAAATATTATTAATAAAACATTCATTATTTTAGTATAAATACTTACTCCCTTTGTTGTTTCTCTTTTATTTAGAGATGTAATAATTATTATTATAAAATTAATTATTGTTACAAACATTAATTGGAAAAATCCTCTTCTAGCATATGTAGCATAATCAAAAATTTCATTCAATCCTAAATTAGTGAATAAAAATAAATATACAAATTGAATTATGCAAAACAATAAATATACTATGTTTAATACAGTTAGCACTGTATTAACTGTTATATTTTGCATATTTACACCTTTTTTTTCAAAAGTTTTTTTAGTTGTATCAAATTTTAGCATACTACATATAAATGCAACTACATATATAAATAATATAATAATAAATATCGCTCTAAAATATAATGAACTTAAAAATTTTATATTAAATATGTTCATAATAACATATTTAATTGGTTCTAAGATTTCTGCAAAAATTATATCTGCTGAAATAAGTAAAGCAAGAATAATAATTAATAATGGTATTGATATTATAAGACCTATTATAATTTGCTTAATTACTTTATTTTCTTTTATCTTTTTATTTTCTACATTTGTTACGTTAGTTTTCTTCTTAAATAAATTATTTGATATTACTCTAACACTTTCTCCTATATATCCAAAAGGTTTAAATATAGTAACAAAAATTTTCACAAAAGCCTCTTTAAAAGTAAATTTATCATATATTGCCCAAGTTATCATTGTTGTTGTTAAAACAACTATGGCTATCATGTTTACAACATTTAAAATACCATTATTAAATAATGCGTATGTTAAACTTAAAAAACTGATTGGTACACTCAGAAAAAAAGCTTTTTTATTTTTCACTTTATTTTTACTTATTAATGTATACGAAATAAAAATAAGCATTGGTACTACAAATAACACTACTGATATTCCTAAATCCTGTCCATAAAATAAGATAGAATGTAATATGCTTAATATGAGTGCTCCTATTACTATTTTTTTCATATTTCCTCCATTTCTAAACAAATTTGTTTAATTTGTTTTCCATAAACTTAAAAACAGTGCTCTTTTGAAGCACTGTTTTTTATTTTATAAAATATATTTTATTTTGCGTATTCGACAACTCTTATTTCTCTTATTATATTTACTTTAATTTGTCCCGGATATTCCATTTCATCTTCTACTTTTTTAGCTATATCTCTTGCCATTAGAGTCATCTCTGCGTCATTTACTTTTTCTGGTTTTACTACAATTCTTATTTCTCTACCAGCTTGTATTGCAAATGATTTTTCTACACCTTCAAAAGAATCTGCTATTTGTTCTAGTTGTTCTAGACGTTTGATATATGTTTCTAATGTTTCTCTTCTTGCTCCTGGTCTTGAAGCAGAAATTGCATCTGCTGCTTGAACTAATACAGCTTCTATTGTTTTTGGTTCTACATCTCCGTGATGTGCTTGAACTGCATTTATAACCATTTCATTTTCTTTGTATTTTTTAAGTATATCTACACCTATTTCTACATGAGTACCTTCCATATCATGGTCTAATGCTTTACCTATATCATGTAATAATCCTGCTCTTCTTGCAAGTTTTGGATCTAGTCCTAATTCTTCTGCCATAATTCTAGCTAAATTAGAAACTTCTATTGAATGGTTTAATACATTTTGACCATAACTTGTTCTATATTTTAGTTTACCAATTAACTTTACTATGTCTGGATGTAACCCAACTACTCCTGTTTCTAGTACTGCTCTTTCTCCTTCTTCTTTTATTGTTGCTTCAATTTCTTCTTTTGCTTTTTCTACCATTTCTTCTATTTTTGCAGGATGTATTCTTCCATCATTTATTAATTTCTCTAGAGCAATTTTTGCCACTTCTCTTCTTAATGGATCAAAACCAGAAATTACAACAGCTTCTGGAGTATCATCTATAATTAAGTCTATTCCAGTTAACGTTTCTAAAGCTTTAATATTTCTTCCTTCTCTACCAATAATTCTACCTTTCATATCATCATTTGGTAATTCAACTATAGATACTGTTGTTTCAGAAGTATGATCTGCCGCACATTTTTGAATAGCATATCCTATTAATTCTTTTGCTGTTTTTTCTGAGTTTTCTTTTACTTTATTCTCATATTCTTTAATAAGATTTGCTTTTTCCAAAGTTAAATCTTTTTCTAACTCTGATAATAATTGCTTTTTAGCATCATCCTTTGATAAACCTGAGATTCTTTGTAATTCTTGCATTTGTTTTTCTAATGTAAGTTCTATTTCTTTTGTCTTTTCATCTAATTTTTGGTTTTTAAATTCCAAATCTTTTTCTTTCTTTTCTAAATTATTTGTTCTATTTTCTAAATTTTCTTCTTTTTGAACAATTCTTCTTTCTTGTAAAAGTACTTCGCCCCTTCTTTCTTTAACCTCTTGATCTAATTCTTCTCTTGCCTTCATAATTTCTTCTTTTGCCTTGAAGATTTCTTCTTTTTTCTTATTTTCTGCATCTCTAACTGCTGCATCAATTATTCTTTTTGCTTCTTGTTCAGCACTTTTCATTTTAGATTCAGCTATTTTCTTTCTTATTGTAACACCTACCATTGTAAATATAACTGCTGAGATTAAAAAAATGGCGATATAGATTACATATTGCATAATCTCACACCTCTTTCTATTTAATTTTCAATGTTCCGTATAAAAATATATATAAATAATTCTATTTTGAATATATTTCAACTCACATTTATATTTTATATGTATTATTGTAAACTGTCAAGTGATTTTTATGTTATTTCATTCACTTATAATGGAAAAAGACCATACTTTTTATATGTATAGTCTTTTCCTTTCGTTAATATGCTTTTTCAAGCAAAAGCTTTTTTAGCTTTTCAAGCTTCAGCTTTTTTTTCTGAATTTCGCAATCCAGTTCATATATCTCCATATAAGAGATACATTTTTGCCTCAGATCCATTAATCTTATCTGGGCTTTTTTGGTTTCCATACTTATAATTTGTCGTTCCAAAATACGGATTTTTAACTCCAAAAAGCTCATACTGTTTTCCCTTCTTTCTATGTTGTTGCATGTAACACATACTTATATATATGTATACATTTGGGCTTATATCCTACTATATGAACTACCAAATTAACGGTAGATTACCAAAAAATTATTTTCCTTATTCAGGATAACTATATATTAGTATAGCACAATTAACATAATAAATCAAATCTATATGCATTATATTAAACATAAAAGAAGTTTTATATTATAAAAACTCTTTATTTAGAAATAATCTAAAATAAAGAGTTTTCATATGATATATATTTTATATACTATTATATTTTCTAATTTTATGCTCTTGGGTGAGCTTTTCTATATACATTTTTTATTCCTTCATCTTGGAATTGCATATATACTTGTGTAGATGATATATCTGAGTGTCCAAGCATCATTTGTATTGCTTTTAAATCTGCACCATTTTGTAGTAAATGTGTTGCAAAAGAATGTCTTAATACATGTGGTGTTATATCTTTAGTAATATGTGCTTGTTCTTTATAATATTTTACTATTTTCCAAAAACCTTGTCTTGTTAATCTTTTTCCGTTAATATTAACAAATAAAGCTTTTACATTCTCATCTCTAATTAAATATGGTCTTGATTCTTCTATATATTCTTTTAATGCTTTTAATGATAATGAACCAAGAGGAATGTTTCTTTGTTTTGAACCAAATCTACAAACTACATATCCTTCTTCTAAATTAACATCATCTATATCTAAAGATATTATTTCTGTAACTCTCATTCCTGTAGCATATGCAAACTCTAGCATTGCTTTATCTCTTGTTCCTTTTAAATCAACATCTTTTGGTTGGTCTAATAGTAATTCAATTTCTTTTGATGTTAGAATACTTGGTACTCTTTTTTCAATTTTTGGTGATTGAATATTTACTGTTGGATCTTCTTTTATAAGTTTTGTTCTTATTAAAAATTGGTAAAAAGATCTAATTGAAGCTAAGCTTCTAGAAATTGTTGATGATTTTTTTCCAATTTCTTGTAAATATTGTAAATATTCTTTTATTTTATTTTCATCAGCTTTTAAATAATTTATACTATTTTCGTCAACATAATTGTGATATTGCATAATATCTCTTTTGTATGATTGAAGTGTATTATCTGACAATTTCTTATCATTTTGAAGAAATTCCAAAAAAAGTGTTATTTGTTTTTCCATTCTAGAGCTCCCCTACTTTTTTAAGATTTTTGCACATTTCTGGCATGCGCAAAGCCGTATTAACATAAACTATATATGTTATATCAGATTCATTAATAAATGTAAATACATTTTAGCAAAATTCTACAAATATTTATATTTTACAAATTAATATTTTATGTATATTGTCATTATGACAATTTTATAGATATTTAGCTGTATTCATCAAAAGTGGAGAGGAAATATACGTCTCTATAAAAGATGAAATTATAAAAAAAACTAATATCATAATTGAAAAAATTGTATGTCTATATATTTCTATTTTTATGTTTTCTCTTCTTTTATCCTTCATTATTGATTTATATAATTTCATTCCACTTACTCCCAATGCTAATATTGATGGTATAAATAAAATATTTTGTAATAATAAAGATGTTATGGCAAAACATATACCTTTTCCGGTTCCTAATGTTGCTAAAACTGAGGCCATTGTATATCCTATACAAAAGCCTTTAAATATAATTATCCCATATACTAAAAATATTCCTATTACAGTTGAACTTACAAACCATAATATAATTGCTAGTTTTACATTTTCTATAATAGATGTTTTTAGTAATTTTGTTTTATCTATTTGATAATCTCCTTTTAATGATTGTACAAATCCTGTAATATAAGTTTGTAATTCTTGCTTTTGAGATTCATTTACATTGTTTATAAATATTACTCCTGCTACAACTCCTATTAAAAATAGTATAATTAATATTATATATTCTCTTAAATTATTATTTACATGATTTAATATACAATTTTTTATACTCTTCTTTTTTTTCCTATTGTCTACTCTCATTTTATTCCTCCTATGCATAAGCTTACTTATACATAATGTCTATTCTATAAAATGAAATTTAGAACTAATTTTATTTTTTTGTAGTTACTTTTCCGTAAACTCCGCCTCCGCCAGCTTCTATATTTACATTTCCTTCTCTTGCATTTACAATTACATTTGCTATCTTACTACCCACTACTCCTTCTATATCATCAAATGATAATTTGTGTAAAATATTCATTTCTGTTTCAAAATTATCTAATAACTTTTCTATCGTTTTTTTACCAAGTCCTGGCATAAAAGTTAATGGTATTTGATAAACATATGGTGGTCTAAATTTTGGAGATTTTGTTTCTTTTTTATCCTTAATAACTTCTATTCTATCAAAAACCCCCATTGTAACATGTTCACTTCCACATCTATTACATTTAAATATTGGAGCTTTTCCTTCTATAGATTTTCCGCATTCTTCACAAAATGTTCTATGATATTTTCCAAGTTTTGGATCTAATCCATAATTACATACAATTTTTCTTCCATTTTCATTTTTTAGTGCCATTAATAATTCTTTGTAACTTATATCTTCTACTAAAATTTTATTATATTCTCTTGCTATTTTTGGTAAAGAATGTGCATCAGAATTCGTCAAAAATGTTTTATCTTCCAATTCTGATATTTCATCTGCCAAAAAAGTATCTGAACTTAATCCTAACTCAACTGTATGAATTCTATTAAATTTTTCTTTAAATATTTTTGACATTCTATCTGTACAATTTCCATAAAAACTCTTATGTGGTGTAAAAGCATGTGCAGGAACTAAAATTCCATTATATTTTTCTACAACATCTAACAAATCATACGCTGAAAAATCTGCTCTTTGTGAGCTTAATGTCATATTTTTTATATGATTTTTCATTTCATTTGAAAAACCTTTTATGTCTTTTAATTTTGGAAAATAACATAAATTATGAGCACTTCCTGTCTTTCCTTCATCATTTACTTCTGCTGTTTCTATTTCACTTCCTAAAATTATACAAACTTTATCTTTATATATAATTCCTCCATCTTCTATTTCATATGCTTCTCCTGTAGCTAAAAAGTTTTCAATATCTTCTATTACATATGGTGATGCACAATCTATAATTCCAACAACACTAATTCCTTTTCTATCTGCACATTCTTTAGCAATATTTGCAAAATTCAAACTTCTTGCAGCAGTTATTTTTATTGGTTTTCCGTTTTCACTTCTTCCTATATGTACATGTAAATCTGCAAATAATTCTTTCATTTTTATTCCTCCTATGTTATATTTCTTATTATTAATATTCTTTATTATTAAATTTTTAAATGAATAATAAAGTTTTGTAATTTTTCATTCAATTCTTTTAAACTACCATTATTTTCTATAATATAATTACAATTTTTTTCTAAAATTTTATCTTCAAGTTGTTTATTTATTCTATTCTCTGCCTGATTTATATTTATTTTATCTCTTTTACAAATTCTTTCTATTTTTACATTCTTATCTGCTATTATTCCTAATGTTATATCACAAATTTCGTCTAAACCACTTTCAAAAAGTAATGGAATATCTAATATTATTACTTCTTTATTCTTATTAAAATTTATCTTTTGTTTTATATTTGACACAACATATTTAAAAGTTATTCTATTTAAAACATCTCTTTTTTCATCATTATTAAATATAATATTGGCTAATTTTTTTCTATCAATTTCTAGATTCGCCTTTAATATATCTTTTCCAAACTCTTTTTTAATAGCATTGTAATATTTTGTATTAATAGATGCCATACTTTTAGCAATTTTATCTGCATCAATTATAATTGAATTATCACATTTTTTTGCAATTATTTCTGATACACTACTTTTTCCACTACCAGAATTTCCTGTTATTCCAATAATTTTCAAAATTCACTATCCTTTCTAAACCAAAAAAACATTTTTATACAATAACAATTTTATTTGTATAGTCAAGTCCCGCAAAAGAATTTTTACCATATGCTAAAGTATATATATCAGTCGCTTTAATATCTACATCTAACATTTCTTTAATAAATTTATTATGATTATTTTCTGTAAATTTTTTAACAGATGTTACAATATCTAATTTTGGATTTGCTTTTGACATTTTTGATAATAACTGTTTACCTTTTTCATCCATACCTAAAACTCTTACATATGGTCTAATTTTTTTTGCAATTTGCATTTTTTTCTTTGTAATACCTAGTAAAGAACAAAGTAGTATCCTTTGAATTCTAGTAGTTGTATATCTTTTAGATTTTATCATGTTTATTAATTCTGGTAAATTATTACATGAATTTGCTGCATTTTTTATTGTATTTTCTAAACCTTCTGATACATCTGGAATATTTTGTATTTGTTTTAAAGTCATATTTCTAAGATTATATATAATTTCTTTTTCATAATTAACTAAATCAAATACAACATTCTCTTTTTGTAATTCTTCCATTAATATTTCATATGAACTTCTTGGCAATACTCTACTTAAATCTTCTGTTTGATTTCTTGCAAGTAGTCTTCTTATTGCTGTAGCACTTGCAAAATCGTCAACAACAGCATCATCATTATAATATACTTTTTCTCTTTTTACTAAAAAAGGTTTTATCGTACTTTTTAATTTTTTTATGGATTTTAAATATTCTATTGCTAATATATTATTAGGACTAGATAATATATTTCCATATCTTGTATTATCATTCATTATTTTTAACACAGCATTTTCTCTTGCTTTTGGATATGAAACTCCTTTTTTTAATTCTTCTTGTAACAAAACTTCATATTCTTTTGGTTCTTGTACTAATAAATTTGCAACATTATTTAGTGCTGCCATATCCCCAGTTTCTGTTCCAAAAGAAATTGATTTTACAATTTTCATACTATCTAATATTTTTATTGTTCCAGATGCAAAATTTTCAGCACTTGATATACTATATAATGTTGGTAATTCTATTACTAAATTCACTCCACATTTTAATGCCATCTCTGCTTTTTTCCATTTGTTTATAACAGATGTATTTCCTCTTTGAACGAAATTACCACTTATTATTGCAATAACATAATCAGACTCTGTTTCTTCAATAGATTTTTGTAAATGATATAAGTGTCCATTATGAAAAGGATTATACTCTGCAATTATTCCTAAAACTCTCGCCATACTTTTTCACCTCTTCCATTCGATTTATCTAGACATACTTGTAGTTTACTGATATAATATCACAAATTACGTAATGTGCCAATAGAATTATTTTTATTTAAACACATTTTATTTAAAATACTAAGTTATAATTTAAGAAAGGTTGATAATTATGGAAGAAGTTACAATTTATACTGATGGTGCTTGTTCTGGTAATCCTGGTCCTGGTGGTTGGGGTACTATTCTTATGTATAAAAATACATCAAAAGAAATTTCAGGTTCAAATAAAAACACAACTAATAATATTATGGAAATAACTGCTGTTATTGAACGGTTTAAAACTTTTAAAATTTCCTTGCAAAGTTAATTTATATAGTGATAGTGCTTATGTTGTAAATGCTTTTAATCAAGGTTGGATATATAATTGGGTAAAAAAAGATTGGAAAACAGCAGGAAATGAACCTGTTAAAAATAAAGAACTTTGGCAAGAATTATATAGTCTTACTAAAATTCACACTGTAAAATTTATAAAAGTTAAAGGTCATAGTGATAATGAGTTCAATAATAGATGTGATGAACTTGCCAGAAACGCTATAAAAAAATTATAAAATTACTAAAATGTGTTTCTTTTATATCTCTTGTATAAAAAAAGAATTATAAAGTTTCTATTTAAAATAGATTTTATAATTCTTTTTTAATATACTTAATATTTTTTAGTTACATCCACATAGACAAAAATTTATCTTCTACTTCTTTGCATTTATCAGGATCACTTACTAAATTTTTCATATATTCCTTTTCTATCTTAGTATTTTCTGCAATTAGTAAATGTGCTTTATTAATCGTATTTATATACTCATCTTGTTCTTCTTTATCAAAATATGACAAAATATCTTTATCTTGTAGTAAAATATTAGCTACTGCCCTACTAGTTCTTATATTTCCATCTATAAATGGATTTATCCTTACCAAACGATAATTTATTCTTGTAACTTCTTTAATAAAACTTCTTGTATCTAAATTATCAGATTCTTTAAGCAATTTTTTTATTGTTATTACTAAATTTTTCATTGCTTCTTCTATGTCACCATGTTTCACAAATCTTATCTCACGATTATTTTTTTCTATACTAGTATCTATATTTCTATATCCAGTTTCTGGATTAACATATTTTTTGTTGTTTTCGTATAAATTACTGCTTATTCCCTTATTTATTTGTTTTATTTGTCCTTCTATTTTAGATTTAGTTAATTGGTTAAAATCTGTAGATAAAATTAATAGTCCGAGTTACTATATCATAATAAATTTGCTTTATTTCATTAATTTGCTTGTTTGGTGATTCTTTTTTTATTAACATTTCATATGTTTCGTTTGCCATAGAATTTACTAAATTGTTAAATGTAACATATCTTCTTCCTAGTATTTGTAAATCTGTATCTTTAATTGCATTTTTTATAATTTCATTTCTAAAGTATCTATTTTCCATTATATTTTTTAAAATATAATTTGCTGTATTACATACTTTTTCTTCTCCCATACTTGATACTTCTCTTAATATTTGCTTATATTCTTCTATTAATTCATCTTGATTTTTCCCTTTGTTAAATATTTTATCTATAAATTCTCCTATTTTATCTCTCTGTGATAGAATTCTATCATTATGTACTAGATTCTTCACATATGGTTTTATTATTTCCTCTATGACTCTTTCTTTTATATCATCATTATTGCAGCCTAATATTTCTGTAAAATCATCTTCAAATGGTTCTTCTATTTCTATATCAAATTTTTCAAAATCTGTATCATAAATTTTTTTAAATTTTAACTTTATAAATGGTCCTATTATCTCTTCTTTTGTTAAAACTGACAAAACCAACTCTTCTTGTAATTCTTGCATATCACTAAGAAAAGTCATTACAACATTTCTTACTTTCACAATATCTATATTAGATTCATTATTTTTTGTAATACCGCTTCTATCTATTGCACTACATCTACATTCATTTAATATTATAGCAATTATTTTTTGAACATCTCTACTTGGGTTTTCAAATATTTTATCTTTTTCTAGTCCTTTTCCATTTTTTAATAATTTTAAAATATCATTAGCAGTTTCTCTAATCATATTACTTTACTCCTTTATCTTTTGAATGATTTGTACTTTTACCAATATTGTTCTTTATGTTTTTTTATTAATTACTTGTTTTTTACTATATTAATATACCATTTTCCTGCATCAGATAATTCTTCTATACTCCAATCTGATGTTTTTTTAGTTGCATCTTTCAACAATGCTGTTGCCTCATTTTTATTAGATAAATTCCAATATACAAAGCTAATATTATTCTTGTTTAATAAATCTATCCATTTATTAGCTTCTTCTATATTTATATTATTATTTCCATTTGCTTCTGAAATTCCAAATTCTGAAACAAATATTGGAAGATTACTTTCTAATCCTTTTTTTAGTTCTTCTCTTAAATCTTCTTTATGCGTTGCTGCATAAAAATGAAATGTATACATTATATTTTTTTGCTCTACTATCGGTGATTTTGCGACCTCACTTATTAATTGGCAATATCTAGGTGTTCCACATAAAATAACAGCATCTTCATTAATTTCACGAATTAAATTAATCATTTCTTCTGCATATGGTTTTATGTCATTTTGCCATGTAACATTTCCATTTGGTTCATTACATATTTCATAAATTATATTAACATTATTTTTATACTTATTTGCAATATAAGTAAAGAACTTCTTTGCCTTTTCTTTATTAGTATTTGGATTATTATCATTTAATGTATGCCAATCTACAATCACATACATTCCAAGTTCTGTGGTATAATTTATTCCATCTTCTATTATTTCATTTTGACTTTCATCATAGTCTTCACTATATATAGCAAGTCTAACTAAATTTATATTCCACTCATCTTTCATATATTTAAATGATTCTTTATTTATATATTCTGGAAACCATTTAATACCATGAGTACTTATTCCCCTTAACTGAACATTATTTCCTTTTTCATCTACCAATTTTGATTCTTCTACTTTTAGTTTTCCATGCTCTTTAACCGGATTATTTTCTTCAACTTTCATATTATCATTTTCTTTATTAACTTTAATATTGTTTTCTATATTATTATTTGTACTGTTTACATTTTCTACTTGTATCGTATCATTTTTTAGAGCTTCTTCACTCTTGTTTTGATTATCTTTTAATATTAGTAAACATATCAAGACTGATAATAATACTAAAATTATTGCTATTATGCTAAAAATTTTTTTTTTCATTTGTTTATCCCCATATTTTTTTCTAATTATATATTATAATATATAAAAATACAAATAAAAATTTTAATTTTATTTAATATCTTTATATCTTATATCTCGATATATCGATATATTGTTTTTTATTTTAATAACTTTGTTATTTTTTCTTTTTCTTGTACTCCTACTGTCATTTCTGCCACTTTTCCATTCTTGAATATCAAAAATGTAGGAATACTCATCACACCAAATCTAACTGCTAAATCCGTTTCTTCATCAATATTTACTTTTCCAACTTTAACTTTTCCTTCCATTTCATTTGCAATTTCTTCTACTATTCCAGACATCATTTTACAAGGCATACACCAACTTGCCCAAAAATCTACTAAAACTGTTTTATCTGATTGTAATACTTCTTTATCAAAATTTTCACTTGTTAAATTTAAAATATTCATATTTTACTTACCTCCATTAACATTTATTTTACAATTTATTATTCTTTATTATTTCTAGCCCAACTTTTGTTCCATCATATATAGCTTTAGATATTTGCATTATTCCCCCTATACAATCACCACAAGCATATAATCCATTTACAGATGTTTGCATGTTATCATTTACTTTTATATTATTATTTTCAATCACTGCACCTATTTTTCTTGCTAAATCTGTGCTTGAGGCTGTTCCTATTGCTATAAACATACCATCTATTTTCATTTTAGTATTATCATAAAATTCAACTTCTTCAAGCTTGTTTATTCCCCTAACTTCTTTTATTCTCTTCTCATTAGACTCTAAAGATATATCTCTATTTTCTACTAACTTCTCTCCATTTGTTAATATTTTTACAGATTTTGTTACATTCATTATTTGTTTTGCTTCATTTACTGCGTAATTTCCGCTACCAAGTACAGCAACATTTTTGTTTTTAAAAAAGAAAGCATCACAAATTGCACAATAGCTAATTCCTTTTCCCTCAAACTTTTTTATTCCTTTTATATCAGGTATAATTCTATTTTTTCCTGTTGCAAGTACAACTCTTTTTGCATAAAATTCTGAATTAACAGTTTCCACTTTAAAATTATCTTCTTTAGTAAGCCCGGACTACTTCATCATTTATGCATTCTACACCTAGATTTTTTACTTGCTCTATTCCACTTTCATGCAAATTGATACCACTAATTTCATTTATTCCATAATAATTTTCTATTTTTCCTGCTTTTTCTAATGCTCCATACCCTTTAGTTATAAGTAATATGTTTAAATTTGCTCTTTTCATATAAATTGCTGCTGACACTCCGTGCAGGGCCTCCACCAATAACTATTGCATCATACATAAAAAAGTCCTCCAAACCATAAAATATAATTATAACTTCTAATTTAAAAAATTCCAAACCATATTTTATAAACTACAAATTATGAACCATAAGTTCTAAATTATAATACATCATATAAATTTTTAAACATATATCCTTTATTTTTTAAAAAATTTATTACATCTTGTAATGTTTCATAAGTTAATATTTTATCACTTGCATCATGCATTAAAATAACAACATTGTTTTTCTCTCCTACTGTTTTGGTAATATTATCCATTATATCCTCTTTTGTGTGTGCACCTGCAGAATCATTACTAAGTGCATTCCAATCTAAAAAAGCAACATTATTTTGTTTTAAAACTTCTTTTGCCTCTTGTTTTATTTGATTGTATTTTCCTCCAACAGATCCTCCAGGGAATCTAAACACTCTTGAATTATAATTTTGGTTATCTAAAGCATTTTTTATACATTGTTCTGTTTTATTATATTCATAAATTACAGTATCAACACTATTATATATCTCATTATATTTATGAGAATATCCATGATTTGCTATATAATGACCTTCTGCATACACTCTTTTTAATATTTCAGGATTTCTTTCAGCATTATATCCTAAAACAAAAAAAGTTGCCTTAATATTTTCTTTTTTTAATAAGTCAAGAATTAATGGTGTAACAGTTTTGGATGGACCATCATCAAATGTCAAAAAAACTCTTTTTCCATCGTTTGCAGTATATATATTACTGATTTTTTCTATTTGCTCTTGACTTAAAGGATCTTTATTTTTTAATTTTTCTTTTTCCTGTTTTTCTTGTCTTATTTTTATGGCTGTATCTATATTAATATTTACATCTAGTATTTTTGCTACCTGTATATCTTTATTATTATCCATATTAATTTTTTTAATTCCAACTATAGAAAATAATATTAATATAACACATATGATTAATAATATAATAAAAATTTTTGATTTATTATTTTTCTTTTTAGTTACAATTAAATCATACATAATTGTCCTCCCTATTTTTGTTCTTTGTTGCATTAATTATATAACAACGAATTAAAATTTAATAGTCTTATGATATAAAAAATAACCAATCTAAAAATAATTTTTACATACTTTACTTTTAGATTGGCTATATTATATATTTTTATTATATAAATATCAAAATTTTTATTAAAGTTTTATATTCTATTAACACCATCTTTTATAGCTGCTTCTGAAACAGCCTTTGCTACTGTATCTTTTACTCTTTTGTCAAACGGTTGTGGTAAAATATATTCTTCATTTAATTCTTCATCACTAACTAATGAAGCTATTGCATATGCTGCTGCTATTTTCATATTTTCAGTTATTTTACTTGCTCTAACATCTAACGCTCCTCTGAAAATTCCAGGAAATGCAATTACATTGTTTATTTGGTTTGGAAAATCCGAACGTCCAGTTCCTACAATTCTAACACCCGCCTCTTTTGCTTCATCTGGCATTATTTCTGGTGTTGGATTAGCCATAGCAAAAACAATTGGATCTTTACTCATTGTTTTTATCATTTCTTTTGTTAAAACTCCTGGTGCAGAAACACCTATAAAAATGTCTGCTCCCACTATAGCTTCTTTTAGTGTACCTTTTGTAAAACTTCTATTTGTAACCTTTGCAATTGATTCTTTAACATTATTTAAATTTTCTCTACCTTCATAAATAGCCCCAGTTCTATCACATAATATTACATCTTTTAATCCTAATGTCATTAATAATTTTGCAATAGCAATTCCAGCAGCCCCAGCTCCATTTATTACTGCCTTGCAATCTCCTATAGATTTATTTATAATTTTCATTGAATTTATAATTGCTGCACTTGTAACAATAGCAGTCCCATGCTGATCATCATGAAAAACTGGAATATCACATTTTGCTTTAAGTTTTTCTTCAATTTCAAAGCAACGTGGTGCAGAAATATCTTCTAAATTTATTCCTCCAAAAGAACCACTTATATTGTATACTGTCTGAACAAATTCATCTACATCTTTCGTTCTAACACAAATAGGAAATGCATCTACATCTCCAAATTCTTTAAAGAGTACACTTTTTCCTTCCATAACTGGCATTCCAGCTTCTGGCCCTATGTCTCCAAGACCAAGTACAGCAGTTCCGTCTGTTATAACAGCTACCATATTCCATCTACGTGTTAATTCCCAGCTTTTTTTATAATCTTTTTGTATTTCAAGACATGGTTCTGCTACCCCTGGAGTATATGCAAGAGCTAATGCTTCTTTATTATCGACCTTTGCTCTTGCATTTACTTCTATTTTTCCTTTCCATTCATAATGCTTTTTTAATGATTCTTCTTTGTAATTCATTTTTTCCTCCTTATTTTTTCTCATATAGTAACATTATACTAGCCTAAAATTTACTAGTCAAATTTTTAGATTTTTAACAATTTTTCAAATATTCAGACTGAAAACAGGATATTAGCAATGTTTCCATCCTTGCGTTTACTATAGTATGCATCCAGTTTTCATATTTCGTCTTTCTCAATAAAATTCCTGCTTTGACTTTGTTCTTGTTTTGATTTGCTAGTTGTTCTTTTAGATTGTACCTTTAAACTTGCTCTAAAATCCTCTACATGAGAATCTGTTTTATATTCTATTGTTTCATTTTTTTTCTTTGAAAATCTTTTTTTAAAAAAGTCAATAAATTTTGCAAGCTTTCCTTGCTTTTTTCCATCTAGAACACTCAATGCAACATCTTCATTACTTTGTTGTTCTTCATCTTCTTTTTCTTCATTAATGACCTCATATCGTTTTGAATCCAGAAATTTTCTACCATATTTCATTTTCTTTAAATGTTCATTTGTATATTTTTTACCATCAATCATAACAAAATACTCTATATGTCCGTCATCACTTTTTTGCCTTTTTATATCCTTTTTGCTTATTATTTTACCACAATCACGATAAACTTGTATCTCTTGTATCAAATCATTATCTTGACTTTCGGTTAAATTTCTTTTTAAGATTAGTTCTCTTACTTTCTTATTAATATAAATAGACGAGTATTCGTTAACATAATCGTTTGCAAGTAATTTTACATCAATTCTACTTCTGTTAGATAGATCTTTTTTTACTCTTTCTATTATACTTGCATCTTCTATTAATCTTAATTCTTCTATTCGACTAACAATTTTATTTGTAAATCTATCATAATATTCATCAAAACTTACATATCCATACCTAGATAGCTTTTTATCCATTTCGAAGATTTTTTTCTTATCCCATTTATCAATGCTTTGAAAATTTTGCTTTGCATACTGAATAACTATTTTATCTAAAACATCTTTCAGCTCTTTAGGTGCATCTGTATTCATAAATTTCTCAAAAACATCTGTCCCCACATCATTAATATAAAAATAATCTTTTATTAACTCCATACATTTTAAAGCTTTATCAAAATTCTCACTATTATTTTGTTGTTTATTTTCAAAATATGGAATTATGAGTTTCTTTATCAATTGAGTTTGTATATTTAGAGTTGTAGTCTTTATTTCGTCATTTAAATATGCAAACTTTGGATCGAATTGTCCATTCCCTTCATAATGTTCCATTTTATTCTTCAATATGTTTAAGAATAAAATATAGTCCATTTGATTAGAAAAAGTAATAAATTCTTTCTTATTCATATTTAATAAATCTTTCATCTCTTTTGGTCTTTTATTAACAATTTCTATTATATTTTTTGCTCCAACTATATTTTCTATTTGCTTTACTATATTAACTTCACTATCATATGCTTTATGTCCTGATACTGATACTGTTTTTTGTGCTATCCATTCAGTTATTCCTTCATTTAATGCTACATGAAATTGACGACTTCTTATATAGTCTTCTGATATCTTACTTAAATTATGTATCTTATCTAAAACTGTTGTTGAAGATTTATACCTTACTTTTCTTAATTTCATAAAACATTTTATATTTATTTTTCTTGAATAAGAATCTATTCCGTGTTTTTGTTTTAGATTTTCTAAACAGTGCATGTACTCCTTCATGTGCTAATGTTTCCGTTGTGCCCTGGTCTTTTTTTATATCTTCTAGATCCATCTTTCCTTTATTCAATATGTTTATTGTCTTTAATTCACAAGAATATAATCCATTTGCATCTTGGCTTTTGCCTCCTGCTTCTATTACAGAAATATTACTCATTAGAGTTTTATACATTTCTTCTTTTGGAATCTCCTCCATTAATTCTGGGGATTTTCTATAACATTCCTCAATTAAAAATATTATTGCTTCTCTTTTGTTAATCATATTACTCTCTACCACCTTATTTTAATAAAAACTAATGTTTATATAAATCATTTTTTTAATAAAGATTTTATTTTTGCAATCACTTTTTGAATAAATCTTGTTTCTTTTTTTACTTCAATTAACACAGCTTTCTCTTTTTTACACTTTATTGTTCTTCTTAAATATATCTTTGCTTTTCTCAATCATTCTCAAATCACCATTATTTATCTTTGATACACAATTACTAAAAGTGCAAGCCTATTCAAACTTAGAACGTAATTTTTTTCAATCGTAATCTCTTTTTTAACTACGCAAATCATATCATAATAACTTCCTCATTTCAATATTTTGTGCCTATAAAGGCAAAAAAATAAGCCGACTAAATCGACTTACATAAGCTGTGATATGTTCACACTCTGTTTTCTTTGGCTTCTCCCATTGCAAAGCAAAAAAGTTAGTTTATTGAAAACGCATATTGGTGCCAACGAAGTTGTTATCTACAACTTTTTGGCTCTCTTGACGATTGATACAAATATCAATCAATTTATTAAAGTATATCATAATTTTAATAAATTACAATAAATATTTTATAATTTTTTAATTTTTTTATAAATAAAAAAACTCTCACCAATAGGTAAGAGAAAAATATATCTTTTTTATTTAGACAGTTAGCCCACATTCACAATGTAAACACTGTTGCGAGTGGTTAAGTTATTTCAAACTATTACTCACAAATTAGAAATTTTATAGTTTATATCAATTTCTAATGTAATTTTACCAAAAAATAGAAAAAGTAGCAATATTTTTATGCTACTTTTAGATTTCGTTATAATAATATAAGTTTTCCATTAGTTCTTGTCCGTTAGGCAAAGTTAATGGATTAGTATCAACAAATTCTCCACCCATATGTTTATAAAAATCATTAGACGGATTTTCAGAAAGGCAACCTATAATCATTTTGTTGTACCCCATATTTTTTAATTCATTTATTGCTTTATCAAATAAAACTTTACCAAAACCTTTACCCTTAACACTATCTAACAAATATAATGCACCAAGCTCACCACATTTAGAATAATTGTCATACTTTGTTTTACGCACTCTCAAAACTCCAACATATTCATTATTATATTTTAATAGAAATCTTCTACTGCTATCATTCAAACCTTCTTTCAAGTTTGATATAGCTTTTTGTATTTCTGGATATGTATTGATTAATTCTAAAAAATCATCATTGACTATACCTTTATAAGATTGTTTCCAAGATAGTGCATTAACTCTTGCATAGTATTCAACATTATCTATATCCATGTTTTCAATAGCATAATCCATAACTATCTTCTCCTTATTTCTTTCTTCATAAAACTAATAAATTCTTCAATTGACATAGACATAGTTTCTTCACTACCATATTTTCTAAAACTTATTAAATTATTATCTCTTTCATTATCTCCAATAATTAAAGTATATGGATTTTTCATAACATTACTTTGTCTAATTTTTTTACCCATTTGCTCCTTTGAATCATCATAACTAACTCTAATATCTTCGTCAATTAATATTTGTTTTAGTTTTTGACAATACTCATCATGATATTTCATATTAACAGGAACAATATTTACTTGAACTGGTGATAACCATACTGGTAATACACCTTTAAATTGTTCAAGTAATAATACTAAAAATCTTTCATAAGAACCTAGAACTGCTCTATGTACCATTACAGGAGTTTGTTTTTCGCCATTTTCATCTATATAGAAAAGCCCAAATCTTTTAGGAGTTGCAAAATCTAGTTGAACAGTTGGATTTTGTATTTCTCTATCAAGTGCATTTCTAAACATAAAATCAAGTTTAGGTCCATATAATGCTGCTTCTCCCTCACATCTTTTTGCATCTAATCTAAGTTCATCAGATATTTCTTGTAATAAACTTTCGCATAAATCCCAATCAGACTTTTTACCAATATATTTTTCAGGATGTTCATAATCTCTTACTGATAATGATACCCAATGATTTTCCCATAATCCCATTCTAGAATAAAAGTCTTTAATTAAATTGCATATATTAATTATTTCTTGTTTTACTTGTTCCCTAGTACAGAATACATGACCATTTTGTTAAGCAATGCTAAAACAATCAATACTATAAATTGACTTATTTGTTGTGGTATAAGTTGTCGTAGTTAATTGTTTTAACATATTAATCTCTCCCTTTCAAAGCAATAATAATATACCATATTTGCATTAATTTGTCAAAATTTCACTTCTATTTACTCTCGATTAAATATTTATTATCTTCATTTACTTTATATATTTCATAACCTTTATACTCACACATTGCTCGAAGTTTTTTCTCTTGCTCTGGTAAACTAAATCCCTCGCGAGCTTGATCTTCTGTACTAACACGAATATATAGACCGGCAACTTTCTTTTCATTATTCATAAAACTTCAACTCCTTTTACTAAAAAAGAGGAGGCAATAGTATTTAATAAAGTCTAAATACTACTGACTCCTCAATTAATTCAATATTATAAATTTTCGATATCTTGTGTTTATTTATCATCGATGTACCTCCATTTCTAGAGCATACCTCTTCATTGGTTATTTATAATATCACTTTTTTTAGATTTGTCAATTCACTTTATATGGAATAAGTAGTATCTATAAGAAGTTGGTATATAAATATTAATTTAATTTTTTAATAAATGACTCTAATTCGTTAATTTCAAGTTTGTTTGATAAATTACCTACATAAATAGTTTTTGAGTAGTTAAATGCTAGAAATGTAATACCTTTAATAATTATTCTATGTGGCTCTATATATGATAGATTAGTTCTATCAATTTTCCTTATATTACCATTTATTATTGTTGGGGTAGTATTACAAAATCCACATATAAATTCAATTTTCTTTTTTAATTCATCATCAAACTCTAATTCTTTCTTTACAATATTAATCATTTAAACCTGTCCTTTCTTTAATTAACAATAAAAAAATACCAACTTCTTTTAGAAATTGATATTTTCTATATTAAATCCAAGACTATAAAAGTCTGGACAGATTTTCCAATGGTGCGGATGAAGGGACTTGAACCCCCACGTCGTTGACACTGGTTCCTAAGACCAGCGCGTCTGCCAATTCCGCCACATCCGCATTTGATTGACAATAATAATATTAGCACATTATTCAGTTTCTTGTCAAGTACATTTATAAAAAATATTTTTATAGTTGTAAATTTTTTTATAAATTATTATTTATCTTATATCTTACATTTATTCAGCCCAAATTTTTCATGTAATTTTACTTTATGTATATAGATTGTATAATAAAAGAAGTTAATGTAATATTAAAAAGATTCAAATACTAAATTTTACTTTAGTATTTGAATCTTTTATTTTTATAAAATTGCTAATAAATCATTTTTACTATTAATTAATATTTAATATTTAGTCTTCTATTTGTATATATTTTTTATCTTTCTTTTCTTTTTTCTCTTCTTTCTTTGGAACTTCTATTTTTAATGTTCCGTTTTTAAAAGATGCTTTAATATCTTCTTCTTTTACTTCATCTCCTACATAAAAGCTTCTAGAACATTCACCTGAAAATCTTTCTTTACGCACAAATTTTCCTTCTTCTTTTTCGTCTGTATTTTTACTTACTGTTGCATGAACTGTCAAATATCCATCTTCAATCTCAATATTAATATTTTCTTTTTCATAACCAGGCAAATCTATATCAATTAAATATTTGTCCTTTTTTTCTTTAATATCTGTTTTCATCATTTTACTTTCTCCATCATTAATAAAAAATGGGTCCTTAAACATTTCATCTAACAAATCAAATTCATTTTTTCTTCTTGGTATCATCATCATAATAAATCACTCCTTTAAAAATTTTTATGTGTTGACACTTTTATCGTTAGCACACTGTATAAAAAGTACTTTTTATTTTTTATAATTGTATTATATTACTATTTTTAGCAGAGTCAAGTGTTTATTGCTAATATTCACATAATATTCACATTTCTGCCATATTAGTGTAACAATTAAAAATAATCTTTACTAAGTTATACTCGTTTATATTTTACACAATTTTTATAATTTTATGAGAATCAAATTTTTCTTTTTTTTGCAAATTTTATAAAAGCCTTAAATTGCTAAACAATTACTAACAATTTAAGACTCTTATAAAATTTATTAATTTGCTTTTTTTATTTCTTCATCTTCTATATCTGCCCAAATAATTTTATTTAATTTTATACTTTTTTGAACATCTATTAATCTCTGATTTTCTGATCCTCTAAATTTTAATGAAGGATTTTTTTTCTCTATTTCAAATTTTCCATCCACTATAACATCAATATTGTCAACAAGCTCTCTTGTTTCTTCCCAATTTTTATACATTTTTCCCATTACATCTTTTTCAAAATCAAAACCTGTATAGCACCATATTGTTTTATTTGGAAATTTTTCTTTAACTTTTTTTACTAATTCTACTAACCCTTTTTGATTTGCATATTCTAAAGGTTCACCTCCAAGTAAAGATAGTCCTTCTATATAATCTCTATCCAAATCTTTTAAGATTTTATTTATTGTTTCTTCATTAAATTCATTTCCATAATTAAAATTCCAAGCAATTTCATTAAAACATCCTTTACAATGGTGATTACATCCACTCACAAAAAGTGAAACTCTAACTCCCGGCCCATTTGCTACATCACATTCTTTTATTGTTGCATAATTCATAGTTAATCCCCCATTTCTTTAGTTTTATAAATGTAATACTCTTGCTTTAATCTCTTTTGTTTTTCCTTCATTCCAGAAGTTTTCTCCTAAATAGCCACATGTTCTTCTTGTAACATTCATTTTATTGTGATCCTTATTTCCACATTGAGGACATTCCCATTCATTATTATCATTAATAATAATTTCTCCATCAAATCCACATACATGACAATAATCTGATTTTGTGTTAAACTCTGCATATTGAATATTATCATATATAAATTTAACAACTTCTTCTAATGCTTTTAAATTATTTCTCATATTTGGTATTTCTATATATGAAATAGCTCCTCCTGAAGATATGTTTTGAAATTCACTTTCAAATGATAATTTTTTAAAAGCATCAATTTTTTCTCTTACATCAACATGATATGAGTTTGTATAATATCCTTTATCTGTTACATCTTTAATTTCTCCAAATTTTTCTTTATCTATTTTTGCAAATCTGTAACATAAACTTTCTGCTGGAGTTCCATATAAAGCAAATCCAAGTCCTGTTTCTTTTTTCCATTTATCAGTTGTCTCTCTTAAATGTTTCATTACCTTTACTGCAAATTCATGACCTTCTTTAGTTGTATGTGATACACCTTTCATTAATTTTGTAACTTCATACACCCCTATATATCCTAAAGATAATGTTGAATATCCATTTTTTAATAATTTATCTATTTTTTCGCCTGATTTTAAACGAGCAATTGCTCCATATTTCCAATGAATAGGGCTTGTGTCTGATAAAGTTCCAAGTAATGCATAATGTCTACACATTAATGCTTCATAACATAACTCTAATCTTTCATCAAATAGTTTCCAGAACTTATCTTCATCGCCATCTGCTATAATACCAATTTGTGGTAAATTTATACTTACAACACCCTGATTAAATCTTCCTTCAAATTTATAATTTCCATTTTCATCTTTCCATGGAGATAAGAAGCTTCTACATCCCATTGGACTAAATACATTACCTTCATAATTTTCTTTCATTTTTTTTGCAGATATATAGTCTGGATATAATCTCTTAGAAGAACATTTAACAGCAAGTTTTGTTAAATAATCATATTTTCCTCCCTTTAGACAATTATGTTCATATAGAACATATATCAATTTTGGAAATGCAGGTGTAATATATACCCCTTTTTCATTTTTTATTCCTTCATATCTTTGTTTTAAAATTTCCTCTACAATCATTGCATTTTCTTCTATATATTCATTTTCTTCATCTAAGTTTAGGAATAATGTTACAAAAGGAGATTGTCCATTTGTAGTCATTAATGTATTAATTTGATATTGTATTGTTTGAACACCTGCTGCAAGTTCTGTTTTTAATCTTTTTTCCACAATACTATCTATAATTTCTTGAGGTAATTTATCTTTATAACTATTTTCTAATTCTCTTTTAAATTTTTCTTTACTTTTTCTTAAATATTTTCCTAAGTGTTTTAAATCTACAGATTGTCCACCATATTGGTTACTAGCTACAGCAGCAATTATTTGTGTTGTTACTGTACAAGCTACTTGAAAGCTTTTGGGACTTTCTATTAACTTTCCGTTCATTACTGTTCCATTATCTAACATATCTCCAATGTTAATTAAACAGCAATTAAAAATAGGTTGTAAGAAATAATCTGCATCATGAAAGTGTAAAATTCCTTCTTCATGCGCTTTTGTAATTTTTTCAGGTAATAACATTCTTTTGGTTAAATCTTTTGAAACTTCTCCTGCTATATAATCTCTTTGTGTTGATGCAAGTACTGTATTTTTATTTGAATTTTCTTCTGCAAGTTCTTTATTTTGATTTTTTATTAATCCAAGTATTGATTCATCTGTTGTATTTTGTTTTCTAACTAATGCTCTTGTATATCTGTATACTATATATTTTTTTGCAAGTTCAAATTTTTCAAACTCCATTAATTTTTGCTCTATTATATCTTGAATATCTTCTACTAAAATTCTCTTTTTATCTAAATCTTCTATATAATTTGTTATTTCTTTTATCTGCTCTTTTGTCGCTTTTTGTCTTCCTTTTACTTCACTATTTGCTTTTTCTATTGCAGTTATAATTTTATCTCTATTATAATCTACTGCTCTTCCGTCTCTTTTTATTACCTTCATTTTTATATTCCTCCCCTATGTGTAAGATGACTTAATTATACATTAACTTCCATGTTTTTCTGTTGCAATTGCAACAGATTATGGTTTTAACTAGTTACATTTTTATTATTTTCCTTATTTCTAAGGAGTTAACATTTAAAATTTTTTTATTACATTTTTGTAACAAAGTTATTACGTCTATCTCTTTTTAGTTGCAATTGCAACACTTTTTCTGTATAATAGCTAATATCAATAATTTTACTAATAAAAACATAAAGGATGTGTATTTATATATGGACAATTATTCAGACTTTTTTATTGATTTTGCAAAAAACTGTTCAAAAACTCAGAAAAAATCTTTCAAAAAAAGCGAAATTATAACTACTTATATTGCAAAAAGGAATCAATTTTGTTTGCTATTATCAGGAGAAGCAAACTTAATTCGTTATGACTTTAATGGTAATAGAACTATTGTTGAACACTTTTCTACAGGTGCAATTTTTGGTGAAATTTTTTATACTGTAAATACAAATAATGAATTATTTGTAGAAGCAAAAAAAAATAGTACAGTGATGTTTTTTAGTTATGATAATGTAGAAAACAAATGTGATACCAATTGCACATTTCATAATAAATTAATACAAACTTTACCATCTTTATTTTTAAACCAAATTATAGAATTAAATATGCGCATAGAACTTTTAAGTAAAAGAACAATAAGAGAAAAACTTTTAGCTTATTTTACTATCATATCTACTAGAAATATTAGTAAATCTTTTACAATTCCTTTTTCTTTAACTGATCTAGCAGATTATTTAAGCATTGATAGAAGTGCTATGATGAGAGAACTTGGCATTTTAAAATCTGATGGTATAATCGAAAAAAGTGGAAACAGAATTACTTTATTATATTAATATATAAATCTTTATTAAGTTATATTTTACTAGACAACCTTATCTTATAGTTCATCTTTAAATATAAAATAGAAAAAAGTTTAATCATAAATTATTTATAATTAAACTTTTTTACATTTTTCAAAATAAAGCTATATTAGTAAACTTTATTTTGAAAATTTTTCTCATTTCTTATTTAATTTATTAGCTTTTTACTATATTTAATTAACACATAACGCATATGTTACATTTTATTTATATTTTTTTATTATTTTCTTTATTTTATTTATTATTCGTATAAATATATTTTCTTTTTTTACTATAATTAATCCGATTATTTTTTTCTTTCTTATCATACTTATATTCTTCATTCTTAATATTTCTTGATTTAAAAATATCTTGATTCTGATATCTCAATCTCATTTCTCCAGCTTTTACTAATTTATCTTCATTTAATTTTTTAGTTATTGCATTTTTTTGAATATCATTAGCCCAAAAGTTTAAAAATATATATCCTAAAATAGCTCTAGTTTCTCTTAATATTATTTGATTTTCTAAGTCTAAATTTTCATTATATTCAAATTTATAATTAACATTCATTTTTGATTTCAACATTTTTATAAAATTCTTTGGAATTAAATTTACATCATCTTTACTCACATACTTTAAAATCGTATACACTTCTTTATAGGCATTTGGAATATTTTCGCTTCTTATCATTCGTTATTCACCTCTTTGCTCCTTTAAATAGCTTTTTAATATATCTTTTGCAAACTTATTTACTATAATATAATTATCTTTGCTTTCAGGAACATTAGTATATTTAATAAATACATTTGATTCTTTTTTTTCTAATAAAACAATATTTCCACATATTAATAAAGACAAAATATAAGTAAATTCATCTTTTATTATAAATTTTCCATTAATGTTATCACAACTACAATTATCCACTATTTCCATTTTTTTATTTAATGTGTTTGCCATCGCTAACATTTTCATTTTATTTTTTCTTTGTTCTAATGTTAATTCATAATATTTTTCATCAATTAATTTTTTTACTAATTCATTAATTGTATTACATTGATAATCATTTTTCTTTTCTATAGCTATTAGATTATTTAACATATTCTTCTTTTTCCTTTCCTTTCATATCTCTAGATATAATTTCCGAAACTTTACTTAATTCATCTGCATTTATTGGATTTTCACCTGTAAAACTTATTTTTCCCACCTTATTTTTTGATATTCTTATCGGTTTTTTTGTAATATTTCTTCTTAATTCATCATTTCTTTCAGGATTTTCATTAAGTAATCTACTATTTTTATCATATCTTCTTTCGTAAATTTCTCTTTGTTCTTCTGGTATCACTAGTTTTAATAAAATTTCTAATTTTTCTCTTTCCTCTATTCCCTCTAATTTTAGCTTTTCAAAATTTTCTAACATTTCATTTTCTTCTTTGCTTCTCTTATAATCATTTTTTTCTTGTATCACTGCTAATTTTTGAGCTATCTCTACTACTCCTCCAAACAAATTTATATTTTCAATCCATGTATCTGCATTTACAGTTCCATTTGGCATTCTAAATTCAATTGTCCCTTTTCCTCCTTGCTCCAAATTCATAAAGTTTACTCCTATATACCTCTCTGCACCTTGAAATTCTAAAAGTGTTTCTTTAAATTTTTCTAAATCTTGTTCTCCTTCTATATCTATAGTACCTTTTTCTAATGCTTCCTCTAGTTTATTAGACATTGGTTTTGCATAGTCAAACTTTCTTGGAATAGTTCCTTCTTCATTTGCTATTATATACATAACAGCTTCTGCATTTCCACAAATTTCTATCAAATTCTGATATGCTTTAGCACTTTTTAAATAATCTGCTCCAATATGTATATGACCACCACATGTATCATTCGTATATTGTCCAAATTTTTTTAATATTGTAGATACATTTCTTATGTTATTAGTAGTTTCATTTTGATTTCCAGTTAAAATTGGAGATTTAACTTCAATTCCTTTTCCTTCAATTACATTTTCTGATTCAACACTACTATCTAAATCACACATCCAATCTCCTAAAAAATTAACTTTTTTATTATGTTCTTTTATAAAATGTGAATGTACTCCTACACATTCTATTTCCATTCCTACTGTCATATCTTCTGGAATAGTTATTTTACCTTTATAATTATCATTTTCACTTTTTATTACTTGCTTTCTATATTCTTCATCTTCTAAAAATTTTAAATATTCTGAAAATTTCTCCAAACCTAATGATTCTAATTTTTCTATATATTTATTTTTATCACTCTCATTTTCTAATATTACTCTATCCACTAATTTTGCTATTTCTTTATCTTTTAATCCATATTCATCTCTTAATTCAATCCACTTTTCTGCTATTCCTTTTTGTGGTAATTTTGTTATTATAGCAATTCTTTCTTCAGTACTTAAATTTAAGTCACTATTTCCATCTATACATTTTTTTATAAGATTTTCATTATCATTTCTTATCATCATCTGAACTATCATATCAATTTTACTTAGTCCTAATTCATCACCATGTTTTTTACACTCTTGTAACACAAAATCAATATTATTAGTTGATTGTATCAATTCTTCTACATTTTCATCTGTTATTCCAAACTCTTCTCTTCTTTCTATACATTCACTTATTAAATTAAATTTATCTGCTTCTACTACATCAATATTTTTTAATATATCAGCAATTTCATAATTACGTAACCTTATTTTGTCATTTGCATTTAATATTTCTCTTATATATTTTATATCATGCATGCTTTTTATTAAATCTTTTATTTGATAACTTTTTATTCCTAATTCTTTTCTTTTATTAACATTAAAAATGATTTCTTTTTTATACTCATCGCTCTGCATACTTTTCATAAGATTCAATTTATCCAAAATACTGAGATTAGCACCATTTTCTTTTTTATTAAATTTTATATTTTGCTTATCTTCTATAAAAGTTCTAATATAATTATCATCTTTAGTTGCTGCTATTAATTTTAATACTATATCACCATATAAACCGTAATTTTTCACTATTTTCTACATATTGTTTTATTGCATTTGTGTCTGTTGAAAAGATCAATAATCTTGAAAACAGTTTAGTAGACAAGTGCCTCACGACACA
>HF999505.1:0-31045 GCA_000434015.1 Clostridium sp. CAG:571
GAACGAGAACAATTTAAAGAAGAGCATCCAGAAATAGATGATGTACTAAAAATAATAAAAGAAATAAAAATTTCTATTGCTACACGTTATTTAAATGCACAAGCAATACAGGAATGGATAAAAAGGCAGGAGCCACAAAAATTACCATCTTCAGCATCCAAAAATGAGGAAGAAAAAAAATTATATAATGCTTGGTATACTATAAGAAGCAATTTAATAAAGCCATATATGGAAAAAACAACAGATGAAGAACGAGAACAATTTAGAGAAGAGCATCCAGAAACAGATGCCGTATTAGAAATAGTATCTGATATCGATATAAAATATGGCACAAAGAAACAAAAGGAATTAGCAGAATTAATAAAGCAAGATTTAGAAAAAAGGAGAGAATCAGATGAGGCTAAAAAATTAGAAGAAGAAAATGGAGTTAATTACATAAAATATTTTACAAAGAGACAAAAGGAATTAGTAAAATTAATAAAGCAATATTTAGAAAAAATGGGAAGTTTAGATGAGGCTAGAAAATTAGAAGAACAATATGAGCAACTTGTAGCTGATACTAAAGATAAAGATAAAAAAAATGGAGTTGATTTTAATGGAGAATAAATTAATTACAACAGATGGCCTTTGGTACAAAATAAAAAATTTTTTTAAGAAGTTTTTATTTTATAAAAAAAATAAGTTAAAAATTTCAAATGAAAACTCAAATAATAATTTACCAAATTCAAATTTCAAGAATTCCATAAGAGACAAATTTTCGGAAGAAAATATGAAACAAGATATGGCTAAAAAACTTTTATATGGAGAAATAGGCGTAAGCGATTTGAATGAAAATGAAGTAGATGAGATGACAGAATATTTTAAAAATGATATAAAAAATATTGATAATGAGTTGATAAGAATAAAAAAACATATATTATCTATGCAACAATCTCTAAAAAATAAATATTAAATTTAAAATATAAATAATTGTAATATATTAATATTATTAATTTACTAATAAAATAAGTATTAATATAATATAAGAGCAAATATGTTTTAAAATATATTTGCTCTTTAAAAACTTTATTTAATTTTTTCAACAGTTCTATTTTCTAATAATGAATTTATTAATCCACAGCATTCTTTACCTTCATAGCAAACTAAATCAGTCATACAAGTTGGTCCAAGCCCTTTTCCAAGTAGAGGTGCAACACTAGAAACTTGTTTTGCAAGTTCTTTTGCTATATTTCTGATTTGCCATTGAGCTTTGTTACAACAACGTAAATGTAAAATCCATTGTAGTGTACGACCATTCATAGTAGTAACAACATTTAACATTTGGCAACCTAAATAAAAATAAATTAAGTCCTCATCAGATACATTTGAATTTTTAAATTCTTCAAAAATTTTCATATTTTCTTTTTGAGCATTAATAAAAATATTTTTTAGTTCTGACTTTGCTTGTATAGTAGCAGGAATAATAAAATTATTAAAGTCCCAAAGAGGTGTAAATTCTGGAATAAGTAAAGAGTGCATTCTATGGCGTGTTAAATGAGTAAGTATTGATAATGAAATTGGAATTTGAAAAGTAAAACTAACTTGTTCAAGTTCACGTCTTTCTTCTTTATGAAGAATAATATTCATGCTTTTTGCTTTATATTCAGGATCTATTTTTTCTGATTCTTCCATTATTTGTTTTGCTTCTTGTTCTGAACATTGAAAATGATACATAATTGAACTTTTTATAATTACATCATCTGGATTTGGAGTATTACTAATTAAAACGGGCTTTGAAACAATTTTTATTTTAGGTCTATTAGCTAAACTTTCCATATAGTCAAAAGGATTATTTGAATAATTAGAATATGATTCAATGCTCTTTTCTAAATATGGAACAAATTCTTTTATTATTGAAAGTAATTTTTCGCCAAATTCTTTTAACTCGGAAATTTTACTTAAAGGACCATATAAAAATGAAGTAACCATTTTTTCAAGTTCCCTAGCATTTAGTCCCATAATAATATTACTATGGAATGAGTATGGAAGTATAAAACGAGCATCTTCAACATCTATTCCATTATCTACTAAATCACCATATGTATTAAATAAATATTTCATATGAGAAATATATTTTTGTTTTAATTCTTCGTTTTTAGGATGAGTGTTTAAATCTTTGTTACGAAATTCAGGAATATAAAAACCTGCTGTCCTAAAATCTACTTCTCTTCTAGACTTGATTGTAAAAGAAGTAAGTCTATTTCCAATAATTGTTTGCTCGATAATTGGAGTAACATCACAAATTGCAAAAACAAGATAATCATGCTCAATAATTGATTTATGTCCCATACCAATAATTCTTTTTATTAAATTTAAGTTTTTTTCATAATTATTACAACTTTCTAATACTTCGAAAACGTTTCCAGGAAATCTAGAAAGTTTTCCTGCTGTTGCAACTTTTTGTATACGTGTTTCTAATTCATTTTTTTCATATCCACCAATTAATTCTATTTCCATTTCTTTCATCCCTTCATATATATAATTAATAAGAATTTTATAACTAGAAATTATATATCATAAATAAAAAAATAATTCAATTATTTTATTTGTGATAGAAAAAATAAATTTATGTTGGGATTTTAAATGGAGTGGTATAAATTATACGGAAATAAGATTACATAATATTTCCATTGAATCATATAAAGATAATTTGTATAATAAAATAAGGAAGTGAATTTTATGAAAATATGCAAGTGCTATGGGAAAAAATTGCTTTTAAAAGAACTAAAAGGAAGTTATAATTTTTTTTTAAAGGAAGCAAATTTAAAAAAATCAAGTAAAGGCTATGGTTTAATACGAGATAAAACGAAATTTGCAGATAATGTTTCAAGTATAGCATCGGTTGGATATGGATTTGCTGCATTAATTATAGGTGTAGAACATAAGTGGATTAGTTATAAAAAAGCATATAATAGAGTAAATAAAACATTAGATACATTTTTAGAAAATGTTGAAGGAAAAAATGGATTTTTTTATCATTTTATAGATATAAATACGGGAAAAAGAGTTTGGAATTGTGAAATTTCTATTATTGATACAGGGATTTTTATTTGTGGAGCAATAACTGCTGGAGAATATTTTGGTGGAGAAATTAAAGAAAAAGTAGAAATGCTATATAAAAAAATTAATTGGAGATGGTATACTAATTCAAGTACAAATCAATTTTATATGGGATATTCAAATGAAAAAGGCTTTTGGGGAGCTTGGGATATGTATGCAGAACAATTAATGTTATATGTTTTGGGAGTTTCGTCTCCGACTTTTTCTATAAGTGTAGAAATGTATGATTGTTTTGAAAAACTAAAAAAAGATTATAAAGATATAAAAAATATAATTTACACATATGGAGGAACTTTATTTACATATCAATTTTCACATTGTTGGATAGATTTTAGAAATAAAATGGATCAAAATGGTATAGATTGGTTTGAAAATTCTATTAAAGCTACTAAAGCAAATAAAAAGTTTTGTATAGATAACGAATATAAATTTAAAACATTTAATGAAAATTCATGGGGAGTAACTGCTTGTATAGGACCAAAAGGATATTCTGGTGAATATGGAGCAAGACCTTGTGATAATAGAAAAAAACTAAAAAATGATGGTACAATTCCTCCCTGTGGAGCAATAGGTTCAATTAATTTTACTCCTGAAGATTCTATAAAAGCGATGGAATATTATTATAACAAATTTCCTAGTTTGTGGTGCAAGTATGGATTTAAAGATGCATATAATTTAGACGAAAAAAATAAATGGTATTCAGCAGAATGCATAGGAATAGATAAGGGGATATCAATGGTAATGATTGAAAATTATTTGTCAGGACTAATCTGGAAAAATTTTATGAAAAATAAATATGTAAAAAAAGGCTTAATGTTATTACAAATAAAAGAAAAATAGATGTATAAAAAGGTTCTGGGGAAAGGCAAAAAAATGACTAAAATATATGTTGACATATTAGAAAAATCATGGTAAAATACTATAGCGTATGTAAATAATTGCATACGCTATAAAACATAAAACAAGCAAATGGCTGGAGGTGTATTGAAGATGGCTGCAAAAGGAGCAAGAGAACCAATTACATTAGCATGTACAGAATGTAATAGAAGAACATATATGACAGAAAAAAATAAAAAGAACAATACAGACAGATTAGAGGTTGTTAAGTATTGTAAATTCTGCAAAAAACGTACTACACATAAGGAAACAAAATAGCCCTTTTAAGGAGGAAACAAAATGGCTAAAGAAGAAAATAAAAAAGTAAAAAAAGAAAATAAAAATGGTTTTAAAAATTTTAAAGCAGAGTTAAAGAAAGTTATTTGGCCAACACCAAAGCAACTTGCTAATAATACTATAGCTGTAATAACTATAGTACTAATTACAGCTGCAATTGTATTTGTATTAGATATTGCATTTGAGGCTCTTAATAAATATGGAATTGATAAAGTAAGAGACGCTGTAACTTCTAAAGAAAATACAAGTATTGTTAATACTGTTGATGAAAATACTAATAGTGTAGAAAATACTACTTCAGAAGAACAAAAACAAGAAACAACTGAAAACACAGCTGAACAAAATACTCAACAAGAAAACACAACTACAGAAGGAGAAAATAGTTCAGGAGCAAACGAAGTAATAGAATAATAAAAGGAGGCTAACTTAAGGTGTCTCGGAGAAAATAGTGAATTAGTGCCAAAATGGTATGTTGTTCATACTTATTCTGGTTATGAAAATAAAGTAAAAACAGACTTGGAAAAAACAGTAAAAAACAGAGAGTTAGAAGATTATTTCTTTGAAATAGTTGTACCAATGGAAGAACAAATAGAAATTAAAGATGGTAAGAAAAAAACCAACTTAAAGAAAGTATTTCCAGGTTATGTTCTAGTTAAGATGATCGTAACAGAACAAACTTGGTATATTGTAAGAAATACAAGGGGAGTTACAGGATTTGTAGGTTCAGGAACTGATCCGATTCCACTTACTGATGAAGAAATCAGAAGTATGGGATTTGAAACTCCAGAAGTAAATGTAGATTACAATATAAATGATTCTGTTAAAGTTATGGATGGACCATTAAAAGACTTTATTGGAACAGTACAAGAAATAAACAAAGAAAAACATAAAGTAAAAGTTTTAGTATCTATGTTTGGAAGAGAAACTCCTGTTGAACTAGAGTTTTCACAGGTACAAAAAATTTAATGTTTAGATAAGTACATATGCTTTTATAGCATATTTCTTATAAATTATTTTTGTTAATATTCATACTTAAAGGAGGTGCAAGAGATGGCAGAAAAAGAAATTAGCAATATTATAAAATTACAAATACCTGCAGGTAAAGCTACACCAGCTCCACCAGTAGGACCAGCATTAGGATCAAGTGGTGTTAATATTATGCAGTTTGTTAAAGAATTTAATGATAGAACTGCAAATCAACCAGGAATGATAATTCCAGTTGTTATTACAGTTTATAAAGATAAATCATTTGAATTTATAACAAAAGTACCACCAGTAGCTGTATTAATTAAAAAATCAGCTAAAATTGAAAAAGGTTCAGGAAAACCTAACAAAGATAAAGTTGCTACAATAACAAAAGCACAAGTAGAAGAGATTGCAAAGCAAAAAATGCCAGACTTAAATGCTGCTTCATTAGAAGCTGCAATGAGCATGGTTGCAGGAACAGCTCGTTCTATGGGTGTTGTAGTAGCAGACTAATAAGAATTTAAAATGGGAGGATAGATTATTATCCGTTATTACCAAAGGAGGATTAAAAAATGAGTAAAGGAAAAAGATATCTAGAGTGTGAAAAACTTGTAGATAAGTCAAAAGTTTATAGTGCAAAAGAAGCATTAGAAACAATCGAAAAAATGCCTAAAGCAAAATTCGACGAAACAGTTGAATTACATGTTAAATTAGGTGTGGATTCAAAACATGCTGACCAACAAGTTAGAGGAACAACTGTACTTCCAAATGGTACAGGAAAAACTTTAAAAGTTTTAGTTTTTGCTAAAGGACCTAAAGCTGAAGAAGCTACTAAAGCAGGAGCTGACTTTGTTGGAGCAGAAGAGTTAATACCAAAAATAGAAAAAGAAAATTGGTTTGATTATGATGTTATAGTTGCAACTCCTGATATGATGGGTGTTGTAGGTAGATTAGGTAAAGTATTAGGACCTAAAGGATTAATGCCAAACCCAAAATCAGGAACAGTAACAATGGACGTTACTAAAGCTATACAAGAAATTAAATCAGGAAAAGTAGAATACAGATTAGATAAAACTAATATTATTCACTTAGGTTTTGGAAAAGTTTCTTTTGGTACAGACAAGTTATTAGAAAACTATGAAACTATCATTGGAGCTATTATAAAAGCAAAACCAGCAGCAGCTAAAGGACAATACATAAGAAGTGTTGCAATATCAACAACAATGGGACCAAGTATGTATATTGACCAAAAATAATTTATAATATATAGCCAAAGAAAGTAGGCAATAAAATAAGTCCTACCGAGGCATATTTTTAGAACGGTTTAAACCAATCTTTATATATGTCTCGAAAGATGACTATAATAGATTGGTTTATTATTTTGCATAAATTTTAGGAGGTGAATAAATAAAATGGCAAGTGAAGTTATATTAAAACAAAAAGAAGAAGAAGTAAAGAAATTAGCTGAGCAAATTAAAAGTGCAAAAGTTGTTCTTTTAACAGATTACAGAGGAATAAATGTTACAGATGTAACAAAATTAAGAACAGATTTAAGAAATGCAAAAGCAGAATATAAAGTTATAAAAAATAACATTATTAAAAGAGCTTTAGATGCAAACGGTGAATCTGCATTAGATAGTTTATTAGAAGGACCTACAGCTTTAGTTATGAGCGAAGAAGATTATTTAGAGCCATTAAAAGTTATATATGGTTTTTCTAAGGAAAACGATTTTTATAAAATTAAAGGTGGAATTATTGAAGGTAAAGTAGTATCAGTAGAAGAATTAATTACTTTAGCAAAACTTCCATCAAGACAAGAATTACTTGGAATGCTTGCTGGTGCGTTACTTGGAAATATTTCCAAAGTTGCAGTTGCACTTGATCAAGTAAGAATTCAAAAAGAAAACGCTTAAATATAAAATAAAGAGTAGTGAACTTAAATCACAATTAAAATTAGGAGGATATAAAAATGATAGAAGAATTATTAGAAAAAATTGATAGTTTAACAGTAGCTGAATTAGCTGAATTAGTAAAAGCTATAGAAGAAAAATATGGAGTATCTGCAGTAGCAGCTGCAGCACCAGCAGCAGCTGGAGCAGTAGCAGGAGCTGCTGAAGAAAAAACTTCATTCAATGTTGTATTAAAAGAAGCAGGAGCTAACAAAATCCAAGTTATAAAAGTTGTTAGAGATGCTACAGGATTAGGATTAAAAGAAGCTAAAGAATTAGTTGATGGAGCTCCTAAAACAATCAAAGAAGGAGTAAACAAAGACGAAGCTGAAGAATTAAAAGCTAAATTTATCGAAGTTGGAGCTGTTGTTGAATTACAATAATTTTAACTTGTAGATTATAAAAAATAAAGATAGAAATTGCAAATTATTTCTATCTTTATTTTTTTTAAAATTAACTAGGAAAACTGGAAAATCTATATAAAGATTACAAAAAAGTTATAAAAGTAAAGAATAATTTTAAAATTAAAAAAAGAAAAAGTATTTATAAATTTTGTATAAAGAAATAAAAGTATTTTGTTTTTAAATGCTTTAGGTAGTGTTTATAAAACTAAATATTACAAATATTTTTAATATGACTATGTGGTCAGAGGTACTTGTTTTTTTATAAAATACAGTATAAAATAAAAAAGATAATTGACTTTGATGGGTATAAGTTATAAAATATTATAATAAAAATATAGTAAATAATACTAATTAATGGAGGAAGAGATATGATTATATTACTAGATGCAATGGGTGGGGATAATGCACCAGATGCGAATATAAAAGGTGCAGTAAATGCAATTAACCAAATTAAAGCAGAAGTATTATTAATAGGAAATAAAGAAATTATTAATGGTAGAGTTAAAGAATTATATGGAAAAGATAAAATAGAAGATATCTCTCCTAGATTAAAGATATATCATACAACAGAAACTATTGAAATGGAAGATATACCAACACAAGCAATTAAAAGAAAAAAAGATTCTTCTATGGTTGTAGGTTTTAATTTACTAAAAGAAGGTAAAGGCGATGTTTTTATTTCTGCTGGAAATTCAGGAGCTTTATTAACAGGAGCAACATTACTAGTAGGAAGAATAAAAGGAATAGATAGACCTGCTTTGGCTCGGAATATTACCAGCATATAAAGGTAGATTATTATTGATTGATGCAGGTTCTAATACAAATTGTAAACCAATTAATTTATTGCAATTTGCTCAGATGTCTAGCATCTATTTAAAAAATACTTTTGGAATAGAAAATCCAAGAATTGGATTATTAAACATAGGTACAGAGGAAACAAAAGGTAACGAACTTACTAAAGAAAGTTATAAATTGTTAAAAGAAAAATCAGAGGAACTTAATATTAATTTCATTGGAAATGTAGAAGGTAGAGACGCCTTTTCAGGAGAGATAGATGCAATAGTTACAGATGGTTTTACAGGTAATATTTTCTTAAAAGCTGTTGAGGGGCTTGGAAAGTTTGTAAAAAGAAGTTTAAAAGATAGTATGAAAAAAAATATACTATCTATACTTGCTTCAATTCCTTCTTTACCAGCAATGAAACGTTTTGCAAAAACAGTTGACTATAAAGAATATGGCGGAGCTTTATTCTTAGGGGTAAAAAAGCCAGTCGTAAAAGCTCATGGTAGTAGTGATGAAAAGCTTTTCGAATTTACAATAAAACAAGCTGAACAATTTGTAGAGAATAAGGCTGTAGATAAAATGATAGAAGAATTTCAAAAAATAAATAAAACAAATGAAACAGAAAATAAATAAAAATATAATTAGTAATATGTAAGGAAATAAAATTAATTTTATACTTGACAATTATTAAAACATGTAATATCTTTAAGTAAATTTTAAATATATTAGATAAAAATATAAAAGTAAAATTAATTATAATAAAGTAATGTGAGAGGGGGTGACTATATGAATTCAGACGAGATATTTGAAAAAGTAAAAGGAATTATAGTAGAGCAATTAGGCGTTGCTGAATCAGCTATTACTATGGAAGCATCTTTTATTGATGATTTAGGAGCAGATTCTCTAGATATAGTTGAATTAATTATGGCTTTAGAAGAAGAATTTGATACAGAAATTCCTGATGCAGATGCAGAAAAAGTAGTTACAGTAGGTGATGTTGTTGATTATATAAAAGAGCACGTTGCTTAATTTATATATATGCAAATCAAAAGAAGAAATGAAAGGGTAATACCTTTCTTTTTTTATATTTTTATAGTATAATAAGTAAAGATTGTAAAGGGGGTGAATTTTATGAGATTAGAAAAATTAGAAGAGAGTATAGGATATAGATTTAAAAATAAATTGATTTTAAAAAATGCACTTACACATACATCATATGCAAATGAAAATAATGTACAAAGTAATGAAAAATTAGAGTTCTTGGGAGATAGTATATTAGAATTTATATCTAGTAAATATATATATTCAAAATATCCAAATTTAAAAGAAGGAGAAATGACTAAAGTTAGAGCTGATGTCGTTTGTGAAAAAAGTTTATATAAAGTAGCACTTAAGCATAATTTTAGTGATTTCTTGTATATAGGAAAAAGCCAAATAATTAATGATGGAAATAAAAGACCTTCAATTTTGGCAGATAGTGTAGAGGCTGTAATTGCAGCAATATATTTTGATTCTGGATTAGAACAAGCTGAAAAATTTATTGTTGAAAATTTGAAAGATTATATAGAAATTGCAACAAAACATGTTGGAATGAAAGATCATAAAACTGTGCTTCAAGAAAGATTACAGATACATGGAGATGTTAATATAAAATATGAGATTATAAAAGAATCAGGACCAGATCATAATAAATTATTTGTAGCAGAAGTAAGTTGTAACAATAAAAAACTGGCAATAGGAGAAGGAAAAACTAAAAAAGCAGCTGAAATGGAAGCTGCTAAAAAAGCGTTAGAAAATATGTAATATTTGATATATTTTAGATAGGAGGGAAAATGTGAAAAAGGAATACATTATACCAATTTTTGTACCACATTTAGGGTGTCCAAATAGTTGTACATTTTGTAATCAAAAAACGATTAGCGGTCAAGCAAAACAAGTTACTGCTAAAGAAGTAAAAGAAACGATAGAATATTATCTTAGTAATTTTAAAGATGATAATAAATATGTAGAGGTTGCTTTTTTTGGAGGTAGTTTTACAGGAATAGAAGAGGAAGTTCAAGAAGAATTGTTACAGGCAGCATTTGATTTTATAAAACAAAAAAAAGTAAATAGTATTCGTATTTCTACTAGACCCGACTATATAGATAAGAAGATTTTAAAAAGATTAAAAAAATATAAAGTAAAAACAATAGAGCTAGGAGTTCAATCTACAAATGATTATATTTTAGCAAGATGTCAAAGAGGACATACATTTGAAGATGTAAAAAAAGCTTCAAAATTAATTAGAAGAAAACATTTTATATTAGGACATCAAATGATGGTAGGGCTTCCAGAAAGTACAAAATTAGATGAAATAAACACTACAAAATCTTTAATAAAGTTAAAACCAAAAATAGTTAGAATTTATCCTGTGTTAGTTATTAAAGGAACAAAACTAGAAGAGGAATACAGAAACAATGAGTATATTCCTTTAACAGTTAATCAAGCAGTAGAAAGGTGTAAAGAAATAGTTACACTATTTAACAAAAAGAATATAAGAGTTATAAGAATAGGACTTCAAAATACAAATACAATAGATGAACCAGGACATAATGAAAGTGAAGTTGTGGCAGGACCATATCATCCAGCATTTAGACAATTGGTAGAATCAAGTATGTGGTATGATAGTGTTGTAGAAGAAATAAAACAGTTTAATACGAAAGTAAAACTTGTACAAGTAAGAGCAAATCCTGTAAATATTAATAATATTATAGGACATAAAAAAGAGAATATAGAAAAATTAAATCAAATATATGATGTAGAAGTAAAAGTAGTAGCAGATGAGAAAATTAAACCAGGACATTTTAAAGTGGAAATATTAAAAACATATGATGAATGTATAAATGTAAATTAGTATAAAATCACCTATATATGCAAATAATTGTAATATAGGTGATTTTTTATGAAATATAGAAAAATAAAGAGAAGACTTATAATAAAGAAATATATAATAGAATTTATAAAAATTTGTATGGGATGTTTTATTATGGCAGTAAGCACATCTTTTTTCTTATTGCCAAATCAGTTATCTACAGGAGGATTTGCAGGAATCGCAACTGTTGTATATTATATTTTTAAAATTCCACTTGGAACAACTATGCTAATATTAAATATTCCATTGTTAATATTAGGATTTTTTAGAGTAGGAAAAGAATTTTTAATAAAATCGATTGCAGGAACATTATTACTTTCAATATTTATAGATATATTAGATAAATACCAACTTTTTACTAAAGATAGGTTACTTGCTTGCATATATGGAGGAATTTTAATGGGGCTTGGAACTGCTATTATATTAAGAGTAATGGGATCAACGGGAGGAACGGACTTACTTTCATACATTGTAAAATCATATAAAAAACATTTTCAGACAAGTAGTTTGATTATGATAATTGATATTATCATTGTAGCAATTAATGTTATTGCTTTTAAAGAAGTTGAGGTAGGATTATATTCTGCAATAGCTATATATTTGATGGGAAAAATGATAGACATTATTTTTGAAGGTGTAATTTTTACTAAAATGATGTTTATAATATCACCTAAGTATAAAGAAATTGCCAATAAAATAAGTAAAAAAGTTAATAGAGGTAGTACTCGGAATATATGCAAAAGGAATGTTTAAACAAGATAAGAAAATGATGTTGTTTTGTGTAGGTTCTAGAAGTGAAATTGTAAAAATGAAAGAAATAGCAACACAAATAGATAAAAAGGCATTTATAGTTATTAGTAATGCAAGAGAAGCTTGGGGAAAAGGTTTTAGAAGATAATTAGTATTTAAATTTATAAAGTGTAAAGATGGATGTAAAGGTAAAAATATTAAAAAAAGAAAGTGCAATTTTTTAAAAATAAAAGTAAGTTAATAAAGGAAATATAAATTGTAATACAAGAGTAGAAGATATATTATATATTAATGTTTGCTTGTTTTTTTAGAGTTAGTATGCTAGAATTTTATTAAAGATTAATTAATAAAAAGAGGCATAAAAGATGAAAGAACAAGAGATTATATTAAAAAATGTGGATTCTTTTAATCCAACACATATATTTGAGTGTGGGCAATGCTTTAGATGGGATAGAAATGTTGACGAAAGTTATACAGGAGTTTTTGAAAATTGTGTAGCAAATGTGAAAAAAGAAGATAATAATATAATTATTAAAGGGATTTCAGATAATAAGCTAGAAGAAAAAATCAAAAATTATTTCGATTTAGATAGAGATTATAAAAGTATAAAATTAGAGTTATCAAAAATAGATGAACCACTAAAAAATAGTATACAATATGGAGAAGGAATAAGATTATTAAACCAGGATTTATGGGAAACAATTATTTCTTTTATAATATCTGCTAATAACAATATACCTAGAATAAAGGGAATTATAAAGAGAATTTCTGAAAATTATGGAAATGAAATAATTTGGAATGGAAAAAAATATTATACTTTTCCAAAGCCAGAAGAACTTTCGAAAGCAAGTGTTAAAGACTTACGAAATTTAGGCTTAGGCTTTAGAGATACAAGAGTATATGAAACAACTAAAATAATATTGGAAAATAGATTAGACTTAAAAAAACTGAAAGAGGAAAAAGATAGTATGGTTGTAAGAGAAAAATTACTTACACTTCCTGGTGTTGGTCCTAAAGTTGCAGATTGTATTTTGCTTTTTTCTACATTAAAAAGGTTAGAAGTTTTTCCAATAGATGTTTGGGTAAGAAGAGTAATGAATGAACTTTATATAAAAAGTGAAGATGAAAATAAAGTGAGTAAAAAATTAATAGAAAAATTGGCAAGAGAAAAGTATGGAGATTTAGCAGGAATTGCTCAGCAGTATTTATTCTATTGGAAAAGAGAAGCTTAAAAAGGAGCTATAATATATATGAGTTTAAGATTAATTTATGGGAGATCTGGCACAGGTAAAAGTAGTTATTTGTATGAAGAAATAAAAAATATAATTGATGATAAAAATAAAATTTACATTATTACACCAGAGCAATTTTCTTTTACAGCAGAAAGAAAATTGATGGATACTCTTAAAGAAGGTGCTGTTATTAATGCAGAAGTTTTAACTTTTGGTCGTATGGCTTATAGAGTAATTCGGAGAAACAGGAGGAGGAGCAAGTAAGGTAAATTTATCAAAATGTGGTAAAGCAATGCTTATATATAGCATTTTAATGAATGAAAAGAAAAAACTAAGGTTTTTAGGTAAATCTGATGAAAATATAGAATTAATAGGAACACAAATTACAGAATTTAAGAAGCATGGAATAACTGTTGATTTACTTAAAGAAAGTGTAAGTAATACAGATAATAAATATCTTAAATGTAAAATGGAAGATATGTTATTAGTATATGATAGATTTCAAAATAATATAAAGGACAAATATATAGATGAAAATGATGTTTTAACAATTCTTTCAGAAAAAATTGAAGAAACTACTTTCCTAAATGATGCTATTATATATATAGATGAATTTGTTCGGATTTACAAAACAAGAATATGATATTATAAGAAAATTATTAAAAATTACTAAGAAAGTTAATGTGACTGTATGTACAGATAGTTTGATATTAGATAAAAATCCAGAAATTGATATATTTTATTCTAATAAGCAAACAGCAGAGAAACTTATGAACATTGCAAATGAAGAAGATGTAAAAATAGAAAAATCTGTATTTTTAGATAACAAAAAAGCTAGATTTAAATCTGAAGAATTATTACATATAGAGCAAAATTTATATAGTATAAAACAAAGAAAATATGAAGAATTACCAAAAAATTTATCTATATTTTTAGCAAATAATCAATATTCAGAAGTTGAATATGTGGCATCAAAAATTGTTGAATTGGTAAAAGAAAAAAAATATAGATATAAAGATATATCTATAATAACTAAAAATTTAGATACTTATTCAAATTTGTGCAAAGCTATTTTTGATGAATATGATATACCAGTATTTATTGACCAAAAAAAAGATTTGAGTGACAATATTTTAGTACAATACATATTAGCTGTGTTAGATATTTTTTCTAAGAATTGGTCTCATGAAGCGGTTTTTAATTATATAAAAACAGGTTTTTTACAAATGGAACAAGAAGATATTTACGAACTAGAAAACTTTTGTATGAAATGGGGAATAAAACAAACTAAATGGTATAAAGGAGAATGGAATTTTAAAGAAGATAGTAAAAATGATGAAGACAGATTAGAAAAAATGAAAAATTTGCGAAAACTTATAGTAGACCCATTATTAAATTTTAAAATAGAAGTAGATAGATCTAGAGATGTTACAACAATAACTAAATGTTTATATGACTTTTTAATAAAAAATAAAATAGATGAAAAATTGGAAAATAAAATAAAAGTAAAGATAGAAGAAGGAAATAATGAAGCAGCAGCAGAATATAAAACTAGTTATAAAATATTAATGGATGTATTAGACGAAATTGTATTGGTTTTTGGAAATGATAAAATAACTTTTGATAAGTATATGCAAATTTTGAAAATAGGTCTTGGAAATAGTGGACTTGGAAAAATACCGGCATCGTGTGATCAAGTAATTGTTGGAGATGTAGATAGATCTAGGAGTCATAAAGTTAAAGCTATTTTTATTATTGGATTAAATGATGGAATGTTTCCAAGCATTAATAGAAATGAAGGGTATTTCAATGATAAAGATAGAGAATATTTAAAAACTAATGGAATAGAACTTGCTAAAGGTACTTTAGATAGATTATATGAAGATAATTTTAATATATATAAAGCATTTACTACATCAGAAGAAAAATTGTTTTTATCGTACTCTTCTTCCGATTCAGAAGGTAAAAGCTTAAGACCATCTATAATAATTGCAAAAATAAAAAAAATCTTTTCAAATATAAAAGAGGAAAGTGATATTTTAGAAAAAAAATTTTATATAGTAAATGAAAAAGTAACTTTTGATGAATTATTAGTTAATTTGAGAAATTTGAAAGATGGAATTGAAATAGAAGAATACTGGTATGATATTTTTTCATATTTTTATCAAAATGAAAAATGGAAATATAAATTGGAAAATAGTTTAAAAGGAATATATTTTACCAATAAAACTTCTAATATTAGTGAGGAAGCTATTAATAAATTATATGGTAATGTTTTAAGAACAAGTATATCAAGGTTAGAGCAGTATAGAGCATGTCCTTTTTCATATTATTTAAAGTATCGGATTAAGATTATCAGAAAAAAACACATTAAAAATAAGTTCAATAGATACAGGTTCTTTTATGCATGATGTTATAGATAAATTTTTTGATGAAATAAAATTACAAGGTTTAAATTTAAAGAATATTGAAGATGAAGAAATAGAAAAAATAATAGAAGAAATAATTAATGAAAAATTAAATTTGAACAAAAATTATATTTTTTCGAGTACTCCTAAGTATAAGGTATTAGCTAGAAGATTAAAAAGAGTTGTTTTAAAATCTATGAAATATATAATAGACAGTTTAAAATATAGTGATTTTGAAGTCCTTGGTAATGAAGTAGAATTTAAAGACCAAAAAGAATATAAACCAATAGAAATATCTTTAGATGATGGTAAGAAAGTAGAAGTAACAGGAAAGATTGATAGAATTGATATAGGAAAACTATCAGGAGAAAAATATATTAGAATAATAGATTATAAATCTTCAATAAAAAATATAGACTTAAATGAAGTTTATGCAGGTTTGCAAATTCAATTGTTAACATATTTAGATGCTGTATGCAAAGAGGAAAATGTAATGCCAGCAGGAGTATTATATTTTAATTTGATTGATCCAATAATAAAATCTAGTAAGAGTTTAACTAAAGAAGAGATTGAAGAAGAAATAAGAAAAAAATTTAAAATGCAAGGATTAGTTGTTGCAGATGTTGAAGTCGTAAAAATGATGGATAAGAGGTTAGAAAGTGGGGCTTCTAATATTGTTCCTGTATATTTGGATAAAGAGGGGAAGTTAAGTAATTCAAGATCTAGTACTGTTACTAAATATCAATTTGAGTATTTACAGAAGTATATGAATAAAATAATAAAACAAATTGCTAAAGAAATTTTGACAGGGAATATTGAATTAAAACCATATTATAGTGTAAAAAACAAGAAAACGCCTTGTGAATATTGTATATATAAATCTATATGTAATTTTAATCAAGGTGGATGTAAAAATGATTATAGATATATAGGAAATATGGATAAGCAAATTGTATTAGAAATGATAAAAGAAGAAATTTAAGTAAAAGAAGGTAAAAAATGGCAGAACTATTAATTCTTATAGCATTAGTTGCATTTTTTGTAGGAGTATTTCTTATAAAAAGAAAAATTGATCAACTAAAATATAGAGCAAGAGAATCTGTATATAATAAAGTTGGATTGGGTGATTCTCAAATAACATCGGTAACAGATGAAATGGTAGAAAAAGGAAAAATGAAGAAATTCTTAGAAAATCATCCTACATACACTGAAGAAAGCATAAAAGAATTATTAAAAAGCTTTGCAACTGAAATAGTAAATAAAAATTTAACACATTCAGCAGAGCAAAAAGTGATTGATAAACTAGCAAATGATAATAAAATTTCTAAATATGCAGACATGGACATTGTTCGTTGTAATATACATGGATATAATGAAAAAGCAGGATTATTTATGGCAAAAGTTACACTTACAAATGGTAGAGATCAATATATGATGTTTTTACAATTCAATTTAGTTGGAGATGAATTAACTTTAGTTAAATATCAAGTGCAAAGAGGAGACGTTGTAGGATTCTAAAAAACAAAAGATAAAGTAGGGTAAAATATTTTATAAAGTAGAATAAACCTACTTTATTTTTTTTGCTAATAAGTTTTAATACAAGAAGAAAACTAAAGATTATAATAATATTTAGTATGTTATGCTAAATTCTATCTTGTATTTCTTTAGTATTTTTGATAATATAAGAAAAATACTAAAGAAGGAAAAGTAATTATGAGAAATAGTTTTTTAGAAGTAGATATAGATTCAATATCTTATAATATAGCAAAAATAAAAAAATTAGTTAAAAATGGTACAGAGGTAATGCCAGTAATAAAAGCAGATGCGTATGGACTAGGGGCACTTAGTTTAAAAAAAGCATTGGACGAAAATAATATAAAAAAAGTAGCTGTTGCAATTGTAGATGAAGCAATTGCTTTAAGAAAAAATGGTTTTAATCAGGAGATTATAATTTTAAATGAACTTTTATTAGATGAGACGAAACAAGTAGTGGATTATAATTTAACTCCTGGAGTATCTGTGTATGAAATAGCAAAAAAGATTAATTTTTTTGCTAAAAAAGAAGGAAAAATAATAAATATTCATATAGAAGTAGATACTGGAATGGGAAGAGTAGGACTAAAGCCAGAAGATATGGTGGACTTTGTAAAAAAAATATCAGAATTAGAAAATATTTTTATAGAAGGAATATATACACATTTTTCATCTGCGGATAGTAGTGTAGAATATACTAATAAACAAATAGAGATATTTAATAATGTAATAAATAAATTAAAGGAAAATGGATATGATTTTAAATATAAACATGCAGCAGCAAGTAGTGGAATTCTAGAGTTTGAAAATTCACATTTTAATATGGTAAGACCTGGTTTAATAATATATGGATATTATCCAAGTGAAATTATGAAAGAAAAAATAAAATTAAAACCAGCTACAAAACTGAAAACTAATATTGTATTTATAAAAGAGGTTCCAAAAGGAACAGCAATTAGTTATTCAAGAACCTATATAACAGATAAAAAAACTAAAATAGCAACTATCCCTGTTGGATATGCAGATGGAATTAGAAGAAGTTTATCAAATAATGGAAAAGTATATATAAATGGAAAATATGCAAATATTATTGGAAATGTTTGTATGGATAATTTTATGGTAGATGTTACTAATATAGAGAATATAAAAATAGGTGATGAAGTTATATTATGGGATAATGAAAATATAACTGTAGAAGAAGTAGCAAAAGAATGTGATACTATTAATTATGAAATATTATGCAATATATCTAAAAGAATTCCTAGAAAATATGTTTAAGGAGGATATTTCAATATGAAAGATTTATCAAATGAAAATGTAATTCATGTTAAAAAAGATGGTGTAGAGTACTTACAATTTAGAAAACTGTTGCAATATGAAGATAAGATATCACATGCATTTACTTTAAAAGATTTAACATTTGGTGATAATTCAAATTTTTATAAGATAAAAGATATAGCATTAGAAAATTATGAAAAAATTTTAAAAGAATTAAATTTGGATGTGAAAAATTTGGTAAGACCATTTCAAACACATACTAATTTTGTTAAGAATGTTACAAACGAAAAAGGAATATTTATACAAGAATTAAAAGATATAGATGGTCTTTTAACAGATAAAAAAGATGAGGTATTATCTTTAACTTTTGCAGATTGTACACCAATATATTTATACGATAAAAAGAAAAATGTAATTGGAAATATTCATTCTGGTTGGAAAGGAACTTTAAATAAAATAGGTAAAGTAGCAGTAGAAAAAATGATTAAAGATTATGGTTCAAATCCAGAAGATATTATTTGTGCGATAGGACCAACAATTAGAAAATGTCATTTTGAAGTTGATGAAGATGTAAAAAATATGTTTTATGAAGCTTTTAAAGATGAAAATATTATTAGTCTTGGAGAAGTTAAAGATGGAAAACAAAAATATTATATAGATACAGTACTTGCAAATATAAATATGATGAGAAGTATGGGACTAAAAGAAGAAAATATAATAGATAGTAAAATTTGTACAGTATGTAATAGTGATAAAATGCATTCTTATAGAGTAGAAAAAGAACTTTCAGGAAGAAATACAGCAATTATAGCTATAAAATAATAATAAAAACATACACTTTTATTGATAGCTTTAGGAGGAAAAATAAATGTATGACAATTTGGAAAAACTAGAAGAGTCAATTAAAAATTGCAACAAATGTAAATTATGTAATAATAGAAATAATATAGTTTTTGGAGAAGGAAATAGAGAAGCGGATGTTATGTTTATAGGAGAAGGTCCACGGAGCAGATGAAGATAGAGAAGGATATCCATTTGTAGGTAAAGCAGGACAGCTTATGAATAAAGCTTTTGAAGGATTAGAAATAAATAGAAAAAAAGTATATATTGCTAATATTGTAAAATGCAGACCACCTGCAAATAGAGTTCCAGAACAAGATGAAGTGGCAGCTTGTTTAGACTATTTAAGAAATCAAGTTATTTTAGTTAAGCCAAAAATTATTGTGCTACTTGGTAGTACAGCATTAAAAAATATTTTAGGAAAAGAATATGGAATAACTTCTGCAAGAGGAAATTGGATGGAACAAAAGAAAATTATTTATATGCCAACATGGCATCCAGCAGCTTTATTAAGAGATGAAAATAAGAAAATAGAATTTTGGCAAGACCTAAAAAAAGTAAAAGAAAAAGCAATTGAGAATAATTTGGTAATTTAAAAAGAAAGAGGTGAATAACTTTATGCAAAGTGAATATTTTAAACCGATTGAATATAAGATGTTAGATAAAAAAATAGCGTATCAAGGAAAAAGAATAAGTGTAGAAGAAGTGAATTATTTAAATGGAAATCAAAAGATTTATCGTGAACATGTTATTGCTGGAGATGCAGCAGTTATTTTAGCTATTAAAGATAATGGAAACGTAATTATGATACAAGAACCAAGAACACCAATAAATCAAGTGATATTAGGTCTTCCTGCCCGGACAAATAGAGAAGGAAGAAAGCGCAGAAGATGGTGCAAGAAGAGAGCTAGAAGAAGAAACAGGTTATTATGCAAGAAAAATAGAAAAATTAAGAGAGTATTACCCTTCAGTGGGATATACAAATGAGAAAATAACTATCTTTTTAGCATCAGATTTACAAAAAACAAAAAGACATTTAGATGAAACAGAAGATATAAAGGTAATTGAAATTAGTATGAAAAAATTAAAAGAAATGTTAGACAAAAATGAAATAATAACAGCAAGTACTACAATTGCTTTAATGCACTATTTTTTATATATAAATAAATAATAAAAACACTAAAATTTAAGTAAAAACATAAAAAATTTGAACTTTTTAACATGAAAAAAAGTCTAATGTAAAAATATAATGATTAAGTTATTGTATATAAATTTTTGTTGTGGTAATATATTTTTGTAAAAGCAAAGGGGATAAAAAATGGAGAATAAGGAGTATAAAGAATTAAATTTAAGTCTAAACAAGATAAAAGACATACTAATAAAAAATGATTTATTAATAGATTTTAACATTAGTAATAAAAATGTAAATTATATTTCATGTGATTCAAGAAATGTAAAAGATAATAGTTTGTTTTTGTGTAAAGGAGAATTTTTTAAAAAAGAATATTTGTTAGATGCACTAAAAAACGGAGCAATAGCATATGTATCAGAAGAAAAGTATAATATAGATGGTGTATCATATTTTGTTGTTTCAAACATATTAAAAGCAATAGGATTAATTGCAATAGAATTTTATAATAATCCAGATAAAAAGTTAAATAAAATTGGAGTTACGGGAACAAAAGGAAAAACAACAGTTACATATATTATTCATAGTATTTTAGAAGAATATGTTAAATCAAAGGTTGGACTTATATCATCAATTGACTTATATACAGGGATGAGGTCTGAAAAATCACATATAACTACTCCAGAATCAATTGACATAGAAAAATATTTTTATGAAATGGTACAATCAAATATCAAATATGCAACAATAGAAGTATCTTCTCAAAGTTACAAAAGATTTAGACTAGAGGGGGTAAAATTTGAATATGGATTATTTTTAAATATTGATAAAGATCATATCAGTGGTTCAGAACATCCAAATTTTGAGAACTATTTAAGTTGTAAAATAGAATTTTTAAAAAATTGTAAAAATGTTTTGATAAATAAAAATACAGATCATTTTGAGGAAATTATAAATAGTGTTAAAGATAAAAATATAGTATTATTTGGTACAGATGACACTGCAGACTATTATATACAAGATATAAAAAGAAAAGAAAATGGATTTTTATTTTTAGTTAAAAATGATAAAATAGGATATAGTAATAAATTTGAAATTAAAATGCAAGGAAGATTTAATCTTGAAAATGCATTAGCAGCAATTGCAGTAAGTAAGATGTTAAATATTGATGATGAGTCAATTCAGAAGGGTTTGTTGAAAATAAAAGTACCAGGAAGAATGATGGTTTATGAAAAAAATGGAAGAACTGTAATTATAGATTATGCACACAATGCACTTAGCTTTAAGAAATTATATGAATCAATAAAATTAGATTATCCAAATAGAAAAATTATTTCTGTTGGTGGAGCTGTTGGTGGAAAAGCATTTAACAGAAGAGAAGATTTTGGGAAAATAGTAGGAAAAAATTCTGATTATATATATTTAACAACAGATGATCCACAATTTGAAAAAGTTAGAGATATTTGTAATGAAATAGGAAGATACATTAATGATAAAACCAAATATAAAATTATTATAAATAGAAAAAAGGCAATTATAAGTGCTATAAAAAAATCTGAAAAAGGTGATGTTATAGTATTATTATCAAAAGGGACGGATAATTATCAAAGAATAAAAAATAAAGAAGTGCCATATGAGTCTGATGTGAAAATTGTAGAAGATTTAATAAAATCATAAAGTAATAAAAGATGGAATTGAATGTAAAAATTATTATACATTTATCTGTCTTTTTTAGTTTGAATATGTGGTCAAACATATTGACAATTAATTTTGGTAATAATAAAATATAAAATGATGAAAGTTAAAGTTTTATCTTAATTTTTACATGGAGAAAGAATATGTATAATAATAAAACAGTAAAAGAAAAAGTGGATTATTGTTTGAATTGCAAAACAAAACCATGTACAGTAGGTTGTCCACTTAATAATGATATTCCTAATTTTATTAAAAATATTAAATTAGAAAATTATGAAGAGGCATATAAAATTCTTAGTAATACTACAGTTATGCCAGCAGTGTGTGGAAGAATATGCCCACATATGAGTCAATGTATGGGAAAATGTATAAGAGGAATAAAATCAAAACCTGTAAGCATAGGTGAGCTTGAATATAATTTAGCGGATTTTGCAATGGAAAATAAATTTGATATGAAAGAATTGGAAAAAGATTGTACTGGAAAAAAAGTTGCAATAATTGGTAGCGGACCTGCGGGTCTAACTTGTGCAGCTTTTTTGGCGAGAAGAGGTACAGATGTTACAATTTTTGAAAAATATTCTGATTTAGGAGGAATATTAAGACATGGAATTCCAAGTTTTAGATTATCTGAAGATATATTAGATAGTACAATTCAAAAAATATTAAATTTAGGAATTGGAGTGGAATATAATAAAGAAGTAGGAAAAAATATTTCATTAAAAGAAATATCTGAAAAGTATGATGCTGTATTTATTGCTATAGGAGCTAATATTCCATGGAAAATGGGAATTGAAGGCGAAGTGTTAAATGGGGTATATGGACGGAAATACTTTACTTGAAAAGAAAAATCATCCTAATTATATTGGAAAAAAAGTTGCAATAATTGGTGGAGGAAATGTTGCAATGGATTGTGCAAGAACAATAAAAAAATTGGGAGCCAAAAATGTAAGTGTTATTTATAGAAGACAAGAAGCTCAAATGCCAGCAGAAATAAAAGAAATTAAAGATGCTAAAGATGAAGGAATAGAATTCTTATTTCAGAATAACGTTGTAAAAATTTTAGGAAAAGATAAAGTAGAAAAGATAGAATGTATAAAAACAGAACTTGTGAAAAAAGATGGTGAAGAAAGAAATTTTCCAGTAAATATTGAAAATAGTAATTATTTATTAGATATGGACTATGTAGTAATGGCTATAGGATCTGCACCAGAAGAAGAAGTTATGAAAAAGTTTGGGTTAGAAAGAACGAAAAAGGGCTATATAAAAGTTGATGAAGAATATAGAACTTCAAATGAAAAAATTTTTGCAGGTGGAGATATAATTGGTCAAAAAGGAACAGTAGCATTTGCAGCGAAATCTGGAAGAGATGCAGCAGAAAGTATAATTAAATATTTGAAAAACTAAAAAATGTTTGAAACTTGAAAAATGTTAAGTTTCAAACATTTTTTAGTAGAAAGTTTAAAATAAAAAATTTTATAAGAGTAAAATTTTTTGTTTTTTTTGGAAAAAGGTTATATAAAAAATCATAAAGAATATTTATTTTATTATTTATAAATTTTTATCATATTTAAAAAAGTTTTTAAAAAATTCAAGAAGTTTATTAGGCTTATGTTGTATTAAAGATTTGGTTATAATTAGATTATAATCAGTATTTATTTTATCAATCATATTATGGTGATAATTTGTAAAAGTAAAATAATCTTCACAAGAGCCTATTAAATCTTTATATATTAATAAATTATTTTTAAAAACTTCAATATCATGTTCAGAGTTTAATTTTTTAAACTCATTATTGAAATAAGAAGTAAATATATAATTTTGCGTTTCTAAAAATGTATTTTTTATTTTTTGCTTATATTTAATAATTAGTTTTGTGTATTTTTTAACTTTATTACTCGGACAATTCTCATCAGTTAGATTATTATTTAAAATAGCAATTTGTTCTTCAAATGCTAAAAGTTTATCAAAGTTAGATTCAATTTTATCAAAGGTCTTTTTATTTGTTAATGAAATTAAACGGTTTTTAAAATTATCATTACTATAAAAGGTACTATCATATAGTAAATCTTCGCCAACTAAATAACAAATTTGGCTCATTAAGTTACATATTAGAGGATAATAATTTGGACTAATTGTTGAAAATTCAATTCCGTAATATTTTACAGATTCAAGTGGCTCAGATAAGATATATGAACTAATTATTTGAACAGCAGCTTCATTTAAGCCTACTCCATAGGGTTTGGATTTATGAAGTTCTAGCAATCCAAGTCTAAGTAATGTGCCATCATCATCTTTTATTTCTTGAATATGATGTATAATTTCGTGGATAGCAAATTTCTTTAGGTCTGATAATCCCATTCCGTCTCTAAAATAAATAGATGAATTTTTATAAAAATAACTGGCTTCTGCAAGTCCAATTGGGATGTTAGCAATAAACATAGGTAAGTTACAAATTTCATCAAATAAATCATGATAATTAAAATGTAATTTGGGAAAAGTATTGCAAATGCCAGAAGAAACAAATTCAGCGATTGATTTTATTGTTTCATCATCGAGTTTTTCTATAACTTCTATTCCATTTGATTTTAATTCTTCTTCTATCTCCATAATAAGATTTTTCTCCTTAGTAAATTCTAATATATATTATAATATAACTTTTTTTCTTAAGCAATATTTTATTGACTTTTATATTAAAACAATATATAATGCAAAATATAATTTAGAGGGATACCTGTTAACATTCCGAACACAGTAGTCAAACTCTATATTTTCAGTATTTATATGATTAATATATTAAACTGCAAATATTAAGAAGACTAACTAAAAAATTAATTAACAATAAAATCATATAAATACCAAATACACAAAAAAGTATAATTGTGGATTTGGTATTTTTGTGCGTTTAAAAAAAGTAAATGTTAAAGGCAAATTAGCATTTAAAGCTAACGGAGGTTGGTTAATACTTTTAGAAAGGAGGAAAAAAAGCACATAAAAATATATTTGTAGAAATATCTTTTATTTTATCCAATATAAAAAACTATAAAAATAATAGTGAGAAATTTTATAAAAAAAGCTGTTTTTATATTTTATTGGATTACTAAATAATGTAAAGCGGATGATAAAAGTAAAATAAAAACATTGTCTAGTAATAAGAGGAGGATATAAAAAATGATAGAGCTAAAAAATATTGAGAAAACATATAAAGTAAAAAAAAGAGAAGCAGGGATAAAAAATGCTTTAAAAAGTTTCACAAAAGGTAAATATGAGGAAGTAAAAGCTTTAAGTGGAATTTCATTTAAAATTGATGAAGGAGAAATTGTAGGGTATATAGGACCAAATGGTGCTGGCAAATCAACTACTATAAAAATTATGTGTGGAATATTAACACCAGATAGTGGAGAGTGCACTATCAATGGAATGGTACCATATAAAGAGCGAAAGAAATATGTAAAAAATATAGGAGTAGTTTTTGGAAATAGATCAGGTCTTTGGTGGGATGTTCCAGTAGACGACTCATTTGAACTTATAAAATCTATATATAGAATTCCTGATTCTGTATATAAAAAACAAAAAGAAATGTTAATAGAGATGTTAAATATTAGAGAAATTATAAAAATACCCACAAGACAGTTGAGTTTGGGACAGAGAATGAGATGTGAAATAGCAGCAAGTTTCTTACATGATCCTAAAATTGTGTTTTTGGATGAACCAACTATACGGGTTAGATAGTGTTTCGAAAATAGCAGTAAGAGATTTTATAAAAAAAATAAATAGAGAGAAAAATACAACAATTATTCTTACAACACATGATACTGGTGATATAGAAGCGTTAACTAAAAGGATAATTTTAATAGGTAAGGGGAAAGTTTTAGTAGATGGAAACTTAGAAGGTCTTATAAAACAGTATAGTAATAAAGAAATAAAATTAAAGTATTCAGGAAATATAGGTAATTTAGATGATGGAGTAAAAATTTTAGAAAAAGATGGCAATTTAGCAAGGCTTGAGATTGATGAAAATAAAATTAGCTTAGCAGATAGTATTGTAAATATTTCAAAAAAAGTAAAAATAAATGATATGGAAGTTAAAAATACTTCTATAGATAATATTGTGGCGAGATTATATAAGGATTATAAAATATGAGTACATATTTTGCTTATTTTAAAATAAAATTTTTGAATGAAATACAATACAAAGTTGCAGCTATAGCAGGAGTGTTAACACAACTAGTTTGGGGAGGGATGTATATTATGTTGTATACAGTCTTTTTGAACAACTCTACAAATCAAACAATGTCTATTAGTCAAATGTCTACATATATTTGGCTCCAACAGGGATTATATATGTTATTAAATTTATGGAGTATGGATAATAGCATAATGGAACAAATAAAGGATCGGATCTATTTCTATGGAGTTAATTAAACCGGTTAAATTATATAAGATATGGCATGCAAAAACATTTGGAAGAAAGGTTGCTTTAGTAAGTTTAAGATTAATTCCAATTGTTATTATTTGTGCTATTTTACCACTTGGAGAATATGGATTTTCTCTCCCTATTAGCATAAAAGCAGGAATTTTGTTTCTAATTAGTTTGATTTTGTCTGCTTTACTTGTAATGTCATATATCATGATTATTTATGTAGCAGTTATATTTGCTGTATCGCCAAAAGGAATAAAAACAGTTTTTCATTTAATAGCAGATTTTCTTAGTGGACTTGTAATACCACTTGCTTTTATGCCAGATAAACTGGTAAGCTTTTTAAAATTTACACCATTTTACTATATGCAAAATTTACCTTTTAATATATATATTGGTTATATAACAGATGAAAAAGAAATTCTTGTTTCTATAATTTTTCAAATAATATGGATAATATTGCTTACAGTTATTGGAAAAGAATTGCTTGAGAAAAAGATAAAAAAAATAGAAATACAAGGAGGGTAATAGATGATTAAATTGTATTTAAAATATTTTATGATTCAATTAAAATCACTTATGGAGTATAAAAAATCTTTTGCTTTTTCTATTGCCGGACAGTTCTTTTCATCGATTTTTTCTATTTTATCAATTTATTTTTTGTTTAATAAATTTGGTAATATAGAAGGTTATACATTTAATAATGTTTTAATTTGTTTTGTGGTATCTTTTGTTGGGTATTCTATAGCAGAATGCTTTTTTAGAGGGTTTGATAAATTTGAAGATATGATTTCAAATGGAGAATTTGATAGAATATTAACTAGACCAGAGGGGTTAATATTTCAGGTTTTAGCAAGTAAAATAGAATTTGAAAGAATAGGAAGGGCAATAGCTTCAAGTATAGCATTTGTTATTTTATTATGTACAAATGTAGATTTGCTAAGATTTGATAAAATTGTGACCATTTTTTTTATGATTTGTGGAACAATTGTAATATATGGTTGTTTATTTATAGCAAAAGGTGGAATTACATTTTTTACAACACAGAGTTTAGAAATAATGAATATTTTTACAGATGGAGCTAGGGATTTAACACAATATCCATTAAGTATTTATCATAAATATGTGAGGATATTTTTGACATATATAGTACCAATTGCTTTTGTTAATTATTTCCCTTTATTATATGTAATTGGAAAAGTAAATAATAAATTATATGAATTTAGTCCGGTAGTATCTGTATTATTTGTTATTCCTTGTTATATAATTTGGAGAATGGGAGTAAAAAAATATAAATCAACAGGTTCATAAAAATATTTAAATAAAATGGAGATGAAAAGTATATGAATAAAGAAGAATTAATAAAATTGATAGAAAATTTGAATTTACCCAAAGATGAATATTATATATTATCAAGTGGAGTTTTAGTATTATATGGGTTAAGAGACTTGGCAGGAGATTTAGATTTATGTGTTTCAGAAGAGTTATTTAATTCTTTAAAAGAAAAATATAATATTAAAGAAGAAGACAAAAATTCATGTGGATTTTATAAATTAAATGATTTAGTAGAAGTAGTGGTAGAAAACAAAAAAAATTTTACGAGAGATTTTAAAGATGGTTATCCAGTAGAAACTTTAGAAAGAATATTAAAATTTAAAAAGAAAGTTAATAGACCAAAAGATCAAAGAGATATTATAAAGTTAGAAGAATATTTGAAAAATAATTGTAGAAAAAAATAGAAAATGTTATTATTGATGATAGATAGTTTACAAAAGCTATTTTGTAGATTATTTGTTTCATAGGACGAAAAATTTCGATGTATGAGAAAGGAGTTTTCTTAAAATGAGAGTTGAACTACCAGAAAAAAACTGCATATTATGTGATGGCATGGCAGAAGTAAAAGATGGGATTTTGTACATTTACCGGGCAGGAGCTTTTAAGACTGTAATGTATGAATTAACTTATCTGCTCTATGGTAGAGACGAATGTTTTTATTGTCATAGAAAATTAGACAAAGAAAAGTCTAAGAAAGACAGTAATTATTTTTCGAAAATTACTTTAGATCACTTGATTCCGCAAACATTTGGAGGACCCACGATTCCAAATAACATGAGACCGACTTGTTGTAAATGCAATGAGGAAAAGGAAAACATGTATATGGATGAGTATGAGAAGTTTAAAGCTTTGAAGTCCGATAGTAGCAAAGAGGCGAAAGAAGCTCTAATCAAATTTAAGAAGCAAGTTGAAGAGAAAAAGAAGAGAAGGTATTATGGAGAAATTAAAAGTCTTCCAGAAGAGTGGATTTGTCATGATGAAATAAAAAACATTTATGCGAATTTTTGCATTATGCAACCACTAGGGCTCACATACGAACGGCTAAAAAGATTTTTTAGACAATATAAGAGGTTACAAAAAACGATAATAATTTCTGAAAATCGATTCCTTTTAGACGGATTTAACATAATTTTGTTGTCAAAATATGAAAAAGAGCCATTGCAAATAATCATTTTGGAAAATGTAATATTTAAGGGATTCCCTAAATAACTTTGGTTTTCCAGTATCCAATCAAAAACTGCGTATTTTCAGGTTTTTATGTATCTTGTAAAAACAGAGAAAAATAAGAAGCTAATGATATATTTTTTACCCTTATTAGGAAAAGATAATCTTAGCTTCTTACTTTTTTAGATTATAAAGATAGTTTAGTAATGGTTAAAACAATTATTGTATATGATTTATTATTTAACTACTATATTATAAATTTTATTTTTTATATAAATTTCTTTAATTATAGTTTTATCAGTAAGTTTACTTTCAACAGCTTTATAAACTTTTTCTTTAACAAGATTTTCATCTTCATTTAAAGAAATAGTAATATTAGCTCTTAATTTACCATTAATTTGAACAGGTAAATTAATTTCATTATCAATAGTTTTTGACTCATCAAATTCTGGCCAAGAGTATGTTGAAATATCTTCTTCGAATCCGATAAGTTTATTTAATTCTTCTGTGATGTGTGGAGCAAATGGATTTAGTAAAGTTAAAAATGTTTTGAATTCTGTTTTATTAATTCTCTTTAATTTGTAGAATTCATTGATCATTGTCATAAAAGTAGAAATGCAAGTATTAAATTTCATTTCTTCAATATCACTAGAAACTTTTTTAATAGCTTTATTCATCATTTTTTCAGTTTCTTTAGTAAAAGAATCTCCATCTACTAAAAATCCTTGCATGTTCCAAACTCTTTCTAAGAATTTTCCACATCCACGAATACTATCCATAGACCAAGCAGCTGTTTGATCAAATGGACCCATAAACATTTCATATACTCTAAATGTATCTGCGCCAAACTCGTTTACAATATCATCTGGATTTATAACATTTCCTTTAGATTTAGACATTTTTTCTCCATTTGTTCCTAAAATCATACCATGTGAAGTTCTTTTTGCATATGGCTCTTTATAAGGAACAACACCAATATCATATAAAAATTTATGCCAAAATCTTGAATATAATAAGTGAAGGGTTGTATGTTCCATTCCACCATTATACCAATCTACTTGACCCCAATAATTTAGAGCTTCTTTGGATGCTAATTCCTTACTGTTATGTGGATCCATATATCTTAGGAAATACCAAGAAGAACCAGCCCACTGAGGCATCGTATCTGTTTCGCGTTTTGCAGGTTTTCCACATTTTGGACAAGGAACATTAATCCAGCTATCAAGTTTTGCAAGTGGAGATTCACCATTTTCGCCAGGTTTAAAGTCATCTATTTCTGGGAGAGTAAGAGGTAAATCTTTTTCATCTATTGGTTGCCATCCACAGCAATCGCAATGAATCATTGGGATTGGTTCACCCCAATATCTTTGACGAGAAAATACCCAATCACGAAGTTTGTAGTTTACTTTTTTTGTTCCAATTTTATTTTCTTCAAGGTAGTTAATAACTTTCTTTTTTGCATCTTTAACAGATAAGCCATCTAAAAATCCTGAATTCATAAGAATACCATTTGCTACATCTGTAAATGCTTCTTTAGTTAAATCTACTTTTACATCATCAGTTGATTTTACAACTTGAACGATAGGCAAGTTGAATTTTTTAGCAAATTCAAAATCCCTAGTATCATGTGCTGGAACAGCCATTATGGCACCAGTTCCATAACTTGATAAAACATAATCAGATATCCAGATAGGAATTTCTTTATTAGTTAAAGGATTTATTGCTTTAATTCCCTTTATTTCAACACCTGTTTTATCTTTATTTATTTCAGAACGTTCAAAATCGGATTTTAAAGAAGCCTTTTTCTTATAATCTTCAATATCATTTAAATTAGAAATTTTATCTTGTAATTTTTGTATTAAATGATGTTCTGGAGCAATAACCATATATGTTGCGCCAAATAGAGTATCAGGTCTTGTTGTGTAAACAGTAAGTTCTTCATTAGAGTTAGCTATTTTAAATTTAACTTCTGCTCCTTC
>HF999505.1:31090-136676 GCA_000434015.1 Clostridium sp. CAG:571
GATCCAATTTCTTTGCTGAGTTTTTATTTTATCTAAGAAATCAACATCGTCTAAGTCATCAATTAATCTTTGCGCATAATCAGTGATTTTAAGCATCCATTCAGATTTTTCTTTTTGAACAACAGGGCTTCCACATCTCTCACAAACACCATTTACAACTTCTTCATTTGCCAAACCAACTTTACAACCTGTGCAAAAATTTATTGGCATTGTTGCTTTATATGCTAATCCCTTTTTATATAATTGGATAAAAATCCATTGTGTCCATTTATAATAATTTGGATCAGTTGTATTAATTGTTCTTGACCAATCAAAAGAAAAGCCAAGTGATTTTAATTGTGATGTAAAATGCTCTATATTTTTAGCTGTTGTTATTTTGGGATGTACATTTGTTTTTATTGCATAATTTTCAGCAGGCAAACCAAATGCATCAAACCCAATAGGGTATAAGACATTATAACCTTGTAATCTTCTTTTTCTTGCAATTATATCTAAAGCAGTATAACTACGTGGATGACCCACATGTAAACCTTGTCCTGATGGATAAGGAAATTCAATTAATCCATACCATTTTTTCATAGTATAATCGTTTTTAGCATTAAAAGTTCCTTCTTTTTCCCATTTGTCTTGCCATTTTTTTTCGATTTTTTGAAAATTATATTCCATTTATTCATCTTCCTTTCGAATTCTAAATTGTATGTATCATAAATTGCCATAATTATACTACAATATAGGGAAAAAATAAAGATAATATACATAAATTTATTGAAATTATCATATATTTGTGGTATAATAAATGTTCAACAATAAAATTTTAAGAAATAAAGTTGAAAGGAGAAAAGAAAATGAAGTATTACTTCGTTTCGAAAAAGCAGTGGATTGCGGCAATGGTTATCAAAGCTTGTTGCATATTTACTCTAATCTGCGTATTTGTTGCTGTAGCAGCAAAGTAATAAGGTGGCTGGGATAGAAATCCTGGCCGTCTTTTTTTTTGCTATGTAATTAAGTAAATTACATTTGGAAAAGTACTTTTATGAAAAAAATATCAATATATGTCAATGTAATTCTATTGACAAAAATACTAATTAATAGATAAAATTAAAGCAAAATAAAAAGGAGGTTTTTATGGCAATAGAAATTAGTCAAGAAGAGAAAAATAGAATAAAGTTAATGATAGATAACTTGGTAGAAAAAGCAAAAGTTGCATCTAATGAATATTTAAAATTAAGCCAAGAGCAAGTAAATAGTATTATAAAAGCAATGGCAATGGCAGGGCTTGAGCATCATATGGAGCTTGCTAAAATGGCAGTAGAAGAAACTGGACGTGGAATTTATGAAGATAAAATAATAAAAAATATGTTTGCAACAGAATATATTTATCATAGTATAAAATATGATAAGACAGTAGGCGTTATTTCTGAAAATGAAGAGGAAGGATATGTAGAGATTGCAGAACCTGTAGGAATTATAGCAGGAGTAACACCTGTTACAAACCCAACTTCAACAACTATGTTTAAATCTATTATTGCAGCAAAAACAAGAAATGTAATTATATTTGGTTTTCATCCATCAGCACAAAAATGTAGTGTAGAAGCGGCAAAAATTGTAAGAGATGCTGCAATAAAAGCTGGAGCTCCAGAAAATTGTATTTTATGGATAGAAGAACCATCTATTACAGCAACCAACTTTTTAATGAACCATCCAGATGTTAATTTGATACTAGCAACTGGTGGAACTGGAATGGTAAAGGCTGCATATTCATGTGGAAAACCAGCTTTAGGGGTAGGACCACGGAAATGTTCCTTGTTATATAGATAAAACAGCCAAATTAAAAACATCTGTTAATGATTTGGTACTTTCAAAATCTTTTGATAATGGAATGATTTGTGCATCAGAACAGTCTGTAATAGTAGATAGAGAAATTAAAGATGAATTTGAGAGATTAATGAGAGAAGCTGGATGTTATTTTTTAACTGCAGATGAAACAGAAAAGTTAAAAGGCAGCATGTTTATAGAAGAAAAAGGGTGTGCATTAAATGCAGATATTGTAGGGAAAAGTCCATATAATATTGCAAAAAGAGCAGGAATAGAAATACCAATAGAAACAAAAGTGCTAGTTTTAAAAGAAAACGGTGTAGGGGTTAGTTATCCATTTTCAAAAGAAAAATTAAGCCCTGTTTTAGCATATTATATAGTAAATGGAAGAGATGAAGGTATTGAACTTGCAGAAAAATTAATTGAATTTGGAGGATTAGGACATTCAGCAGTTATTCATTCAGAAGATGAAGAAACTATTTTGAAATTTTCGGAAGTAGTAAAAGCAGGAAGAATTATAGTAAATTCACCATCAACACATGGAGCAATAGGAGATATTTATAATACAAATATGCCATCACTTACACTAGGATGTGGAACTTTTGGAGGAAATTCAACTACAGCTAATGTATCATCAGTTAATTTAATTAATGTGAAAAAGGTAGCGAAAAGGAGAGTAAATATGCAATGGTTTAAAATTCCAGATAAAATATATTTTGAAGCAGGTTCTATTCAATATTTAGAAAAAATGCCAAATATAACAAGGGCTTTTATAGTAACAGATCAATCAATGGTTAAACTAGGATATATAGATAAAATTTTATATCATTTAAGAAAAAGACAAGAATATGTTCATTCAGAAATTTTTTCAGAGGTTGAATCTGATCCATCTTTTGATACAATAAATAAAGGTGTCAAAATGATGAATGAATTTAAACCAGATGTTGTTATTGCAGTAGGTGGAGGTAGTCCAATAGATGCTGCAAAGGGAATGTGGTTATTTTATGAGCATCCAGATGCTGATGCAGATGGAATGAAGCTTAAATTTATGGATATTAGAAAACGTACTTATAAGTTTCCAAAACTTGGTGAAAAAGCAAAAATGGTAGCAATACCAACCACATCAGGAACTGGGTCTGAAGTAACGTCTTTTGCAGTAATTACAGATAAACAAAATAATAAAAAATATCCACTAGCCGATTATGAATTAACACCAGATGTTGCAATTGTAGATCCTGATTTAGTAATGTCATTGCCTAAAAAGATAACAGCAGATACAGGGATGGATGTTTTGACACATGCAATTGAGTCATATGTTTCTAATATGGCATCTGATTATACAGATGGATTAGCAGAAAAAGCTGCAGAACTTGTTTTTAAAAATTTAAGAGAAGCATACAATAATGGAAATAATAAGGTGGCTAGAGAAAAAATGCATAATGCAAGTACTATTGCAGGGATGGCATTTACAAATGCTTTCTTAGGAATAAACCATTCAATAGCACATAAAATGGGAGCTGAATTTCATTTGGCACATGGAAGAATTAATGCCATTTTATTACCATATGTTATAAGATATAATTCATCAAAACCTACAAAATTTGTATCATTTCCTAAGTATGAGTATTTTATTGCAGATCAAAAATATGCAGATATTTCAAGAAGAATGGGATTCCCAGCTTATACAAATGAAGAAGGAGTTAATTCTTTAATTTCAGAAATTAAAAAATTGAATTCAGATTTAGGAATAGAAAAGTCTTTTAAAGAAGCAGGTGTTAATGAAGAAGAATTTTTATCTAAAGTAGATATGCTTGCAGATAGAGCTTTTGAAGATCAATGTACAACAGCAAACCCAAGATTACCATTAGTTAGCGAATTAAAGCAAATAATGATTGATGCGTATTATGGAAATGAAATTTAATTAGTATAGAAAATAAAAAAGACCAACCTTTTATGAATAACTCATTATAAGGTTGGTTTTTATTGTTAAGGAGTACCAAAAAGTTCTTAGAAGTTTGACAACTCAAGGAACGTTCTTGGAATTAAGATTCCAGCAAAATCGTGGAACCTTGTGCCGTCTACAAGGATGAAATCCTCGCAAATGATTTTGGATATGTCTACGTTTTCTGCTTTGATTGGAACATATGCATCGCGCTCGGTATATTTTGAGTTTTTATGCTGTGAGTGCAGTGCAGTTCCATGCTCAGCCGTTGCATCCATATAGGTTGAACGAACTTGAAATTCAAATTCATTTCCAGCGCTATTACGGAATATAATATGGGCTGACTGGTATCCATTACTCTTGGGATGTGCAATATAGTCCTTTACCAAGGGAATGTAATCAGGATTAAGAATCTTTTGAGCCTGTAATAAGGACAAGTTCTCGTCTGTGTCAAATAAAACTTCAGCTTCATCAGGTTGGAAACCAAATTTAGCACAAAATTCTATGACAAAATTCACAATTTCATAGCAATACTGTGTAGCGACTGCTGGAGTTTGAGCGGATGTGACAAGGCGTGTAGCCAGTGAGTCATTCAGTTTTGCTGCATAGTCAGAGATGGTTCTCTGTCTATAAACTTGTAATGCAGCTTTGTTGGCTGCAGAAACCAGCGACTTTTTACGACCAGAGATTTTAAGCTTATAATTTTTTGCAAGCTCATAGTATATGGACGTAATAAGTTTTTGAACCTCATTGCAAAATGCTGTGTTTTCAACAATATTTTGATAGTGGTCCATCAAGTTGGCTTCAGTTAAGTTACCAAAGTCAGCCGGTGCAAGCCGAAGGCTTGAGGTGAAGAGTCGGATGATTTGGGTAACAGTTTTTCCTTGGTAGAGGAACTGTAAGATGTTGTCTTTCATAAGATTTCTCCTTTTTAATAAAATTTGAGGGATTTACATAAGAATATTATACCATAAAATAAGAAAAAAGTAAAGAAAACGAGCTTGTTACGGCTTTTTTAGAAATTAACTGTAAAATAATTTTAAAAAATTATTTTATAAAAATGGAATTGCAAAATAAAAAGTAATATGTTAAATATATTAGTTATAGGAGGTGATATAGGTATGTTATTAGAATATGTAAAAAGATATGAAAAAAGTTCTATTATAACATCAATATTGATGTTAATTGTATCAATTCTTTTAATTTTAATGCCAGAAACTATACTAAATTCAATAGTTGTTTTATTAGGTATTGCAGCTTTATTAGATGGAATACTTCATAGCATTTCTTATATTATAACAGATAAAGAAATGAAGGCTTTTAGTAATGAATTGTTTTTCGGAATATTAGAGATAATGACAAGTGGATTATTATTTTTATTTAAAGCTAACATTATAAATATTTTTCCAGTAATAATAGGAATATGGATAATTATTGCAGGAGTAACAAAATTTCAATTAGCATTTAACTTAAGAGGAATAGATAGTAAATGGATAGTTGTATTATTATCTTCTATAATATCAATAATATTAGGTGTTTTAATTATTTTAAATCCATTTAGTACAGTTATGACAATAACTGTTATTTCAGGAATAATTTTGTTTATAACTGAAATTTGTAACTTAATTGAAAGTGCTTATTTGTTAATTAAATTGAAATAATATATTTTTATTTTAGTGTATTAGAAATATGCTACTTGACAAAAAAATACAAATTTGTTAACATATAATTATATTTTTAAAGAAAGAAGTGATAAAAATGATGAAATTTTTTGGGAGAAAAAACAAAAATTAAATACTAAGGTTATAACAAATGTAAAATTTATTTGTATTATAGCCTAATTATAGTACGAATAAAAATTGCATCATTTTTATATAAACATAAAAGCAAAAGGCAGATTTTTATTAGTCTGTCTTTTTATGATTTTATATAAAAATATAGCTGTAAAAGGAGGGAGAAAATGAAGCAGGAATTAATAAAAAGTTTAAAAAAATACAAATGGAAAATCTTAATAGAAATTATATTAATTGTTTTTTGTGTGATTTTTATAGCATATCCATCAAAATTAATAGGTAAAATGGTCGATTTACTATATAATGCAGAAATGAACAAAACAGAAATTATAAAGTCTGTAATCCAATTATTATTTGTGTCTTTGGTAATTATAGTTACAAGAATAGCATGGAAAAATTTAGACTTTAGAATCAACATTTATATAGATAAAGATATTAGAGATAGATTATTTACAAAACTTCTTAAAGCAAAAGTAGAGTCACTAAATGAAATAAAAAATGGTGAGATAATGTCTTATTTTGTAAGTGATCTGCGAAAAGTAACTATGACAACATCAAAATTTATATCAACAGGAACAAGAATAATTGCTAATTTTGCAGTGGCAATTACAATGATGAGTAGTTTATGTAATATAAAGTTGACAGTAATATCATTAATGCCAGTGTTTGCAACAATAGTAATAATAATTCTAATAAGAAATAGAATGGATAAAAGCTTCAAATTGGCACAAAAAAGTTTCACAGACTTGTCTGAATATGTACAGGAAAGTACTGATAGTGTACGAACCATGAAAGCTTTTTGTGGAGAAGAAAAACAAATAGAAGAATTTGAGAAAAAAAATGCCACATTAAAGAAGAATAATATAAGTGTTTCAATAAATCAAAATTTATTGTTTGTATGTGTAAGTTTTGGATTTGGAATAGCATATGCAATTTCGTTATTATATGGTTCAAACTTAGTTTTGAAAAATGAAATATCGATAGGTGATTTAATAGCATTTAATGGGTATTTAGCAATATTAGAAGCTCCAGTAACATGGATTCCATGGCTACTTGGAAGAGCTAAGAAATTTAAAGTATCTTTTGATAGGTTGGATAAAATGTTTAAATTACCAGAAGAGGAAATAGAAGATTTTGAAAAAAATAATAATGATAAATTAGAAGGAAATATTGAAATTAAAAATTTAACATATAATTATCCCGGATATATAGAAACTGTATTAGAAAATATAAATATAAACATAAAAAAGGGAGAAAGTTTGGGGATTATTGGTGTTATAGGAAGTGGAAAAACTACACTAATGAATCTTTTATTAAAATTATATGATGTAGAAAGAGGAAAAATATTTATAGATGGAAAAGACATAAATGATATTAAGGTAAAAACCATAAGAGATAATATATGTTATATAACACAAGATAATTTTTTATTTTCAGCCACATTGAAAGAAAATATAAATTTATTTAAAGATGAGTATAAAGACGAAGATATTGAAGAAAGCACAAAACAAGCAATGATATATGATGAAATATCAAGTATGGAAGAAGGTATAAATACAGTAATAGGAGAAAAAGGAATAGACTTATCTGGAGGACAAAAGCAAAGAGTAGTAATATCAAGAGCCTTTTTAAACAACAGTAACATAATAATATTTGATGATACATTTTCAGCTTTAGACAATAGAACAGAACAACATGTATTAAATAACATAAAAGAGTTAACTAAAAATAAAACATGTATAATAGTATCAAACAGAATATCAGATATAAAAGATTGTGACAAAATAATTGTATTAGAACAAGGAGAAATAGTAGAACAAGGAACACATCAAACACTATTAAAAACAAATGGAAAATATCAAGAATTTTATCAAAACCAAGCTCACAAAGCACAATCAACATTACTAGACTAAAGCTTGGGGACGGGGCAAAAAAATAAAGTACAAATAATCAACGAATTAGCAATGACAGAATAAAAAATTTAAATATAAATATTGAAAGGAGGATATATGAAGGAAAAAACATTAAAAAGATTTAAAATAATGGTTAAGCCATACAAAAAAACTATAATAATTGTAACTTTAATGGCTTTATTTATTGATGTTTGTGAGCTGGTTAAACCATTTTTATTAGAACAAGTTATGGATAAATATCTACCAGATAAATTGTATGTATATAATGGTATAAGTATTGCTGCAATTGTAGCTTTTTATATAATAATAGTAATTATAGGAAACATAGTTGATTATATAAATAGAATCACTACCAATAATATGGGCGAAAAAGTAATGTATAATTTACGTAATCAATTATATAAATATATTGAAAAAGCAAATGTATCATTTCATGATAAAACACCATCGGGAAAATTATATGTAAGAGTAACAAGTGATACTGAAGATGTTTATGCTCTATTTAGTGAGGTAATAACAACTTTTCCGAAAGATTTGATAATTATAATTGGACTACTTGTGATGATGGTATATATAAGTTTTCAATTGGCAACAATAAATATTTTAATAATTCCATTATTATTAATTGTAACAATAACTATTTCAAAAATGCTGAGGAAGATATTTAGTAGGTCAAAAGAATTTAGAACAGTACTAAATACATTTTTAGCAGAATCTATATATGGTATAAAGTTAATAAAGATATTCAATAGGCAGAAAGAAAAACAAGAAGAATGTGAAAAAAATACTAAAAATCATAGAGAATCTTTAAAAAATATAGGAATTCTTTACGGAATATTACCAGGTATGATGAATTTAATTGAAAATATAGGAATCTCATTAATAGTTCTATTTTGCGCTAATAAGTGGCTGGGAATTAACTTAGATGTAGGAATAGTATATTTATTTATAACGTATTTAAGAAAAATATTTGAGCCAATAGATAGGATAATTGAGAATGTCGAAGTTGTACAAGATGCAACTAGTTCTATAGATAAAATATATGAGATTTTAGAACATGATGAGTATTTAGAAGATTACGATTCCGGAATTAAGTTAGAAAAAGTAAGAGGTAAGATTGAATTTAGAAATGTATGGTTTGCATATGAAGCAGAAAATTGGATTTTGAAAGATGTAAGTTTTACAATTAATCCAGGAGAAAGTATTGCTTTAGTAGGAAAAACTGGATCTGGTAAAACTACAATTACAAATTTAATTAATAGATTTTACACAATTCAAAAAGGAGAAATTTTATTAGATGATATTAATATAAATGATATAAATTTAAAATCTCTTAGAAAAAGTATAGGAACAATCTTACAGGATCCTTTTATATTTGCTAAATCCATAAAAGATAATATTAAATTATATTCAAATACATCAGATGAGAAAATAGGAGAAGCGGTAAAATTAGCATCAGCCACTGATTTTATAAATTCACAAAATAATGGAATAAATGAAATTGCAGCAGAAAGAGGAAATTCATATTCTGCAGGTCAAAAACAGCTTATTGCTTTTGCTAGAATATTTGCACAAGATCCATTAATATTTATATTAGATGAAGCAACTGCAAATATTGATACTACAACTGAAGAATTGATTCAGAAATCTGTAGATAAAATATCTGCTAAAAAAACATCAATATTTATAGCACATAGATTATCTACAATTGTGAATGTTGATAAAATTATTGTGCTAAATAAAGGAAAGATTTTAGAACAAGGAAGTCATAATGAATTATTACAAAAAGATGGATATTATGCAAAATTATATAATGCATATTATAATAGTTTAAATTAGTGGAAAAATTTTTAGTAAAATAATAGGTGAAATAACTATGAAAGTAAAACACAATATATATGACGTTTTTATTGTGTTTTATTTTTGGTTAGTAAGTAAAAATTTAAGTGCAAAAGAAAATGAAATTTGAAATAATCACAGATAGTAAATAAACAATACAACTAAAACTATTACTTATAAAGTTGAATAAATGATAAAAAAATAAAGAGTTCTAATACAACCTTTGTGCGAATACAATTAAACAAAAGTATTTGCATGGGGGTTTTCTTAAATGAGAGGAATTTCAATAGAAGAACGTGCGGTTAAACTTGCACATTATATTATAGATTCAAAAGATACAGTAAGAGGAACGGCAGCTAAGTTTGGAATAAGCAAAAGTACAGTACATAAAGATGTAAGCGAAAGACTTTGTAATATCAATCCAGTATTAGCTTCAGAGGTACGAGAAATATTAGATGAAAATAAAGCAGAAAGACATATAAGGGGAGGAATGGCAACAAAATTAAAATATAGTCATAAGGATAAATAAAAAAGATACATCTCAAAATTTTTTTGAGATGTATCTTTTTTATTAGAAATTGTTATTTCTTCTTTGTTCTTTTCTAGCTTTTCTACAAGCTGGACATCTTTGTGGTTCATTTGTGAATCCTTTTTCTTGGTAAAATGCTTGTTCACCTTCTGTGAAAACAAATTCAGCACCACAATCTTTACAAACTAAATTTTTATCTGCCATTATAGAAATACCTCCTTCTTAGTTTTGATATTTAATATTTTTGACACATTGATCCTAAATAATTAAGAAGGAAATAGTCTACAAAATAATTAAATTCATTTAAGCTTAAATAAGCCATACATAATATATCACAGATATGATAAAAGTACAATTCTTTTTTTAATAAAGTTTGATAACAAATCTACAAAATTCGACATATTATATAATAACCCAGAATAAATTGAGGTGAGTATAATTGAAAAAAATAAAAAAAGGAGATATTGTTGGGCGAATTTCATATGGAAAAGATATTTTATTTGTTGTAGATAGAATTATAAAAACGAATAGTAGAAATGAGATTGCAATATTAAAGGGATTGACGATAAGAATTAAAGCTGATAGTAATATAGAGGACTTAGAGGTAATAGAAAAGAGAATAGTAAAAGAAAAAATACAATTATTTGAAAATAGAATAGAAGACGAACTGAAAAAATGTTTAAAATATATAGAATTAGATAAAAGAGGAAAAGATGTTTTAGCAGGAAAGATATTACATCTAGATGGAGATAAAAAATATAGTGAAAAATCATTAAGATGTTATAGAAGTTTGGGATTAGAAGCTATTGTTAAAAATATTAAAGAAAATGAACAAGTAAGATTTGTAAAAAGCTTATTGGAAAGGTATAGACCAGATATTTTAGTAATAACAGGTCATGATGGTATGTTAAGGGGAGAAACTAAATATAATGATATATATAATTATAGAAATTCTAGATATTTTATTAATTCTGTTATGGAAGCTAGAAGATGGGATAATAAAGGTAGAGATTTAGTTATTTTTGCTGGGGCATGCCAGAGTTATTATGAAGCAATTATAGGAGCAGGAGCTAATTTTGCATCATCACCTGGTAGGATTTTAATAGACTTTATGGATCCTCTTATTGTTGCTGAAAAAATAGCAACAACTGATGAGAGTAAATATGTAACAATAAGTGATATAGAAAGAAATTTAAGAGATGGAATAAAAGGGGTTAATGGAATTGGTGCAATGGGTAAAAAGAAGATTGTAACAAAAATGTAATGCAAATGTAATAAAACACAAACAATAACTTTAAAACCTTGAAAATAAAGGAGTTCAGAAAACGACAATAAATTATACTTTTTGACAAAAAATATAGCAAATGATATAATTTAAATATCTTGAAGAAGTAGGTGATTAAATGATTTGCAAAAAGGATATTACAGATCTAAAGACAGATATAGGGGAAATGATAGGACAAAAAATAGTTGTTAGAGGTTCTCTAGGAAGGAGTAAATCGTTTGAAAAAGAAGCTACAATAGAAAAAGCATATCCAAATCTTTTTGTAATTAAGTATAATGAAAATAATAGAAATGTAACTTATAGTTATACAGATGTACTAACAAGAACTGTAGAAATAGATGTTATTGATGGAAATGTAGCAACACCATTGATACCACCACAAGTTGAAGAATTAAAAAAAGTAAAAAATTTATAATAATATAAAAAAACAAAAATTCCTATTTTATAGGAATTTTTTTTTGTCTGATTAATATAATTAAATAACAAAATAAGAAGGGAGAGTAAATATGAATATAGAAACTAAAAAAGATAAGTTATGCATTAATCAGATTATAGGAACAAAAAATGAATCTTTTGAAGTTGAAGGAGATGCGATTATTCCAGATATAAAACCTGATATTTTAAAAGTAATAAATACTAGTGGAAATGTTTGTATCTATAAAAAGGAAGTTCTTGATGGAAAAGTAAGAATAGATGGTTGTATTAATGTGAATATGATGTATTTAGCCGATAATGAAGAAGGAAATGTAAGAGGATTGACGTCTACTATTGATTTTACAAAGGTTATTGAAATAAAAGAGGCAAAATCAGAAATGTTATTAGAATGTAAATTTGTATTAAAAGAAATTGAATGTAAAATTTTAAATGGTAGAAAGGTAAGTTTTAAAAGTTTATTAGATGTAAATATAAAAGTTTCTTCGAATGAAGAAGTGGAATTTATAGAGGCTATTTCAAAAGTAGAAGATATTCAAATATTAAATAAAAATTTTAATATTAATTCTTTAGTTGGAAGTCGGTATTACAAAAGTTTTGGCCAAGGATACTGTTGTAATTGATGGAATTGATAATTTAGCAGAAATAATGAAAACAAGTGTAGACATTGTAAACGTAGAAAGTAAAATTAGTTATAATAAAGTATTAGCAAAAGCAGATGTAATAATAAAAATTATGTATTTAACTGAAGATAATAGAATTAATACAGTGGAGAGTAAAATTCCTGTTATGGGATTTGTTGATATAGCTAATGTTACAGATGAAAATATTTGTAATATAAAAAATGAGTTGAAAAATTTAGTTATAAAACCAAATAATGTTGAAGAGCATTCAATATATGTAGAAGCAGAGATAGAGTTTAATTTGTTTGTATATCAAAATAAATCACTCGAACTTATACAGGATTTATATAGTCCAAGTATGAGTTTAAATGCAAATTGTAAAAAAGTAAATACAATGCAAGAAAAAAAGGTTATAAAAGATATTTGTAATATTAGAGAAAAGCAAGTAATACCAGAAATTAGAAATGAAAAGATATATGATGTTGATGTAAATGTAGAAATAAAAAAACAAAATATTTTAAGTGATAGAATTATATTTGAAGGTGAGATTAATGTAAGATTTATTTATTCGAATACACAAGAAAATAGTATAAATACTAAAAAAATAGTTATACCATTTAATCATAATATGAATTGTGAGGGAATAAATCAAAATACTAAAGTTCAAGTTCAAGTTGAAGTTAGTAGTAAAGATGTTATTATAATGCCTGATGAAAGTGCTGAAATGAAAATAGATTTGAATTTGTTAGTAGATATATTTAAAAATACAGAAATGAATGTAATAACAGATTTGAATGTTGAAGAAAATAGAGAAATAGATAATTATAGTATAATAATTTATTTTGTTAAACCAGGTGATACTTTATGGAAAATAGCAAAAAAATTTAGAAGTACTGTTGAAAATATTGTTAAAATTAATGAAATAGAGGATGAAAATAAAATATATGTTGGTCAACAATTATTTATTCCGAGATATGTAGCAAATAAAGTTAATGCATCAGTTTAATTTGAGGAAAGATAAATGGATAAGATTTATTCTAGAAAAAGGATAAGATTGCCAAAAATAAAGTATAATAATGAATATAAAAAAAATAATTCTAGAAATAAAAAAATGTTAACAGTAATAGTTATATTTTTAATAGCATTTTTGGTGGCATCTGGGATAATTAGAAGTATTGAGCCAGTTATAAATAAACAGTGCGTGTATTATGCTAAAAGTATTGCAACTAAAGTATCTAATGAGCAAGCTACTGCTGTTATGGCAAATTATAAATATCAAGATTTGTGTAGTATAGAAAAGGATGAGAGTGGAAATATAAAAGTAATAAAGTCAAATATAATACCTGTAAATGAAATTACATCAGATATAGCAATAAAAATTCAAGATGAATTTGATAAGACACAAAATGGAGATGTTTTTGTTAGGTTAGGAACTTTAACAGGAAGTAAGTTACTATCAGGAAGAGGACCAAAAGTTAAATTTAAAATTGTTACAAATGGAAATGTAGAAACAGATTTAAAATCAGAATTTACTTCTGCTGGAATAAATCAAACATTACATAGAATCTACTTAAATGTAACATGTAAAGTAGTAATATTAACACCGTTTAATAGTGTTGAAGAAGAAATAAAAAATCAAGTTTTGCTTGCAGAAGCAGTAATTGTTGGAAATATTCCTAATACTTATTATAATTTAGAGGGATTAGAGAAAAATGATACTCTTGAAATAGTAGAGTAAAAATATATAGTTATGGAAAAAGATAATTATTATTTAGTAAAAATGATAGTTATCTTTTGTTTTTTTAGAGAAATAACAGAGAGGCTTTTTTTTAGTTGGTTTTATTATTTAAAAATTTATGAACAATATCATTGCAGATTAACATAAAATGTGATATAATTATGCGTATATTAATACTTATAAATAGGAAAGGAGAGATTATGCCAGGATTTATAATACATTTAGCGACGGCTAATGAATATATAAGAAAGTATCCTAAAGATATAAAAAATAAAAATGACTTTTTGGAAGGAAGTATAGCTCCAGATTTAACAACAAAAGAGGGAAAGAAAGAGACACATTATGGTCAAAGCAGTGCAGAAGTAGAATTAAGAAAATATCTTATGTCTAATAGTGTTGAATCTGATTATGATAAAGGATATTTTTTACATTTAGTAACAGATTATCTGTTTTATAATAAATTGTTAGAAATTACATCAAAAGATATATATAATGATTATGATATTTTAAATAGTATATTAATAGAAAAGTATAATGTAAAAATATTAGAAAAAATAAAGGATAAAGTATTTTTTAAAGATGGAGATACCAAAATTTTAAATAAAGAATTAGCAGAAAAAACAATAGAGCTATCTTCAGATAATTTATTAGAAAAAATAAAAAAAGAAATTTTAGATACTGAATATACTGAGAAGTGGGATAAAATAAGAAAATTAAAAAGATTAGATTAGTAAAATTAAATTATAAAAGGGGATTGTTAAATGAGTCATAGAGGAAATTTGATAAATATTGGATCAAAAAAGATTTTTTTAGTAAGAGGAATATTTGATTATTTTGATAAGAAAAATTTTACAAGATTAATGGAAGAGTATAAAGATGCAAAAGAAAACAATGCAGAACTTTATGTGGGATTGTATTCAGATGATATTTTAAAGCAAGTAGGACATACAAGAAAATTGCACGGATTAGTAAGTGATGAAGATAGAGTTGCAATGCTAGAAGCAATTGATTTTGTTGATGGAGCATTTATAATTGATTCTACAAAAACAAAAGATATAGAAGAAAAATTAAAAGCTAAGTTGTTTGAACAAATGGTAGATAAAGAGAATGAAACACAAGCTGTAGAGAAAAAATATAAGATAGGATATGCATCTGGTGCATTTAGTAACTTACATAAGGGACATATAGAACATTTGAGAGATATGAGTAGCCAATGTCAAACTGTAATTGTTGCAGCAAACTCAGATAGATTAATACGAGAGTATAAGCATAAAAATGTAACAGTGGATGAGGAAACAAGAAGATTAATTTTATCACATATAAAATATGTTGATATGGCAATAATAACAGATGAATATGATAAGTTAAAGGCAATATCAACTGTAAGAGACTTATGTGGAAAATCATTTGATGCAATATTTGTTGGAAGTGACTGGAAAGGTGATCCTAATTGGAAAAAATTTGAAGGAGAATTAAATAAAATGGGAATAGATGTAGTTTTTACAGATAGACCTGAAAATGGGATTTCTACTACTAAAATAGATAAAACTAAAGTGAAACAAAAAGAAATTTAAAAACAAATAAAAAGAAGCATAGTAAAATGCTTCTTTTTTGTACTTTATCTCTTTGAGAATTGAGGTGCTTTTCTAGCTTTTTTAAGACCGTATTTTTTTCTTTCTTTCATTCTTGGATCTCTTGTTAGGAATCCATTAGATTTTAGAGCTGGTCTGTATTCTTCATTAGCTTCTAATAAAGCTCTTGAAATACCATGACGGATAGCTCCTGCTTGACCTGTAAATCCACCACCAATTACTTTACAAATAACATCATATTTATCTAATGTGTTAGTTGCTGTTAATGGTTGTTTAACAATAACTTTTAAAGTTTCTGCTCCGAAATATTCATCTATATTTCTTCCATTAATTGTTATAACTCCAGAACCTTCAACTAATCTAACTCTAGCAATTGATTTTTTTCTTCTTCCTGTACCATAGAACATTATTTTTTCTGATTTTGCTTTAGGCATTTTATATTTCCTCCCTTAAACTTTTTTTTAGAAATTCCAAATTTCTGGTTTTTGTGCGATGTTTTCATGTTCGCTACCAGCATAAACTCTTAATTTTTTGATCATTTGTCTTCCTAAAGTGTTTTTAGGAAGCATTCCTTTTATAGCAAGTGTCATTGCTTTTCCAGAATCTTTATTTAACATTTCTCTAGCAGTAGTTTCTTTCATACCACCAATGTATCCAGAGTGATGTCTATAAATTTTTTGATCTAATTTTTTTCCTGTTAAAACAACTTGATCACAGTTTAATATAATTACATGATCACCAGCATCCATATTAGGAGTATAAGTTGGTTTGTGTTTTCCTCTTAGTAATTTAGCAGCTTCTGTTGCTACTCTACCTAATGGTTTGTTTGCGGCATCAATAATATACCATTTTCTTTCGATTTCATTTTTCTTTAAACTATATGTAGTGTTATTCATGGTAAAAAATACCCTCCATTTCATATTTAAAATTTATTATATTTATATGAAACCTCGTAAAAACCACCGGGGAGAAGTTTTTATTTTGGTCATATTACAAATTCATTGCTTTTCTATTTTATTACAGAAACAGCCAAAAGTCAAGCAAAATTTAACAATCTTTTACTTTTACAATTTAAAAATAATAAATTTTAGTAATATTGTTAAATGAAAAAAACATTTTAAAGAATGAAATTTATTTATTAATGTTTGGAATTTGACAAAAATGTAGATGTTTTTTTATAGTTACATACAAAATTAAAGTTATATTATTTGTAATAAACTTAGTAAAAAGGTAAAAAGTTAAGAAATAATAGAAATATAAAGATAAATTAAAGTAGTTGTAAAAGAAATACTTATATTTGACACATAATTATTAAATATATTAAAATTAGATTAGTTAAAGTAAAAAAGTATAAAAAGTATAATCTTGTTTTAGGTATAAAGTGTAAGGGGAAGTAATATGGAAAATTTGAAAAGTAAAAATGCTGAGCTTGGAAGGATTTTTAAAGAATTTAAAGAAAATGACATGAGTTCATATGATTTTTTTTATAAAGAATATTATTCTTTGATTTATGGAATTGTATTTTCTATATTAAAAAATAAAGAAAATTCAGAAGATGTTGTGCAAAATGTTTTAATTAAGATATTTAGTTTGGATAAAAGTAAATTTCCGGATAGGGGAAGTTTGTCTTGGTTATATACGGTTAGTAAAAATGAAGCTTTAAATTATTTAAGGAAAAATAAACAGTTTGTTAATATTGAAGAAATATATGAAATAAAAGAAGAAACGGATGAAATTGAAAAGATAATAGATGTGCATACGTATAATAAAATAATTAATGGACTAAATGAAAAGGAAAAGGAGATTGTATCTTTAAAAATATTGTCAAATTTTACATTTAAAAAAATTGGACAACTATTAAAAATGCCAACAGCTACTGTACAATGGAAATACTATAAAGCAGTAGATTCATTAAAAATTTCATTAGGAAATTTAGCTATGTTTATGATTACTTTCATTGTTTTAGTAGTAAAAAATAAGATATTAACAAACAAAGATAGTAATAGTATTCAGGAAAATAATCAAATTGAAATTAATGAAAAAGAAAGCAATGTAAGAGAAAATGAAAGTTTAAAAGCGACCTCAAGTGCAGAAACGTTTGAGTGTATAGTGCCGGCTGAATCATCTGAATCATCTATAGAAATTGATAAAGAGGAAAATATAACAGATGGCGTGTTAATCAGTTTTTGTGGGATATTTTTAATGTTTTTTATAATTTTTTCAATTTTTTTCAAAAATCGCCAACAAAAAAGAAGAAAAAAACGTCTAAATAATGTAAATATAAAAAAATAAAAATATTTAGGGGGAATAAAGTATATGAGTAAAAAAGTAAAAATTTTAATTGGAGTAATAGCTATATTAATAATTATTAGTATATTTATAGTAAGTTTTTGCTTAATAAACTTTAATAAAACAGAAAAAACAGCAAAAATAGACGATTGGGTATATAATAAAAATGATGAAATTGATAGTTATATTTCAAGTAGTGGAAGTTCAGTATTTAGTGTACCAACAGCAGCAGAGTCAAGTTTAAGTAGTAGTAGTAAATTTAGTGATAGTAATATAGGCTTTTCTGTAGGAGGATCAAAAAACGTAAATAATTTTAGAGAAAATATAAAAAATGGATATTTTCCAATTTCAACAGATATTACATATAATGGCTTGTTTTATGATTATTATTTCGAAACTGGAGACAAAAAAACAAGTGAAGAAATGTTTTATCCATCATATTCTACAGCCGTATCAAAAGATCCAATTTCATCAAATAGTGAATATTATATGACAGTAGGATTAAATTCTAATATAAAACAAAGTGATTTTAAACGTAAAAAACAAAATATAGTTGTTTTATTAGATATATCTGGCTCTATGGAATCTAGTTTAAATTCTTACTATTATGATAACAGTTTACTTTCTAAATTTATGGATAATAAAAGTAAAATGCAACTTGCTAATGAATCTGTTAATTTAATGATTGATGAATTAAAAGATGATGATAGATTAGCAATGGTATTATTTGATGATGATGCATATTTAGCTAAAAATTTTAATTTGATAAAAGATACTGATATATCTAAGTTAAAGAATCATATATTAGAAATAGAGGCTTGTGGTGGTACAAACTTTGAAAAGGGATATAAAAAGGCTACAGAATTATTTAGTAATGAATTATTAGATGATAAAGAATATGATAATAGAATAATTGTAATTACAGATGCTATGCCAAATATGGGAACAACTAATAAAAGTGAATTATCAAAATACATAGAATCTAATTCGGGAAAAGGAATATATACGAGTTTTATAGGTGTAGGAGTAGATTTTAATACAGAAGTTATAGAAAGTCTTTCGAATGTTAAAGGGGCTAATTATTATTCAATTAGTAGTAGTAAACAATTTAAAAAGATATTAGGTGAAGAATTTGATTATATGGTTACACCATTAGTGTTTGATTTGAATTTGAATTTTGAATCTGATGGGTATGAAATTGATAAAATATATGGAACAGACTCTCAAGATAAATCATATGGAAATATAATGAAAGTAAATACTCTATTTCCTTCAAATACTAATGAAGATTCAGAAGCTAAAGGTGGAGTGATATTATTAAAATTAAAAAAGAAAGAAAATAGTACAAATAATAAAATTAAGTTAAATGTTTCATATACAGATAGAGATGGAAATCAGCATACAAACTCACAAGTAGTGGAATTTAATAAAGATGATGAATATTATGAAAATACAGGAATTAGAAAAGCAATTTGCTTAACAAGATATGCGAATGTATTAAAAAATTGGATTTTATATGAAAGAAGTAATGAAAATGATAAATTTTATATAGATGAAAACTTTGGAATAGTAGATTGTGAGTATAGTAAAGATGAGATAAGAAAATTATTAGGTGAAAATGAGAGAACATCAGTAAAACTTACAGTAAGTGATAAATATAAAGATATATTTAAAAAGATAAAAGATTATTTAGAAAATGAGAAAAATGAAGTTAAAGATGAGAGTTTAAAACAAGAAACAGAATTGCTAGAAAAATTAATTAATAGTTAATAAATTTTTCTAAAAGAATAAAAAGATAAATAAAGTGTGCCATTTAAAATTTACTAAGCCAAAAAGTTGGAAAGTATAAAAAAATGGCATACTTTTTTATTTAACCTAAAGTAAATAAAAAAGTTTTAAAGATTTCTTATTTATTTAGTTTATAAACAAGTAGATAAAATAAAAAGCGAAAAAGTATTGACAATTTTGTAAAAATATTGTATTATAATATAGTCAAAAAAGAAGAAGCTAAATCACTTCTCACCTTATCGTATTAGAAAAAGGTTAATAAATATATTTTTTATAGAATGTTATAATATTATTTTGTAATTTCTATTTAAGATTAATAAATATTTATTATTATGAGAAGGGTTGGCAAATAAAAGTCAATCTTTTTTAATTTATTGGAGGTGTTTTTTATAAAACAAGAGTTACCTATTAATGAGCAAATAAGAGCTAAAGAAGTTCAATTAATAGACGAAGAAGGGAAAAAAAATGGACCAATTTCATTAAAAGAAGCTCTAGATATTGCTTATGAAAAAAAATTAGATTTAGTATTAGTTGCTCCAAATGCAGAACCACCAGTTTGTAAAATAATGAACTATGGTAAATATAAATTTGAGCAAGCTAAAAGAGAAAAAGAAGCAAGAAAAAAACAAAAAACATTTGAAACAAAAGAAATAAGAATTACACCTAATATTGAACAACATGATTTTGAATTTAAAGCTAAAAACGCTAGAAAATTCATAGAAGATGGAAATAAAGTAAAAATAACTGTTAAATTTAGAGGAAGAGAACTAAATTATGTAAAATTAGGAGAGGAAACTTTAAATAAATTTATAGAAGAGTTATCTGATATTTCATCTCCAGAAAAAAAACCAATATTGGAAGGTAAAAATATGTTTATAATATTAGCTAAGAAAAATGAAAAATAATCTTAGAGAATATTAATATATAGAAGGTCAGAAAAGTGGAATAATGACCAAAACAAAAAGTCCACACATTTTTAAGTAGAAATAGAGAGGAGTTTTGAGTACTATGCCAAAATTAAAAACAAATAAAGCAGCTAAAAAAAGATATAAGTATACTGCAACAGGAAAGGTTAAAAGAACAAAATCAAATAGAAGACATCTTTTAGCAAATAAAACACCAAGAGCAAAAGCTAGAGGAAAAGTTCAAGATGCTTATGCTGATAAAACATGTGAAGCAGGAATTAAAAGATTATTACCATATGGTAACTAAAAAATAGAAAGAAGATAGGAGTGAAAATAAATGGCAAGAGTTAAAACAGCGGTAATTACTCGTAAAAAACATAAAAAAATATTAAAAAGAGCGAAAGGATATTATGGTGCAAAACACTATAGATTTAGAATGGCTAAACAAGCTGTTATGAAATCTGGAGCATATGCATATGCTGGAAGAAAAGATAAAAAGAGTAATTTCAGAAAATTATGGATAGCAAGAATTAATGCTGCTGCAAGACAAAATGGAATGACATATAGCAAAATGATAGCAGGATTAAAAAAAGCTAATGTTGTTGTAAATAGAAAAATGCTTGCAGAATTAGCTGTAACAGATGCTGAAGCTTTTTCAAAAATAGTAGAAATAGCAAAAAATGCATAATTGAAGTAAACTGGAAATTTGGACTGGATTAGATTTAAACTAATTCAGTTTTTATTTATATAGAGATTAAAGTACTATACTACAATATAAAAATATGATAAAATAAAATTAGCACAAAAAACAAGTAAAATAAAAAAGAAGATAGTTTATTATTATATAGCTTATTGTATTTTCTATAAAAATAATTAATAAAAAGGTATAGGTGATGAAATATGGAAAAAAACGAAACAAAAAGAAGTGAAGTTATAAAAAATTTTATGAAAAAAATAGATCCAAAGTGGTCTAATTTAAAAAAGGCAAGATATATATGTATTAATTTATGTGATACTTTATATTCATATTCTCCAGAATTCAATTATGAAGATGCCGATTTTAAAACTGATTATTTAGGAAAAATTATAAAAATATTTAGAAACAAGGATGAAAATGAATTTAAAGAATTAATAGAAAATGAAGATCAAATTTGTGTTGGATTAGGAAATATTTATGGAAGATTATTAGAACAAGCAGGTGTTCCTCGGAGTAGAAAAAATTGGAGGAGACGTTTTCTTTGAAATAGAGCCAGGAAGAAGTACAGTTGTTAAAATAGTAAAGGAATTATATAGAGTAAAAATGAAAGATAGACCAGAAGGATTTCAACATGATGTATTAGATGATGTAGAAAAAATAGATAAAGAATTAGGTTTTATAGATGAACATGGATATAGGGACAAAGAAAATTATAATGTAGAAGCTGCAAATGAACAGAGTAGTTTTGAATCAAGATTACAAAGAGTTTTAGATGATAGAGGAGAATATGTTAGTTCAGTAATTGGAAATAAACTTAAAAATGTTGAACTACATAAATATTATAAGTATTTAATGAAGACAGCTTTTAGAGGAAAGAAAATAGATATAAAGCCTATTGATAAAAATTATTTAGAGGGAATTCAATATGTACTAATTGCAAGACAAAGTGATGAATGTCCAGAAGATATATGTTATTTGTATGATAAAGAACAAGGAAAATTTGTAAAAACAAGTATGGAAGATATATTAGAGAAGAAAAAAAGAGAAGAACAAAAAGAAAAATCTGGGAAAGAAGGTATAGAATTAGATATAGACTAATTAATTTAGAATAAATTTTAAAAATGGTAGGAATTAACAATTGGACGTAGAATAAGATAAATATCTAGGACAAATGATGCTAGCGTTTGAAAAAGAGGCGTTAAAATGACTAGTCCTGAAAAAATTCTGGAAGAAGCGGAATATTTTATTTGTCACCAGTCTACATTGCGGAAAACTGCAGAGTATTTTAGAACTTCCAAAACAACACTTCACGAAGATTTTAGAGTAAGACTAAAAGAAATCGACATGAGGATGTATTTGAAAGTAAGACAGCTACTTGCAGAAAACAGAAAGGCTGCTCCGGTTAGAGGCGGTTTGGCACACAAGAAAAAATGCAGAAATGAGAAAAAACAAGTAATAAAAATTGCGGGTTTGTAATAAATTATATTGTTACAGATCCGTGATTTTTTTTAAAAGGAGAAAATATTAAATGAGATGTATAATTGATGGTCACTGTGATACCTTATCAAAAGCTTTGGATACAAATACCAATTTAAATAATAGTAAGTTTTGTTTTAATTTAGATATTGTAAAAGATAATGTTCCATATATACAATTGATGGCTGCTTATGTGGATCCAGAATATGTAAGATGTAATATGGAAAAAGGAGGTTTTTATAGAGCTATTAATATCTTAAATAAGTTTGAAGAAGAAAAAAATAATGAAAATATAATAAATATTCTAAATAAATATGATTTAAATAGAGTTATCCTAGAAAACAAGATAGGAGTAATACTTACAATAGAAAATGGAAGTGCTATATCTGGAGATATCAATAATATAGAAAAACTTTTTAAAAAAGGTGTTAGAGTAATGTCTGTTACTTGGAATGAAGATAATGATTTGGGGTGTGGTGCGCTAACTAAAAATGATAAAGGTCTTACAAAACTTGGCATAGAGTATATAAAAAAAATGGAGAAAATAAATATTCTTATAGATATATCACACTCTTCTGAAAAGACTTTTTGGGATATTATTAAAAATACTAATAATACAATTGTTGCAACGCATTCTTGCGTAAATTCTGTTTGTAATCATCCAAGAAATTTAAAAGATAGACAAATAATTGAAATCGCAAAAAGAAAAGGAATAATAGGAATATGTTTTGCATCAGAATTCTTAAATGAATATGGTAAAAGTACGTCACATGACATAGTTAAACATATTAAATATATAAAAGAATTAGTTGGAATAGATTATGTTGGGCTTGGAAGTGACTTTGACGGAGTAGAAGAAACTAAAATGCCATTAGATATAAGAAATGTTAAGCATTTAAAAATATTAGAGGATAAAATGAAGTTAGAAGGGTTTACAAGTGAAGAGATTAGTAAAGTTATGGGGGAAAATTGGTTAAGAGTTTTAAATGATTTTTTTTAAAATTGAATTCATTAAGTGTTCACATAGTATTTACTATATTTACAGAAAAAGAACAAATAAAAAACACAAAACAGGTATATTATAAATACATAAAAAGAAAGGAGAGATGCTTATAAGAAATAATAGTAAAACTATAGAAGAAAGGGAAGTGATTTAGTGAATATAAAAATTGTAGGGTCTAATTGTAAAAATGGAATGCAATTATATAAAATGGCATCAAGAGCTGTAGAAGAGCTAGAAGAAAATATTGAGGTAGAAAAACTAGATGATAAAAATTCAATTAACAAATATGGTGTAAAAAATATACCTGGATTAATTATTAATAATCGACTAGTAAGTGAAGGAAAAGTATTAACTTCGAGAGAAATTACTAAATTGCTAGCATAATAGATAAAATAAAGATGTACATATAAAAATGATAAAGCACTTTAAAATAATTTAGAGTGCTTTATTAAAAATGTACATTTTTTATTATTGTTTTTTTATTTTAGGTTTTGCAATTAATGAAGCAATGTATCCAAAGAATACAGCTGCAGCAATTCCTCCACTTGCTGATTTAACACCACCTACAAAGGCCCCTAAAAGACCAGATTTTTGAACTTCTTCGATAGCACCTTTAGCAAGATTGGCACCAAAACCTGTTAGAGGAACGGTAGCGCCAGCACCAGCAAAATCTATTAAATATTTATATATTCCTAATCCACCGAAGAATTGCACCAGCAGTAACGAAAGTTACTAATATTCTTGCAGGAGTTAATTTTGTTTTATCTATTAATATTTGTCCAATTATACAGATAATTCCACCTACAACAAAACATCTGAGTAATTGCATCCAATCAATATTTTGTATAAAATTCATAATAGTCACCTCTACACTTCTATACTAATAGCGTGGGCAATACCTGGAATAGATTCTCCTTGCTGAGTACTTGTTGAATTCATTAATGCACCAGTTGCTATTAGTAATATTTTCTTTATTTTTTTATCTTTTAGTTGCTTAAAAAAGTATCCAGAGAAAATAGTTCCAAGGCAAGCGCAACCACTACCTCCAGAATGAGTGTCTTGTTTTTCTTTATCAAACATTAAAACTCCGACAGTCATTGTAGTTAGACTTTATATTATATCCTTTTGTTTCAGAAAGTTCTATTAATATATCTTTACCAATATGCCCTAAATCTCCTGTAATAATTACGTCATAGTAACTTGGTTTTCTTTGAGTATCTCTAAGATGGGTAATTAAAGTGTCTAAGGCTGCAGGAGCCATAGCAGCTCCCATATTGTTTGCATCTTTTATTCCCATATCCACAATTTTTCCGGGGGTAATATGAGTAATAAATGGTCCTGTTCCTGATGATGTGAGAATTGCTGCGCCAGAGCCTGTTACTGTCCACTGTGCTGTTGGGGGTCTTTGGTTTCCAAGTTCTAATGGAAATCTAAATTGTTTTTCTGCACTACAAAAGTGACTTGATGTAGCACATAATACATTTTGTGCAGCACCACTTTCTATAAATACACTACCAAGACACATACTTTCTACAAATGTAGAGCATGCACCAAATACTCCAAAAAAGGGAATATTTAGTTCACGAAGACCAAAACTAGAAGAGATACATTGGTTTAGTAAATCTCCTGCAAAACAGTAATCTATTTGGGTAGCAGGTATATTAGATTTTGAAATAACAGTGCTAACAGTTTCTTTTATAATTTTACTTTCAGCTTTTTCCCATGTTTTTTCTCCCCAGAATTCATCATCTAAACATTGATCAAAATATTTAGCCATAGGTCCTTCAGATTCTTTTGGACCAACTATAGATGCTGTTTCTAAAATTGTTGGGGGGGTATCAAATTTTATTGTTTGTGTACCAATTCTTTTCAAGATAAATCCTCCTTTTTATAATTATTTTTAATTAAGAAAAAATTATACGAAAAATGTAGCTATTATTCCAATAATAACAGAAGCAGAAATACCAAATACTAATACTGGACCTGCAACAGTAAACATTTTTCCTCCGACTCCCATAACATAACCTTCAGATTTATATTCTATTGCTGGTGAGACAATTGAGTTTGCAAAACCTGTTATAGGAATTAATGAACCGTGCACCAGCAAATTTACCAATTTTATTAAATATGTTTAGACCTGTTAAAATTGCAGCAAGACCTATTAGTATAATAGAAACAACAGTAGAAGAGTTAGTTTGGTCCATTCCTTTGTATAGACAAAAGTCCATTATAATTTGGCCAATTGAACAAATTAGTCCACCAACCCAAAATGCATTAAAACAGTTTTTTAGTATAGGTGAGTTGGGGGATTTTTGATCAACATAGTCACTATATTCTTTTTTGGTTTCAATAGGTTTCATAAAGATACCTCCTTAAATTCTATTTCTATCTAATGTAAATGAAAGATCAAGATCTACGTAATATTCCTCAATTTTTTTACCACTAATTTTTGCTCTTTGCTCTAAAATTTTTACATTAGATAGATAATCTATAGTTTTAGATGCTTCTTCAATAGCTTTATTAATAGCATCTTTCCAAGATACTGTAGATGTACCTGTTATTATTAAATGTTTTTCCATGATAAACCTCCATAAGTTTAATTATTAAAATTAGTATGTGTAAAATTATTTAAGTTATGCATAAATAAAAAAATTAGTTTTAATAAAAGTAATAAAAAAGATTTAAAGTAAAATAAGTAAATTGAATTTTGATAGAATAAATGTATGAAATACAGAATATAAAGACAAACAAAAATTTGGAAAACTATTGAAAAAAATAAAAAATATGTTAAAATAAAAAATATTAAAATTAAAAGGAGGAACTATGTTTTCATATATTAAAGGAAAATTAGAAGTAAAAACTACAGGGTATGTAGTAATAGATATAAATGGATTGGGATATAAAATTTTTATGTCAGATACAGCAATAAATAAAATAGGTGATATAGGAGAAGTTGTTAAAGTACATACATATGTAAAAGTACGAGAAGATGATATTAGTATTTATGGATTTAATACTAATGAAGAATTAAGAATGTTTGAATTATTACTTAGTGTTAGTGGAATTGGAGCTAAATCTGCAATTACAATATTATCAAATATTTCACCATCAAGTTTTGCTTTAGCAGTTATTACAAATAATGTTGGTGAAATAAAAAAATTACCTGGAATTGGTCCTAAAACAGCACAAAGAATAATTTTAGAATTGAAAGACAAATTAAAAACAGAAGAATCTATAGAAAGTGATAATACTATAGAATTAAAAAATGCTATAACAGAAGATAATAAAGTTCAAGAAGCTATTTCAGCACTTCAAGTATTAGGATATAGCCAAAGAGAAATAGAAACTGCTATGAAAAATGTAGATAAAGATAATTTAAGTGTAGAAGATATTATTAGAAAAGGATTATATTATTTATCAAAATAGATTAAATAAGTATAAAGAACAAATATAAATAATGAAAGGAAAAAATATGAATTTTAATGAACCATTGGCGTATAGAATGAGACCAAAAAATTTAGATGAATATGTAGGACAAGATCATATTCTTGCAAAAGATAAAATTTTATATAGAACAATAAAAGCAGATAGATTATCTAGTATAATTTTATGGGGACCACCAGGATGCCGGAAAAACATCTCTTGCGAGAGTAATTAGTGAAACAACAAAATACAAATTTACTAAAATAAATGCCGTAACAGCAGGCGTTTCAGATATAAAGCGTGCAATTGAAGAAGCAAGTAATATGTTGCTTAATCCAACAGGAAGATGTATATTATTTATTGATGAGATTCATAGGTTTAACAAATTGCAACAAGATGCATTGCTTCCATATGTGGAAAAAGGTACTGTTATTTTAATTGGAGCAACTACAGAAAATCCATATTTTGAAGTAAATAAGGCTTTAATTTCTAGATCTATGGTATTTAGACTAGAACCACTAACAATAGATCAAATATTTAGAATTTTAAAAAGAGCAATTATAAGTAGTGATGGGCTGGGAAGTTATAAAATAAAAATAGAAGATGAAACTATAAAAAAAATTGCAGAAGTTGCAAATGGTGATGTAAGAACAGCGTTAAATGGATTAGAAGTTGCAGTTCTTACAACTCGGAATGAGTGAAGATGGATATATTCATATAACAAATGAGATTGCAGCAGAATGCGTACAAACGAGAAAAGCAATTTTTGATAAAAAAGGAGATAGCCATTATGATAATATAAGTGCTTTTATAAAATCTATGAGAGGCTCAGACCCTGATGCTACAATATTTTATTTAGCAAGAGCTTTAAATGGAGGAGAAGATCCAGTATTTATGGCAAGAAGAATAGTTATTGCTGCAGCAGAAGATGTAGGAATGGCAAATCCTAATGCTTTAGTAGTAGCAACATCTGCAATGCAAGCAGTAACAATGGTAGGAATGCCAGAAGCAAGGATAATACTTTCAGAAGCGGCAGTATATGTAGCAACATCTAAAAAGTCAAATGCAACATATTTAGGAATAAATAGAGCATTAGAAGATGTAAAAAACAAAGATACAGGAACAATTCCAATGCATATAAGAAATGCACCTGCGGAAGGAATGGAAAAAGAAGGTTATGGAGTGGGGTATAAATATCCGCATGACTATCCAGGACATGTAATTGAACAACAATATTTACCAGATAAAATGCTTGGAACTAAATATTATATAAAAGATGATACTATTGAAGAGTAAAGTTTTAATATATAGTAAGGTTTTTATATGTAATTTAGAAAAAAGAAAAGTAGATTATATATAATTAGTGTGTATAGAATAAGGTGTATAAAAAAGAATCTTAGATTATAATGTTTGATAAATAAATTTCACATTATAATTAAGATTCTCTTTTTATAAAATTTTATTTTTTCTTTTCATTTTTCTTTTCGTCTTTCATTACTTCTTTTATCGCACCTAAACTACTTAAAGCGCTAGTTGCTTCGAATGGAATAAATACTTTATTTGCTTCTCCATTTGCAACTTCTTTTAAGGCTTCCAAAGATTTTAATTGAACTAATTTTTCATCTGGATTTGCTTTCATCATTGCTTTGTAAACTAGTTCTATTTCTTGTGCTTTAGCATCTGCCACTTGTTTTATTGCTTCAGCTTCACCGGCAGCTCTTCTAATTGCAGATTCACGATCAGCTTCAGCTTCTAATATTGCAGCTTGTTTTTTACCTTCAGCAAGTGTGATTGCAGATTGTCTTTCACCTTCTGCTTGAAGAATTAAAGCTCTTTTATTTCTTTCAGCATTCATTTGTTTTTCCATTGCATCACGAATATCAGCAGGTGGTGTAATATCTTTTATTTCAACTCTATCTATTTTACATCCCCATTGATCTGTTGCTTCATCCAATATAACTCTTAAACGATCATTTATTGCATCACGAGAACTGAATGTTTCGTCTAAATCCATTTTACCAACGATATCACGTATTGTAGTAATAGCTAAATATTCAATACCTTTCTTTAAAGATTGAATTTCATATACAGCTTTTGCAGGATCTGTAATTTTATAGAAAACAACTGTATCTATTGTAATTGTAACATTATCTTTTGTAATAACACCTTGTGGTGGAATATCCATTGTTTGTTGTTTTAAACTAACTACTGATCTAACATGATCAAAAAATGGAATAATTATTGTAAGACCAGCATCAGCAATTTTATGAAATTTACCAAGTCTTTCGATTATATAAACTTCTGATTGTTTTACAACTTTTATTGTTTTAAATGCAATGATTAAAGCGATAACTAAAATTATAATAAAAAACCAAAACATATTTTTTCCTCCTTAATTACTATTTTTATACATTTGGCAAATTAATAACTAATTTAAAATTTCGGAGTCAGACTCAATAGTAGTAGAAGTAGTAACTACAGCTTTAACACCATCTATTTTTAATATTTTAATATTAGAGCCTTTAGGAATAAATGTTGAATCTGAGCACTTTGCAGACCAAACTTCTCCATCTACTTTTATTTGTCCTGTTCCAGAAATAGAATCTATATCTTCTATAACTAATCCGTGTTTACCAATTATTGAGTAGGCATTTGTAACTACTGTGTCTTTACTGTTCATGAATTTTTGAACAAAAGGCTTTGTAAGGAATATTAGTAGTATAGAAGAAATAACAAATACTGCGGTTTGAATTATTAGACTATCTGTGAAAAAACTAACTACCATTGTAATTAGTGCAGCAATTCCTAGCCAAAAAACTAGAAAACCAACTGTTATCATTTCTAGTACAAAAAAGATACCAGAAGCAATTAACCAAAACTGCCACATAGATTATGTACCTCCTTTAAATTTAAACTATACATATATATTATACTATAACTGGAATAAAAATGGAAGGGAATTGTTGACTTTTTATTAAAATAAGGATAAAATAAATAAGAAAATTTTATAAGGGGGATAAAAAATGGAAAATCAAGAAAATAATAATCCAAATCAAGGAAACGGGCAAAATCAAGGAAATAATAATCAAATTCAATCAAATGGAGTAAATTCAAATATAAATAATCAAGGACCAATAACACCTCAAACTGGAAATGGTGGACAAGGGGGACAACAATATAATAATTACACACAAAATTTAAATAATCAAAATACAAAAAAGAAAAGTAAAGCCCCAATAATAATTATAATAGTAGTTATTGTTGTATTACTATTTGGATGTATAATTTCAGGAATAGTATTTATGGGAATAAAGCTATTTAAAAATGTAAATAATGTAAACAATGTAAATGAAATTATAAATGAAGTTAAAAATGAAGTTGGAAATAATACTACAACTAATAAGATAACAAATAAGATTGGTAATAAAGTAAATAATACTGTTTCTAACAGTCTTTCAAATAATACAATAACAAATACAATAGATTCACAAACACCTAGCACAGACAATGGTGATGCAAAAACATCTACAAAAGATAATCCAATATCTAAAGGTGAATGGGGAATTGCTTCAAAATATAGTACACAAAATAAGGATTATGAAGATGTAAAGGTTAAAGTAACAAATATAACAAGAGGAGAAGAAGCAACAAAAGCTGTTAAAGATTTCGTAAATACTTCTTCATATTATAAATATGAAGAACCAAAAAGTGGACTAGAGTGGGTAGTTGTAGAATATGATGTAGATTTTTCTAATTACACAATGCCTTCTATAGGAACAAATGCAGATGTAACATCTGGTGTAGAAGGAACTACATCTAGTAGTGTAAAATACAATGGAACAACATGGATTTTAAGTACTACATATATAGGTTCAAGAGATTATGTAACAACAAATAAAGCTTCAGGCAAAATTGCTATGCAAATGCCAATTGGATGCAAAGATTATTTAATTACTTTTGGAGCTTATGGAAAAACAAAAGCATATATAAAAGGTGAATAAAAATAAAAAATATATAAAAGCGATAAAAATGCAAAGTAAAAATAAGAAAAAATAATAAAAGAGAAATAAGTCATGGCTGAGAACTTATTAAAAACTTATTTTGAAATTTCACATTTTTAGTTCTTTTCTTGAAATAAAAGTAGAGAAAAGCGGTTGTAACGTTAAAGCTAATAATAAGGTATATAAAGTCAAATCTTAATATTTGGCAAGATATATAAAATTAGGTGGTACCACGAAAAAAGCTATTCGTCCTATATAAATAGGATTTGAATAGCTTTTTTTTAAAACTAAAATACAGTAATAAAAATGTAAAGTGTATATAAAGGTACCAAAAAGTGAGATCTATTTTATAATAGAAGAGTTAAGAAAGGAATGATTTTATGAAAGAACAAATAGAAAAAATAAAAAGTAATGCAATAGAAGAAATTGCAAAAATTACAGATTTAAAATCTTTAAATGAACTAAAGGTGAAATTTTTAGGGAAAAAAGGAGAACTTACATCTGTTTTAAGAGGAATGGGAGCACTAGAACCTGAAGAAAGACCTGTTATTGGAAGTTTGGTAAATGAAGTTAGAGATGAACTTGAATCTTTAATTTCAGAAAAAGAAGAAAATTTTAAACAAGAAGAAATGAATAGAAAATTAGAAAAAGAAACAATAGATATTACATTGCCAAGTAAAAAAGCTATTAGAGGTAGTAAACATCCAATAAATAGAACTATTGAAGAAATTGAGGATTTATTTATTTCTATGGGATATGAAGTAGTAGATGGTCCAGAACTAGAAACAGATGAGTTCTGCTTTGAAAGATTAAATCTTCCAAAAGGTCATCCAGCAAGAGATATGCAAGATTCTTTTTATATAACAGATAATTACTTGCTTCGTACACAAACATCTGCTGTTCAAGCACATACAATGCTTAAGTATGCAGGTAAAAAGCCGATTAGAATGATTTGCATTGGAAAAACTTATAGAAGAGAAGATGATGCAACACATTCTCACCAATTTAATCAAGTTGAAGGTTTAGTAATAGATAAAAAAGAAAATCATGTTTCACTTGCAGATTTAAAAGGAACACTTGAAGTATTTATGAAAAAGATGTTAGGAGAAAATACAAAACTTCGTTTTAGACCAAGTTATTTCCCTTTTACAGAGCCTTCTTATGAAGTAGACTGTACATGTTTTAAATGTGGTGGAAAAGGATGTAATTTATGTAAAGACACAGGATGGATAGAAGTTTTAGGATCAGGAATAGTACATCCAAATGTTTTAAAGATGAATGGATATGATCCAGATGAATGGGGAGGATTTGCATTTGGAACAGGAATTGACCGTTTAGCAATGTTTAAATATGGAATCCCTGATATGAGATATTTATATGCAAATGATGTAAGATTTTTAAAACAATTTGATAGAAAAGATATTGAATAAATATATAACTAAAACTTATATAAATAAAATAGGAGGAAGAATAATGATATTAAGTAGAAATTTTGTTAAAGATTATATAGACTTAGATGATGATTTAAGTATAAAAAAAATTGGTGAAGATATGACAACTGCTGGAAATGAATATGATGTTGCTCAAAAGTTTATCAATTGTACTAAATTAGTAATTGGTGAAATTATTGAATGCAATGAACATCCAGATTCAGATCATCTACATGTTTGTAAAGTTAATATAGGAAAAGAAGTATTACAAATTGTATGTGGTGCACCGAATGCAAGAAAAGGAATTAAGGTAATAGTTGCTATGCCAGGGGCAAAACTACCAGGAGGGGAAATAAAAGCAGGTACTATTCGTGGGCAAGAATCAAATGGTATGATGTGCTCTATTGCAGAACTTGGAGTGGATAAAAAGTTTTTAAATGCTGAAGATATTGAAGGTATTGCAGAACTTGATAGTAGTGCTATTCCAGGAGAAGACCCAATTAAATATTTGGGATGGGATGATGAAATAATAGATTTTGAATTAACACCAGATAGAGGAGATTTATTAAGTATTATAGGTATGGCATATGAACTTGGTGCTATATATGACAAAAAAGTAAAAAAAATAGAATATAAATATAATGAATATGGTGAAGATATTAACAATCAAATTTCGTTAAGAGTTGATACAGATAATTGTACAATGTTTTTAGCTAAAAAGGTTGAAAATGTTAAAATTAAAGAAAGTCCAGCTTTTATAAAAAATAGATTAATGGCTTGTGGGATAAGACCAATTAATAATGTTGTTGATATAAGCAATTATGTTATGCTAGAACTTGGTCAACCTCTTCACTTTTATGATGCAGATAATTTAGGAAATACTATTGTTGTAAGAATGGCAAATGAAAAGGAAAAATTAGTAACTCTTGATAACCAAGAAAGAATTTTAGATGAAAATGATATAGTTATTGCAACAAATGAAAAGGCTGTTGGACTTGCAGGAGTTATGGGAGGGCTTGATACAGAAGTTGTAAATGAAACAAAAAATGTAATTATAGAATCTGCTATTTTTGATGGTGTTAGAGTTAGAAAAACATCAAAGAAGATAGTAAGAAGCGAAGCAAGCAATAGATTTGAAAAAGGTTTAGATCCTAAAAAAACATATATGGCAATTGATAGAGCTTGTGAATTACTGGAAAAATATGCAGATGGAAATGTAAGAAATGGTATGTGTAAATATGACATAACTAATTCTGATGATAAGAAAATAAAAATTTCATATAAAACAGTAAATGATGTATTAGGTTCTAAAATTTCTAATAAAGAAATTTTGGATGTATTTAGAAAATTAGGATTTTCATATGAAGCTGGAGATGAAGAGGTGGTAGTAAATGCGCCAAGTAGAAGACAAGATATATCAATAAAAGAAGATTTGATAGAAGAAGTAAGTAGAATTTATGGTGTTGATAATATAGAAGGAACACTTCCAACTATGACAGAAAAACAAAATGATTATGATAATACTATAAGATCAATAAGAGATAAAATGATAGGACTTGGATTAAGTGATACTTTAGAATATATTTTAATAAATGATAAAAATGTTCATAAATATACTACAGATGAATTCGAAGAATTAAGATTATTAGATCCTATAACTGAAGAAAGAAATACTTTAAGATATAGTATTTTAGCATCACTATTTAGAACATATGAATATAATAAGGCTCATTATAATAAAGATATTTCAATATTTGAAATAGGAAAAGGTTTCTTTAAGAAAAATGAAAAATATGGTGAGAACTTAAAAATTGCAGCTTTAATGACAGGAAAGTATTATATAGGTATTGGAAATCAAGTTAATGTAGATTTTTATATAATAAAAGGTGTTGTAGAGGAATTATTAGACTTTTTAGGATATGCAAATAGATATAGTTTTGTAATACCAAAAGAAATACCAAAAGAATTTCATAAAGGTCAAGTAGCAGAAATAAATGTAAATGCAGATCCTGTTGGAATTGTTGGAAAATTGCATCCATCAGAAACAAAGGATCCAGTATTTGTAATGGAAATTAATTTAGATAAATTATTGGAAAAACGTGCTGGAAAAATGAAATACAAAGAAATTTCAATATATCCAAATGTAAAAAAAGATGTAGCTTTTGTAATGGATAAAAATATTCAATCAAAAGAAATAGAGATGGTAATAAAGAAAGCAGGAGGTAAACTTTTAACAAATATTGAGGTGTTTGATGTATATACAGGAGAGAATGTTGGAGAAAATGAAAAATCAATTGCATATTCATTAACTTTTAATGATCCTAAAAAAACTTTAACAGAAGAAGAAGTTATGGAAAGTTTTAATAAAATAATAGAAAATGTTGAGAAAAAGTGTAAAGCAAAGCTTAGAAATTAATTTACTTAAGGAAAAATTTTAGTAAATTTTACAAAAATAAAACTTAAAAAATGTATTGAAAAAAGAAAAATGGTGTGCTAACATTATATATAGATGGAAACAAAAAGGAGGAGTAAAAATGGAAAAAAAACATCATGATGCAGGACGAATATTTACAAAAGTAATAGCTACAATATTAGCAATATTAATGATTTTTGCAGTAGCAACAACTTTAATATATTATGTAATAGCAAGTTTAGTTTAGTAGGAGCTATATTTATATGATAGAAAATTTGATAAATACAATTAGTCAATTTATACAAGTAAATGTAATAGCATATTTAAATGAATTATATCAATATCCAGTAAAATTAATATCTTTAATATTAGATTTAACAATTGTTATTTATTTGGTATATAAATTTGGTAAATCAGTAAAAAGATCTAGAGTTGGACAATTGTTAAAAGGAATAGCTCTTTTTATAGTTGCTGTAGCAGTTAGTGATTTATTAAATTTAAGAATATTAAATTTTATATTAACTTCGATTATGACATATGGAGTAATAGCTTTAATAATTATATTCCAACCTGAGCTTCGTAGAACATTAGAACAATTAGGAAGTAATAAATTTACTAGATTTTTTGGAATAGATAAAGATGTTATTACAAAAACCAAAGAAGATATATATAAGATAGTAATTGCAGCTACAGAACTTTCTAAAACAAAAACAGGACGGTTTAATTGTAATAGAAAGAGAAATAAAAATAAAGGATATTATAGAAACAGGTGTTATTTTAAATGCAGAAGTATCACCACAGTTATTGGTAAATTTGTTTACTCCAAATACTCCTTTACACGATGGAGCAGTTATTATAAGTGAAAATAAAATTGTATCTGCAGCGTGTATTTTACCACTAGCTAGCAGTCAAGATATTGCAAAAGAACTTGGAACTAGACATAGAGCTGCAATAGGAATTTCAAAAGAATCAGATGCAATTGCAATAGTAGTATCAGAAGAAACAGGAAAAATTTCAATTGCAAAAGATGGAACGTTAATTGCAGATTTAAGGGAAGATGCGCTTAAAAAAATTCTTATAAAAAATGTAGTTACAGATAGATTTAAAGATGATAAAAATTCTAAAAAAACAATTTTAAATATAAGAAATAAAATAAATAGAAAACTTACTAACGAAGAGGAAAAAAAGAAAGATAAAAAAGAAAAATAAAGAATATAAATTTTATTAATTAAATATAAATAAACTATTATTGTTAAAAAATAACGATAATAGTTTATTTTTTTATGGAAATGGTAAGAAAAATCTCTAAATAAAGTATGTGTTTTAACAGCTGAGGCATAAATAGGTGTATATAAAAAATTAATATAATAAAACATTATTAATATTTATTTTTTTTTACAATTAAAAATAAATGCAAATGTGAAAACTATGTGAAAATTTTAAATAGATATTGACTTTTTTTTAAAATGGGTATAAATTGTTAGCAGTCTAAAAGAAAGACTGCTAATTTTCACGAATATTATTAAAACTTAAGAATATAATATAGTGTTCGTAAGCAAAAAAAGAGGAGGTAATGTAAATGTTAAAACCATTAGCAGACAGAGTTATCATAAAAATGATAGAAAGTGAGGAAACAACAAAAAGCGGAATTATATTATCAGGAAGTAGCAAAGAAAAACCACAAATTGCAGAAGTTCTAGAAGTAGGACCGGGGACAGAAGTAGATGGAAAAGAAGTGAAAATGTATATAAAAAAAGGAGACAAAGTTGTTGTAAATAAATATGCAGGAACAGAAGTTAAATACCAAGGAGAAGATTTAATTATAGTTAAACAAAGTGATATTTTAGCTATAGCTGAATAATAAATTTAAAATATTAAAAAAATAAAATTATTAAGTTTATAATTAGTATAGAAGTTTAATAAGGAGGCTTTGATATATTATGGCAAAAGAAATTAAATTTGGAGAAGATGCTAGAAAAAAATTGTTAGATGGTGTTAATAAATTAGCAGATACAGTTAAAGTAACATTAGGACCAAAAGGAAGAAATGTAGTTTTAGATAAAAGTTTTGGAGCACCACTTATAACAAATGATGGTGTTACAATAGCAAAAGAAATAGAATTAGATGATCCTTTTGAAAATATGGGAGCAAGACTTGTAAAAGAGGTTTCTACAAAAACTAATGATGTAGCAGGAGACGGAACTACAACAGCTACAGTTTTAGCGCAAAGTATGATTAAAGAAGGTGTTAAAAATGTAGCAGCAGGTGGAGATCCTATGGCTATAAAAAGAGGTATGGATAAAGCTGTTGAAGCTGCTACATTAGGTTTAAAAGAAATAAGTTCAGTTGTTAACGGAAAAGAGGATATTGCAAGAGTTGCAAGTATTTCAGCTAATAATGATGAAATCGGAAACTTAATTTCAGAAGCAATGGAAAAAGTTTCTAAAGATGGTGTTATAACAATAGAAGAATCAAAAACATCAAATACAGAATTAAGTGTAGTTGAAGGAATGCAATTTGATAAAGGATATGTATCTCCATATATGGTAACAGATACAGAAAAGATGGAGGCAATAATTGATAATCCATATATATTAATTACAGATAAAAAAATTAGTAATATTCAAGAGATTCTACCATTATTAGAGAACTTAATGCAATCATCTGGAAAACTTGTAATAATATGTGATGATATTGAAAGTGAAGCATTATCAACATTAATCTTAAATAAATTAAGAGGTGTATTAAATGTTGTAGCTGTTAAAGCTCCTGGATATGGAGATAAGAGAAAAGAAATGTTACAAGATATAGCAATTTTAACTGGTGGAGAAGTTATTACATCAGATTTAGGATTAGAATTGAAAGATACAACAATTGAGCAACTAGGTAGAGCAAAACAAATTAAAGTACAAAAAGAAAATACAATAATTGTTGACGGTTTAGGAGATAAAGAAAAAATTTCTGAAAGAGTAAATCAAATAAAAGCACAACTTGCAGAAGAAAAAAGTGAATATGAAACAGAAAAATTACAAGAACGTTTAGCTAAAATTGCTGGAGGAGTTGCTGTAATTGGTGTTGGTGCAGCAACAGAAATTGAAATGAAAGAAAAGAAATTAAGAATAGAAGATGCTTTATCTGCAACAAGAGCAGCAGTAGAAGAAGGTATTGTTGCAGGTGGTGGAACAGCATATGTAAATATAATTCCAAAAGTAGAAAAAGTAATGGAAGATTTGAAAGATGATGAAAAGCTAGGTGCGAAAATTGTTTTAAAGGCATTAGAAGAACCAGTAAAACAAATTGCTGTAAACGCAGGATTAGAACCAGCAGTAATTTTAGAAAAAGTAAAACAAAGTCCAGTTGGAACAGGTTTTAATGCAAAAGACGAAGTTTATGTAGATATGAAAAAAGCAGGAATAGTAGATCCTACTAAAGTATCAAGAAGTGCTTTACAAAATGCAGCTTCAGTTGCATCTATGGTACTTACAACAGAAAGTATTGTTACAGATAAAAAAGAGCCAAAAGAATGCAATTGCTCACATGATGATGCAGCAGCTAGCATGGGTGGAATGTATTAAAAATGGATTTAATAATAAAAGAAGCGACTGCCTTTTGAGGGGCAATCGCTTTTTTGGTGCATAAGACATCTTAAGTGGTTACTAAAGTTACCAAGTTACAAGAATAACTTTTTTGGTACCATTCAGATACTTAACTTCAGATGCTTCCGGAAACATCCGGACAAGTTCAGAAATCGTTGGGAGTTTGTTGAAATTTACCAACATCAAAAACTTGCCAGTAGCATCCAAAGAAGAATCTGAGTCGAGTCTATTGCATCTTGTGCAGAGTTCATCGATGCCAATTGGCATTGGGCCAATAAACTCTACAAAGTGAAAGCTACTCACTTTGCTTTCACCTCCTTAAAAAAAATAGAGAAAAATCTCTTATCATAATAATAGCATGTTATAACAAAGATGTCAAATTATGTAAAGAAAAAACATATATAAATAAGTGTTAGTAAATTCTTGATGTATAAATTTTATAGTAATAGAGGAGAGGCAAAGAAACAAAGATGATAAGTGGTTAACAAAAAAATAAAATTATTTTCACAATATAGACATAAAACCAATTTATAATATATAATAGCAATAATTAAGATGGAGGAAAAAATTCATATGAATGATATAACAGTTTTAGTAGTAGATGATGAATCTAGAATGAGAAAATTGATTAGAGATTTTTTAGCCCAAAAAGGTTATTCAATTCTAGAAGCACAAGATGGTGAAGAAGCTTTAAAAGTATTTGAAGAAAATAAAAATAAAATAGGTATTATTTTGTTAGATGTAATGATGCCAAAATTAGATGGATGGTCTGTTTTAAGACAAATAAGACAAACATCTAATGTTCCAATAATTATGCTAACAGCAAGAGGAGAAGAACAAGATGAACTATTTGGATTTGAACTAGGAGTTGACGAATATATTTCAAAGCCTTTTAGCCCCAAAATTTTAGTGGCGAGAGTAGAAGCAATTATAAAAAGGAGCAAAGCGATAGAAAAACATGTAAAAGACTATGGTGGGATTGAAATTGATGCAGATGGTAGAACTGTTAAAGTAGATGGAAAACAAATAGAATTAAGTTTAAGAGAATATGAATTATTAAAATATTTAATAGATAATTCTAATATAGCCTTATCAAGAGATAAAATATTAAACAATGTATGGAATTATGATTATTATGGAGATTCTAGAACAATAGATAGCCACATAAAGAAGATAAGACATAAACTTGGAAAAAAAGGAAAATATATACAAACAATGAGAGGAGTAGGCTATAAATTTGAAATAAAATAATAGCCATATAGAAAAATGAAAAAGCTAAGAGAAAGATTTAAATCTGTTAGAATTAGACTATTTTTAACTTTATGTGCAGTAATAATTGTAATAATATTGTTTTTAATATTAATAAATAATATTGTTTTGGAAACATTTTATTTACATTCTAAGACCAATACTATAAAAGGATTATATACAAAAATAAATAATTATTATAATAGTCAGGATGCAAACATAGATATAGAAGAAGAGCTTAAAAATATATCTATAAAAAATAACATTGATATTTTAATAAAAAAAGAAGACGATATAATAGTAGTTACAACAGATAAAGACTTTTTAGGTTCAATAGGAAAGATTAGTATTTCGAAAATGATTAACAATAAAAATATAATTGGTGATGTAGTTTATGCAAAAGATAAAATGCTAATAAAAAAAGTAGAAGATGAAAGAACTAAAATAAATTATGTAGTTTTATTTGCAACACTTGATAATGGATATAATTTATATATAAGAATTCCAATTTCTGCAATTCAAGAAAGTGTTAGAATATCAAATAATTTACTAATATTTATTGGAGGAATTGTGATATGTATTTCTGGAATAATAGCATCGTTTATTTCTAAAAAATTTACAGAACCTATATTAGAACTAAACAACATAGCAAACAAAATGGCAAAATTAGACTTTAGCCAAAAATATAGAATAAAAGACACTGAAGATGAAATTAATGATTTAGGAAAAAGTATAAATACAATGTCAGATAAACTTGAAAGAACAATAAAACAGTTAAGAGGAACAAATATAGAATTAGAAAAAGATATAGAAGAAAAATCAAAAATTGACGAAATGAGAAAACAGTTTATATCTGATGTATCACATGAATTAAAAACCCCAATAGCTTTAATACAAGGATATGCAGAAGGTTTAGTAGAAAATGTGAATACAGATGACGAATCTAGAAAGTTTTATGCAGAAGTCATACTAGATGAATCTAATAAGATGGATATATTAGTAAAACAATTGTTAGAATTAATGAAATTAGAGTATGGAAAAAGAGAATTTAACAACAAAAAATTCAATATAACAGAACTTATAACAGAAGTTATAAGAAGATGTAATGTTATGATTCAAGAAAATAATATCCAAATAAAATATGACAATAGTAAAGAACTTTGTGTATATGCAGATGATTTTTATATAGAGCAAGTTATAACTAACTATTTAACAAATGCAATTAAACATGCAAAAGAGATAAATGGAGTAAAAAAGATAACAATAAATACAGAAGTAAAGGAAAATAAAGTAAGAGTTAGTGTGTATAATACAGGTGACAATATAAGTCAGGAAGATTTAGATAGAATTTGGGGAAGGTTTTATAAAGTAGACAGTTCTAGAAATAGAAATAGTGGAGGAACACGGAATAGGTCTTGCGCTAGTTAAAGCAATTATGAGTAATTATAAAAATAATTATGGTGTAGAAAATAAATTAGATGGAGTAGAGTTCTTTTTTGAAATGGATTTATGTGATAAATAAAAATAAAATAGGTTTAGCAAAATATGATTAGTTGCTAAATCTATTTTTTTGTCTTCTTTTGTCGATGAAAAAAACTTTACAAATGTGTAAAGATAGTGTATTCTTAATACAGATTTATTAAAAATTGCAATTTTATCTATAAATTAAATTTAAAAACTAAAATTTTTGTATCAAAGAAATAAATTATTTCTAAAAAATCCCAAAATGAAAATAAATTAAATATAAGTAGGTGAGATATATGAATGATAAATTTTAATAAAAGAAATATAACTATATTAACATTTTTAATAACAAGTATATTATTTTCTGTAATTAATATTTTTTTAATACACTGTAATCTTAATAAAAATTTTAAAGGTCAAAATATTTATATTCTTAATGAAAATTTAAATCAAATACAATAATTCCCCAATTTAAATAAAAAAAATAAAAAGGAGTGAAAATGAAAAAAATATTTATAGTATCTAGTTTTGTTTTACTATTTGCTGCAGGTATATTTATGTATTATTTAAAAAATTATGATAATAAACTTGTAGATGCAAATGTAGTAACAACAGATTCTAATTATGAAAATATTACATATGAAAAAGAAGAAAAATTAGAAAATGATTTGATAGGAATTTTAAAAATTGAAAAAATAGGATTAAAAGCAACTGTAAAAGAAGGAAGCAATAGCAAGATTTTAAAAGATTATATAGGACATATAGAAGGAACATCTTTATATGATGGAAATATATGTTTAGCAGCTCATAATAGAGGTAATAAATATTCATATTTTGCTAGATTAAATGAACTAAAAAATGGTGATATTGTAAAATATACGACTAATTTTTATACAAGAGAGTATAAAATAAATAGTATTAAGACAATTTTTGAGACAGATTTAACAATACTAGAAAATACAAATGAAAATAAAATTACGATGATAACATGTATAAAAAATAAAAGAAATCAAAGATTGTGTGTACAAGCAGTACAGATATAAACAAGGAGGTTTTATGAAAAAACAAATAAAGAATTTAATAATAATAACTTTTATATTGATATTAATTTTTCAAATACAAGGCATAAAAGTATTTGCAATGGGAATTGGTGATTCTACATATTTAGAAAAAGGAAACTTAGGATTTTATACTATACAATATTGTAGTAAAACAAGTAAAAACTGGTATTATATAACATATAGTAGAACATGGTATAAAGATGAAAATGGAGTAAGGAGAATTGCTTATTGTGTTGATCCAGATTTAAGTGGAATAGGATGGATAGATGGAGAAGTTAGTGGATACAATATAAATATAAGTAAAGTGCTAGAAGACCAAAGATTATGGAGAGTATATAGAAATGGGTATCCATATGTAACTCCAAAAGATCTAGGAGTTGAAACAGAAGATGATGCATATTTGGCTACAAAGCAAGCGGCATATTGGATAATAAGAGGTTATAAGTTAGAAGATATAAATACATATTTTAGACCAGGAGATACGCCTATTAATGGTCAAAAATTAGAAGATATACAAAGAAGAGGAAAAAAGGTAATTGATGCAATTTATAGATTAGTTAACTTAGGCTATAATGGAACACAAACATCAAAATATAATAATATTGTAAAAATAAATAAAATTGGAGAATTTAAACTAGATGAAAATAAAGAATATTATTCACAAAAATATAATGTTATTTCATCTACAGAAATGTCTGGTTATGATGTTAAAAATACATTTGGTTTCCCTGAAGGGTCATACATAGCAAATTTAGAAGGAAATAAACAAAAAAGTTTTAAAAAAGGAGAAGACTTTAAAATAATGATTCCTAAAAAAGCTATAATTAATAACATAGATGGGAAAATTGAGGTGCAAAGTAAATGTCAAAATTATCCTGTATATTATGGAGAAGCGGAAGATAAGAAAAAACAAAATTATGCAATAATGGTAGATTCATATTCAGATATAGTAGAAAGTACAAACTTACATATAAATGCATACAAATCTAAAATTAAATTAATAAAAGTAGATAAGGATACAAAAGAAAAATTATCAAGAGTAAAATTTGAACTTAAGTATGATGATGGTACTAAAATAGGAGAATATATTACAGATGAAAATGGGGAAATAAATATAGAAAACTTAAGACAAGGAACAATCATTGCAACAGAACTAGAAAGTAGGGATGAATATGTAATAAATAAAGAATCTACATATGTAAAACTAGAATACAAAGATAGTGTAAAAATAGAATTAGAAAATGAGCATAAAAAAGGAAATTTAACAATATACAAAGTAGATAAAGATAATAACAAGATTGCAATAGAGGGAACTTTATTTAGTTTGTATTCAAAAGAACTAAATAAAGTTATAGGAAGATATAAAACTGACAAAGATGGAAAAATAACAATTAATAATATACGAACAGGAGAATATTCTCTAATAGAAGAAAAAACAAATAAATGGTATAATTTAGCAAAAGATAAAAATTTAGAAGTAAAATGGAACGATACTACAGTAGTTACAGTAGAAAATGAGCTTAAAAAATCTCGAATAAAAGTCATAAAAGAAGATAAAGAAGACAATAAAATTAAATTAAAAAATGTAAAATTTCAAGTATTAGATAAAAACAATAATATATTAGAAACTATTATAACAGATGAAAATGGAGAAGCAGTAACTTCGAAATATGCATTAAAAGATTATAATGAATTATATTTAAAAGAAATAAAAACAAATGAAAAATATGTACTAGATGATAAAATTTACAAAGTGAGTCTAAAAGAAAATCAAACTGTAAATGTAGTTATTCAAAATAAAAAGATAAAAGGACAAATAAAAATTATAAAAACTACTAAAAATAATAATAAAATAACTAACCAAAATGCAGGAGATCCAATTGAAGGCGTGAAATTTGGAATATATGATGAAAATAAGAATTTAATAGAAATAGTAACTACAGATAAAAAAGGTGAAGCAATTACAGGAATGTTAGATAAAGGAAAAAAATATGTTAAGGAGTTAGAAGCAGCGAAATTTTATGTATTAGACGAAAAGGAGTATAGTATTGAAATAAAAAGTGATGGACAAATAAGTAGTTTGAATTTAGAAAATATTCCAGAAAATCCAGAAGTGAGTATAGAAAAAACAGGAAGCAGTAAGGTAAAACAAGGTCAAGAAATACTTTATAATTTTAATGTAAAAAATGTAGGAAATGTTATGTTAGATAATTTTACATGGATTGATTATTTACCTAAAGAAAATGTAAAAATTAGTAAACTAGCAACTGGAACATATACTCAAGATTTAAATTATAATGTATATTATAAGACTAATAAAAGTGATTATAAATTATTAAAAGAAAATTTAAATACACAGATAAATAATTATATAGATTTTTCTCAAATTATTTTAAAGGAAAATGAAAGAATTACAGAAATAAAAGTAGACTTTGGAAAAGTAAACGTAGATTTTAAATCAAAGATTAGTCCACATATGATAGTAAAAACAGATTCTGATATAAAAGATAAAAGCATAGTTGCAAATACTGCAGAAGTCTTTGCAGAATATAAAGGATATAAGTTACATAACAAAGATGAACATAAAACAGAAATCTATATGCAAGAACTAAACTTAAAAAAATTACCAAGAACAGGTAAGTAGTAAAAATATAAGACTTGAAAATGTAATTATAATCAATGGTTTTATAATATCAAAAATAGTAAAATCTTCCAAAACTTGCATTGACATAATTCTAATAGCAAGATATAATAAACTTCGATAAATATTGATTAAATTATAAAACAAAGGAAGGAAGATTTTATGATATCCCAAATATTATTTTTAGTAATATTAATACTACTAAATGCATATTTTGCAGCAACAGAGATTGCATTTATTTCCTTAAATGATGCAAAAATAGAAAAAATGTCAAAAGAAGGAAATAAAAAAGCAAAACAAATTACCAAAATGTTAAAAAACCCAAGCAAGTTTTTGGCAACTATTCAGATAGGAATAACTTTGGCAGGATTTTTATCTAGTGCTTTTGCATCAGATACATTTGCAGATATTTTAGCACCTTTTTTAACTCAAGCATTACCAATATTTAGTGTAGAGGTTTGGAGAGGTATTTCTATTGTTATCATAACTATAATATTATCATTCTTTACATTAGTTTTTGGGGAATTAGTACCAAAGAGATTAGCAATGAAGTATGATGAAAAAATAGCTTTTGCAACAATAGGTGTAATAAAAGCAATTTCAATTATAACTGCACCTTTTGTAAAATTACTAACTGCGTCTACAAATTTTGTTTCAAAAATTTTTGGCGTTACAGAAAATGAAGAAGCAACGATTACAGAAGAAGAAATAAAAATGATGATAGATGAAGGAGAAGAAAAAGGAACAATAAAAGAAGAAGAAAAAGAAATGATAAATAATGTTTTTGAATTTAATGATACAACAGCAGCCGAAGTTATGACACATAGAACAGATATATTTGCTATAGATATAAATGATGATATATATAAAGCTTTAGATAAATTAGATGAATATAAATATAGTAGAATTCCTATATATGATGAAACAATTGATAATATAAAAGGCATACTATTTGTTAAAGATATATTAAAATCATTAAGTACAAAAAAACAAATAAAAATTAAAAGTTTGATAAGAGATGCATATTTTGTACCTGAATCTAAGCCTATTAATGAAATATTTAAAGATTTACAAAAAAATAAAAAGCAAATGGCAATAGTTGTAGATGAATATGGTGGAACGGCAGGACTTCTTACAATGGAGGATATATTAGAAGAGTTAGTAGGAAATATTTTTGATGAATATGATGACGTAGAAAATGAATATGAAAAAATAGATGATAATACATTTTTGATTAGTGGAAGTGTATCATTATATGAATTGAAGAAAATATTAAATACCAATATTCCGGAAGGAGATTATGATACTTTATCAGGATATTTATTAGAAGAATTAGGACGTTTACCAGAAGAGGGAGAAGAAGCTATAGTTGAAACAAAAGATGTGACATATAAAGTAGAAGAATATGAAGAAAAAAGAATAATGTGGGTAAAAGCTTGTAAAAATAATGAAGCAAATATAGAAAATGAAACTAAAGAAAAAGAATAAAAGAAGGTTTGATACAAATGAAGTCAAAAAAAGGATTAATAATATTTTTAATAATTTCGTTAATCATATTTATCTTTATTTGTTATAATGTATTTTCAAAAAAAGATAAATATAATATAAATTTTGAGGAAATAAACCAAAGACAATACTTTTTAGATTTTGATGAAAAATATGGTGTTATTAATAAAGATGGAGAAGAAATAATAGATACTAATTTTGATATGATACAAATTCCAAATCCATCAAAAGATATTTTTGTTTGCATGAGTAACTATAATGCTGAAACAGGAAGTTATGAAACAAAGATATATAATAAAAATAGAGAAGAGTTATTTACAGATTATGAAAAGGTAGAAGCAATATCAAGACAAGAAAGCTTAGATAATATACCTTATGAAAAAAGTGTTTTAAAATACAAGGAAAATGGAAAATATGGATTAATTAATTTAAGTGGGAAAAAAATTACCAAGCCAATTTATGATGATATTCAAGCTTTAGAATATAAAGAAGGAATGTTAACTGTTAAGCAAAATGACAAGTTTGGGATTATTAATATAAATGGTGATGAAATAATAAAGGTTAAGTATGATGGAATACAAGCAGATCAATATTCTTTAAATGAAAATCATAATAAAAAAGCAGGATTTATAGTATCTATAAAAACAAATGATGGATATAAGTTTGGATATATAAATTATAAAGGAAAAACTTTATTAGAAACAGAGTACAATGAAATTGCGAGAATCAATTATATAAATGATGATGAAAGTGTATACTTAGTAGCATTTAAAAATGGACAAGCAGGGTTATTTAAAAATAAATCAAAAGTTCTAGAAAATGAATATGAAGATATACAGTTTGATAATATTAACAATTTGTTGATATTACAAAGAAATGGTAAGCAAGGAGTATCAGACTTAGATGGAAAAAAAATTATTCAACTTGAGTATGATAATATAATTATAACAGGAAATAGTATTAATGCACAAAAAGGAGACGAAGTAACTGTTTTTAATTCAGAAGGTGAAAAATTAAAAAATAGTAATTTTATAAGTGTTCTAGAGACAGATAATAAAAATTATTTTATAACAATAGATAAAAATGAAAATTATGGAGTAATAGATAAAGATGATAATGTAATAATTGATAATAAATATACTTTTATAGACTACTTATTTGACAATTATTTTGTTGCACAAAATGAGCAAAAAATAGGAATTGTTGATGATAAAGGTAAAGAAGTAATCAAATTTGATTATGATGTATTACAAAAAATAGAAGGAACAGATTTGATTCAAGGGATAAAAAACGAAAATATTGATTTAATAGATAAAAATATGAAAAAAATATTAACCATGAAGAATGCTCAGATTGATATTAAAGAAAACTATATAAAAATTTATAACTCTGAGGATAGAAAATATTTACAATATGATGGCAAAGAAGTTTCGAATATAAATGTTATAAAAGAGGCAAAACTATTTGCTAAAAAAAGTAATAATAAATGGGGCTTCGTAGATAAAAACGGGAATATAAAAATTCAATATACATACGATATGGTTACTGAACTAAATGAGTATGGATATGCAGGAATAAAATTAAACGGAAAATGGGGAGTAATTAATTCAGAAGGAAAAATTATTCAAGAACCAATTTATGATTTACAAGAATTAGAGCCACAATTCATAGGAAAATATTATAAAGTTGATTTAGGATATGGAGAAAATTTTTATACGAAAGTAAATTAAAAATACATTGTAGAAGATATTATAAAGAAGGGATGAAGTAAAGTGTATAGTAAATTAGGAATTAGTGAAGATGTAGTTAACTTATCAAAAAAAGTTGAAATAGAAATAAAACCAATATTTGAAAAAATAGATGAAGTATGTGAATATAATTCTTTAAAAGTTTTAGAAGCTTTTCAAAAATATAATATATCAGACATGCATTTTGGAAGTACAACAGGATATGGATATGGAGATATAGGAAGAGACACAATAGAAAAAGTATTTGCAAGAGTTTTAGGAACAGAAGATACTATTGTAAGATCTCAATTTATATCAGGAACACATGCGTTAACTGTAGCATTATTTGCTTTTTTAAGACCAAATGATACATTTTTAAGTATAAGTGGAAAACCATATGACACATTAGATGAAGTGATTGGTATTCAAGAAAATAAAAGTTCTTTAAAATCATTTGGAGTTAAGTATGAACAAATCGACTTAATAGATAGTGATTTTGATTATGAAGAAATAGAAAAAAGAGTAAAAAAAGGAAATGTAAAATTAATAGAGATACAACGTTCTAGAGGATATGCTTTAAGAAAGAGTATTAGTTTAGAAAAAATAGAAAAAGTTATTAAATTAATAAAAAGTGTTAATAATGAAGCAATTATAATGGTTGACAATTGTTATGGTGAATTTGTAGATAAAATAGAACCAACTCATTTAGGAGCAGATGTAATAGTTGGCTCTTTAATAAAAAATTTAGGAGGAGGAATTGCACCTAATGGAGCATATATTGCAGGAAAAGAAGAATTAGTAAATTTAGCAGCTGAAAGATTAACTGCACCAGGACTTGGAAAAGAAGTAGGACCTACATTAGGAATAAATAAATCTATTTTGCAAGGTTTGTTTTTGGCACCAAGTGTTGTTGCAAGTAGTTTAAAAACGGCAGTTTTTGCAAGTAAAATGTTAGAAAATTTAGGCTATAAATTAGACCCTGAGTTTAATGAAAAAAGATCAGATATTGTTCAAACTATAGAGTTTGGAGATAAAGAAAAGTTAATAAAATATTGTCAAGGGATACAAATGGGATCACCAATAGATTCAAATTCTATACCAGAACCTTGGGATATGCCAGGATATACAGATCAAGTTATTATGGCAGCAGGAGCATTTACTCAACGGTTCATCGATAGAACTTAGTTGTGACGCTCCAATACGTGCACCATATGTCGCTTTTATGCAAGGAGGATTGACTTATCAATATGGCAAAATTGGTGTAATGAAGGCAATACAAAATATAATTTAGTAGGTGAAAAATTTGAAAGTAGTAATAATTGGTGGAGGACCTGCTGGAATGATGAGTGCAATTACAGCAGCTGAAAGAGGAAATAATGTAATCTTATTTGAAAAAATGAAAACTCTAGGAAGAAAACTACTAATTACCGGAAAAGGAAGATGCAATATAACAAGTAGCATTGATATTAAAGATTTTATACAAAATGTACCTGGAAATGGTAAGTTTTTATATAGTAGTTTTCAAAATTATACTAATAGAGATATTATTGATTTCCTAAATAAACAAGGAGTAAAAGTAAAAGAAGAAAGAGGAAATAGAATGTTTCCTGTAAGTGATAAATCTAAAAGTGTATTAGATGCTTTTATAAATAAACTAAATGAATTAAAAGTAGATATTAGAGTAAATAGTAGAGTGACTAAAATAGAAGTACAAGATGGAAAGGTAGTAGGAATAAGATATAATAATAATATATTAGAAAAAGCAGATAAAATAATTATTGCAACAGGAGGTTTAAGTTATCCTGCAACAGGTTCTACAGGTGATGGATATAAAATTGTACAAGAATTAGGACATAATATAACAAAAATAAAACCATCATTAGTACCAATAATTGTGGCTGATAAGAATATAGAAACACAGGAAAGTATAAAAAAATCTAAATATAGAGATTCAATAAATTTATGTAAAGAACTACAAGGGTTAACATTAAAAAATGTTTCAATAAAAATAATAAATAATGACAATAAAAAGATTATATATGAAGATTTTGGCGAAATGATTTTTACTCATTTTGGAGTTTCTGGTCCAATAATATTAAGTGGTTCTGCACATCTTTTGAGATATAAAAATGTTGAAGAATTATTTAATAAAGGAAGTATCAAACTAATTATTGATTTAAAGCCTGCATTAACTTATGAGAAATTAGATTCAAGAGTATTAAGAGATTTTAATGCAGAAAAAAATAAATTATTTAGAAATGCACTTGATAATTTATTGCCTAAAAAGCTAATTGAGCCAGTAATAGAGCTTAGTGGTATAAATGAAAATAAAAGAGTAAATGAAATAACAAAAGAAGAGCGAAAAGAAATTGTAAAAATATTAAAAGAATTTACAATTACATTAAAAGCATTTAGAAGTATAGATGATGCTATAATTACAGCAGGCGGAGTTGATATAAAGCAAATAAATCCGAAAACTATGGAATCAAAATTAGTTAAGGGTTTGTTCTTTGCAGGAGAAATTATAGATGTTGATGCATATACAGGAGGTTTTAATCTTCAAATTGCATATAGTACAGGATATACAGCGGGTTTATAAAAAGAACGATAATTTAGAGAGGAAATGTATGTTTAAAACAATAAAAGAAGAACATGTCGAAGCAGAGATTGTAGAAAAAAAATCAAAGTTTATTGCTAATATATTTTATGTTAATACTACAGAAATGGCAGAAGACATAATAAAAAAAACGAATAAAAAATATTTTGATGCAAGACATAATTGCTATGCGTATTCTATAAAAAATATAAATGAAAATGTAAAAAGATTTAGTGATGACGGTGAACCAAGTGGAACTGCTGGTGCACCAATTTTAAATATTATAGAAAAAAATGAAATAAATAATATTTTAGTTATAGTGACAAGATATTTTGGAGGAATATTACTTGGAACTGGTGGATTAGTTAGAGCATATTCTGAAGCAACAATGAGAGCTTTAGAAAGGGTAACATATGCTAATGAAGAATGTGGAATGGAAATGTTAATTACCATAAGTTATAGTGATTTTGAAAATTTTAAATATTTTTGTAGGAAAAAAAATATTTCTATTATTAATACAACATATAATAAGTATATAGAATGTACGATAGAGGTTAATAACGAGGAAAAACAAAATATAATAGATAATAATGAAAAAAATAATTTTAATATACTAAATAATAAAGTTATAAAAGAAAAAAACATCAGAAAAAACATTGAAATATAAACGAAAAAACAGAAAATTAGAAAAAATTTCCAGAAAACTATTGCAAATTTCTGGAAAACAGTTTATAATTTCAATTGTAAAATATTTACAAATTTATTAACAGGGGGAATTTAGTGTGAAAGAGAAAATTACGGTTTTAATTGCTGATGATAATAATGAGTTCGCTATGACTTTAGCAAGTTATTTAGAAAATGATGAAGAAATGGAAGTTATAGGTATGGCAAAAAACGGAAACGAAGCATTTGATATGATTGTTAGTACAAGACCTGACATAGTATTATTAGATGTAATTATGCCACATCTAGATGGACTAGGTGTATTAGAAAAATTAAATGCTATACATATGGATAAACTACCACTTTGCATTATGCTTTCAGCAGTAGGACAAGATAAAATTACTCAAAGAGCAATTAATTTAGGAGCTCAATACTATGTTGTAAAACCAATAGATATAAATTTATTAATAAAAAGAGTAAAAGATTTAAAATATTTCCAACCTTCTCAAAATAAAAATAATTTTATAAATAGAGAAATAAAAGCTCAATATATAGAAATAGATTCAGAAAATAAAAAGTCAGAAGAAAATTTAGAAGCACTAGTAACTAATATTATTCATGAAGTAGGAGTACCGGCACATATAAAAGGATATCAATATTTAAGAGAAGCGATAATGATGGTTGTAAATGATATTGATGTAATTAATCAAATTACTAAACAATTATATCCAGATATAGCAATAAAATATAAAACAACACCGTCAAGAGTTGAACGTGCTATTCGTCATGCAATAGAAGTGGCATGGGGAAGAGGGCAAACAGATACAGTTGAAAATATATTTGGATATACAGTATCAGCAAGTAAAGGAAAGCCTACAAATTCAGAGTTTATAGCAATGATTGCTGATAAGTTGAGATTAGAATTGAAAAGTGCATAATAATATATACAGAAAAATAAAGAATAAGGTAAAGATTTGTAAAGCAAATTGAATAAGTTTGCTTCACGAATTTTTATCTTATTTTTTGGTAAAAATATACTTTTTTATTGACAAAATAAAAAAACGAGAGTATACTAATATACTAGAACGGTATACAAGAGGTGGTAGAAAATGAAAGAAGAGCAAATTATAGAAGCAGCAAGAGATTTATTTTCAACATATGGTTATAAAAGAGTATCAATGGATGAAATTGCCAAAAGAGCAAATGTAACTAAAAAAACTGTATATTCGTATTTTAAAAGCAAGGAAGAATTATTAAAATATTGTATTAATGATGAAATCAAGAAAATGAAAAAAATAGTTGAAGAAACAGAAGATAAAAAGGTTTCATTTTTTAAAAATGTTCATAATGTAATCTTTCGCTTATTAGAATATAAATCAGAAAGTAAGTTTTTGAAAAGTATAATTACAGAATCAGAAATTTTTGGAAACAATGTAATAATAGACAATTTAAAACAAATCGATAAGGAAATTAGAAGTTACATAAGTCGTAGATTACAAGAAGCAATAGACAAAAAATACATTGAAGTAGATGATGTTGAAATTACTGCCTTTTTAATTTACAAAATGTATATTGCATTAATGTTTGAATGGTCTGATACCAAAATTGATAAACAAAAGATGGCAGATACAATTATAAAAATATTAAGGGATGGATTAGAAAGAAAGAAGGATGTTAAAGATGAATAAAAGTAAATTTATGAAGACTATTATTTTTATAGTAATTTTATTAATTCCTGTAATTTATAGCTTTTTTTATTTAAAGTCTTATTGGGATCCATATGGAAATTTACAGGATTTAAAAGTTGCAATTGTTAATTTAGACAAAGGAGAAGATGACCAAAACCAAGGAAATGAACTAGTACAATCACTAATAGATTCAGGAACCATAAAAATATGTACAGTAAGCGAAGATGAAGCTCAAGATGGACTAGTAAATGGAAGGTATTATGCTAAAATTACAATTCCAGAAGATTTTACAAAATCTTTAAATAATGCTGAAAATGCAGATAGAGAAAAAACTGTAATTACGTATTCTCCAAATAAAAAATCAAATTATCTTGCATATCAAATTATAAATAATGTTGTAACTAAAACAGAATTAAGTTTGCAAGCAAAAGTTTCTGAAAAAGTAGTTGCATCGCTAAAAGAAAAATTAGAAGAAGTACCAACAAAGATGGAAGAAATAAATGATGGTGTTGGTAAAGTTAAAGATGGTGCGGACACACTAAATGGTGGACTAAAAACGCTTGAAGATGGAACTAATACATTAAAAACAAATTATGATAAATTTGATACAGGTATTACAAGTAGTTATGAAGGTAGCAAATCTTTAGAAAGTGGAATGAATTCTGTAAAAGAAGGTACACAAAGTTTAGTTAATGGTACGAATGATTTAAGTAGTGCAGTAAGCCAAATACAAGCAGGTACACAAGAACTTTCTTCTAAAACAGGAAATGGTATACAAGCAATAAATTCAGGGGTTACTAAATTAGCTGAAGGAAGTAATAATTTAGACTCAAGTTTAGGAAAATATGTAACAGGTGTTAATAATTTAAATGAAAAAAATGAACAAATAATAGATGGAGTTATAGCAATGGGAAAAAAATCTCCAGAATTATTACAAAATACAGATTTTCAAAAATTATATTATGGTGCAACACAAATTAAACAAAGTGGAAGTTATGAAACAATAACACAATCTGGAAAACAGATAAAAGCTGGTTCTGAAAGTGTAAAAAGTGGAATGACAAGTTTAAAATCTAGCATGTCTAGTGTGGAACAGATTGCTACAGGAATACAAAAACTAAATTTAGCAACTAGCCAAGTAAATGAGGGAGTAAAGAAACTAAGTGCAGGTACAAATTCATTAAATTTGGGAGTAAGTAAAGTTCAAGAAGGTACAAAAACTTTAAATAATGGACTTCAAACTTTAAGTTCTAGTTCTAAAGATGTAAAACAAGGAATATCAAAATTAGCTGAAGGAAGTAAACAAGCATATGATGGTGGTATTACATTAAGTAATGGTGTTAATACATTACAAACTGAAATATCAACAGGTATTGATGATACTAAAAAAGAACTAACAAAATTAGATGGACTTGATACTTATACAGAAGATCCTATTGAAATTAAAGAAGAAAGTTATGGAGAAGTAGATAAATATGGTATATCATTTACACCACTATTTTTATCTATAGGTTTATGGGTAGGAGCTCTTATGTCTTATGTAATATTATATTATGATCAAGAGAAGAGATATAAGTTATTAGGAAAATTTGCAGATAATAAATTATTACAAATTGCTTTATATTTAGGAATAGCAATAATACAAGGTTTAGTAACAGGAGCTTTGTTAAAATGGGGATTAGGATTTAATGTTCAAAACACAGCATTATATTATGCATCTTGTGCTATAATTGCAATAGCTTTTATGAGCGTAATTCAATTTTTAATTATGAACTTTGGTGATATAGGTAAATTTATAGCATTGATTGTGTTAGTATTACAATTAGCAGCTTCAGGAGGAACATTCCCAGTAGAAACAATTAATAAAGGATTCCAAGCATTTACAAACTTCTTACCAATGACATATGCAATTAGATTATTAAAGGAATCTTTAATTTTAATGGATACAGGATTTGCTAGTAAAAATATATTAGTACTTTCTATATTTACAATGGCATCATTGCTAATTACAGTAATTGTTACAATAATAAAAGGAAAAAAAGTAAAAAAGGATAGTATTAAAGAAAATAAAGAGGCAAATGTAAAAGCATAATGTAAAAAAATAAAAAAGATTATTAAAATAATATTTTAATAATCTTTTTTTATTTAAGAGGATAACAGTGGATTAATTATGAAATTTTTGTATAATATAAAATATAAAATTAAATTTATACATTATAATATATAAATAGTAAATTAATTGATTGTAAAATAAATGATAAATTTATAGTAGACAATAATGTAGAAAAATGTTAGAATATAATATAGTAATAAATGTAGGAGGAGATGTTTTTATGATTTGTAATAATTGCAATACAAATAATAATGACGGTGCAAAATATTGTGTAAGTTGTGGGAAAGAATTAGAACCACAAGTTGTAGTTCAAAACCAACAAAATATGGGAAATAATATTGAAAGTCCAAAGTACAATGCTACTAGCTCAATTATAGCAATAATAGTTTCAGTTCTTTGTTGTACAGGATTGATTGGTATTGTTTTTGCAATATTGTCATTAGTAGAAGGTTCAAAAGTAAAGAATTTTGTACAACAAGGAAATTTGCAAGCAGCAAATGCTAGTTTAGAACAAGCAAAAAAATGGAATAAAATTTCTTGGATAATAATAGCAGTTTTTGGTGTAATCAGTTTATTATTGATAATAGTAAATGTAATAATTGCAGTAATTAGTAATATAGATTAATAAAAAATTAAAGGGGTTAAATAAATATGATTTGTAATAAATGTTATTATAATAATGATGATAATTCTATGTTTTGTATAAAATGTGGAGAAAAACTTAAAGATACATCTACAAATGTTGTAAATAATAATCAACAAGCAACTCAAAACGTGACATCACAAAATAATAATCAACAACCAGTTCAAAATGTATCAGCACAAAATAATATGGGAAATGTACCTAAATATAATTCTGCAAGTGCAATCGTTGCATTAATTGCTTCTTTTTTGTGTTGTACTAATGTTATTGGTATAGTTTTTGCAGTACTATCATTAATTGAAGGTTCAAAAGTAAGTCAATTTGTTCAATTTGGTGATATGATTTCTGCTAACAATAGTTTAGTTCAAGCAAAAAAATGGGTTAAATATGCATGGATTGCAACTGGTGTTGTAGCGGTTTTAGCTGTAATATTTTATATTGTATATTTTGTATTTATTTTAGGAATTACTATTTTTTCAAATAATTATTAAAAGTGATGTATGAAAATGAATAGAAAAAAGAAAATAAGTTTATGTATAGTTATTGTACTAGCAATTGTTGGTATGCTTGGATTGATTTTACTTAGAATATATAATCCGGAAAATGAAAACAGTTTTTTTATTCCTTGTTTTTTTTATAAAATAACGGGGATAAAATGTCCTGGTTGTGGAATGACAAGAAGTTTACACAATTTAGTAAATGGAGATATAAAAAAAGCAATATGGTATAATGTAATGTCTATACCAGCAATAGTATTATTAATATATATAGGATATAGATATTTAATGTATTTATTAAAAGATGAAGAGATACTGAATGAAAAAATGGAAATGATTTTAAAAGTATTCTTAGTTATTTTAATAATTTTTGGAATATCAAGAAATTTTACAGATTTGTTTTATTAAAATTAAAAGTTGATTATAGAATAAGAGCTTTGATAGTATAGTTCATAAAGGCTAAACTATTAAAGCTTTTTATAATGTAGATGTAATAAATATATAAAGTAGGTTTAAAAATAAAAAACGTAATAAAAAAGTTATTTAAGTAATATTCTTTTTTTGTTTACAACAATTGCTACAGTTATTACAAGATATATAGTTGGTAGATTCTCCAAAATAGTTTAATAAAAACTGTCGTAAACACTTATTAGAATTACAATAGTTTATAATGGAATTTAATTTTTGATATTCTAACATTTTATTTGTGTTTTTAGAACCATTTTCAATTAGAAATTTGTTAGAAAATATATCACATTTATTGAAAAGCAAAATACATTTTGCTGGATTTCCATCTCTGCCAGCACGACCGAGCTTCTTGGTAATATCCTTCTATGTCTTTTGGCATATTATAATGAATAATATATCTAATGTTTGGTTTATCAATTCCCATACCAAATGCATTTGTTGCAATCATAATTTTGGAATGATCAGATAAAAATAAATTTTGATATTTAATTTTTTGAAAATGCGGAAGACCTGCATGATACTTACAAACAGAATATTTTTTAAAAGAAAGATAATCATAAAGATAATCTACATTTTTTCTTGAAGAACAGTATATTATTCCAGAATTGAATTTATTGGATCTTAAAAAATTTAATAAAAAGCAAAGTTTATCTGTATGAGAAAATACACTAAAAAATAAATTTTCACGATTAAAAGTTGTTACTATTGTAAATGGATTTATAAGATTTAATGAATTTATAATGTCGTTTTTTACAATGTTTGTTGCTGTTGCAGTAAAAGCTGCAATAACTGGTCTTGGAGAAAATAAAGAAATAAATTTTGAAATTTTAGTATAGCTTTTTCTAAAGTCATGTCCCCATTGTGATATACAATGAGCTTCATCTATTGCTATTAATGATATAGGAATACTTTTAATTATTTCTAAAAATTTTAAAGACTCTAGTCTTTCGGGAGAAACATATATAATTTTATATTTTTGAAGTTTAATATTTTTTATAATTGAATTATATTCTGAGTTTGATATATTACTGGTAATATATGCAGTTGGAATGTTTTTTTTTGTTAATTTATCAACTTGATCTTTCATTAGAGATATTAATGGAGATACAACTATTGTTAAGTTTTTGAAAATAAGTGCAGGTATTTGATAACAAATAGACTTTCCAGCACCAGTTGGTAAAATTGCTAAACAATCTTTATGATTTAATATATTAGAAATAATTTCTTGCTGATTTTTTCTGAAAGTTTTATAACCGAAATAAATATTTAATAAATTTAATGGTAGATTATCCACGTATAAATTTTCCTCCTTTTTGTACGATTTTACATATAATACCAGGGAAAAAATGACATTGTCAATAGTAAAATTATATATTTAACAAACAAAGAAAATGTGATATAATTACAGCATGTATAAATAAAAAGAAGGTGAGATTTTATTGAACACAATAAAGTATAAAGATAAAGAGATTAAATATGAAATAATAAAATCAAAAATAAAAAATGTATATATACATATAAAAGATGGAAAAGTTATTGTTACAGCACCTAAAAAAGTAAAAGATGAAGAAATAAAAAAAGTTGTTGAAGAAAAGAAAAAGTGGATATATGAGAAATTAGAAAATGCATCAAAAGAAGAGTATAAACCAGGATGTAAGGTTTCTATATTAGGAAAAGAATATCCACTAAAAATAAAGTACTTTAAACAAAGTGTATCTAATATTTATATAGACGATGGAATTTTAGTAGTTGAATTATCTAGAAGAAATAAGAAAAATTATCAAGAAAAAATAGAAAGTTTATTAGATGATGTGTATATGAAAATAGCAGAAAAAGAAGTACCAATGGCTATGGAAATTGTAACTAGAATAGTTGGTATAAAACCTAATAAATATCGTATAAGAAAGATAAAATCAGCATGGGGTACATGTAGTGCTAATAAAAACATTACTATTAATTCTTATTTAATGAAATATGATAGAAATGTAATACAATATGTAGTGTTGCATGAAATATGTCATTTGAAGTATATGAACCATTCAGAAGAGTTTTGGAATATGGTAGAAAAATATATGAAGAACTACAAAGAAGTAAGAAAAAAATTAAAAGAATAAGCAAATACTAAGGAGGAAAATAATGAAATTAAAAACATATAAAACCAAGGAAGCGTTTTGCAAAGATAATTTAAAACTTTTAGAAAAAGAAGAAGCTTTAAATAATATTATGATAGCAGTAATATTAGATGCAAAAGAGGAAGAGGTAGAAAATTGGCTACTTGCTAGAGTTGAAAACGATAGTAAAATAGAGATGATAATTATTATAAATAAACCCAAAAATGGATTACTTATGTATTCACCTACTAAAAATTATTCTGATGAAATATCAGAATTTATAGCATCAGAAATTAATAAATTAGATATTGATTTATTAGAAATAAATTCTAGAAAACAACTTTGTGAAAATGTAGCAAAATATTATACAAAATTAAATGGAAAAAAAATAAAAAGTAAAAAAGATAAATATATTTTGGAATTAACAAAATTAGAAGAAATTCCTATTAATGAAAAATTAGAATTAGTTAAAATTGAAAATGAAAATTGTATAGAAGAAATTTGTGATAATATAAAGGAATTTCAAGAAGAAGCTCATAAAAAAGTTATAACAAATGATGAGGCAAGAGAACATGCTAATATACATATGAAAAAAGGTTTATATGTTTTTAAAAATGATAAAGGTGAAATTGTACTTCAAGCTATGACTAGTAGAAAACTTATTAATGGATATGTAATTGGTGCAGTAGTTACACCTAAAAAGTATAGAGGAAAAGGGTATGGAAAAATAGGAATGTACCTTCTTTCTAATAAATTACTAAATGATGGAGCAAAAGTACTGGCATTATATACAGATGCAAAAAATGAAATAAGCAATCATGTATATGAAAAAGTTGGATATAAGAGAATTTCCGAAGAATTATTAATCTCATTTGAATAAAAATAAGACTTTATTTATAAAATATGATTTTGGCTAAAATGAATTTTTTTCGTTTTTAACAATTTCATATTACATATTATAAATAAAGTCTTTTTTATAAAAAAATTATAGATTTTTTTTTATTATAAATGATGTATACTAAGATTTTTTATATAAAAACATTCCATATGAATGTAGTGAACATACAAACAATAATTCCACAAACTGTTGGTAATGCAAAAGATAAAGCTGCCCATTTCCATTTACCAGTTTCTTTTTTTATAGTTAATAAAGTAGTGCTGCAAGGGAAATGCAATAAAGTAAAAATCATAACATTAATAGCTGTTAAAAGAGTCCAACCGTTTTGTAATAAAATTTGACCAATTGCAGTTGTGTCATCCAAATTTATTAAAGTACCAGACTGCATATAACTCATAAGAATAATTGGAAGTACAATTTCGTTTGCTGGCAAACCTAAAATAAAAGCTGTTAAAATATATCCATCTAACCCAAGCAATTTAGCAAAAGGATCAAAAAAATTTGCAACATATGTTAAAATACTAACACTGTTAAATTGAATATTAGCAAATAACCAAATTATAATTCCAGCAGGAGCGGCAACTAGTATTGCTCTCCCTAAAACAAATAAAGTTCTATCTAGAATAGAGCGTATTAAAATCTTACCTATTTGTGGCTTCCTATAAGGTGGCAATTCTAGTATAAATGTAGAAGAGCTACCTTTTAATATAGTTTTAGAAAGAATTTTTGATATAAACAGTGTCATAAAAATTCCAAAAATAACAATAGCTAATACTGCTAATGTAGATAGAAAAGAAGCTGTAAAACCTGTTGATAAACTTCCAATAAATATCATAGATACAGTAATTAAAAGAGGAAATCTACCATTACAAGGGACAAAGCTGTTAGTTAAAATAGCTATTAATTTTTCTCTTGGTGAATCTATAATTCTACATCCAACTACACCACATGCATTACAACCAAAACCGCATACAAGTTGTAAGAGCATGTTTTCCGAGAACTACAAGCCTTTTTAAAGTATTTGTCTAGATTAAATGCAATACGTGGTAAATAACCTAAATCTTCTATAAGTGTAAATAATGGGAAGAAAATTGCAAGTGGAGGGAGCATTACACTTATTACCCATGTTAATGTACAATATACTCCATCAACTAAAATGCTAGTTAACCACATAGGAGAAGATAAATAATCTAAACAAGCAACTAGTTTTATTTGAATGTAACCAAATAATTCAGAAAGAAGAGAAGATGGATAATTAGCGCCGACAATAGTAAGCCAAAAAATAGCTGCTAAAAACATAATCATAATAGGTAATCCAAAAATTTTTGATGTAAGTATTTTATCTATTTTTCTATCTCGTTTGCTATAACTACAATTTTTTATTGTACGAACACTAGATGTAACATCTTCAGCTTTAAACAAAATAGTTGAAACTATTTCGTCTTTGAAATTTTCTTTTCCAAAATTTGTTTCAAGAAGCAGATTGTTACACTTATTTAAATTGTTTTCTAAAGAAGTGTCGGTAAGATAGCTAGATAACAGATTTTTTTCTATCGAGTATACTATTTTTTTATCATTGTCTAATAATTTTATACTTACCCATCTAGATAAATATTTATTTTGGGGAGAAAGATTATCTTTTATATTTGGTTCAAGTAGTTTTATACAATTTTCAATTAAATCATTGTATTTTACATTATTTGGAATAGGAGAAATTTTTCCTTCACAAACATCTAATACTTTTTTCATTAAATTATTTAGTGTTTTTTTCTTTTTGGCAATTGTACCAATAACAGGAACTCCTAATTTTTTTTCTAAGAGTTTTAAGTTTATAGAAATTCCCTTTTTTTCGGCTTCATCTAATAAATTAACACAGACTATAAGTTTATTTGTAATTTCCATTGTTTGATAAACAAGATTTAAATTTCTTTCTAAACAAGTAGCATCTACTACGATAATTGTTGCATCAGCATTTTCAAAACAAATATAATTTCTTGCAATTTCTTCTTCTTCTGAATTAGACATTAAAGAATATGTACCAGGGATATCTACTAATAAAAAATTTGTATTATTAAATCTTGTGATACCAGAAGCATTGGAAACTGTTTTGCCAGACCAGTTACCTGTATGTTGATGCATACCTGTTAAATTGTTGAAAATAGTGGATTTCCCAACATTAGGATTTCCTCCGAATAGCTATAGTATATGTATATTTATTTTTTTTATTGCTTAATTTATTAAGCGGATCTGTTTTGATAGAACTACTTATTAATTCCATGAAATCACCTTCCTAAAGGTAATATATGAATACATATAAATATTTGTGAATAGTTATAAAAATGAAGCTTGCAAACTACAAAAAATTTGCAAGCGTATATTAATATAAAAGATAATATTATAGTAAGATATAAATGTAATAAATAATAGTTAAATTTGAATTTTAATGTTTTTCGCATCATCTTTTCGAATGGCTATAGTACTACCGCGAACTAAATAAGCTGTTGAATCACTGTTTATACTTCTGAAAAGTGGAGTTATTAAGGTACCTTTACAAATACCCAAATCTAGAAATCTTCGTCTGAGTTGACCAGAACAGTTTAAAGAATAAACTGTAACTGTATTTTCTAAATTTACTTTATCAAGTTCAAATGTTTTCATATGTTTTTTATAACAATCAATATAATAAAATATTAGATTGAATCCTTTCTATAAATTTTATAAAGCATAATATATAATTATAGTATATATTATGTAATAATAATGTATTGGTTAATTAAAAATATAATTTAAAAGTAAAAAATGATTTAAATTAAATAAAAATCAGAGAGTATAAGGAATTATGATAAAAAATGTAAAAATAAAAATTAAAAAAATATAAGTTATATAATTGATGAAAATAAAAAATAAAAAAATTTAAAATAAATGATGCTTTTTTTTTGCGTGTGTAGTATAATGTCAAATATGTTAATAAAATGTAGAAAGAAAGGATGAAATACAAGATGGAAAGAAAAAGAGGGTTTGAAATAGCTAAAGGGTTTGAAGATAAAAATATCAATATGCCAGTAAGAAAAACAAAATATTCAGCTGGATATGATATTGAAGCTGCAGAAGATTGTATAATACCTGAATATAAGCCAGGCCAAAAACCAACACTTGTGAAAACAGGACTAAAGGCATATATGAAAGAGAATGAATATATGATGCTTTGCAATAGAAGTTCTAATCCATTTAAAAAGGGACTAGTAATGGCAAATAGTGTTGGAATTATAGATGCTGACTATTATGGAAATCCAGATAATGATGGAGCTTTTATGTTTGCTTTTTATAACTTTTTTGATCATGATGTTGAAATAAAAAAAGGAGATGTTATTGGTCAAGCTATATTTCAAGAGTATAGAGTAGTAGATAATGATGAAGCAGAAGGAAAAAGATTAGGAGGATTTGGATCTACTAACAAATAAAAAGAAAGTAACATAAAAAAATAAAAAAATGTATCCGCTGGCGCAGAACGGATACATAGCTTTTGGTGCGAAAAATGAATGGTAAAAGCTTTGACTTTTACCATTTTTTGTTGTATAATATAAGAGTAGTTGAAAAAGAGAAACGAAACCTTTCTTGACTTCAGAAATTTAGCTTATTGAAGGGAGTGACTTACATGTTTAATGTAGGGGACAAGATAGTACATCCTATGCACGGGGCTGGTACCATTAGTGCAATAGAAGAGAAAAATATATGCAATGAAACAGAGCAATATTACATAATATCAATGCCTGGGGAAGTAAAGGTGATGGTTCCAATTGCAAAAGCGGAGCAAATTGGAGTAAGAAGTATTATTAGTGAAAGTGATGTTCCAAAAGTATTAGGAATATTAGAAGAAGACGAGACAGAAATGTCAAATAACTGGAATAAAAGATATAGAGATAATATGGACAAAATGAGAAGTGGCAATATATATGAAGTAGCAGATGTTGTTAGAAATTTAAGCTTTAAGCAAAAAGAAAAAGGTCTATCAACAGGAGAAAAGAAAATGTTAAATAGTGCTAAACAAATATTAGTAAGTGAATTAGTTTTAGCAGAGCATGCATCAAAAGAAGAAATCGAAAAATTGGTAGAAAATAAAATAAATGTATCTTTTGAAGAAAATAGAATGCCAGTTCAAGATAATATAGAAATAAATAAAAATATTGTAAGTAAATTTATTCCTTTTGATGGGACAGGAACATCAAACAATTAATTAGTAAAAGTGAAAATTAGACAACATAAGAAAGAAGTGGAAATAATTCTACTTCTTTTTAAATAACAATTTACATAAAAGTGTCAACTTCTGTAAACAATAAGAAGGATTTAAATGTAAAGCGTCGAATAATATAATTATAGTGAAAAGAAAGGTGTCATGAATGGTACGTTATAGTGATGAACTAATTGACGAAATAAGAAGTAAAAATGATATAGTAGATATTATATCACAATATGTAGTATTAAAAAGAAGTGGTAGAAACTTTTTTGGACTATGTCCATTTCATAAGGAAAAATCACCTTCTTTTTCTGTGTCACCAGACAAGCAAATTTTTCACTGTTTTGGATGTGGCGTAGGAGGCAATGTTTTTCATTTTGTAGAAAAAATAGAAAATTTAGGTTTCATAGAGTCTCTAGAAATGTTAGCAGATAGAGCTGGTATAAATTTACCAACAATAAGTAACAGTGTAGATGATAAATTATTAAAACTTAAATCAAAAGTATATGATATAAATGCAGAAACTGCAAAATTTTATCATGAAAATTTATACAAACCCACTTCAAAAGAAGCTCAAAATTACATAAAAAAAAGAAAATTAGATAATAGAACATTAAAAAATTTTTTAATAGGGTATTCAGGAAATTTTAATGAATTATATGTACATTTAAAATCTAAAGGTTTTACAGATGAGGAAATTTTAACTTCTGGACTTGTAAATAAAAATGATAATGGGAAATTTATAGATAGGTTTAGAAGAAGATTAATGTTTCCAATACAAGATACACGAAATAGAGTTATTGCTTTTGGTGGAAGAGTTTTAGATGATAGTAAACCAAAATATATAAATTCATCAGAAAATATTGTATATAGCAAAGGGAAACATTTGTTTGGATTAAATGTTGCTAAAAAAGAACATTTGAAAAAAATAATAATAGTTGAAGGTTATATGGATGCTATATCATTACATCAAAGGGGAATAACAAATGCTGTTGCATCATTAGGAACAGCTCTAACAGAATCTCAGGGAAGATTATTAAGAAAAAGTAGTGAGCAGGTTATAATAGGGTATGATGCAGATGGCGCAGGACAAGCAGCAACAGTAAGAGGATTAGAAATATTACAAAATTTGGGATGTGATATTAGGATTCTTCAAATAGAAGGTGCTAAAGATCCAGATGAATTTGTTACGAAATATGGACCTGAAAGATTTTTAAAATATGTAGATAATGCAATATCTTTAGTTGAATACAAAATAAAAGTTTTAAAACAAAAATTAGATATAAACAATACAAATGATAAAATAAAATTCTTAAAAGAGATTGCAAAAGAACTTGCAAAAATATCTAACAATATAGAAAGAGAAGTATATGTTGATAAGATTTCTTTAGAGTACAATATATCAAAAGAAGCGATATATTCAGAAATAAATAAATTAATATATGGAAAAAACGAAGATGAAAAAAGGATAAATGTTACAAAAGTAGTACAACCTCAAAAAAAAGTTATTGAAGAAACAGATAAGGCGGTAGCTAAAAGAGAAGGTTTAATAATTTACTTATTAATAAATTATCCAAATGAGGCATATTCGAAGATAAAAGAAGTAGTATCAGTAGAAGATATAAAAAGCGAAAGAAATAAAAAAGTAATAACAAAGTTGTATGAAGAATTAGAAAAAGGTTATAGTAATATTAACAATGTGTTAGATTGGTTTCAAGAAGAAGAAATTATTAATTATTTAACTAGTATAATGGCATATGATTTTGAAATTACAGAAGTTAATAAGTGTATAGAAGATATATTAAATATTTATATAAAAGAAAAATTAATTAAAAAGAGAAATGATATTATAAACAAATTAGAAAATAAAGAGCTTGATAAAGAAGATAAAGCTAATTATGAAAAACAGCTTAGTGAAATAATTGTAAAATTAGCTAAAGTAAAATAAGGAGGGAAGCTATGAAAAAGACAGAAAAAGAAGAAGCAAACCTACAAAAAAAAGATAAAAATTTAGAAAAGACTAATGAAAAAAATAAAGAAAAAATAATGGAAATAATAAAAAAAGCAAAAAAAGAAGGAAAAATAACTTATGGGGAACTTGCCAGTCAATTAGATACTATTAATCCAGACCAAATAGAAGAAGTATTTGATATGTTCGAAAGTATGGGAATTAATGTATTAAAAGACGATGCAGATGAAGAACCAGATCCAGACGAATTAGAGGAAGTAGAAGAAGTTAACTTAGAAGACATAGATGTAACTAATATGGAAGGAGTTAACATTGATGATCCAGTAAGAATGTATTTAAGAGAAATAGGTAAAATTCCACTTCTAACTTATGAAGAAGAAATTGATCTTGCAGAAAAAGTATTAAAAGGTGATGAAGAAGCAAAACAAAAGCTTGCAGAATCTAACTTAAGACTTGTTGTTAGTATAGCAAAAAAATATGTTGGTAGAGGAATGTTATTTTTAGATTTAATACAAGAAGGAAATATGGGGCTAATAAAAGCTGTAGAAAAATTTGACTATACAAAAGGATATAAATTTAGCACATATGCAACATGGTGGATTAGACAAGCTATTACAAGAGCAATAGCAGATCAAGCAAGAACAATAAGAATACCAGTTCATATGGTAGAAACTATAAATAAATTAATAAGAACATCAAGACATTTGCTTCAACAATTAGGTAGAGAGCCTACTCCAGAAGAAATTGCAAAGGAAATGGAGATACCAGTAGAAAAAGTATTAGAAATACAAAAAATAGCTCAAGATCCTGTATCATTAGAAACTCCAATAGGAGAAGAAGATGATAGTCATCTAGGAGATTTTATTCAAGATGAAGATTCTCCAGCACCTCAAGATTCTGTAGCATATACTTTACTAAGAGAACAATTAGAAGAGGTTATGAGTACATTAACTCCAAGAGAAGCAAAAGTTTTAAAATTAAGATTTGGATTAGAAGATGGAAAAGCAAGAACTTTAGAAGAAGTTGGAAAAGAATTTATGGTAACACGTGAGAGAATAAGACAAATTGAAGCGAAGGCTTTAAGAAAATTAAGACATCCAAGTAGAAGCAAAAAATTAAAAGATTATATGAGCTAAAGAGGAGGAATTTAAAAGTGAGAAAAACAAATAAGATAATAGTATTAATGTCAATTATAGCAATAATGGTATTAACATTAACAGGATGTGAAACGAAAACAAATTTAAAAACGATAGATAAAAAAGAGCTTACAGAATATACAGAATATACTGATGAATCAGGAATTAAGTTCTCTTATCCAGAAGACTGGTCTGATATAGGAAGTGGAGATAAAAAAATATTTGTAGATGCAAATACTGGAACAAATGTAAATTTGGTTTCTGAGAATATACAAAGTACTTATAATTTAAAGACATATGTAACAGCTTCAATAAAAAATATAAAAGAAACAATCGGAAGTAATATTAAAGGAGATATTGCAGAAGAAGAGGTAAAATTAAATGGAAGAGATGCTTATATAATTTCTTATACAATGACACAAAATGATGTTGAATTTGAAATAAAACAAGCAATATTTATTGATAGTAAAACAGCATATGTGTTAACAACAACTGTACCAGGAGAATTAAAAGATGAAAATTCAGAAACAATAGATAATATTATTAGTTCATTTATGAAATAAAATAAAAAAAATCAATATCTAGAATAAGTATAATAGGCTATTAATGTCTAAATTATCATTAGGTATTGATTTTTTTTTATTTTTATGTTAATATATAAATAGAGTTTTATTATATAAAAAAGGAGAGGAGCTCTTAATATCATGGAAAAAGATAGAGTATCGATATTAAATGCACTAAAGAGAATACTTTTAAATGAAAAAGATGATAAAAATGGTGACAAAAACCTAGAAGAAATCATTGATGATCAAAATACACCTCAAAATGATAAAGAGTTAGCTGAGTATCTTTTGAAAGCAAGAGAAAAAGCTGAAACAAAAGCTGTAAATAGATTTAAAGATGAATTGCATAAAAAGGCTACGAATAAAAAAGATAATTATAAAGAAGGATTATCAAAAAATAAAGTGAAAAAACCAAAAGAAAATCAAATGACAATAGGTGAATAATAAAAAAGAAAATAAAATATTATATTTTCTTTTTTATTTACTTGACAAATTTTAATTTTGCAAGTATAATACTTATTGTCTTTCATACATGGCGAGATAGCTCAGTTGGCTAGAGCATCCGGTTCATACCCGGCAGGTCGATGGTTCGAATCCATTTCTCGCTACCAACTATAAAAGGGGCAAGTAGAGTTTAAATTTACTTGTCTCTTTTTCTAGTTATAGTAAAGTTTAGTGATTTTTTATTGTAAATATTATTGTAAATATTTTATTCTATTCGTTTATCTTGTCTTGAATTATCTTTTGAACAAAGCTTTTCATATTCTTTGCATTTTATTTTATATTCTATATTTTGAGTTAAATATCTGTAATACATATATGCTTGTTCATATTGTATAACAGGATTAAACATTGGATTATCTGCTCCGAACAAAGTCGGGATTTTGCTCAAAATTCATGTATGGTGGAGTATATCCTCCAAAATTATTAAAATCCATATTTCTATCCATATAAAAACCCCCTTATAAAGTATTAATTAATAATATTCAAAAATTATTACAATATGAAAAATTTGGCAAAAATCATATTATAATAAAAATATAAATAAATAGAAAAATAAAAAATTAAGTAAGTGATAAATTGGATAATAGGTAGCAAAACAAATATAAAAATAGATATGAGAATTTTATAGTAAAATCAAAATTAGTATTACTAATTTTGATGCCTATTTTTTACAACATCGATTTTACTAGAAAATTCAACTTTTCTGTTAATTTTATAGATGTAAGTACAGAAAAATAAAGATAATAAATAGTAAAATAATGGCGTAATATTATAAGTGTTGTAATTAAATGTACTAGAAAAATTGGCAAATACATCTTGTAAATCAAAATTTAAAAATGGAAATATATTAATAAAAATATATGTATAAAATGCAGCTAAAATCCCTTGCATTAATTTACCAATTACATAGGGTTTTATAGAAAGATTTTCTTTAGATACAATGCTAAGGACTTGAAGTAAAATTGAAAATCCACCAAAACCTAGCAAAAAAGCGCAAAGTATAATATTGTGAGATATTAATTTACTATTTACATTTGCAGCTAATTTAACACCATTTGTTAATTCTATAATTCCAGTAATAAAACCATTTGCTAATTTAGGTTCAATATTAATACACTTAAAAATGGTTTCTACAAAATTACATAAAACACTTAAAATGTGACTATTTTTTAAAATAGAAAGAATAACTGAAAAAAGTACAATAAAGCCACCAATTAGTAAAGTTGTAGAAATTGCGGAATTAATGCTCTTTCCTAGAATTTCACCAAGATTTGAGAAAGAACAGCTAAGGCTATTAGAAATATTATTTTTTTCTGAGTGATATATATTTAAAGAAATATTCTTTTTAGAAAATCTATCTATTATACCAAGAATAATTCCGACAGATATACATGCTAAAATATGAGTAGATAAAAGTAAAAAGCCAATTGTAGAATTACCAAACAAAGTAATTCCAATAGTTCCTAAAATAAAAAGTGGTCCGGAATTATTAGTAAAACTAAGCATTCTTTCAGCTTCGGATTTTGTGCATAAACCATCCTTAAATAGTTTACAAACAACTTTAGCTCCAACTGGATAGCCACTAATTAATCCAATGATAAAAGCAAAAGCTCCTTCACCTGGTACATTAAAAATTGGCCTCATAAATTTATTTAATAATTTTCCAATAATATGTATTATATTAGTGTAAGATAATAGTTCTGTAGCAATAAAAAAAGGAAAAAGAGAAGGTACTACAGCTGTTGCCCATAAAGTTAAGCCGGCTTTTGCAGAACTTAAATTAGATTTAGAAAATACTACAAGAGCAATTGTAAAAATGAAAAAAGTAATAGGTAGTATATTTCGTTTTAGTGATATAGTATAAAAATTTAGTTTTTTCATGAGTTTTTTATCCTTATATAAAATATTTAGGTTTTGTGGAAAATACCTATAAACCAAAATTTAATATTGAATGTAAAATATTAAAATAATAAATTTAAAAAATGTAGTTTATATAATCATATTTTAGAGTACTTAAAAATATGATTATAGTATTGAAAATTATGTAAAATTCATATATAATAAAAAGGTATGAAAAACTATAAAATAAGAACGTATAAAGTGTATTAAAAGTGCTATGTAAATACATATTTTTACGTTTTAATATGTTATATGAAAGAAAGTGATGAAATGGAATATATATATGAGCCAGAAGGTGTATGCTCACATAAAATAATTTTTGATATAGAAAATAATATTATAAAGTCTGTAAAAATAATAGGTGGATGTCCTGGAAATACAGTAGGACTTAGTAAGTTATTAGAAGGACAAAATATTGATGACGTAATAAAAAAATTAAAAGGAATTCCTTGTGGTTATAAGGGAACATCATGTCCAGATCAAATAGCTAAAGCTTTAGAAAAGTATAAAAAAGAGGTTTAGATAAAAATGAATTTTTTGTTAAGTGCATTAGGAAAAATTGATTTATTTACATCATATTTAAAAGGTATAGAAAAAGAAAAAGGCCCGATACTGGTATCGGGCTTATCTGACGTTGCAAAAGTGCATATTGTAAGTGGAACTAAGGAATATTTAAAAAGACCAATATGTATTATTACTTATAATGAGATACAAGCAAAAAAATTAATAAATGATTTAAAATATTTTGAAAAAGAGATCTTATATTTTCCAAAAAGAGAAATAGTAACATATGATTATGTTGCAGAAAGCAAAGATCTTCCATATGAAAGGATAGAAGTTTTAAATAAAATACAAGATAAAAAAGCAAAAGTAGTTGTAACAACAATAGAAGCAGTTATGCAAAAACTTATATCAAAAGAAACTTTATATAAAAATTGTATAAATTTAAAAGTAGGAAAAGAAATTTCTATAGAAAAATTAAAAGAAAAGCTATTACTACTTGGATATGAAAGATCAGAGCTAGTAGAATCAAGAGGTTGTTTTAGTGTAAGAGGTGGAATTGTAGATATTGCACTTTCAGAAACAGAGGGAATAAGAATAGAATTTTGGGGTGATGAGATAGATTCAATAAGAAGTTTTAAATTTTCATCTCAAAGATCAATAGATACAATGGATCAAATAAAGATATATCCTGCTCATGAATTTATATTGGAAAGAGATTTAGATGATATAGTAAAAGATATAAAAGAAAGAAAAAATAAAAATTTAGAAAAAACTGTATTTCGGAGATATAGAATTAATAAGTCAAGGTGACTATTATAGTAAAATTGACAAATATTTTAATTCTTTTTATAAAAAACAAAGCAGTTTTCTAGATTATCTTTTAGATGATACTCTAATATTTTTAGATGAAGATTCTAAGATTTCTCAAAGGTTAAAAAATATAATTGAAGATAACAATAATTTAATAAATAATTTAATTGAAAAAGAAAAAGTTGTGCCAGATTCGATAGAAAATATAGCTTTGTATAATGAAAAAATAGAAAGCAATAATTTAATTTATTTAGAAAAACAAGATATTTTAACAAAAAAAAATATAGAAAGACAGTATCATTTTCATTATAGAGAAGTTAACTTTTTTAAGAGTGAAATACAGATTATTATAGATGAAATAAAAATGGCAGTAGAGAAAAAGAAGAAGATAGTTTTACTTCGGAGGAAATGAAGCAAATGCAAGAAAAATGTCATTGTTATTAACAGAAAATGATATTCCACACATATATAATGAAAGCGTAGAAAGTAAATTACAAGAAGGTAATGTTTTGGTAACAAAAGGTGCTTTATCTTCTGGTTTTGAGTCTTATGATTTAAATTTACTTGTAATTAGTAGTGAAGACTTCTTTAATAATGAGCGTAAAAAAAGAAAATTAAGTAAAAGCTTTAAAGAGGGTGAAAAAGTTGTATTCGCAGATTTAAAAATTGGTGATTATGTTGTTCATAAATTTCATGGTATAGGTCAATTTATAGGAGTAAATACAATAAAAGCAGATAATGTAACAAAAGATTATATAAAAATAAGATATAAAAATGAAGATATTTTATATGTGCCAACTAATAATTTAGATAGTATAAGAAAATATGTTGGTGGAGGAGAAGCTTTACCAAGACTAAACAAATTAGGCGGAAAAGAATGGGAAAATACAAAAACAAGAGTTAAGTCTAATTTAAGAGAAGTTGCAAGAGAATTAATAGAATTATATGCAAAAAGACAAAATGTGAAGGGATATGCTTTTTCTAAAGATACTGAGTGGCAAAGACAGTTTGAAGATAGTTTTCCATATACTGAAACAGAGGACCAATTAAGATGTATAGAAGAAACTAAAAAAGATATGGAACAGGCTAAACCGATGGATAGACTTCTTTGTGGAGATGTTGGATATGGAAAAACAGAAGTAGCAATAAGAGCAGCTTTTAAAGCAATAATGGATCATAAGCAAGTTGCATATTTAGTTCCAACCACAGTACTTGCAAATCAACAATATGAAGAATTTAAAACAAGAATGGAAGAATTTCCAATCAAAGTTGAATTACTAAATCGTTTTAGAACAAAAAAAGAGCAAAATGAAGTTATTAAAAAATTAAAATTAGGAGAAATAGATTGCGTTGTAGGAACGCATAGAATATTAAGTAAGGATGTAGAATTTAAAGATTTAGGTTTACTAATAATTGATGAGGAACATAGATTTGGAGTTAAAGATAAAGAAAAAATAAAGGTTTTAAAAAATACAGTAGATGTACTAACTATGACAGCAACACCAATTCCTAGAACACTTCATATGTCAATTGTTGGAGTAAGAGATATGTCTGTTATATATGAACCACCACATAATAGAAAAGCTGTTCAAACATATGTATTAGAATATGATGATGAGGTAATAAAAGAAGCAATTACAAAAGAATTAGAAAGAGATGGTCAGGTTTTTTATTTATTTAATAATGTAGAACAAATAGAGAAAAAAGCAAATTTTATTTCGGATTTGGTACCTGAGGCAAAAGTTGCATATGCACATGGAAAAATGAGTGGAAAAGAACTAGAAGATATAATGATGGAGTTTGTAAAAAAAGAAGTTAATGTACTTGTTTGTACTACAATTTTGGAATCTGGAATAGATATTCCAAATGCAAATACTATTATAGTAGAAAATGCAGACAGACTAGGACTTGCTCAGCTTTATCAAATAAGAGGAAGAGTTGGAAGATCTGATAGGCAAGCATATGCGTATATAACATATAGACATGATAAATTATTATCAGAAGTTGCTGATAAGAGATTAAAAGCTATAAAAGAATTTACAGAATTCGGATCAGGATTTAAAATTGCTATGAGAGATTTAGAAATAAGAGGTGCAGGAAGTTTACTTCGGAGAAATACAACATGGTCATATGGAACAAGTTGGATATGATACTTATTGTAAATTATTAGACGAAGTTGTAAAAGAAATGCAGGGAATAAAAGTAAAAGAAGAAAAAGATATACAAATAGATATGAATGTTTCAAGTTTTATTCCAGATGAGTATATTGAAAATAGTAGTCAAAAAATTGAAATATATCAGGATATTGCACTTAGCAAAAATGAAGAGGACTTAGCAAATGTAATAGATGAAATAATTGATAGATATGGTAATATGCCAAAAGAAGTAGAAAACTTAATAAAGATTGCAAAAATAAAACAATTATGCAAAATGGTAAATATTTTAAAAATTGTACAAAGAAGAGAAAATGCAGTATTTTACTTTGATGTAGATAATTTTAATACAGAAATTATAGATAATTTAATAAAAGAATACAGAAATTTAATAAAATTTTCTCCTGGAAAAGAACCATATGTTACTTTAATTTTGAATACTACATCAGAAGATAAAATTTTAGAAAGTATTACACAATTTTTGGAGAAGTGTTTACAAAATGAAAATTCAAAGGTAAATAAAAATGCGAATAATATATAAAAAGGAGTATATATGCAAGTAATAACAAGTAAAGAAAATGAGATTGTTAAAAAAATTAAAAAATTAAAAGAAAAAAAGTTTAGAGATTTAGAAAATAGTTATATAGTAGAAGGAATAAAGCTTGTAAAAGAAGCTATTGATGAAAATCAAAATATAAAATATGTGGTGATTTGCGAAGATTGCATAAATAATGACATGATAGATCAAAAAGTACTATATGATATAGCAAAACTTAATTGCATTTATGTAACAGATAAAGTTTTTAAATATATAACAGATGTATCTAATCCACAAGGTATTTTAGCTGTTGTAGAAAAAAATAATAGTAATAATAAAATAAATTATTCTGAAGATATAATTTTAGTATTAGATGGATTGCAAGATCCAGGAAATTTAGGTACGATTCTAAGAACTGTAGATAGTGCAAATTTAAAACAAATTGTTGTATCAAAAGATACAGTGGAGTGTTTTAATCCAAAAGTTGTAAGATCAACTATGGGGGCGATTTTTAGAGTTAATATTATTGAAAGTGAAAATTTACTAGAAACTTTAAAAGATATAAAAGAAAATGGTTATGAGATAATTGTTACATCATTAGATACCAAAAATAGTATATATGATATAGAATATAATAAAAAGGTTATAGTTATTGGAAATGAGGGAAATGGAGTTTCAAAAGAAATTCAAGATTTTGCAGATTATAAAGTTAAAATTCCTATGCTTGGAAAAACAGAAAGTTTGAATGCTTCTGTTGCAACAGGAATTATGATTTATGAATATGTAAGAGGAAAATTAAAAAAATAAAATTGTAAAGGGAGTATGCTAAAATGCGTATAATACTTGCATCACAATCACCAAGAAGAAAAGAACTTTTAAATTTAATGAATGTAAAATATGAAGTAATTGTAAGCAATGTTGATGAAAAATTAGAAAAAGGAATAACAATAGAAGATCAAGTAAAAAGACTTTCTTATATAAAAGCTAAAGCAGTATTTGATGAAACAATAGGAGATAGAGTTGTTATTGGAGCAGACACAATGGTTTTTAAGGATGGAAAAATATATGGCAAACCAAAAGATGAAGAAGATGCAAAGAAAATGTTGTTTAAATTTAAAAACTCAAATGTTAAGGTTATTACAGGGCTTAGTGTATTAGTAGAAGATAAAAATAAATATAAAGAGTATATAGATTATGATATAGCAGATATTTATATAAAAGATATGCAAGATGAAGAAATTGAAAAGTGGATAAAAACTGGAGAGGCATTAGATAAAGCAGGGGCTTTTGCGATTCAATCTGGATTTAGTGTTTTTATTGAAAAAATTATAGGAAATTATACAACTATTGTTGGTTTGCCAATACATAAATTATATGACTATATAAAAGAATATTGCGATTAAAAACAAAAAGTTATAAATTAATTGTTAGAAGATAAAATTTGAAATTTGATATATAAAATGAATTTATGAAATAAAAAGCAAATAAAAATTTTTTAGTAACAAGAGTAAAAATAAAAAGAAAAAAGTGTAAATATAATGTATATGAATGTTAAGTAAAAAATATTAGATATTAACTAAAAAAGAATATAAAACTTTGAGAATATTTTCCTAAAACATTGAATTTTAATAGATATTTGATATAATAATGGAAAATTTAAAATGGTAAAAAAATACTATCAAAACATAAAAAAGAAGGAGAGCAAAATGAAGAATATATATAGAGATCATAATTGTGGTGAATTAAATATAAAAAATGTTGGTCAAAATGTCAAACTTGCAGGTTGGGTTCAAAGAATAAGAAATCTAGGAGCAATGAAATTTATAGATTTAAGAGATGAATTTGGAATCACACAACTTGTTATATCAGATGAAGAAAAATTAAAAGATATAAAAGAAAATTTAGTAACAGAATGTGTAATTTGTGTTGAAGGGAAAGTTCTTGAAAGAACAAACAAGAACGACAAAATACCAACAGGTGAAATAGAAATAGAAGTAAATAAAATAGAATTATTAGGAAAATGCAAAAATGTACTTCCTTTTGAAATTAATTCAGAAAAAATCGATATATCTTCTGTAAGAGAAGATTTAAGACTAGAATATAGATTCTTAGATTTAAGAAACGAAAAAATACATAATAATATATTACTTCGTTCTAAAGTAATGAAAACAATAAGAAATAAAATGGATGAATTAGGATTTACAGAAATACAAACTCCAATTTTAGCAAACTCATCACCAGAAGGAGCTAGAGATTATTTAGTTCCAAGTAGATTACATCCAGGAGAATTTTATGCACTTCCACAAGCACCTCAACAATTTAAACAATTATTAATGGTTTCAGGATTTAATAAATATTATCAAATTGCTCCATGTTTTAGAGATGAAGATCCAAGAGCTGATAGAGCACCAGGAGAATTTTATCAATTAGATTATGAAATGAGTTTTGCAACACAAGATGATGTTTTTGAAGTGGCAGAAGAAGTTGTTCCATATGTATTTAGAGAAAATACAACTTGGCAAGTTGATGATGGACCATTTATTAGAATACCATACTTAGAAGCTATGGAAAAATATGGTATCGACAAACCAGATTTAAGAAATCCACTAATTATACAAGATGCAACAGAAATATTTAAAAATACAGAATTTAATGCTTTTAAAGGTAAAACTGTAAAAATAATAATAGTTCCAAATGGAGCATCTCAGGGGCGTAAATTCTTTGATAGTATGGATGTTTTTGCAAAAGAAGAAGCGGGAGCAAAAGGATTAGCTTGGGTTAAAATAGATGAAAATGGAGAATATACAGGAGGCATTTCTAAATTTATTACAGATGAAGTTAAAATTGAGCTTCAAAAATTAGGTGCAAATTCAAATTCTAGTATTTTCTTTGTAGCAGATGAATTGAAAATTGCTCAAAAAATAGCAGGTCTTGTTAGAATAGAACTTGGAAAACGTTTAGATTTAATAGAAAAGAATGTTTATAAATTTTGTTGGATTGTAGATTTTCCAATGTATGAGTTATCAGATGAAGGTAGTATTGATTTTAATCATAATCCATTTTCTATGCCACAAGGAGGAATGGATGCTTTAGAAAATATGAATCCATTAGATATTTTAGCATATCAATATGATTTAGTATGTAATGGGTATGAAATGGCATCAGGAGCTGTTAGAAACCATAATCCAGAATTAATGGTTAAAGCTTTTGAAATAGCAGGTTATACAGAAGAAGATGTTAAAACGAAATTTGGAGCACTTTATAATGCTTTCCAATATGGAACACCACCACATGCAGGTGCTGCTCCTGGGCTAGATAGAATGGTAATGCTAATTTCTGATAGTCAAAATATAAGAGAAGTAATAGCTTTTCCAAAAAATAAAAAAGCAAGAGATGTATTAATGGGAGCGCCATCTAAAGTATCTATGGAACAGCTAAAAGATGTACATATAAAAATAGATGAATAATATAATATAAATTTTTTAAATAGACAAAAGAAATATTGACCATACAAATGTTTTGTGATAATATCTATAAGAATCTATTTAAGAAGAGGTGATTATATGAATTTATTAGAAGAAAATTATAATGATATAAAACAAATAAAAGAAGTAATAAATGAAATAAAATATAATCAACAAAAAACAATTCAAATTGTAGAAAAAAATCATAAAACAAATATGAAAAAAATTGAAAAATTACAAGAATTTAATGAAATAAATGATATGACTAATACTGTTTTTGAAGAAAGACTTTTAAGAATAGAAAAATTATTAGATGATATTTATTCTAAAATAGCATAAGAAAAGAGCTAAGAAACTTTAATTAAAAATTTCTTAGCTTTTTTATATTAAAGAAATAAAATATATTTTTTATTTCTTTAATAGCAATTTTTTGTACAACCAATTAATAGGTATTAAAATTAGTAGATATTATTAAAGGCTAAATATTTTGTTAAAATATAGTTATTAGATAAATAAGAAAATTATTATTTTAATAAATCATAAAAAGTCTTAAATTCATATCCTTCAGATTTTAGAAAATTAATAGAATCTTCTAAAATGTCATATGTTTTATTAACATCACCTGTATCGTGCATTAAAATTACTAATGTTCCTTTATTTGCAGAACTTTTTTTTAAGTTAGCTAACAATTCTGCATTTGAATATTTTTTCATAGAGTCATTATTTAGAGAATTCCAATCAATATAGGTATAATCTATTTCATTTAAATATTTTATAGCTTTTTTCTTATCGTGATAGTGAATTTTACTCATAGAACCATTAGGAAATCTAAAAATATGGGAACAGTAATTTTCAATTCCAATAGCTTTAGAAATAGATTTATCTGTTTCTAAAATTTCATTTATAAAGTCTTGTTTTGATTTATAAAGTTTGGAATTATTATGAGAATATCCATGATTTGCAATAAAGTGGCCATCTTCATATGCTTGTTTTACTAAATCTGGAGATTCTTCTACATGTTTTCCTACAACAAAAAAATTGGCAAGAGTATTGTTTTGCTTTAATATTTCTAGTACTTTTGGGGTTACAAACTTACTTGGACCATCATCAAAAGTTAAATATGCAACTTTTTCTTCATTTTCATATAGGTTTTGTATTAAATTTCGTTTTTCATCAGATAAATATAATTCTGGATTGTCTGCACGACTGTTATTATTATCTAATGATATAAATAAGATTATAGTAAAAAATACAATGATTAAAGAAATGTATATAAACTGTTTAATATTTTTTTTAGTTATTATAAAAAATTTCATATAAAAATCTCCTATAATAATATATATATATATAATACATAAAAAATGACTATTGTTTAAAGTAAAAAAATAATTAATTTGACTGATATATATTTTGGATTTAAAATATATATAAATTTAAGTAAGAAGGGAATCAATATTATGGAAAATAGTGCTTTAAAATTTATAGGGATAGAATCTGGTTTTGGAAAAAATAATAATTCAGCATATATAGAATTAGATGACAAATTTATATTAATAGATTGCGGATTTACAGTGTTTGATAAATTAAAAGAGAAATTTGATTTCAATAAATATAAGTCAATTAATGTAATTATCACACATTTGCATAATGACCATGCAGGGTCTTTAACTCAATTTATTATATATATGTGGTATATATATAATAAAAAGGTTATTGTTATAAGTAAATGCAAGAATATGGAACAATACTTAAAAATTACAGGAGCACCAAAAGAAGCATATGAATTATTAGATGATTTTGAAAATATAGAATTTATAAAAACAGAACATGTAAAAGAACTAGATTGTTATGGTTTTAGAGCAAGATTTAATAACAAGAATATATTGTATACAGGAGATACAAAAATAATTGAGCCATTTTTAAAATATTTATATAACTTAGATGAGTTATATATAGATGTTTCTAAATATGGTGGAGTACATATAAAATTTGAAGATGTTATCGAAAAGCTAAGAGAGATTAAGATTCAGGGTGTAAATATATATTTAATGCATATAGATGATTATGAATATATAAATAAAATAAATAATGGCGAATTCTATTTTGGGAGCCATAGAGATTTTTAAGATGTTAATTGAGTTTGATATAAAATGATAAGGAGAAAGTAATCCATGAATATGTTTGATAAAAATATAGATTTTAATTTATATAAAACTTTTTATATAGTAACACAATGTAAAAGTTTTTCTAAGGCAAGTGAAAATCTTTTTGTTTCTCAACCTGCAATAAGCTATAATATTAAGGAATTAGAAAAAGCGTTAGATGTTAAATTATTTTATAGAAATGCAAAAGGAGTAACATTAACTCCAGAAGGTGAAAATTTATATTATTATATAAAAAATGCTTGTGATTATATATGTTTAGGTGAGCAAAGTATAAAAGAGTCAAAAGAGATGATTTCAGGAAATATTAGAATAGGTGTTCCAACACATATAGGAATATCATACTTAGGAGATAAAATTGAAAGATTTCATAAAAAGTACCCAAATATTAAATTTTATATACAAAATAGATCTACTACAGATATGATATATATGTTAGAAAAACATCAATTAGATTTTATAATAGATTGTTTCCCAATATGCAAAAATAATTTGGAGTTAGTAACTAAAAAATTAATATCATTGGAAACAGCTTTTGTAGGTGAATTTGACTTTGTTAATAGATTTTGTAATAAAGAAATAAAAAAGGAGAATATAAATGATATACCTTTAATACTTCCAAATGAAGGTACTTCTACCAGGGAAAAAATTAATGAAGTTTTTGAAAAATATAATATAAAATTAAATCCTGTCATGGAAATTTCTACAACTGAAATGACGTTAAAAATGATAAGAAGAAACATAGGAATAGGTTGGTTAATAGAAAATACTGTATCAGAAAAAATAGAAAAGAATAGAATGAAGAAAGTAAATATTGATCTTGAGTTACCTAAAATTGATATAGGAATTGCATATATAAAAAAGTTTGTGACATATGCATCAGAGAGATTTATAAAAGAAGAACTTACGGAATTGAAAAAATAAATAAAATAGTACTAAATATCATATTAAAAAAGTATAAAAATATAAATAGTATTTATGACAATTATAAAAAATAGATATTTGATTTTAAAGCCTGAATAAATATAATTAATATGTAAAACAATTAATAAAGATAAGTGAAGGAGTGTGTAATATAAATGTTAAATTATTTAAAATCATCAATATCTATATCTTCATATGATGGATGTACTATAGGGTGTAAGTATTGTATATTAAGTGGATTAGAAGATAGATGTACAGTGAAAAAAATATCAAAAGAAGAAGAATTAGTAGACGAATTATTAAACTTTAGACTTTATACTAGTGATATTCCGATATCTGTTAATAATCAGACAGATCCATTATTAAATCTTCAAGTGTTTGATAGTACAATGAGGATACTTGAAATTATGGAAGAAAAAAAAGTAGAAAATCCAATTATGATAATTACTAAAGGATATATTACAGAAAAAATGGCTAAAAGACTTTCTAATATTAATTTAAATATTATAATATTATATACTTTTTCGGGATTATCTGAGAAATTAGAAAATAGAAGTGAAAAAAGACAAATTGAAACAATGCAAATTCTATCTAAAATGAATAATATACAACTGGTTAATTATTATAGACCTGTAATAGAAGGATTGAATAGTGATGAAGAGACAATTAAACATGTATCAGAAATAGTTACAAAATATTGTAAGTGTAGCATAATATCTGGAATAAGATTAAATACTCACTTAAAACAAGTATTAGAGAATGCTAATATAGAAATACCAGAAAAGTATGATCCTGATCATAAAGTGTTACTACCAGAAACTTATAATAGAATAAAGAATATACTAAAAAAGAAAAATTACCCTGTATTTAAGAAAACATCTTGTGGAATTAGCTATTTATTAAATAGACCAGATTATAATGGACACAGTGCTAGAATCTATTATTGTAATCCTAGTTGTGTTAGTTATCCAATTTGCATTGGAAGTAGTAAGATAGGTTTTTGTGATAAAGAATGTCCAAATTTTAATGTATGTAGAGAAGAAAGTAATAATAAAATAACAGCAAATGAATTTCAAGGATTTTTAGATAAAATAAATCTAAAAGGAAAATTTCAAATAAGTGATCATTATATAAAACTTGATGGTACATATTGGCAAGAAGAAATATCGTATTTAAGACATATATCAAAGAAAAACGTAAAAGCAGATAATTTATTAAAAAGAGTAGATGAATTTTTAATATCACAATGAAAATATGAAAAGAAGGAAAAGAAAATTGGATAATTTAGTAGTTGTTATATCAGGACCAAGTGGATCCGGAAAAAGTACGGTGATTCAAGAAATATTATCAAAGAAAAAAAATACGGCTCAAATTTCAACATATACAACAAGAGAACCGAGAGTGGGAGAGATAGATGGAAGACAGTATAATTTTATCTCTCCAAAAGAATATTTAAAATTATTAAATGAAAAGAAATTAATGGCTTGTTCGAGAATTGAACATAATTACTATGGAATGCCACTATTAGAAGAAAAATTGCAAGAAAATAATGGTATGGATTTGTTAATAGATATGGGAGTAAGTGGAGGATTGGAAATAAAGGAACGATACCCAGAAACTATCATGATATATTTAATACCAAAAACAGAAGAACAATTATTAAAGCAGAGAGGTAATAGAGGTAAGATTAGACAGGAAAGGGGAATTAAACAAATTGAAGAAGTATTAAAAAGTAGAAAATATGATTGGTTAGTAGTAAATGAAAATTTGCAAGAAACAGTGGAAAATGTAGAAATAATTATGGATTTTATGCGAAAGAAAAAATTTGGAAAGATAAGCAAAGATGAAATGAAATGGTATAAAAGTAAATTAAAAGGATTAATATTTTTTGAAAAAGAAAATATAGAATTTTTGACTAAATTTTATAATAGAGATAGGGGAGGAATAGAGATTAATGAATAGAAAAGTTGATGTGAGAAAAAAATATACAAGAGAAGCAAAAAAAATGGATATTACAATAGTAGAGCTTAAAGAATTAGATGCTTATTTAACATTAAAAGAAATTAAAGAAGTTACACAACCATATTACATGTATATAAATGGTGAACTAGTAAAAAAGATGGACAATAATTTTACATTATTAGAATATACTCCATTACATGAAAATTATAATGTAAGAGTATATATAGATGATAAATTAAATATATTAGAATATTATTTTGACATAACTGATGGGAATGAAATAGAAGATGGAATTCCATACTATGATGATTTGTATTTAGACGTAGTATTTTACCAAGAATGTGCAACAAAATCTAGTACATATATAAATCTTGAGGATAGAAATGATTTATCTGATGCATTAAAGAAGGGTGCAATTAATAAAGAAAAATATGATTTTGCATTTAAGATTGCAGATAGTGTGATGAAAGAACTAAAAAATAAAACAAATAGATTTGTAAATAGAGGTATAGAAGATTATTTAAAATATAGAAAAAATATAATATAAGTAAAAAATAAATAAGTGTCACTTAAGAAGTGCAAAAGTGACACTTATTTATTTTAATTAACATGTGAAGTTGTGTAGGCAATATACTTTTGCAGGTCAGCATAGTGAGTATGGCAGAACATTTTGTTATGAAAAAGCTCGGAAATTTCTTCGAAGGTTGCCCATTTGGCAAACTCTACTTCTTCAGCTTGATACGTGAGAATAGAAGGAGAAAAATCCTTTTTATAATAGTACAAGTCTCTGAAAGATTCTTCGTCATGAAGTTCAGAATGAAAAAGATGAAGTTCTTCTGGTGAAATAATAATACCGAGTTCTTCGTGAAGTTCTGTAAGCATACCCTCTTTACTAGTTTCACCAAGTTTTGGATGACCGCTAGTTAATCCGAATTTGCCATTTTTGGAAGGTACGCGTTTCTGAATCAAAAATTCATTATTGGAATTTAAGATTACAGTACATACGCATACAATCCGAAGACCAGAAGGGATAGGTTGACCTTTCACTACAGTTTGTTCACAAAGGTTTCTGTTAATGTCGTACAGATTGCGAATTTCCATAAAACATAACCGCCTTTCAAAAAATAATACAAAAATATTTTATCATATTGTTATTTTTTAGTAAATAAAAAATAAGAGGTTTAGTATAAAAATAATAACAATTAAATATCTTGAAAAAAATTAGTTTGTATGATATAAAAGAATAGAATAAATATCATACAAAGAAAGAATAGAAAAAATGAAAAATATAAAAGATTATAATTTGGAAGATTTAAAAAAAGAAATAATAAACATAGGAGAAAAGGGATATAGAGCAGAACAAATATTTAAATGGTTATATGTAGAAAAGGTCAAAAGTTTTGATGAAATGACAAATCTTTCGTTAGAATTAAGGGAAAAACTAAAAAGCAATTTTTCTATTTGTAATTTCAATATATTAAAAAAACAAGAATCATCAGATGGAACAAAAAAATATTTATTTGATGTATTAGATGGTAATGCAATAGAAACAGTTTTAATGGAATATCATCATGGAAAAACAATATGCGTATCATCTCAAATTGGTTGCAAAATGGGATGTAAATTTTGTGCATCAACTGGAATTAAATTTGTTAGAAATTTAAGCTCAGGGGAAATTATAGAACAAATATTAGCAGTTGAACAAGATACAAATAGTAATATTTCTAATGTTGTATTTATGGGAATAGGAGAACCATTAGATAACTACGATAATGTAATAAATGCAATTAGAATAATGAATAATCCTAAAGGTCTAAATATAGGAGCAAGACATATTAGTGTATCAACTAGTGGTTTAGTACCAAGAATATATGATTTAGCAAATGAGAATATACAATGTACATTGTCAATATCACTACATGCAACTAATGATAAAAAAAGAAGTGAAATGATGCCAGTTAATTTAAGATATAACATAGAAGAATTAATGAAGGCATGTAAAGATTATATAAAAATAACCAATAAAAGAATTTCTTTTGAATATGCATTAGCAAAAGACAATAATGACAACTTAGAAGATGCAAAGGAACTAGTTAATTTATTAAAGGGTATGATTTGTCATGTTAATTTAATACCTATTAATAAAATAGAAAATGGTAAATTTACCAAAAGTACAAATGAAAACATAATAAAATTTAGAGATTATTTAAATTCAAAAGGTATTGTGGCAACTATAAGAAGAGAATTGGGTTCAGATATAGATGCAGCATGTGGACAACTTAGAAGAAAGAACCTAAAGTAGGAGGAGTATATGAAAGTTTTTGCTAAATCTGATATAGGAAAAGCAAGAGATATGAATCAAGATTATTATTATGTGTCTACACCAGAGGATAATATAAAATTATTTATTTTAGCTGATGGTATGGGAGGATATAATGGAGGAGAAATAGCAAGTAAACTTGCAACCACTTCTGTAAAAAGTTATATTTCTAATAATTTTTACAAAATAGAGCATGACAAAGAAAGTATACTAAGTTTAATTAAAAATGCTGTAGAATATGCTAATATGATTGTATATGAAAAATCAAAAGAAATAAAAGAATTAGAAGGAATGGGTACTACTTTAGAAGTTTGTTTAATATATAATAATAGGGTATATATTGGACATGTAGGAGATAGTAGAATCTATAGAATAAGAAAAGAATTTATAAGAAAATTAACAGTTGACCATAGTTATGTACAACAGCTAGTGAAAGATGGAACAATAACAAAAGAAGAGGCATATAATCATCCAAAGAAAAATATGCTTATGAAAGCATTAGGATGCACTGCATATGTTGAACCAGATGTTATGGTAAAAGGTTTTATTAAAGATGACATTTTGCTGATGTCATCAGATGGTTTAACTAATATGTTAAAAGATGAAGAAATATATAATATTATAAAAGAAAATCCAGAATTAGCTTCAGAAAAATTAGTGCAAAAAGCAAACGAGCTTGGTGGATATGACAATATTACGGTTGTAATAATATTATAAGGGAGAGTTTTATATGAATTTAGAAGGTAAAATAATAGGTAACCGATATGAAATAATAGAGAAAATAGGAAATGGTCGGTATGGCTACTGTTTATAAAGCAAAATGTCACGTACTTAATAGATATGTAGCAATAAAAGTATTAAGAGATGAATTTACAACAGATGAAGAATTTATTAAAAGATTTAATACAGAAGCACAGGCTGCTGCAAGTTTAACACATCCAAATATTGTATCAATTTATGATGTAGGAAATGAAGGAAATTTATATTATATAGTGATGGAATTAATTCAAGGAAAAACATTAAAACAAATTATCTCAGAAGATCGGAGCACTTCCTTGGAAATGGTCTGTAAATATTGCAATACAAATAGCTTCTGCATTAGAAGTAGCTCATAAAAATAATATTGTGCATAGAGATATAAAACCACATAATATTATTATAACAGAAGATGGGATTGCTAAAGTTACAGATTTTGGTATAGCAAAAGCAGTTTCAAATTCTACAATAACAGCATTTGGAACAACAATTGGATCAGTCCATTATTTTTCACCAGAACATGCAAGAGGAGGATTTACAGATGCTAAGTCTGATTTATACTCTTTAGGAGTTGTTATGTATGAAATGTTAACTGGAAGAGTGCCATTTGATGCAGATACACCAGTTTCTATTGCACTAAAACATATGCAAGAAAAACCAGTAGAACCAATAAAATTAAATCCAGCAATTCCTTTTGCAGTAAATCAAATTATAATGAAAGCAATGCAAAAAGATGTTAATTTGAGATATCAATCTGCAACAGAGATGTTAAGAGATTTAAGTTTAGCACTTAAGAATCCTGATGGAAATTTTGTGGTAGAGCAAAATTTTGATGCTACTTTAACACAAAGAATACCAACAATTAATAGTGAAGTATTAAATAGAAAGAAAGAAGAGGATGAAGAAGAGAAAAAACCAAAAGGAAAATTAGGAAAATACTTTAAAAAACATCCTAAAATGAAGATATTATTTATTATGATTATATTTATAATTGTATTTGTATTAAGTTTAGGAATTACATATTTTGTTATAGAATTAACAACACCAAAAAATGTAGATGTACCAGATTTAACAGGCCTAACAGTAGAGCAGGCAGAATCAAAATTAAAAGATATAAAAGTTAATTATAAAATATCTTCAGAAGAATATAGTAGTGATATAGAAAAAGGAAAAATAATTTCTCAAGATCCAAAAGAAGGATATAAAATATTAGAGAAAGGTACTATATCTATAGTATTAAGTAAAGGAACTGAAACTGTTAAAGTTCCTAAAGTTGCAGGATCAACTTATGAAGAAGCTGAAAGTTCATTAAGTGATCTTAACTTGAATGTTGAAAAAATAGAAGAAACTAGTCAGAAGATACAAGAAGGAGTAGTAATAAAACAAGATCCAAAAGAAAATACTGAAGTTAAAGCAGGGGATACTGTGAAAGTATATGTAAGTAAAGGAACCGGAATAAAACAAGTAGCAGTTCCATCTGTTGTAGGAGAAACAGAAGAGAATGCTAAAAAGAGTTTAACAGAAAAAGGTTTTGAAGTTTCTGTTACTTATGAAGAAGATACAAAGAAATCTAATGGAGAAGTTTTAAAACAAAGCTTAGATGTTGGAAAAACTGTAGACGAAGGAACAAAAATAGTACTTACAGTTAATAAGTTAGCTGAAATAAAAAAAGGTACTGTTAATGTAAATGTAAAATCTATTACTAAATATAAACCAGAAGTTGATGAAGATGGAAATGAGATTGAAGCAGAAAAAGTAGAAGTTACAGTAAAAGTAACATCAGCAGGAACAGAAGATACTGTATATAAAAAGAAGGTTGGAAAAGATACAGAAAACATAAATCTAACAGTTCAAGGAGTAGGAACAATAACAGTAAAAGTTTATGTTTCTGGAATTTTGGAAAGACAAACACAAATGAATTTAAATGATTCAAATGCAGTATGGACAGCAGAATAATAAATACAAATCTCAGCTATCAAAATTATTAGGTAGCTGAGAAATTTTTTTATATTAGGATAAATTTTTATATGTAAGGATCTTATAAAAATTAGAAAATAAGCAAAGATGTTAAAAAATTAACAAAAAGCTTAATTAAGTATAAAATATTATTAATGTTCGCTTCTATTTTTTTACATTGAAAGCGAAAAGTTAAATAAAAAGGAGTAAATAGATAGTGACAAAAGGAATAATTATTAATAATGTTTCTAATATGTATCAAGTTGAATTTGATAAAAAAATAATTAATTGTAATGCAAGAGGAAAACTAAAAAAAGAAGAGATAACACCAGTTGTAGGAGATATAGTAAAAATAGAAATTATAGATGAAGAGAAGAAATTAGGAATTATAAATAAAATAGAAAATAGAAAAAATTATATAAAAAGACCTAAGATGGCTAATTTAACTCAAATAATTTTTGTGGTTTCTATAAAAATGCCAAAAACAGATTTATTGTTATTGGATAAACAAATTGCATATGCAGAGTATAAGGGGATAAGACCAATAATTTGTATAAATAAAATTGATTTAGATGAAGATAATATAACAAAAAATATTGAAGAAATATATACTAAAATTGGTTATAAAGTAATAAAGACAGTTGCTAATAAATCGATTCGGAATAGATGAATTAAAGAAAGTCTTAAAAGATAATATAACAGCATTTTCTGGAAATTCTGGAGTAGGAAAATCTAGTTTAATTAATTCTATATTTGAAGATAATATGACACAGGAAGGTTTGATTAGTGATAAAAATAAAAAAGGAAAAAATACAACTACTTGTGTAAAATTATATAAAATTGATGAAAATTCTTATATAGCAGATACACCACGGTTTTTCGAGCTTTGAAATTAATGAAATAAATAGTAAGGATTTGTATAAGTATTTTATAGAATTTAATAAATTTGAGAATAGTTGTGAATTTGTAGGATGTAGTCATATAAAAGAACAAAATTGTGGAATTAAAGAAGCTATAGAAGAGGGCAAAGTAACTAAAGAAAGATATGATAGATATGTTAAAATATATAATGAATTAAAAAATAAGGAGGCACGAAGATGGTAGAAGTTTCAACATCAATATTACAAGTAAAAAAAGATGAAATTATAACTAAAATATATGATTTGGAAACAGCACATACAGATTTTTTTCATATAGATGTTATGGATGGAGATTTTGTAAAAAATGATACAACTAATATTATGAGAGAATTTTGTGAATATATAAAACAAATAACTAGTATACAATTAGATATCCACTTAATGGTAGAAGATGTAAAATCATATATTACAAGTTATTTAAGTTTTAATCCAAATATAATTACTTTTCATTTAGAAGCATGTAAAGATAAAAATGAAGTAATGGATTTAATTAAATATGTAAAAGAAAATAATTGTAAAGTTGGAATTGCAATAAAACCAAATACAAGTGTAGAAGAAATATATGAATATTTGCCATATATACATATGTGTTTAATAATGACTGTAGAACCAGGAAAAGGAGGACAAAAATTAATACCTTCTACGATAGAGAAAATAAAAAAATTAAATACATATATTGTAGCAAATAATTTAGAATTAGACATTGAAGCTGATGGTGGAATAAATGTGGAAAATGTAAAAAAAGTAGCAGAAGCTGGAACTGATATTATTGTATCTGGTAGTGCTATTCTTAATTCAGAAAATTACAAAGAGTATATTAAAAATTTAAAAAATTGCTAAAATATAGAAGAAATTATATTTAATGATATTAAAGAAAATAAAATGTATACTATAAATATTTTTATAGTGTACATTTTATTTTTATTTTATTTATTTTTTTTAGTTGTTAAAGATTTTAAAATTTCTGGATAAATAGATTCTGCATTAGATTTCCAATTATCAACTATTTCTTTTGCCTGTTCTCTTGAACCTGCAAAAGTTTTTACTTCAAAAACAGTTTCACTATTTTCTACGATTTTACAAAAAACAATATAATTATTTTCACTACGAGGAGTATATTCAGCAACAATAGAATATTCTTCTTCTGTATGTTCTAATTCTTTTTTTAAATTTGTATCTGCCTTTAGTTTTATAATTCCAGGCAAAATATCCATTGTAAGTGCAAGTGTATTTCGTCCACTTTCAGTGATTTCATAAACACTTCCTCCGAGATTCTTTGTGATAGTTTACTATATATTTAGTTTCTATTAAGTCTAAAAGAAATTGTTGAAAGTAAAAATAATTCATATCAAGTGCAGATAATACCAATTTATAAAGACTATCGTTATTTATTGGTTTATTTACTTTGTCTAATATATATAAAATTAATACTTTATTTTCAGCTAAAGCTTCGCTATCAGATGTTAACATCAATTTTATTCAACTCCTATTTTTCGATATTAAAAAAATTATAACACAAAAAAATATAAAATACTATTGTTTTATAAAGAAAAATGTTATACTTTATAAGAAGATATAAATTGAATATTTTATATAAAAATTATTAGGAATTTATCTTTTTATAATACTAAAAATTTAAATAGGAGAGTATTAGTATGAAAGATTTTTATAGAATTTTAGAGGTCGATAGAAAAGCATCTATTGATGTAATAGAAAAAGCATATAAAGTGTTAGCTAAAAAATATCATCCAGATTTACAAACAACACAAGAAGCAAAAAAAATAGCAGAAGAAAAAATTAAAACTATAAATGAAGCATATGAAATTTTAAAAGATGAAGAAAAAAGAAGAAAATATGACTTACAATTGGAAAGAGAAGAAGCAAAATACAGTCAAAATTATAGTAAAGAATCAACTATAAATAATAGTAAAGTAAGAAACGCAAGTCCCAAAAATACAAATTATGCAACATATAATAATGTGATGAATAATCAAAACAATTATAATGTAGGACCTAATTTAACAGAAAAAGAAATAAAAAAAATGAATAAAAAATTACAAAGGAAAATGGAAGAAGAATATTTAAAAGCTTATGGAGATTATTTAACTAAGAATGGGTATAAAGTTGCTTTTAGAATGAACTGGAGAAAACTACCATATTTATTGTTAGTAATTTTAATACTAATCGTAATTGGAACAATTTTATGGTTCGTTCCTGCTACTCACAGTTATTTAGTTTCTATGTATGAAAATAATATAATAATAAGAAAACTAGTAAATGTAATAGTTAGTTTATTTCATAAGTAGTATATAAAATTATATTATTGGATATAATTTATATAAAAAATATTAGTAAAGGAGAGATATAAATGATGGACAGAAAAGTAAAAGTTGTTCAATTTGGAACAGGAAAAATGGCAGTTTATACTATGAGGTATGTGGAAGAAAAAGGTGGTGAAATTGTAGGAGCAATAGATGTAAATCCTGCAGTAATTGGAAAAGATATTGGTGAAGTAATAGGAGAAGAAAATAAAAATGTAAAAGTTACAAGCTTAGACAATGCAGAAGAAATGTTAAAAGAAGTAAAACCAGATATATGTATTGTAACTACAATGAGCTTATTAAATGATGTTAAAGACGCACTTTTATTATGTGCAAAATTAGGAATAAATGCGATTACTACTTGTGAAGAGGCTTTTTATCCTCAAAACTCTAATCCAAGTATTACAAATAAAATAGACGAACTTGCAAAACAAAATGGTTGTACAATAACAGGAAGTGGATATCAAGATATATATTGGGGACAATTAATTAGTTCTATTGCAGGTTCAACACATAAAATTACCAAAATAAAAGGAAGTTCAAGTTATAATGTAGAAGATTATGGTATTGCACTTGCTAAAGCTCATGGAGCAGGACTTACTTTAGATGAATTTGAAAAAGAAGTAGCATCAGCAGATAATATTTCTGAAGAAGAAAGAAACAAATTAATAAATAATTGTGAATTTATGCCATCTTATATGTGGAATGTAAACCGGATGGCTATGTTCTAAATTAGGACTAACAGTTGTTTCGCAAACTCAAAAATGTATTCCACAAACATATAAAGAAGATATATATTCTTCTACTTTAAATATGACAGTTAAAGCAGGAGATGCTACAGGAATGAGTGCTGTTGTTACAACAACTACAAAAGAAGGAATAATAATAGAAAGTGAATGTATAGGAAAAGTATATTCTAAAGAAGACTATGATAAAAACGAGTGGTCTATATATGGTGAACCAAATACTTCAATAGTAGTTGCAAGACCTTCAACAGTAGAATTAACTTGTGCTAGTATAGTAAATAGAATTCCAGATGTAATAAATTCAACTCCAGGGTATGTTACAACAGAAAAATTTGGAGAATTAAATTATAGAGTAAAACCTCTAAATGAATATGTAAAATAGAGTGATAAACAAGTATTTATAAGAAAAATAAAAATATAAATATTATGAAAAAAAGTATGGTATAATTTTACCGTACTTTTTTTATAATTGGAAAATTAATAAACAAGTGTAATTTATAAGTAACATGTTAACAATATGCTATAATAAAAAGACTAAGTTAAACATTAAATATAAAATTAAGTACAAGTATAATATAAGGACTTAAAAATGTTTTTAATAGGTAAATAATATTAATATCCTACGTTATAACAATTAAAAAATTAAATAAAAATAAAAAAATGACCAATTAGTATAGTGACTTTTTTAAAAAATTGTTATATAAATAGTAAGGGTTTTTATAATATAATAAAAATAATACTAAAAGAGAAAGGCAAAAGAATTCATGAGTTTTATAGAAAATATTAGAAAAAAAGCAAAAATGAATAAACAAACAATAATATTGCCAGAATCTACAGATGTGAGAATTTTAAAAGCTGCTAAAAAAGTAGTAGATGAAGGTATTGCAAATATTATTTTAGTAGGAGATAAAGAAGAAATTTATAAAATTTCTAAAAAAGAGAAAATAGATATTAATAATATAGAAATAGTGGAACCAAATAATGATAAAAGATATGAAAAATATGTGGAAAAGTATCTAGAATTAAGTAAAAAGTTTAAAGTTACAAAGGAAGAAGCAAGCAAGTGCTTATTGGATCCACTGTATTTTGGAATGATGATGGTTAAATTAGGAGATGGTGATCGGACTTGTTGCTGGAGCTAATCATTCTACTAAAGAAATATTACATCCTATGATGCAAATATTTAAAACAAAAAATACAAAATTATTATCTACATTTTTTATTGTAGAACACGAAAATAAGGATTTTGGAAATAAAGATTATACATTTTTATTTTCAGATTGTGCACTAAATGAAAGACCACGGATATCTTGCTTTAGCAGAAATTGCGAAGGTATCTGCTAGAAGTTATGAGTGGTTATTTAAAAAACAGGCTAAAGTAGGACTTTTATCTTATTCTACACTTCGGGAGTGCTAAATCAGATTCGACAGAGAAAGTTGCAAAGGCTGCAGAGCATTTAAAAAAGAAAGTTCCGGATTTGATTTGTGAAGGAGAATTACAGTTAGATGCTGCAATAATGCCAGAAGTTGCAAAAATGAAATCTCCAAATGGAAAGCTTAAAGGAGAAGCAAATGTTTTAATATTTCCAGATATAAATGCAGGAAATATTGCATATAAACTTTTTGAGAGATTTTCGAATGTACGAATGTATGGACCAGCATGTCAAGGGCTAGAAAAACCAATTAATGATTTATCAAGAGCATGTAGTGTTGAAAGAGTTTGCGATACTATTGCAATTACAGCAGTACAAGCACAAGAAAAAGATATGATCTAAGAAATATAAGGTTTATAGGTAAAACCAAAATTTAAAAACCTAAATATTTAATATAAGGAAAGATAAAATGGAAAGAAGAGTTGTAGTAACAGGAATGGGTGCAATAACACCTATAGGTAAAACAGTAGATGAATTTTGGAAAGGTATAAAAAATGGAGAATGTGGTATAAATGAAATTAGTCAATTTGATACTACAAACTTTAAAGTTAAGTTGGCAGCAGAAGTAAAAGATTTTAAACCAGAAGAATATTTTGATAGAAAAGGTGTGAAAAGATTAGAAAGATTTTCACAATTTGCTATTATTGCTGCAAAAGAAGCTATGAAAGATAGTGGAATAACAAAAGAAAATACGGATATGAATAGAGTTGGAGTAATAATTAGTACTGGTATTGGTGGATTAAATACTATAGAAGAACAGACAGAAGTTTTACTAAAAAAAGGACCAGATAGAGTATCTCCTATGTATATTCCAATGTGTATTGGAAATATGGCTTCTGGAAATGTATCTATAGAACTAGGCGCTAAAGGAGAATCTTTTGGAATGGTAACAGCATGTGCAAGTTCTACACATTCTATAGGAGAGGCATATCGTTTAATTAAACATGGATATCAAGATGCTGTTATTGCAGGTGGTGCAGAAAGTACAATAACACCTACAGGAGTTGCAGGATTTACTAATATGAAAGCATTATCACAAAGTACAGATAGATTAAGAGCAAGTATACCATTTGATAAAGAAAGAAGCGGTTTTGTAATGGGAGAAGGATCAGCTATTTTGATATTAGAAGATTATGAACATGCAAAACAAAGAGGAGCAAAAATATATGCAGAAATAGCAGGATATGGAGCAAGTTCAGATGCTTATCATATAACTTCACCTGCACCAGGAGGAGAAGGTGGAGCACGTGCAATGGTAAATGCTATAGAAGATGCAAAAATTTCAAAAGAGGATATAGATTATATAAATGCACATGGTACATCTACACATTTAAATGATGCATTTGAAACAGCAGCAATAAAAACAGCATTAGGTGATGCTAGCAAGAGTGTACTTGTAAGTTCAACAAAGGGAAATACAGGACATTTGCTTGGAGCTGCCGGAGCAATAGAAGCAATTACATGTATAAAAGCAATAGAAGATAGTTTTGTACCACCAACTATTGGATATAAAGTGCCAGATGAAGAATGTGATTTAGATATTGTTCCAAATAAGGGAAGAAATGTAGAGATAAAATATGCAATGTCTAATTCATTAGGATTTGGAGGACATAATAGTTCTGTTATAATAAAAAAATATGAAGAATAGTAAATATGAATATTAAGATAGAATAAAATTTATTAAATTTTAAAATAGATAAATAGGAGGATAAAAAAATGATTTTAAAAGACAAAACAATTTTAATTATGGGTCTTAGAAACAAATGGAGCATTGCTTATGGTGTAGCAAAATCAGCTTATGAGCAAGGTGCAAAGCTTGCATTTACATATGTAGGAGAAGAAAATAAAGAAAAAATAGAAGAACTAATTTCAGAATTTGAAGGTGCAAAAGCATATACTTGTAATGAAGCATCTGTAGATGAAGTGGTAAAAGAAACATTAACAAAAGTAAAAAATGATTTTGGAAAAATTGATGGTATATTACATGCAATAGCACATGCCAATACAGAAGATTTGAAAAATGATTTTATTAATACAAGTAAAGAGGGATTTGCACATGCAAATGATGTTAGTGCATATTCTTTTGTAGCGATTTCTAGAATTGCAAAAGAAATTGATTTATTAAATGAAAATGCAAGTCTTGTATGTCTAACATATCATGGTTCTACTAAAGTATTACCAAACTACAACATAATGGGAGTTGCTAAAGCTGCTTTAGAATGTAGTGTTAGATATTTAGCAGATAATTTAGGTAAAGAAGGAATTCGTGTTAATGCAGTTTCTGCAGGTCCAATAAAAACTTTATCTGCAAAAGGAATTAAAGATTTTAGTTCAATACAAACAGTTGTTGAAGAAAAAGCACCTTTAAGAAGAAATGTTACAAAAGAAGAAGTAGGAAATGTAGCAACATTTTTATTTAGCGATATGTCATCTGCTGTAACAGGTCAAGTACTTTATGCAGATAGTGGATATTCAATAATGGGAATATAAATATTATAAAAAGCAAGTAATTTTACTATAAATTATTTGCTTTTTTGTTATAGAAAAGCTTAAATAATTTTCTTGAAATTAATGTTTTTATGTGAAAATTTAGAAATATTTATTTTTTTATTGTTAATTTATTAAATATAGGTATTATAAAAAAATAAGTATATATTTACTAAAAAATTAAAACAAATACAAATAAAACTAAATAAAAATAATAGTTTTTGTATTTGACTTATTGAATTTGTATGATTATAATATGAAATAGATTTCAAGTTGTAAAATAAAATTATAAAAAAATGGAGGTTATGTAGTGATATGAGAGAAATTAGTAAAGAATATTTAGAAAATGTAGAAAATGAGTATTTAAATAATGTTGGATGTACTATAACAAGAAGAGCTTTGGTTAAAAATAAAATTAGTGATTTAACAAGAGTAAATGAACAAACAGAGTTCACAAGAGATATGTTTTCAATTAATTTAAAAACATTACCTGTTACAAACCAAAAACAAAGTGGAAGATGTTGGATTTTTGCAGGCTGTAATGTTATAAGAGAAAAAATTGCAAAAAAATATAATTTGAAAAATTTTGAAATCTCACAAAATTATATAGCTTTTTATGATAAATTAGAAAAATGTAATTATTTATTAGAAAAAATTATAGAGCTAAAAGATTGTAAAAAAGATGATAGAACTTTAGATGGACTATTAAATGATGGAATTCAAGATGGAGGACAATGGGATCTATTTGTAAATATTGTAAATAAATATGGTATAGTTCCTAAAAGTGTGTTTCAAGAAACTTTTCAAAGTTCAAATACTAGAGAAATAGATGGATTATTAAACAAATATATACGTAAATTTGCTTTTGAAATAAGACATAATGTAGTTAATCTTGAAGAATCAAAAACAAAATATATGCAAAACATTTATAAAATATTATGCAGTTGTTTTGGAGTTCCACCAAAGAAGTTTTCTTTTGAATATGTTGATAAAGATGGAAATTATGGAATAATAAAAGATTTAACACCAATAATGTTTTATAGAGAAATATCAGGAATTAATTTAGATGAGTATGTAAGTATAATAAATAGTCCAACTGATGATAAACCATTTAATAAAGTTTATACTGTTGACTATATAGGAAATGTTATAGAAGGAAACGAAATATTATATTTAAATTTACCAATAGAAAGATTAAAAAAATTAGCAATTGAACAATTAAAAAATGGAGAACCCGTATGGTTTGGTTCAGATTGTACTAAAGCAATGGATATAGATGATGGCGTATGGGATGATGTTTCTTTTGATATAGATACATTATTCCAAATAGATAGTAATATGACTAAAGAAGCATCATTAGATACAAGAGAAAGTGCAATGAATCATGCAATGGTTATAACAGGTGTAAATATAGATAATGAAACACCAACTAAGTGGAAAATAGAAAATAGTTGGGGAGATAAAAAAGCAAATGAGGGATATCATGTAGCAACAGATTCATGGTTCACAAAATTTGTATATCAAGTAGTTATAAATAAAAAATATCTTACAGAAGAAGAAAGAAATCTTTTAAATACAGAAAAAATTAGATTAAAACCATGGGACCCAATGGGAACATTAGCATAAAAAAGATAAATAAAAAATGAATAAATAAAGAAGCACAGTTATCAAAAATAAAAGTTATCTGTGCTTCTTTTTTTTCTAATTATTTCCAAAAGAAATGTTTGAAAACATTCAAAAGGAAAATAGAACGGTTATTACTTATATTTTTCACTTTTTTTAAGATAAAGTAATCTAACATTTTGAGGTAAAGTATTTTCCTCAAGCCGTTTTAAAAACTCATCTTCGCCAAGTTCATCGATAAGCTTTGCTAGCAATTGGCATGGGCAACATTGCCCACAACAGGTACTATTGCAGCAAGCAATTTCGTTACGAACAGCTTTAATAATCCGGTGATTCATAAATAATACTCCTTTTCTAAAGATTGCATATTTTACTATGCTAGTAATAATTTGGATTATAGCATAAGAATAATTAATGAGTCAACAAAATGTGAAAAAAAATTCATGTTTTGCATAAATATAAAATGAATATAGAAAAAAATTGCTCATATTTATATAGTTATGTTTTTAAATAGCTATTAATAAAGGATTGAAAAATAATTAATTTTATAATAAAATAGAATACAAATTAAATTGGAAAATGATTAGTGAGTAGTAACTAAATTTGATAAATAAATATTAATAAAAATTAAATAAAAAATAAAACTAAAATACTAAAAGGTTTATAGGTAAATCCAAAATAAAAATCTAAATATATTATAAGAGGAATAAAAAAATGAGAATAAGATTTAAACCATGGGCTAGACCAGAATTAGAAGCAAGTAAATTTTATATAGATAATCCAGAAGATTATAAAGGAAAGTGGAAAGAAGTTTTTAATAATGATAATCCAATTCATCTAGAGCTTGGATGTGGAAAAGGTAGTTTTATGGCTAATTTAGCAGTAAAAAATCCAGATATAAATTATATTGCAATAGATGTGGTGGATGCAATGTTAGGTCTAGCTAAAAGAAACATTGAAGAAAAATATAAAGAAGAAAATAAAGAAATAAATAATGTTGTTTTAACAAGATTTGATATTGAAAGAATATTATTAATAATGAATGAAAACGATAATGTTGAGAGAATATATATTAATTTTTGTAATCCTTGGCCAAGAGGAAAACATAGAAAGAAAAGATTAACACATATAAGACAATTAGAAAAATACAGAGAATTTTTAAAAGATGGTGGGGAAATATATTTCAAGACAGATGATGATGGATTATTTATAGATTCTTTAAGCTATCTTGAAAATTCAGGCTTTAAAATTATAAAAAAGACATATGATTTGGAAAATGAAAAAAACTTTTGGGATAATATTCAAACAGAACATGAAAAAATGTTTATGGATCAAGGAATTAAAATTAAAGCAGTTATTGCAAAAAAACAAGATAAAAAAGACTAAAAATATTTAATAAATAAAAATATAGTGAGGTAAAGTATATGGAACAAATAAAAAATATAATAACCTTTTTTCAAAATATACAAAAAAATCAAGTAATAGATATTCTAATAGCAATAGCAATTGTCATATTATTTAGTATGGGAAGTTCTATTATTTCATATCTTATTGTTAAGATGTTTAATTTGAAGGAAAAACATAAGAAAAAGATAAAATTTAGTCCTTGGTATAAGTTAATAAAAACATTATTAATTTGTTTAGGTGTTTATTTGGGAATTATTGTATTAAGTCTTCCGGAGGAAATAAAAATTACAGCGTTAAAACTATTTAGGATTTTTGCAATAGTATTAACAGCAAGAGCAATTAACAACTTTTTTAACCCAAAAGAAAAAATATTTGTAAAATTGAAAGAAAGTGATAGATTTTCAGGAGATCAAACTTTAGTAAATTTTATTAGCAAAATTGTTAAATGCATAGTTTATGTAATTGCAGCATTCCTAATTATAACAGAGCTAGGATATGATTTAAGTGGATTAATTACAGGTCTTGGCTTAGGAGGTGTTGTAATAGCACTTGCAGCACAAGATATAGCTAAAAATTTATTTGGCGGAGTTGCAATAATTACAGATAAACCATTTATTGTTGGAGATTATATAGAAACAGATAAATACCAAGGGACGGTAGAAGATATTACATTTAGAAGTACTAGAATTAGAACAAACGAAAATACATTAGTTACAATACCAAATTCTACATTATCTAATGCAAGTATTACTAATTGGAGCAAATTGGAAAAAAGAAGATTTGATGTAGACTTAAATTTACCATTAGATACAAACTCAGAAAAAGTAGAGAATATAATTTCAAAATTAGAAGTGGTTTTGAATTCTAGTGAAGAAGTAGTAAAAGATTCTGTAAAAATTAGTTTTAATAAAATAACAAAAGAAGGACTAAATATTTGGATATATTTATATACAACTAATACTGTATATGATGATTATTTTAAATTTAAGCAAGAAATAAATGATAGTATATTAAAAGTTCTAGAATCAGAACAAATAAAACTTGCATATTCAGGAAGAAGTGTATATATACATGAATAAAAGTGATATTTATGAAATAGCAAAAAAAATTGAAAAAAATGGTGGGCGATTGTACTTAGTAGGTGGAGCAGTTCGCGATAGTTTACTAAAGATTAATGGACATGATGAAGACTATTGTGTTGTAGGAATTGAATCTAGTACTTTTGAAGAAATGTTTAAAAATGCAGTAAAAAGAGGAAAAGATTTTGAAGTATTTGATTTAGATGGAAGAGAGTTTGCAATGGCAAGGTTAGAAAGAAAAGTTGCAAAAGGACATAAAGGGTTTGAAATCATTTCTGGGAAAAATGTTACATTATTAGAAGATTTAAAAAGAAGAGATATTACGATAAATTCTATAGCACAAGATGTTTTAACAAAAGAAATAATAGATCCATTTAATGGAAGAAAAGATTTAGAAAAAGGAATTATTAGAGCTACATCAAAAAGTTTTATAGAAGATCCACTAAGAGTATATAGAGTAGCAAGACTTGCAAGTAAATTACAATTTAAAGTAGAAAAAAATACAATAGAAGTTATGAAAAATCTAAAAAATGAATTGAATTCTTTATCAAATGAGAGAGTTTTTCAAGAATTAAGAAAAGCTTTGAATCAGGATAAGCCATCAATATTTTTTAATGTATTAAAAGAAGCTGGTGTGTTAGATGTTCATTTTGAAGAAATTTATAAATTAATTGGAGCAGAGCAACCAGTAAAATATCATCCAGAAGGTGATGCATATAACCATACTATGCTTGCTTTAGATATGAGTGCAAAATTAACAAATGATGAGAAAATAAGATTTAGTGTGCTTGTGCACGATTTAGGAAAAGGATTAACAAAAAAAGAAGAATATCCACATCATATAGGTCACGAAGAAAAGGGAGTAGAACAATTAGAAAAGTTTTCAAAAAGATTAAAAATACCAAATTCTTGGAAAAAATGTGGAAAAACAGCTTGTAGAGAGCATATGAAGCGGTGGGATTTTCTATAAGGTGAAACCAAATAAAAAAGTCTCATTTATAGAAAGTATTTCTAAGACAGAACTTGGGTTAGATGGTTTAGAAATAGTTGTAGAATGTGATAGAAACTGTAGGCAAGATTCAAAAGAAAAGGTTGAGTTTGCAAAAATAGGAAAAGAAATGTTAAAAGAGATTAATGGTGAATATATCAAAAATAAATACTATATTTTTGATGGAATCAAATTAAAAAATAAGATGCATCAAGAGAGGGTAAATTGGTTTAAAGAAAATGTGAAATTTGAAATGTAAAATATACTTTTTAAATTTTGCATTTTTTTTTATTAAACGGTAAAAATATTTTTATGGAGGAATAAAAAAATGTTTTTACCAAAAGAAATATTTTATGAAAAAGATGCATGGAATTATGAATTAGGAAAAAAGTTATTAACAGAATATAAGTTAAAAGGAATTAAACTAAAGGAAATAGAAAACCATAATAATATAGAAGAATTGAGAAAAAAAGAAAATTCTGAATTCTGTAGTATGAAAAAAAATTTAATTATAGGGATTAGAAAAACACATAAATTTATAGAAAACCATAAAGTATCAGATTATTTAGTGCCATATACATCATCTGGATGTATTGCTATGTGTATGTATTGCTATTTAGTATGTAATTTTAATAAATGTTCATATTTAAGGCTATTTGTAAATAGGGAGGAGATGCTCGAAAAAATTATAAAAGTAGCAAATAAAGAAGATAAAAAACTTACTTTTGAGATAGGAAGCAATAGTGATTTGATCTTAGAAAATACAATTACCAATAATTTAGTTTGGACAATTGAAAATTTTAGGAAATCACCTAAAGGAATGCTGACATTTCCTACTAAATTTGATATGGTAGATCCAATTTTACCTTTAAAGCATGATGGAAAAGTAATTGTGAGAATGAGTGTAAATCCAAGTGAAATTATAAAGCAGATTGAAATAGGAACTTCACCATTAAAAAATAGAGTTATAGCAATTAATAAATTGAAACATGCTGGTTATAAGATAGGAATACTAATAGCACCAGTAATATTAGTTGATGAATGGATGAGGTTATATGAAGATCTTATAAAATATTTGTACGATAACTTGAGTAGCGAAGTAAAAAAAGATGTATTTTTTGAAATCATATTTATGACATATAGTTATGTTCATAGAATGATAAATAATGAAGCCTTTCCAGATAGAATTAATTTATATAATAAAGATATCATGACAGTGAGAGGAAGAGGAAAATATATGTACAAAAAAGAAATAAAAAAACAGGGCGAAATATTTTTTAAAGAAAAATTAAAAAAGTATTTTCCGAATAATGATATTTTATATATTGTTTAGAAAAAATATGTTTTGATTTCAGCATAATACAAATGTAAACCAAATTTGAGCTTTATGTTAATTTGTGATAAAATAATAGTACAAGGTATAGCCTTTGTATATAGATTGGAGAAATATCTCCCACTCCCAAATTACCCAATTTAATTTGCGAATAATTTCGTTGATTTTGTTGGTATATATACATCATTCGAAAGCCCATCTTATTCCAAAATCAAAGGAGAAAAAAATTATGCTTATTTTATTGTTTTTCGCACTTCGGTATGAAGCCCCTGCACTGATTCACTCGTTTGGCAAGTTTGTAAAGCCCATTTTCGATACTGTAATTTCTTATGCAATGGTTATTGCAATCATCTGCACTGGAATTGCAATTCTGCTCACTATTGTTGGAGTAAAGTTTCACGGACCGAGTCTGGGAACTGTTATTCTGAAGGGAGTATTCTCTGCAATTGCAGGAATTTCCAAGGCATTTGCCAAAGCCATTTCTTGGATTGCCAAGACCTTTGTGCGGATGCTCGGAAAGATCTTCAACAGTTTGAAAAAAGAGCACCCAATTTTGGCGGTAGTTGTAACAGCTATTGTTGCAATTATTGTAATCTAACTAAGGAGAAAAAAATGGAAAACAAAAATATTGGAGGTATTGCCGATGTAGCTACAGCTGCAGCATCTACATCTGGTACTACTAACAAGGACAAAAGAGTGAAGAATCCGACTTTGGTTGGAAACGTTAAAAAGCTTTTTGAAAAAAGTCCGTTTGAGAAGAAGCTGATAGAATTTTTCAAGAAAGCTGAACGTAAGATTTGCTCGGTTACCAAAAAAATGGCAAAAAGAACTGCCAATATGGTGGTAATTGCTATTTTGCTCCAAATTGCAGCAGCTTTGGATCCGGAGCTTCCGGAAAAGATACCTGCTCTGTATGGAGTATGCGATTTTATTCTTGAAATGTTGGAACTTAGCTACATAATGGTGTTCAAGAGTATTCGCGCAGTGCTAACGATGAATTTTGGTGAGTTTTCAGACATCTGGAGTCAGTTTACTTCTGAACTGGCAGAATTCTGGAGTTGGATTCAGACACTTTGATCTTAGCCGAACCGAAAATTTAAATTAGTGTATTCCTCTCAGGCTGCTATTAGCGGCTGGGAGGTTCTTTTTTTATGGAAATTTTAAAATTAGGATAATATAAATTATTTACGCAAAAAGTTTGGTCTAAGCAAACTTTATATATAAAAAACAGATAAATTTTAAACTTATATAAATAATAGTGTAATGATATTTAATTTTTTATATAAAGTCTGTAAAGTATATAAATTTGTTTTTCACATATATTTATATTAAAAACAAAAAGGAAATGATATATGAAAATAAAAAAGATTTTTATATTAATAATTATAACTGTAAGTATAGTCACTTTAATAACTATACATAATAATGCGATTGCTAAAAATAAAGATATATATAAAATATTAGTGGATGTTGAATCGTCTAGATTGTATGTATTTAAAAATAATAAACTAGAAAGAGAGTATAAGTGTGCGGGAGGAAAGGAATCTACACCATCGCCAATAGGAACTTGGACAATAATATCAAAAGGAAAATGGGGAGAAGGTTTTGGAGGCAGTTGGATGCGGATTTAATTGTCCTTGGGGCAAGTTTGGAATACATGGAACTACTGAGATATATTCTGTAGGATGGAGTAGTTCACACGGATGTATAAGAATGAATAATGCTGAAGTAGCAGAATTATATAAAATTATACCAATTGGAACGAAAGTAACTATCATAGATGGATGTTATGGTAGTTTTGGGAAAGGGTTTAGAAATTTAAAATCTGGTATGTATGGATCAGATGTATTAGAAATACAAAAAAGATTAAAGAACTTGGGGTTCTTTAATGGGATGCCAAATGGAAAATTCGGAATAGAAACAGAAAATGCTATAGAAAAATACTGCAAGGCTAATAATTTGTATGTAAGAAAGACAATAGATTCTGATTTACAAAAGCATATGGGTTTTATGTTAGTAGAATAATTATTTATTAAAATTTACATACTTACTATTGAAAACGAAAAGAGATATCTATTGCTTAGACTAAACAAAAGTGATATAATGTTTATTAAGTATTTAAGAAAAATATAGCATAAAAAAGTATAATAAATAGTAAAAGAACATAAAAAGTAAAATTGCTGAAAGTTAGGTGAAATATGGAATATAAAAATAGTAATAAAAAAGTAGCATTTTGTTCTTTAGGTTGTAAAGTAAATCAATATGAAACTAATGCAATGGCACAAAAATTTGTAGCAAATGGATACGAAATTGTTGAATTTGACGAGTATGCAGATGTTTATATAGTTAATACTTGCACAGTAACCAATATAGCAGATAGAAAATCAAGACAAATGCTTAGAAGAGCAAAAGAAATAAATAAAGATGCAACATTAGTAGCGTGTGGATGTTATGCACAAGTTGCAAAAGAAGAGCTAAAAAAAATACCGGAAATAGATTTAATAATAGGAAATAATGAAAAAAATGATATTATATCAATAATAGAAAATCATATAGCACAAAAAGGAACAGAAGACATTGTATCAGATGTGATGTATAAATTAGACTATGTTGAACTTGGAACAACAACATATACTGAAAAAACAAGAGCTGTTATAAAGATACAAGATGGATGTGATAGATTTTGTTCATATTGTTTAATTCCTTATGCAAGAGGTCATATTCGCAGTAGAAAAATAGAAAATGTAATAGAAGAAATAAAAAAGGTAGTGGAAGAAGGAATAAATGAGGTTGTAATAACAGGGATTCACATAGCATCATATGGAAGAGATTTTAAAGGTGAAAATATTGGTTTAATAGATTTACTTGAAGAAATAAATAAAATAAAAGGATTACATAGAATACGATTAGGTTCAATAGAGCCAACAATAATAACAGAGGAGTTTGTAAAAAGATTATCAAAATTAGATAAAATATGTGATCATTTCCATTTATCATTACAAAGTGGATGTACAGAAACTTTAAAAAGAATGAATAGAAGATATACAACAGAAGAATTTAAAGAAGTAACAAAAAGGCTAAGAACCAAATTTCCAAATGCAGCTTTAACAACAGATATTATAGTAGGATTTCCAGGAGAAACAGAGGAAGAATTTAATATGACATATGAATTCTTAAAAGAAATAGCATTTTATAAAATGCATGTATTCAAATATTCACAAAGAAAGGGAACAAAAGCAGCAGTAATGCCAAATCAAATAGATGGAAAAGTAAAAGAAGAGCGTAGTAAAAAATTAATAGAACTTTCAAATGAAAACGAATATAATTACAATAAAAAATACATAGGTAGAGAAGTGGAAGTACTATTTGAAGAACGTGAAGGAGAATATTTAAAAGGTCATACAACAAATTATATAGTAGTAAAACACAAAACGGATAAGGATGATTTAATAAATAAAATAGCTAAAGTGAGAGTAAGTGAAGCAAAACAAGATTGTTTAATTTAATAAAGGGGACGGGGGCAAAAATTAAAGTTTACTTTAATTTTTG
>HF999506.1 GCA_000434015.1 Clostridium sp. CAG:571
TTGCTGGGCGCACAATTACTATTTTTTTCTTTTACTAAACCAAAATCTGAAATTTTTACAATTATCACTTCATCGTATTTTTTTAATAAAACATTAGTTAAACTGATATCCCTGTGAAGATATCCTTTTCTATGAATATAAGAAAAAGCTTTAAATAGTTGATACACTATATTAATTCTTATATCGTTTGTTATGTTATTATTATTCTTATTTATAAAATCATATAAAGTCTGATCAGCATATTCTGCATAATATTCGTTTTTCTCTTCATCATAACTATATACTTCTAAAATATAAGGGGATTTTAATTCTTTTAAAGTTTGATATTCCTTTTTAAATCTTTCCATCTCCTTTTGATTTAAATCTTTTTTTGCCTGCTTTATTACAAAAGTCTTGTTGTAAAATTCATCTGTATATTTAAAAACTTTTGCGTATGAACCTTCGCCAATTAAATGAATAGGATATCGTTTTTCTTCCATCCTATTTACTATTTTTACAGATCTCGTCATTATAAATATTGGTTCATATTCAATTAATTGAATCTTTTTTAAATCTTTAGGAATTTCACTACCTCCACTTAAAACCAGAAATCCTTTACATTCTTCTATAAAAGAACCATAGCTTTTATCGATTTCAAAAGATAATGGTGTTTCTTTTAATACATATTTCATATCTTCATACAGTTTTATGTATTCATCTAATTCTCTACTCTCATTTGCATTAAAATGACCATTTGTTTTTTTATACATAAAACTAAACAAACGATTAAATTCTTGATGTAGAATAGCAAATAGTTTTTTTAAATATCTATTATTTATATCATTATATAATTCTTCTGTTCTTAACATTTCTTGTAATCCATATTGATCATACTTTTGCTTTAAAAAATATTCAATGTTTACTGCCATAATTATTTCACCTCAGACTTTTTCATTATAAATTAAAATAGATGTCAACAAATTTTATTTTGTTGACATCCTTTAATTTCAATGAATTTCGTCCACATTTTTATTTATTGGTTGACAAACAACAAATTTGTTACCTTTTTTTAATTCATCTTTTCCCTTATTTTATACTACTTTCCACAGCAATTCTTATATTTTTTTCCCGAACCACAAGGACATGGATCATTTCTTCCAACTTTTGGTTCTTTATTAACTACTGTTTTATTCATTCCACCTTCTTTTTCTGAAAGGTTACCATCTACTAAGTTAATAGCTGTATCTTCTAAACTTGCATTTGTAATTTGAGCTGTTTCTTTTCTTGTTACTCCTTCTTTCTTTTGAATGTGTAATAAGATTTTTGTTACTTCGTCTTTTATATCGTTAATCATTTCATCAAACATGTCAAATCCTTCAATTCTATATTGAACCACTGGATCTTTTTGACCATATGCACGAAGTCCAATACCATTTTTTAACTCATCCATATTGTCTATATGATCCATCCATTTTTGATCTACTACTTTTAACATTACAACTCTTTCAAGTTCTCTTGAATCTTCATCACCAAATTCTTTTTCTTTTGCTTCATACATTGAATGAATTTTTTCTTTTAATTCATTTATTATATCTTCTGGATTTATTGTTTCTTTATTTAATGATTCTACTTCATCAATATCAAATGACATTTTTATGTCTTGAATAAATGCTTCTTTATTTACATTTTCTATATCTGCTGTATATACTGCAACTAAATTTTCTACTGAAGAATCCATCATTTTTAATATACTGTCTTTTAGATTTTCTCCATCCAAAACTTCTCTTCTTTGTTTGTATATTATCTCTCTTTGAGTGTTCATAACATCATCATATTGAAGAACATGCTTTCTTATACTAAAGTTTCTATCTTCTACTTTCTTTTGAGCAGCCTCCACAGATTTTGATATAATTCTTGATTCTATTGGCATATCTTCATCTGCACCTAAAGTATTGTAAACTTTAGAAATTGCATTTCCACCAAATATTTTCATTAAATCATCATCAAGTCCTATATAGAATCTTGATTCTCCTGGATCTCCTTGACGTCCACTACGTCCACGAAGCTGATTATCAATTCTTCTTGATTCATGTCTTTCTGTACCAATGATTTTTAATCCTCCAGCTTCTGTTACTTTTTCTTTTTCTTCTTTTATTTGTTCGTCATATTTCTTTTCTAATTCTCTAAATTTTTCTCTTGCAGATAATATATCTTTATCATCTGTTTCATTAAATGCTGTAGCTTGTTCTATTTGTTCTTGAGAATAATTTAGTTTCTTCATTTCTTGTTTTGCTAAATATTCACTATTTCCTCCAAGCATAATATCAGTACCACGTCCTGCCATGTTAGTAGCAATTGTAACTGCACCAAATTTACCTGCTTGTGCTACTATTTCAGCTTCTTTTTCATGGTATTTTGCATTTAATACAACATGAGGAATTCCTTCTTTATCTAATAATTTACTTAGTTTTTCAGATTTACTAATAGATACTGTACCAACTAGAACTGGTTGTCCTTTCTCGTGACTTGCTTTTATATCTTTTATAACAGCTCTAAATTTAGCATCTTCATTTTTATATACTATATCTGGATTATCTTTTCTTATCATTGGTTTATTTGTTGGTATTTCTATAACGTCCAATTTATATATTTCTTGGAATTCGTTTTCTTCTGTCATAGCTGTACCAGTCATACCTGATAATTTGCCATACATTCTAAAGTAATTTTGGAATGTAATTGTTGCTAAAGTTTTTGATTCATCTGCAATCTTAACTCTTTCCTTTGCTTCAATTGCTTGATGTAATCCATTGTTGTATCTTCTTCCATACATAATTCTTCCTGTAAATTCATCTACAATTAAAACTTCTCCATCTTTAACAATATAGTCTACATCTTTTTTCATGATTCCATATGCTCTTAATGCTTGATTTACATTATGAACTAATTCTGAATTATCTAAATCATTGAAATTTGCAAGACCAAATTCTTGTTCAGCTTTTTTAATACCTTTCCCTGTTAATGTTGCAGATTTTGCTTTTAAATCTACTATATAATCATATTTTTCATTATCTTCTGCTTGTTCGTAATCTTTTACATCTTCTTCTACTATTATTTTTGGAGTTAGTTTTCTAACAAAACTATCAGCCTTTTTATAAAGATTTGAAGATTCACTTGCTCTACCAGAAATAATAAGTGGTGTACGAGCTTCATCAATCAAAATACTATCAATTTCGTCTACTATTGCATATGCTAATTTTCTTTGTACTAATTGATTTTTATAGATAACCATATTATCTCTTAAGTAATCAAAACCAAATTCATTATTTGTTCCATATGTAATATCACAACTATATGCTTCTTGTTTTTCTTTTGGATTCATTCCATTTATAATAAGTCCAACAGATAGTCCTAAAAATCTATATACTTTACCCATCCATTCGCTATCTCTTTTAGCTAGGTAATCATTTACTGTAATTACATGAACTCCTTCTCCTGTTAAAGCATTTAAATACGCTGGAAGTGTAGCAACTAAAGTTTTTCCTTCACCTGTTTTCATTTCAGCAATTCTACCTTGATGTAAAATAATACCACCAATTAATTGAACATCAAAATGTCTCATTCCTAGAACTCTTTTAGATGCCTCTCTTACTACTGCAAATGCTTCTGGTAATATATCATCTAATGTTTTTCCTTCTTTTAACTGAGCCTTAAACTCTGTAGTTTTGTTTTTTAATTCTTCATCAGATAATTTACTTATAGATTCTTCTAATTCATTAATGCTATCAACTATTGGCATAACTCTTTTAACTTCTTTTTCACTATAAGATTTAAATACTTTGCTCAATATACCCATTTATTTTCTCCCTTTCTATCTTATGTAAATATGTAATTTTACTACTTCCATAGTAATATACCACTCTTTATAATTTTTAGCAAGTAAAAATTATTATAAATTTTACTAAATATAACTATTTATAAATAAATCCATAAAACAGTTATATCTTTATTGGCATAAATTATTTTTTGTAGAATATTATTTATTAATAAATTCTTTTAATAATGCTAAGAAAGAAGGGTTTTTCTATGTTTATATATAATTTAAAATTAAACGGAAATAAATTGGCTAAGAATTTTTTTGTTATTCTACTTGTAATAATTCTTATTATATGTGGAATTATTACATACAGAATATTTGGTTCTAATATTGGAAAAACAACTATAAATGATGAATTCCCACAAAGTAAAACAAATGAGTTGAATAGTAAAAACTATACAAATGTATTAAATGAAGTACATAACAACTTAGACATTTATCAAGGTCAAAAAATAAAGTTTATTGGTTTTGTTTATAGAGTTTATGATTTATCAGATGAACAATTTGTTTTAGGAAGAAACATGATTATTAGTTCTGATTTTCAAACTGTTGTTGTCGGTTTTTTATGTCATTTTAATGATTCTAAAAAGTTTGCTGATAATACTTGGGTAGAACTAGAAGGTAAAATTACAAAAGGCTCTTATCATGGTGAAATTCCAATTATAGAAGTTACTAGTATAAAAGAAGTAGATAAACCAAATGATGAATATGTTTACCCTCCTGATGATTCATATATACCTACTTCTAATATATTCTAATTTTTTATTCTCTATCAAATATAGATTTCATAATTCCTTTATCTATTATGGTAGAGAATATATTTTTTAATATAATTAAAATAATTGGTCCTACCAGCATTCCAAGAACTCCTATAGCTCTAAAACCTGTATACATTGCTATTAACGTAAAAATCGGATGAATTCCTATTTGTCCACTAACAACTTTTGGTTCTATTACCTGTCTTACTATACTCATTAATGCCCATAATCCTAGGATTGATAAACTCAAAGTAAAATCTCCATTGCATGCTGTTATTAAAGCCCATGGAAGCATAACTGTTCCAGAACCAAATATAGGAAGAGCATCTACAAATCCTATTCCAAGTGCAGCCATTAATGGATATTGTACATTAAGACCTATTATTTTAAAAATATATAAACCTATTAAAGAAATAATAAAAGAAATTAATATTAAAACCGCTTCTGCTTTTAAATAACATCCTAATGCTTTAGCTATTTCCTTTATATGTTTTATTAATCTCTTCACCCACGTTTCTGGTAAATGGTGTTCTAATTGATCTAACATATATATTTTGTCTGTACAAATAAAATATAAAGACAATATACAAATTACTATATAAAAGCCTATTGTTGGAAGTGAAGTTAATGTATTTACTGTTTTAGTTAAACCTTGTTTTAACCAAACAGATATAGTTTCTAAAAAATCCCCTGTTGAATTTTGAATTATTTTTTGAACTTCTTCTGGAACTTTTATCTTATTAAATTCCGATATAGAAGTTATTTTTTGAATTTGTATATATGCTTTTTCGAAATAACTATTTAAACCGGGTTAACATATTAGAAGCTTCTTGTATCAATGTAGTAATTCCCCAAAAAGCAAGTCCTACAATTATCGAAATTACTAATACAAAAACAATTATAGCGCTTGTCCTTCTTTTTAATTTAACCTTTTTCATCAAAAAACGTATTATAGGTTCTATTAATAATGATAGTATAAATGCAATTAAAAAAGGCATATAAAAAATTGCTAATTTAAATCCCAAATATACTCCGAATTATCATTAATATTAAAATAATTATTTTTCTTAAGACCTTTGTCCAATAATTCATATCTATAACCATATATGTATTACTCCTTATTTATATTTTATGTTTTTTTTTACTTTTTATTCCATTAATTTTTATTACAAACACAAATAAAGAATAAATGTTTGGTATGCACTTATTCTTTATTTATAATCTTATTTAAAATAACATCTATTGCCAAATAATCTATTATTCAGCATTTTTACTTTTACAGTTACATATATTTTCTAACGTATTACATATACCTTCTGGATTAACATTATCATTTTTAGCTAAATCTCCTATTGTTAAAATACCTATAATTTTATTATTCTCTACAACTGGTAATCTTCTAACTGCATTTTCAGACATTAACTTTTCCGCTTCTTGTATATCTGAATTTCCATCTAAACAGCATACATTGCAAGTCATAATATCACTTACTGCTGTATTTTTATAATCTTTATCACAAGCTACTGCACGAAGTATTACATCTCTATCAGTAACCACTCCTACAACATTTTTAGAATCATCACATACAGGAACACAACCTATGTGACTATTACACATTAGTTTTGCACAATCACATAAAGTAGTATCAGGAGTAACAAATTTTACATCACTGCACATACAATCTTTTACTTTCATAACAAACCCTACCTTTTTATTTTATTTTCAGTTCATTTTAGAACTTATATATTTTTAAATTTATATAAAAAACGAAACAAATTTAAAAATATATTATTATTTTTTGCATATAATAAAAAAGATATGCAAGTTATATTTTGCATATCTTGTAAATTTTTTAAAAATTTAAATAATTTTCATAATCATATTCTCTACTTCCGAGGTCTTTGTCCTGGGAAAGGTGGTCTTCCATAAGGTCCTGGACCTGGAAATGGTGGTCTCATAGGTGGTCTTCCGTGGAAAAGCCCCTCCTCCTAATAATTGATTTAATATTAATATTCTTATTAAATCTCTTAATAACGGATTACTTGGTCTTGGACTTCTTGTTTCTTTTCCTTCTCTATTTTCTACTACTTCTTTTCTTTTAATTTCTTTAGAGTCCCTATTTTCAATCTGATTTGAATTTATAGCTTTACTTTCTACATTTCTCGTTTGAACATTTACATTTACTACATTTAAATCATCAACTTGTATATTATTATATATTTCCATTGTCATTTGATTTAATAATTCGTCTGTGATTGGTTTTGTATTATTGCTGCAAATTTTACATACCATTGGATTAATTATCTTATAAATATCTGGAAACAAATCTTCTACATTATCTTCCATTCTAGTATAGTTGTTATATGTAGGTGTAAAATAATAATTTGGCTCATAATTTTCATTATAAAGATCTGTATTGTTTCTATTATTATATCCAAGAACACTCATCATATACTCTTCATATTCATTATGCATAAATTTTACCTCCTAAATTTATTGTTCTAATTTTATAATATGCATTTTGAGTATATATGTTACAATTTATTATTTTTAAAAAAGATTATTTCTATTAAAATTTTACTTATCAAAATACTAACTACTTTAACTTATATTAACACTTATTACTATAAAAAATATTTAATACAAGTTTTAAATTTAACAAAAAAAGTTGGCTAAACTTATACACCAACTTTTTGCTTTTTATTTATTCTTCTATTTTATTTACTAATTCTTTAAATATATCTCCTCTTTGATAAGCATTCTTAAACATATCAAAACTAGCACTACCTGGTGAGAATAATACTATATCTCCAGATTTTGTAGTTTCATTTGCAATATCTATACATTCTTGTAAACTATCACATTTATATATTTCTATAGTCTTATTTTGTTTTTGCATTTCTTGTTTTACTGCATTATATATTTTTTCTGAAGTTTGCCCAATTAGAAGTAATGTTTTTACCTTATCTACAATAGGTTTTGCCATAGGAGTATAATCTAAATTTTTATCATAACCTCCTGTTATTAATGTAAGACCCTCTTCAAAAGCATTTATTCCAGCAATAGTTCTTGTAGGTGATGAACTTGCTGAATCATTATACCATTTCACACCATTTACATCTCTTACATATTCTAACCTATGATGAACACCTTTAAATTCACTTATAACTTTAACTTGTGTATCTATATCTACTAATGGAGCTGTTGCCGCTATTGCCGCACAAATGTTTTCAAAATTATGTACTCCCTTTAGATATATGTTTTTTGTATTTAGAATATGTCTTCTTATGCTATTTTCACAAGATTTTATTTTTCCGTCATCATATATGATTCCATTTTCTAATTTTGTTTTACTACTAAAAAATATTACTTTACCTTTAGCTTCTTTTTCAAATTCTCTAGTAATATTATTATCATAGTTTAATATTAATATTCCATCTTTACTTTGATATTTAAATATATTTTTTTTGCTATCTATATATTCTTCATATGATTTATGAATATCTAAGTGATTTGGTGTTATATTAGTAATAACTGATATATCTGGACTTATTTTCATATTCATTAATTGAAAACTACTTAATTCTAATATGACAATATCATTTTTAGTCATTTCGTCAACTTTTGTAAATAATGGAATTCCTATATTACCACCTAAATAACAGTTATATCCTTTTTTCTTTATAATTTCATATATTAAACTTGTTGTTGTTGTTTTTCCATCACTTCCTGTTATCCCAATTATTTTACCAGGACATAGTTCCATTAACATTTCAATTTCAGATGTTAAAATAGCTCCTCTTTTTACTTCTTCTACAATTTCTTTAGTATCTGGTCTACAACTTGGTGAACGAAATATAATATCAAATCCTTTTAAGTTAGATAAATGATTCTCTCCAAGAAACATTCCCATATTATATCTAGATACTTTTTCTATAACATTTTTATCTAAATCTTCAATATTTCTTTTATCAAATATTGTTACATTTGCATTTTTTTTATAAAAATAATCTAATAAAGGAATGTTACTAACTCCCATTCCAATTATTGCTACTTTTTTATTTACAATGTAGTTATTAAATTCTTGTAATTTTTCATTGATTTCTTCCAATTTATTTTACCTCCAAAAGCTCTTTTCTTTTATAATATGTAATTTTTATTCCATTAGTTAATAATTCGTGCTATATTATATACCAAAATAAAAATTTTAACAACTGTTAATTTATCATGTATAAATTTTTAAAAAATATACACAATATAAGTATCACTAGAATGGAGGTGCTTTGATATGTCAGAAAAGAATAAGCAAAACAAAAAAGGTAATAAAAATGGTAATAGAAATAATGAACAAAAAAGTAATAAAGATTGTGAATAATTGTAATTATTTATAATCCTTTAATTCAAGTATTTTAATAAAGAAAAAAGACTCATATTTTTATAAATCTATAAAAAGCTTTTTATGGCTTCCTTTAGTTTTATAACTTTTTGAGTCTTTCTTTCTTTTCTTTCCTATGGTGTTACACTTCAAATTTCAAAAGAGCCTCAATGGCCTTTTTCTGATCTGCAATGCTCACATGGTAAGAAATTGAATAATTTTTCCAGTTTGCCGAAAATCTTCTGGCTGGAATCCGCTTTTCAGTCATCAGTGCATTCAAGTTTTGAAGTCTGTTAGCAGTTTCCTTTTGAATAATCTTGCAATGCTGCAAATAAGAAATATATTGTTTGGCTACAAAGTAATAACTCTCTGTAGTAATATATTCTAGTTTGCAAAGGGCAGGAAGCACATCTCCAAACTCCGACACAACAAAGATATCGAAAATTGGATATGTCCAATAGTTTGATTCTTTTTCTAACCGAACCATACACTGGTAGAAAGTTGGGTTTACAGACTTAATAGAATCCAAACTGTTATCCCGACAAAGATCTACAAGTTTCATTTTTCCTCCTTTTCTTCTCTTGCTTAATACTCTTTTGACCTATGCTTCAAAATATGACATTCAGCCATATCTGAAGATTATTATACTATAGCTTTATGTAAAATACAATCATTTATTTGTATTAATTCAAAAAGTACTAATATTAAATATTTAGCTTAATATTAGTACTTTTTCCGCTTCTACTATTTATATTTATTGTTGTGATATTGCTTTTATTTAGTTTTCAAAATATTTAAAAATTTTTATTTTTCTAAATACTTTTTTAAAAACTTACCTGTATAACTTTTTTCATTTTTAACAATTTGTTCAGGAGTACCAATTGCTATAACTTCTCCTCCTCCGTCTCCTCCTTCTGGGCCTAAATCAATTATATGATCACAAGTTTTTATTAAATCTAAATTATGTTCTATTACTATAATACTATTACCTGTATCTACTAATCTTTGTAAAATATTAACTAATTTATGAACATCTGCTATATGAAGTCCTGTTGTTGGTTCATCTAATATATATAAAGTTTTTCCAGTAGCTCTTTTTGAAAGTTCTGTAGCTAATTTTACACGCTGTGCTTCTCCTCCAGATAATGTTGTAGAAGGTTGTCCAAGTTTTATATATCCTAACCCAACATCATATAAAGTTTGAATTTTTTGTTTTATTTTAGGAATATTTTCAAAAAATACTAAAGCTTCTTCAACAGTCATATCTAATACATCTGCTATAGTTTTTCCTTTATATTTTACTTCTAGTGTTTCGTGATTATATCTTTTTCCATTACAAACCTCACAAGGAACATAAATATCTGGTAAAAAGTGCATTTCTATTTTTAATAAACCATCTCCAGAACAGCTTTCACATCTTCCTCCTGGTACATTAAAACTAAATCTACCTTTTGGATAGCCTCTCATTTTTGCTTCATTAGTTCCTGCAAAAATATCACGAATAATATCGAATACTCCTGTATATGTTGCAGGATTAGAACGTGGTGTCCTACCAATTGGTGATTGGTCTATATTTATAATTTTATCTATATTTTCTATTCCCTTTATATTCTTGCATTTTCCAGGTTTTTCATTTGATTTATTTATTTCTTTTGCTATTGTTTTATATAAAATTTCATTTACAAGTGTACTTTTACCAGAACCAGATACACCTGTAACACATGTAAATAATCCCAATGGAAATTTTACATTTATATTTTTTAAATTGTGTTCTGTTGCCCCTACTACTTCTATATATTTTCCTTTTACTGGCTTTCTTCTTTTTTTAGGAACCTCTATTTGCTTTCTTCCACTTAAATAATCTCCTGTAATAGAACCATCAATAAGTTTTATTTCTTCTGCTGTTCCTTGTGCCATTACATTTCCCCCATGTACTCCAGCACCAGGACCTATATCTATAATCTGATCTGCTGCATACATAGTATCTTCATCATGTTCTACTACTATAAGTGTATTTCCTAAATCTCTTAGTTTTTTTAATGTTGCTAAAAGTTTATCATTATCTCTTTGATGTAATCCAATGCTTGGTTCATCTAATATATAAAGTACTCCAGATAATCCTGAACCTATTTGAGTAGCTAAACGAATACGCTGTGCTTCTCCTCCAGACAAAGTTCCTGCACTTCTAGATAATGTTAAATATTCTAATCCTACATCCATTAAAAATTGAAGTCTTTTATTCATTTCCTTTAAAATTTGTTCTGATATCATTTTTTCTGTTTTAGTTAATTGTATATTGTTTATATACTCTTTTATTTTATTTATAGGCATATTAGTTAATTCATTAATATTCTTATCTCCTATTTTAATAGCTAATACTTCTTCTTTTAATCTTGCCCCATGACATTTATCACAATCTGAGTTACTCATATACATTTCGTAAAAGTCTCTCATTCCCTGTGATTTTGTTTCGTTATGTCTTCTAGTTAATGTTGGAATAACACCTTCAAAAGGTGCTCTATATTTTCTAACTCCTGCTGCTGATTCATATTCAAAATCTATTTCCTCATCACCAGTACCATATAATATCTTTTCTATAAATTCACGAGGAAGTTTTTTTATTGGTTTTTTTATATCTACATTATAATGTTTAGCTATACTTTCAAAATACATTTTTGCCATAGTGTCACCTTTTTTCATTGTGCTTGCACCAAAAGCTTTAACTCCATCATATAATGTTTTATTTTTATCTGGAATAATTAAGTCTTCATCTATTTTCATTAAATACCCTATACCTGTACAACTAGGACATGCACCAAAAGGATTATTAAAAGAAAACATACTTGGAGTTAACTCTGGAAAACTAAATCCACAATCTGGACATGCATAATTTTCACTAAACAAAAGTTCTTCTTTTCCTACAACATCTACTTTAACTAATCCATCTGCATTTTTTAATGCTACTTCTACAGACTCAGCCAGTCTACTTCTAATTCCTTCTTTTATAACTAATCTATCTACAACAATATCTACATTGTGTTTTTTCTTTCTGTCTATTTTTAAATCATCTGAGAGTTCTATTAGTTCGTTATCTATTATTGCTCTTACAAAACCTTCTTTTTGATATTTCTCTAATACTTTTGTAAATTCTCCTTTTCTACCTCTCACGATTGGTGCTAATATTTGTATTTTGCTTCCCGTTTCTAAACTCATTATACTATCTAATATTTGATCTATAGATTGTTTTTCTATTTTTTTGCCACAATTTGGACAATAGGGCGTTCCTATTCTTGCATATAATAGACGAATATAATCATATATTTCTGTAACAGTTCCAACAGTAGAACGTGGATTCTTAGAAGTAGTTTTTTGATCTATTGAAATTGCTGGTGAGAGTCCATCTATAGATTCTACATTTGGTTTTTCCATTAACCCTAAAAATTGACGTGCATATGAAGAAAGACTTTCTACATATCGTCTTTGTCCTTCTGCATATAGAGTATCAAATGCAAGTGAAGATTTACCAGAACCTGATAAACCTGTAATTACTACTAATTTATTCTTTGGTATTTCTATATTTATATTTTTTAGATTATGTTCTTTTGCTCCTTTTATTATAATTTTATCATTCATAAATAGGCCCCCTAATTTATTTTAAACAGTCTTATTATACTATATTTTTTTATACAAAACAAGAGTTTGTTTTGGTTTTGTTTTGCCTATTTATAGATATAATATTTGTTAACTGTTTAATATTTTTATAAAAATATATAAAGCAGAAGAGAGTTAGAAAAATAGCCTTTCATAACTCTCTTTTTTAATGTTAGAACTTTGGAGTAGTCATCTTTATGATGATATATTCCTTGTCCACTGCTACCGCCTCTTCTACAGTTAATGACTTACGAATTGCCCGCCAAATGCGTGTATTACGAAAGTCTACTCCATAGAGCTGATCTGACACAGCAATAATCTTGCTGTTGCCACTTCCAATTTGGATAAATCCTTTTCGGAAGATCAAAAAGTCTGGAGCTTCATTACAGGTAATAGTATCTTTTTCCCACTCTGACTTCCAGCCTCTTTCTTCGATTACCTCTTCAGCATTCTTTCGATGGCTTTTACCACCATTGCTGTAGAAGTGCTGACGGTGAGGATCTATAAATCCTCTTGGATATTTCATTATATCCCTCCTTTAACAAAAGAATAAACACATTATAACATCTTTTTATATCACATGCAAATATATAGTAAATTTAACTTTTATACATATTAAAATAAAAAATCACAGTTTTCTATTTTTTATTTATCTTATTTTTATTTGTAGTTTTTATTATAAATATAAAAAAAGCGCAGGAACATTCATTCCCGCGCTTCCATTTTACTTTTTCAGGTTTCTTGCAATGTACATGGCATATGCCAGTTTTAAATTTCCAGCAGCCAGTAACTTTAGCATTATTTGCCGATAAAATGGTGTCCTTTTGCAAACATATTTTAAACTTGTATTTACTGTTTTATTTTCCAGTAACTGCTTAAGCTCTAAAAAGGTTTGCTTTTTGTTTTTGTTCTCTTTGTGAAAATACTTTTTTTCAAGCATGAGAACTAAAATCCTCACAACTTCTTCAAAAAAGAATTCTTCAATCTGGTCTCCTGTTCCAAGATGACTGCTTACAAGTCTTTTTCTTGAATTAATAACCTTCGTCCAATCAGAAAGATCTTCTGCATATTCTTGACTATACTTTGCAATGTGCTCAGTATTATAGATATATAACATCTCGTCAATATACAGAATTTTAGGCTTTCTTTCAATAAGGATTTGGTGATTCCAAATTGAATCTTCCATGCGCTTTAATAGCGGATCGAACCAGATGCCATTTACAGTCTTAAGGCTATATAATTTTCCCCAAGGGACGCCAAAAGCTGTGTCGATGTAACCAATTCTCCGGTAGAACTGATTGATTAAAGCTTTTTCAACCTCAATCAAATTTTCTCCAGAAAAAACTTCTTCTTTCATGAAAAAGTGGTTTGGATGATATTCCGTTCCATCGTCAGCTATACAGCCACAAGCAACTATATCAATATTTTCATAAAGATATGTTGCTTCGTAGAGCCTTTCAAGAAATTGTGGTGACAATTTGTCATCACAGTCCAGAAAAGTTATCCACTTTGTCGACGCTTCAGAAATGGCCTTGTTTCTTGCTGTAGAAACTCCTTCATTTGTATCATTTTGAAGTAATACAAGCTCTATCTTACGTGTGCTTGTAACCTTTTTTATGACCTCTTGAAGTTTTGCTTTTTCTTGTTTGGTATTTCCATCATCAACAATGATTACTTTCTCAGGAGATACAGTCTGTGCTAACAAACTGTTTAAGCACTCCCAAAATTTCATCTTATTAGCCCGATATACTGGGATAATAACTGTTACAGGTACTACCATAACTTTCACCTCTTTCAAATGTAAAAAATGCGGATTTGCGTACTAATTATTATATTAACATAAAATCCATTGATAAACAAGAGATTAAAATAATTTTGAGCAAAACTTTTTCTGCATCTAAGTTTAACAAAGCGCTTAATATTAATAAAAAATCCGAAAAATTTACTACCATAAATATAAAAGAAAACGAATATAAAAAGAAAAATGCCATAGCTTGTTAAAAATACACAAGCCATGACATTTCCCTTTTACTTGATTACTTCATGTGGAAAAATGAGATCAGTGATTCCCCACAATTTTCACCGGTCGTATAAACCTTATCTTCTGCGTAGCACCGATTTTTATAGCTCTCTAAATGCTTTTGAATCGTAGAAGTTAGCATATTGGGATAGTACGAAACAACTCGTTTTCCCCATCGATTTCCCACCTTTAAAGCTCCTTCAACAAAGAGTAGAAAATCAACAGGGTCATTCCATTTGCTGTTTTGGTATTTTTCGACCAAATTTTCTGCTTCAATCACTCTCCGAGCAATCTCAATATGCCCTTCTGACTGATTCTCCTGATCATAAGTTTTGCCATTTGGCATAACAAATCCCAAGGATACAGATTCAACCATGGATATTCCTCCTTTTCTGTTTGATTTAATTATTTTATAATGCTTACATATGTTTGTCAATACTGGATATATACATATTTAAGATGTTTTGTTCCAATTTTTAATATATATTGTTATAAAAAATTGCTTATATAAATTTTATTCCAATATTTACGAATTCATATTTTCTAATTCTTTTATTTTATCTCTTAATTCTGCTGCTTTTTCAAATTCCATAGAAGCGGCATGTGCTAACATTTCATCTGTTAATTTTGCAATTAAATCTTTTATATCTATATCGGCATTTTTATCTAGTTTATACTCATTTTTCATATCTTCTATAACACTAGCTTTTATTACATCTCTAACCGATTTTTTTATTGTTTTAGGCGTTATTCCATGTTCTTTATTGTATTCCATTTGAATTTTACGTCTTCTATTTGTTTCACTTATTGCTTTTTCCATACTTTCTGTTAGTTCATCTGCATACATTATTACTTTTCCTTCTGTATTTCTTGCTGCACGACCAATTGTTTGTATCAAACTTCTTTCAGAACGTAAAAAGCCTTCTTTATCTGCATCAAGTATTGCAACAAGTGATACTTCTGGAATATCTAATCCTTCTCTTAAAAGATTTATTCCAACTAAAACATCAAATTCACCCAATCTTAAATCTCTTATAATCTCCATTCTCTCTAATGCTTTTATTTCTGAATGCATATATCTAACCTTTATATCTAAACTTGCTAAATATGATGTTAAATCTTCGGCCATTTTTTTTGTAAGAGTAGTTACTAATACTCTTTCTTTTTTTGCCACTCTTTCTCTGATTTGTTCTATTAAATCATCTACTTGATTTGTAACAGGTTTTACTTCTATTTTAGGATCTAGAAGTCCAGTAGGTCTTATAATTTGTTCTACTACATTATTTTTAGAATGCTCTTTTTCGTAATCTGCCGGTGTTGCACTAACAAAAACAACTTGATTTATTCTTTTTTCAAATTCTTCAAATTTCAAAGGTCTATTATCAAATGCTGATGGAAGTCTAAATCCATAATTTACTAAAGATTCTTTTCTTGCTCTATCACCATTATACATTGCTCTTACTTGTGGTATTGTAGCATGTGATTCATCTATTAATAACAAAAAATCTTTTGGAAAATAATCAAATAAAGTAAAAGGTGGACTCCCCGCTTCCCTACCGCTAATATGTCTAGAATAGTTTTCTATTCCTTGGCAAAAACCTGTTTCTTTCATCATCTCTATATCAAAATTAGTTCTTTCTTCTATTCTTTGTGCTTCTATTAACTTACCATTATCTTTGAAATATTTAACCCTATTTTCTAATTCCTCTTCTATTGTTTTTATTGCTCTTTCCATTTTGTCACTAGTTGTTACATAGTGAGAATTAGGAAATATCATAACATGATTTCTTGTAGCTATTACTTTTCCTGTTAGCGGGTCTATTTCTGATATTTTTTCTATTTCATCATCCCAAAATTCTACTCTTATTGCAGATTCATTTTGATCTGATGGATATATCTCTACAATATCTCCTTTTGCTCTAAAAGTACCACGTTTAAAATCTAATTCATTTCTTGTATATTGCATTGTAACTAATTTTTTAAGTATTTCATTTCTTTCTTTCTTCATTCCTGGCCTTAGTGAAACAATCATATGTTCGTAATCGATAGGGTCTCCGAAGTCCATATATACAAGATACTGATGCTACAATAATTACATCCCTCGTTTCAAAAAGAGATGCTGTTGCTGAGTGTCTTAATTTATCTATTTCATCATTTATTGATGCATCTTTCTCTATATAAGTGTCAGAAGCGGGTAAATAGCTTTCAGGTTGGTAATAATCGTAATAAGAGACAAAATATTCAACTGCGTTTTCTGGAAAAAATTCTTTAAATTCTGAATATAGTTGTCCTGCTAATGTTTTATTATGAGCAAGTACTAATGTTGGTTTTTGAACCGTTTGAATAATATTGGCCATTGTGAAGGTTTTTCCAGATCCTGTAACACCTAGAAGTGTTTGAAATTTTTTTCCTTCTTCTATTCCATTTGATAAATATTCAATTGCCTTTGGTTGGTCACCTGTTGGTTTATATGGTGAATGAAGCTTAAACATTATCTTCTTATCCCCTTTCTGTTAAAAACGAGGTAAAAATTTTAAAGTAATTTTGTATATAATTTTATATATAAACTTTAAATTTTACCCCGTCTTTTTTATTACTAATATCCTTTATGAAAATGATCTTTTGCCATTTGTATAAATAGCCATATAGTAAATACTATCGCAAAAGCTAAATATATATATCTTAGAATTTTGTTGTTTACCATTGTTGCACCTAAAAGTATTGCTGCATCCAACAATCCAATAATTAGTTGATGAAGCATTTTTTCTAGTTTATCTACTTGTTTTGCAGAGTTTGCCATTTCTATATCTATTTTTGTTTCCCCACGATTTATATCCCTTATAAAATTTAGTAATTCGTTTGGAAGCATACTTAAACTATTTGCACCTGTTACAACATTCCTTCCAGTGTTTAATAACATTTCTTTTGAGAATACTTCATTTAGGCTATCTTCTTTTATTTTATTATTAAATACCATTAATAAATTTATATCTGGACTAATTCCCTCAAGTGTTCCTTCTATAACACAGATTCCTCTAATTAACAATGTAATATTTTTATCTAATTTGATACCGTTTTCTTTTAAAACTGTATTAACACTATTCATAAATTCCATTACATTAATATTTTTTATGTCTTCATTTACATTTTTGTCTAATATATTTTGAATCTCTGATCTTAATTTTATATGATTTACTGGTTCTTTTGTTGTAGAAATACTAAGTAGTACATGCTCAAGCTCATTTACATCATTTTTTGCTATTGCTTTCATAGCGTCTTTTAATAATTTTTTATTTCTTGAACTAATTCTTCCCATCATTCCTAAATCTAAAAATATTATTTTTCCATCACGTACAAAAATATTATCTGGATGTGGGTCTGCATGGAAAAGTCCATCATCCAAAGCTTGTTTAATATAGTTGTTTGCAAGTTTCAAGCCTATTTCTTCTACATCATATCCTTGTTTTATTAAAGCTTCTTTATTATTTAAATTTATTCCATCTATATTTTCCATTACTAAAACTTTTTTAGTAACTAATTCATTATATACTTTTGGGACATCTACATAAACTATATCCCTATTATTTTCTTTAAATTCTTCAAGATGTTTTGCTTCTATTTGGAAATTCATTTCTTCTTTAGCTATATAGTATATTTCATCTATTACACTATTTAAATCTATTACCTTTACAAGCGAATTTAAACGTAATAGTAATATTGCTTTCTTTATAAGTTTAATGTCTGTTGTCATTGTTTCATATACATTTTTTCTTTGAACTTTTATTACAACATTTTCACCATTTTTTAATTTAGCTTTATGTACTTGTGCAATAGAAGCGGAACCAATACATTCATGAGAAATACTTTCGAAAATCTCATTTATATCTCCATATTCTTCTTTTAAAATTTCAGAAACTTCTTCAAAACTCATTGGTGTTACTTTTGCTCTTAAATTTGCTAAGGCGTCACAATATTCCTTTGGTAATAAATCATATCTACTTGATAAAATTTGTCCTATTTTTATATATGTTGGTCCTAAATTAGATATAGTATTACATAATTTCTGAGGAGTAATTCCACTTATTAGATCACTATCTTTTAATATAGTAATGATCTCTTTTAATCTCATTTTCTCGTTCATAATTATCTACCTTTTCTATTTTATCATTAGTTTCTTATTCTTTACCATCTTCGTCATCTGTATTTTCTTTTGATGATTCTTTTTCTGTTTTTAATAATTCTTTTATTTCTTCTTTTTCTTCATCACTTAAATTATTTATTATTTCTACAAGTTCTTCTTTGCTTGCTGTAGTAACTTTTATATTTGTATTTTCTTTTATTTTTTCTTTAATATCTCTTTTTAATTCTTCATTTTTAATAGAACCTTCTTTATATAAAGATTCACCTTTTTCTAACAATTCTTTTTTTAATTCATTTGCTTTTTCTCCTGTAAGAGATATAGCTCCTAATCCCATTAATAATACTTCTTTTATACTTTCTTTCATTTATATCACTCACCTTTCTTCGTTGGTATTATAACACTAATATAAAAAAAGTAAAACATTATTATTTATAATATTTTACTTTTTATTTCAAATGTTTTATTTATATAATGTTATTTTAATAATTATTTTTTTCTATATATTTTTTTAAAGTTCTATATCAAATCCTTTACTTGATAATCCACCAAAACTTTCAGTTATATCGTTATATGTATAAAAAGCTCCATCCTCTATTTCAAAAAGTCCACTTAATTTTAACAAGGCTCTTTTTTGTTGTTCTTGAGGTTTATACTTATATATACCATTTTCATCTTTAAGTCCATTTAATCTATTGTAGTAATATCTATATATAGATTCTCCCATTGAAAACCAATATACTATTGGTTCATTATTATCAATATTTGTTCTAAAAAATGGTGGTACAGATTTAGATGCCACATTTCGAACTTCTCTTTCTTTTATTCGATATAAAGTTCTTACTCTTGCACGATGGTCAATTTCATCTTCAGATAAATCTGCTTCTTTTTCTGCTATTTTTCCTTTTTCATCTTCAAAGAAACTTTTTAATTCTTCATTTTCTTCTATTTTTTGTAAAAAATTATCGCCATCTGCTATATTACCAATAATTTCGTCAATTATAGATTCTATTTTTGTTTGAATAAGTAATTCTTTTGACGAACTAAAAACTTCTTTAATTTTTCTTTTTATATCTTTTTTATCTGCTCCTTGATTTTTTAGTTCTTGCTCATAAGACATTAATTGAGTATATAAAGTTTGTACCTCTAAGTCTTCTGGATTTTCTTCTATATATTCTTCTAAGTCATATATAGAACTAATATCTGTATATTGTCTTCTTACTCTTTTCTCTATTTTTTCTGTTAGTTCTCTCCCTATAATTGTAAAATCTAAATCTTCTGTTCTTTTTGAAATAATACCATCTTTTGTTTTTTGTTCTTCATGGTACGAAGCCCCAAGCCAAGAAAACTCTGCTTCGTCATAATCCATCTTTCCCTTTCCTTGAGCTTCAAATTTCATAGTATATTTTTTATCTTTTTCGTCCAAATCTGAAAAAGCAACACTATATCCTGTATTAACTGCTCTAAAGCCATTCTTTTCTATTTGCTTTGGAACTCTTATTGCTTCAGTTCCCCAATATTTAAATGTAGAAAATTTTTCTAAATTTGAAACATAATATAAACTCATTTGATATTGTAAATCTCTTAAAGTTGAGTCATATACATCTTGAGTTCTATCTTCATTTCTTTTTCCATATTCCATATTTTCCATAACTAATTCCAGTTCTGCACTTTTTTCTTCTATTACTTTTTGTAAATCTTCTTTTTCTAAAGATACTATAAGCTTAGTTAATATTTTAATTTGCTCCATAAATTCTTCTGGTGTTAATTCTTGATTTTGGTATATTTGAAGTAATCTTTGTTCTTGCTCTTTTACTAATTCGATTTTTTCTTGTTTTGAACTTGCACTTTGCATTTTCTTTTTTAGCTCATATAGTTGATTAGATAAAACAGTAGCTCTTTCATCATTTGTTGATATAAAACTACTATGTTCTTCTAGTCTTTTTGTTGTTATTTGTAAGTTTTCGCTCATACTATTTAGTTTTTTATTTACTTCATCACTACCTGTTCTAAACTTTTTGGGTGGAACTGTTGTTATTACACTAAGTGCTAATATATCTTTAAAATCAATTTCTAATATTTTTTTAATAATTTCCTCTTGATTTATATTTGGATCTTCTTTAATTTGATTTAATTTTTCTGTAATTTCATTTATAATTTTAGTTTCTATACTATTAGGAGATTTTACCCTACCTTCTACAAATCCTTTTGCTCCAGGATAAACATTTTTGTATGTACTTGCTGTTGCATATATTAAACAAGATACCATTTTCTTAAATTCTAAAATTCTTTTTCTTTCATCACTTACTTCTTTTTGTTTAGCATCTCCTGCCTTTTTTAAGTTTAAAAGTTGGCTTTCTGCAGAATTTGCTACTTCATCTGGTGATATTTGTTTTTTTGCTTCCATGCTTACATCATCCCCTAATAAAAAAATATAATTAATTTTAGCACATTTTTGAGGTTATGTAAACATATTCTTCATAAATATACTAATTTCTGCCTATTTTATTAAATTTATAATTCAAATTTATTTTTTAAAAATAATATATAACTTTTAAATCAATAAATTTTATGCAATATATTTTTTACTTAGTATAAATTCGTAATACCTTACAATACTAGAAATATATATTATGTTATCAATTTATTTGATATTTTTTTATAAATTACTAGACTTTTCATATTTTATTATGATATTATATTTACATACTATAGATGAAAAACTATTTTAATAGTTCAATTGTTTTAGGAGGGCAAAAAAATGTCAAAATTTTTAAAAATATTTTTAATAATATCTATATTTTTATCATGTTTTTGTATAAATAATGTATTTGCTGCAAATACAACTCAAAATACTAACACAAATAATAAAACTAATACTTCAAATACAGCAAATACTTCAAAAAATTCTACTACAACACAAACTAACTCTGTAAGTACTGAAAATTCAAACACTTCATCTGTTACTACAAGTTTTGATGATTCAGAAGAAGGTCTCGGAAGCTCATCACTTACTAATACATTAAATATTTTACTAATTGCCGTTGGTGTTGTTATTATTTTTTTAGCAATTGCAATTTTAATACGTTTAAAATAATTTTCTATATATTTCTAAAAACTCTATTTTTTTACAAAATAGAGTTTTTTTTTATGTATATTTTACATTTCTTAATTTCATAATAATAATGTGAGAATATTTTTAAACTCAAATTTTATAAGGAGGTTAATTATGAAAAAAATAGTAATATCATCATTCTTAATATTATGCATTTCTTTACTATTTTCATTTTCTAATGTATTTGCAAATACAATGAATAATGCTGCAAATGACGTAAGAAATGTAGTTGGTGGTGCAGAAAATGTTGTAGAAGATGCTGTTAAAGATGCTACCGGTGCTGTAAGATCTGGCATTAATACTGCTGGCAATGCTACTGAAAACACTGTAAATACAATGAAACATGATACTAATATGGATAAAAACAATAATTATAAAGCAACTAAAACTTCTACTGAAGGAACTACAGCTAGTGGTAATTTCTTTAGTTCATTTGGAAACAATGCTTGGACTTGGATAGTTACTGCTATAATTGTACTAGCTATTATTGCTCTAATTTGGTATTATTCAACAAAACAAAATAACTATAATAATCATAATGATGAATAATTTAAATTTAAATAAAATATAGTTTTTACTAAATTAATATTTTTAGCTCTTCCTTTATTGATTTTTTCATGATATAATATTTTTTAATTATGAAAAAAGAGGTTAATGTTATGGGTAAACTAATTGCAAAAAATCCAACTGCAAAACACAATTATACAATTATAGATACATTAGAATCAGGAATCGTACTTACAGGAACTGAAATAAAATCTATAAGAGCAGGAAAAGTAAATTTAAAAGATAGTTATGCATCTATTAATAAAAATGGTGAAGTATATATATATTCAATGCATATAAGTCCATATGAACATGGAAATATATTTAATAAAGATCCATTACGTGCACGAAAACTATTATTAAATAGACGTGAAATAAATAAAATAATTGGACTTATTAATCAAAAAGGTTATACTTTAGTTCCTGTTAGCTTATACTTTAAAGGAAGTTTAGTTAAATTAGAACTAGGTATTGGAAAAGGAAAGAAACTTTATGATAAAAGACAAGATATAGCAAAAAAAGATGCTGAAATGAAAATTAGAAGAGCAATGAAAGAAAATTATAAATAATAAATTTTTCCCAAGTTTTTTACTTGGGAATTTTTAATTAAAAAAGTGACGTATACAAGTTCAATTTAATTTCTGAGTAATATCTAATAACATGCTGTTATATATTCTCTACTAAAAAATAAATATCTTTCATTATAAAAAGCCACCTTATACTACGTACTTTAGGTGACTTTTTTATTTCTCTATATTAAATTATATTTTATTACTTGAACCAAATACATCTCTTATTTTATGTTCAACAGTTTTCTTTATAGATTCTCTTGCTGGTGCCAAATATTTTCTTGGATCAAATACTCCTGGTTCTTCTGCGAATACTTTTCTAATTTCTGATGTCATAGCAAGTCTTAAATCTGTATCTACATTTATTTTTGATACACCAGACAAACTTGCTTCATGTAACATTTCATCTGGAACACCTTTTGCTCCTGGTATATTTCCACCATATTTATTACACATATCTACAAGTTCTGGTATAACTGTAGATGCACCATGTAATACAATTGGAGTATTTGGTATTAATTCTTTTATTTTTGCTAATATATCAAATCTTAATTTAGCTTCTCCTTTAAATTTATATGCTCCATGGCTTGTTCCAATTGCAATTGCTAAAGAGTCGCATCCTGTTCTTTCTACAAATTCTTTTGCTTGTTCTGGATCTGTATACATAGCATCTTTTTCACTTACATTTACTTCATCTTCTATACCTGCTAATTTTCCAAGTTCTGCTTCAACAACAACACCTTTACTATGTGCATAATCTACTACTTTTTTTGTTAAAGCTACATTTTCTTCAAAATCATATTTTGATCCATCTATCATAACAGATGTAAAACCATTATCTATACACATTTTAGCTGTTTCAAAATCAGGTCCATGATCTAAATGTATAGCAACTGGTACTTCTGGATGTTCTTCCATGGCTGCTTCTACCATTTTCATTAAATAATTAATTCTAGCATATTTTATTGCACTTGATGATGCTTGTAATATTACTGGTGATTTTTGCTCTGCTGCTGCATCTACAATTCCTTGGATTATTTCCATATTATTTACATTAAAAGCTCCTATTGCAAACTTTTCTTTCATTGATTTTTCAAACATTTCCTTAGTTGTTACTAATGGCATAAAAATTCCTCCCTTGCGTTATCTTTCTGATAATTACTTATCAATTCTTTTTCATTTTATTTCTATTTTAGTTTGATGTCAATAGAAAACCCCAATCTAATTATCTATTTGTATATAATTTTTTTAAAAGCTCTTTTTTAAAAACGTTTTTACGTTTTGTATTTTGTTGATATCTATTACATATAATTATCCCTTAGTATAACTAGGTATGACTAGTGATTTATAAATTAAAGTTACATATAAAAATTTGATAAATTTGCCCCGTCCCCAACATAAAAAAATATAGCCCCGCAGAAAATTCCGCAGGGCTAGCTAAAAATAAAAAAAAGATTGATTGTCTGAAAACTAAAACCAAAAGAGCTTAACCTTGCTAGAAATCACAAAATTTTCGCTGCTATTCTCGCAAGTTCAGATCTAACTGATTCATCCTCCAGTAAAGTGATCTGGTCGCATCCAGGTATGCCCTTCATCTTTTCCGAAAGATAAACTAAGCCGTTGTATCTCTCGTTTAAGTTCGGGTTATCAACCTGTGTTGGATCTCCCAAGAAGACGAACTTCGACCCTTTAGCTGCTCTTGTTACGATAGTCTTTATCATTTCAGGCTCAATGTTTTGAGTTTCATCAATGATAAAAAGAGTATCGACGATCGAGCGACCTCTGAGTAAGTCAATTGCTTGAACCTGAATCATTCCAGACTCAAAGTAATATTCACCATCCTCATAGGTGCCCCCCTTCTTCCTTTGACCATCAGAGTTGATTAGAATCGCCAAATTGTCTTTAATGCCCGCAAGATACGGAGACATTTTGTTTTCAATCTCTCCGGGTAAATATCCAATAGACGAAAAATCTGCTTTTCTTGTGACTAGGATTCGGCTATATTTCTTGCCTTTTTCCAGTTCATCAAGAGCAACCGCTAGTGTGCAAAAAGTTTTACCAGTTCCGGCATCGCCTTTTACTACAACTAAGGGTGAATCGCTATACAGAGCTTCGATTAAAAATCTTTGACCGTCATTTAACGGCTTAACTCCGTATGGATTGCGCTCAAACATGTTAATTGCGATGATTTTGTCTCCAACTACTTTGCCATAAGCTTTACTGTAGTCAATCTGACCATCCACAGTCTGCTTGTTCCAGCACTTTACCACCACGAATTGGTTTTGACACCATTCTTTTTGGGCTACTTGCGGAATGGATGCAAGACTTAAACCATTATTCCAGAAAGAATTGAAATCAGGTTCACTAACCTCAATGCTCACTCTTCCGGTGTATTGGTCTTCGAACTTCGGAAAAACTTCATCACGGAAACTTTCCGCGCGAATACCGAGTCCTGCCGCAGTCATTTGCAGCAAAAGATTGTTGGTTACCAAAACCACATTATTTCCATCTCGCATAAGCCCTTTGCAGACTTGCAGGGTTCGTCTCTGGAATTCTGTAGTTTCGTTTTCTACGTCGCCCAACTTGATATCCTTGTAATTTTTGCAAATCTTCAGGATTGAGCCGTTGGACTGCCTTACGCCGGTAGACGTCAGTTCATTGTAATCGAAAGATCTGATATATTCCAGAATCCTTCTGCGAACTTTCGCCTTTTCGTTTGACATGTTTCTACGAGTTTGCACTTCGTCCAGCACAGATCTCGGTATTACGACAATATTGTCGTCTCCGAACTTTTGCGTACTGTTTGGTGATGACAAAAGTGCATTTGGCCGTAGCACGAACGTTTTGGTCATGTTTCCTTGACCTCCTTAATTTTATTTAAAAGCTTCAGATCTCCCAAAAAGATGAAAAATCTTAAAACCTTTATTGCTAAATATTTTATATCATATTCTAGTGTAAGTCAAGTTATTATGTTTTTTATTTTGATCTTTTTTATCTTTTATTTAATTATCATTTTCATAACTACTGCACATAGACTCATCTGGCTTTTTAGTTTTACAATTATTGCTTGGTGTAACAACTATTTGCTGTAACTCACATATTTGATTTTTTTGATTATTATATTTACAGCTTCCTACTGTACAATTAATTTTTTGATTTAAATTCATTTTTTCACCTCCTTTCTATCATTTATTATAACCATTTCTTATTTTTTTACGCTTATCTAAAAATAATACAATTATAATTTCTTTTTTGTTTTTTCTTTTCTAGTGAGTATTTATAAACATTTTTATACTATTCTATTTTTTCTTATGATTTCAGTACACGTAGCACTGTTCTTTTACTAATTAATAGTTTAGACATTGGCACTAAACTTAACATAACTAAAAAATAATTTCCATGCGTGTCAACTTGTTATGGTACCTTTCTTTTGCTTTTTTATTTTTTTCACAATATTAATTTAAATTCATATTATATAAAAAATGATTGGAGGTATTTTTATGGATTATGAAATAATGATGAATGGAAATGTTAGAATTGGTATGTATGCTCCAGACTTTGAAGCTCAAACTACTATGGGAAATATTAAACTTAGTGATTATAAAGGTAAATGGATTGTTTTATTTTCTCACCCTGGTGATTTTACTCCTGTTTGCACAACTGAAATAATAGCATTTGCTAAATCTAATACATATTTTGAAAAATTAAATACTTGTTTAATTGGACTTAGTGTAGATAGTAATTCATCTCATCTTGCATGGCTTTATGATATATATTGTAAAACAGGCATATGTGTTCCCTTCCCTATTATTGCTGATAGAAATGGGCAAATTGCCAGAAAATATGGTATGATTTCAAGTGATATTAGTAATTCTGAAACTGTTCGAAATGTATTTATTATTGATAATAAAGGAGTTGTTCGTACAATATTAATTTATCCAATGAACGTTGGAAGATGTATCCCTGAAATTTTAAGAACAGTTCAAGCACTTCAAGTAGCAGATGCTAATAATATGTCTACTCCTGCTAATTGGATACCTTGTAATCCCGTTATTGTTCCTGCCCCCAAAACTTTTTGTGATTTACAAACAAGGAATAAAGAAATTTCTCAAAATAGAAATGGAATGAATTGGTATTTAAGCTTCCAAAGTCCTTCTGAATGTTATAATATGAATGATGAAAATAGAAATCTTGAAAATAAACAACAAGAAAAATAATTAATAATTATTATAAAGCACATAAAAAAGAAGTATTCTTTGTTTATACTATTTATCTTGCAAAACTAAAATCTAATTTTATTTCATTTTTGCTATTTATAAACAAACATACTTCTTTTTTTATTTTAATTAATCAACTTTTACTATATACCATTCTTGATAGCTGTTTATTTTTGTACCACAATAATCACATCTTCCTTTTACTATATCTACAGATGCTCCGACAATTATTGCATTTTATTATATTACTTCCCTCTTTAGTTTTTATTATTTCTCCATTATTTTTCTCAAAATAAAAACTTTTTACTACTACTTTTTTGTTTATTTTATTTTCTTTTAACTCTATTTCTCTTATTCTAATCTTTGCTTTAATAATTATTTTATCACTTTTCAAAGATTCTTCTTTTATTGAAATATAGTCTATGATATCATAATCTATTATATTTTTATTATTGCTATCTTCTCCATAATAATATTTTTGTAATTCATAATTTACATTATTATAAAAAATTTTTTTAGTAACATTTTTTTGTTCCATCATAGACCAAAATTTCATTTGATTTTTATTAATTTTATCTTTGTATATTTTTATTGGCAAAACAATAATAGACGCATCTATTATGTAAAAGAAATAATATAATATAAGACTTAATATAACTGTTCCAACCAATATTTTTGAAATATCATATATATTAAATGTTCTAGAATTAGTAGCTATATATAGATATACTATAATGGCACTAATTAATACATCTACTATCAAAGTAATTTTTCTATAATTAACCCCTTGAACTACTCTATCATAATGATATTTTGTTCCTAAGTCTTTATCATTATATTCCATGTTGTAATTTGTTTTACAATATGGACAAAAATCACCAATTTCTTTTTGTTTACTAATTTTACCACAATTTGGACAAACTACTTCGTTTTCTCCATCACCATTACTAATATATGTATAATTAATTCTTGGATCAAACCCTGTTACTTTATCTAAATATAAACCATCTTTATAATAGTTTTTTTCTAAACATATTGCATCTTTTATATTATCATTTTTAGTGTTATTTGTATCTCTTTGTAAGATTTTATCGTCTTTTTTATACTTTGTACAAATATTTATACCAAGCTCTTTTAATCTTTTTAAATGTAATTGCTCTACTATCATATTTTTATTCCTTACTTTTAATATTTTTTACTAATACTAAGCTATATCAATATTTTAAAATATTATTATTTTTTTATGTAATTTTATTTAAGCTTAGCTATTATTATTATTGTTGTTATTATTATTGTTATTTGAAGATGATCCTCCACTACTTCCACTAGAATCTGATGGCGTATAATGTGGGATTATAACAAATTTATTATCAGACATCGTTATTCCATCAAATGTATTATTTATCGGACTTACTGATATATTTTTTATCATATTGTTTCCAGTATAAAATGTTATCATATTTTGTGTTGTAACAATTCTATTTTGTTTATTTGCACCTAAGAAGTCATAAATATCTACTAACAATTCATTAGTTACGTCAAAATATTTTGCTAATTCATAACATCTTTTTTTCCTTATTACTTCATTATATGTTTTTGGTATTCTACTTTTCATCTTCATCCTCCTTACATATATAGTAAAATTCAATATTTTGAAAAGGTAAATTAATTGCTTGTATATGATAATATGCATTATTCTTTTGTTTTGTATAATGATAATCTCTTAGATCATTTGTTGTAAAAAATAAATTATTTGGTTTTTCTACTGATAAAAACTTCCTATATAGAAACAATAATTCTTTTAAATCGTAGCAATAAAAACCTTTTTTGTCACTCTTAATTTTTTCTAATACATTTTTATAAACCTGATGTGACATAATATGCTTTTGTTTTGTTCTTCCCTCATCACCATATGTTATTAAATCTCCACTTAATAGCATTATATACAATGAATTGTTTTGAGGATACAAGCTTTCTTCATCCAAAAGATTAGATTTTATATATATTTTAACATCTATATCTTCAGTTATATATACAATTTCTCTAGCTTTTCTTAATATTTGTGATTGTAATTTATATTCATTATTATCTACTTTTAATATAAATGTATCTGCATCATATATGTACTTTAATTTTTTATCTTGCTTAATTAAGTTTATTAAATTATTTTCATCATCTATCTTAGCCTCTGGAATATATTTTTCCATTATATCTGGATGCATTTTAGATACATATATATATACTAATTCTTCATTCTCATTTTTTTCATAATTTCTTAGTTTATATAATTCTTGTTGTAATTTGCAAGTATATGACTTATTTGAATTATATATATTTTTTACAAAAGGACATCCTGTTTTACATATATATAAATATCCACATTTAGCGCAATCCTCATTAAATTGATTTTTATTATGATTTTTAAAAATCTTCGCTTTTGCTGTATCCATTATCTTTTCTACTGAATCTTTGTATATATTTCCATAATAAAATTCTTCGTGTTTTTGCCCTCTTACACACGAATATATATCACCATTTTTTTCAAGCAAGAAAAATTTTTCACCACAGTTATCGCAATTTGTACAATATTCTGGACCAAATTCATTAAACCATGCACCATTTACCCCTGATGCTAAATCTGTATTATCAAATTCTTTATGCATTCTTTTAAAGAAATCAACTTGTTCTTCTTCAGTTAGTGGTGTTAACAATCCATTTGAATTATAGTCAAATCCTATCATAAAATTAAAATCATTCATATCTAGACATGTATTTTTATGTAAAAACTTAATATCTTCTATCATCTTATCTATTTCTAAATAATGTTCTTTAAATACTGTTGCAGAAACTTTTTTATTATTTGGCAAATCTTTTAATAGATTTATATTATCTAATATTTTTTTCATAGTTTTTTTATTGTCTTTAGTTGTTCTAAATTTATCATGTAGCCAAAAAGGTAAATCTATACTTCCACTTATTGAAACATTATACTCTTTTATTGTTTGAATATGTTTTTCTAAATTATATAAATTAGTTTTTATGTGTGGATTGCCTATTTTAAATCCATTTTCTGTAATTATTTTTTTATTTTTATCATAATACTCTGAAACATATTTTATTAAATCTCTAAACTCTTCTTTACTAAGTACTGTTACTTCTCCTCCATGAAGAGAAATATTAAATGGTATTATGTTTTTACTTTTTAATTTATCTACTGCATATTTTAATGTATCTATTGCTTTATATTCCGTTTTTTCATCTATTGTATTATCTTCCAAATAGCAATACTTACAACCGCATATTGCATGCCATAGTTGGTACATATAGTAAATGAATAAATTTTAGATCTTCCATACATTCCTCCTAAAACTTTACTTGTTTTTCATTTATTCGTATTTTAGCTATTTTTGTATTGGTATTGGATTTACTAAAAGTGGTTGCTTTTTTATACCATTTTCATTAGTGGTATTTCTAGCATTAGTAATATTAGTAATCTTTTCATTATTTGTTATTACATTATTGGTTAAATTGTCTACTATTTTATTTAGATTTGTAGCCGGATCATCATTTTCTTCTACTACTTCTTCTCCATCAACATTAACAAATATCACCTTTGTAGGACTTTCCTTAAAGCTATTTTCTTTTACTTTTGTACCTTTTGGAAGCATTATACCTAATAGCGAATTACACATTCTAAATGCAGAACTTCCTATTTCTTTTAGCGAAGTTGGGATAGCAACACTTTCTAAAGATGTACACCCATAAAAAGCATGCCCACCTATTCTAGTTACACCGTCTGGTATATCTATATTCTTTATAGATGTACAATTTTCAAATGTATTTCCTTTTATTTCTGTTATTTTAGTAGGTAATTTTATACTAACCAATGATTTACAATTTTTAAAAGTCTCACCATGTATTTCAGTTATTTCATCATGTAGATTAATTTGTTCTAAAGATGTACAATTTTCAAACGTACCACCATTTATAACTGTAACTCCACTTGGAATCGTTATACTTTTTAAAGACTTACAATTTCTAAAAGCTCCTCCTCCAAGATATGTAAGATTTTCTGGTAAACTTATTTCTTCTAATTTAGAGTCATTCTCAAAAGCCTTTCCCCTAATTGTATTTATACTATTTGGTAAATTAATCCTTTTTACATATCTAATATTTGCAAATACATCTCCACGTATTCCTACTACCTTATTATTTTTATGTGCTTCTGGAATTGTAATTTCACTTGAATGTATTAATCCAGTTGTATAAAATCTTAAATAATATCCATCATCACTCTTCTCATAAAAGGTTATTGGCTTAATAAAAATTATTAGAGGAAGAATAAAAGCTATTGAAATTGTTACAATTTCTTTTAAAACAACTTTATTTTTATTTACAACACCTGATGTTAATACACTTGATATAATATCTGAAATATTATCATCTGGTCTTGCTTTTATTTCTCTTTTTAAGTATTTTATTATATTATATCTTTTAATGAAAATCATATAAACAGCAATATTTACAATTTCTAATAAATACCAGTATATTGGTAAATGAAAAAAAACTAATGATATTAGAATAAAATTTAAAACAGAAAAAATAGTAGTAACTCTAAATTTTTTTCTTTCTACTTCTACTATACTTTTTCCATTATAATTATTTTTTTGTAGCTCAGCTTTTATTATATCTTCTACTATTTCATTTTCACTTTTTAAGTACTCTTCTTCAATTTTTATACTACTTCTTACTAAATTATTTTTTCTTACTTGTCCTGTTTTATTACTTGTTAAAATTACTATTATAACAACAAAGAATATTAATACTCCAAAAAAACTCATTTTCATCACCTTTTTTATTTTATCATATCTAATAAAAAAAAAAAATTACTTTTTAGTTATTTTAATTTTCAAAATTCCACTTTCTATATTTAACTTTTTCAGTCTATTATAAATTTGTTATTTCTTTTATTACTTGCTTATTTTGTTTTTTAATAACCTTTTGTTTTATTTAGCTTTTTAATATAAATTCAGCTCTAAATTTAACATAAAGCCAAAATAATTCCTCTGCATGTCAACTCATTATGTTTTTTGTGCGATAATAAAAAAAACAGCCTTTAATGCTGCCTTTCTCTTATTTTACTTATAAACTAAGCTTCTTTTTTTGCTACCACTTGTTTTCCATTATAGTATCCGCAACTTGGACAAACTCTATGTTGCATCATTTTTTCATGACAATGTGGACATTCTACTAAATTTTGATTTTCTAATTTCCATGTAGATCTTTTTAAGTGTGTTCTAGCTTTTGACCATCTTCTTTTTGGTTGTGCCATTTTATATTCCCTCCCTTTGCATATGTATAGAATTATGTATATATTCTAATTTTTAACTTATTTTCACGTCACTTTAAAAGTATACTAGTTTTTTTTATTTTTGTCAATAGCTTGCAAAACATTATTTAATTAAATTATTATCTACAATTTATTTTAGTCTTGCAAAAAATTATATTTCATTTTTAATTTAATTAAATCATTATTTTTTTAGAATTAAATTTTACTTTTTATTTTGAATATCAACTTATAATTACTTTATCTTTTTTATCCCTTTATAAGTTTTAATTTTTCTTATCATATTCATCCATAAAATGATGTGTTTCTCCATCTTTAACATAAGAAATAATTGTATTTAGATTTACATTTTTTGTACTATTATAAATATTCATATCTACTTTGTCATAAACATTTCTCAATTGTTTTAATAGTTTCTTCATTTCTTCTCTTTTAGAGCCTCCACCACCATTATCACACATTGTACAATGTTCAGTAAATCTACAAGCACATTGTATAAATTGTAAATCGTTCCTTTCTTTCCATCTTATAATATCAGCTTCTTTTACATAATATAATGGTCTTATAAGCTCCATACCTTCATGATATGTACTATGTAATTTTGGCATCATTGTTTGCATCTGTGCTCCATATAACATACCCATTAAAATCGTTTCTACAACATCATCAAAATGATGACCTAATGCAATTTTATTACATCCAAGTTCTTGTGCTTTCTTATATAAATATCCTCTTCTCATTCTTGCACAAATATAACATGGATGATCATCTATTTGCTCAACAGCTTCAAAAATATTAGTTTCAAAAATTGTTATTGGCACATTTAATAATTTTGCATTATTAATTACCTTCTGTCTATTAATTTTATTGTACCCTGGGTCCATTACAAGAAATACAAGTTCAAAATTCATTTGTCTATGTCTTTTCAATTCTTGCATACATTTTGCAAGTAGCATAGAATCTTTTCCTCCTGAAATACAAACTGCAATCTTGTCTCCCTCTTTTATCATTTCAAATTCTTTTATTCCTTTTATGAATTTACTCCATATTCTTTTACGATATGTAGTAACTATACTCTTCTCTATTTCTTCATATCTTTCCATTTTTATACCTCTTTAAAATACTTATAACATTTATCAAATATTTCTAAAAATTTATTTATCTCACTCTCTTTTACTAAGTGACTTAAACTTATTCTAAAAGAATCTAATGCTCTTTTTCTATCATGTGTCATTGCCATAACAATTCTTGATGGTGTTATTGTTATAGTACATGCAGATTTTATAGAAATACATACACCATATTCTTCTAATTTGTTTTTAAACTCTGTTGCTTTTACTCCATTAACACTTATATTTAAAATAAAAGGATTTTCATCAGAGATTGTATTAATTTTAACATCTTTATATTTTGATAAATTTTCTCTTAGCTTTTTGTTTATATTTTTTACGTATTTTTTTCTTTCTTCCAAATTATTAAATGAAATCTCTAAAGCTTTTTCTAAAGCACATATTTGACCTATAACTGGTGTTCCACTCCTATAAATAGTCGTACTTGCTCCACCATTTATTAATGGTTCTAATACTATCTCTTTGTTTTTTATTAATGCTCCAAAACCATTTAAGCCATAAAATTTATGTGGTGCAAAAGATATTAAATCTATATTGTTTAAATCTATATTTATTTTTCCAACTGCTTGTGTACAATCAACATGGAAAAAACAATTTGGATATTCTTTTACTATTTTAGCAATTTCTTCAATAGGTTGTACAATTCCAACTTCACTATCTATATAGCAAATAGAAACTAATATAGTATCTTTTCTAATTAAACTCTTTAAGTGTTCTAAATCAACTTTACCTTCATTTGTAATATTTACAATATCTATTTCATATCCCTGTTCTCTTAAATATGTAAGAGGACTACTGACAGATGAATGTTCCAAAAAAGTTGAAATTATATGCTTACCATTTTCTTTATAGCTTTTTGCAATTCCTTTTATTGCTAAATTATTAGATTCACTTGAACCTGATGTATATATAATTTCCATATTTTCATCTAAATTTGCTTTTTTAGATAATTCTTTAATTATATTTTCTGTTGTTTCTTGTATTTTTTTATTTGTTACTTTTCCTAAAATATGTGTTGAATTTGGATTTGCAAAATACTTTAATGTTATTTCATTAAATGTATTTAATACATCTTTATCTACTGGAGTATTTGATGCATAATCTAAATAGATATATTCTTCATTCATTTTTTATCACACTTTCTTAATAATATCTTTAACTACTTCTCCTGCTAGCATTAATCCTGCAACAGATGGAACAAATGATATACTTCCTGGTACTTGATTTCTTTTAGAACATTTTCTTTTTGTTCCAGAAGGACATATACAATTTGTTTTACAACTACACTCTAATGTTTCATCTGGCTTTATTGGTTCTTCTTCTGAATAAATAACTTTTAAACTATCCACATTTCTTTTTCTTAATTCTTTTCTCATTACTTTAGCTAATGGACAGATATTTGTTTTATAAATATCTGTAATTTCAAATCTTGATGGATCTAGTTTATTTCCTGTTCCAAGTGCAGATATTACAGGAATATTCAACTTTTTACATTGCATGATAATTTCTATTTTAGCAGTAACTGTATCAATGCAATCTACTACATATGATAATTCTTTATTTATAATATTAGTTTCTGAATTTGGCATGAAAAATTCTTGAACAGTCTCTACTGTTGCATTTGGATTAATTTCTAATATTCTTTCTTTCATTACATCAACTTTATATTTTCCAACTGTTTTTCTTGTTGCAATTATTTGTCTATTTATATTAGTTAAACATATTTTATCGTCATCTATTAATACAAAATTTCCTACTCCCGCTCTTACTAATCCCTCTGCTACAAAAGAACCTACTCCCCCTATTCCAAAAATAGCAACTTTTGCATTTTTTAATTTTTCTATTCCATCTTTTCCTATTAATAATTCTGTTCTTGAAAATTGATTTAACATTTTATCCCTCTTCCATTTCTATTTATTTTTTTCTAAAACTATTGCTTAATTTATATGTTTTTCTCTTTTTTGCCTTTTAAAATTGTACACCCTGTTAATAATAGTTGTCAACATAAAAAGTATAAGCAATATCAACTATTTTAAGTGTTTGATTACTTTTTAATATCACTTTTAATTTATTTTTTCACAAATTTCTATTTCAAAATAAAAAAATCTTATTATTTTCTATTTTTCACATGTTTTTTATTTTAATAATTTTTCTTTTATTTTAAAACTTCTATTTACTATTTTGCAAAAGCATACTATAATATAACTTAAAATTTCTTTTTAGGAGGTATTGTTTAATGGGAATTATTTTACCAGAACGGTTCAATTCTTTTATCCAACTTCCTTCAAGAGACAAGCTTTCCATTGGTGATGTAGTCACCGGAAGACTTCTTGAGTATAAAGATGGATATTGTCTAGTTGATCTTAACGATTGTGGTCTTGGGAAAATTGATCTTAACGATTTTTCCTACTTTGCAACTCCAACTGATATCAAGTATTTTCTGGGTACCAAGATAACAGCTGAAGTGATTGCAATTTCTAGTGATTTCGTAATTCTTTCTAGGAAAAGTAACATCCTGAAGACATACAATTTACTAGAAGAAGGTTCTACCATACTCGGAGTTGCAACTACTGTTTTTCAGAAGGTCGCATTTTTCGATATTGGAAATGGTGTAAAAGGTAAACTAAAACAAGAAGATTATTCCTCCTGTTTTATCGAAAACCTTGATAACTGGATCTTTCCTGGAACTAAGCTTAGATGTAAAATAACCAAAAAGTTTAGCATAATTCAGGGAGTACCTTTTAGAATCTCGCACAAACTCACCTTTCCTTTACTTGCAAATTCCAAAAGCCAGTACCAAATCGGAAGCATTATTCCTGTAAGAATAGGAATGAAGTTAAACCCATACGGCTATCAGTGTCAAGTAACCCCAAGGATTCGGGGTATTGTAAATGTACCAAAAGATACAAATCTTGTCGAGGGTTCTGCTATCTTTGCAGAAGTCGTTAGCATCAACTTGCAGAAAGGATTAATCTTAAATTCTGTAAAAAACAATTACTAATTAATTATCCCCCAAAAGGCAGCACGAATAATTGTGTTGCCTTTTTCCTTTTATTTTTGTAAATATTTAATTTTTTTTGCATATACTAAATAAAAAAGATGTGGAGGTAAAATATGTGTGGATTAGTTGGTTTTGTTAATACAAAAAAAGATGTTTCTAGTTTTAGAAATGTTTTATCTGATATGAATAATTCTATTTCTAGAAGAGGACCTGATGAAGATCGGATTTTATATAGATAAAAATATTTGTCTTGGTCACAAAAGACTTGCTATAGTTGATATAAATCGGTGGTAAACAGCCAATGATTTGTAAAAAAGATTCTAATACTTATGTTATAGTTTATAATGGTCAATTATATAATACAAAAGAATTAAGAGAAGAACTTGAAGCCGATAACTTTACATTTGAAAGTTACTCTGATACTGAAGTTTTATTAAAAAGTTATATTAAATTTGGATATAATGTTGTAAATAAATTAAATGGTATATTTTCATTTGCTATATGGGATTCAAATAAAAAAGAATTATTTATGGCAAGAGATCATTTTGGAGTTAAACCTTTTTACTATTCTATTATTGATGAAACTTTAGTATTTGCTTCTGAGGTAAAAGCTTTATTTAAATATCCTGGAATAAAAGCCAAAATTGATAGTGAAGGAATCGCTGAATTATTTGGACTTCGGGCCTAGTCATACTCCTCGGTAACCGGAATCTTTAAAAATATTTATGAATTAAAACCTGCTAATTATGCTGTATTTAATTCATCTGGATTGCATATTAATAAATATTGGTCTTTAGTTAGTATGCCACATACTGATAGTTTTGGAACTACATGTGATAAAGTTCGCTTTTTATTAGAAGACTCTATAAGAAGACAACTTGTATCTGATGTTCCTTTATGTACATTTTTATCTGGAGGATTGGACTCTAGTATTATTACTTTATATGCTGCAAATTATTGCAAGGAAAAAGGATTACCACCTTTAAATACTTATTCAGTAGATTATGTGGATAATGATAAAAACTTCATTAAAACCGATTTTCAGCCAAATTCTGACAACTATTTTATTAGCTTAATGCAAAAAAAATTAAATACCAATCACCATAATATCATTTTAGATACTCCAGAACTTGCTGATGCATTAGAAGATGCTATGATTGCAAGAGATTATCCTGGAATGGCTGATGTAGATTCTTCTTTATTACTATTTTGCAAAAATGTAAAAAAAGATGCTACAGTAACTTTAACTGGTGAATGCTCAGATGAAATATTTGGAGGATACCCATGGTTTTTTAGAAAAGACTGTTTAGATAGTAATACATTTCCTTGGTCTATAGCAATTAGTGAGCGTCAAACTTTATTAAATCCTTTACTTGCTAAAAAGATTAATTTAAAAGATTATATAGATTATAGATATAATGAAAGTTTAAATGAAGTAGTAGTATTAGATGAAGATTCTAAAGAAACAAAAGAAAAAAGAAAAATATCTCATTTAACTCTAAACTGGTTTATGCAAACACTTTTAGATAGATCTGACCGTATGTCTATGTATAATGGTTTTGAAATAAGAGTTCCTTTTTGTGATTACCGTTTGGCTCAATATGTATGGAATATTCCTTGGGAAATAAAAGCATTTAATGGCCGTGAAAAAGGATTACTTCGTTATGTAATGAAAGATATGTTACCAGAAGAAATTGTAGATAGAAAGAAAAGTCCTTACCCAAAAACTTGGAATCCAACATATCTAAAAAAAGTAAAAGATATGCTTACAAAAATTATGGAAAACAAATCAGCTCCAATTAATAATTTATTAAATAGACAATATATTTTAGATATTTTAAAAACAGATGGTAAAGCTTTCACAAGACCTTGGTTTGGTCAATTAATGACTGGACCTCAACTTATCGCTTATTTATGCCAAGTTAATATGTGGCTTGAAAAATACAATCCAGAAATCGAAATATAACTCTTATTTTATAAGATAAAAGTGAGCAAAGATTTTATAGCATTCCTAAAAAGACCAAACATCTTTAAGGTTTAAAATTTTATTTCTTTACTCACTTTTTTATTTTACTTTATCTTTTATTATACTTTTTTATAATTTAATCGTTTATCCATTTGGGTTAATTTTTTAATTTTCATTTTCTAATATTTTCTTTAATTCTTCTTTTCTTTTTACTTTATTTGTCGTTGTTTTTATTAATGGTTCATTTGTTAAAATCATATTCTTTATGTATTTATATGGTGGAAAAGTTTTATTAATTTCTTTTATTTTTTCCCAAATTATTTTATATAATTCTTCTTCGCTAATATCTTTATATTTTTCTTTTACTATCTGCTTATTGTATACAATTTTAACACAAACTTTTAAGTTGTTTTTATCCTCTTTGTCAGACATTCCATAAACAAAACATTCTTCTACTTCTTCTAATCTATTAACCATTGTTTCAATCTCATCTGGAAATACTTTTTTTCCATTTTTTAATACAATAACATCTTTATCTCTTCCTGTAATAAATAAAAATCCATCTTTATCAAAATAGCCTAAGTCCCCTGTATAAAACCATCCATCTTTTAATACTTTATTTGTTGCTTCTTCATTTTCGTAATATCCAAGCATTACATTATCACCTTTTACTCTTATTTCTCCTATGCCATTTTCGTCTTTATTTATTAACTCTAATTTTACACTTTTCATTGGAAAACCTATTGAGCCAGGTTTTGTATAATAATCATTCTCAGCTGCAATAACAGGTGAAGTTTCTGTTAATCCATATCCTTGAACTAAATGTATTCCCATTTCATTAAACTTAATAGCTATTTTTTTATCAAGTGGAGCTCCTCCGAGATATAACAAATCTCATTTTCCCCCCTAATTGATTTAAAACTTGTTTAAATATTACTCTTCTAAGATCTATATGAAACTTTAATAAAAAATTACTTATTTTAGTTACTCTTTTTATTAATTTTTCTTTTCCTTGCTTTTTTATTTCTTTTTCTATATTAGAATACATTTTATCTATTAATAACGGTACTCCAACAAATACTGATACCTGATATTCTATTAAATTTTGTTTTATATATCTTAATCCATCTGGAAATACTGTTTTTACACCTGCTGCTAACATTACAATAATACATGTTGAGCCAAATATATGGTGAAATGGTAAAAAAGCAATATTAGTATCTGTTGGAAGAAGTCCCTCTACCATTAACATATCACATACATTTGTTGCAATTCCTTTTTGACAAAGCATAACAGCTTTCGATTTTGAAGTTGTTCCAGATGTAAAAAGCAATATACTCATTTTATATGGATCTATTTTATAGTCAATAAAATCTTTTTCACCATTTTTAAGCTTTTCATATCCTTTTTTTAAAACTTCATTAAAAGTTTTATATCCATCTATATTTCCCATACAAATAAATTCTTTTATATTTGTTTTTCCATTTTGTTTTATATATTCAATATTTTCTATATATTTCTCGTCAAATACAATCGCATCTACTTTACTTCTTATTAAAGAATCTTCTAATTCATTTACTTGCAATTCTTTATCTATTGGTACAGAAACTATTCCTCCAAATAAATTACTAATATGTGTAACAACCCATTCATATCTATTTCTTCCAACTATTGCTACTCTTTTTTCTTTTAATTTTAAATCATACAATCCTGTTCCAAAAGCATTTATGTCATTTAATAAATCTGTATATGTATGATTAATATATTCTATGCTTTTGTCTTCTTTTTTCACTTTTGTAACAAATGCAATTTCATTTGGATATAACTTTACTGAATTATAAATAATTTCTTTTATAGTATCAAATTTAGGAATATCTCTAAATTTATTTTTTTCTTTTATTTTCATTTTTCATTTTCTCCTATCTAGTTTCTTAAACCAGATTACCATATCTAGATTACTTTGTCAATTTATTGACTAACCGTTCGAAAAGTGTTATTATGTTACCAAATAAAGGAGTGATTATATGCAAAACATTGAACCTACTTTGCTAAATGATATTCATATGCCTAGATGGAATGAACTACCAAATGTTGATTTATATTTAGATCAAGTAGTTACATTTATAAACTCTTCTTTAAACTCATTTATACTTTCAAACGTATCTAATTCAAGCAAAACAGAAAATCAGGTTCTTACTAAAACTATGATTAATAATTATGTTAAAAACAAATTAATAGAACCTCCTAAAAAGAAAAAATATAGTAAAGTTCAACTTGCAAAATTATTTGTAATATGTATTTTAAAACAAGTTTATAGTATGAATGATATAAAAGATTTAATTAATATTGCATTACAACATTCTGATATAAAAATAGCTTATAATAGTTTTTGTGATCAATTTGAAGAAGCATTACTATGTACTTACAAACGAAAAGATTATATAGATAACTACTCTAAAGATGATACTAATAAATATTTATTAAAATCCGTACTTTTATCATGTTGTTATACTATATATACTCAAAATTTTCTTTTACAATTATAACAATAGTACCTTCTATGATAATAAAAAAATCTTCTTAAAAAAGAAAATTATAGTTTTTATAATTTTTTCTTTAAGAAGATTTTTAAAATTTCATTAAAAATTAAATTTATTTTTTTAATCTCAAACTATTCAAAACAACAGTTAAACTACTTAAAGTCATCGCTAAGCTTGCTATCATAGGATTTAAGTGAATTGGTAGCAAACCTGTTGCTAAAGGTATCATACATATATTATAAAATAGTGCCCAAAACAAGTTTTGTTTAATAATTTTTACAGTTTTGTTTCCTATTTTTATTAAATTACACAAAGTTTCCATGTTTTCATTTAATAAAACTATATTCGCAGAATCTGCGCTGATGTCTGTTCCATTAGCTACTGAAACACCTACCAAAGCAGCTTTTAGTGCTGGACTATCATTTATTCCATCTCCTATCATTAAACATGTATTATTTTTATTTAATTCTTTTACCTTTTCTAATTTTTCTTTAGGTGATACATTACTAATGACTTCTTTTATGTTTAACTCATCTGCTATCATTTTTGCTGTTTCATTATTATCTCCTGTAAGCATTACTACCTTCATTTTCATGTCATATAATTCAGATATAATTTTTTTCATATTTGGTTTTATATTATCTGATAAACCTACAATTGCAATTACATTTTCCTTTGTAAATAAATATACTATACTATATCCCTTTTTAGAATATTCCTCTTCTTGCTTTTTAAACTGATTATCTAGCTTCTGGCTATTAACAAACTTACTATTTCCTGCAAAATATAATGTATTGTTTATTATTCCTTTTATACCCATTCCTGGAACTTCTTCAAATTCTTTAACTTCATAACTATTCTTAATGTTTGAACATATACTTTTTGCAATTGGATGATTAGATTTACTTTCCAAACTTTGCAATATTTCAAAATTTTCTTTAGAAAATTTTCCATCTACAACTGTTAATTTTCCTTGTGTAATAGTTCCTGTTTTATCTAATACTATAGTATCTACTTTATGAAGTGACTCTAATGTTTCACTTGATTTTATAAGTATGCCTTTTTTACTACATGTTCCAATAGATACAACCATAGCAAGTGGTGTTGCAAGACCAAGAGCACAAGGACATGCAACTACAAGTACACTTACAAATGCAACAAATGCATTTGCAGTTTCTTTTGTAACAACCAAATTTAATATCAAAGATAAAATTGCTATAACAAAAATAGTTGGTACAAAATATCCACTAATCTTATCTGCTAATCTTTGAATTTTAGTTTTTGTACTTGTTGCTTCCATTACCATATTTACAATATTAGAAATGCTAGAATCTTTTCCTATTCTTTCTGCTGTATATTCAATATATCCATCATAATTTATGCTTCCTGCAATAACTTTATCACCTATTTTTTTTGTTATTGGTTTACTTTCCCCTGTAATAAAAGATTCATCTGTATGTGTAGTTCCTTTTATAATTGTACCATCTACAGATATTTTCTCTCCTGGTTTTGTAATTACTGTGTCACCCTTATTTATTTCATTAATAGTTACAACTACTTCTTTTCCATTCTTTAATATTGTTCCATTTTTCGGAGTAATCATTACTAAATTTTTTATACTATCTACTGCTCTTTCTTTATTCTTTTTATCTATATATCTGCCTAATTTTACAAAAAGAATTATCATACTGGATGCTTCAAAATATAGTTTCATTGTACAACTACTATCTCCCATATATACTAAAATAGCATTGTAAATACTATATAAATAATTTACTAAAACACCTATTCCTACTAAAGAATCCATATTAGGCATTTTATAAAAAATATTCTTTATTCCATTTTTTATTATATCATATCCCCAAATTAAAAATGTAGATGATATTATTAATAAAAATGATGTATATAATTTAGGATTTTCTTCCATATCTAAAATTTTTGGTATAGGCAAATTTATCATATGTCCCATAGATATATACATTAAACTTAAACTAAGTATAGCAAATATTATTAATTTTATTAAAATGCTTTTATTCTCTTTTTTTTCTTGTTTTTCTCCTAAACTTTTAAAACCAGCTTCTTTAATATACTCTTCTAATTGATTTATAGAAATACTATCTTCATATTCAATCATAACTGTTGCCATAACTAAGTTGACATTTACATCTATAATTCCTTTTTGCTTTTTTAAATATTTTTCTAATCCATTTGAACATGCACTACATGTCATTCCTTCTATATTTAAAATAACCTTTTTCATTTTTTATCATCCTTTTATTTTACTGTAAAACCTAAATTACTAATTTTTTCTTTAATTAAATCTTCTTTTACAGTATCTTCACATTCTACATCTACTATTCCTGTTTCAAAATTTGCTATTACATTTTTTACTTCTTTCATACTTGAAATAGCATTTTTTATTCTATTTTCACATCCATGACATTCCATTCCTTCTATATTTAATTTTATATTTTTCATATTTATCATTTCCTTTCTTTTCATTATAATTTCCGATATTTTTTATTTATTCTTTTTATTTTTAATAAATAAATTTTTATATTTTTTAATCTACTATATCAGATAATTGAATTTTTATAACTTTTTTTAAGTCTTCTAAATTTAATTCTACCTGATATCCTATTTTTCCAGCACTAAAAATTATTGTTTCATAATTTTTTGCTTCTTCATCTATAATTGTATCAAAGTATTTTTTCATTCCTATTGGTGAGCATCCTCCATGAATATAGCCTGTTAGTGGTAATAAATCTTTTTGTTTTATCATTTCTACTTTTTTTTCATTAACACTTTTAGCAGCTTTTTTTAGATTCAATTCTTTACAAACAGGAACAACAAAAACATAATGCTTTTTAGAATTGCTCACTGTTACTAATGTTTTAAAAACTCTATTTGGATCTTGATTTAATGTTTTTGCTACTTCCATTCCAGAAACAGCATTTGTATTAGCATATGAATAACTATTATAATTTATTTTTTTACTATCAAGTATTCTCATTACATTTGTTTTTTCTTCTGCTTTCAAATTTATTACCTCCTTTTTAATCTACATTTTGAAATCAAAAGTATATATTAATACCATTTTTCAAAACATTTTATAAAAAAAGAATAGCTAAAAAGCTATTCCTTTTTTATAATTTAATTTACATTGCTTTTCTAAATAGCTCTATAAAGTCTTGTTTTGTTACTTCTCTTGGATTTCCTGGCTTACATGGATCCTTCATTGCTTTATCAGCAAGCATTTCAAAATCCTCTTCTTTTGCTCCATAATCTTTTATTGTTGTATTTATTCCGTACTTTTTTGCTCAATTCTGATATCATCCATACAAATGTATTTATTACATCTTGATCATTTAAATTTGCAGCATCTGGTCTTCCTATATTAATTAATATTTTTCTAAATCTATCTGCACAAACTTCTCCATTAAATCTCATAACAGTTGGAAGTAACATTGCATTTGCAATTCCATGTGGTGTATCATAAACCGCACCTAATTGATGTGCCATAGAATGTACTATTCCAAGACCAACATTTGAAAATCCCATTCCTGCAATATATTGAGCAAGTCCCATCATTTCAATTGCCTCTTCATCTTTATCATTTACAGCTGTTGGTAAATATTTAAAAATCATTTTTATTGCTTTCATATGGAACATGTCTGACATTTCATTATGTGCTAAAGTAATATATCCTTCTATTGCATGTGTTAACGCATCCATTCCTGTTGCAGCAGCTAACCCTTTTGGCATAGAAGCCATTAATTCTGAATCAATTATAGCTAAAATTGGTATATCATTTGGATCTACACACACCATTTTAATTTCTGCTTCTGGATCTGTAATTACATAATTTATTGTAACTTCCGCTGCTGTTCCTGCTGTTGTTGGCAATGCTATAACTGGCATTCCTCTATTTACTGTATTAGATACCCCATTTAAAGATTTAATATCTGCTCTATCTGGATTTTTCATAACTATTGATATTCCTTTTGCAGTATCAATGCTTGAACCTCCTCCTACTGCAACAATTACATCTGCCTTAGATTTTTTACAAGCTTTTACTCCGGTCTGTTACATTTTGTATTGTTGGATTTGGTTTTATTTCGTCATATAAATCATATTTTATTTTAGCTTTATTTAATACTTCTTCAATTTTTGCAGTAACACCTGCTTCTACTAAAGATTTATCACTTACTAAAAATACCTTTTTAAATCCTCTTTTATTTATTTCTCCTGCTAGTTCCTCTCTTGCTCCTTTTCCAAAATATGATGTTTCATTTAAAACAAACTTTGTACTCATTTTTTAGATTCCTCCTTTGTAATAATTTATATATTTATTATACCAATAAACTTTATTTTTACAACATATTTTTAAACTATTTTAACCTACTATTTTTCCTCCACCTAGCACAATGTCATCAACATAAAATACTGCCGATTGCCCTTTAGTTATTCTTGGTACAGGATTTTTAAAACATACTTTTATCAAGTCATCTCCGGCCATTTCTATAGTTGCTTTTTCTTCTTTACTAGAATATCTTGTTTTTACAGATACTTCTATTTCTCCTTCTAACTTATCTATTAATAATAAATTTATATCATTAACTAACATTTCAGTTTTATATAATTCTTTTTCTTCTCCAACTATAAGTTCATTTTTTTCTTTATTAAAACCTAAAACAAATAATGGCACTTTATATGATATTCCAAGTCCTTTTCTTTGTCCTATTGTATAATTATATAGCCCCTTATGTTTTCCTAATATTTCACCATTTAAATTTACTATATTACCAATTTTTGGTTTTAAATCTGAATTATTTTCTAAAAATTTTTTATAGTTTCCATCTGGTACAAAACATATATCTTCACTATCTGGTTTATCAGCTACTTTTAAATTATTTTCTCTTGCAATTTTTCTTATTTCTTCTTTACTTTCAAAATCTGCTAAAGGAAATAAAATATGTTCTATTAATTCTTTTGGAACATTCCATAAAACATAACTTTGATCTTTTTTTCCTGCATTAGACTTTTTTAATACCCATCTTTTATATTCCTCATTATATTCTGTTTTAGCATAATGACCTGTAGCAATATAATTGCATCCTAGTTCTTTAGCTTTTTCATACATAAATCCAAATTTCATATATTTATTACATTCTATACAAGGATTAGGCGTTTTACAATTTTTATAGCAATTTATAAAATCATCAATTACATATTTTTTAAATTCACCTTTACAATCATATGTAAAATGTGGTATCCCTATCATGTTACACACATTTTTAGCATCTATATATGTATTTATGTTACAACAGCTACTTCCTGCAAATAATTCTAAAGTAGTTCCTATCACTTCATATCCTTGATTTTTAAGTAATAGAGCTGATACACTACTATCAACTCCTCCACTCATTCCTAACAAAACTTTTTTATTTTCCATTTTTTTCTAACAAATCCTCCATAGTGTGCCATGCTAAAAGAGCACATTTTACTCTTGCTGGCATATTTGATACATTTTTAAAAGCTATTGCATCTTCTATTTTTTTCAATTCTTCTTCACTTTTTGTTTCTCTTTTTATCATATCTATAAATATTTTTATAATTTCTTTTGCCTCTTTAATTGTTTTACCTTTTAATGTATCAATCATAATAGATGTTGAACTTTGAGATATAGCACATCCATGTCCAAGAAAAGCCATATCCTCTATTATATCTCCATTTAATTTTACTTGTAATTTTATTTCATCACCACAATTAGGGTTATGTCCCAACTCACAAAAGTCACATTTATCAAGACTTTTTTTGTTATATGAATTCATACTATGTTCCATTATAAGTTCATTATAAACTTCATCTAAATTATCCACTTTTTTACTCCTTATTTATATACTTTTCAAACATTTTATATGATTTTTTTAACGCTTCTACAAGATTATCTACATCTTCTTTTGTATTATATATAGAAAAACTTGCCCTACAAGTAGAATCTACTCCTAAATATCTTAAAAGTGGTTGTGCACAGTGGTTACCTGATCTCACACATACTCCATTTGAATCTAAAATACTTGCAACATCATGTGGATGTACACCATTTATATTAAATGAAATAACAGATGAGTGATTTTTATTATTTTTTGTAACATATAATTTTATAAAATCTAATTTAGATAGTTCTTCTATTGCATAATTTGTAACACTATTTTCTACTTCTTGTATTTTTTCATATCCTATTTTTTCTATATAATCTATTGCAGCTCCAAGTCCAATTACGCCTTCTACATTTTGAGTTCCTGCTTCAAATTTATTTGGAAGTGGAGCAAATGTTGTATCTTGTTCATATACATATTCTATCATATCTCCTCCCATTAAAAAAGGAGACATTTTATTTAACATTTCTCTTTTTCCATATAAAACTCCTATTCCTAATGGAGCAAACATTTTATGACCTGAGAACACTAAAAAGTCTGCATCCAAATCTTGAACATCTATCTTCATATGTGGAATACTTTGTGATGCATCTACTATTACTACTGCTCCTTTTTTATGAGCATATTTAATAATTTCTTTTACATTATTTATTGTTCCTAATACATTTGAAACATGAGTTATTCCTACAATTTTAGTATTGTCTGTAATTTTTGCTTCTATTTCTTCTTTAGACAACTCATATTCATCATTTATATACATATACTTAAGTTTGCTATTAGTCTTTTTAGTTACATATTGCCATGGTACCAAATTAGAATGATGTTCCATAATAGAAATAACAACTTCGTCATCATTTTTTAAATTTTCTAAGCCATAAGAATATGCAATTAAATTCAAACTCTCACTAGCATTTTTCGAAAATATAATTTCCTCTGTATGTTTTGCATTTATAAACTTTGCTATTTTTGCTCTTACATTTTCATATTTTTCTGTAGCTTCTATGCTTAAACTATATGCCCCTCTGTGAGGATTTGCATTAAAATTTTTATAAAATTCTTCAATTTGCATTATAACACTTTGTGGTTTTTGAGTCGTTGCACCACTATCTAGATAACTAATTTTTCTATTTTTTAAAATTGGAAAATCATCTTTAAAATCCATTCTAATCTAATCTCCTATCTATTTCTTTTATAATTTCTTCTTTTAACTCATCATCTTTTATTGTTTCTATAATTTGATTAAATTTAGCTTTTACAATTAATTTTATAGCTTCTTTATAACTTATTCCTCTACTCATAATGTAAAATAAATCTTTATTATCTACTTTACCAGATGCTGTACTATGATTTCCCTCTACATCATCTTCTGTACATAAAAGCATTGGAAGTGCTAATGATCTTGCTTCATCTGACAATAATATACAAAATTCGTTTTCGCTTCCTTTTGCTTTTTTGCATCCTTTTTTAAAATCAATTGTTCCTTTAAAGTTTTTCTTACTGTTTTCTTTTAAAGCTCCTTGAACATCTATATCTACATTAGAATTTTCTCCTCTTAATTCAGCTATATAATTAATGTCTTTTATTTGATCTTTTCCAGCTAAATAAATTGTCTTTAAATTATTTTTACTTGACTCTCCTAAAACATTAGAATAGTAATTTGAAATACTATTTTTAGCTCCAATATCAATTATTGTATAATTTACTTTTGCTTTATTATCAATTGTATTTTCTATTGCATCAAAATTATTTGAAAATTCATTTAATATGTTTATAATAGTTATATTTACATTTACATTTTCTTTTGCTTGTAACCTAATTATACCATTATGAAAACATTCTTTATTTGTTTTTGATCTATATTCTATAATAACATTTATATTATTATTTGCCATTATATCTATATTATTAATTAATTTTAAGTTCTCATCATTAAAATTATATTTTATTTTTATATTAGCATTTTTATTTGCTATAACTTTTATATTATTATTTGAGTATTTTGATACATTTTCTTCTAGAATTTTACCATTTCCATATGTCAATTCTTGATTTGAAGTATTATCATCTACTATGCAATTTTCACTTATAATTTCAACATCTTGAAATTTTTCTAATCTTTCTGGAATATCTATATTTTCTAGTTTTATATTATTGATTGCAAAATTTCTTGATGTTCTTACTGGTGTGTCATTTAATTTTAATATCTCCATATTTAAAGTCCTTTCTTATATTTTCTTTTATCCTATTGCACCTTCTAATTCCAAATTAATTAAATTATTCATTTCTACTGCATATTCTACTGGTAATTCTTTTGAAATCGGATATGCAAAACCTCTTACTATCATTGCTTTTGCATCTTCTTCTGATAGACCTCTACTCATTAAATAAAAAATTTCTTTATCACTTATTTTTCCTATTTTAGCTTCATGTGAAAATTCTACATCATCTGTTCTAATATCATTTACTGGTATTGTATCAGATCTAGATATATTGTCTAACATTAAAGATTCACAAGATACTGAACATTTAGATTTACTAGCTTCTTTTCCAATTCTTACAAGTGCTCTATATGTACAACTACCACCATCTTTAGATATAGATTTTGAATTTATAACAGATGATGTATTTTTTGCATTATGAACAACTTTAAAACCAGTATCTAGATTTTGTCCTTTTCCTGCAAAAGTAATTCCAGTATATTCTGTTTTTGCACCTTCACCATTTAATATACTCATTGGATATAGCATAGATACTTTAGATCCAAAAGAACCTGTTACCCAATCTATTTGGGCATTTTTTCCTACTATTGCTTTTTTGGTATTTAAATTCATCATATTTTTAGACCAGTTTTCTATTGTTGAATATCTTAAATAACTATTATCTTTTACATATAATTCAACACATCCAGCATGAAGATTTACTTTATTATATTTTGGTGCAGAACATCCTTCTATAAAATGAAGACTAGCATTTTCTTCAACAATAATTAAAGTATGCTCAAATTGACCAGATTCTGGAGAATTTAATCTAAAATATGATTGTAATGGAATATCTAGCTTTACATTTTTAGGAATATATACAAAAGATCCTCCAGACCATACTGCTGCATGTAAAGCAACAAATTTATGATCATTTATCGGTACACATTTCATAAAATGTTCTTTTACTAATTCTGGATACTCTCTAACTGCTGTTTCCATATCTGTATAAATAACACCTTGCTTTATTAACTCTTCTTTCATACTATGATACACAACTTCTGAATCATATTGAGCCCCAACACCTGCTAAAGATTTTTTTTCAGCTTCAGGAATACCTAATTTATCAAAAGTATCTCTAATATCTTCTGGAACATCTTCCCAATTTGAATTTAATTTTGTTTTTGGCTTAACATATGTTGCAATTTCGTCCATTTTTAATTCTGATAAATCTGGTCCCCATGTTGGCATTTCTAATCTATTATATGCTTCTAAAGCTTTTAATCTTATTTCTCTCATCCATTCTGGTTCATTTTTCATTTTTGAAATTTCTTCTACAATTTCTCTATTTAGACCTTTTTTCATTTTGAATTCATAATCATCTTTGTTTTTTATGTCATAAATATTTCTGTTAATATCGTCTACTTTTGTTTTAGCCATATTATACCTCTACTTTCTTATATTTCTCATATCCTTCTTGCTCAATTTCTTTTGCAAGATCTGCATTTCCTGTTTTTACGATTTTTCCATCAACTAAAATATGTACAAAATCTACTTTTAAATTTTCTAAAATACGCATATTATGTGTTATAATTAATACTGCATTTTCACTTGATTTGTACATTTCAATTCCTTTAGAAACAGTTCTTATAGCATCAACGTCTAATCCTGAATCTGTTTCATCTAATATGCTAAGCTTTGGATTTAATACAAGCATTTGTAATATTTCATTTTTCTTTTTTTCTCCACCTGAAAAACCTACATTTAAGTTTCTATCTATTAATTTTGGATTCATATTTAATTCTTCTACGTATTTTTTTACTGTATCTTTAAATTCAAATATTTTTACAGGCTTTTCTTGAATTTTATTTTTAGCTGTTTTTAAAAAATTAAGACAAGAAATTCCAGGTATTTCTTCTGGTGATTGAAAAGACATAAATATTCCTTTTTTAGCTATTTTGTCTGTAGACAGGTCGTTTATATTTTCACCTTCAAAATCTATTTTTCCACTTATTTTTGTATATTCAGGATTATTAAATATACAATTTGCTAAGGTTGATTTACCTGCACCATTAGGTCCCATTATTACATGAACCTCACCTTTATTTATAGTTAAATTTAATCCTTTTAATATTTGCTTCTTCCCAGCATTTACATATAAATCTTTTATTTGTAATAATTCTTTCATTTTATATTTACTCCTTTTTATTTTTCATACTAAATTAGTAGGAATTATACCATTTATTTCCTAGTAAGTCAATAGGATTAGAAAACAAAGAAAATGTATCTCTTGCTATTTTACTAAATCTGCAAGTGTTTTACTATCTACATAATCATTTATAGCTTTATCTAAACCTTCCCAAAAGAAATATGTACTACAATTATCTTTTTTATCACAAGTTCCATCAGTGCTTACACAATATATTGGAGCTAAATCTCCCTCTGTTGCCCTTAATATATCTCCAACTTTATATTCTTCTGGCTTTTTAGCAAGCTTATATCCACCATTATTTCCTCTAGCTGTTTGCACATATCCTGCTTTATTAAGTAATGCTACAATTTGTTCTAAATATTTAATAGAAATATTTATTCTTTTAGAAATATCCTTTAATGATATAAATTCATCATTTTCATTATTGGCTAAATCCATCATTATTCTTAATGCATATCTACCTTTTGTTGATATCTTCATTTTTCATCTTCCCTTCGTGCCTTATATTATCTATATTTCATATTATTTATTATAGTGTGTTTTATTTTTTTGTCAACTAATACTTTATTTAGTAATTAGTAAAAAGTAGAGAATAAATAATTGTTTTATTTATTCTCTTATATTATTTATATAAAGTTATATCACATTGCTAAGTTTATATTTTACTTTTAAACACTATTTTTTTATTCTTAATACTCTTAAAGAATTTAATATTGCTAAAATAGAAACTCCTACATCTGCAAAAACGGCTTCCCACATAGTAGATATTCCAAGTGCTGCAAGTATTAAAACTGCTACTTTAACAGCAATTGCAAAAACTATATTTTCTTTTACTATTCTCATTGTTTTTTTAGAAATCTTTATTGCTTCACCTATCTTAGATGGTTCATCTGTCATAATAACAATATCAGCTGCTTCTATTGCACTATCTGCACCTAAAGCTCCCATAGCAATTCCAATATCAGAAATTGCTAAAACAGGGGCATCATTTATCCCATCACCAACAAAAGCAAGTTTCCCATTTTGAGATTTATGTTTCATCAAATTTTCTACTTTTTCTACTTTTCCATCTGGCAAAAGTTCTGTATATACTTCATCAATATTTAATTTTTTGGCTACGTTTTCTCCAACATTTTTTTTGTCTCCAGTTAGCATAACAGTTTTTTTCACATTACTTTTCTTTAAATTTTTAATTGTACTACTTGCATCTTTTTTAATTTTATCTGATATTACAATATAACCTACAAATTTGTCTCCAATTGCAACATATAAAATTGTTCCAATATCATCACATCCGCTTATAGTCTATATTATTTTCCTTCATTAACTTATCATTACCAATTAAAATTTCTTTTTCTTCCACCTTTGCAATTACACCTAATCCAGATAATTCTTTTGTTTCTGAGATTAGTTTTTCATCAATATCTTTATTATAGGCTCTTTTTAGAGACATTGATATTGGATGGTTTGAATAACTTTCTGCATGTGCAGCAAGTTTAATCAACTCTTCTTTTGATATTCCTACTGGTTCTACTTTTTGAACTTCAAAAACACCTTCTGTTAATGTTCCTGTTTTATCAAATACTACTACTTCTGTTTTAGCTAATGCTTCTAAATAATTGCTTCCTTTAACTAAAACTCCCATCTTTGAACTACCACCAATTCCTCCAAAAAAGCCCAGAGGAATTGATATTACTAAAGCACAAGGACAAGATACAACCAAGAAAGTTAGTGCTCTATATACCCATTCTTTAAATCCTGCATCTTTTAATACAAGTGGAGGAATTATAGCTAATACTAATGCAATTATTACAACAATAGGTGTGTAATATTTAGCAAATTTAGTTATAAAATTTTCGTGTTTAGACTTCTTGCTACTTGCATTTTCTACCAAATCTAATATTTTACTAACTGTAGATTCTCCAAATTCTTTTGTTACTTTAATTGTTAATAATCCATTTTGATTAATACATCCACTTAATATTTCATCACCAATTTTTACATCTCTTGGCATAGATTCTCCTGTTAACGCTTTTGTATCTAATGATGATTTTCCATCTGTTACTATACCATCTAATGGAACTTTTTCTCCTGGCTTTATTACAATTTCTTCTCCAATTTTCACATCATCTGGAGAAATTTTTATTAATTTATTATCACGTTTTACATTTGCATAATCTGGTCTTATATCCATTAGGCTTGCAATTGACTTTCTTGATTTATCAACAGCATAACTTTGAAACAATTCTCCTACCTGATAAAAAAGCATAACTGCAACAGCTTCTGGAAATTCTCCTATTGCAAAAGCTCCTATTGTTGCAAGTGCCATAAGAAAGTTTTCATCAAATACTTTTCCTCTAAAAATATTTCTTATAGCTTTTAAAACTATCTCATAACCAGCAATAACATAACTTATTATATAAATCCCTCTATTTATCCATATATTTTCAAAAGGAACAACTAAAGCTAATATAAATAATATAAATGCTATTATAATTTTTATAGCTCTTTTTTTCATTAGTATCACCTCTACATTTTTTCTAATTTTACATCTGGTTCTTCTCTTTTAACAACTTTTCTTATTTTTTCTATAATTTCTTCACTGTTTTCTTCTTCACATTCAACAATCATTTTACAAGTCATAAAACTAACAGATGCACTTTGAACTCCTTTTATTTTTTTTACCGCATTTTCTATTTGTGCTGCACAGTTTGCACAATCTAATCCTACTAATTTAAATGTATTTTTCATAATTAAAATCCTCCTATTATTTTTATTTTTTGTTAATCTTATTTATGTTCTATATGTTCTATTCCAAGTTCAAATAAGCCTTTTACATGTTCGTCATCTAACATATAATATACTTCTTTTCCTTCTTTTCTGCATTTTACTATGCTCATTCTTCTTAAAGTTCCTAACTGATGAGAAATTGAAGACTTACTCATTCCCAAAACATTTGCTATATCACAGACACACATCTCATTTTGGTCAAGTGCAAATAATATTTTAGCCCTTGTTGTATCTCCCAAAATTTTAAAAAATTCAGCTAGTTTGTTAAACAAATCGTCTTCAGGCATTTTATTTAATGTATCTTTTACGACATCTTCATGTATTATATTACAATCACATATAAACTCATTTTTAGACATTAAATTTCTGCTCCTTTCTTTTGTATATTTTATTATATGCTTCTTAAAGTTGAATGTTTACTCAACTTTAAATTTATTATAGTTGAATGTTTATTCAATTGTCAATAGTTTTATAAATTATTTTAATCTTTTTTCCACTAAAAAAAGAATAGCTTCAGCTATTCCTCTAATATTTTTATTCTTATGCAATTCCATATTTCTTTTTAAATTTATCTGCTCTACCACCTGTTGTTTCTCTTTTTAAGTTACCTGTCCAGTATGGATGACATTTTGAACAAACATCAACTTTCATATCACCTTTTGTTGAATTTGTTGTAAAAACATTACCACATGCACATGTAATTGTTGCTTCTGAATAATTTGGATGTATTCCTTCTTTCATCTTGTTTTCACCTCTCCCTTAATTTAAATAAAAACTACTGTTTATTATATTAACACAAATATATATTTTTTTCAATAGCTATATTAAAATAATTTCATTTATTTTTTATGTTCATATGTGTATTTTGCTGAAGATTCTAATTCTTGCTTTAATGATGCTTTTGTAACTATTTTATTTACTATATTAAATAGACACGCTACAATTAGTATAAGTAATAATAAATTCTTCCATATTTTTGCTAACATAATACACTTTCTCCTTATTTCAATATATTTTTATTATACTATTATTATCCGAATTTTGTCAACTTTTCAGATGAGTTTTTCTTATTTATTACTAATATGTATATTTTCTATTTCAGCTTTCATTTCTCTTGCAACAATATTCTGAATTTGAGCCGCTTGCTCTTTTGTTACTTCTTCACCATTTGTTTTTATAATAACACTAATACTTGTATCATTTGCAAAAATTACGACATCGTTAATTCCTTTGGTTTTTATTAGGTTTTCACAAATCATTATAGAATTTTTTAAATCATTTATCTTTTTTATTTCAGTTTGTGAAATAGCTTTTTGATCTGCCGATACAGAAGTATTATTTAATATTTTTTGATAACTTTCTATCATTTGAGAATACATAGTATCTCTTGTTAACCTAGAGTTTGTAAAATAATCATCATTATTTTTAGTCGATGTAGTAACTGTTTTTTCTCCATTTTCTACATTATTAGATGCTATATTAGTTTTACTTTGATTTTCTTCATTTTTTACTACATTACTACTTACGGTATTATTAGATATATTATTATTTTTTTCCGAACTTATGGATGAACTTTCCTCATTTGTTAAACTATTACTACTTACTAGTTTTGCATCTCCAATTTCTGCAACTTCTGCATTATCTGCAAGCCCACTAGTTGCTAGTGCATCTTCACCCTCTCCTGTTGTATAATTTAAATACCCAGCTGTTACTAACATAAGAGCAATAACAAATATAATAATCTGATTTTTTTTAATAATTTTCAAAACAAATCACTCCTTTTTTATTTAAAATTTATCTTTTCATTTCAAATACTTGTATCTTATGACTACCAATTCCTGTTACCGCTTCTACTGCCAAAACTATATTAGATTTAACTACTGCATCGCTTGCTCCTTGTGCAGTTATTATCGCACCTTCTATTTTCGGACTTACTATGCTTCCGAGTAATAGGTTCTTTTTCTCCATTATTTTCTTTATAAATTATATCTTTTTTACTTGTACTTTCATTAATTCTTCTTGTCCCTCCTTCCTTATCTGTTTCTTCTGTAGTACTTTCTTTAGAATCTTCATTATATAATGGTACAATTTCACTTGTATTTGAATATGTAATTAAAACATCTACCTCTCCAACTCCATCTATTTTAGATAATATATTCTTTAATTTTTCTTCTATATTGTTTGTAGTATTTTCGCTACTTGTTTCTACTATTTCATTATTTTTTGCAAGCTTAGCCCCTAAAGTATTAGTACTTTTAGTATTTTCGCTTTTACTATCTTTCTTCCAGATTGTATTAATTGCTATTATTGTTATTATTAGTATAATTACAAAAGCAACTAAATTTTCAATTGTTTTTTTAGTATTTTTGTTCTCATTTTTCACAACTAATGACTTTACTTTTTCAAATTGATCTTTTATCATAAGTTTAGCCCTCCATTTCTAATGAATGAATATATTTTTTGTGTTTACATCATATACATTACTTAAATATTCTTTTAATGTATTTGCATCTTTACTTGAAATTACATATTCCTTTTCTTCTTTTGAAACTTTACTTGATATATCAACACTAATTTTTTCTATGCTATCAACAATTCCTATTACATTATTTTTAGATTTTTTATTATTTTTAACTTCTGATTCTTCATTTATCTCTCCCATAATACCTATATCTATTTTCTCTATTTTATATTCATCATCTGAAATATTAATTGTTATATCTTTTACTTTAAAACCTTTTGATTCTATTTTGCTTTTTATATCTACTTTTAAATTTGTTTCATACATTTGTTTTATGTTTAAACTAGTATTTACTTCTAAATTTGTTGATGATACTTGTTTTGCATCAGAATATTTTTCTACATCTACTATAGACGATATATTAATTTCTTTTTTTGTAAATTTATTAATCACTGGCGATACTATTGAAAACAATATAAAAACCCCTATAACCACCTTTACATACTTTTTGCTATTTCCATCTGGAAGTATCATTTCTATAATACTTGCTATTATAACTGAAACTATAATCCCTTGTGTCCAACTGCTAATAAAGGAAATCATTTTAATTCCTCCTTACCTATACATAAGACCACTATTAGATATCTTTACAACAAGAGTTACACCTATAATAAGCATAACAGAAACACTACAAAGTATACCCAGTAGTAGTTTAAAAGTATCTCCCATTTGTTCTAATAATTTTATAATCTTTCCGTCTGCAATAGGTTGGCATAAACTTGCACCTAAATAATACATTGCCATTAATATCACTAGCTTTATTATAGGTTTTACACAAATAGCAATAATTATAATTACACCTACAATTCCTAATGCATTTTTTAAAATCACACTACAACCAATTACTGTATCTACTGCATCTCCTAATATTTTTCCTACAACAGGTATAAAACTTGAAACTGCTGCTTTAGTTGTTTTAGCAGTTATTCCATCAACACTACTGCTTAATGTTCCCTCAAGAGATACAAGTCCCACAAAAAGAGTTAAAACAACTCCTAATATCCAAACCACACTAGATTTAAAAAATTTAGATAATTTGTCTATTTGCAATCTATCTGAAATTTTTGATACAATTCCTAATGCTGTTGACACTAAAACAATTGGAATTATTACATCTTTTATAAAGTTTCCTATTAATGTAATTATAAATATAAGTATTGGCTGTAGCATACTTGCAGAAGTTATATTTCCTGTTGTTATCATTAGCGTTATTAATATTGGAATAAGTAAATTCATAAATCCCACTAAGTTTTCTATTGATTCTTTAACCATCGACAAAATATCCGAAAAACTCGTCATTATCAAAGTAACTATTAGTATATATTGAACATAATATGTAATTTTTGAAATGCTTTTATTTTCTAATCCATCACTTATACTTTTTATTATGCTATGTATGATAACTATTATAATCACACTTCCTATTACCGAAATCGAATTTATAATCTCACTTCCAAATATTTTCCATATATTTTTTATTATTTTTCCATTTTGAATATCACCTTTAATTGCTGAATTTAATAGTTCTTCTACCTCTATGTCAGAAAAAACATCTTTTGTATATTTATTTGCTTCTTTTATAAACGCTCCTATATTTAATGTATCTTTTTGCGATTCTATAATATCCATATTAGCATTAATATCATTAGAAGCATTACTAATATAAAAACAGCTAATAAAAAATATAATGAGACTACAAATAATTATTTTTTTCATTTGTACCTCCATTACATGTAATAACCTAATTTAGCTATACTTTAAAACTATAATTTTATTAAATTGAACATATATTTTTTCATTCTTTACGGCAAAATTTTTACAATAGTTTCTAAAAGACTTGAAATAATAGGAATAGAAATTGCAACTATCATAACTTTACCTCCCATATCTATTTTAGTAGCAATTGCACTTTCTCCTGCATCTTTACATATACTAACTGCAAATTCTGTTAAAAATGCTATTCCTGTAATTTTTATTAATAAAAATATAAAATCTTTATTTATACTAGTTTTGTTTGCTAAATTAGTTAACAAATTTATAACTCCAGACATTTTATCTAGTATTAATAGAAGTATTAATGCACCAGCAATTAAAGATACATAAACAGCAAATTCTGGTCTATATTGTTTAATTATAATTATTACAATAAGTGCAATTAGCCCAATACCTATAATTTTAATAATATCCATTATCCATCACCTTTTAAAGATTGAATATTGTTCTTACTGTACTAAACAATGTGCTTATTTCTTTAATAACCATTGTTAATACAATAACTAATCCTGCAAGAGTTGTCATCATTGCTTGATCTTCTCTTCCAGCTCTTACTAAAACTTGATGGAGTACCGCAACTAAGATACCAATTGCTGCTATTTTAAAAAGTAAATTAATATCCATATAATTACATTTTGTATGATTATTAAATAATCATACCCTCCTTTCTTTTACATCTAGACTAATACAATAACAATAGCAAGTCCAATTATCATACCGAAGAGTTTTATACATTTTTCCATTTTTTTCTTTTTCTTTTTGTGCTATTTGTATTTGTGTATCTAAAAAATTACTAACTAATTTTATTTCACTTATTTGTCCATTTATATCTGTTTTTCCTAATAACTTACTTAATCCTTTTAAAACTTCTTTATCTTCTTTGTTCATATTATTATTTGACTCTTCAATACTCTCACACCATGCAACACTTGCAGATTTATTTTTCATTTTAGTTACTGAATTTTCAAAAAGCTCTTCTATGTGTTCACTAAATTTATTAGAAATCTCTTTAAAAATTTCTGGTATTGGTTCATATGTAAATTTTATTTTTGCTTCAAACATTAATAAAGCACTTTTCATTTCTTGTAATTCTTTTACTCTATTACTGTATCTTTTTGAAACTAAAATTCCTATAAAAGAACTTGTCCAAAATATAAAAAATAATATTATATATTTTAGAATTTCCATATGCTCACTTTTCTCCATTGTAAATTTCTATATAATATATATATTCAATTTTTTTATTCTTTAGAACTATTTTTAGTTAAATTTATTTAAAAATTTTTATTACAATTTTTTATTGCAAAAAAAATAAACCCTAAAATATAAAATATTTTAAGATTTATTTAAATTAATTACTTTTATTTTCATTATGCATAATCAATTGTTTTTATTTTCGTAAATTACTTTGCATATTTTTATTTATTAAAAGTAAAGTTTCTCCAATTTAATGTTTTTACTGTGTTATCTTTATCAAAACTAATAGTAAAATCTCTATAACTTTCTTTTGCATCATATGTATATGTTGGTCCTACATATTCTGTTGCTTCTGTTTTTTTAGTTGGTTCTCCAAAAACTTTTGTTACATCGTCTAATGATGATCCTATAGTTATTCCTCCATATACTGCAATTTCTCCTTTAAGAAGATCATAATTGCTTTTATTTAAACTAAATCCTCCAATAAAAGCATCTGCTCCTTTTATTTTTTCTTTAGTATTGTTAAATGGTGTAATATTAAAAACTGTTTTCTTGTCTGAATTTAGTACTGCACCACCACCAATTAAATATCCATTTGCGGCTAATTCTTTTTCTGATCCAGTTTTATTTAAAGTAAATTCAGAAGAAGCTAAATCACTAATTTTATCTCCTGCAAAATATTTTTTTCCATTTACGACAAAATAGTATGATTTACTATCATTAATATCTATAGGTGTTTTATCATCTGAAGCTTTAGTTGTACTTTCTTTTTGTTCTACAGTATTTTCTGCTACTGTATTATTTGCTACTTTTTGTGGGTCTGAATATGTTGTGTTTTGATTATTATTTACAGTATTTTCCTCAGCTCTATTTGTTTCTTCTATAACTTCATTTTTTTGAGTATTTTCTTCCTTATTTTCTTCTTTATTTTTACATCCTGTTATTGCAAATAAACTAACTAATAACATTGCACTAATTGTACATATTGTAACTATTTTTTTCATTTTTCTTTTCCCCCTTATTTTTATAGCATGTACAAATGCTTACATAATTTATATTTTAACTTAACATTAAATAAAAGTCAAGAGATACTTTTACTTAATTCTTTACTACCTCTCGCAGATAGTTTTTTGTATCTTCTGCCAATAAATATACATTTTTTATTTTTCCTTTTGTTTTACTATCTAAAAAAATAATTCTTTCAATTATCTTCATATTTATCAATTTATTCAATTCTTTATTTAGCATCATAGTTTCATAGCTTAAACTATGTGCTGTAAAAATTCCCTTTACGCCAGAACAAACAGCATAATTAATTGCTTCAATATCATTATAATTGCCTATTTCATCTGCTACTATTACTTTGGGTGCCATTGATCTTACTGCCATCTTTATTCCTATTGGCTTACTTACATTTTCTAATACATCTGTTCTAATTCCAATTTTATTTTGAGGTACTCCGTTATACATTGCTGAAATTTCTCCTCTTTCGTCTATTAAACTGACATCTATTCCTTTAAAACCTATTTCTGGAATCCCATCACTTATTTTCCTTACTAAATCTTTTAATATAGTAGTTTTTCCTGCTCCTGGAGGAGATACAATTAATGTATGAAAAACAGTATTTTCTTCTAAATTGATTACATATTTCAAAATATTATTACTACAATCTAAAATTTGTTTGGCTATTCTAAAATTTAATGATGATATGTATTTTATATTTATTACTTTATTATTTTCTAAAACAACATCACCTGTTACTCCAACTCTATGTCCTCCTTTAATTGTAATATATCCATTTGCGATTTCATTTTGATAACTATATATCGAATTGTTACAAATTATCTGCATAATTTCTAAAATTTCTTCTTGTGTTACGAAATAATTTATAATAATATCATCTTTTTTATTTGTTTTTATTATAATTTTGTTTCCAACTCTAATTCTAATTTCTTGTACCAATTCTTCTATTTTACTTATTTCTTTATTTATCTCATTAGCAATACCTCTAGGAAAAAATTTCAATATATCTAGCATTTTTTAGCTTGTCCTTTCTTATTTTTATAAAATTTAATTTTAAAAGTTAAATTCTTACTTTGCATTTATTATTTTTTAAATTTTTTTCATTATATTTAATATATATTCACTCTTAATTAATTTTATTCTTATTTTTTACATATTTATTTTTAGGCTCTAATATTAACATAATGAAAAAATAATTTCTATGCGTGTCAACTTATTATGATTACTTTTTTTTGCTGTATGATACTTATCCAAAACATAGTTTTATAGTTTATTTTATAATATTAAATTATTTTTTAATCTTTTAATTTTTTTACATTAATTATAAAAAATCTATAAATAAAGGCTACCCAAAATGTAAAAGGTGTGGTAAAATATGTAAAGGTGCATTTTTTATAAAATAATGCAAAGAGAATAAAATTTATAAAGGAGGAATTAACCATGTCAGGACATTCAAAATGGCACAATATTCAAGCAAAAAAAGGAAAAGCAGATGCAGCAAGAGGAAAAGTATTTACTAAACTCGGAAGAGAATTATTAGTTGCTGTAAAACAAGGAGGACCAGACCCTGCTGGTAATTCTAAATTAAAAGATGTTATCGCAAAATGTAAAGCAGCTAATATGCCAAACGATACAATAAATAATGCAATAAAAAAAGCTGCAGGTTCTGCAGATTCTGCAAATTATGAAGAAGTAATATATGAAGGTTATGGACCAAATGGTGTTGCAGTAATTGTTGAAGGAAGCACAGATAATAAAAATAGAACAGCAGCAGATGTTAGACATGCTTTTGATAAATCAGGCGGAAACTTAGGAACAACAGGATGTGTATCTTACCTATTTAATAAAAAAGGTGTTATTGTTATAGATAAAACCTCAACAGATATGTCTGAAGATGATTTAATGTTACTTGCACTTGATAGTGGTGCTGAAGACTTTGAAGCTGAAGAAGAAGTTTACCAAATAACAACAGCTCCGGAAGATTTTTCATCTGTTCGTGAAAAATTAGAAGCTCAAGGTTTAGAATTTTTAGAAGCTGAAGTACAAATGGTTCCAACAACTTATGTTGCATTAGATGAAAAAGGTGAAGCAAGAATGCAAAGATTAATAGATATGTTGGATGACTTAGATGATGTTACTAATGTTTACCATAACTGGGATGAATAAAAAAAATATTAGACTGTTTTTTAATAGTCTAATATTTTTTTATTTTTAAAATTTTATAACCATTCCCCATTCTTTCTTATATATCTTTTCTTTATAAATTGTACTAAAATAGTATAAATTACTAATAAAACAATTACAAATAAATAATATTTTACAGGTAATATTACAAAATTAAATGTTGATACATTATGAAGTATTATTGGCGTTATTATTGTTCCTAATATTGTTATTAATGTAGATATTGTTAAGAACTTATTTGCTCTTGATTCTATAAATGGAATTTTTGATGTTCTAACATAATGTATTATCATTGTTTCACTAATTAAACATTCAACAAACCATGCTGTTTGAAACCATGCTTGTTTTTCTACACTATTATAGCCAAATACAAACCAAAATACTATAAAAGCAATCATATCTGTTATAGAACTAGTTATTCCCATAACATTCATAAACTTTCCTAAATCTTTTGTATCCCATTTTCGTGGTTTTTCCAAAAACTCTTTATCTACATCATCATATGGTATAGCAATTTGAGATATATCATATAAAAAATCTTGTATTAGCATCTGTATTGGAAGCAATGGTAAAAACGGTAAAAATATGCTTGCAATTAATATACTAAATACATCCCCAAAATCTGAACTTAATGCCATTTTCATATACTTTATTATATTACCATATACTTTTCTGCCCTCTATTACTCCATCATAAACTACTTGTAAACTTTTTTCTAATAATATAATATCACTTGCCTCTTTTGCTATATCAGTCGCAGAATCTACACATATTCCTACATCTGCAATATGTAGTGAAGGAGAATCATTTACTCCATCCCCCATATATCCTACTACATGTCCATTATTTTTATATATTTTAACTACTCTTTCTTTTTGTAAAGGATTCATTCTCGCAAAAACATCAACCTCTTCTACTTTTTTAGATAATTCTTCATCAGTCATAGAATCAATATCTTTTCCTGTTAATATATTTTCAGAATTTAATCCTACTATATTACAAATATTTTTAGTTGCATATGCATTGTCTCCTGTTAATATTTTGGTATTAACACCTATTTTACGTAATTCATTTAATGTTTTCTTAACTTCTTTTTTAGGTGGATCTAAAAAAGCCACATATCCTATAAATGTCATTTTCTCTTCATCTTTACTGCCAAATACATTAATTCCACTATATTCTTTTTTTGATGCTAATGCTATAACTTGCATCCCCATATTAGATAAATTATTAGCATTTATTTGAATTTGTTTTATTAACTTGTCTGTTAATGGTCTTATTTCTTCTTTATATTTTACATTTTCACAACATTTTAAAACTTCTTCTATTGCTCCTTTTGTTATCATTATATAACCTTCTTCATTTTTTACTACCACACTCATACGTTTTCTTTCATAATCAAAAGGAACTTCATCTATTTTTTCATATTCTTTTAATACTTCTTTTATTTTATGTTCATTTCCATATGCAATAACAGCTTTATCTACTAAATTTTTTATTCCAGTTCCATAATAACTATTTAAATATGCATATTGTAAAATTTCTAAATCTTCTTCACCTAAGACATTTATATATTTTTGTAATGTTATTTTATCTTTTGTCAGTGTTCCTGTTTTATCTGTACACAAAATATCTATAGACCCTAAATTTTGTATAGATTGTATATTTTTTACCAAGGTTTTCTTTTTAGCAAGTGTCTTACTACCTTTTGTTAAATTAACATTTACTATCATTGGTAACATACTAGGAGTTATTCCAACTGCTACAGATAATGCAAATAGCAAAGCTTCTATAAAATCGTGTCGTATAAATGCATAAATTACAAATACAGCTATTGAAACAACAACCATATATTTTATTAAGAGTTTAGTAATATTATCCATACCTCTTTCAAAATTTGTTATTTCTTTTTTGTTATCTAACTCTTTGCTCATTCTTCCTAAATATGTATCAAATCCAGTAGATATAACAATTGCCGTAGCACTTCCACTTACAACACTTGCTCCCATTAAACAAATATTGCTAATATCAAAAATATCACTTGAATCATTTGAAGTATTTGTTTTTTCTACTAAAACACTTTCTCCTGTAAAAACAGATTGATTTAAAAATAAATCTTTATTTTCTATTACTATTACATCTGCCGGAATTATTGAGCCTGCATTTAATTTTATAATATCACCAATAACAACATTTTCCACTCTTATTTCTTTTTGTTTTCCATTTCTTACAACATTAGTACTAGAATATATCTGAGCTTTTAGTTTTTGATTAAATTTATACGATGAATAATCTTGAAAAAATTTAATCATTGCACTTGCCACCGCTATTCCTATTATAATTAATGTTCCCAATTTGTCTTGAAGGAAAAAATCTATTAATGCTAATAAAAGTAATATATAAATAAATTTATCATTAAATGATTTTATAAAAAATGAAAACCAACTCTTTTTTTCATTTTTTACAACAACATTTGGTCCATTATTTTCATATCTTTCCTGATATTCTTTTCGTGTTAATCCATCTTCCCTTGTTTTATATTCTTTTAAAACTTTTTCTTTTGAATATTTTGATATATTTTTATATCTTTCTTGTAACTCCTTATCACTATTTTTCATCTGTTTTACTTTTTTCTTTATATAAAAAAGCTGTATCATTTGTATCACTTCCACTAATTTTATTTTTTTATCTCTTTTTTTAAACTTGCCAATTTATTTAGTTCTGCACCTAAAAAAAGTGTATAAAAACACGAATATGTCCACATCATTACTAACATTAATGTTGTTAAACTTCCATATGTTATTGAAAAACCTTTAAAAATATCTAAATATTTAGAAAATATAAAAGAAACAACATTAAGTGCTATCGCCCCAAATAAAGCTCCATAAAATTGACTTCTAAATGTAACTTTATGTTTTGGCATAAATTTATATAATAACAAAAATACAATAAATGTTGCAAATATAAATATAAATTCTGTTATTATCGCCGAAAATGTACTAAAATTTTCAAATCCGCCAAAATAATTTTTAATAATAGAAACTAAACTATTTCCAAACACTAATAATGTTAATCCGTACAGCTATTAAGAAAATAAATATTATTGTTTCTACTAATGATTTTAATCTTAAATATATAAAATCCAGTCTATTTTCACCTTTTGTTTTATAAACAGACTGTAAGCCTTTTGCAAGTGCATATAATCCTTTTCCAGCCGACCATAATGTAAATATAATAGATATAGAAATTGTACCTATTGACTTTGAATATACTTCTCTAACAATACCAACTACCATATCATTCATACTAGATGGTATTATTTTAGAAATTGCATCAAATATTGCTTGTTGTTCTATACTTGTATATTGAATCATTGTTATTAATAAAATTATAAATGGAATAAATGATAATATTGTATAATAAGAACATTGAGCTGAAAATTCTCCTATATGGTCTTCATTCATATTGCTAAATAACTTATCTAAAATTTCATATTTTTGCTTTAAATCAATCTTTTTCATAGGTGTGCTCCTTTTTATTTTAAATTTTTCTTATTTTTGCAACAAAAAAACCTTCATATAACTCATTCGGACATACACACATTGTTCCTTTTATACTTACTGGTAATAATGGTAAATTATCTAATATATCCTGATTTATAGGAATAATTTCTATTTTTTTATCATTAATTAACTTTTGTAAATTATCTTCATTTTCTTTTTTTAAAATAGAACATGTTGAATATACAATTTCACTTCCAGCTCTTACAATTTTTAATGCTTTTTTTAACAACTCTTGTTGCACTTTTACAGATCTATTAACTAAATCTTGTGTAAAAAATTTATTAAAATTTTTATCATCTAAGTTTATAGTTCCACTTCCACTACAAGGTGCATCTAATAAAATTTTATCAAAAATAAAATAGTCATTTAGCTTTCTAGCATCTTCTACTAATATATTTGCATTAGCACCTTGCTTTTTTATATTATATTTTAGTCTTTCAGATCTAATTTTATTTTTTTCGCAAGCTGTTATTAATGCTTTATTTTCAGAAATAGCTGCCATTTGTGTAGTTTTTCCACCTGGTGCTGCTGCCATATCTAATATATTTTCTCCTTCTTTTGGGTTTAATATTATTGGTGGTAACATAGAAGATAAACTTTGAAAATAAATTTCTCCATTTTCGTATATATCCAAATTTTCAAAATCTTTTTTATTATAATTTTCTATAATTAGTGCATCTTTATAAAAAGATACTTCTTTATATTTTATATTATTTGCATTAAGAATATTTTTTATTTTATCACAATCTGTTTTTATTTTATTTATTCTTATAGTTAATGGTCTTTTGGTTGAATATCCTTCAATTATACTATTCGTTAACTTTTCACCATACTGTTTGATTAGTAATTCGTATAAAAAATTTGGTATTTCGTTTAACATTTTCTAACACCTTTCTTTTTATTTTTTAGTAACAATAAAAAGCAAAATTTATATATTAATTATTTACTTTTTTAGCATGTAATACTACTCTATATTTATTATTATTTGCACATGTTGATAATGTAAGAATATTATCATCTGTTTTAACATCTGTTTCAAAATTATTAATACTTCTGGATTTAATAGTATTTATAAATTCTTCAAATTTTCCTTCTGTATCGAATGAAGTTTTTATATAATAATCCTCAACTTCAATTTGATATACAGAAAATACTTGATAAATCTCAGTTTCGTTTTCTTTTTCAAATGTGATATATTGATTTTCTTTATTATTATACCATTCCTCTTTTAAAACATTTTGTAAGCTTCCAAACATCGTTCCATCTCTTCTATTATGCCCATATATTACTATATTTTTATCATTTCCATCTAATTTATTTTTATAATCTGCAAAAATCCAACCAGCAGAATTATAACTTTTATCTAAACTATGTGTTAAATAAAATGAATTATCTGCTCCTTTTACCACCGGATATTCTATAGCTGTTCCTTTAACTTTAATCCACCCAACTATATCTTGATTTTTATCTTTTAAATTTCTGAAATCCACAGAATATTTTTCTACTTCTATACCTTGTATGTCTAAAGTATTTTCTAATTTTACATTTTTGTTTATATCACTTAATATATTTTTATTTTTTTGGTTTTCGCAAACCCATTTTGTAATATTTATAACACACAAAACTGCAATTACAAATAAAATTATTCTAATAAAAAAAACTATACTAACCTTTTTAGATTTTTTCCCTAAATGCTTTCCTGTTTTCATATTAAACACTAACTCCTGTTTTTATACTAATTTTAATATTTTTATATAAAAAATTTTATTTAATTTCTATATAAAATTTTATTATTTACATTTTTATTATAATTTTTTTATATAAAAAGATTATAATAAAATAAATTAAAAGTCAAACACATTTATATATTTTATGCAATTATATGTCTTTTATAAAAATACATTTACTTTTTATATTTTATTTTTCATTATATATATTCTAAATATAAAAAGCCACCATAAGATTAATAAAAATATAAATTTCTACAATCTTATAGTGGTTTCCTTTAGTTGCTATTTCACTTAGTCTTTTTCAGACAAAAAAGCGTCATCAAAATCTGAAGACACCTTCAAAGTCGCAAAACCTATGAGAATAGCTCCTGCAGCAATAAGTGCTATTGTTGCTCCTACAAAAACTTTTGCCATTTGTAGTATCCTTTCTAAATTCACTTAGTTTAGCAAATATAATACGGAATTTTGTTATACTATATTGCTCTTGGCACACAAAAAGCCAAATAAATTATATCAGTTTTGCAGTACAAAGTCAACATAACTTTGTGTTGTGTCAAAATAAAGACAAGAAAAAATCACTTTCTTGTCTTTATACTTTTTTATTATATTTTTTATTTTTTACTTAATATTAATATCTTCTATTTTTCATAAACAGTCATATATCAAGTAGTTTAGTTCCTTTTTAAACAGTCATTTCTCTATTTTGCTAAAATTTCACATGTTAAATTACTAATTTCTGTTGGATTATCTATTGCAAGCCCTTCTATTAATCTAGCTCCTGCATATATTATTTTTGTATATTTTTTTAGCTCTTCTTTATCGTTTTTATATAGTTCTTTTAATTTTTTTGTAATTTCATGATCTGCATTTATCTCTAAAATAGTTTGAGCTTTTATATTCTGATTGTTTGGCATTTGTTTCATTACTTTTTCCATTTCTATAGAAATAGCACCTTCACTTGTTAAACAAACAGGATGATTTTTTAATCTATGTGTAAATCTTATATCTTGTACAGAATCTTTTAATGCCTCTTTCATAAAACTAAACATATCTTTATTTTCTTCATTAATTTTCTTTAGTTCTTCTTTTTCTTCTTCTGTATCTAAATTTAAATTGTCTGCACATACATTAACAAATTTTTTACCCTCATATTCCATTACTACTTGTAATACAAATTCATCTACATTATCTGTTAAATATAAAATCTTATATCCTTTGTCTTTTACTTTTTCTACTTGTGGTAGCATTTCAATTTTATCTATTGTTTCTCCACAAGCATAATAAATAGAATCTTGTCCTTCTTTTGCAGTTTCAATATATTCTTTTAAAGATACATATTTTCCTTCATCTGATGAATGAAATAATAGTAAATCCTGTAATAATTCTTTATTCATTCCATAGTCATTGTATGTTCCAAATTTTAATTGAACACCAAATATATCAAAAAATTTCTCATATTCTTCACGATTATTAGCAAGCATTGATTGTAATTCTGATTTTATTTTTGATTCGATATTTTTTGCTATTGTTTTTAGTTGTCTATCTTGTTGTAATATTTCTCTTGATATATTTAAAGATAAATCTTCACTATCTACTAGTCCTTTTACAAATCCAAAATAATCTGGCAATAGTTCTTCACATTTTTCCATTATCAATACACCATTAGAATATAGTTGTAAACCTTTTTCATAATCACTTGTATAATAGTCAAAAGGAAGATGAGAAGGAATATATAAAATTGCACTATAAGAACATCCACCTTCTACTTTTGTATGTATTACTTTTAGAGGATTTTCATAATCATGAAATTTATCTATATAAAATGAATTATATTCTTCTTGTTTTATATCCTTTTTTGGTCTTTTCCATAATGGAATCATACTATTTATTGTTTCTAATTCTTTAACTGTCTCTAATTTATCTTCTTTTCCTTCTTGTTTTCTTTGATGTTCTACCTCCATTTTTATTGGATAACGTATATAATCTGAATATTTTTTTATTAATTCTTGTATTACGTATTCCTCTAAAAATCTACTATATTTTTCGTCTTCTGTATCTTCTTTTAATTTTAATATTATTGTTGTTCCTCTATTTTCTTTTTGACATGGCTCTATTGTATATCCATCTATTCCTTCAGATTCCCACATATAACTTTCGTTTGAATCTACAGATTTACTAATTACCTTTACTTTGCTACTTACCATAAAACAAGAATAAAATCCTACACCAAATTGTCCTATTATATTAATATCTTCTTTTTTATCATTTTCTTCTTTGAATTTTAGTGAACCACTTTTAGCAATTGTTCCTAAATTTTCTTCTAACTCTTGTTTTGTCATTCCGAAGTCCATTATCTTCTATTGTTAATGTTCTATCTTCTTTATTTAATTCTATTTTTATTTCTAAATCATCTACATTAACATTTAACTTTTTATCTGTTAATGAACGATAATGTAACTTATCTAGTGCGTCACTTGCATTTGATATAAGTTCTCTTAAAAAAATCTCCTTGTTAGTATAAATTGAATTAATCATTAAATCCATTAATCTTTTTGATTCTGCTTTAAATTCTTTTTTACTCATAATACTTTTATTCCTCCTTAAGTTATTCTTTTTTAGGTCAAAGTTTCTTTTTAGAAAGTCCAAAACTTTTACTTTTATAAAATTTTGTCTTGCTTTTTAAGTAAAAAATATATTTACATAAGAATGATTGGCCACTTGTGATAGTATATAAAAAAAAATTAGCAAAGTCAAGGTTTGACTGCTAATTTTTTTGTTGTTTTAACTATTTTGTTCATAATTTTATGTGTTCTTTTCTATTTATTATTTTAATAATATATTATTTTTAATTATTTTTTAATTCATAAAATTTATCTTTATATTCATTTAATTTTATTTCAAAGTCCTGTCTACCCTTTTTCACCATATTTTCCAATATTAGTCCACCAAAAAATGATTGTATTCCACATATAAATAAAAATACACTTGTTAAAAAAGACGGCATCTTAAGAACTAACCCAGTTTTAAAATATTCAATTATTACTGGTAATAAAAATACTGTTCCCATTATAAATAATATAATTGATACTACCGAAAAAAATGAAAATGGTTTATAATTTTTATATAGTGTTATAATTGTTTTTATTACTTTTACACCATCAGAATATGTATTTAATTTAGATTTACTTCCTTCAGGTCTATCTCTATATTCAATTACTACATTATCTACTAACATATTTTTATCTAATGTATGAATAGTCATTTCTGTTTCAATTTCAAAACCTTTTGATAAAACAGGAAAAGTTTTTACAAACTGATAACTAAATGCTCTATATCCAGTCATTACATCTCTTATATCACTTTTATATATCATATTAATTAATTTTCTAACTATTACATTTCCAATGTTATGAAACGGTCTTTTGTTTTCTGTAAAATAAGTTGATGACAGTCTATCTCCTATAACCATATCTGACCCATTTTTTAAAACCAAATCACACATTTTTCTTGCATATTCGGCAGGATATGTATCGTCACCATCAATCATTATATAGCACTCTGCATTAATATCTCTAAACATACTTCTAATAACATTTCCTTTACCCTGTTTTCTTTCATACCTAACTATTGCTCCAGCCTTTTTAGCTATTTTATCAGTACCATCTTTTGAGTTATTATCATATACATATATTATTGCTTCTGGTAATTCTCTTTTAAAATCTTCAATTACTTTTTTTATCGTTTTACTTTCATTATAACAAGGTATTAATACTGCTATTTTTTCCATTTGAATTTTTCCCTTTCTTATTATTTTTTCTTCCCAGGATTGTTAAAATCATAATTGGTATGCAAGTGAAGAAACTAAACATATATCTGTACTCACAATATACCGGAGATGCCAATGTTGTTAACCATAATGCTAATATTTGTATAAATATAGCTATTATCTTATACTCTTTTATATATATTAAATAACCAATGATAAATAAAATAATAAAAAATATAAAGCCTATACTATAAGCCATAGAAATAATAGGTATATTTCTATGTTCTAATAATTTATCTAATAATATGATATTTTTTATTCCTGATTGAGTTATTCCAAAATCATTATTAGTTATTTCAGTAGCAATTATCCAATATGTTGTATCTGGATACCAATATCCATAAGAATTATATAAAAAAGCTTCTACATATTCTTTTGGATATTTTTTTAATAGCTTAAGCCATAATTTAAAAAACTCCAACTTATTTTGTTTAAAATTTTCTGAATTAAAATTATTTTTTATTGGATCAGAAATTCTCGCATCATATAAACTATCTGCATCTGCTACTGGTATATATTGATTAATTTTATTCTTATCCTCTTCTGGTAGTTCATCTTTATGATATTTAACTACTCTAGCAAATTGCTGCATTGGAACAGAAAAAGCTTCTGCTATATTTCCTTTTCCTGCATTTAATACATTGAAACAATATGAATTAAAGACAAAATATAATATAATTGGTATTAAATAAATCGCCAAAATTTTTTTCCAATATTTTCTAAATATTATCAACATAATTGGAAACGATAATATTATAGTATAAATTCCATTATTTCTTAATAATGAAATTAATAATATAATAGTTGCTAATATTATATTACTTTTAATAGAATTAATATTTTCTTCCGTGTTACATATTAATTCAAAAATCCTGATAGCATATATTAATACCACTCCTCCAAATAATATATCTTTCCACATTGTTATACTATATACTCCAAAAACTGGATAAATGGCAAAGTATACTAATGATAATATAGAAAACACCTTTGAAGTTTGTCTACTATCAATATATGTAATAGCATACGCAAAAATCGAAGACATTATTAGCATTTGCATAATTGAATATATTGCTACTCCCATATTATAGTCTTTTATTATATTTCCTATGTTTAATGCTAGCTTTATTATTAACGTATGAAACATCGGATGATGCGAATTCAGCCCATATGCTATAGCTTGTCCTGCTTGCAAAATAGAATCTGGCGTCATTATTCCTGGAAAGTACTTTATAAAGTATGGAATCCAACATATAAAAATAACTCCCCAACTGCCAAAAAACAGTTTAATATTTTTTTGAGATTTAGCTTCTCTGTGTACTCTTTCTGCTTTATTAGCATTTTTCTTAATTTTACTAAACAAAATTGTTATTGCTATATAAAAGCATATATAATAAGCTATTCCCTTAATTATGGACACTTTTACAAAATGTAGTTGATTATAATTCTCTAAATAAAACCCCAATACTTCTATAACAGAAAAAACAAGTGCAATTATTCCAGCAAAAAAATGTACTCTTTTATCTTTTAATTTTGATACTTTCTCTAGCGCCTCAAAAATAAAAAAACATAAAATTAATGATATCATGTAATTTCCTGAAAATCTGTTCCAAATACAAATATCCATATTTATATTTAACTGTATACCTATTGATGCAATTATTGCTATTACAATTAATACTGCTTTTTTTATATATTGTATCATTTATTATTCCACCTTCTAATTTTTACTTTCCAAATATTTTTTCATATAATTCTGCCTTTCGCGGAGAATTTAATTTATATTTTATTTTTTGGCATATTTTTCTTTTAAAATTACTACCTCCGTTCAAGCCATGTACCAGTAAAAACATGAATAGTCTTTGAATCTCCTGATGGATTTGATAATATTCTATCATTATATATATGTATTCCATCATCTAGATATTGCTCTGCATTATTCAGTTGTAACTTATATTCATTCTTTAAAATATCAGTAACTAATAAAGAATTATTATCTTCAAATCCAAACTCTTTTTTTTCAACACTATTATACTTATCTAACATTTTCTTGATCAACGGATGTTCTTTTTCAGCCCCCATTACAGCAGCTGAAATAAATTCCTTATTTTCAAATCCTATAAAAGCTCTATCATTTAACAAATCTTCTATATTTCTTACTGCTACAACATCTGTATCTAAATATACCCCCCCCATTGTATACAAAGCATATAATCTTATATAATCGCTAACAAAGGCCCATTTTTTCGCTTCATATGCATTTTTAGTATATTGATTTAAATTTATATCAAAATTCTCTTCATTCCACTCTATTATTTCAAAATTTTTAAATTTTTTTTTCCAAGTATTAATACAATATTTAACATCTTTTGTTTTTTTGTTATTTCCTACCCAGATGTAATGTATTTTTTTTGGTATTGACATATATTCTCTCCTCACTTCTTTTCACACATCATATTTTAATTATTTTCTTCTACTATTACATCTACAAAATAATTTATACATAAAAATCTAAGTATTTTCTCTATTTTTTCTTTTTCCATATTATCCTTTACTACTACTTTATTAAATCCAATTTCCATTTCATTTAATATATATGTATATATATTATTTAATTTATTCTCTAATAGAGCATTATTAAATTTTGCATTGTCTTTTCCTTCATAAACTACTTTCTGATCTATTTCCTCTTCTATCTTTATAGTTCTATTATTATCATTTTTATAAAAATCAACTAAGACCTTTAAAAATCTGTTTTCTATATATTGCTCTCCAAACCTCTTTTTTATAACAAATTCAACTACATTACCTCTATGAGCTTGACACTTGTTTTTATATATCGGTCTATATATTGAAAATAAATTTAATTTATTAAATGTTCTAAATATATAATATTGTAACTGATAACATGGTATATCATAAAATTTCATTAAACTAGTTAAAGTTCTTAATTCACCATTTATAACATTTAACTTTCCTTTATAATTATTTACATAATTTCCTTGATGTACTCTATATTTTAATATGTTAAAATCAACTTTTCCTATATTTAGCATTTCCGGTTTCGATTGATTAAAGTCAATCCAATATGGTGTATTCCAAATCACATAATTATTTTTTACTTGATTAAAAAACGATTCTGCTCTATGAAATGCAAAATCCACATATAGGTTTCTACCAAGCCAAAGTTCTTGTATTGCTAATATATAATCTTTCTTTTTATATTTTTTTAATTTTTGAATTTTTTTTTCATTGCTTTGTTCATCAATTATGATTAAATCCGCTGTTATAGCATCATATTCAGGATGCTTCTCCATACATTTTACACACTTTTCGAAAACTTCATTAGATGCTAATAAATCATCTGAGTGTAATAAGTATATATAATCTCCAGAAAGATAATTCATACCATTCAGTATAGCATTCAATTGATCTCCATTTTCTTGATAAATATATTTTATCTTTTTATTTAAATTATTATTCTCTATATATCTATTAATCACTTTTTTAGTATCATCAATTGATCCATCATCAACAATAACTAATTCCCAATTTTTGTATGTTTGATTTTTTAATGAATCTAATGTTTCTTCAATACTTTTGCAGTCATTATATGTTGGCATAATCACAGAAATTTTCATCTTTTTATTCCTTTCTACTTATATTTGTTTTTTTGCTGATTCTATAAATTTGTACCACTTTTCAGCAACAATTTCTTTTTTAAACGTTTCCGAACAAATTCTTCCTTGAGCACCAATTTTACATCTTAAATTATAATTTTCAATTAATTTATTTATTTTATTAGCCATTTCTTTTTTACTACGGTTTTTTACAAAAAAGCCATTTTTCCCCTCTTCTACTATTTCCAAAGCTCCTCTAGCCGTATCAAAAACTAATAAAGGTATTCCATAGTTTTCTGCTTCTATTAAAACTAATCCAAAAGATTCTGTATACGATGTCATAACATATATTGATGAATCCATAAATATTTCATCCAGTTCATCTTTATTTTTAAAACCTGTTAATATAACTTTTTCTTCTAGCTTTAATTCTTTAATTTTATTTTCCAGCTCTTCTCTTTGTAATCCATCTCCAACAATTCTCAATTTCCAATCATCATGTATTTTACTAACCATCTTATAAATCTCTATTAAATCAACATATCCCTTTTCTGAAGATAATCTTCCTATTGATAGTATATTTTTACTTTTTAAGTTTGATACTTTATCAGAAAAGCGTTCTAATGAATTTTGTATATATACAACTTTTGTTTTTTTATTTATTAATCTTGTTTTATAAAATTCACAAAGTTCCTTTGAAGTTGGCATAAAATAGTCTATATTTTTTACAGATTTTACAACTTTTCTTATATATTTATTATTGTTATTATGATAATTATGTTCTTGAGCTATCTTAATTGTTTTTTTATTTCCATACTTTCCTAACCACTTATTATGAATTATTCTTGTAGAAATTACAAATTCAGCATCAATATTTTTTATTGCTTTTATCATTAGATATCTTTTTAAAAATAAAATTTTTAAACTTTTTACCCCTTGTTTAAATATATTTACTATCTTTTTATGTTTTATAGCCTTTAACAATTCCTTTTTATTTGGTCCACAATTTAATAAATATTCTATTTCAATATTATTATTTAATTTAAATGCTGGAATTTCATTTACTTTATACGTTGAAATAATTTTAACTTTATAATTTTCAGTCAAAATATTTGACATTGACGCAATAACATTTTCGATTCCACCAGTTCCTAAATGTAATGCTAAAACCACAATTCTTTTCATTATTGAAACCTCTTTTTTTAATTTTCTGACTATAATTTTAATTTACAATTTTCTTTTAAGTCCATGTATAGTTTAACCACAGCTAATGCTATATATATAGAAACTGCTGGAGCAACTAATGTATGTCCTGCAAACATTGCTACACAAAAAGCAAGACCTATAATTATATATTTTGAAATTATTTCTACATCCAAAATATTATATTTTATATTTTTTATGGTATATTTTATTATATAAAATATAATGTAAGCTATTGGGAGCCAAAATAATATAAATCCTGCAATTCCTTGCATAAATAGTATATCACAATAATCAATTTCTACTGTTTTTCTCTCTACTGTACCTTTTGAGTTAATATCTACATATCCAATTCCAAATAATTTATTAGCTCCTTTTCCTTCTGTAAATTCATTCATATTATTTCTTAAGAATAAATTTCTGCCACTTAGAGCGGCGGTTGTTACTTCTTCTTTATTATTGAAAATTTTTTCTGTATTACTTTTATTTTCTATTTCTTTACCATTTATTTTAATCCTTGATAACAAATCTGTATTTATTCCATAATTCCTATTTATATTAATACCTACAGCTGTATATGGCAATATTAATACTATAAATATTAGTATTCCTAATATTCCCAATATCTTTTTCATAAATATTTTTTTATTTATTTTTATAGCATTTACTATACACATAATTATAGTTACACATAATATTCCTAAAAATGCTAAAATTGGCACTTTGGTTCCCATTTCCAATATTGAATATATGTATAAAAACAATGTAACAATATATAATATAAAGTTCCTTTTGTTTTCAACTTTTTTCATAAATAACTCTCTAAACAGTATAACTGCTAATATTCCTAATATAATTCCAATTTCATTTGCAGCAAAAAATAATCCTGTTGTTCCCACATTAAGTCCAATACTATACGTTGGGTAGGCAATTCCTAATATCTTAGTTATAAATATACTAAAACAGTATATTAACAATGTATATATATATATATTACTATTTATTTTTATATTTTTTTTAGTAAATATTGTAAACAGTGCTACTAATATTATTGGTAAATAAAAACACTTTATAGCACCTTTAATTTGTGTAAATATCATATTTTTCCCATTTGTTATACACATTGTTGCTATAAATATTACTAAATATAAAGCTAATACTCCATAGTATATTAAAATTTTTTTTCTTTCTTTTGGTGCTGAAATAAGAATTCCATACATTACTACAAAAATCATAAATATTGATCTTATAAATATTCCAATTGTAAATATACTATTTATATGTCTGACAAGTATAGATGTTACTATATCTAATATTGGTTGAATTAGAATAAATACTATACAAATTCTTTTAATATTAACATTTTTTATCTTTTCTATCATAATAATTAAAGCCCCTTTTTATTATTTTTTCATTAATTACATTTACAAATTCATCTTTTAATAACATTAGTATTATAAAATAAATTACTACTCCTATTACTATTTGTAATAAAATGGAAAGATACTCATTCATAGGAATTATTTTTACTAAAATAACTGGTATTATCATTCCTACTCCTGCAATAGAATTATTCTTGGCAATTTTAATGAATTCTAATATTTTAAAATCCTCTTTAATGCAATATAACTGTATAATTGTTATAGTTAACTCTGCAATCACTGTTGCTATTGAAGCACCTATCGCTCCACTTCTTCTTATACAAAATATATTAAGCATAAAATTTATTATTGCTCCAACTGTCACTGATATTGTAAACTCCTTTTGCTTCTTAGCAGGTAATAAATATTGCATTCCAATAATATTACTAAGTCCTATAATAATTATTATAGGGCTTATAACATTAATTAAAACACTCACTTTTTCATATCCATCTCCAAAGAATATTGGCACAAATTGCTTTGCAATTAAATTTACTCCTATAAAAGTTGGAATTGATATAAAATAAACAAATTTAAATGATTTTAACATATATTCATTCATTTTATCTTTTTCACCTTTTATAAAAGTATTTGCCATTCTTGGTACCATTACAGTTCCTAATGATGTTACAATTGTAAGACATAATTTCACTATTTTCTGTGCCTGTTCATAATATCCAACTTCTGCCTTGTTCTGTATTATGATACCCAGCATTGTTTTATCCATTACTGTATATATTTGCATTGATATTTGAGGTATAAATAACCATATAGTTGGCTTCAAATGTCGTATAATATTTAAATCTTTCATCTTAATTTTTTGAATATTTTTTGGAAGATAAAACCATAATGATAAGTTTCCAATCAAATTTGAAATAACATATATTAAAATGTACATATTTAAATCATTTGAAGTTTTTACTAACATAAAAATCAATAAAATTGATATCAATTTTACAATAATATTTCTTGTAACAGTTTTTTTAAAGTCTTCTAACCCTTGAAAGAACCAGGTTATATCAAAACAGTTACTAATTAATTCTAAGGAAAATATTAAATAGTAAGTTTTATAATCATTATTTCCATTAACAAAAGTACAGAAAAATATTATTATTGATACTGTCATTGTAATTGCTCTAAAAAATATTATTTCCCAAAATATTTTACTTCTATCTTTTATAGTATCTTGTACATAAGCAATTTCTCTCTGAGCATACATTGATATTCCTAAAGATCCAAACAAAATAAAATACGTAACAATAGATAGAGTATATCCGATATATACCTATATTTTCTGCCCCTAATACTCTAGAAACATATGGTGTTGTTATTAACGGTAAAAATATCAATAATATTTGATATATTAAATTGTAAACATAATTTTTTGATACACTATTTTTGTTCATTATTCTCCTTTCATATCTTTAACAATATCTTCGAAAATTTTCTTAGTATAATATCCACTTCTAACATTTTTGCTAATAACTTTAACATTTTCTAATTTTTTATTCCAATCTAATATTGATATATTATTTATATCATATATAGAATTTATTGTATATCCTATATTGTTTTCATTGATAAAATCTGCTATTGCTGCTTTTTCCCATGCTATTACAGGAACTCCTGACGCTAAATAACATGATAGCTTATGAGGATTGTTATATTTTGTGTATCTTTTCATCCCTTCATTTTGATCTGATTCATCATAATTTCCATCCCAAATCAATCCTAGTTTTCCAACCAACTTGTTCGGTAACTCATCTGGTTGAAACTTTCCTTTATAACTTATCTGGTTATTTACTACACCTTTATCTAGCCCTATTCCATATAAATTCATTTTAAAATTCATCTTTTTTTCATCTAGTTGATAAATAAAAGGGCTTTTAGCTTGTACTAAGTTACCTGCATATATTATTGCTTCACTATTTTCTGCATTTTCTTTTTCTTCATCTTTGCACAAATAGTCAAATAACTTCAATGTATAGATTTTTGATTCTACTCCCTCATCAATCAAATATTTTTTCATCTTTTCATTGTGTGCAATTACATACTTGGCCATATTTAATCTTTCTATATCTTGTTTATTTAGATTTTCATTTTTGTTTCTCAAACCTTCTAAATCATGGATTAAAATAACTGTTTTATCCCTATTTACTCTTTTTAATGAAAACATAAAAAATTTATTTAAAATTTTACTATTCTCATACATTGGAAATTGTAAAACCAAAACCTCGTCATTTTTTTTACTTTTTACCATGTTATTAAACATTTTGATTCTATATATTATTTTTTTTATAAAACTATTGGTTTGTACTAAATACACTTCTTTAACATCATACTCTTTTTTTAATATGCTAATAATATCTCGTGGTGCTTTTGGTCCTGCATTAAAACTTTGATCATTAGTTATAGTCATAATTCTCATCTTTGTTTTCATAATTTATTTTTCTCCTCTTGTATAAAAATTTTCAACTTACATTAATATAATTTCTCTTTTTTCAAACATTTTAAAGCTTCTTCAATTACTCTATGCATATCATAATATTGATATTGACCTAATCTTCCCCCAAATATCACTTTTTTTTCTTTCTCAGCAATACTTTTATATTTCTCATATAATACATTATTTTTATCATTATTTATTGGATAATATGGTTCTTTATCTCTTGACCATTTTTCTGGATATTCACGTGTTATAACAGTTTTGGATTGATTTCCAAATTCAAAATGTTTATGTTCTATTATTCTCGTAAATGGAGTTTCAAAATCTGTATAATTTACTACTGCATTTCCTTGATAATTTTCTTGATCTAATATTTCATTTTCAAATCTTAAACTTCTATACTCTAATTCGCCAAATCTATAATTATAATATTGATCTATCATTCCTGTAAAAATAATTTTATCTGCTATTCCCTCAAAATAATCTTTTTCTTTAAAAAAGTCACAATTTAATTTTATTTCTATTCCATCTAACATTTTTTCAACTATTTTGGTATATCCCCCAACTGGTATTCCTTGATATACATCATTAAAATAATTATTATCATATGTAAATCTAACCGGTAATCTTTTAATTATAAATGTAGGTAATTCTTTAGCTTTTTTTCCCCATTGCTTTTCAGTATATCCTTTTACTAATTTTTCATATATAGTATTTCCTATCAACTTTATTGCTTGTTCCTCTAGATTTTTTGGTTCTTTTATATTGCTTGTTTTCTTTTCTTCTTCTATTTTTTCCTTTGCTTCATTTGGAGTTATTACTCCCCATAATTTATTAAAAGTATTCATATTAAAAGGCATATTATATATTTCTCCTTTATAGTTCGCTATTGGTGAATTAGTATACCTATTAAACTCCGCAAATTTATTAACATAATTCCATATTTCTTTATTACTGGTATGAAAAATATGTGCACCATACTTATGAACATTTATGTTTTCAATATTTTCTGTATAGACATTTCCTCCAATGTGATCTCTTTTTTCAATAACTAGACATTTTTTCCCACGTTTATTAGCTTCATATGCAAAAACACTTCCAAATAAACCAGCACCTACTATTAAATAATCATATTTTTCCATCATTCGTTTCCTCCATTTTTTTTATTTTCTTTTAACTTTATAATATCTTTATAACCTATAGCTCCAATTGCTATAACCATAAATGCAAATGAAACAGCTTTCCAGATTCCACTTTCCAATAAAACTATTGTAAAAACTCCAAGAGTTGCACTCAATCCATACAATATAAATACAGCTTCTTTTTGTGTATATCCTTTTGCCATTAATCTATGATGTAAATGACCTTTATCTGGCATGAACACCGCTTTCAATGATTTTCCCTTATATATTCTTCTTATTATAGCAAAAATAGTATCAAAAATAGGTAATCCAAGCACTATTATTGGTGCAATAATTACTATTGCAGTATAGGTTTTAGCAACTCCTAATATTGATATTACAGCCAATGAAAATCCTAAGAAATTTGATCCTGTATCACCAATGAAAGTTTTTGCAGGATTAAAATTATATGGCAGAAACCCTGTTATTGCTCCAGCTAACGCCGTTATTAATATTATTGATAATAATGGAGAACCATTTATTGTAAAAACAATCAATAATGATATACATGATATTAAAGTAATTCCTGATGATAATCCATCTAATCCATCTATTAAATTGATTGCATTTGTTATTCCTACTATCCAAACTACCGTTAAAACATATGAAATCCATGGATAAGTTTGTATTATATTGTTCAGAGCTGGAAAATCAATGTTTTCTATATTTATTCCACACAACACTACCACTATAGCAGCTATTATTTGTGCTAACAATTTATAAATAGCTTTTATATCTTTGCAGTCATCTATAAAACATACTATTCCTAATATTGCTATACTTATAAAAAATCCTATTATTTTAATAGCATGTTCCATTAAACCAAAACCACCTTCTATTGCCATAGAAAACAATAAATATATAACAGATACTATAAATCCACAAATTACTGCTACTCCTCCTAATCTTGGCATTGGTTTTTTATTTATTCTTCTATCACACGGAATATCAATTGCTCCAACTTTTTTTGCTAATCTCATGGTATATGGTGTTATTACATATGCCGTTATAAAAGCTAATAAAAATGCTATTATTATATCTCCCCACATAAAATAGTACCTCTACTTTCCATATTAAATTAATATTTTTATATCCAAATTTTCACTTTTTTATTATTACATAAATCAATTTCTTTGTAAACAACTTACTCAACATAATATTTACTTTTTGTGTTTCATATCGTTTATTTCTTTGCTATAATCTACATGACTTATAGTTCTTTATAAAAAAATAAGAATAATATGAAGTATACTAATAATAAATACACTGCATATTATTCTCATTATTTATTCATGCTATTTTGGATTTTGTTTTTTATCTCTAGCTAAAACATTCCTTTTGGCAATATTCATTAATGACGTTATTGTTTTTATAATAATTTCTTTATTTTCACTATCTAAATTTTTATATGTTGTTAAAACTGCTTTTGCACTTGCAAACCAGTTACTACTCATCTCAGAAAGAGTTTTTGCATCTGTTGAATTTAATATTTCAAACAAAATATCTAAAAATTCCCCTCTTTCTTCTGGTGATATTGATTTAAGCCATTCTTTTATAGTTTTGTCTACTATTTGACTTCCATTTGTTACTTCTTCTAATGTAACAAATTTTCCTCCTAATACTTGCCATGAATATAAATCATGTTGCAATAAACCAACTTGTGTGCTTTCTACCACAGTGTACTTTTCTTCATGATTTAGCAATCTTCCAACAACTGAAGATTGTGGTATAAAAGTATGTATTTTAGGAAGTATTTCAATATATTCGTTACTTTCAATTATTTTTTCGCAAAAACCTGGTCCATCATTATTATATACTTGAATAATTTTATTTTTGATTTTTTTTAAGCAAAATGCTGCAGCATAAACAGCTAAATTTCCACCTTTTGAGTGACCTCCGACTCTTATATCACCTTTAATTTCTTTTTCTAAATTATTCAAATAATTTACTGCATCAATTTGAGATGGAACTAGATCCATAAAACTCATATTCAAATCTTCTTTCCACCCAACCAAAGTATTGTCTGTTCCTCTATATGAAATATAAGCAGTATTATCTGGAAGAATTATTGTTATTGCAGAAAATTGCTTTTCTGATTTTATGTCTATTTTATTAATATATTTTTTTAATTTTAAATTTGCAAATCTTTCACTTTTTGCCAATGCTGGAAATAAATCTATATCTTCTTTTTGAAGTATATGTATTTTTTGTTTGTCAAGTTTTTCAAATTTCTCATATGCTTCTTTTATTGTAATACATTCGTTTTCCTCTATTGTGTTATCAAATGGAAAATATGATACTCTAGATAATATTAAATTATCAATTTCATTAAAAGGTGCTTCTAAAAAACTTAAATCTCCTCTCCATATTAAATAATCAAATATATTTGCCATAAATTTTCCTCTCTTTTGTTACATATTAGTGTTATTTTTAGTAAATCTCCAAGAATCCTCACACATTTCTTTTATGTCTTTTGTTGCTTCCCATCCTAATTCCTCTTTTGCCTTAGTTGGATCTGCATAGCATGTTGGAATATCTCCTGGTCTTCTGTTTGTTATTTCATATTTTATTTTTATTCCTGTCGCATCTTCAAAAGCTTTAACTATATCTAATACAGAATATCCTTTTCCTGTACCCAGGTTATATATTTCCACACCTTTCATAGTTCTTACTTTATCTATTGCTTTTAAATGCCCTAAACTTAAATCAACTACATGTATATAATCTCTTACCCCAGTACCATCTTTAGTAGGATAATCATCACCAAATACATTAAGATGATCTAATTTACCACAAGCTACTTGATTAATATATGGCATTAAGTTATTTGGAATACCATTTGGACTTTCTCCCAATTTTCCACTTTTATGTGCTCCTATTGGATTGAAATATCTAAGTAAAATAACACTCCACTCATTATCTGAAACATATAAATCTTTTAATATTTGTTCTATCATTAATTTTGTTGTTCCATAAGGATTGGTTGTTGATAAAGGAAAATCTTCTTTAATTGGTACTGTTTTTGGATTTCCATATACTGTTGCAGAAGAACTAAACACTATCTTTTTACAACCATGTTTTCTCATTGTGTCTAATAATATTAAAGTTCCTGTAACATTATTGTGATAATATTCTATTGGTTTTGCAACAGATTCTCCAACAGCTTTTAATCCTGCAAAGTGTATACAAGAATCTATGTCTGGATTTTCTTCAAAAACTTTTTCTAATTTTTCTTTATTTAATAAATCTACTTCATAAAATTTAAAGTCTTTATTTGTTATTTCTTTAATTTTTTCTAAAACTTCTGGTTTACTATTAGAAAAATTATCTACTATTACTATTTTTTCTCCTTTATTTAATAGTTCTACACAAGTATGACTCCCTATATAACCTGCTCCACCTGTTACTAAAATTGACATATTTTTTCCTCCTTTAATTACTTAAAATTTATTAATATAATTCTTGATAAATTTTATAATCTCTAATAATTTTTCTTACATAATTATTAGTTTCTTTATATGGTATATTTTCTATATCTGAACCATCTTTTCGTATTATTCCCTTTTGTATCCATTCATCTACATTTCCAATACCTGCATTATATGCTGCAAGTGCTACTTGATAATTATTATATTTCTGTAATAATCCGTGAAAAATATTTAGTTCCTATTTTTATATTTTCTTCCGGATTAAATAACATATCTTTTGAAAAATTTTGTTCTATTTGATTCACCATTACTTCTTCTGCTGTTTGCTCCATTAGTTGCATAAGCCCCATTGCATTACTATTTGAAACAACATTAGTATTAAAATTACTCTCTGCTTTTATGATTGCAAAAACAAGTAATGGATCTAAATTATTTTCTTCAGAATATGTGTACACATATTCTGAATATTCTTTTGGATATAATTTTTCCATTATAATATTTTGTATATTTATTACTTTTATTAAAACAACTGCTATAACAATTAATAGAACTAGTATTATAAAAATTTTTTTTAATTGTTTCGGCAATATTATCTCTCCCTTAAAATCATTTGTTTTATTTACATTCGTACCAATTATCAGCTTCTGATGTTTCCACTTTTAATGGTATTAATAAAGTTATAGCATTTTCCATACAATTTTTCAATATAGTTTTTACTTTTTCTTTATCTTCTTTTTTACATTCTATCATTAACTCATCATGTACTTGTAAAATTATTTTTGCATCTAAGTTTTCTTCTTTTAATTTATTATATACATCTATCATGGCTATTTTCATTATATCTGCTGCTGTCCCTTGTATTGGTGTATTCATAGCCACTCTTTCTCCAAATTTACGAACCATATAATTATTTGAATTTATTTCTGGAATATATCTACGTCTATGAAATAAAGTTTCTACATATCCTTGTTTCTTTGCAATTTCAACTATATCATCCATAAATTTTTTAATCCCACTATATTTTTCTAGATATTGCTCTATATATTCTTTTGCTTTCTTTTTAGATATTCCCAATTGTTCAGATAATCCAAAGTCACTTATTCCATACACTATTCCAAAGTTAACAGCTTTTGCAGAACTTCTTTGTTCTTTTGTTACTTCTTCTTTTGGTATTCCTAGCACTTTAGAGGCTGCTTGAACATGTATATCTTCATCATTTTTAAAAGCTTCTAACATATGCTTATCTTCTGATATATGTGCCAAAACTCTTAATTCAATTTGAGAATAATCTGCATCTATATATATACATCCCTCTTTTGGTTTAAAAACTTTTCTTAGTCTTTTTCCAAATTCTATTCTTGTTGGAATATTTTGCAAATTCGGCTCTGTACTACTTATTCTACCTGTTGCTGTAACAGTTTGATGAAAATACGAATGTATTCTTTTTGTTTTTTCATTAATATATGGAAGTAACCCTTCTACATAAGTAGAATTAAGTTTCATTAAACTTCTATATTCTAATATTTTTTCTATTACTGGATGCTTATTTTTTAATTTTTCTAATATATCTACATCTGTTGAATATCCTTTTTTAGTCTTTTTATATACAGGGAGTTCCAATTTTTCAAATAGTATAACACCTAATTGTTGTGTAGAATTTATATTAAATTCTTCTCCACATAATTCATATATTTCATTTGTTAATTCATTTAACCCTTGTTTTAATTTATCTCCAAATTCTATTAGTTCTTCTTTATCTACATACATTCCATTAAATTGCATATCTCCCAAAACTTTAACAAGTGGCATTTCAATATTAGAAAATAATTCTAAACTATTAATTTCTTTTAGTTTTTCACTCATTATTTCTTGTAATTTATATATACAATATACATAAATCGAATATCTTTTTTTATTTAATTCATTTTTATTATTATCTAAATTGTCGAACAAATTAATTTGATTGCAATCTTCATTCTTATTTTGATCATTTTCAATAAAATCATTTATATTTATTTCTAAATATTCTTCTATTATTTCTTCTAAATTATATTTATTAGTTGGATTTAGTACATATGCTGCAATTTCCGCATCATACTTTAAGTCTTTTAACGTAATTTCAAGTTCTTTTAACATAACAAAATCTTCATTTAATTTATATCCATATATTTCTATATCCTTGTCTTCAAAAATATCTTTAAAGTTAGAAACAAATTGATTCATATCATTTATTTTTATATAATATGATATTTTTTCCTTTGGTTCATATATCGAAATTGAAATTATTTTCTTTTTTATTATTTTATTTTGATTAGTTTCATCTTCTTTTTCAAAGAAATATATTAATTTTTTATTTTCTTTTATCTTTTTTAATAATTTATCAATTTCTTTTTTATTTTCCATTGATAAATCTTTTATTGTAAATAATTCTTCTATATTTTTTTCTTGCTTTTTATTTATTTCTCCCTCTAAACTAAATCTTTCTATATAGCGTTTAAAATTTAAATCTTTAAAAATCTCATATACTTTTTCATTATTCCAATCTTTTACTTTTAAATCTTCTATCTTTTCTTCTATTGGTACTTCTATATTAATTGTTCCAAGTATTTTTGAAAGCATTGCTAAGTCTTTATTATTTACTAATTTTTCTCTTAATTTTCCTTTTACACTGTCTTCTCCCGCTTCAATTTTATTATATAAATTTTCAATAGTTTTATATTCTTTTACTAAACTTAAAGCAGTTTTTTCTCCAACTCCTGGAACTCCTGGAATATTATCTGATGTGTCTCCCATAAGTCCTTTAACTTCTATTAATTCTCTAGGAGCTATTCCATATATTTCTAAAACTTTATTTTTATCAAAGTTATCTACTTCTGTTTTTCCCATTTTAGTTCTTGGAATTCTAATAGTTACTTTATCTGTTGCAAGTTGAAATGTATCCCTATCACCTGAAAGAATTGTAACATCTAATCCATCTTTTTCTCCCATTATAGATAATGTTCCAAGTATATCATCCGCCTCATATCCGGGCTTTTCTATTATTGTTATATTCATAGCACGAAGTATCTCTTTTATTATTGGCATTTGCTGTGCAAGCTCATTTGGCATTCCCTTTCTAGTTGCTTTGTACCCTTCATATAACTTATGCCTTGCTGTTGGTTCTTTTAAATCAAACGCAACAGCCATATATTCTGGTTGCAAATCATCTAATACTTTAAACATTATTGCTAAAAAGCCATATACTGCATTTGTATATTTTCCATCTTTTGTCATCAACATTTTACTTCCCATAATTCCATAAAATGCTCTATTTAAAATACTGTTACCATCTATAACTAATAATCTACTCAAAATAAACTTCCTCCCTGCATTATCATACTCTAACTTATGGATTTTAATTTTTCATCCTTATAAAGTATAAATATATTTTACATATATTTTTTATTAAAACTTAACACTTTATAAAAAACAAAGCTATTTTTTATTCATAAACATCAAAAACTCCTATTTCGTCAATTTTTTGTTTGTTCTTTATTATATACTTTCTAACTCTCTCTGGATTTTGCCAATTTCTCCTATTTTTATCATTCATAATTAAATATACTTTTTCTGTATCTTTCTTTATATTTTTAATTTGACCTTCTTCTCCATCTTTTCCCAAATTTCCAATTAGAAATAAATCATAATTTTTATTATACCTATCTATTGGTATCATATAAAGTGCTGCCGTTGCATCTAAAATATATACTTTTTTTTCTGATAAGTCTATATATTCTTCTATTTCTTTAATAGATTTTATATAATTTTCATCCATTATTATATATCTAAAATGTTTTAACTCATAGTTTTTGTTAGAATTTATATATATATTACCAGACTTTAAAAATAATAATATGCTAAATAATACTATTCCTATTTTAAGAAAATTTCCTATAAAGTATATTATCTTATCATTTCTTAAAATTTTATTTATTAACTTATCTATTAAAAATATTAAAATTATAAAACTCGGAAATATTCCTATTAAAAAGTGAATATTGTCTGCTATTGGATATATTACTACCATACTTGCTAAAGCATATCCAAACAAGATAATAAATATTTTTTTGTTTTTTATTATATACATTCCTAAACAGCTAATTAATATAACAGGCACTAAAATACTTAAAATTTTTATACTCAAATTTGAACTTTTTATTAAATCAGTATATGGCTTATAGTTACAAAATGTTTTTATTCCTAATATACAATAACTTATAAAATCTCTAAAAGCTCCTGTATACCAAATATAAGCTAATATGCAAAAGATCGGTATAAACATTCCTAATAATCTTGTAAAAAATGCCTTGATAAATTCTATAAAATCTGATTTACTTCTTATTTCTATACTTTTATAAAAAATTGTTATAATTGCTATAATTGCTCCTGTACTTTGCTTTGTAACCACACAAAATCCAGCAAGTAATCCTATTATAAAATCTACTTTTTTATCAAAATATATTATCTTCTTATTTTTTATATATTGCGATATTTCTATATTAATTATTGTTAATACTATTGCAAGTATAAAATAATTATAATCTATTGTAATATATGCTTTAATAATATAGCAAATAAATATCAAACTTAAGTATTTAATATAATCTTTAACTTTTAATTTTTCTAAAATGCAAAGCAACATTATTTCTATGTATGTAATCATTAATACACATAAAACTCTCATTACTTCTTGTCCAAATATTTTTAAAAATACAGAAATTATCATTGGAAGAAATGGCATTGTTACCATATTAAAATCTTTATATGGAATCAATCCATTTGCAATATTATTGGCAAAATTAAAATTCCATATTTCATCTAAATCTTTTAGTTCTCTAATTAAAACAATAGACAAATTATAAAATATCAAAGAAATTGCTAATACAATTATTTTTATTGTATTATTCTTTTTTGTTTTTTCCATCTTTTAATTTTCCTTTCTTCTCTTTTACTTGTATTAATTCAAGTAAAAACAAGTTTGTTGAAATTTCTGTTACCAAAAGGTTTCTATATGTAAAATAACAATGAAAATAAGAATGATTATTAAATACAATCAGCCATAATATTGGAATTATTGCAATTATTAAATATATTGCTGAATTCATGACATTTTCCTTTTTTATGCAAATCTTACCATATGGAATAATTTTATATAATATAATTACAAAAGGTAATATAATGGAAGGAATTATTCCTGGTCCTAAATATTTAATATTTGGTTTAATTGCCCATAATATATTATTCATAATCATTTCAAAAATAGAAATATTCTCTCCATTATATTCATATGAACTTGTCCTAAATATTAATTGATACATAGCTGTCGCAAAAGTGTCTTTATTGTACATAAAATCTGCAATAGCCCATTTTAATATCCACATTAAGCCATATCCTAGTCCCCAAAATATACTCGTTTTTATAAGTATTTTTATATTGGTTTTTAATTCTTTTTTATTATTTAATAAAATTAATGTTATAGTTCCTACTAATAAAGTTATTATTGGAGTTGTTAAAAAGTCGAAATAACATGTCAACATTCCGAACTACCATAAAAATGTTTAATATTTTTTTAATTTCTATTCTCTTTTGTAATAACAAAATTATATTAAATAAAATAGTTATTAAAAAGCAAATAGCTCCTTGCATATTAATTCCCATGCTTACAATATCTATTCCAAGAAAAGCTAAAATGTATATAGCACAAATCTTTACTCCAAGCTTTTTATAAATTAATATAGCCATAACTATTAGCGAAATTATTATAATTACATTAAAAATATATCTTATTCCTATTATATTAAATAACAACAATAATGGCCTAATTAAACTTATATAGCCATGCCAATATCTTGTATATTCATAAGAATCTATATTTTTTTTATTTAAAATTTCCTCTAATTCCTGATTTCCATATTCTCCATCATAATTTGTAGCAATTTCAAGTTCTTGTAAAGAATCCTCATATACATTTGTAGTTATTCCGTGGAATATAATTTCTTCTTGCTACCACCCACGAATAAAAAGGTGTACTGCTATCTATAGAATAAGCTATATTTATCATAAGCTCTTCTGTAAAATTATCTGAATATTTAGTTCCTATCTTTCTAAACCATGTTTCATCTTTTAAAATCTTACTTGACTCTTTGACGTTATTTTCTATCCAACTACTTGGTATTACACAAGAAATAGTAAGTGTAAACATTAATACAATAACTGTACAAATAAATGTTATTATATAAAGTTTTATATTTTTCATAATAATTATTCCTTTTTACTTCAATATATTTTTATAAATACTATTTTGTTAAATTCTATCACACTTGTATATAGAGAGCAACTTAAATTATTTTTACCACCAATAATAAAAAACAGAATAAAGATTTTTATTACTTTACTCTGTTTTTGTTTAAAATTTATTACATTTCTTGTTCATTTGGGCTTATAGGTTTCTTTTTATTTAAAAGGTCATATCTTGCCCTTAAAATTGCTGTGTCTGCTAATTCAGCATCTTTATTTGCATCTCTATTCTCTAGGATTGAATTTATTGCTGTTAATTCATCTACTCTTAATATTGCCATTTGATTTCTTACAGCAGATTGAATCTTTCTAAATCTTTCATACTCTTCTAAACTTGAAAACTTTTTTGATTTTCCTTCAGAATCAAAGTGTCCATTTTCAGAAGTATACATTACTTTATCCATTGCTAAAAATCTAAAACCTTTAGTATAATCACTTGCTTTTTCAAAAAATGCTCTTTCTTGTTCTTTTCTTTTTGATGCTTCAACTTCTTCTGCTCTTTTTGATGCTTGCTTTTCTTCTATTTCTTTAGTCTTTTCTTCAATATATCTACTAACTGCTCTATCTGTCATATCAGACATATTACTTGGAAACAATGATTTTAATTTTTCTGAAAAGTTTTTAGTTTGCATTTTTTCAATTATCATCTCTATAGAAATTTTTCCTTTTGATTTTGATATTATATCTTCTACCATTGTTCCTAATTCTTCATTTATAACAGACTCTCCTAATCTCCCTATACTTTCTGTAACTCTTTTTCTTACATAAGGTGTTCCTGGATTAAATAACTTTATAAAACTCATTTTTGCCATAGATTCTACAACATCTATTTTTCTATGTTCTCCAACCTTCTTTAGTGTTGCTTCATATATATTTCTTATTTTTTTATCTAGTTCTGATATTGGTTGACCTAGTTTTACTTCAAAATCACTAGACTTTGCATGTAATTTAACATCAGACTTTTTCTTAGGAGCCTTATTATTTCCGTCTAATTTTGGAATTCTTGCTTTCATATTTACCACCCTTTTACAAATTTAATACTTTTTTATTATATCATGTAATAGTGGTTATGTAAAGTAGTTTTACAATATTTTCCTAGTTGTAAATATTTTTCTTTTCATAAATATTTAAACTCTTCTTACATAGCAATATTTTAATTATACTTTTTCATATTCCGGTTTCCAAGTTGCAAATTTTTTTAGCATTTCGTCTGTTCGCGTATAATATCTTTCATTTTTATTAATTTTTGCTATTTCTTTCATATCATTATCTGTTAACTTAAAATCAAAAATATTAAAATTCTCTTTAACATGTTCTACATTTTTTGTTCCAGGTATTACTATAAATCCCATTTGTGTATGCCATCTTAAAATTATTTGAGCTGGTTTTTTATTATATTTTTCAGCTAATTTTTTGAATATATCTTCATTCATAAGTTTAGAATCTCCATGTCCTAGTGGATACCAACTCATCAATTTGATATCTTCTTTATCTAAAATTTTTCTTAATTCATCTTGTGTAAAATATGGATGAGCTTCTACTTGAATGACCTGTGGTTTAATTTCACAATTTTCTAAAAGTTCTTTTATATATTTTCCTTCAAAGTTTGAAATTCCTATTGCTTTTATTTTTCCCTCTTTATATGCTTTTTCTAGCTTTCTATATCCTTCCATATAATTTTCACCTGGTTGATGAATAAATAATAAATCTATATAATCTAAGCCTAGTCTTTCTAATGTTTCATCAACAGCTTTTTCATTTTCATATTCAGTTATCCATAATTTAGTTGATAAAAATATTTCTTTTCTATCTACTCCTGATTCTTTTATCCCTCTTCCTACTGCTCTTTCATTTACATATGCATTAGCTGTATCTATAAGTCTATATCCCATTTTTAAACTTTCTCTTACAGTTACTTCTGCATCTTTTGGAGAAACAAGATATGTTCCCAACCCAAAATTTGGCATTTTAACACCATTGTTTAATATAATATTTTCCATAAAAGTTTCCTCCTTATTTATTATTTTCAATTACTTTGATATCACTTGGAGTTAATTCTAAGTCAATACTTTTTAAGAAAAAAATAGTAAATTATAAATTGCAAAAATAAATGTCGTACATTCTACAATAAAATGTGCGACATTTATTTTTACTTTTTATCTTTTTTATGTAAGCTGTAAAACACTTTTTAATATTACTATTTTACATATTTATCTACATTCTCATTTGTGATTTTTTTACTTACTTCCTTAAAGTTATATTTTTTTGTATATTCATCTACTTTTTTATCATATTCTTCACTTTCTATTTTTTTACCTTCATAGTAATAGTTACGTGTTTCTACACCATTTTCAACAGCCCCAGCTTCCCAATTTAATACTGGTTCAAATTCTCCATTTTTTATTGTATATATTTTTTCTTTAGTATCATATGAATCTGGCAATTCTATTACAAGCTTATTTTGAACATCAACATTTGCACTAGCATTTTCAATTGCACTGACTTCAATATACTTTTTACTAACAGTTACTTTACTATCTTTATATGAAACAAGTACTGCAAGTATATATGAATCTTTTGCTTCAACAATGTATGTTGGTATTTCTGTATTTTCTATTTTTTCAAAGTAAAATGTATGCTTGTTATATAATTCTTCAACATTATCATTTTGTTCAAACATAACTGGAATTATATTCTTTTTTATCCAGCTTTCATCTTTTAAAGCTTTTTTTATTGCTTCATTTGCATCTAGACTGTTATCTGTTGAATTTGGAATACTATTTACATTGTTACTACTTTCATTAGTATTTACGTTTTCCTTATTTTCATAATTTGAAATTTGATTTTTTAGACTGTTAATTTCATTATTTGCATCATTTATCTTGCCAACTAGTGCATAACCTCCAAACACTACTGCTGCTACAAAAAGAATTGTAACTAAGATTAGAATAATTTGAGTTGATTTTTTCATTAGATTTCCTCCCTTTATTTTTTTATATATTTTTATAATATCATTGGCTTATTTTTACGTCAATATCATGTTTTACTATCAACCTGCTGTTTATATGTATTTCAACAATTTTATTACTTTTATTACATTTTAATTACATTTTTATCTATTTTATTTGAATATTTTTTATAAAATCATAAAATACTGCCATATTATTATCAGCAGCTGTTTCTGACGATGCATGAATACTTACTAAATACAATTTTTCATTATTTTCAAACCAAAAGTCTTTTTCTTTTATTCTTTCTGTAGCCCATTCTGAATTAGATGAATTAATTAGTGTCGTATATGTCATTTGATATCCATCAAAATTACTTATTTTTTCTTTACCTTTACTAATAATCTTTGAATTTTCAGCTGATTTTTCTTCATGTTTATAACTTTCATTGTTACTTGCAATTTTTTCTAAATCTCGTCCATATTTTTCATTTAATTCTTTAGTTTTATCATCCGAAAATTCATAAAATTGAATTTCTATAGGATTTCCGTAAGAATCATTTGTGTACATTTCCAACAAATTTTCTTCTTTTTTTACATTCCATTTACTTGAAACTTTAAATTCTATTCTTCCATTTTCTAACTTGTCAGTTTTATCTAATTCATTTTTATTATTATCTTTTTCTTTATTTAAATCTAATTCAAACTTTCCTACTAATTCTCTTTCTTTGTTTTCATTAATTAAATATATATTAAAGTTTAATTTTTTAACTTCTGAACTTAAATTAGGAAATATTATTTTTTCATTTTTTATCCATTCAGCTCTTGTGTATGCGTACTCTGAAAATAATAATTCATTTTCATTTTCATCTTTAACTTCAAATATAAAATTTTCTGTTTCATTCCATTTTGGATTATTATATTCCTCAGACATTGCAGTAATATCTTTTTTAGGCTCTATCTTTTCACTCTGTTTTACTCCATTTTGAACACTATATATTGTTATATTCATCATTGTTGAAAAGTCACTTGTTGAAACTGATTTAACATCCATTGAAATTGGTGTGTAGTTAGTTTTTATTGCTATTCTATTTGTATCTTTTAGATTTATATCATCATAAAAAGATATTTTATTTTCTTTTTTATTTGATTTATCTAAATTTATGTCAAAATTCCATTCACCCTTAATTCCCGCTATTTCAGATATTTTAATATTTAGTTCAAATTTATCCAATACTGAATCAAATTTTTCAATTGAATATAATGTTGCAATTGTATATGTTTTATCATTTTGCAAATAATTTTGTTTATCTATATCTATATGTGTATTTTTATTTACTTGTGTTTCAGCTACTATATTATCTTTTTTATCTATAAAGTTTAATTCTTTATCAGATGAAATTTTATAATTTACTACTACAGCATTTTGATCTATTGCATATGTTTCAAGTTCTACTTTTATATCACTATCAGACACTTGTTTATTTACTGAAATAATGCTATTATTATATTCTTCTTCATTAATATTAAATAAACTAATTAACGATTTTCCTGTTATAGAAGCATATATAGTTTCACTTGCTACAATGACAATAATAAATGATGCTGCTATTGATAAAACTTTTCTTATATTCTCTTTTTTTACTTTTATATTATTTCTTTTTTCCTCTTTAACATTCTTATTTATGAAATCATCAAAAATACTATTAATATTATCGGGAACTGATTCTTTTATATTAAATATTTCTTTAATTTTTTTATCTTCATTAAATTTGTTCACTTTAGATCACTCCCTTCTGACTATTTAAAATTCTCAGTATTTCAGATTTAGCTCTATGTAATCTTGATTTAACTGTTCCTTTAGGTATATCTAGTATCCTTGCAATTTCATCTTGTTTAAAATTATTATAATAATATAAAATTACAATTTCCTTAAAGTCTTTATCTAATTTATCTAAAATCATTTGCATTTCCACTTTTTCACTAAAATTAGATTTTTCTTCAACATTTTCAACAAATTCCGATTCGAAAGGAATTACTTTACTTTTCTTTCTTAAAATATCATAACATTTATTAATTATAATTCTTGTCATCCATGTTTTAAAATATCTTTCTTCATTTAGCTTTTCTATATTTTTATAGGCCATTTCTAGTGCATCTTGTAGTGCATCTTCTACATCTTCTTCGTTTTTTAAAATTGCTTTCGCAGTTTTGTAAAAGCTAAGCCTATTTTCATTAATTCCATTTACAAATATCTCATTTAAATCTTTTCTTGCCATTTTTCTCTCCATTTTCTACTCAATTTATTTTGAGTATTCTCCTCTTTTATTAATTATTTCATCTTTTATGTCCTCTCATTTTTTTCTTATTTTAACTATTAGACGTAAAATATAAAAAAAAGGTTCATTTTTTAGATTTTAATTGCATTTATATAATATCATTTTTTCATCATCATATATCAAGATAAAATAAATATCAAGAAATTTATAAATGTAAACAATTTTACATGATGTTGTTTTTTTCTTTTTTTTACCAATATAATTATAAAAAATAACATATGATTTATATTTAATCATATGTTATTTTTAACTTAAAATATATTATTAATTTCTCCTATTTATTTTTCATCATAATTATAATCATCCATTTAGTCTCTAAGTTAAGCTTTATTTCTCTTTAATAATACTTTTGCTACACAAATAAGTAACTAGGAAATAACCTCCATATATTAATATTATAAATATAGCAGTTATAATAACTGATAATAAGTTAAAACCAATACCTGCTGTTTTTAAAATATCATTACAAAACATTATTCCAAATATAGAATGTATAATAGCAAGTACAAGTGGGAACATAAAATACACACTTATTTGCCTGAATAGTGCTTTATTTAAGCTTTTTTCATCAACACCAATTCTTCTTAACATATTAAATTTTTCAAAATTATCACTTGATTCTGACAATTCTTTAAGTGCTAAGATTGCAGCACATGATATCAAAAATATAATTCCTAAATATAATCCTATAAATGTTACTATAGCTCCTAGACCAACAGAAGAATCTTTGATATCTTGCTTTGTATTTATTGTTATAATATTATCAAAAAATTTTTCATTTTGAATTATTCTATTAATCATATTTTCTATTTCATCTTTATTACCTCTATAATCTGCAACCATCCATACTTTTACTTTTTGTTCATCTGTTACTGCATTATCTGGCACAACTATAAATCCCGCTTCTGTTTCATTACTCGTCATCTCATAAAATCCATGAATTGATTTTTCATATTTCGGATAATACTTTTTGTCGTTTATAGTAATTTTAGTGTTTCTTTTTAATGCTTCATCTTTTATTTTAATCATATCTTTATAATTTCCTACAACTACATATTCATTATCACTAAGAGTTACTTTTTCTAAATTAAAACTATTTGCTATATTATTATATTCACTATTTTTCATCAAATATATTGGTTTATTATATAATAAAAATGCATATTGATTTTTACTAGTTTCAAAATAGTCTCCAAGAGTTTCTTTAAGTGTAATATTATCGTCTGTATACAATGAGAAATTAACAATATCCTTTAAATATTTATTATAATCAAATCCTAAATTTGTAAGAGTTTCTTCAATGCTTAATTTAGAATTTTGCATTTGAATATCTGTATAACCAAATTCTTCTTGATCAGGATTATATCTTTTAGTTAATTCTATATCTCTTGGTGCATAATTATTTAAATTTTTATTTAATGAATTTTTCATAGATAACGAACTAGATAATACACATATAGTTATAAATAACATTAAGCATATTATTGTCATAGAAAATACTGTTGTATTTATTTTGCTACTTATTTGTCTTACTGTAAAGCTATTTAATTCTTTGTAATAAAATTTTTTATTTTTTCTTACCACCTTTAAAATTAATCCTGACAAAGACCAAAAAATACAAAATGTTGATACTGCTCCAAGAATAATAGGAAAAAGTATTGCAAATTCATTAGTCATTTTATCTATACCAGAATTAACGTAATAATATGCATACCCTAATATACTCACTGAAATAATAAAAATAATTATACAAACCCACGGATTTTTAAGTTTTATTTTTTCTGATTTTTTACTTGAGTGTATTAAATCAATAAGTTTACATTTACTTATATTTATTGTATTAAAAATCATAACAACTAAATACATAATTCCAAAATAGATTAGTGTTTTACCACAAGCACTTTTCGAAAATACAAAAGTAAATTTTGTTAAATTTGCTTCAAACATATTTGCTACAATTATACTCATAACTTGAGAAAGTAAAAATCCTACTAAAAGTCCTATAGTTAGGGAAATAATACCAATAACTAATGTTTCAAAAAATAATATTAATGATATTTTTCTTTTTCCCATACCTAATGTTTGATATATTGCAAATTCTTTATTTCTTCTTTTTATTAAAAATCTACTAGCATAAATAATCAAAAAAGCTAAAATAAATGATACAAATACACTAACTCCAGATAAAATACTTGTCATAAGTTTTATAATTTCATTTGTTCTACTTGAAATATCTAGCATTGCTGTTTGACTATCTATTGCATTAAACACATAAAATATTGCAACACCAAGTACAAGAGTAAAAAAGTAGATGGCATAATCTTTTATACTCTTACTTATATTTTTTAATGATAACTTAAAGAGCATCATTTAAATCACCACCAAGTAATGTTACAACATCAATAATTTTATCAAAAAATTCTCTTCTACTGTCTGTTCCTTTATGTATTTCATTAAAAATCTTGCCATCTTTTATAAAAATAACTCTTGTAGCATAACTTGCTGTAAATGCATCATGTGTAACCATTAGAATAGTTGCGCCAATATCTTTGTTTAAATATTTGAATTGTTCTAATAACATCCTAGCAGACTTTGAATCTAATGCACCTGTTGGCTCATCTGCTAAAACCAACTTAGGGTTAGTTATTATAGCTCTTGCTGACGCAATTCTTTGTTTTTGTCCGCCACTCATTTGATATGGATATTTTTCTAAAATATTAACAATATCAAGTTCTTTTGCTACTTTTTTTATTCTTTCATCAATTTGTTTAGTTGGTACATTTTGAATAGATAAAGCTAAAGCAATATTTTCATAAGCAGTTAATGTATCGAGTAAATTAAAGTCTTGAAATATAAAACCAAGTTCTTCTCTTCTAAATTTATTCAAATTATTTCCTTTTAACTTAGTAATATCCATATCTGCAACATAAATATGCCCTGATGTAACTTTATCAATTGTAGAAATACAATTTAAAAGTGTTGTTTTACCAGAACCACTAGCTCCCATTATAGCAACAAATTCTCCTTTTTCTACTTCAAATGATATATTATCAATTGCTTTTGTAAGGCTTGATTTATTACCATAGTATTTTTCAATTTTGTCAATTTTTAAAATTTCCATAGTTTTTCTCCTTTTAATATTTTTTATATTGAAAAGTATTAACTTTGTAATAGATTATCTATATTTTAGTAAAAATAACATATGTTTATAATTAACTCTTAATAATCTTAAAATTACTTTTCAACATATTTATATTGTAATATGAAAATTTCTCTAAGTCGTTATTTTAATATTACTAAACATTACAATTTTGTAATATATCTTACGTTTTTATAATATTAATCTTTAATTTTATAAAAATCATTTTTATAAAATATAATTGTTATTTTTGTATACTCCTTCTTTTTTGATTCAATATTTATTTTATGCCCCAACTTATCACATAATTTTTTCACAATATATAATCCCATACCAGTTGATTTTGCTATTATTCTTCCGTTTTCTCCAGTAAATGATTTTTCAAAAACTCTCGGTATATCTTTTTTAGGAATACCTATTCCATTATCATAAATACTTAAATATGTTTTTTCTTTATCTTCTTTTGCAATTATTTTTATATATGACTCAACATTATTTCTTTTATATTTGATACTATTATTTATAATTTGATTTAAAATAAATTCTAACCATTTTGCATCTGTTAATACTTTAATATTATTAACATTTACATCAAGTTTAACTTTACTTGCTAACAAATCATCTTTGTTTTTCAAAGCAACATTTTTAATTATTTCTTGTAAACTTTTTTCTTTAATAATATAGTCTTTTTCAGCATTTTCACTTCTTACATAATATAAAATTTGATCTATATAATTATCAAGTTTCCTTATTTGTTCAACATATCTTTTGTCAATTTTTTCTTGATTATTATGAATTAACAAAGTTAAACTAGATATTGGTATTTTAACTTCATGTATCCACATTTCTACATACTCTTTAAAGTCTATAATACTTAAATTATATTCTTTAACATTTTCAATCATAGATTTATTTATATCATAAAGGGTTTGATAAAAAATTTCTCCTTCATAAAAATTAGGTTTATTTATCATCTCTAAAATCAAATACTTCTTATCTAATACATCTAATGTATTTGATAAACTTTGATAAAATTTATACTTTCTAAAATAATCAATTCCAATATTAAATGTGCAAACAATAAAAAAAATTATTGTAATTGCTATTTTTAAAGTACTTTCAACTTTAAATGCATTTAGCATAAATATTGTAATAGCAAAACCCATAATAGATATTATAATTTGCGGAATTTTATCTAATAAATATTTTATTAATTTCATAGCAGTTTATACCCTTGTCCCTTTCTAGTTTCTATTTTATTTTCAAGTCCAAAATCTTGTAATTTGCTTCTTAATCTACTAATGTTAACAGTTAAAGCATTATCATTTATAAATTCATTATTATTCCATAAATCTGTCATTAAATCATCACGAGTCACAATTTTGCCACGATTACTTAATAAAAACGAAAATATTATCATTTCATTTTTTGTTAACTCTAAAGTTTTACCATCTTTCTCTAGTATACCCTTTTTAGGGTTCACTATTATTCCGTCATAATTCATATCTTCTTTTGATATTTCCATTCGCTTAAATATATTTTGAATTCTTAACAGTAAAATAGTTGGATTATATGGTTTTGTAATGTAATCATCTGCTCCATAAGAAATTGATAGCACTTCATCTACTTCTCCTACTCTACTTGTAACCATTATTACAGGAATATTAGATTCCTTTCTTATTTCTTTTAATAAAATTTCTCCATTTACTTTTGGAATGTTTATATCAAGTAATACTAAATCTGCTTCTGATTTAATAATATCTTCTTTTGGATTATCAAAATTTTCTATTGTTATCACTTCATATTCTGAATTTTCTAGCAGTGTTTTTAATTCATTTCTTATAATTTTCTCGTCTTCTACTATCAATATTTTTTTCATACTTAATCGTTCCTTCTTCTAATTTATTAACAACTTTATTATACCACTCTTATATATTTTTTTACCTTACAAAATTGAAACATAGTTATTTTCTAAAAAGTCTAAACCAAGCATTTAATAACATTTTTTCTCTACTTTTTAAAATGTTTTAAAGTCTTAAAAATTTTTATCTTTGCTACAAAATTTGCTTAACTTCATTTTTTATTCAAAAAACTATATTACAACAAAAAACAGTGCATTTATTTTTTATTTCTGCACTATTTTTTTAATTTTATAATATATTAATTTAAAATTCATAATTTTATAAGAAATATATATTTTTTATCATATCAATTTATAATTTTCTATAAAAATATCTCATTTTAATTTCAATAAAATTTTTATTTTTCACTATTTAGCTTTTATTTTACTATTAATACTACTAAATATATAACATACATTAAAAAGTATATTATTCCATTTACTCTACTCATTTTTTCTTTTGGTGGTATGAATGGAAAAATTGCTAATATTATAGTTGATAACAATAATATTAAAAGGTCAAAATTATATGTAACATTATACGTAATTGGTTTTATTATAGCTGATACACCAATTATAAGTAAAATGTTAAATATGTTTGAACCTATTATATTTCCTATTGCAATATCACTATTTCCTTTAATTGCTGCAGTTACACTTGTTACAAGCTCTGGCAAGCTTGTCCCTATTGCAAGGATTGTTAGACTTATAATTTTTTCACTTATATTAAAGTAATTTGCAATATTAACCGCATTATTAACAGTTAAATCTCCTCCAAACTTTAATCCTACAATACCAAGTATAACAAAAATTATATTTTTAACTATACTATTTTTTTTATTTTCTTTTCCTTCACTTTTTACTTCAGATTCAGTTAAATTATCTTTGCTTTCTTTTTTTCCCATAAATATAGTATAGCCAAGAAATACACAAAACAATATTAATAAAATTATTGCTTCTATTCTAGATATACTATTTTGAGAATTGCAAAATATCATAAAAATTATTGTAAAAAATAAGCACATAGGTATTTCATAAAACCTTGTTTCTTTTTGAAATACAACTGGTTTTATAATTGCTGATAAACCTAAAATAAGCAACAAATTACTTAAATTGCTCCCTATTATATTTCCAATTGCCATATCTTGATGCCCTTCTAAAGCTGATGTAATACTTACAAATAATTCTGGCATTGATGTTCCTATTGATACAATAGTAAGTCCTATTATAATTTCTGGTATATGAAACTTTTTAGCAATTCCACTTGAACCATCCACTAATATATCAGCACTTACAATTAAAAGTGCAAATCCAATAATTATAAAAAACATTGATAATATCATTTTTTCTTTTACTCCTTTTTATTAGTACTTTTATTATTTTTTACACATAGAATTTATTTTTCTAATTTTACTATATAAATTCATTTTTCCAATATATTTTATTGTCCAAATAAACTTTTATCCCTTATTATATTCAGTATATTATGTGTGTTATCCTCCTTATTTAATTATATTTTTTTTATAACCTTACATGGGATTCCAACTGCCATACTATTAGATGGAATATCTTTATTTACAACACTTCCTGCACCTATTACAACATTATCTCCAATATTTACTCCTGGAAGTACAATTACATTTCCACCTATCCATACATTATTTCCTATTTTGATAGGCTTTGCATATTCTAATCCTTTATTTCTAGTTTCATAGTCCAAAGGATGTCCTGCTGTATAAAAACCACAATTAGGTGCAACAAAAACATTATCTCCAAACTCTACTTTTGCACCATCTAATATCGTACAATTATGATTCATATAAAAGTTTTCTCCAACAAAAATATTATACCCATAATCACACCAAAAGTTCTGTTCAACTATTATTTGCTTTCCTGTTTTTGCAAATAATTTTTTTATTATTCTGTCTTTACCGTCAAAATCTGATGGCTTTAAATTATTATATTCAAAGCAAATATCTTTAGCTTCATATCTATCTTTTATTAGTTCCTTATCATAGTTAGCATCATATAATTCTCCTGCTAACATTTTCTCTTTTTCTGACATATTTTTCCTCCAACATAATACCAATACTTGCTACTTCATCTTTATAAGTCAAAACAAACAAATCTCCATCTTTCAAATATTTATTTATCATATCTTCACTTGGATCTGCTTCAAGCAATAATTCTATATACTGCCTTTTGTTATCTTTCTCCTTTTTTATATTTATACTTCTTTTTACAGGAATAAATTCAAATCCATCTGGTAATTTATTTTTGCTATTTGTATTAGCTAAAAAAGATTGTTCTTCTGGGCTCCTCGTATCTAGCCATACAAATTCGCGTACTCTGTCATTCTTCATCAAAACATTTATAATATCAAGGTTTTTGAGGTTATAATATATAACCTCCTATATTTTTAACTACTTTTTATTATTTAATCTATTTGCTTCAATAATTAGCTTATCAAAATCTGAAACTATCTTTTGATTTTTGTTAAATTCATCATACTCTTTTCCTGCTTTTTCTTCTGCTTGTTTTCTTGATATTTTACCATTATCTTTCAAAATATCATATTTTCTAAACTCCAAAAACTCATTTATACTTTTTGCAAAATCTTCCATAGTAAAAGTATTTTCTCTTTCTACTAAATCTTCTATATAGTCAAAATATCCAGATACTGCTCTTTCAAGTCTTTTTATTTGTTTTTCATCTAAATAATTTTTAGCAATAACAACATCAGATTTCAAAATTCTTCCATCTGGTGAATTTTTCCAAGTAGTTAATCCCATATTTTCTTTAGTATGATCTGCTTTTTGATATATAATTTCTGCTGCTGTATTACCTGTAATCGCATAATGGAATTTATTTTGAACAGTTGCATAAAATCTTTGAGTTATATCAGAATCTTTATCATAATCTATACTACATTCTGCAAATATATCTGTTATCTGTTGCCATATTCTTCGTTCACTTGTCCTAATTGAACGAATTCTTTCTAATAGCTCTTTAAAATAGTCTTTTCCAAATTTAGGGCCGTTTTTTAATAGTTCATCATTTAAAACAAATCCTTTTTTTATGTATTCTTTCAATGTATTAGTTGCCCATATTCTAAAGTCTGTTGCTTGTTTTGAGTTTACTCTATACCCGACTGCTATAATAGCGTCTAAACTATAAAACGATATTTCTCTTGAAACCTCTCTATTTCCCTCTTTCTGAACTATTCGAATTTTTCGAATAGTTCGATTTTCTTCTAATTCATGTGTTTCAAAAATCTCCTTTAAATGATAATTTATTGTATTTACTTCTACATCAAATAATTTTGACATTGATTTTTGAGTTAACCAAAAATCTTCATTATCATATAAAACTTCTACAGAAACATTATCATTATTTTGACTTTGGTATATGATTAAATCTTTTAAATTTTCTATTGGATTCATTTATACTCTCATCCCTTCTCTTTATATCTCTATAACTTGTAATTTATAGTTATCAACTATACTTATTTTTCAATTTTCTTATATACTCTATCTTCAACATATATCATCATTTGATTATATCTTACTACATAGAAAAAAACTGCTAATATTCCAGATATAGTTCCTATTAAATAACCTTCTGCATTTTGTAATTTTAATGCAACGATAACTACTAGCCAAGCAATTATACATAGAACAATATCGAATATATGCTCTTTTAACCATTTCTTTTTATGAAACTCTATTTTTTCCTTTAGAGTAAATGTACTATTCTCTAATGCAACAATTAAATTTTCTTCTGCTTTTTCTTTATAATCTAAATCATTTATCTTTTCTCCTGAAATTAGTTCATTTATACTAATACTAAATTCTTTACTTAATAATTGCATCATTTCAATATCTGGTAGATAATGCTCATTTCCCCATCTTGAAGTTGTTTTATTAGTTACACCTAATTTTTCTCCTAGTTCTTCTTGTGTTATATTTTTTTCATTTCTACATTGTGCAATAAATTTTCCTATTTTTACTTGATCCATAATAATTACCTCCTACAATAAGGATAGTATATTTTATAAATTTTGTCTTTACCATAGATGTAGAATACAATATAGGATGTTTGTTAATCATCTTAATTTTATAACTGCAATCTCTGGTCTATTAAATAGCCTTATACTGATTGGATAATTCCCAAGTCCACTTGATACATATAAATAAGAATTATTTATACTATATAATCCTTTAATATAATTTGTTTCTACATTTAATCCTTTTTGTACTATTTCTGGAAACCATATTCCTCTATTTATTATTGCACCTAAAAATGGAAGTCTAACTTGTCCTCCATGTGTATCTCCACATAATGATAAATCAATTCCAAATTGTTCAAATTCTTCAAAGTTTGAAATATGTGCTAATAAAATGTTGTACTCTTCTTTATTAATTTCAAAAGCATTTTTCAAATCAAAAGTTGCTGAATAGTACTGATTTGTTATACCATATAAATTTATTTTTGTATTTTTTATGGCTATTGTTTCTTTTTTATAATCTAGAACATTTACTTCGTTATCTTTTAAATTTTGTATGAATTTTTCATCACAATCATGTTCTCCATTTACAAAATATACTTTATATGATTTTGCTAGTTCTTGGAGTAGCTTTAAAGCTATTTGTTTGCCTTTTTCATCTTTTGCTGTATACATATCTCCTGTTACACAAATAATATCAGGTTTTTCTTTTTCTATTTTTTTAATAAGTTCTTTGTTATTTCTTCCAAATGAACTTCCATGCAAATCTGATATTTGAATTATGGTTATTTCATCTACTATTTTTTCACTTTCTATTATTTCATAATTAGTTTTAATTGTAAATGTATTAAAATACCATATTATCAAACCTGCACATATTATTATTATTAAAATAATAAATTTTTTCTTTTTCATTTTTACCTCATTTACTTAATTCTATATAAAACTCAATAAATTCATTGTCATTTTTAGCATAAATTTTTCCATTATGTAGTTCAATAATTTGCTTTGTAATTGCAAGTCCTAATCCTGCTCCCCCTGTGCTAGATGTTCTTGATTCATCTGCTCTATAGAATTTATCAAATATTTTTTCCAATTTGTATTCTGGAATTTTATCTCCTTTATTTTTAAATACAATTTCTATTTTATCTTCATATTCTTTTATATCTATTTTTATAGTTGTATTTAGATAACTATAATTAATAGCATTCTTTAATAAATTTCCAAATGCTCTTGCTAACTTATCTCCATCTCCCATAAATTGAATAGCTTTCGGCTTATTTAAAATACATTCTAACTTTTTTTCTTGTAACATTGGATAAGATTCTTCTACAAGCTGTTCTAACAAAAATACCAAATCTATATTTTGTTTAGTAATAGGCATTGATTGTAAATTATATCTTGTAATATCAAAAAATTGATTTGTAAGTTCTTCTAATCTTAAAGATTTTTTTAATGCTATATCCATATATTTCTTTTGCAAATTTTCAGGTATTTCTTTTTCATCAGTAAGCAAAGTTAAATATCCTATAATTGATGTGAGTGGTGTTTTTAAATCATGTGCCATATACATTATTAAGTCATTCTTTTTTTGCAATGCTTCTTTTGCCTTATTTTGATTTGACACCAAATCAACTCTTATATTGTTCAATTTGCTTTCTAATAGTATTAAATCATTTGATAACTTTACTTCCTTCTCTGGTTCTTTTATTATCTGATCCATAGCTTTTATTATTTCTACCATATTATTACTTGTATTTCTGATAACAAAAAAAGATATAATTGCAAATATTACTAAATATGTAATTCCAAGTAAGATTATCTTATTTGCTACGCACCAATAGTATATATCTCTATTTACACTTTCTAAACTGTCTGCTAGTTCATCATTATACACTCCATCTATTAATACTGAAAATAATATAATCGCACCTAAACTATATAATAATATTTTTATGACAGATTTTCTTGCTATACTATTTTTTAATTTTATAAATTCCTCATTTTTCAATTTTATATCCAACTCCCCATACTGTTTTTATAAATTTAGGATTTTTTGTATTTTCTTTTAACTTTTCTCTTATTCTTCTAATATGCACCATTACCGTATTATTATTTTCTAAATATTTTTCTTTCCATACTTTTTCAAATAGTTCTTCAGAACTTACTACATTTCCTCTTTTTTGTGCTAAATATAATAATATATCAAATTCCATAGGTGTTAATTCAATTTGCGTTTCATATAACCTGCAAATATGCTTATCTTGATCTATTTCTAATCCATTTATATAAATAATATTTTCTTCGCTTTTTTCATTGTATTTTGTATATCTTCTATATGCAGATTTTACTCTTGCAATTAATTCCAATGGGTTAAATGGTTTTGTAATATAGTCATCTGCTCCCAAAGTTAAGCCTTGTATTTTATCTTTATCTTCAATTTTGGCAGTTAGCATTATTACTGGAAAGTTGAGTCCTTTATCTCTTATCATTTTACATATTTTAAATCCATCAACATCTTTTATCATTACATCTAAAATAGCAAAGTCTAATTTTTGACTTTCTATACAATTTATTGCTTCTTTTGCATCGTAAAATTTAAAAACATTGTAATTCTCATTTTTTAAATAAACTTCCACTAAATCTGCAATTTCTCTTTCATCATCTAATACTAAAATATTCATTTTTTCCTCTTTTCTATTTCTTGTATTTTACCATATTTTTTTAATATTTTCTATAACTCTCTTCAAATGTAAGGAAATGTTAAGATTTATTTAATCATTTCTTAAAACTTATTTCTTCGTTCGGTTTTATAATATAAACAGGTTACAAGAAAGAGGAGGAAATCAAATGAAGAAAAAAAGAATAATAATACTTTTAATAATAATTTTAGGAATATATCTATTTTTTAGGAACACTCCATTTAACGATATATCTTATAATTTGAATAGATTTATTTCTAAAGTAACTAACACTTCAGAATATAAAACAGTCAAACAAGATGTAAATAAAAATTATTCTGGCATAGGACAAGAAAAAGTAAAAAATAAAAATGGTTATTTTACTACATTTACAACTATTGAAAATCATAAAAAGACATATATTGAGTATAAACAAAATAGTGATGCTTCTTGGAGTAATAATCAATATTGGGGTGGAACTATGGCTGAAAATGGTTGTGGTATTACTGCACTTGCAATTATTTTGAGTGGATATGACCAAAAATATACTCCTGAAGATCTTAGGCAAAAATATTATCCTGTGTTAGATTATGACACACTTTCAAAAGAGTTATCTAATACATTTAATATTAAAAATACGGATTTTTATTATGATAATGTTCATTTATCTAAAGAAAAGTTACAAGAGCATTTAAAAACTAATAGACCTATTTTAATTTGTTTATGGAATCAGCCACACGATAATCGTTGGACTACTGCATCACATTATATGGTTTTACTGGCAACTGATGATAATGACATGGTATATATTTCTAATCCAAATGGTGGAAAAAATGATAGCAAAAGTTCAGGTTGGTATAAATTTAAAGAAATAACTCCTTATATCGCAAAGGCCTTATATATAGAAAGCTATAATTAAAAGGCTGCATTAAGCTGCCTTTATTCTTATCTCTTATTATCACGACAGTTTAGTAGACAAGTGCCTCACGACACAAGCCCCTATTCAGAACCGTACGTGCAGTTTTCCCGCATACGGCTCTTC
>HF999507.1:0-7213 GCA_000434015.1 Clostridium sp. CAG:571
ATAATAAGTAGAAAATATTGATATTATAATAATGTAAAAGATAGATTATAGTATGCTATAATCATCTTGATAAATTACAATAAGTAGGGCAAGTAATTCAGTTGAAAATTATCTGCCCATTGAGATATAATCTAAACGCAAGATAGTGATTCGTATGGTTAAAAAAGGAGTAAGTGAATATGAGAAAAAAAGAACTTAGTATAGAACAAAAAAAAGCAGATAAAGACTTAAATATTATTATATATGCTACCTTAATACCGCTAATTATTTATTTGATTTTTGGTAATGATATAATGAATTTTGCTAAAACAAGTGAAATGAATATATGGCTAAGATTTATACCTGTTATGTTGATTCAATTTAGTTTAGCTGGGTTAGGAAGTTTAATTGTTATTTGTTATAGAAAAGAAGAATTAAAAGAATATGGATTAGTAAAAAATAACTTTTTTAAAACAATAATATTATCATTAGTTGTATGTATTCCATCTATGATTTTTCTGTTAGTGAATAATGAAATAAATTCATACTTACCATTAAAAGGTTGCTTTTTTACAAGTTTATTTTTAAATTCAAATTATCCGACTAATATATTAGGATATATCTTAATAGCATTTGTCTGGGGAATTGTAGAAGGTTTTAATTATGTTGTAATATCTAAAAAAATAAACGAGAGATATATAAGCAAAAATAAGTGGTTAAATTATGGTGCTATTGTTTGTGGTATAGTTTGTGTACTAATTCATGGTATGGTGGGTTTTGATTTATATACAATTTTTGAAGCATTGACTACTTTTATAATAATTTATGGTATGTTAATAGTTAAAGAAAAAACAAATAATGCTTGGGGTTGCATATTTATATTTTTATTTTTTTGGAATGCCATATAATAAGACAAATTACAATTTCTCGAATACTTTTTAAAATTAATTAAGAAAGTGCAGTTAACTATAAAAAGTCAACTGTACTTTCTCTTATATTTCCATTTCATCATCTAATTCTTCTAAACTATAATGTTTTTCCATAGCATAGTGTAATTTTGCACTAGAATTAAAATCTGAATATGTTTTATCATTTTGGCTACTTACGTCATTATTATTAGATATAAATAAATTTAAAAATGCTTTATTCAAAGAATCAGATGTATATTTTATTTTAGGACAATTATTAGAATACTTGATATTATTGCACTTACTATCATTCCTATAGCCACATATTTTAATTTTACTTGTATTCTTAACTTCTTTGGCAATTCCTGTGTTTCTTTTATTAAATTTGTTATATCTGTTTCCATTATTTCTATTTTGTACATTTTGGCACTTAATTCCTTTGTATATTTTTTTATATTTTCCATTGTTGAAACCATTGATTGTTCTAACTTTTCTAATTTCTGTGTTAGTTCCTCTAAATATATTTGATTTTTGGCTTGTTCTTCCATCTTCATATTCATTAGCTGAACTATTGGTAATTGATTCATTTCTTTTAATTCCATAAAATTCCTCCATTTTTTCTTTTAAATATTTTTCTTCGTGTAATTTATTGTCTCTACATTTCATACCTTCAGGTGTTGTATAAGTAATATATTTTCGTGTGTTTTGCCAGTTGATGTCATAACCAAACTGATTCATATATAAAATAAATTCTTCTTTAGAGTTTGTATTAGATAAAGAAAAATCTATTGCACTTATTAATCTACCTTTCCAACTTTTTTCCTGTAGCATAACTTGATATTCATTATTTTTTATATCTCTATATTTCTTATGAATAGGTATAGTTTTTAAATTGCTTTCATTACAAAGTTTATTTGAATACTCTTTAATTTTTTCTAAATCATGTTTATTAGTATGCATTTTCTTACCATCTACAAAATTTACAGAATTTAAAATCAAATGATTATGTATATGTTCTTTATCTATATGTGTAGCAATAACAATTTCATAATTTTTAAAATATTCTGCAAATTTAATACCAATTTTGTGTGCCTCTTGTTCGGTAATATTTTCTTCTGGAGAAAATGCTTGTACTATATGAACTTTATCTCTACCGTTTAGTTTATTAAACTCTCTTTTAGTAAACATCATTTCATCATAAGCACTTTCCTTATTACAATTTATTGCAGTTATTAGATTATCATTAGTTTTACATTCTTTAGTAATATAATCTAAAGATTTTTTTAGTGAAGCTTTTGAGTTAATAAATTTAACAATTGCCAAATTTTTGACACCTTACTTTTTAAATCTTCTAAACCAATTGCATTTATTTTTCCTTCATTACAAAGTCTTGTTAATTGGTTAAGGTTATTTCCTATCCTTTTTAATTCTATTTTTACATCATATAAATCAGGGATATTAGTTATTGTTATTTTTCTTTTTATTCCTGCATTTACCATGTAATCAGTTATATTCATATTTACTTGACTTGCCTTTGCTAATATTTTTTCTTTTTGTAATTTAGTTAACCTTAAGCATATTTGTGCATCTTTTCGCATAAATTTCTCCTTTCTTTCCACAATTTATAAAGGGTATGGGGAAGAATTCCCCATAAAAACTTTTTGGCATAAAAAAAGCAAGTATGTCTTTGTATTACAAAGGCGAAACTTGCTTAATAATAAATATGCAATTTACATTTCCATATCATCTTCAATTTCCACTTCCTTATTTTCTACTATTTCTTCATTTTTTATAGGCTCTAAACCTAATGAATTTGTTTTATAATATTCCATTACTTTTTCCAATTCTGATTCTTTAAAACGATTAAAAACACTCGTATATGTATTTAGTGTGATTGATATATCAGTATGTCCAATAAGTCTTTGTAAAACTACAGCTGACATTCCTGCTTCGATACACCTAGTAGCAAAAGTATGTCTGAGACTATGTGTTGAAATATCTTTATCTTCCATTCCTAGAGTGCTTTTTAGAATTCGTTTTAATCTACTATTTGCAACTGAATGAGATATATAATGGTCATTATATAAAAATAGCATATTATCCTTGTTTTCTTTTGCTATTTCTAACTGTTCTTTTATAGAAGGTATTAAGAAATCAGGAATAGGTATAGTTCGTTTACTTGCATAAGTTTTTGTTGTATCTCCCATAATTACTTCATTATTTTTTCCTAGTGTTAATGTCTTATTTACATTTATAATTTGTTTTTCTATATCAATATCATTTATATTTAGTGCTAATGTTTCTCCAATTCTTAAGCCTAGATACATTTGAATTAAAAACACATTTTTATATGTTTCTTCATTAATTGTGCAATTTAATAAATAATTACTTAAACTTTGTTGTTCTTCTATAGTTAATGCCTTAACTTCTTTATCTTCTTTTGTGCTCTTTGGTTTTATTACATCATCCATTGGATTTTGTAGAATATATTTATTTTTTATAGCAAAATTAAATGCTTGATTTAATTGCTCATATAATTTTTTTATATAGGAATTGCTATAATTTTTGTTATCATTTAAAAACTTTTGAATATCGTCATTTGATATATCTTTTACATTCAATTTTCCAAGAGAACTATTTTCTATTTTTTCAATAGTTTTAGTTATTCTAGTATATTGCCCTTCTTTAATTCTATTGGAATTTAATTTTTTATCTCTAATATCTTTCATTATTTGAATGATGGACATACCATGTTTTTTTATTAAATCCATATCTTTCATTTGTACTCTTAAATCTAATAATTTATCAGCAACTTCTCTTTTGGTATTTCCATAAACTGTTTTTCTAACTTGTTTGTCTCCAACTGTTATTGTATATTGAGCTGACCATTTTTTTCTTTTTTCAATATAATATATACTTCCTTCACCTTTACTTCTTGCCATCAAATCCTCCTTATTTTTAATTAGCATATAAAGAATTCCAATCAAAATTTGAATAATCTCTTTGTTCATAATTTGTATATGAATATTTATTTTTATTATTTATATATTTATTATTATCTTTAAACTCTGTTTTAATAGGTATATTATTGTTTGCTTTAATGCCCCCTTTAAGTATAATTGGATAGGGTGGGCAATTTACTTTTATAATTCTTTTTTCGATACATTTAGTATTTTCTTTATATACATATTTTATATTAATCCATCCTTTTTCTTTAAGGTCAGAAATTAGACTAGATATTTGAGTTTTACTTAAATTAAACAATTCTGCAAAATACGAATTAGTTGCAAAACAACCTTCTTTATTATCTAATACAGCAATTTGAGATAATAATACTTTTTGAGTGATTGTTAAATTCCTTACATTCATTATTTCTATTGGTACTCTAATTTCTTTACAATTATTTATCATATTAATAGCCTCTTTTGTTTTTCTTATATTCAGGCATCCTTTTTTCTAATTTCCATAGTGCATAAGCAATAGCAGTAATAGTCTTTGTTTTACCAATATTAATTGAAGGAAAGTCTGCTCTTTTAAACAATTCATTTGTTAAGTTTTCTCCCATTTTTAAATCTATAGAAACATCTTTTACAGTCAAGTTTTTCCATGGATTATCTAACTTGTTAATAGCTTCTTTAATAAGTTCTTGTTTTAATTCTTCTTTCAAATTGTACCTCCTTATATAAAAAAATAGCAGTTATTAAAATAACTGCCTAAAATTTAAATATTAGATTTAATTAAATCAATTTTAACACCTCCATTTTACACTAAAAAAGAAGCTCTCTAGAAAAGCTCCTCAAATTATACATGTATTTCATTATATTTATTATACTACCAATTTTTTGTATTTCAAGGTAGTCTTTTTTGTGTATACTTTTTTTGCTACCATTTTTGTTAAACTTTTATGGTACTAATATTAGTTAATAGGATTTTTTTGTATAAAATTTTAAAAATGTGAAACAATATTTATAAATATTTCAAAAAAAGTTTCACATTTTTTAAGTTTTATGTTATAATATAAATGTGAAACAAAAACCATAATTACATATTAAAAAAGTTTCACGTTTATAAAGGAGTGATCTTATGGAAGAAAAGTATGAAATTATGAATCTTCTTCAAAGCAAACAAACATTAACTAAAGAATTGAATAATTTGATATATGGCTCTGTTGAGATTAGAGAAAAAGATTCTAATAAATATATATATGTACATTACAGAGAAGATGGAATATTACTTACAAAATATGTTGGAGAATATTCTGATAATTTATATAATTTAATATTGAATAATAGTATTAAAGCAAAAGAATTAAAAAAAGAAATTAAGAAAATTGAAAAACAATTAAAACAATTTAATTATATTGATGAGGAACTTAGTCCACAAGTAGAAATAAACATAGATTTTGCTAAAAGACATTTAGTAGATACTATTTATAAACAAGCGATTTTAGAAGGTGTTGCAACAACTTTTGCAGATACAGAAAGTATTATAGAAGGTGGAAAAATTAATAATATGTCTTCAGAAGATGTTTTGAAAATTGTTAATTTGAAACATGCTTGGGAATTTATATTAAATAAAAATGTAATATTGTCAGACACAAATTTTCCATTATTATGCGAAATAAATAAATTTGTTCAAGAAGGATTTTACTATAGTGCAGGAAAAATTAGAACTGTTCCAGTAAGTATTGGTGGAACAAAATGGACTCCTGAATTGCCAATAGAAAGTATAATAAAAGAAGAATTAGATGATATATTTAATAAAAAAATAAGTGATATAGATAAAGCTATTGAAATTTTATTATATATTATGAAAAAACAAATATTTATAGATGGAAATAAAAGAACATCTATAATATTTGCAAATCATTATTTAATATCAAAGGGAAAAGGAATTATTGTAATTCCAGCAGAATTAACAGATGAATATAAAGATTTATTAATTAATTATTATGAGGGAAAAGATAAAACAAAAATAAAAAAATTTTTAAAAGAAAAATGTTTTATGAAAATATAGGAATTTATATATGCAGTCAAAGTGCAGTCACAAAGTTTTAATACATTGATATCACTGGATTTTGAGGATATGTAAAGAGTCACCTCGACCATATTTTGCCCTTTTTCAAGGGAATTTAAGAGAATTTATAAAAATTCAAAAATTATGAATTATGCTATTTTTCAATAAAAATGAAGAATAGCATGATTTTTTTGAGTTCAGAAAAATTCTATAAAATTTGCTTATTTTCTTCAAGAAAAAGTTTCAAGAAAAAATATCAAGTAGTTTTAAAGTTCTTCAGAAATTAGAAAGGAGAACTTTTTTTATGGAATTTAAACCTTATAAAAATAATGAATATTTAGAAAATTCATATTATAAAATACCACAAGAACTATTTGTAAGTTCTTTATATAAAGATAAACTAAATTCGGATAGTAAAATATTATATGCTTTTTTACTAGATAGATTATCACTATCTCAAAAAAATCATTGGATAGATGATGAAAGAAATATATATCTAATTTTTACAAGAGAAGAAGTACAAGAAAAATTAAATTTGTCTGATAAGACTGCTACAAAAGCCTTTAAACAATTAAATGATGTAGGACTTGTTCAAGAGAAAAGACAAGGATTAGGTAAGCCTAATTTAATATATGTTGGAAAAATACAACATGAAGAAACGGAAAAATTACGATTCTGGAAACGAAAATATTACGAATTTAGAATCGGAGAATTTACGAGGAATCAATACTAATAATATCAAAACTAATATAATCAATACTGATTCTATCAATCCTAATAGTGATGATGAGTTTTATTTAAAAGGAATAAAAGATAAATGCAAACTAGAGGACTTTTCACAAGAAGAAAAAACTATTTTAGAAGATGTTATTAATAGCTTGTATTATAAAGATACCTTAAAAGTAGGAAGTGTAACAGTTAATCACTATAAAATATTAGATAAATTAAAACTTATAGTAAAAGAAAATTTAATTCAATTATTAGATATATTGAAGAATATACATAATATACAAAATGCTAAGAATTATTTGATGATTTGTTTATATAATAATTTAGGAAATACAAATATTTTTATTCCAAAGAGAAAAGAAAATAAAGTTTCTTATAAAGGAAGGGACTATGAAGATGGCTCGCTTGATTTTCTCTATACTAACTTTGCTTATGATAACGAAGCTGTAACTACGTAAGCATAGCTATGATATGAAATTGCCAGCTCTACTTTATATGGGCAATTTCACTATAAATTATAATGACAAGTTCATTATAATTTATAGCCTAAAAATGTTAAAGCATTTTTAGGAAAGCCTCGC
>HF999507.1:7258-34464 GCA_000434015.1 Clostridium sp. CAG:571
ATAAGTTTGAAAAACTTGTCTAGTGTGTTAGACAAATAAATTTGTTTCGAGCAAGAAAGGACTTCGGAGCAATGAGTTATGCTATAGTAAGGAATGAGAAATTAACAAGGAGCCAAGCTAATCGGAATATGTGTTCATAATGATAGAAAAGCAAAAAATCATTCAAATAAGGAAATAGATATTAGTAAATCACACTTGAATTATTACTTTAAGAAAAATGAATTAAGTTACACAAAAGCATTTGATAAAATGAAAGAAAAATATAATTTACAAGGACAAATTAGAAGTAATAGCATAATAATGTGTGAAATGGTATTTATATCAGATAAAGAATTTTTTGATACAATAGGAATGGAAGAAACAAAAAGATATTTTGAAGAAAGTTACAATTTTATTTGTAATTACAAAAATCTTGGAGAGAAAAATATAGTATCAGCAGTAGTTCATTTTGATGAAACAACTCCATACATGCATTTGATTTACATTCCAGTAATTCATACAAAAGATAAAAATGGAAAGGAAATTGATAAAGTATGTTGTAGAGACTTTTGGAAAGGCAGGGATAGTTATAGAAATTTACAAAATGCCTTTTACGAATATATAACAAGCAAAGGATTTGACTTGCAAAGAGGATTACCTGCTGAAGAAACAAAAAGAAAAAACGAAACCATACAAAATTACAAGCAAATAACTAATTTTAAAAATACTAAAAAGGTATTAGAAAATATAACTTTAGAATTACCAGAGACTCCCCAGATAAACGATATAAAAAAAGTAATGCTTAATAGAGATGAAAAGATATTTGAAAAAATCATAAAGCCAAAAGATGAATTAATTTTAAAACTTCACAAAGAAAATTTAGCTTTAAATAAAGAATTATCAAAACAAGTAAATACAGTAGATTTTGCAGAAAATTTCAAAGAAAATTATATAAATATGACTGAGAAAAACGTAAAATTAAGGCTATCGAATAGTTTATTGAAAGAAGAACTGGAACATAAAGAAAAAGAACTAGAATTGAAATTTGAAAGTAAAGCTTATGATATTGAAAATCAATATAAAAAAGAAATTAACAAATTAAAGCAAGAAAATAAGTACTTAAATAAGACAATAGATAAATTTAAAGCAACTTTAAAAAAATTTATCAAATGGCTTTGTCGTAAATTTTCATATCCATCTGAGGATGAACTTATACGAGATTTTGAGAAAGAAACATATACTAACTTTAATTTTGAGGAACAACTCGATATAAAGCAATTTAAGAAGAAAGATGATGATTTTGATATTGAATATTAGAAAGGATTTGATAATAATGGAAAATAAAGAATTAAAATTATATGATATAGATTCAATAGAATTATATGAATTAATAGATAGTTCAAGAATAAAATTAAAAAGAAATAATTTAGAATATAAAAATTTATATGAGCAATTTCACAAAATAATGAATAATTACCCAAACTTACAACTGATTTTAGAAGATGAAGAAACATTAGAATTAAACAAAGAAGAATGTAAAATGTTACAGAAATTAAATTCTTTATATATGCAAATGTGTGATTTCGAAGAAAGAGAAATATTCTTTTTGGGAGCTAGAGAATTATTACTTTAAAAATATAGGAATTATAAAATAACTATGAAAAGCGATAATAGAATTATTATTCATTATCGCTTTTTGCCATTTCATATTTAAAAAATTGTATAATTATTTAGTAATTTTTGGGACGTAATTGAGTTTATTAATGAGGTGTTATTTATTATTACAAATATGTTTATAACCACTCTTCTATTATTTCTTTTGTTATATTTAAATTTCCTCTACCTATACCAATCTCTATATCAGGTTTTATTTTACCATGATAATCACTTCCACCACTAATAAATAATCCGTTTCTTCTAGCATATTCTACTAAAATCTCTTTTTTATTGTCATTTACAGATGACGGATGATAACATTCTATTCCATCTAACTCTGCTTCTTTTCTTAAGTCTTCAATAAACTTAATAATGTTTTGAAACCTATATTCAAACGGATGTGCCAAAAATGCTTTTCCTCCTGCTTTATGAATAATATCAATTACTTCTTTGTATTGTGGTCTAAATCCTGCATAATTCATAAAATAATTACTTTCTGGATTCGATAATCCTTTTCTAAAAAATATATTAAATGATTCTGCAAACTCTACTAATATTGTACGATTTTCAGGATATTTAATTATTTCTTCATAAATTGGATTTTCTACATATTCATATACTTTTGTTGGTTTTTTTATTCTTTTTTCATCATATACAAGTCCATTTTTATCACATATCTCTAATAATCTTCGATATAGTATATCTTGTTGTTTCTTCAATATCTCATCTGAATAATATTTTTCACACCATTCATTTATTATATCAGGTTTTATATTGTAAGCTAGTATTTCAATATTCTCGTTTTGAAACATTGCATGTAATTCTGAGCCTTTTATAATTTTACCACTAAATATTGTATTGTTTTTTAGTATTTCATCTTGATATTGTTTACATGTATCATGGTCTGTTAATGAAATATATTCTATATGTTTTTCTTCACACATTTTTAGTATTTCTTCTACTGTTTTGTCTCCATCTTACAATGTATGTATATGTAAATCAATCATTGAATTTTCCTCTTTTTCTTTTATATTTTCTAAAATAATACACAAAAAAAAAGAAAAAAGTCAATGACACGAACTTAACATTTATACTTAATTTATTCAATATAAAAGACTACTGACAAATATTGCCAATAGTCTCATCTCGGTATTCACTTTGATTTTTTAAAGCATGTTTGTAAGGAGCAACGGGATTTTTATTTAAACCATCTTTGAATCAATTCTTTCTTATCCATATTAACAAATATGTTTTTATTTGCCAGAATTTCTTCAAACAGTCTAGAACAAACCTCGTTTGCCAAATCGAATTCTTCCCTTGTTATTTTTCCAGTATTTAATGCTTCCAACAATTCGTCTTCATCATCAATTACTGTAAAACCATTATCTGCTGGACAGTGAATAATATCTAAATACAAGTCATCGTAATATGGTATATTTTCCTCAACACCATTTCCACGACTTATATCAAAATAATATCCTAACACCTCTGCGTTTCTATCAAGAAACACTCTTGCATTGTAAAACTGTTCCAATGGGGTAAACTCTACTATATAGTACCCATTGTCAATATATACAACACTTTGTCCTGAGATATTAACAATAAAAGGTTGATCGATTTCGTTTATTCTTTTCATGCTTAGATAATAATTTTCTGATTTTTGCTTTTGCATAACAAAGTCCCAATCAGAAACGCCACGCAAATATGTTTTGCTTGTAAATTTCTTTCTCATTTTTGTTACATCATCCTTTCATCATTTCACTTAAGTATTAAGTTATCAATAAAAACCTAATACTTTGTCCAGCGGGACAGGGCTCTTGTCCGCTCTCAGTCTCATTAACTTTTCCTGAGATTTTTGCAACAGAGCTTCCATCGTTTCATTCTTTACAATTTCATTGAAATGTCTCTTGAAATTGGTCTGAATTTCACCAGACGGTGTCATGCTGTATTTGAGATGAGAAGGATTCAGAGACTTATTCGTCAAACGAATTCCAACACCTTCAAATGCTAACATGACCTTATTGCTTGCACAATAAACCTCATCATCAGGAAGTTCCATAAACATATCTTCGAGATATGAGACATACTGATGGTCATACGAATACTGATTCACCGGATTTAAAGTATGAATTCTAAGTTTCATTCCTGTAGCTCTTTTTTCAACAATAAAAGTTCTCAAATCTTCTAATGTCGGAAACTCATCTTGAGTTACAAGTACCTGCAGGGACAACGGCGTTTTCCATTCACTCTGATTATGCAAGGAATAGTCGCCTCTATACGAGAAAATAATCTCGTCAAGGATACCATCCAACTGCCTAATTCTATCAATGGCAATACCATTTGTAAACATCTTTACCAAAAATCCTGCATCTTTAGATTTTTTTGCATAGCTAACGATATTGGGATGAACAGACGGCTCTCCTCCGTGCAAGAAAATGGTTGTTAACCCTTTTTCTTTAGCAAAAGCAATTGCTTTTTCGAAGTTTTCGTCGCTAATCATTCCTTTCTGGTGAACATTTCTTTCAATACAATACTCGCAATTTCCATTGCAGTGGTAAGTCAAAATAACGAACAATTCTTTTAAGTCCATTATTTCTCTCGGATGTGTTACAATTCCACTCCGATTTTCCGCTACCACACGGACTTCTTGGTTAGGGTTGCTGCTACTCATAGTTGTTCTCCTTTCATAATTGTGTATGAATTAAATTTTTCTCATACATTTTTCGAACTGCTTTATCCTACCATATAATCAAGCATTTAGCCCAAATTACAGTTTATATTGTATAATAATATTATGTAAAATTCAAGCTATTTGTCAAAAAATGTTAATTTATTGGTAGTTTATGGATTGCTTTCAATAAAATACGTAGAAAATTTTTCGGGATTATGAATTATTAGTTTATCTAACTTTATTATTTTCTAATCTTCTTGAGCTCCTTTTCTCCACTCTTTAAAATCTTCTTTTAATTTTACATTTTCTTTATCTCTTGAAACTTCATTACTCTTTCTATTGTAAATTCTTCTATATTCTAATAAAGCAGGTGTATTTTCTAAATTTTGTTTATACACTTGAAAAGCTCCAACATTTCTGCAAATTGTATTATTTTCTTCATTTAAAAATTCACAATAAATTTCATTAGACTTGTTAGGTATAAAGTATTTGCCACATATCTGGCATTTTTTTATAATAAGACTATTTGAAACTACTTCATGTAGTATTATATACATAAGTGTATCTAACAAGCAAATAGAAAGTAACAAAAAAATACAATTCTATGATGCCAAAGGCGATATGTATGTAATTTTTAAGAGAGAAGAAATACAAGAAAAAATGCATATAAAACGTACAGCATTAGATACAGCTTTAACACAATTAAAAGAATGTAATCTTATAAAAGAGAAAAAGCAAGGCAAAAATATGCCAAATATTATTTATTTAGGCAAAACAATAGGAATGATAGAAAGTGAAAAATTAGATAAATTAAGGAGCGTCGAAAATCAGCAGTCAGGAGTGCATGAAATAAACACTCCTGAGTATGGAAAATCGACAGTCCATAATAGCAATATTAATAAATATATAAATAATAACAATAAAGGCTATCAAGGAAAAAAGAATACTTATCAAGGCAGAGTTTATCCACCTGGATATTTAGACAAGCTATATGCCAATTATAATCTATCTGATGATAGTGTTGAAGATCATAAAAAATCAAATGTAATCACCAATTTAAATGATTTGATAGAAAATAATGATTAAGGAGGATTTTGGAATGGAAAATATTAAAGTAAAAGACAGATTTGTAGATGAAAAAACAGGAATTGAATATATAAAAAAAGGTGGATCATCTATATCAACGCCTCATTATAATAGAAATATAAGATTAGCAAGAGCTTTTGGCGATGAATATTCTGTTGAAAATATTAAAGCTAGAATATATCATTATACTACAGAAATAAAACAAGAAAAGAAATATAAAGTTAGAATTTATGATGGTGTGAAAATAGATTCAGAGTTATTAAAAAAATCACATTTTTATAGGTTATATGTGCATTATTTATATCTATTTGGAAAGTTACCTGCTAAAGTACATTACGAAGGAATAAGTGCAGAATATTATAAAGCTATTGATAAAATGAAAAAAAACATCTGATGAAATTAGATTTATTGGGAAATATGAAATTCAGAATATAAATGATGTTACTAAAATAAAAAAGGAACTTACTGAAAATATGAATAATTTAAAAGAAAACAAAAAACAATTATTAAAGAAATATACAAAAGCTGAAGATATTGATAAAGAAAAGATAAAAACTAAAATTGAAAATATTACCTTTGGAATTAGTAAAATATCAAAAGAAATTCAAACCTGTAGAAAAATTATTAATAATACTGAAAGGGGAGAGAAAGAACAAAAACTAATCGAACAGAGAGAAAAAGAGAATTTAAACATTAATCATAAAAATATAAAAAAGGAAAAATTTAGAATAAAATAAATAGCAAAGGCAAGTAATTAATTATATAGTTAATTACTTGCTTAATAAAAATTAAAAAGATTTTTTTCATAAATACAATATTTTATAAAATTTATTAACCATATTGAATGTATTATAGGAAAAGTTATCATATAAATAAATGACCATAATGCATCTTTTATATGAAATTCCGACAACATAATACATATCAATAAAAATATTATAGATGCAATAGGTAAACTATAAATTCCAATTAATATCAATAGTAAATAAAAAACAATTCAAAGTAAATGATACATAAAAGCATGTAATATTACAAATTTAGTCATATTTATTTTTTTACTATTTTGTATAGATTGAGCCATTCCCCTAGCCCAACGTTTTCGTTGCTTTAATAAGTTAACAAAATTACCTTTGGGATATTCTTCACCCAAAATTAAATTTGAATAATATACTTCAAATTTATTTTTTCTTGCAATCATTCCGATTGTTAAATCATCGTACACGGTGTCAATATTTGGTAATTTTTCTAAAAAAGCTTCGCGCTTTATTAAAAAGACTTGTCCAGGAACACTTATACCTAATTTTATTTTCCATAATATAGGTCTTATAAAATCATGAGAAAGATTTTTATCTATTTTAATTAAATTTGGGACAATTCCTTTGACTTTCTGAGATTTTATTTTTCCCCATGCAATCTTATTATTGCTATTAATAAAAATTTTAATTAATTTTTTTAAATTCTCATGATTAATAATAATATCATTATCAATAAATAAGATATTATTTGAATTTGCACTCTTAATTGATTGAATAATTCTTATATATTTGGTTGTATTACTTTTGATAATTAATTTAATACTTTCATCATTTATGTTAATACTTTTGTCACTAAATACAATAGCTTCAACATTAAAATTATTTTTACACAGATTGTAAAATGTAAAAAAATCTTCATTTATTTTTTCATTATTGCTTATAAATGTTACAATAGTTATATCCTTCATTACAAATACCTTTATTTAATAAAATTTGTGCTAATTCAATTTGTGCATTTGAATCATCAATTGTGTGACCTCCATTTACAAAAATTAAATTTTTTTCTTTTGAATTAGTGTCGTTAAGTAATTCTATTCCATGATACATTGGAATTTTTGAATCATATACTGATGAAATCAAATCAATTATTTCTATATTTATATTTTGTTCTTTTGGCATAAAGTTCCATTGATTTGATAAATCAAAATTTCTTTCTTCGGATAATTTCTTTCTCGATGAAAATGGATTTATAATTGTTATACGTTTTGGTCTATATTCTTCTTTTAAAAAATTATATGAATAATATAATAAAGAGGCACCTAAGCTAATTCCAATCCACCAATCATACTTATTTTTTAAAATGTTCCATTTACTTGGATCTAACTCATCTTTATCATAATCAAAATCAATAAAGTCGATGATATTCTCTTTAGAAAGTTCATCTCTCAAATGTTTTAATATATCCTTTTGCTGTCCCATCCCAGGCCAATATAATATTCTTTTCATTTTATAATAATCCCTCATAAACTTCGTTTGCTAAACTATTTCTTAATACGCCTGCATCAAAGAATGGTTTATAATCATACTTATAATACAATTCAGATGCATGTCTATATAATCCTAAAACATAATTTTCATCGATTCTACCAAGACTATTACCAATAATTGATCCAACTTCTGCATGATATATATTAGCACCTGGTATTATTCCTCTTTCAGCCATAAAAGTAAAACCATCTTTAAAATCCTCTAATGGAACAATTCCAGCTACAAAATTTGACCAAACTTTTCCTGGCCCATACATATTTTCTAAATACATTAATGACTCTACAACATGCTCAAATCCGACATGTTCTGCTTTACCAGGACAAATTCGTTCAAAGTTTTCTTTAGGCCAAGCTTCCATATTAAAACTTGGATTTTCTACTTTATTTATATATAATTCATCTAATTTTTTAAGGTCTTTAGGAGGCATCATTGAAATATTTCCTTTTATTTTTCCACCCCAAGGTAATTTATCTTTTATGGCTTTTATGACATCTAAATGTGCTTGAAATTCTTCATCTTGATTTAAATGAGAACCTCCAGTTACAATAATATAATTAATATCATCATATATCATAAGCATAATGTTCTTCCTTAAATGTATCCTGAAACTTACCAAAAACTTCTGGAGCATCTGTAACACCATATATAAGTAATTTTAATTTTGCATAAGCACTATTTTTTCTTTCATCTTTTAAATTTATAAATTCCTCTAATTCTTTATTCATATACTTTCTCCTTATTATTCAAAAAAATCTTCACTATATTTTTCAATTTTTGATAATAAAGTATTATCATATCTTTTATCAAAAGAAATATCTTCTCCCATCCAATTTGGTTGAATAAAATTTTCTGATGTTTCGATAGATGGAAATTCTACTTCGCAAAACATTAGACCTTCTAAATTTTCATGAAATATATCTATTTCTGCAATTAAACCATCTTTTAAGGGTACTTTATATCTTGTTTTTACAATCATATTATTTTCTACTTTTTTGCGTAATATATTGTAATTTTCTTCTGTAAGATACATTTCGTATTCAATATTTTGAATTGCTTTGGATTCAATACAATTTTTATCTTTCCATTTATAGTTTAAAGAATAATTACTTCCATTTTTTCTGATTCGTACTGTTGGTTTTATGCATAAATACCCTTGTTCTATTTCTTTTTTTTCACAATTATTAATTTCAATAGGTAAGTTTTTTAATTTAAATTTTCTTTCTATTTCCATTTTTTTCTCCTTTATCTTTCTATTTCATTGTTTGTAAAATCAAAGGCTTGATTAATATATTTATTTACTTCACTATAAATTTCATCTATTGTTTTATTTGATGTATTAATATCAATATGATTTAAGCCAATCTTACTAATAATTTGATCCGAAACCCAATTATATTTTATAGCTCTTGTTAAGGTCTTATCATCAAAATCTGAACTATTCCTTTGTTCAATTCTTCTAACTCTTTCATCTTGGTTGCATTTCAACCTTATCAATATATTTGGTTTTTCAAATTTATCATATACGTTATCTAAAATATCGACAATCTTTTGATAAGAAAAAATATCATCTGCATATGCTGCAGCTAATGAACTAATAAAATATCTAATCAAAAGTACATTATTTTCATTTTTCCTTTCTTTTGCTAAATCTCCACATGCTTTATTGTATGCCAAAAAGTTAAGAACCTTATCTTCTCCAACTTTCTTTTTTGCTATTTGCTCCATTTGCTTTATTTTTTTATCATATGTTAAAATTTCAAAACCATCATTTTGAAATTTTGCTGCTAATGTGTCTTTTCCAGTTCCATTGTCACCTTCTATTACATAAAATTTCATTATAATCAACATCCTTTTTTACGTATAATTTCTTTAATCTCTAGTAAATTATTTATCACATATGTAGGGGTTATATTAGACTGATTATCTAAATTTTTTCTATTTATCCAGCAACTGTCTATTTTAGCATTTATTGCACATTTTATATCCTTTTCTAAACCATCACCAATTAGTAATATTTCATTATTATTATATTGATTAAGTGTTTTTTCCCTAATGACCATAGGATTAGGTTTGGCATATTTATTATCCCAACCATATATTTTTTCAAAATAATTATAAATATTTAACTTTTTTAATTCTTCTTGTTGATTACATTCAAACCAATTACTTAAAGTAAACATTTTAATATTATTTTTTTTAAGACATTCTAATATTTCAATAACTTCATCATATAGACCAACTGGTTCCTTATTACACAATGCCATAAAAAAATCTTCTGTATTTATTTTGTATTTTTTCATACATGGAAACATTTTTTCGAGAATGGAAAAATATTTTTCCTTTGTTACTATAATTTCCTTAGTATATTCAGCAGATTTTTTCCAAAAATTAGAGATTTCATTAACTAAATCTTCGCTATATGGAATGTTTAGTAGTTTGGAAATCATTTCTGTTTCTTTTTTATTGTTATGCTCTACCAATGTATATCCGACATCAAATATAACACATTTATATTTCATTTTTCACCTTCCTTCTAATATAGAATATTAATTAAATAGTATTATATAATTTTTACCATATTCTGTAAATTTTTTTACATCAACTGTATGTTAGTCAATGATGTGAAAAAAATTAATATATTATTCTCGTAATATATTGAATTTGTTTCATCTTTTTTATGTACACATTAACTTTGCTCTTTTTTCTTTTGGTGTCAAATAACCTAAAACAGCCATTGGAATCGTATTGGTTCTTTTTAAATATGCTGCACCCTGTTTTCTTAAATCTTCTAAACTATAAAATGTAAGCCAACTATAAAATCTTTCATTATCATTTCTATGGCTCCTTTCAACTTTTCCATTATGCTCTGGTGTTCTTGGTCTTATCTTATGATGCTTTATATTTAAACTATTTAACAACGTATCCATTGGATGTTCTTTCTTTATTTCTGCTTGATTATACGTAAATTCAATACCATTATCTGTTTGAATTTCTTTTGCTTTATATCCAAAATATTTAATACATCTCTGTACAAAATCCACTGTGTTCATTGGTGTATGCTCTTCATACCAATATAAAAATCTTTCTCTACTTGCCTCATCTATGCATGTATATTGGTAATATCTTATTTCTTTTGCCAACCCTTTTGTTTTGCATTCCATTGGCACGTATTTTACGTCTATTTGCCATTTTTCACCAACTTGCTTTGGTGTCTGATATTCTTTGTTATGTCTTTTCCTGGTTCCTTTTATTTCTGGATTGTTATAATATCCTATTTGTCTTAATATTCTATATAATGATACTGGTTTTCTTGTATAACCTTTATTTATTTTTAATTTATACCATATCTCATTTAATGTTATATGTGGATTTCTTCTTATCAAATCTCTAATCCACTTGATTTCTGTCTCTGTGTGTGCTGTTGGATGCTTACTTAATGGTCTATGGCTTTTATCTGTTAAACTTTCTTTACTACCATAATACTTCTTATTCCATCTCCACAGTGATGTTCTTGATATCTACATACATACTCGATATCTCCACAATTTCTATACATTTCTACTGCATATATTCTTGTTTTTAATTCATGTGGTAAATATCTCTTTGTATTTTTTATTTTTTGTGTTATAATATCCATAAGTGATTCAAGTCCTTTCGTATAATTTTGTTTCACATCAATTGTAACACTACATTTCCTTAAATTTTTAAAGAAAGTGAGGAAATATTATGAATTCAAAAGGCTATACAGTAGGTTCATATTTAATAAAATCTGAAAAGAAAAAATCAGATTTGCCAATGTGTACTATGTGTAAAAAATGTAAAGACAGATCCATTTGCCAAAACAGAAAAAATAAAAAAGAAATGAGCAAATGTAGTAAGTGTAAGAATTGTAAAGACGCAGAAAACTGCGATAAATTCTATATTAATGAACAACATAAAGCTACTTTAACAATAAGAAAAGATATTGAAACAGGAGAACCAATTAGAAAAACATTTACAGCAGGAACGCAAGAAGAAGCATTAGATAAAATGTACAAATACAAATTAGATATGAAAAAATCGGGCACTCTTATTGAAATGAAAAGAACGGAAAAAACAATAGCAACTATTGCAAAAGAAATTGAAGATTCTAAATATAGAATGGGGAAGACAAAGGCAAATGCTTACAATACAAATATATCAACAATAGAAAGGCCTAAAAGTTTGAAAGAAGATAAAGATGTTGTTGCTTTGACGATTACGGAACAGAAGAAGTTAGAGGTTTATTTAGAAAAACACAATTCAATTTACAAAAATATTATATTAATATGCTTATATACTGGTATGAGAATTGGAGAGGTTTTAGCATTAAATTATAATGAAGACATTGATTTAGATAATAAAATGATTAAAATAACAAAAACATTAACAAAAGACAGAAATAAAAATACTGTAATTGGTCCAACAAAAACTAAAAGTGGTAAAAGGAATATTGAAATAAATGAATTAACAGAGGATATTATAAAAGATGCTTTAGAAAATAAAATAGAAAATAAAAATAAGGTTTTATTCTGTCAAGCAAATAAAAAGTTGTATGTAAATAACACTATAAATTCGGCTTTTAAACGAATATGTAAAAATGCAGGAATTACAATTCCTGTTAATACACATATGCTTCGTCATACTTTTGCAACAAGGTGCATAGAGGCAGGTGTAGATTTACCAGTATTACAGAAGTTGATGGGACATGCTAATATTGAAACAACCATTAATACTTATGGAGATATTTACAATTATTATAAACAAAAAGAAACTCAAAAAGTAATAGATTATTTAAAGAGAGAAAGAGCATAAATTACATTGAAAATTATTAAATATATATATTAGATTAATACAAAAGTAGGAGTTATAAAAAATTGTTTTAAAATAAAAAATATGTTTTGAAACATTTATGTATAGGGCGTTAGAGGTGGGTTGTAGTAAATACCACCTCGACCATATTTAAAAATGGTAGAATAGTATTAATCACTAAACTTTGATTAATGCTATTTTTTTGTTAGAAAGTTCCTGTAAAAACTATAACTACAAAATAAGAAAAACATTAAATAAAAATATTAATCATTAAATTTTGTATAAAGCCAACAAAGATGATAAGAAAAAGCATCTAAATTATAGTAAAGTATAATATAAATACAATAATTATAAAATAAGATAAAAATAGGAGGAATTTTGTATGAAAAAATTTTTAAGTATAGTAATATTAATTTCAATATTAGTTGGAACAGCTTTTTTAGTAACAGGATGTAACAAAAAAGATGAAGATAATACATATTTTGAAAAGATTTCATTATATTATGGATCTACTTCTTTAAATTATAGCTATAAAGTAGAAGATGGAATATTACAAGGAGATAAGCAATATGGAGGAAAAAATGAAAGCAAAGAAAAAAGATTAGAAACAAGTCAAATTGAGAAGATTAATAATATGATAAAAAAACATACATTATTAGAAGAAGTATTTGATAAGGATAATAACAATAGTACCGGTGGCACAAATGCTTATTATACAATTATATTAAAAAATGATAAAAAAAGGTATCACTCAGATAAAGAGGGAGGACTAGTTAAAGAATTAAATGATTATTTTAAGGAAATTTTAGAATTTTAAATGAGGTAATATTGCAATTTATATAAGATAGATAATAAATTGTGAAAAGTTAGTTAGAATTAAATAACGGTCGAACCTAATAAAGAAGCTATTTTTAAAAAAATTTAAAAAATAGCTTCTTTATAAAATTTTAAATAGTAAAAAATATATAATGGACGTTTTCTTTAAGGGTTATTCGTTTTTCCAACCTTCAATACTACTTCTTTTAATTGCCCCATATAGATTTGATTTGATATTAGGAATATCTTTTTGAAGTTGAAAAATTAAACTTTTCATATTTTCACGTTTGGAAAAACCATCCATTGGACATGTTTTAGGCATAAGTAGAATATTATTTTTCTTAACAAAATGTTTTATATATTTTTCGGGAGCATAGATTAAAGGTCTAATTAAAGTTATTTTGGATTTATTCATATAACTAACTGGACTAAAGGTATTAATAGAACCTCCATAAAACAAATTAAGAAAAAATGTTTCTAGAACATCATCTTCATTATGACCTAAAGCTATTTTAGTACAGTTTTCTCTAATAGCAATGCTATTTAAAGCACCTCTTCGTAAATTAGCACACAAAGAGCAGGGATTTTTTTCGTTTTTTATATCGAAAACAATTTCTTTTATATGAGTTTTTTCTTCTATATAAGGAATATTTAAATTTTTGCACAAATTATAAATATTAGTGGTATCGAAGTTTTCAAATCCAGGATTTATAGTTACGCCTAATAATTCAAAACTTTTTGGATAAAATCTTTGAAGATTTTTTAATCCAAGTAATAACGTAGTGGAATCTTTTCCACCAGATAATGCAACAAGTATTCTATCTCCATCTTTAATCATGTTATAATTGTCTACTGCTTTTCTCATATATCCTAATATTTTTTGCATAAATCCTCCTAAAATAAATAGTTACAATAATAATTATAGCAAAAAATGTTAATATAGTAAATCTAAATAGAAATGTTAATTATTAGGATTTGTTGCAAAAAAATTTTTTTATGTTATAATACATATATGTAATTATATGTGCGAATAGCTCAGTAGGATAGAGCGACAGTTTCCTAAACTGCAGGTCGCAGGTTCGATTCCTGTTTCGCACACCAAAATAAAAATCGATTCTACATTTTATAAATTTCATAATATATGAAAAATATTTAGAATCGTTTTTTTGTACATTTACAAACGTTAGGAGTTTTTATGTGGAAGAAAAGTATATGAAGATAGCTTTAAAAGAAGCAAAAAAAGCATACAATAAAGACGAAATACCTGTTGGAGCAGTTATTATAAAAAATGGAGAAGTTGTTGCAAAAGCCTATAATTTAAAAGAAACAAAACAAGATACAACAAATCATGCAGAGATACTTGCAATAAAAAAAGCAAGTAAAAAATTGGGCACGTGGAGACTTACAGATTGCGAAATGTATGTTACACTTGAACCATGTAGTATGTGTGCAGGAGCATTAATACAATCAAGGATAAAAAAAGTGTATATAGGCGCAATGGATTACAAAACAGGAGCATGTGGTTCAATTTTAAATTTATTGGAAGATTATCCATGTAATCATAAAGTAGAAGTACAAACAGGTGTAATGCAAGAAGAATGTGAGCAAATAATAAAAAATTTTTTTAAAGAATTAAGAGAAAAGAAAAAACAGATTTAGGGGGAATGTGTTTGAAGGAAGATAATATAAAAAGAGCAATAAAAGCAAGTATTAGTATTGCAATGTTAATAGTAATATTAACAATAGTAGTAATAGTTATTATTAAATATAATGTAGAAGGAGAAAAAAATATGCCTTTTAAGCTTTCAAAGATAACTATTATAAGTACTGCTGAAGGATTAGAACCAGAAGAAAATGATCAAAATATAAAATGGAAATTAAATTTGATTCAAAATAATGATATTTATATTTCTATTGCAAAAAATGGTGAAGACAACAAAGAAAGTATTATAGAAAGTGTAAAAATAGAAAATATTAATATTAATAATACTCCACAAATAGGAAATATAAAAGCATATATGCCAAGCAGTGTAGATGGTAGAATATATCAATATAAAGATGAATATATTATAGAGGATAAATTAGAATATATTGGATCAAATAAAAATAATACAAAAACACTTGAAATTGGAAACCAAGGTGGAAATATTTCAATGAGTTTTGTAAATACAGGAATTGGTACATATGAGTCTAATGAAGATACAGAAATAAAACATGATGGTTCATTAATAAAAAAATTAGGAAAAAATGAAAAAGAGTTAGAATTTTCTGTTTCATTTGACTTGGTAATAAAAATAAATAATAAAAACTATAGAACAAATATAAACTTAGATTTACCATGTGGAAATATTTTAGATGAAGGAACTAGTACAAAAGAAATAACTGATACGGATAAATTTGTATTTAAAAGAGAAAATTAAAATAAATACTTGATTAAATGGTAAAAACATTATATAATTCAAATGGTATGAGAATACTTCTAGCCTTTGTATGGAAAGTAAAAATCCAATAAATAGCTATGAACCTTGTCAGATCTGGAAGGAAGCAGCAATAAGTAGTGATTTTATGTGGAATTTTATTTTCCATAGAGAGGCTAGAAAAGTAAATAAAATCTCGTACTATTTTTTTGTTATAATAGAGGTGAAAAAATGGCATATACAGCTTTATATAGAAAATTTAGACCACCTGTTTTTGATCAAATTGTTGGACAGGAGCATATTACTAAAACATTAAAAAACCAAATAAAATCTGGAAGAGTTGGGCATGCTTATTTATTTAATGGTGGAAGAGGAACAGGTAAAACTTCAGCAGCAAAAATATTAGCAAGAGCAGTGAATTGCTTAAATCCAAAAGATGGAGAGCCTTGTAATGAATGTGAAATTTGCAAAGCTGCAATAGCAGGATCGTTAACTGATATAGTAGAAATGGATGCAGCATCTAATAATAGTGTAGAAGATATCCGTTCAATTAGGGATGAAGTTAATTTTTTACCAACAAAAGCTAAATATAGAGTCTATATTATAGACGAGGTACATATGTTATCAACAGGGGCTTTTAATGCATTGTTAAAAACATTAGAAGAACCACCAGAACATGTTAAATTTATATTAGCAACAACAGAACCTCAAAAGTTACCGGCAACAATTTTATCAAGATGTCAAAGATTTGATTTTAAAAAAATATCAGATAATAATATAGCTAATTGGCTAGAATATGTTTGCAAAGAAAGTAATGTAAAAATAACAAAAGAAGCACTAAAAACAATTGCATCATTGGCTGAAGGAGCAATGAGAGATGCTTTAAGCATATTAGATCGTTGTATACAAGATGGAAGTAATGAAATTGATGTACAAAAAGTAAAAAGTTTAGTAGGAATACCAGAAACAGAATATATCAATAAGATAGTAGAGGCTATTTTAGAAAAAAATATGCAACAAGGATTAGATACTATAGATAAATTAATTGATGATGGAAAAGATATAAATAATTTAACTTGGGAAATAATAAAATATACAAAAGATATATTATTGTTTAAAACAAGTAAAAAGATTGATTTATATACAGAAGAAGAAGTTAATAAAATAGCAAAGTTAGCAGATAAAACTTCTAAAGAGAAACTTTTAAAAGTAATTTTCGATTTATCAGAGTTGGACAACGATTTAAAATGGGCTTCTCAAAAAACAATTATTTTACAAGTAGGAATAATGAAATTATGTAGCATAGAACAAGTAAATGATAGAGAAGAATTAATAAAAAAAATAAATAAATTAGAAAAAGAAATAAGTGAAATTCAACAAGGTATTATCCACAATTCTTCAAAAAATGTGGATAACAAAGCTCAAAATTTAATAAAAAATGCAAATATTGAAAAAAAAATGGAGAATAATTTAAAAGAAAATAAAAATCGAACTAATAGTCTAGAAAATTTTAAAAAAGTAGATACATGGCCTAGTATAGTTAACAATTTAAAGCAAAATGGAAAAATTATGTTGTATACAAATTTAATTAATACAAATGCTAGGGTTCTTAATGATATGATGGTAGGAATAGAGTTCCCGAATGGATTAACATCTTTCGGAAAAGCAATTCTAGAAAAACCGGAAAATTTATCAGAACTTACTAAGTTAGTTTCAATGGAATGTGGAAAAGACATGGTTGTAAAATTATTAGATGAAAATAATTTACCAAAAATTGTGCAAAAAAATAGCATAGATAATATTACAAATAATATTGATATGCCAATAAATATTATAGAAGAATAATTTTAAGGAGGAATGTAAAATGGCAAAAAGAGGATTTCCTGGAATGGGAGGATTTGGTGGTATGAATATAAACCAATTAATGAAAGAAGCAAAAAAAATGCAAGCAGATATGGAAAAATCACAAGAAGAATTAGCAAGCAAAGAATTTGATGCAAGTTCTGGTGGAGGAGCTGTTTATGTAAAAGTATCTGGAAATAAAGAAGTGAAAGAAATAGTTATAAAAAAAGATGTTGTAGATCCAGAAGATGTAGAGATGCTACAAGATTTAATAATAACATGTGTTAATGAAGCTTTAAGAAAAGTTGACAGTGCGCAAGCTGCTCAATTTGGAAAATATAATATACCAGGAATTATGTAAGAAATGAGGCAATAATATATGTCATACTATTCACCATCAATAGAAAAATTAATAGAAGCTTTTGAAAAATTACCGAGTATAGGAAGCAAGACTGCTGCGAGACTTGCTTTTTATATTTTAAATTCAAGTGAAGAGGAAACAAAAGAATTTGTAAACAGTATATTAGAAGCAAAAAAAAATCTAAAGTATTGTTCTGTTTGCTATAATATATCAGATACAGATCCATGTATGATTTGTGCAAATAAAGGAAGAGACAAATCTATTATATGTGTAGTAGAAGATGTAAAAGATATAGTAGCAATGGAAAAAACACATGAATTTAAAGGGGTTTATCATGTGCTTCATGGATCTATATCACCAATGAATGGTGTTGGACCAGATGATATAAAAATAAAAGAATTACTTTCAAGATTAATGGAAGGAGACGTAAAAGAAATAATATTAGCAACAAATCCAAGAGTAGAAGGCGAAGCAACCGCAATGTATTTATCAAAATTAATAAAACCACTAGGAATAAAAGTTACAAGAATTGCGCATGGAATACCAGTGGGAGGAGATTTAGAATATACAGATGAAATTACATTAAGTAAGGCTCTGGAGGGAAGAAGAGAATTATAAAAGACTTTTATGTATCGGAAGTTATAATTCTATTTGCTTCTGCAGTTGCAATTGTACTTAAATTAGAACCAAGTGCGGAAAAAAAGTTTCCAAGAGTATCAATTTCATCTGGCGATAAATCATTAGAAATATAAATGGATAAAATGCTGGCTAAAGTGACTAATTCACAGCCAGAAAGATTATTAAAACACATAAGCACTTACCTCCATTAATAAATATATGAGGTTAGTGCTTATGTGTTTCATAAAACAAATATTTATTTTTTACTATTTAAAATAATCTCACAAATGTCTCTAGTTGAATTAGGTTTTCCAATTAGTTTTGCCTGAGTTTGTAATTTCTCTAAAGTGTTTGAATTATCTAATACATTAGACAATGTTTCTTCTATATTATCATCATTTTTTAACCAAATGGCAGCATGGTGTTCTTCTAAATAAGAAGCATTTGATTCTTCTTGACCTGGTAAAGGATTAATAACTATAATAGGTAGACCGAGAAGCCAAACTTTCTGAAGATGTTAATCCGCCAGGCTTTGTTATTACTAAGCTTGAAATATGCATTAGCTCTGGAATTTTATCTGTATATTCAAAAATTTTAATATCATTTGCATTTTTTTCAGTAACAAAGTTTTCAAAACTATTTTTCATTTTTTGGTTTTTTCCGGAGATTGCAACAATTTGATATTTATCAGTGTTCTGGCAAAGATATTTAAAAATATTGATAGTTCGTTCTTTTCCAAGACCAAATTCTCCTCCCCCAAAAAATAAAATTAACTTTTTATTAGGATTTAATTTAAAAAAATTAAAAATTTCATGTTTATCATAAGTTCGTAAAAATCTACTTGAGACAGGTATTCCAGTAGCAAATACTTTAAAACTAGGAATTCCGTAATCAATAAGCTGATATTTCATTTCTTCATGAGCAACAAAAAAATAGTCTATAAATTCATTTCCTACAAGCCACTGATCATGTGGAGCAAAATCTGTAAGAATACTAGCTAAAATACATTTTGTTTTGTTTTTTTTCTTTAAATAACTAGTCATTTGTGATCCAAATGGATGAGTAGAAATAACTATATCAGGTTTTTCTTCTTGAAATAGATGATATAATTTTGAGGCTAAAAAGCGATTAGCGGTATTACTAAATTTTGCTAAAAAGCCTTTTTGAGAATTATTATAAACGTTTCCCCAAAGTTTAGGAGCATTTTTTGCCATATACTTATAAGCAGAAGTTGTCATTTTATCAATTCTTTTACTAATATAATGAATGCAATCTACAATTTCTGTTTCTACATCATTAAAGTTATTGTCTATATATTCCTTGATGGATCTGGCTGCTGATAAATGGCCACCTCCATAAGATGCGTAAAATATAATTATTTTTTTCATTTATATCAAAAATCCTTTCTTCGATAAAATTTATTAAATTATAGCATATTAAATTTGTTTTTACAAAAAATTTCAAAAAAAGAATAATATTTAATAAAAAAGAAACAATATTTAATAAATAATTAAATTTGAAAGGAGAAAAATTTGAAAAGAATAGTAAAAATAATGTTGATAATATTTTTAATTATTTTTTCAACAATTGCAACATATAATATTTTTCTTATTGGCGTTAAAGAAAATATATCAATAGCTGCAACAAATTCAAATGTTTCAAATGTACAATTAATAGCAAGAGCGATAAATGGAGAGGCAAGAGGAGAAAGTTACGAAGGGCAAGTTGCTGTAGGTGCAGTTATCTTAAATAGAGTGAAAAATCCAAGTTTTCCTAATACCATTGCAGGTGTAATTTATGAACCGGGAGCATTTACAGCAGTATCTGATGGACAAATTAATGTTCCAATTAAAGATAATTCTACAGTAGTAAAGGCGGCACAAGATGCTCTAAATGGTTGGGATCCAACAGGTGGAGCAATATATTATTTTAATCCTAATACTGCTACTAATAGTTGGATTTGGTCAAGACCAGTAATAAAAACGATAGGAAAACATAGATTTTGTAAATAGAAAGGAAGAGAAAAATGGGAAAAATAAAGCAAAAGGTATATGATTGGAAAAATAGGCTCCAAGATAGACACATGCTAACATTGATTATTGTTTTAATTGCAATTATTATAGGTATAGGATTATATACTTATAAAAAACAAATGGAATATAGACAAGCTTCAGAAAATGATTATAATATGGCTTTTTATGAGTTAGTAGATTATGTACAAAATGTAGAAACTTATTTAGCAAAATCGTTAATTTCTAACACTCCAGAACATGGAGCAGAAACCTTAACTCATGTATGGAGAGAAGCTAATCTTGCTCAAAGTTATTTAGCAAGATTACCAATAGAAAGTAATGAACTATCTAATACATCAAAATTTTTAAATCAAGTAAGTGATTATAGTTACACGTTATCTAGAAAAAATATATACAATGAAGCTTTGACACAAGAAGATTTAAATAACTTAAAAGAATTGCACAGTTATGCAATAGAATTGGAAAATACATTGAATCAATTATCTGTAGATATAAATGATGGAAGAATTAGCTGGGGAGAATTGACTAAAAAAGGAAGTAGTGTTTTTTCACAGCAAGTTAGTAATATATCCAAAGATAGTTTCAGCAATCTAGAAGAAAATTTTCATAAGTATTCAGGATTGATATATGATGGAGCTTTTTCTGAACATTTAACAAATCCAGAAAGAAAGGGATTAACAGGAGAAGAGATAGACGAAAACAAGGCAAAGGATATTGCAACTCAATTTATTGGAAAAGATAAAATAAAAGAAATAAATTCAAATGGAAATTCAGAAAATTCAAATATACCTTCGTATGATTTTATAGCAAAACTTAATAACAATGAGCATGATTTTTGGATTTCGGTTTCAAAAAAAGGTGGTCATATAGTATTTATGAACTGTAATAGAAATGTTGAAACAGAATCAATAACACAAAAAAAAGCAAATGAATTAGGAAAACAATTTTTAGAATCAAGAGAAATAAAAAATATGAAAGAGACATATTATATAAAACAAGATGGAATTGTAACAATTAATTATGCATATATGCAAAATAATGTAATAATGTATCCGGATTTGATAAAATTAAAAGTTGCTTTGGATAATGGAGAAATATTAGGAATTGAAACTACAGGATATTTAAATTCGCATGAAGAAAGAAATTTACAAGAAGTTAAAATAACTAAAGAAAAAGCTAAAGAATCATTAAATAAAGATTTGCAAATATTAAGTGAAAATTTAGCTATGATTCCGACAGAATATAAAACAGAAGTATTGTGTTGGGAATTTAAGGGGAAAGTTGAAGATAGAGAATTTTTAGTGTATATTAATACGCAGACAGGAAAAGAAGAAGATATTTTAGTAATATTAAACACTCCAAATGGAACTTTAACCATGTAAGGTTATAATTGCTTAAATAAGATATAAAAAATTGATAATAATATTATTAAGAAAACAAAATAGGTTTGTTTTCTTAAGGAGGTTTATTATGTCAAAAAATAGAAATTCAATGATTTCCGAAATTTTAAGAGAAGAGATAGCAAAGGAACTTGGAGTATATGAACAGGTAAAAAAAGATGGTGGATGGCAGAATGTTTCATCTAAAAATTGTGGAAATATAGTAAAAAAAGCAATAGAAATAGCCAATAGAAGTGTAGAATAGTAATTTAAAAGGTTTAAATACATTTTGAACATTATTAAAATGTATTTGGACTTTTTTTTACTATAATAAAAATATGTTGTAAAAATAAATAAGTTGGAATATAATTTAAAAATGAAAAATGGAGGTAAACTTATGGGAAATAAAGAAATTTTTGTAAAGGATATAGTTAATATATGTAATGCTGAATTAGTTTTGGGTAATAAAAATGAAATATGTAAAAACTTTTCAAAAGATACTAGAACTATAAATAGTGGGGATGTATATATAGGAATAAAAGGAGAAAATTTTGATGGAAATAAGTTTTATTTAGAAGCTTTAGAAAAAGGTGCTAAAGTATGTATTATTCAAGATATAGAAATAGAATTAGAAAAAGTAAAAAAATATGGTGATGTATCTATAATAAAAGTAAAAGATACTATAAAAGCACTTCAAGATATAGCAAAGTATAAAAGAAGTTTATACAATATACCAGTAATTGCAATTACTGGTAGTGTAGGTAAAACAAGTACAAAAGATATAGTAGCAAGTGTGTTAGAAACTAAATTTAAAGTATTAAAAACCCAAGGAAATTTAAACAATCATATAGGATTACCATTAACAATATTGAAACTTGAAAATCATGAAGCTTTAGTTGTGGAAATGGGAATGAATAAATTAGGAGAAATAAGAGTTTTGACCAATATAGCAAAACCAAATGTTGCAGTTATTACTAATGTTGGAACATCACATATTGGAAATTTAGGGTCAAGAGAAAATATATTAAAAGCTAAATTAGAAATAATAGAAGGGTTGGAAAAAAATGGAACATTAGTAATAAATAAGGATAATGATTTGTTAAAGAAGTGGTATGAAGAAAATAAAAATTCTAAATATAAAATAAAAACATATGGAATAAAAGAAAAATGTGACTATAGAGGATATAATATAGAAGCAAATGAAAATGGAAGTAATTATAAAGTTGATATTAATAATAAAACATATGAAATAAAAATAAATGTTGGTGGTGAACATTTTGTTTATAATAGTTTATGTGCTATAACTGTGGCAGAGCTATTTGAAATACCAATTGAAAAAATACAAAAAGGAATATTACAATTTGAATTAACTAAAAACAGAATGGAAATAAAAAATAAAAATAATATAACAATAATTAATGATACTTATAATGCCAATTATGATTCTATGAAAGCCGCAATAGATTTTTTAGGAAGTAGGAAAGAAAGAAAAATTGCAGTTTTAGGTGATATGTTAGAATTAGGAGAATTCTCAGAAAAACTACATAGAGACGTTGGAAAAGTTATTGTAAAAAATGACATAGATATATTAATAACTGTAGGAGAAAATGCCAAGTATATTTCTGACGAAGCAAATAAATTAGGTATGAATGAATTAAATATAATTAATTGTAATAATAATTTAGAAGCAATAAATAAAATAAAAAATATAATGAAAAAAAATGACGTTATTTTAATAAAAGCATCAAATGGTATGAAATTCAAAGAAATTGTTGAGGCTCTTTAATTTTTTATAAAGGAGGAAGTATAAAATGAGAAAAATAAAAATTGGAGTTATTTTTGGAGGTATGTCTACAGAACATGACGTGTCTATAGTGTCAGGAACTTCTGTGATTCAAAATTTAAATAAAGAAAAATATGAAGTATATCCAATATATATATCAAAAGCAGGTGTTTGGTATAAGTATATAAAAAAAATAGAAGATATAAAAATAGTTCCAATAGGCAAAGAAATAACTGAATTAGAAAATATTGAAAATCCTATAGGAATTCTAAAACAATTTGATGTCATATTTCCAGTATTACATGGATTATATGGAGAAGATGGTACGATTCAAGGTTTAATGGAATTAATTAAAGTGCCATATGTTGGGTGCAAAGTATTAGGGTCTTGTGCATGCATGGATAAAGTATATACTAAAATTATATTAAATCAAGCAAAGATAAATCAAGTAAAATATGCATATATAAGAAAGTTTGAGGATAAATATGTATATATAGATGAGAACTTTAATGAAAATGTAAATTCACTAGATGATGTTATGAAAAATATAAATAAGAAATTAGAATTCCCTGTCTTTGTAAAACCTTCTAATTCGGGTTCATCTGTTGGTATAAGTAAAGCAAATAATATAGAGGAATTAAAAAAAGCTATAGAAGTTGCTGCTAAATATGATAATAAAATTTTGATTGAGCAAGGAATAGAAGCAAGAGAATTAGAATGTGCTATACTTGGAAATGAAGATGTAAAAGCGTCTTGTGTAGGCGAGATATTACCAGCAGAGGATTTTTATTCATATGATGCAAAGTATAAAAATGATAATTCAAGAGTTGTTATTAACGCTGAAATAACAAAAGATCAAGAAAAAGAAATAAAGGAGATAGCAATTAAAGCTTTTAAAGCTTTAGATTGCAAAGGATTGGCTAGAGTAGACTTCTTTATAGATAAAAAAACTGAAAAGATATATTTAAATGAAATAAATACAATGCCAGGATTTACTGAAATTAGTATGTATCCAAAATTATGGAAACATTCAGGTATTTCATATAGTGACTTATTAGATAATTTAATAAAACTTGCTTTAGAAAATAAGTAAAAGTTAAAAAATAAAAAATGTACCAAACTTTTTAGCATAAAAGTTTGGTGCATTTTTTATAAAATTTATTTTCATAGTAAAAAAAGTGTGATATAATACGTTTACCTTAAAAGAGGAGGATGTCTAATGATATTTAAAGATTATTACAAGATACTAGGGTTAGACAATAATAAAGTTTCAATAGATGAAATAAAAATAGCATATAGAGAGCAAGCCAAAAAGTATCATCCAGATGTAAATATAGGAAACAAAAACGCAGAAGAAAGATTTAAAGATATAAATGAAGCATATAAGGTTTTGTCAGATTTTACGTCTAAAAAGAAATATGACAGAATGTGGAACACACATATAGGAAGAAAAAAAGTAAATTATGAGGAGAGTAAAAGAGAAAAAGGCTCAATTTTTAGTGATTTTTTTAATATGTTTTTTGGAGTTTCAATTCCAAAGTATAATGTATCAGACCCAAAAGAGAAAAACAATTTTCCTTCAAAAGGTGAAAATATAGAAACAGAAATAGATGTATCTATTGAGGAAGCTTTTTATGGAGCTGATAAAAAAGTTTCTTTAAGAACTGTAAATGGAAAAATGAAAACTTTTACAATATCTATACCAGCAGGAATAAGAGATAAAGAAAAGATGCGTTTAATAGGGCAAGGAAAAAACGGAATTAATGGCGGAAAAAATGGTGATTTATTTATAAAAATTAATATACAAGATAGCAAAAAATATAAACTAAGTGGATATGATATATATACTAATTTATTACTTACTCCATGGGAAGCAGCTTTAGGAACTAAAGTTAATGTAGAAACTATAGATGAGGAAGTTTCTGTATACATACCAGAAGGAATTGAAAGCGGAGACTATGTAAAAGTTCCATATAAAGGCTATAAAAATGGAAAAGGTGGAAGAGGAGACCTTATAATAGAAGCCAAAATAATGATTCCAAAAAATATGACAGAAAAAGAAAAAGAGTTATTCAAAAAACTAAATGAAGTTTCGAAATTTAATCCTAGAAATATATATTGTTAACATAAACATATTGACAATTTTTATAAAAAGAGGTATAATAAATGTATTGATTTATGAACAAAACAAATGATAAACTATGAGATAAGAGATGTTCATAGAAAAGGGGTGCATAGTATGGAAAGCTTACAAGGTAAGCATTTTAGTATAACTGATCCAAAAGAAGTAAACACAGTAATATATCAAATTAATAAAACAGAAAAAGAGTTTTTAGATAGTTCTCCAAAATACACAATAGAGAGACTTGATTACATAGAAGAATTAAGGGGAGAGAGTAAGAAAAAAACATTTTTTGTTGATAATCCTTTGGAAGAGGGTAACCAACTAGTTATACTTTCATTTGCAAAAGAGAAAGTAGTAGTTAATATGGGGTTACTTGAAGGAGATAAAGTTAAAATTAGTAAAAAACCAGTACCTGTTAAGTTTGATACATTATATACAGAAAATGAATCAGATTATAAAGAATTTAAATATACACCAAATTTAAAAAGACCAATATCAATTATTGATCCAGAAACTGCGGAGGAAATAAAACCAGTTTTATATTTTGATAAAAATACTAATGAAGTCAAAGGTAAATGTAAGTTAAAACCTTATAAATCATATTTTGCCTTTGAAGTAAGAGATGATAAGAAATTATAAAAGGAGAGAGGATGTAATGGCTGATAAACAACCTAAAAGTAATAAAAATGCATATATTGTTGGAGGAAAATTAGTTGCAAATGAGAAGGGACGTGTAGAAATTCCACCTAAAAGAAGTGCATCTTTAAAAAAGACAAAAGATGAAATAGAAAACGGTAATTTTATTACAATTAGTGCACATGATAATACTGTAAAAAAAGATAAAACAGGAAAAGTTGTAGAACGTAAAACAGCAGCTGGTAAAATACTTACATCTACAAATAAAGAACAAGAATACGAAATGTAAAATTAATTTTTTAACAAAAGAGAAGGTGTATTTATGGGCTATAAAATGGATAAAGTTGCAAAAAACTTTAGAAAAAATTTAATATTATTTATAATAGTATGGTTTGTGTTAACCATACTATTTGTTGCGCCTATGTCAATTGCAATTAAGCAAAGTACTGGAGTAAATGGAAATTTTAGTTTTCCAATATTTATAGAAACAATAATTCCTGCAATATCTAGTTTTAACTCTATAACGAAAGTATTTGCGAGTAATTATATAGGAACTTTTTTTAGTACATTAATATTTTTTACAGCTTTATTTGCTATTGTAATTATAATAGGACTTAGTAAAGCTGTTCCAAAAAATGAATATTCAGATATAGAACATGGATCTAGTGACT
>HF999507.1:34509-49165 GCA_000434015.1 Clostridium sp. CAG:571
GTGGAGAACAGTACAGAATATTAAGTAAAAATAAAGGAATAATACTAGCACAAAAAAATTATTTACCAATTGATAAAAGAGGAAACGTAAATGTACTAGTTGTAGGACGGTTCTGGTTCTGGTAAATCAACATCTTATTCTATTCCAAATGCTTGCCAAATGCTAGGTTCATATGTTTTTACAGATCCTAAAGGAGAATTATATGATAAAACAGCCGGATTTTTGAAGAAAAATGGATATGAAATAAAAGTATTAAATTTAGTAAACCCGGAAAACAGCGATGGATATAATCCATTGGCACATATTAATAATGAAATAGATGTAGACGTTATAGCAAATACAATAATAAGAGGACAAAAATCAGAAGGAGGAGCGTCTGATCCATATTGGGATAATATGTCTGAAATGTTACTAAAAGCACTGATTTACTATTTAATTAGTAGAGGTGTAAGAGAAGAAGAGAACTTAGTTAGTTGTGCAGAAATGGTTAGAGCTGCTAATACTAGTGGTGGAAGTAACATGCTAACAGAGTTAATGAATCAATTACCAGCAGATCATCCGGCAAGAATTAACTATAAATCTATTGAAGTAGTTGCAGCCTCAGAAAAAACATTTAGTAATATTTTAAGTTCACTTCAATCAAAGCTTGGTAAATTTGACTCAAAAGATATATCAGAAGTTACTTCAACAGATACAATAAACTTTGAAGATATAGGAAGTAAAAAAACAGCTGTGTATGTTATTTCATCAGATACACATACAGCATATGACTTTTTACTTACAATATTCTTTGCGCAAATGATTCAACAATTGTATGATTTTGCAGATAAAAATGGAGGAAGATTAAAAGTTCCAGTTTTCTTTATACTAGATGAGTTTGCTAATATTGGTAAAATTCCAGACTTTGATAAAAAGATATCAACATCAAGAAGTAGAGGAATTTCTTTTAGTGTAATATTACAAAACTTAGACCAATTAGAAGCTACATATGAGAAGTCACATGAAACTATAATGGGTAACTGTGATACTCACTTATTTTTAGGAAGTAACTCTTTTAAAACAGTAGAATATTTTTCAAAAGCTTTGGGAGAAAAAACAATTTCTAGAGATAGTAAATCAATAAGTAGAGATAAGAATGATAAAAGACAAGGCTATAATACATCAGATCAAATAATGGGAAGAGCATTAATGACTCCAGATGAATTAAGAAGAATGGATAATGATTTATGTATTATATTTGAAAATGGACTAAAACCAGTTAAAGCCAGAAAATTTTATTATTTTGAATCGCCTATGATAAAGAAATTACAAGAATATACATTAGATCATAATGATTTTGATTCAGGAAATAGAGGCGTATGGAGAAAATTTAATCCATATAATCCAGATAGCAAAGGAGAAGACGATAAAGAAGAATTAAAAGTAGATTTATTAGATGACTTATTTGATGATGAGGATGACGAAAGTAAGAAAAATACAAAAAAGAGTACTAAAAATAATGATTTGAATACTTTGTTAGGAGAAAATGAAGCACCTAACTTACCTCAAGATGACGATTTTTCTGAAGATATAGAAAAACAAGTCGAAGCTAAGTTTGATGAATTATTTGGACCATTTGATGATGACGACGATGATGAATAAAAATGAATAATAAAAAAGAAAAATATAAATATTTATATTTTTCTTTTTTTTATTACAAACAAACGAAACATATGTTCAAAAAATATATTGACTGCAAAATATAGGTATGATATAAATTATAGTGATAAATTTATGTGAAAGGAAAAAAATATGAAATTTGTACATATAGCAGATATGCATTTTGATACACCATTTATTACGTTAAGTAATAAGCAAAATCTTTGTAAGCTAAGAAGAATAGAGCAAAGAGAAACTTTTAGAAAAATAATTGAATATATAAAAGAAAATGAAATACCATATTTATTTATTTCAGGTGATTTATATGAACATAAATATATAAGAGAAAGTACTATAGAATATATAAATAATTTATTTAAAACAATACCAGATACAAAAATTTTTATTTCACCAGGAAACCATGATCCATATATTAAAAATTCATTTTATAATAATTTTAAATGGAATGAAAATGTAAAAATATTTGGACCACAAATAGAGAAAGTAGAATTAAATAATTTAAATATATATGGATATGGATTTGGAGATTTCTATGAAGGTAGAGTAGATTTACAAAATGTAAAAATAGAGGATAAAGAAAAGTTAAATATACTAATAATACATGGAACTTTAGATGGATCAGAAACAGTGGAAAAAATATATAACCCAATCTCTAAAAAAGAGTTAGAACAAATAGGATTTGATTATGTTGCTTTAGGACATATTCATAAAACAAATTATGAAATAAATAAAAATGAAAATATAATTTATCCAGGATCAACTGTTTCGTTAGGATTTGATGAACAAGGTGAACATGGTATGATTGTAGGACAGTTAGAAAAAAATAATTTGAAATTACAATTTATAAAAATGGATCCAACCGTATTTATAGAAGAAGATTTAGACATAAGTTTTGTAAATTCAGAAGAAGAATTAATAGAAAAAATAAATAAATATAAGGTGAATGAAGAATCGTTTTATAAAATAAATTTAATAGGAATCAGGAAATTTGAAATAAATATAAATGAAATAAATAAATTTAACAATAATAATAATATTTTAAAGATAAAAAATAAAACAAAAATTGATTATGATATAGAAAGTATTTCAAAAGAAACAACGTTAAAAGGATTATTCGCAAGAGAAATAATAGAAAAAATAAAAAATAGTCCAGATAGGGAAGAATATTATAATGATATATTTGAAATAGGACTAGAAATATTAGAAAAATAATGGAGTGATATTTTTGAAAATAGAAAAAATAAAAATTAATTCTTTTGGAAAATTAGAAAATAAAGAATATAATCTATCAGAAAATATAAATTTAATATATGGAAAAAATGAAGCCGGAAAGTCAACTTTATTAAAATTTATTCAGAATACATTTTATGGAACATCAAAAAATAAAAAAGGAAAAACATTTTCAGATTATGATTTATATAAACCTTGGAATGATGGGGACTTTTCAGGAAAAATAAAATATAAATTAGATTCGGGAGAAGAGTATGAGGTATATAGAGAATTTGGAAAAAAGAGTCCAAAAATATATAATAATAAATTAGAAGATATATCAAAGAAATTTAATATAGACAAAACAACAGGAAATGAATTCTTTTTTGAACAAACAAAAGTTGATGAATTTACTTTCTTAACAAGTATTGTATCAATGCAACAAGAAGTAAAATTAAATAAACAAGATCAAAATGTTTATATACAAAAAATTGCAAATTTAGCTGGAACAGGTGATGATGGAGTTTCATATAAAAAGGCAATTGATAAATTAAATAAAAAACAATTAGACGAAATTGGTACAGATAGGAGTTCAGGAAAACCAATAAATATATCAATAAGTAAAATAAATAAATATGAAGAGGAAATAAAAGAATTAGAAATATATAAAGAAAAACAATATAATATAGAAAAAGAAATTAATGATTTAAAAAAAGAAATAGAAAAAGAAAAAAATAAAGAGAAATATTTAAAAGAGTTAAAAGAAAAAAAAGACGAAGAAAGAATAGAAAATGAAAAAATTAATTTTAATGATAAAATTTTAAATAAAAATGAAGAATCTATAGAAAAAAATAAAAATGAGATAGAAGATTTGATAAACAAAAAAGAAAAAATAGAAAGCAATAAGATAGAAAACAAAATAAATGGTAAAATTTATTTTATTTTAATATTTATTTTTTGTTTGAGTGCTATAGCAATTTATGTGATAATTAAAAATATAACTTTTTCAATGATATTATGCATTTTGGCAATAGGATTATTAATACTTTATTTTATAAATAAAAATAAAGTATTAAAACAAAATAAAAAAGTTTTAGAAAAGATAAACAAAATAAATTATGAATTTGATGAAAAAATAAGTTCTTTAAAAAATGAAATAAAAATATTAGAAGAAAATAATAGTGAACAAAAGAATGAAATAAAAAAAATAAATGAAAAAATAAATTCTTTGAAAAATGAAAAAGAGAAGATTAAAAATAAATATATATATAAATTAAATAATGAAGAATTAAATTTACTATTTAATTGTATAGATTATAATGAAATAATAGATAATGTACAGAACTTAATAAGAATAAAAGAGCTTAATTTAAATACATTAGAATTGAATAATAAAAATATAATAGAAAATCTAGAAAATTTGATAAATCTAGAAGAATTATTACAGATAGAAAAACAAAATTATGAAGAACTAAAAGAAAAAAATGATAAAATAAATATGGCCAAAATGCTTATAGAAAAAGCATATGAAAAAATGAAAAATAGTGTAACTCCAAAGTTTACATCAAATTTATCAGAAAATATATTTGAGATTTCAGATGGAAAATATAAAAAAGTAACAATTAATGATGATGAAGGAATTATTGTAGAGTTACCAAATGGAAAGTATGTGTCAGCAGAAAAATTAAGTGGTGGAACAATAGAGCAGTTATATTTATCTTTAAGATTATCTATGGCAAAAGAAATTTCAGATGAAAATATGCCAATTATTTTAGATGAAGCTTTTGCATATTATGATGATGAAAGATTAAAGAATACATTAGAATTTTTAAGCAATAAATTTAAAGAAAATCAAATTATTTTATTTACATGTACTAATAGAGAAAAAGAAGTTTTGGATAAATTAAATAAAAATTATAAAATAATAACGTTGGAATAAATAATAATGATAAATCTATAATTCATTAAAATCAAGTATATGTTTTATATATCTTGAAAATATTAACATTTTGGTATATAATAGATACACTTGAATTTATTGAAAAGAGGAGAATCGAAAAATGTTTCAAAAATTAGAAGCTGTAGAAAAGAGATATGAAGAGTTAACTCGGAAAAATAAGTGATCCAGAAATAATTGCAAAACAAGGTGAATGGAAAAATTTAATGAAAGAGCATGCAGAATTAGAACCAATCGTTGAAAAATATAGAGAATATAAAAAGGCAGAAAAACAATTAGAAGAAGCAAAAGAAATGCTAAATGATCCAGAATTAAAAGAACTTGCAGAAGCAGATATGCTAGATGCGAAAGAAAAACTACCCAAAATAGAAGAAGAACTAAAAATATTATTAATACCAAAAGACCCTGATGACGATAAAAATGTAATTTGTGAAATTAGAGCGGGAACTGGGGGAGATGAAGCAGCACTTTTTGCAGGTACTTTATTTAGAATGTATTCTATGTATGCTGAAAGAAAACATTGGAAAATAGATGTACTAAATGAAAATGAAACAGGTCTTGGTGGTTATAAAGAAATTTCATTTATGGTTACAGGAAAAGGTGTGTACAGTAGATTAAAATTTGAAAGCGGAGGACATAGAGTTCAAAGAGTTCCTGATACGGAAAGTAGTGGTAGAATACACACATCAGCAGCAACCGTAGCAGTTTTACCTGTTGTAGAAGATGTAGAAATAGAAATTAATCCAGCAGATATAAAAATGGATGTATATAGAGCTTCAGGTGCTGGGGGACAACACGTTAATAAAACATCATCTGCCGTAAGATTAACGCATATTCCAACAGGAATAATTGCAGAATGTCAAACAGAAAGATCACAATTACAAAATAGAGAATATGCGATGAAATTATTACGTTCTAGATTGTATGAAAAAGAACAAGCAGAAAGAAATGCAAAGCTTGCAAATGAAAGAAAAATACAAGTTGGTACAGGAGATAGAAGTGAAAAAATAAGAACTTATAACTATCCGCAAGGAAGAATTACAGATCATAGAATAGGAATGAGTATATATCAAATGGATGATTTTCTAAATGGAAATCTAGACGAAATGATAGATAATTTAATTGCAGCAGATAGAGCAGAGAAATTAAAGGGAAATGAAGAAGAATAATAAAAATAAAAAGAGGTAAAATTCATTTTAAATTTTGCTTCTTTTTTTGTAATATAAAGTATTTAAAAATGTAAAATAAATGTAATATAAGTTATAAAAACTACTTCCGTAAATAAGAAAATTAACATGAAAAAAATACCTGTTTACAAGACATAAATTCTTTTGTATAAATAATATGAGGAATATTACAAAAGAAAGGAGATATGTTAATTTTAAGTTAACATTTATTAAGAGTATGAAGAAAATTGTAAAAAAAATAGTTATTAGTTTAATAGTGTTAAATTTAATAATTTCAACAACAAATATTGGTACTCTAAAATTACTAGCAGAAAATGGTAGTGCTATATTTTCTTATGTAAAAATAAATTTTTTAGACCCGCAAACAGGCGAAAATATAAAAGAAGCAGAAGTAGAGCAAAAAGTTAGAATGGAGGTATCATTAGGAGTTGCATCAAATATAGATACAACAAGTACAAGTATTAGAATAGATTTAGATAATGATAATTTCTATTTTGAAAGCTTTTCTCCAGATGGAAATACAAATGGAGCAGTTTATAAGGTATCTGTTGTTGACGGGAATAATCAAACTAAAATTCTAACAGCTGTATTGAATATTGATCAAAATGGAAAAAGATACATAACAATGGATAATTTAACGCAAGGAAGTACAGTTCGTATTAGTTTAGATGGTTATTTTAAAGATTCAACTAAACCAAAAGAAAAAATTTCTGTTAGTGTTAATGGAGACGAAAAAGCAAATCTAGTAGTAAAAAATGTTGAAAATAAAGTGAAGTTAGAAAATAATAAGACTGTATCAAAAGATGAAATAAGTTTTCATAAGGGTGATTTAGAAGCTTTGAAGGCAAGTTTTCCAATTGAATATAAAATAGGTGCAAATATAACTATGCCAGAAGCTTGGAAAGACTCTGAAAAGATAGAAAGTTTAACTATAGATGATACATTAACTTTTCCGGATGGAATATATATAGAAAATAGTAATTTTAATTTATATGATTATATTGAAATAGGGGATAATACAATATTAAATATTAGTGATTTTACACCAATAATATCTTCAGACGGAAAAAAAGTTACAGGAATAAAACTTAATAAAAAAATAGCTAATAAGAATGATATTGAACAATATTTAAAAAATGGTGAAGAAATAAAGTTAAAATATAATAATAATTTTATTGTAGAAAAAGATGGAGTAATATCAAATACTTTAAATACTTCATATGAATCTACTAATTACACAGGGGCTGCAACACCTGTTACCAAAAATACAAACGTAAATATAACGGAAGGTTCTAAATTTGAGAATAGCTCAAAGAAAATAAAAAACGGAGGAATAATTTCAAATACAGCTCAAGGCGGAGATGGGTGGTTTAATGGCTATTTAATACAAGGTGATAAGATAACTTATGAAGTTTCTATAAAAAATACAGGAGATGAAAATGGTAATATACAAATAACAGATATTATACCAGATGGAACATCTTTAATATCAGCAGAATCAGATTATACAAACCATATAGATATAAACCAAAAAGTAACAATAGGAGAAAATGAAAAAGATGCTGTTACATGGAATTTTGAAAATGTAAAAGCAGGAGAAACTGTAACAGGAACTATTACATTACAGATAAAAGATGATGCGGATTTTAAATTAATAAATAATATGTATATAAACAAAAACTTTTCTAAAGTTGAAGCTAGTAGTACAGAAGTTGAAGTGAAAAAAATAAAACCTGATTTAGAAATAACAAAAACAGCATCATCTTCTGGAGGAAAATATTCTAATCCAGGTGATACAGTAACTTATACAATTACGGTAAAAAACAAAGGAACTAAAGACATAACTACATCTGTTATAGACGAATTGCCAGAGGCTTTAGAAAATATAACTTGTACAGATCAAGAAAATGCAGTAATAGAAAATGGGATAATAAAATGGGATAATGTGACTTTGAAAGCTGGACAAACAATAGTATATACTGTAACAGGAAAAGTAAAAGAAAATACTAATTCAAGTATAACAAATGTGGCAATAGTGGATAAAGATGGAGAGTTTGAGAAAAAAAGTGAAGTGACAACTGAAGTTTTTGATGAATCTGTAGCTATTAATAAAACAGAAATATCAAAAACAGCTGATAAAAGTTATGTAAAAACAGATGATACAGTAATTTATAAAATAGAGTTAAAAAACACTGGTAAAGATTACAAAATTGAAGATTTAACAGATAAAAAGATAGTAACAACAGATGTTATACCAGATGAATTAGAGTATCTAGGTAACGCATATTATGAATTACCAAATGATAAAAAGCAATATACACAAGGAATTATATATGATAATGAAACAAAAATGTTAACATGGAATTTAGAAAGTGAAATTTATAATATATTTACAAATAATTCTATAGTAACTTTATATATACCTTGTAAAGTTAAAGTACAAGCATTAGAAGATGAAGATATAACAATAAAAAATATAGCAACAAGTACAACTTTAAATAAAACAAGCAATGAATCTATTGTTAAGGTATTAAAAAGTAAAGGATTAGATATAGAAAAATATGTTAATGAGATTTATGAAAATGCAAATAAAGATAAATTGATATATCAGAATAAAACAGAAAGTAATAAAGATAAGGTAGATATAGATTTTGAAGAAAATTATTTAGTTAACTACAAAGTAAAAATATCAAATACAAGCAATTCAGATATAGTTTTAAATCAAGAAAATGGAATATTTCATGATAGCGCAACAAACTTAAATGGAATAGATGGAAAAACTAAAATTACAATAAGTAATTCAAAAGGAGATACTATAGATGTTGTTGAAAGTAATATAAACTATGATTGGAATGCAAAAGCATATAAGTTTGATGTGAATTTAAGTGGTTATACAATAAAAGCAAATGATTATATTATTTTAACATATGAATTAAAGGCATTAGATGCAGGTGTATCTATTGCTAATAATAGCATAACAAATGACATTATAAGAAGTGATGCACAAGAACTAGTGAATAAGCCAGAGTTAAATAAAAGTGTTGCTGTTGTTGACAAAAACTTGAATTGGGACAATGCAACATGGAATAATAATAATTTATTTAATTATTTATCAAATATAGAATTCAAAGATAACATTAATATTGTTGCATCAAATATAAAAAATAAGTATTTATTATATAGAGTTCATGTGGAACCAGAAAATGATATAGTAGATAAATTTACGATAACAGATATGTTGTCTGATAATTTAGAATATGTTACAGATTTAACAAATACATATGGCCAAAATGCATATGGAACTGGGCCAATTGTTGCAGTAATAAGACATGATAGATATTCATATGGTGGAACATATGATTATATAGACAATAATAACAAATCAGAAGTAACTGTAAATGGAAAAAAATTAACAGCAGTTATAGATTTAATTGATAATTCTTCTGTTAATGTTGAATTTGATGTATATTATTTAGTAAAAGTAAATGATGTAAAATTAGATTCAATGATATCAGATATTGAAAATGGAACAAATATAAATGCGATGAATGAAATAAATACTGTTACTGTTAAATCTGACAAAAAAGATGAAGAAAATAGTCCTCTTCTTGATTTAGAAGATGAATCAAAGATAAATATAAATGATGGTGTGTTATATCCTGGTATAGGAAAAGATTATGAAGGATTTTTTGCATCAGGAGAAACCAAAGTAGACAAAGATGGAAATGTTGAATTATCAAATGGAAGTGCAAATGCAGGAGCAAATTTAGTATGGAAAATAACAGTAAGCAATGATGATAAAGATTCTGCAAAGAATATGAGAGATTATACTGTAAAAGATATATTACCAGACCCATATTGCTTTGATACTAGTTATTTAGATAATACATATAAAGGTGCTAAATATTATCCGTCAATAATAATGTATGACAAAGTTGGAAATATTATTAATTCATGGAAAAACGAAAATTTTATATTGCCACAAGGCTATAAAGATAGTAAAGAACTTATTTGGAATTTTAATGGAGAAGATTATGTATTAAAACCAGGATATAAATTGGAAATAAAATTTTCAAGTAAAGTAAAAGAAGCTGGTTCATATGGAGCATTTTTAAACACAGTACAATTAAAACCTAGTCAGGATTTTAATAAAGAAAATATAAAAGAAGGTGTAATAACTTCTGAAAATACAATTGAAAATACAGCTTTTGCAGACATATATTCACATATGACAACATCATATAAAGAAATAGAGTATAATCCAGATTTATATGATGCAGACTATGAACAACCAAAGTTTGATACAGGTATTAGTAAAAAAGATAAAAATGGAATATTGGATAATTATGTACAAGGACATCAAGGTGAAGTGGTTAAATATACATTAAATGTAACAAATGAATCAAAAGTAAATATAAAAGATTTAGTATTAATAGATAGACTACCTTATGTAGGAGATATAGGAGTTATTGCAACATATCCTAGAGATTCAGCTTTTGAAGTAAAATGGGATAAGTTTATAAAAGCAGAAATTTATGATAATAATGGAAACTTCTCTAGAAGTATATCTAATAGTAATATTAAAATTACATTTTCTAATGATAGAGCAAATACTTTTGAATATGGAGCTAGAGATTGGTATGGAGAAGATGATGTTACTAATTGGAAAGATACATCAGATGACCAAACAACAAATGTTAGATTCATGGTAGATTATAACAAAGATGATAATACAACATATTTAAATCCAGGTGAAACTATAAAAATAATGTTTTATGGTAGAGTACCAGAATATGTAGAAAATGTTGGAGAAGATAATATCGCATGGAATAATTTTGCTTACGGATATAAAGCATATAATGCTAAAACAGATACTGAATTATCAGATTTAAGTATAGCAGAACCTGCAAAAGTAGGGGTTTGGGTTAAAAATTTTGAAAACAATAATTCAGGAAAAATAACAGTAAATAAAACATATAAAGCAGATTCAGGAAATATGACAGCTTATTTTGTATTATACAAATATAATGAAAAATATAATAGTGATGATCAAGATTCAAAAGAATATGAAAGATATAGCGGTGTTATAGCAATAACTGTTAATTCTGGAGAAACGAATTCATATACATTTGATAATTTGCCAAGTGATACAAAGTATAAAATATATGAAACAGATAAAGATGGAAACATCTTAAGTGCAGATCAAGGTGATAATTATATAATACAAGGTCAAGGATCAGAAGTGAAACTTGGAAAAAATGAAGATAAAAAAGTAGATATTATAAATACTGTATTACCTAAAGTACAGGGAAGTATAAAAATAAATAAAGTAGTAGAAAAATATACTGGAGAAGTGGTAAATGAAGGTGTATATAAATTTGTTTTAAAAGATGAAGATGGAAATTATATATACGAAAAAGATGGAAAAATAGTTAAATCATCAGAGTTTATAAAAGAAGCATTAATAGTAATTAATGCAGGAGAAGAGAAAACAATAAATAATTTAGATGTAGGAAAATATAAATTATATGAAGTAGATGATAGTGGAACAAACGTAAATTTAATTAACAATATAGGGTACAAAGTTTCATTTAGTCCAAGTAACATAATAGAAATAACAAGACAAAATCAGAATAAAGAAGTTACAGTAACAAATACATTAAAAAGAGAGTCTATTGATATAGAAATATCTGGTAATAAATATTTAAAAAATAGTAAAATAAATGAAAGAGAATTTGAATTTAAATTAACTCAAGTAGATAAAGATAAACGCGAAATAAAAGATGAAAACGGAGAAAAAATTGAATATACAACTAGAAATAATATAAATGGAGAATTTACTTTTAATTTTGAAATAAATGATGTAGGAGAGTATTATTATATAGTTAGTGAAAATGATGAGGGAAATTCAAAATATATTTATGATACGAATAAATATTTAATTAAAATTAATGTTACTGAAGAAGCTAAAAAACTGGTGTATGTTATGACAATTTTAGATGGTGGAGAAAAATTAGACTTCTATAATGAATATATAACAGAAAAAATAGAAATATCAGGAACAAAAACTTGGGAAGATTACGAAAATAAAGATAATACGAGACCAGACGAAATAACAGTAAATTTATTAGCAAATGGAAATAAAATAAAAGAAGAAAAAGTAAAAGCAGATGAAAATGGAGAATGGAAATATAAATTTACAGATCTAGAAAAATATGATGAAAACAATAATATAATAAAATACGAAATAGAAGAAGAAAAAGTAGAGGGATATGAAACAATAATAAACGGATTTGATATTATAAATAAATATGTAAAAAATGAAGATAAAAGAGATGATACTAATAAAGAAGAAAATAAAAATAAAGATAACGATGAAGAAAAAAATAACGAAAATAAAGAGCAAAATATAGAAATAAAGAAAGAAGAAAAAAATGAAATAATAGAAAATAATATAAAGACAGGTGATAATATTTATTTAAGTTTTATTATATTAACAATTGTTATTATTGCACAAGCAATGATAAATAAACCTAAAAAAGGAAAAAGAATGAAAAAATAAATTCATAAAATAACTCCTAAAAAATAAACTAGTATAAAGTTTGTTTTGAAGGAGTTATTTATTATGAGTGAGATTTTAAAAACTACTTTATTAGGATTATTTTTTGGAACATTTGGAACCACTATTGGTGGAATAATAGGAGTGTTTTTAAAAACAAAATCAAAAAAATTTTTAGGATTCATACTATCTTTAGCCTCCGGTTTGATGACAGCAATTGTATGTTTTGAACTTATACCAGAAGCTTTAGAAATATCTAATATAAGTAGTGTTTTATATGGCATTATATTAGGGATATTTGCAATGATAGTTTGTGATTTAATAGTAGAAAAGAAATTAAATAATAATAAAATTATAAAGAAGAATGCAAATTCATTATTAAAAACAGGGGTGATTGTAAGTATAGGGCTTGCAATACATAACTTTCCAGAAGGGTTAGCAATAGGTTCTGGATTTGATGCATCATTAAAATTAGGTTATTCTTTAGCAATAGCAATAGCACTTCATGATATACCAGAAGGTAGATTTCAAAGTAGACAGTATGTGTGATAAAACAATTTGAATTTAATAGAAATACTTAGATTTCAGCGTTTGAAAAAATTTTGAAATTTATTTTTAACTATTGACAAAAACAAATGTTTGACGTAAAATTGAGAAGAATATAAATTTTGTAAGATTATGGAAAAGTTTTAAATATTATGATATAAATAGAATAATTAATGTAACTTATAATAATAAAGATTTATTGGATGATAACTATAATCCAAATATTCAAAAGCTACAAAACAAGATAAAATCGATAAATATAATATTAAGTTATGGAGGAAGAATAATAAATGAAATATGATAATAGAAAAAAAGCAGATAAATTAATTCGTTCAAGTGCTGCTGAGTATTTAACATATGTAGCAGCTGCAGGAGAAAATGGAGTTGAATTGAGATATGAAGATGAAAATATTTGGTTAACTCAAAAAATGTTATCAGTATTATATGGTGTATCAACATCTGCAATTAATCAACATATAAAAAAGATATATGAAGATAAGGAATTAGAAGAAAAATCAACTATTAAGAATTTCTTAATAGTTCAAGATGAGGGAAATAGAAAAATTTCAAGAAATGTAATACATTATAATCTTCAAATGATTATAGCAGTAGGATTTAAAGTAGATAATGAAAGAGCTATACAATTTAGAAAATGGGCTAACCAAATAGTAAAGGATTTTACTATTAAAGGATGGGTAATGGATGATGAAAGATTAAAAAATGATGGTTCGATTTTAACTAAGAAGTATTTTGAAGAGCAATTAGAAAGAATACGAGAAATTAGAATGTCTGAAAGAAAATTTTATCAAAAAATTACAGATATTTATGCAACGTCTATTGACTATGATAAAACAGCAAAAGCAACAATTAGATTTTTTTCATCTGTTCAAAACAAATTACATTATGCTGTTTCTGGAAACACTGCTGCGGAAATTATATATAATAGAGCAGATAGCCAAAAAGAAAATATGGGACTAACATCGTGGAAAGGAGCTCCTGATAGTAAAATTCATAAATATGATGTAGTTATTGCAAAAAATTATTTATCAGAAACAGAAATTGGACAATTAGAGAGAATGGTATCTGCATATTTGGATTTGGCTGAAATGCAAGCAATGAGGCATATTCCTATGACAATGGAAGATTGGGAAGAAAGGCTAAATGGATTTTTAACATTATGGGATCATGATGTGTTAAAGGATAATGGTAAAATATCTGCTGAAATGGCAAAAATACATGCAGAAACAGAATTTGAAAAATATAGAATAGTACAAGATAAAATATATATTTCCGATTTTGATGAATTATTATTAAAGAGCAAAAATATTAAAGAGGAGAAATAATTTTAAAGGAAATAAAGAATATAAGATTTTTTTTTAAAGATACTGTAAAATAATGACATTTTAATTGAGTTGACAAAAAATGAAATGTTTAAAGATAAAGTACAGCAATTAATAAAAAATATGGAGAAGACAAATAGTAATTGTGCGCCCAGCAAAGGGTAAGTAATCTAACGGGTGGAAACCCCGTCTGGCTAAG
>HF999508.1 GCA_000434015.1 Clostridium sp. CAG:571
TGCGAACATAAAAATAGTTTCATCAATATTCTCCTTTATAAATTACTAGTTATCAGTAAGTATATTATCATATTTTATTACATTTTACAACTTAAAGAGATTGATATTATGCCTATTGTAAATTGTATTTTACATTCAAATAAAAGTTGTTCTTTCTAGTAATACCAACTGTTTTATTATCTGAAATAAATTTATATGCAGTCAAAATTGAAGAAAATCAATTAATTATAAAATTGACTGCATATTGACTGCATTTACTTAAAGATTTATAGATTTTATGGAAGTTTTAGAAAGGCTGAAAAAGTTTAAATAAATTGTGTGTAATGCAGTAATAGTCTGCATTTGCTCATAAATGCAAAAAAGAAGAACTCCTAAGAATTCTTCTAAATATGGTCGAGGTGACAGGGATCGAACCTGCGACCTCATGGTCCCAAACCACGCGCGCTACCAACTGCGCTACACCTCGATGAATTTCAATGACTTATATAATATATCATATCACAATTAATTTTTCAAGTATTTTTTAAAATATTTTTCAAAAAATTTATTTTAAGTCTTGAATATTTATAAAAAAGCAGTTATAATATGTAAAGTACTTTTATGCAACTGTAGCTTAGTTGGATAGAGCGTTCGGCTACGAACCGGAAGGTCGGGGGTTCGAATCCCTCCAGTTGCACCAATGTACCTTAAAAGAATGAAGAAAAACACTTCATTCTTTTATTTTTGTTTAATTATTTATTTTCAAATTTTCAATATCTTTTATGCTTGGAGAATATATGGATTTTCCACTATAATCAAATCTTGAACCATGACAAGGACAATCCCATGTTTTATCACTACTATTCCAAATTACTTCACACCCCAAATGTGAACATATAGGATTTACAGCATGTAAAATTCCCTTTTCATCTTTGTATATTCCAACTTTTTTTCCTTCTATTTCTACTATTTTTCCTTCTTCTTTATTTATATCATTAATTTTATTATATGGTATTGTCATCTTTTTTAAAATTAAAGAACTTGCTGTCTCTTTTAATATATTTTCTACTTCTTTAATATTTTTTATTGGCTCCATTCGCGTTGCTTTAAATAAATTCTCATATTTATTATCTTTTTTTAAAATTTTGTCTTTTATAATATTAGCTGCTATATTAGATGTAGTTATTCCCCATTTATTGTATCCTGTTGCTACATATACATTAGGCATAAATTTTGAAAATTCACCAATATATGGTATTTTATCCAAAGTAATACAATCTTCTGTACTCCATCTATACATAATTTTGCAATCAGGATATACACTTTTGGCAATTTTTTCTAATTCTTTATAATTATCACCATTATTACTTTCACCTGTTTTATGATCATTTCCTACTATTACTATCATTTTATTTTTTTTATTCACATCTATTGTTCTAATAGATATTTTAGGATTATCACTACTTATATATATACCTTCTGGTATGTCATTATTAGTTTCTAAAGCAATTGCATACGACATCGACTGATACATTTTTAAAAAGTAAAAACCTGGAGAATTAAATATTGGATAATGTGTAGCAATTATTACATTTTGACATTCCACTATTCCATCTTCAAAAAACACTAAATATTTATCATTTTTCTTTTTTAAATCATATACTTTTGTTTTTTCAAAAATTTTTCCATTATTATTTTCTATGCAATTTGCTAAACCAATTAAATATTTCATTATATTAAATTGTGCCTGATTTTTAAATTTAATTGCTGCTAATGCTTTAAATTGTAATTCATTTTTGCTTATAAATTCACTATCAAATCCAATAGTTTTTAATGCTTCTATTTCTTCTTTTATTTTTTCAATTTTCTCTTCCTTTTTAGTATATACATATGAATCTTGATTTTTAAAATCACATTCTATATTTTCTTTTAATATAATCTTTTTTATATTTTTTATTGCTTCTTCGTTACCCATTAAGTATTTTTGAGCAAATTCTACGCCTTTTGATTCTATTAAATATTTATAAAACAAACCATGTTGACTAGTTATTTTTCCAGTTGTATTTCCTGTGGTTTTTTCTCCAATTCTATCTTTTTCTAATATTATAATATTCTGTTTTTCTTTCGCTAATTCATATCCCACACTCAAACCTGTTATTCCAGCTCCTATTATGCATATATCTGTTTTTATATTATTATTTAATTTTTTATATTCTTTTTTTATATTTTTTACTGATTCTATCCAATATGAAGACATATTTTTTCCTCCTATTTTTTACTTAATTTTATTTTTATTGTTAAATTTTTTCTATTTCTTAAAACATCCAAAACAACTTCATCTCCTGGTTTTTTTGTATATATATATTCTCGTAAATCACACATATTTATTAAATCGTTTCCGTCAATTTTAGTAATTATATCCCCTACTTTTAATTCTGTTTTTTTAGCAGGTGAATCTTCTGATATTTGCTCAACATATATTCCATTTTGAAACTCTATATTTGGTGTAATATACGAAACAATATTTTTATCATATGCAAAAATTCCTATACTTGCTTCTTCAAATTTACCTTCTTTAATAAATTTTTCTACTATATTTTTCACGCAATTTATTGGAACCGCAAATCCAATTCCTTCTGCTGTTGTTATTTTAACAGTATTAATTCCTATTACTTCTCCATTTACATTAATTAATGGTCCTCCACTATTTCCTGGATTTATTGTTGCATCTGTTTGAATTAAATTACTCATATAGTTAACTTTTTCATTTTCTTCTATTTTTATCGTTCTATTTAGAGCACTAATTATTCCTCCTGTTACTGTTCTTTGAAATTCATATCCAATAGGATTCCCTATCGCATAAACATTTTGTCCAATTTGTAATTGTTTTGAATCTCCCAATTTTGCATATGTTAATCCTTTCATTGATATTTTTAAAATAGCCAAATCCAGATCAGAATCAGACCAAACGACATCTGCAGTATATGTTGTTCCATTTTCTAGCGTCACATAACATTTATTATATTTTTCCCCTGAAACATGCTCATTTGTTAATATATAACCATTTTCTGAAACAATTATTCCACTCCCTAAACCAAGTTTTTTTACTCCATCTTCTAAAAACACAGTACTTCCTTTATCTTTTATTTTTGAAATTCCAACTATTGTAGAATTAATTTTTTCTAATGTATCAGATATTGATTCCTCACTTGTTTTTTTTTCATATTTTTCTTCTACAATTTCATTTTCATATGTATTAACATCAATGTTTGCATATATTTTATATATACTTATAAATAAAAATATAAAAAATAATATAAATATTAAATTTCTAATTATTTTCTTTATACCTTTATTTTTTAACATATATTCTCCTCCAGTATTTTTCTTTTATATTATAAATTTACCCTGTATAAATTTTTTTAATCATTTTTATATTGATTTTTTTTTTTGTTAATATATAATGTATAAAAAACTTATAGGTGGTAATTATGTTTAATCAAAGCTTGTTCGAATTAACCAATCCACAAAAATCAATTTGGTCTTTAGAACAATTTTATAAAAATACTTCTGTAAATAATATAGGAGGAACACTAATAATAAAAGAAAAAATAGACTTTGATTTTCTTGAAAAATCAATAAATTTATTTATTAAAGGAAATGATAGTTTTAATATACAGTTACAATTTGATAAAGATAATTCAATTAAACAATTTTTTTCAGACTACACTTATCATAAAATAGATTTAATTAACTTAAATTCATATGATGATTTATTAATAAAAGAAAAAGAATTAGTTGATAATTCATTTTCTTTATTAAATGCTCCCTTATTTAGATTCACAATGTTTAAATTTCCAGATAACTCTGGTGGAATTATCATGATAATACACCATTTAATTTCCGATGCTTTTTCTTGCAATTTTGCTGCTAATAAAATTGCTTATATCTATAATTCATTTTTAAATAAAAAAAATATTTTTCCGCACTTTGAATCTTATAAAGAATATATTAATTTCGAAAACAACTATATTTCTACAACTAAATATCTAAAAGATAAAAATTATTGGAATGAACAATTCTCTACAATTCCAGAAGTAATATCTCTATCCACAATTTCTAGTAAAACTGTGGATAATTATAAAAATATTAATTCACATAGAGAAACTTTTGTCGTTGAAAAAAAACTACTAGATAAAATAAATAATTTTTGCATTTTAAAAAAGATTACTAAATTTAATTTTTTTATGGCAATTTATTCATTATATATTGGAAAAGTTACTGATATTAATGATTTTGTTATTGGAACTCCTATTCTTAATAGGACAAATTTTAAAGAAAAAAATACTTCTGGTATGTTTATTAATACAATACCATTTAGATTCAATCTTCCGTCAAATATTACTTTCGATGAATATTTAAGTAATATTTATACTCAAACAATGAATATTTTGCGCCATCAAAGATATTCATATCAATATATCTTAGATGAATTAAACTCTAAAGGATTAAACGTCCCTAAATTATATAATATTTTACTATCTTATCAAATTGGTCACTCTACTCAATCAGAAACAGATTTTGATTATTCTGTTAATTGGACTCATAGTTCGACAAATTCTGATGAATTAGATATACATATTTTTGAATATGATGATTCAAAAAATTGCTTAAAAATTGCTTATGATTATCAAATTCAAAAATTTTTTAAAAAAGATATTTATAATTTACATAGTAGAATTTTAAATATTATAAATCAGATATTATATTGTTCAAAAGTTCAACTATCTGATATTGAATTAATTACTCCTAATGAAAAATTATTTATTTTAAATAATTATAACTTAAACCATGAAAAAATTATTACAGATACTGTTGTTGATATGTTTGAAAGACAAGTAGAGCTTACTCCTTATAATATAGCAATATCTAAAAACGGTTATAGTATTAATTATACAAATTTAAATAATATGATTAATTATACTTCAGAATATTTAAAGAACATTGGTATATCCGATGGAGATAAAATTTGTTTATTTTATAACAATTCTATAGAACTTATTATAAATATATTTGCATTGTTAAAATTGTCAGCATGTTATATTCCAATAGACATATCTTATCCAAACGACAGAATTAATTATATTTTAGAAAATAGTAATTCTAAATTTATTTTAACAAATTCTAACAATTATCAAAAAATATCAAATTTTTCTGATAAAATAATAATTATTAATTTAGAAGATATTTTAAAAAACTGTAAAAATACAATATTTCCTAATTTAAAAAATAAAATAAATTTAAAAACTTTAGCTTATATAATATATACATCTGGCTCAACAGGAAATCCTAAAGGAGTTGAAATTTGTCATGAAAGTCTATCAAATTATATAAACTGGTGCAAAGATATATATGTAAAAAATGATATTTCTAATTTTCCGCTTTATTCATCTATAGCCTTTGATTTAACTGTCACATCAGTTTATACACCTCTTACAACTGGTAATACATTATATATATATGAAGATTCAAATCCACAATTACTTTTAAAGAAAATTATAGATGATAAAAAAGTTCAAATATTAAAACTTACGCCAGCACACTTATCCTTATTACAAGATATTATTTCAAACTCAACAATTACAAAATTAATTGTTGGAGGTGATATATTATCAACAGAAATATGCAAAAAAACAACTCAAATATTTAATAATAAAGTTCAAATATTTAACGAATATGGTCCAACAGAAGCAACTGTAGGATGTATGACTTATACATATTCCAATACAGATGACTATAATTATTCTTCTGTTCCAATTGGTATTCCAGCAACAAATACAAAAATTTATTTATTAAATAAAGATTTAAATCTAATTCCTTTTGGTTATCCAGGTCAAATATTTATTGGTGGAAAATGTTTATCTATTGGATATTTAAATTTGGATAATATAACAAAGGAAAGATTCATAAACTCTCCTTTTTACAATAATGAAACTATTTATTCTACTGGAGATATTGCAAAACTATTTAATAATGGAATTATGGAATATATAGGAAGAAAAGATTTTCAAGTTAAAATTAATGGCTTTAGAATTGAAATTGGTGAAATTCAGTCAAAAATAATGTTATATTCAAATATTCAAAACTGTTATGTAACTGTTATAAATATTAATAATACAAAATTGTTGTGTGCATATTTTGTTGCATCAGAATTAATTGATATAAACGATTTAAAAAATTTTATTATGACTTCATTACCAAAATATATGATTCCTAGTTATTTTATACAATTAGAATCAATTCCTTTAACTGTTAATGGAAAAATAAATAAATCATTATTACCACTTCCTAATATTGATACAAATATAGAATATGTAGCTCCAGCAACTGAATTAGAACAATTATTATCTAATATTTTTATTAAACTATTAAAAACAGAAAAAATAAGTGTAACTCAAAACATTTTTGATTATTTAATAGATTCTCTTACAATTATAAAAATACAAACCAAACTATATGCTTTAGGAATATCTATAGATACACAAGTTTTTTACAATTACCCTACAATTAGAGATATTGCCAATTATATTACACATAAATTAAACAATACTATAAATAATTTAAAAGACATAGAGAATATAAATATTTCAGATATTATATTTCCTATTAATAAAATTAACACTACATATAACAATATATTGTTCTTTCGGTACAACAGGTTTTTTAGGAATACACATTCTTCATGAATTGTTAAATACTACCAATGCTCATATTTATTGTATTATTCGTGAAAAAGATAATATAAATTCTATAGAAAGATTTAAAGAAAAATATAATTTTTATTATGATGATCTAAATCTATTTATTGATAGAATAATTCCAATTACTGGTGATCTTTGTTCTGAAAAATTTGATTTATTAGAACAAACTTATTCAAAATTATCTGATATTATAGATTGTGTATTTTCCTCTGCAGCGATTGTAAAACATTTCGGCGATCCAGAACTATTTTACAAAACCAATGTTTTAGGAACACAAAAAATTGTAGATTTTTGTGTAAAAAATAATTTACCACTTCATTATATATCAACACTTTCAATATCTGGTTACGGTTTAACTAAAACACCAAATTATAACTTTACAGAAAATGATTTTTACATCCATCAAGATTATAATAATAATGTATATGTAAAAACTAAATTTCAAGCAGAAGCTATTATATTAAACGCATGTAAAGAAAACCACCTAATTGCTTCTATTTATAGAATAGGAAATATTACCAACAGATATTCTGATGGTTTTTTCCAAGAAAATGCCTCCGAAAATGCCTTTTTAAATAGAATATCTTCAATAATAAATTTAAAATGTATTCCAAAAGAATTGTTAAATTTAGAAATAGAATTTACTCCTGTTGATTATTGTGCTAAATTTATTGTTCACCTTAGTAAAAATATGTATAACAATTTGAATATTTATCATTTATTTAATAATAATTTAATAACATTTAAAAATTTTATAGAAATACTATCCTTATATGGATATAACTTAAAAACTATTTCTTTAGAAGATTTTAAAAAAATCATTTTAAATTCTAATATAAATAGTTTTGGAATTACAAATTATCTATCAATTCTAGACAATAAAAATACTTCTTCATTAACTATTGATAATTCTTATACTAATTTATTATTAAACACTTCTAATTTAAACTGGCCTTGTATTTCACAAAAATACATAAAAAAAATTATTAATTATTTAAAAAAATATAATTTTATAGGAGATACTTATGAAAACTAAAAAAAATAATATTATAACTTATAACAAACTTGCTTTTTTTAATGCTATTATTGCTACGATATTAGTTACAATTTTATATTTTGCACTACCTAAAGTTTTAAATTATCCATCTAATACAATTGATAATGATTTTCAGCGCAAAGTAGTCCGGAATTACTTATACTTCACAATTTATAATATTAGCTACTATAATTGTATTATTTATTTATTTTTTTGTACGCCTTGTATATAAAAGACTTTATGCTGGATCATCTGGTACAAAAGACTCAATAATTAAAACAAGAAAAAAATGCTTTAATGTTCAATATGTAATGTTGCTTGTTGAGGTAATCTTACCTACTGCTTTATGCTTTTTTTTACTAATCATTTTTAAAACAAATTTTGATTTATTACTTAGAATATGTATTGTAATATTTTCATTTGCGTCAATTTTTGCAATAACATCATATATGATAAGTCGAACATTTTTTAGAAATTTATTAATAAAAACATCTGCCATATCCGGCAATGAATTAAATTCAATTAGAATTAAAACACCTACCAAATTATTAATTTTAACTTTGCCATTATTTTTATGCTCTTTTGTATTAATTTTATTAATTAGCACAACAACAATGACAATTGAAAAAGGAGATTTATTATACAGATTTTATAAACAAGAGTTAATTACTTATTTTGATAATAAAAACTTATCTTTAGATGAAATTAAAAGTACTTTTAATAAATTAGATTATAAATCTGTAAATGATTTTGCATTAATTATGGACGCTAAAACTGGAGAAATACTATATAAAAGTAAAGACCTTAATATTTCTGATACAAATTTTTTATCAAATTATACTTTAGAATTTTATAGTGCGTCAAATGGACAGTGCTTTGAGTATTATGGTCAAAATTCCCAAGTTGCAATGCATAAAATAGATACTATTGACGGTTCATTTTATATTGGTATTCATTTTGAAACCTTCTCTAATACAATATTTATACCATTTTTTATTTGTATAGCTATTTTAATAATATTTATAATTGTTTTTATTTCATATATTGGTAAAACAATTTCAGCAGATATTACTAATATAACTAATGGTATAAATTCTATTTTGAATTTAAATAATATAGCAAATGCAAAAAACTTGCCAATAACATCAAATGATGAGTTTGGTGACTTGACTATTTCTTATAATAAAATTCAAGATTTAACTATATCACATATAAAACAAATTGAATATAATCAAGATAAACTAATGGAACAAGAACGTTTAGCTTCTCTTGGCCAATTAATTGGAGGAATTGCTCATAACTTAAAAACACCTATAATGTCTATATCTGGTGCTTCTAGAGGTTTAGAAGATCTTATTCAAGAATATAATGATTCTATAGGAGATCCTGAAGTAACTAATGAAGACCATCATGAGATTGCAGGAGAAATGAATGAATGGATTAGAAAAATAAAAACTTATACAGAATATATGTCTGATATTATAACCACTGTTAAAGGTCAGGTGGTAACTCTTTCTAATACATCTTCTGATTCATTTACTATTGATGAACTTTTAAAAAGTGTAGATATATTAATGAAACATGAATTAAAAAATGCTCTTATTTCTTTGAATATAACAAAAAATATTCCTTTAAATATGGTCTTACATGGAAATATAAATAGTCTTGTACAAGTTATTAATAATATGATTTCTAATTCTATTCAATCATATAATGGTAGAACAAATGAAAATATTGACTTATCTTTAGACGAAAAAAATAATAATCTTATAATTTCTATTAAAGATTACGGATGTGGTATGTCAAAAGAAGTACAGGAAAAATTATTTAATGAGATGATTACTACAAAAGGTAAAAATGGAACTGGACTTGGTTTATTCATGTCATATTCTACTATAAAAGCTAATTTTAATGGAAATATTACATTCGTTTCCAAAGAAAATAAAGGTACTACTTTTACTATAACAATTCCTATCACCAAATAATTTTTGAGCAATAAAATTTTAAAATTTTATTGCTTTTTTTATTTTTTATTAATATAATTATTTTGATAATTTATTAAAAGGTTGGTATATTATGAGAAAAAATAGAGCTACTACATTGTCTTCTAATTATAAAATCATAGCCGTAGACGATGAAATTGGTATTATAGACTCTTTGTCTATATTTTTAAATAAATCTGGATACAATTTTGTAGGGCTTACAGATCCTATAGAAGCTTTAGAACGTGTTAAAACAGAACATTTTGATTTAATGATATTAGATTTTATTATGACACCAATTCATGGCGACAAATTAGTTGAAGAAATTAGAAAATTTAACAAAGACTTATATATACTTTTGTTAACTGGTCATAAAGATTTAGCTCCACCATTAGAAACAATAAAAAGATTAGATATTCAAGGCTATTGTGAAAAAAGTGATAAATTTGATCAGCTTCTTTTATTAATAGAATCTGGCATAAAATCTATTTCACAAATGAATTTAATTAAGCAGATAAATGATGAACTTTCCAATACATATACAGAACTTGAAAATGCATATTTAGAGAGTATTGAAACTTTAAGATATACTGTTGAAGCAAAAGATCCATATACTTCTGGTCATTCTATTAGAGTTGCAAAATATTCAGAATTAATTGGTAAATATTTAAATTTATCTGACCAAGATTTAAAAACATTACATGTTGGCGGATTGTTTCATGATATAGGGAAAATAGGTATTCCTGATAGTATCTTATTAAAAGAATCATCACTTACTAATGATGAATATTCTCAAATAAAAAATCATCCTTCAATTGGTGCTCATATACTATGTAATGCCAAAATATTTCAAAATATTATTCCTATTGTTAAACATCATCATGAAAGATATGATGGTACTGGTTATCCTTCACAATTAAAAGGTGATGATATCCCATATTTAGTTAGAATTACTACTATTGCTGATTCATTTGATGCAATGTCTTCTAAAAGAAACTATCGTAATGAATTAAGTCCGGAACATATAATAGAGGAAATACAAAGAAATAAGGGTACACAATTTGATCCTGAAATTGCTGATGTATTTTTAGATATCTTAAATAATCATTATGACGAAATACAAAGAATAAAAGATGAAAATCCTTAAAAAAAGAAAGAATTAAAAATTCTTTCTTTTTTATTATATTTTCATACTTAAACTTACTTTTTGTCTATCCATATCTATTTTTAACACTTTTACTTTAACAACATCTCCAATAGAAACTACATCTGATGGATTCTTAACGAAACTATCACTTAATTCTGATATATGTACTAACCCATCATGTTTTACTCCTATATCTACAAAAGCACCAAAATCTATAACATTTCTTACTGTTCCATTTAAAATCATTCCTTCTCTTAAATCCTCAAATTTTAATACGTCATTTCTTAGTATTGGCTTTGGCATTTCATCTCTTGGATCTCTACCAGGTTTAGACAACTCTTCTATTATATCTTTTAATGTCATTTCCCCAATTTCTAATTTAGTTGCCATTTCTTTTATATTTATATTATTTAATTTTAATTTAAGTTCTTTCAATTTTTCTTTGTCCAACAAATCTTCTTTTTTATATCCTATTTCACTTAGTAATTTTCCTGTTTGTTCATAACTTTCTGGATGTACAGCTGTAATCTCTAGTGGATTTGTTCCATCAAATATACGTATAAAACCAGCACATTGTTCAAATGCAACCTTCCCTAATTTTGGAACTTTTAATAATTGTTTTCTTTCTTTTATTTTTCCATTCTCATCTCTGTACTTTACAATATTATTAGCAATTGTCTTATTTATTCCAGACACATAAGATAATAAAGATGGCGTAGCAGTATTAACATCAACTCCTACTTTGTTTACTGCATCTTCTACCACACCAGTTAAACTTTCGGCTAATTTTTTTTGATTTACATCATGTTGATATTGACCTACACCAATAGCTTTTGGATCTATTTTTACAAGTTCTGCTAGTGGATCTTGCAGTCTTCTCGCTATAGAAATAGCACCTCTTAAAGAAACATTTATATCTGGATATTCTTCTGTTGCAAGTTTTGATGCAGAGTACACAGATGCTCCTGCTTCGCTTACAATTGCATAATGCACATCTTGCTCTATCTCTTTTATTAAATCTGCGACAAACATCTCTGACTCACGTGATGCCGTTCCATTTCCAATTGCTATCATATTTATATTATACAAATTAATTAATTTTTTTAACTCTTTTTTTGCTCCTTCCACATCGTTTTGAGGTTCAGTAGGGTATACTGTTGTTGTTGCCAATAATTTACCAGTTTCATCTATTACAGCTATTTTGCAACCGGTTCTATATGCCGGGTCAAACCCCATTACTACTAAATTTTTTAGTGGTGCTCCTAATAACAATTGTTTTGCATTTTTTCCAAACACTTTTATTGCTTGTTCTTCAGCTCTTTCTGTTAAATCAGATCTAATTTCTCTTTCTATAGATGGTTCAATTAATCTTGTATAACTATCTTGAATAGTTTCAACTAGTATTGGTGCATATTGACTATTATAATCTTTTATAATATCTTTTTCTATAAAGTTAAGAACATTATCTTCATTCTCTTCTAATTTTACTTTTAAATATTTTTCTTTTTCGCCTCTGTTTATTGCAAGTATTCTATGACTTGGAATTCTATTTACTTTTTCTGAAAAATCATAATACATTTCATAGCTTGATTTTTCATCTTTTATTGACTTAACACTTATAATTCCATCTCTATAAAAAAATCTTTTTATTTCTTTTCTATAATTAGCATTATCTGATATGTTTTCTGCTATTATGTCTTTTGCCCCTAAAATTGCATCTTCAACTGTATTTACTGCTTTTTCTTCATTAATAAATTTTTTAGCAATTTCTTCTATCTTTTCTTTTTCTTGCTGACCATAAATTATATTTGCTAATTCTTCTAGACCTTTTTCTTTTGCAATTGTTGCTCTTGTTCTCTTTTTTTGCTTATATGGTCTATATATGTCTTCTACCTCTGCTAATTTGTTTGCATTTTCTAATGCTACTATTACCTCTTCGGTTAATTTTCCTTGGTCATCTATAGATTTTTTTACTTCTTCTTTTCTTGTTTCTAAATTTCTAAGATAATTAAGTCTTTCACCAAGATCTCTTAATATCTCATCACTCAATCCTCCTGTTACTTCTTTTCTATATCTAGCAATAAAAGGAATTGTATTTCCCTCATCTATTAATTTCACTGTCGCATCAACCTGTGACTCTTTTACATTTAACTCATCTGCTATTGTCTTATTAATTGAATTCATTTTATCTTTCCTTCCTTTTTCTTTTATGCTTAGATTATATCAAAACACTCTTTTGATTTCAAGTTTTACATAAAATACTAGCACTCTAATATAAGTGCTAGTATTTTAATTATTCAATACCTAAATATTCATTATATGTAATCTCTCTATCTATAATTTTATCTTTTCTTATATCAATAATTCTATTTGCTACAGTTTGCATTAGCTGGTGGTCATGTGATGTAAATATTATATTTCCTTTAAATTTTGACATTCCATCATTTAATGCTGTTATACTCTCCATATCCAAATGATTAGTTGGCTCATCAAAAATTAAGAAATTAGCTCCTGAAAGCATCATTTTAGAAAGTACACATCTTACTTTTTCTCCTCCAGATAAAACATTTACTTTTTTTAATGCTTCTTCTCCAGAAAATAACATTCTCCCTAAGAAACTTCTTACATATGTTTCATCTGGATCTTTAGAATATTGTCTTAACCAATCTGTAATGCTTAATTCTGAATCAAATAAATAACTGTTATCTTTAGGAAAATATGTATTTGTTATAGTTGTTCCCCAAACAAGTTCTCCTTCATCTTGCTGAACTTCTCCAGCAATTATTTGGAATAACAAAGTTTTTGCATTTTCGTTATCTGCTAAAAAAGCTATTTTATCATTTTGTTTTACTGTAAATGAAATATTATCCAATAATTTTTCTCCATTTATTGTTTTAGATATATTTTTTACTTGTAATATTTCTTTTCCTGGTTCTCTATCTGGTTTAAAGTCAATATATGGATACTTTCTATTTGATGGTTTTATGTCATCTAATTGTATTTTTTCTAATGATTTTTTCCTTGATGTCGCTTGTTTTGATTTTGAAGCATTTGCACTAAACCTTGCTATAAAAGCTTGTAATTCTTTTATCTTCTCTTCTTTCTTTTTGTTTGCATCTCTCATCTGCTTCATTACTAATTGGCTTGATTCATACCAAAAGTCGTAGTTGCCTGGATAAACCTTGATTTTGCCGAAATCAACATCTGCAATATGTGTACATACTTTATTTAAAAAATAACGATCATGTGATACTACGATTACCGTGTTTTCAAAGTTAATTAAAAATTCTTCTAACCAGTTTATACTTTTTAAATCTAAGTCATTTGTTGGTTCATCTAAAAGTAATATATCTGGATTGCCAAATAAGCTTTGAGCAAGCAATACTTTTACTTTTTCTTTTGCTTCAATTTCACTCATTTTTTTATAATGTTTTTCTGCATCAATTCCTAAATCATTCAAAAGCATTGCTGCATCAGATTCAGCATTCCATCCATCTAGCTCAGCAAATCTTTCTTCTAACTTAGCTGCTTTCATACCATCTTCTTCTGAAAAATCTGGTTTTGAATATATCGCATCTTTTTCCTTCATTATTTTATACAATTCTTCATTTCCCATTATAACTGTATCTATTACATTATATTCTTCAAAAGCGAAGTGATCTTGCTTTAATACAGATAATCTTTCTCCTTTATCTAAAGTAACTTCTCCTTTACTTGGTTCTATCTCTCCAGATAAAACTTTCAAAAAAGTTGATTTTCCAGCACCATTTGCTCCTATAATTCCATAGCAACAACCTTTATTAAATTTTATATTTACATCTTCAAATAAAGTCCTTTTTCCAAATCTAACAGTAACTCCAGTAGCATTTAGCATTTTATTTCCTCCTAAATTCAATTTGCTTTCTATTATACCTCATTTTTATACATTTTTCAAATATAAATAAAAGATAGTATAAAATAATTTATACTATCTTTTATTTAATCCTTATCGAATAATAATTTTATTCCCCATAAACCTGATACTCCTACTAAAATATATATTATTCTTGAGATTAAACTCATATTTCCAAATATTGTACTAACTAAATTAAAATTAAATAATCCTATTAATCCCCAATTAATCGCTCCTATTACTATTAAAATTAATACTATTTTATCAATTATTTTCATATATTAAATCACCTCATTATTTCTTTATATAATTAATTTTTCCATTTTTAAAAAAATTATACATATAATTTAGTGATGAATAAAATTTAATCTAACATATCCTTTTTCTTTAACCAAATCATTGCAATAATAGCTGATAACACAGAAAAAATCATAATAATCAAAAATCCTAGTTTATTATTCTGCATTGGTACCTCGACATTCATTCCCCAAAAACTTGCTACCATTGTTGGTATGGAAAGAATGATTGTAATTGATGTTAAAAATTTCATTACTCCATTAAGATTATTGGATATAATAGATGCATATGCATCCATTGTTCCATTTAAAATATCACTATATATTTTACTCATTTCTATTGCTTGTTTATTTTCAATAATTGCATCTTCTAATATATCTTCATCTTCATCATATAATTTTATTATTTTTCCTCTTAAAGTTTTTTCCATTACAACTTCATTAGATTTTAAAGAAGTTGTAAAATAAACTAAACTCTTTTCTAAATTCAATAATTTAAGTAATTCCTTATTTTTCATTGAAGATTTTAAAACACTTTCTGCTATTTCTGTCTCTTTGCTTATTCTTTTCAAAAGATTTAGAAATGTAGCTGCATTTTGATATAAAATTTGAAAAATAAGTCTGCTTTTTTTATATGTCACAATGTTTTTATACACTTTGTTTTCAATTTCTTTTATTATACTATTATTTTTCAATGAAACTGTTATAAAATAATCATCTCTTACTACTATCATTCCTATTGGCATTGTCGTATAAATTTCTGAATCATTCTCTTTTTCTATTATAGGAATATCCACAATAAATAACATTGTTCCATCATCTTCAATATCTATTCTGGCCTTTTCTTCATAATCTAAAGAATATTTTATAAAATCATCTTTTATATTAAGATTATCACAAACCTCTTTTATCTCTTCCTCACTGGGCGATATCATATTTATCCAACTACCTTTTATATAATCCTTCACTAATTTTGTATTTCCGTTATCACTATCTGTATAATAAATATTTATCATTATATCACCCCTTAAATATACTAATATTAACATTATATCACAAATTTAACATTGTTTTAAAATTTTATGTAAATTTGTTGAATGTTATAAAAAAAACTATATAGTTTTTCTATATAGCTTTGGTGCACCATCGCGGGATCGAACCGCGGACCTTCTGATTAAGAGTCAGCTGCTCTACCAGCTGAGCTAATGGTGCATATCAATATTTAATATTATACGTCTAAATATTGTTGTTGTCAATAAAAAGATTTTAAAAAATGATATTACTTTATTATATAAAACGGAGATAGTTTACAATCTATGTATTCTATCTCCTTATAATTTTTTAATTTGATTTATTATTATTTTTAATTTCATTTTTTACTGAATTCATATCAACATTTTCTATTGTTACTGAAGAAGTATTCTTATTTTCATTATTTTTGTTTTCAGTATTTTTAGATTTACTATTATTACTATTTTCATCATTATTATTATTGTTATTATTATCATTATTTTTCTTTTTAGTTCCTTTTTGTATAATCTGAGGCTTTGCACTATATGTATCTCTTGAAATTAGAGTTCTTGAAACAACCTTTCCATTTTTCTTTAGAATCTTATATGCTTCCCCTATAGAACCATTTACACCATTTTGTATTATCTTTTCTTTTCCTTCTTCTAAAGCACTATTTTCTTCATATTTTGTAGAGAATTTTATTGATGATACTACTTTAGAATCAAGTACGACCTCATAATCATCATCCTGTTTTATTCCTAAGATGTCAACTTTTACAACACCATTACTAGCACTTGCTCTAATTTTTATTGGATTTTTTCTGTTATTTTTAAATTTAAAATCCAATGTTCCCCATGATACAGTTGCATCTCTACTTATAGGAACATATGAAGAAACATAACAATGATTAGTTCTACTTGTTACTTCTAAGTTTGCAAGAAGTACTGTATTATATAAAGTAGATGACGTTTGGCAAATTCCTCCTCCATATTCATTTACTACTTTTCCTCCAACATAAGCTCCTGCTGGTTTATATCCTGCAGCTGCAGTTCTCTGTCCTAAAGTTTTATTATATGAAAACTCTTCCCCTGGCATTAATATTACACCATTTATTTTTGAAGCAGATAATCTTAAATTAGTCGATCTATTGTAATTACTTGCATTATATGTTGTGGAATATGTTGCTAATCTATCTGGAAAAGCTTCTTCTCCTAACATATCTGTAGTCTTAGCCGGCTTTACAACTTTTAGTGGTATACTATATTCTTCTTTATCCTCTTCTAATAATTTTTTTGCATCATCTATACTTATTCCAAAATCTACGCCATTCACATGTGGATGTATTTCAAAAGGATCTTTACTAATATACGCATCTTCTGCTTCTTTGTGTACTTCATTATATATTTCTTCTATATTTATACTCTTTGGTTCTAATATTTCTGTTGGTATTGGTATATAATCATTATTAGTACTGTTTAATTCTATTTTATCTAAAATCAATGGTTTTAGAGCATTGCTATCTACAATAACTCCTTGTTTTCCCTTTGTAATTATTAATTTGTTATTTTCGATATAATAACTAGATTGTTCAACTCCTCCTGGTAAATTACCATTAATTTCCTCTATAGTTTTATTCCATAAATCATCATTAATTTGTATAGAAAGATTAAATTCTTTTTCTTTAAATTTTGTTTTTAAAATCTCACTATTATTGGCAAATACATTACTTTTCCTTCCCATTTCATATGCTTGATTAACAATTTCTTCTACGTTATATTTTGCATCTATTTGTTTCGCATCTATTCCAATCTCATAACTATCGTATTTTAACATTACTGGTTCGTCCAATATTTTAGTAATTTGTTCATTTATTTTCTGATTTGCCTCTTCCTTTGTTAATCCTGATACATCTATTCCATTTATTTTTATACCTTCTATTATCGTAGAACTATTACTATTAATTATTGCAAAAACACATGAAAACACTAGTATAACTAACAACACTAATGCTATTATAATACTGGTTATTATTATTTTTCTCTTTTTTCTACTACTTTTTTTTACATCTTCGTTTTTTTCTTCTTTAGTTTTTGTATCTATTATCTCTTCATCGTTTCTTTCCAATATTTTACTCTTTCCCATATTGTTTTTTCCCCTTTATTTCGACATATATTATATATAATATCACACCTTTTTTTTTTTTACAATTATTTATTAATAAATATATATGTTTATTTTTTTTATTTATGAAATAAAATTATAGACTTTTTTTTGTTGTTTTTATATAATAAAAAAAATATTAAAAGGAGTCTTAATATGATTGGTAAAATGCTCGAAAAAATAAGAAAAGAAAAAAAAATAACAAAATCTGAACTATCAAAAAAATTAAACATTCATTTAGGTCATTTAATACATATTGAAAAAGAAGAAAGAAATCCCAGTTTTAAAACATTTAAAAATATTTGTAGCTATTTAAATGTTCCCTATACACTATTACTAGGTCTCTATGATACTCAACAAGATGATGAAAGCTTAAAATATAATATATATGACCATCTTAATTATAATAAAATATTACTTATTAATGACTATCAGTTAATAGATTGCCCTAATAATTCAGCGAATTCATCATTTGCAATGTATATGTATGATGATTCTATGCAACCAACAATAGAAAATAATCAATTAGTATTAATAGAATTAGGAGCACCATTAAATCATAAAGATATTGGACTAGTTTTATTTAACAATAAAACTATTTTAAGGAGATTTATTGTTAGAAAAAATCATATACTATTAAAACCAGATAATAGGAGTTATCAAGATATAGTAATTTCTAAAGATGATGAATTTAAAATTATTGGCAAAATTACTGATACAAAATAATTTTAAATTTTACAAATTTTATAAAAATATTGTAAAAATCTCTTGAAATAGATAAAATTTAATAATATAATATTTCATAACAAAAGATAAAAAAACAAGGAGAGATTATTATGGAGTTAATTAAAAATATTTTTTTTAATACTGATAAATTAATAGAAGACTCAAATGTAAAGATATCCTATACAGGAGAACTTTTTCAAAACAATTCTGAAGAAGTATATTTACATTATGGTTTTAATGAAAATTGGCAAAATTTAAATGATGTAAAAATGGAAAAAACAGATTTAGGTTATCAAGCTGAGATTTTTTTACCCGAATTTAACGAATTAAATTTCTGTTTTAGAAATTCAAAAAATGAATGGGATAATAATCAAAACAAAAATTATTCTTTTCCAATAGAAAAAATTGAATTATCTTTAATTCCTAAAGACTCAAATACTCAACTATCTTCACATAAAAAATTAAGAAAAAGTTATATTTGGAGCAAAAAAATAAAACTTGCTGTTTATAAAATAATTAAATTTTTCCCTAGAGTTGTCTCTGGAAATTATAAAAAAAGAGTATCTGAATAAAAAAATACTTAATGTTTCCTTTTGGATTCATTAAGTATTTTTTTCTATATATTCCAGCCTCCATTTATACCGATTATTTGTCCAGTAGTATATTCATCTTCAATTAACCATTTCACACATTTAGCAATATCTACTACATTTCCAATTTTCTCTAATGGTATTTCCTCTTTTATAGATTCTATATCTTCTTTAGTCAAATCATTATTCATTCTTGTATCTATTATTCCTGGTGCTATTCCATTTACTCTTATATTAGATGGACCTAATTCTTTAGCAAGAGATTTCGTCAATCCATCAAGACCGGCTTTTGATACGGAATAATGAACTTCACAAGATGCTCCTGTTTTTCCCCAAATAGATGATATGTTTATTATACAACCATTTTTTTCTTTTATCATATATCTTAAACATTCTTGACTTGTATAAAATGCTGATGTTAAATTAACTTGTATAATATTATTCCAATCTTCATCTGTGATATCTGTAAAAGGTTTTATTTGACTAATTCCAGCATTATTAATTAATACGTCAATTCTTTTAAACTTTTCTATGCAAAATTCAACTAATTCTTTTACCTCTTTTCTTTTAGAAATGTCTGCTTTAAATATTTCTATCTGCTTCCCAAATTTTTCGAATATTTCATTTTGTATCTTTAAAGCTTTATCCTTAGAAGTATTATAGTTAAGTACTATATTATAATCATATTTAGATAAATATCGTACAATTCCTTCACCAATCCCATTAGATGCCCCTGTTATAACTACAACTCGTCTTTCCATAAGCTTCTCCTTTTATTAATTAAATAAAGGTCAATAATTAAGAGCTATCTCAAAATTATTGACCTTTTTTGGAGCCACTTGTCCGATTTGAACGGACGACCTACTGATTACAAGTCAGTTGCTCTACCAGCTGAGCTAAAGTGGCATATGTTGGTGACCCGTACGGGAATCGAACCCATGTCTCCGCCGTGAAAGGGCGATGTCTTAACCGCTTGACCAACGGGCCTTTTAAATTAAATACCTAGGATTTAATTTAAAATTAAATCCTAGACTATTTGGTGAGCCATCGCGGACTCGAACCGCGGACAACTTGATTAAAAGTCAAGTGCTCTACCACCTGAGCTAATGACCCATGTGTTGTTGACTGCCACAAACATGTTAATCAACATGTTTTATATTTTAAACGATTTCTTTTTATTTGTCAATACATTTTTTATATTTTTTTATATTTTTTTTATTATTTTTGTAAAAAGCTACTCCATGAAGCTTTTATCACATTCGTATAGTAGCTTTTTACAAGTTTACATTGATTTTTTATTAATCCTTATACACAATATTCCCATTAACAATAGTATATTTTACTTTTCCTTTTAATTTTTTTCCTATAAAAGGAGTATTCTTTGATTTTGAAACAATCATATCTTTAGTATATATATAACTTTCTTCTGGATCATATATTGTTAAATCTGCAATCTTTCCCTCTTTTATCTCTCCTTTATCCAAATTTAATAATTTTGCTGGATTATACGAAGTTAATTTAACCATATCCATCTCTGTTAATAGATTTTTATCTATTAAATATGTATTTATAGCAGGTAAAGCTGTTTCGAAACCTATAATTCCATTTGGCGCCTTTGATAACTCTCTTTCTTTTTCCTCTTCACTATGTGGCGCATGATCCGTAATTATAGCATCTATAGTTCCATCTTTTAAGGCTTCTATAATTGCTTGTCTATCTTTTTCATCTCTCAAAGGAGGATTCATTTTTGCATTTGTTCCAGAAGTTAAAACCTCATCTACTGTAAAACAAAAATAATGGGGACATGTTTCACAAGTTATTTTAACCCCTCTTTTTTTAGCATCTCTAATCATATTAACCGATGTTTTAGTACTAATATGACATATATGAGCTCTAACATTATTTGTTTCTGATATTACAATTTCTCTAGCAGCCATTATTTCTTCTGCTTCTGGCAGAACACCTTTTACTCCTAGCTCTTCTTGAATTTTTCCTGCATTTATAGCTCCATCTGCAACAGATTTTTCTTCACAATGAGATGCCACAAATGTTCCTAAGCTATTAGCTTTAATAATTGCTTGTCGCATCATTCTTGAATTAATAACCGGCATTCCATCATCTGAGAAAGCTACTGCACCAGCTTTCTTCAACTCTTCAAAATCAGTTAGTTCCTCTCCCTTTTCTCCTTTAGAAACACTTCCATATGGAAGTATATTACATAAATTTACTCTCTTTGCTTCTGCTAATATTTTTTCTAAAATAAAAGCACTATCAGGAGTAGGATTTGTATTTGGCATTGGACAAATAGTCGTAAATCCTCCCTTAACAGCACTTTTAGAACCTGTTTCAATAGTTTCTTTATACTCAAATCCCGGTTCTCTTAAATGACAATGCATATCTATCATACCAGGAATAATAACCAAACCAGTACAATCTATAACATTGTCTGCTTTAGCTAATATCTCTTTTTGTAATTTAATAATTACTCCATCTTCTATAAGAATATCAATTTTTTCGTTTGTTTTACTTGCATAATCTACTACTCTTCCATTTTTTAATAAAATTTTCAATTATTTTATCCTCCTTATTTTTTCTTTAATATAACATTGTTCTTGTTTCTTTTCAAGAATAATTTATTTAAAAAAAGTAAAGTGAATAATTAATTTATTAAGTTTTCAATTAATAAATTCATTCACTTTACTTTCAATTTTTTATGCATTTAATTTTTTTACTAATTCTTCAACATCTATTCCATGTACTTCACATGCTTCTTCCAATGTTTCTGCTTGAGAAGCTGGGCACCCCAAACAATGCATACCTGCTTCTAATAAAAGTTCTGCTTTTTCTGGTGCATTTTCTATTATCTCTCCTATTTTAGTATCTTTGTTTATTACCATTTTTTTATTCCTCCTAATCTTTATACTCAAATATTATATCAGATAATCATCAAATATGCAATAATTATAACCTTTCAACCTTTTGACCCTCTTTAGTATCTTTTACAGCATATCCTTCTTCTTTTATTTTATCCCTAATCATATCTGATAATTCAAAATTCTTATTTTTTCTTGCTTCATCTCTTTCTTTTAATAACTTAACAATCTTTTCTGGTAATTCACTTTCACTTTCTAATTCTTCATTAAGATTTAAAGATAAGACTTTATCAAATTTCATTAATAACTCAAAAAGTTGTTTTGATTTTTCTTCTTGCTTTGCAACTTCCCATGCAATTGAAACTGCAAGTGGCATATTTAAGTCATCATTAATTGCTTCTATAAAATCTAGTTCATATTTTTTTACTTTTTCTTCATCAATTTTATTGTCTCCAAATTCATGTGTCTTTGTTAATTTTCTTAATCTACTTAATGATTTCTGTGCTGATTCCACTGAATCCCATGTGAAATTTAATTTGTTTCTATAATGTGAAGTAAAACATAAATATCTATATGCTAGTGGTTCAATTCCTTTTTTTTCTAAATCATCTATTAAATATACATTTTTTAGGCTTTTAGACATTTTCCCATTGTCTATTAAAAGAAATTCAACATGCATCCAATAATGTGCTGGATTCTTTCCTGTTGCTCCTTTAGCTTGTGCTATCTCATTTTCATGATGAACTGGTATATGATCTACTCCGCCTGTATGAATATCGAATACATCTCCTAAATATTCCCTAGACATTGCACTACATTCTATGTGCCAACCTGGATAACATTTTCCAAATTTGCTATCCCATTTCATAATATGTTCTTTTGGGGCTTTTATCCATAATGCAAAATCTAAAGGATTTCTTTTTTCTGGATCCACTTCTATTCTAGCTCCAGCTCTTTGTTTATTTAAATCAATTCTAGACAATTCACCATATGACTTTAACTTACTTGTATCAAAATATATTCCTTTGGATGTTTCATATGCATATCCATTATTCATTATCTCTATAACATATTCTTCCATTTGTTTTATATGTTCTGTTGCTTTTACCACATGTTCTGGTGTTTCTATATTTAATTTACCAATATCTTTAAAAAATGCATCCGTATATATTTTAGCAATTTCATATACAGACATATTTTTTTCTTTTGCAGACTTTTCCATTTTATCTTCACCCTCGTCTGCATCAGAAGTTAAGTGACCTACATCTGTAATATTCATTACATGATTCAATTCATATCCATTATATTTCAAGACTTTTCTTAATGTATCCATAAATATATATGTTCTCATATTTCCTATATGTGCCCTACTATATACAGTTGGACCACAAGTATAAATACTTACCTTTCCATCTTTTATCGGATTAAAATCCTCTTTTTCTCTTGTTAATGTATTCCAGATCTTTAACATTAAATCACCTCTTATTTTATAATATGAAAATTTTACCACTTTTTTTCTAAAAAGTATAGACAAATTACAAAAATTATTGTATTATCCATTTAATTTGAGAGGAGTGATATTAATTCAAAAATTATTTAATTTATTTTTATTTGTTTTTTTATTCAATATTATTATTGTTTCTTACATAATTTATATTTTCTTTGTAAATAATATTTTCCATACTAAACAAGGTTCTAAATTAAAAATAAAACAACAAGAATTAAAATAACTACTTATGAAACATTATAAATTTATTTTTATTTTTTCATTTTTTCTATTAATTTTAGGCTCTATTATTTTTTTCCCTATTTTTACATCAAAAAATATTATCTTTATATATGCTATCCACCCATTTAACATATGTGAAAAATACCCTATCTTTTGGAAATTCATTAAAATCTTATTTATTATTTTATATATAATAACTTCTATTATTATTTCCAATTTTATGTTTAATACATTGTTTTCTAAGAAGAAGACTACATCTAATTCAGAAAAGCTAAATATATTAGAAAATAAACTTAATTTATTAATTGGCATTAATGAATCTGGAAATTATGTATATTTAAATGAAAGATCTCTTTATCAAAATATACTAATTACCGGAACAATCGGTACTGGAAAAACGAGTAGTGCAATGTATCCTTTTACAAGACAATTAATTGAATTTAATTTTTTTAATCCCCATCTAAAGATAGGTATGCTGATTCTAGATGTTAAAGGAAATTATCATTTAGAAGTATACAATTATGCCAAAAAATTTAATAGATTAAATGATTTAATTGTTATAGAACTTAATGGAAAATATACTTATAATCCTTTAAATAAACCTAATTTAAAAGCCTCTGTATTAGCTAATCGATTAAAAACAATATTGTTATTATTTTCAAAAAACAATACTGAATCATATTGGTTAGATAAAGCTGAACAAGTTTTAACCGAAGCTATAAAGTTATGTAGACTATATAATAATTCATATGTAACGTTTAAAGAGTTACATAATTTAGTCACTAGTCAAAAATACTACAAAACTAAAATTAATTTATTACGAAACAAATTCCTTTCCAAAGATTATTCATCTGAAGATACTTATAATTTATTATCTTCTATCACTTTTTTTGAAGAAGAATATTGGTCATTGGATACTAGAACTCTTTCAATATTAAAATCAGAAATAACACGTATAACAAACTGTTTCGTTTCAGATTATACTGTTTCTAAAACTTTCAATCCTTCTAAATCTGAAGAAAATTTTTATGGTTTTTCTGATTTAATAAATACTGGAAAAATAGTGGTATTAAATATGAATATCTCTCAATATAAAAATTTATCTAAAATAATTGCAACATACTTAAAACTTGATTTCCAGACAGAGGTTTTATCTAGACTGTCTGAAAAAAAAATAATACGTCCAGTTGCATTTATTTGCGACGAATATCATGAATATGTAACTTTAAGTGACGCTGATTTTTTTGCCCAAAGTAGGGAGGCTAAATGTATTAATATTGTATCTACCCAAAGTTATAGTTCTTTGTTAAATACATTACAAGATCAAACTAATTTAAAAGTAATTCTTCAAAATTTAGTAAATAAATTATGGTTTAGAAATGATGATATTTTTACAATAGAAGAAATACAAAAACAAATTGGAAAAAAAGAAAAAGAAAAATCCTCTAAATCTATATCAGAAAATTCCTGTGAAACAACTTACAATTATTTTACAAAATCTTTTTATTCAAAAAAATCAAATCTTTCTGAAAGTATTAATAAATATTTTCAAATAGAATATATTTATGATATTAATTATTTTACTACGGAACTAGAAACTTTTAATTGTATTGGATTTATATCTAATGGATTAAATATACTCTCCCCTCAAAGAATAAAATTATTTCCCTATTTTAATGAAAGGTGGTTAAATGAAAAAAAATAATTTCTATATATTGTTTTCTATTTTTTTTATAATTATTTTATTATTTTCTATTATCCCAAACTCTTATTCAGCTGATCCTAAAATAGTAACAAAATTAACCTCTGCATTTACTAAAATTAAAAGTTGGATATTAAAGCTCTCAACTCCTGCTGCAGCGGTTGCCGTAGGAACCGGTATATTTATTAAAAAATTTAGTTTTGGCGATGAAGAAAGATTAAGACTTGGAAAGAAATTAATTAGAGGTGCTTTGTTTTCCTATAGTTTTATATTATCAACGGATTTAATTTTAGCAGCAATAAAAAGTTTAGTCGGATAGGAGGCTTATTTTTGAATTCTTCCACAATAAATATTACAGAAGTTATTTCAAATAGTATTAATACTTTATTTAATAATTTATTTTCATCTATTGATAATAATACATATTTAATTTTAGATGAAATTACATTTATAAATCCAGATATTTTTAATGATACCTTTTTGCAAAAAATTTTTGGTACTAATTGCTATTCTGGAATATTATTAGTTTGTAATTCTTTATTAATTGGATTTATTATTTTCTATGGCATACATTTATTATATTCACATTTTGTATCTAATAATATAGAAAAACCTTTTCAATTTTTATTTAAACTTTTTATTTTTTCAATGCTAATGAATTACTCATTTTTTATTTGTGAACAAATAGTAAACATAAATTCATTAATTTCTTTATCAATTAGAGAAGTAGGAGAAAATACCCTAAATATAAAAATAACATTTTCAGAATTAATTTTAAAATTAAATTCTATAATTTCTATTGGTCAAACTGATTTTAATTTATTTTCTATGGATGGTATTATTAAAAGCATTATATCAATTGAACTTATAAGTCTTATTTTTACTTATTCAATTCGTTATATACTTGTTAAAATATTCATTATAGTCTCTCCTTTTGCTTTTCTGTCTTTAATTTCTAATTCAACTTCTTGGTTCTTTAAATCTTGGCTTAGAGCTTTTATATCATTATTATTTATTCAAAGTTTTGTAGGTATCATTTTATTAATTGTTTTTTCTATAAATATAAATTCTGATAATTTATTATTAAAATTATTATACCTTGCATCTCTTTATACTTTAACCAAGGCTAACATTTACATAAAAGAATTGATTGGTGGTATAAATACAACTTTCTCTAATAGTTTAACTACATTAAAAAGTTTCTTAAAATAATAGGAGGTGTTAACATTAATTTTATATTTCCACAAAATTATAAATATAAAAACAAATTACTCGGCTTTATTGATTATCAGACTCTTTTTTTTAATCTTATTTGGGATTCTTTTATACTTATTATATTAAATATTTTAATAAATAATTTTAATACAAAATTTTTCCTTTTCATAATACTTTGCTTCCCGATTTTTCTTATTAGTATTGTATCTAATAACAATGAAAATATTATTTATGTAATCTTATATGTATATAAGTTTTTAGTTAGTACAAAAATTTATTTATATACAAAAGAGTCCATTTATTACAGTGATGAGATATAATCTTTTTACCGCTCTTTGATAATTTTTCTCTAATATATTGTAAAAAACACTTTCAAATGATATAATTTGACAAAACAATTTAGAGAGGGAGATTGGTAATGAAATTAGAACAAAATGATAGTCCACTTTTATTTTCATACACAGAGTTACCCGATATATTTTTTACAGAATATATATCTCAAACACCAGGTGACTTCATAAAAGTTTACTTATATTTACTTTTTTTATCAAAATATGGAAAAGATATAAAAGTAAACGATCTATCAAAAAAACTTGAATTACCTTTAAAAGTAATTCAAGATGCAATAAAATTTCTAGAGGAAGAAAATTTACTTACAAAAAAAAATACAGGATTTATCATTAACAATATACAAGAAATAGAATTACATAAACTTTACAATCCTAAAGTTACTTCATCTCCAGAACAATTACAAAAAACAGCTGAAAATCAATATCGCGCTAAAGCTATAGAAAATATTAACAACGAATTTTTTCAAGGGATTATGTCTCCTTCTTGGTATAGTGACATTGACCTTTGGTTTAGGAAATATAATTTTGATGAAGAAGTTATGATAGCTTTATTCAGATATTGTTTTAATAGATCTGCATTACATCGTAATTATATACAGGCTGTTGCTGAGGCATGGGCCAAAAATAATATTAGAACATTTAATGACTTAGATATTTATTATGAAAAACAAGAAAAATTAAAAAAGATATCTAAGACAATTTCAAAAAAGTTAGGAATTACAAGACAATTATCTCAATATGAAGAAGCATATATAGAAAAGTGGACCATAGAATACAATTATTCTATGGATATTATAGAAATAGCTTTAAAGAAAACAACATCTAAAGCTAACCCTAATTTTGATTACTTAGATAAATTATTAACAGATTGGCATGATAGAAAATTTTCAACAATTGATCAAATCCAAAAATTTTTAAATGATATAAAACAAAAAAATAAAAATATTAAAAATTTAGAAAAGAAATCTGGATACCAAAATTATGATCAAAGAAATTATGATAATTTAAACACATTATATGCTAATAATATCTAAAAAGGATGTGACATTTTTGAATAATACAAATCTAAAAAAACTATTAAACGAATATGAGCGAAAACGTATTCAAGAAGAAAATGATTTACAATATAGGAAGAATGAATTGTATAATTCTTATCCTAGACTACAAGAAATAGATAACGAATTAAGTTCTTTAGCAATCTCTACTGCAAAAGAACTCATAAAAAAAAATAATAAAGAAATTTTAAATAATTTAAATACTTCCATTGAAAATTTAAAAAATGAAAAAAAAGACCTACTTTTTTCCATTGGCAAGGATTATAGTTATTTAACCCCAAATTATGAATGTCCTTTATGTAAGGATACTGGTTATATCACAAATAATTATGAAACTAAAATGTGCAATTGCCTAAAACAAAAATTATTTAATATTGAATATAATAAATCTAATTTTTCAAACTTAGAAAACCAAAATTTTTCAACTTTTGATTCCACAGTTTATTCATCTATTGTTGATAAAGTAAAATTTGGTTCTGATAAGTCTCCTAGAGAAAATATTGAAATTATTAAACAAATATCTCTAAATTTTATTAATAATTTTGATGATTTAAACGAAAAAAATTTACTTTTTACTGGCAATACAGGTCTAGGAAAAACGTTTTTATCTAGTTGCATAGCAAATGAAATATTAAAAAAACAAAAGACTGTTCTTTATCAAACTGCTCCAATTATGTTAGATTCAATAATCGATTATCGATTTGGTAAAAATTCAACTAACATATATAATAACATTTTAGATGTTGATCTACTTATTATCGATGATCTTGGAACAGAATGCATAAATAATATGAAATTTACAGAATTATTTAATATTATTAATACCCGTTTATTAAATCAAAATAATAAAGCCACAAAAACAATTATATCAACTAATTTAAGTATTCAGAATTTATTTAATTCATATGACGAACGCATTGTTTCTAGATTAATTGGCAATTACAATATTTGTAGATTTTATGGTGAAGATTTAAGATTTAAATTGCGAAAATAAAAAAGATCCTTTTGGATCTTTTTTGTTAATTATTTTTATTACTATGTTTTTATTTAGAATTAAATTTTATCGGTATTTATATTTTACTTTGTTTTTTATTTACAATTTTATTAAAAAGCTTTTATATTTTGTTTTCTATTTTTTTATATTTTATTAATTTTTATTTTCTTTAATTTATTTTTTTTATTGCGATTAATTTAATATTATTTCATTTCTATTAAATAATTATTTTTGTCTTTTATATTTCTTGTATTT
>HF999509.1 GCA_000434015.1 Clostridium sp. CAG:571
TCTAAAGGTTTATTGTTTACTTTTCAATGTACTTTTTGTTGTCGTTTTTGTTTGTTAACGACGTTTTTTATTGTACTATTTTTTTATGTTTTTGTCAATATATTTTTTATATTTTTTTGAACTTTTTTGTCGAATTTTAAAGTGCAAAATAATAAACTAGTAATTAATTGTTTTTTCATATAGATGTATAATATTTTTACTAATTTATATAAAAAACATATATAATTTTGTCTCTTGCTTAGTACTTTGTTATAATACCATGATAAGTATTTAATGTCAATAGTTTTTTAAAAGTTTTTTAACTTTTTTTATTGATTTTTATTGCTATTTTGTTTGCAATTTCTATCACTCTGTTGACGATATTTATCTTACTACTTTTTTTATAAAAAATCAATAGTTTTTTATAATTTTTTTATATTTTTTTGTTATTTTTTTATTTCTTACTATTATATGTATATTCTTTTGTTTATATTACTTATTTTTATCAAATTTCTACTAAAATAACATCATCACCTATGCATTTTATATTCTGCCACTGTATTACAATATCATTACTTCCTGTAAACATATTTAATATTTTATTATTTCCAGGTACTATAATCGAAGTAATCCTTCCTGATTCCAAGTCTGCACAAACGTCTTGCACATATCCGCAATCTTCTTCCATCAATTATATTAATAACTTCTTTATGTTTAAAATCTAACCCCTTTTGTCCCATTTTGTTTATATAACCAATCTTATAGAAACAATTATCTATTTAATTGATTAGCTCCTTTCTTTCTAATCTTTGGTATATCAATATATATTGATATATCATCTTCTCTTTATTATAGTATATTATGAATAACCAAAAAGTTTCCAATAAAAATAAATAGAATCACAAAATTGTAATTCTATTTGTTTTTATTTATACATTCTTTTTATATGATTAATTGCACTTTTTTCTAATCTAGATACCTGAGCTTGTGATATTCCTATTTCATCTGCAACTTCCATTTGTGTTCTGCCTTCAAAAAATCTCTTACTCACAATCATTTTTTCTTTATCATTTAATTTTTTCATTGCTTCAGAAACAGTAATGCTTTCGGCCCAATATTCATCTGTATTTTTTTTATCTTTTACTTGATCCATTACATATAAATTTTCACTTCCATCACCATATACTGGCTCTTGCAATGATACTGGTTCTTGTATAGCATCTAAACTAAAAGCTATTTCTTCTTTATCTATATTTAGTTCTTTAGCGATTTCTTCTATAGTAGGTTCTTTTTGTGTTTCTTTCATTATTTTTTCTTTAACGCTTAAAGCTTTATATGCTAAATCTCTTACTGATCTGCTCACTCTTATAGGATTATTATCTCTCAAATATCTTCTAATTTCTCCTATAATCATCGGAACTGCATACGTACTAAACTGAACATTTTGTGATAAATCAAAATTATCTATTGACTTTATTAATCCAACACATCCAACTTGGAATAAATCATCTAAATTTTCTCCTCTACCATAAAATCTTTTTATTACACTCAATACCAGCCTTAAATTACCATTTACAAATTTATCTCTAGCTTCTTCATCTCCATTTTTTATTTTTATAAGTAATTCTTGTTTTTCATTATTTGACAGAACAGGTAGTTTAGCAGTATTAACAGATGCAATCTCTACTTTCTTAATCAAATAAATACCTCCTTTGGTTCATAATTAATATAATTATTTCCAAAGAAGGTATTTTTATTCACCCAGTTTTACTCATTATATCTTTTTTCATTTTTACTATTATTTTCTTTTCTAATCTAGAAATATAACTCTGTGATATTCCTAACATGTCTGCAACTTCTTTTTGAGTTTTTTCCTTTCCACTTATAAAACCAAATCGTAATTCCATTATATTTCTTTCTCTATTACTCAGTTTTTTTATAGAAGCTTTTAATAAAGTTTTATCAACTTCTTCCTCAATTCTTCTAGAAGTAACATCAGAATCAGTTCCTAATATATCAGAAAGCAGAAGTTCATTACCATCTCCGTCTTGATTTAATGGTTCATCGATTGAAATTTCACCTTTTATTTTATTGCTTCTTCTTAAATACATTAATATCTCATTTTCTATACATCTAGAAGCATATGTTGCTAATTTTATTTTCTTATCTGTATTAAATGTATTAATTGCTTTCATTAAGCCTATTGTTCCAATAGAAATTAAATCCTCTATTCCCACTCCTGTATTTTCAAACTTTTTAGCTATATATACCACTAATCTTAAGTTTCTCTCGACCAAAGTTTGTCTAACCATACTATCTCCCAAGCTCAATTTTTTTAAAGCTTCCTCTTCTTCTTTTTGTGATAAAGGCGGTGGCAAACTTTGACTTCCTCCAATATAATATATTGGTAATGTATTTACTCCATCTTTATTTATGTATTTCACATATAAAGTATTAATACTAGACTTTAATACTTGTAATATGTTCATTGTTTTCCCTCCTTTCTAGTAAATTTAACCCTACTAATGCTGTATAATTTCCATTTTTCGAAAGATGCTCATCATATATCCCAACAATAACATTATTTAATTTATTTTCTTCCTCATCATGTTGTATTATTACTTCATCTGCTTTTATTCCTAATAACATACCATTTTGCTTTCCCAGCGACGAAAATGGTATAACTCTAAATCTAGATAAATATTTATTAGCATATAATTCATCATTTTCTTTAGAATATTCTCCATATAAAATTTTCTTTAAATTACTTAAGATATCTTGTGGTAATACATTACTAAGTTCATATTTTTCAACTATAATCACTGGATATCCAGAAATCGGTTCTCTTAATAAATTTCCACTATCTATCAAAGCTTTTACAATTACATGTTTGTTTTCTAATACTATTGATATTTTACAAAACATATCTTTAGTAGACATTTTATTTTTCACTAACTTAAAAGCTATTTGTGCTATTGTAAATCCCAGTAATCCTCCGAGTATTGCTATTTTTAGTGGATAATGTCCTACATAAACTCCGTTTTTTCATTATTATATTTTCTGGTTTTATAAAATATAATAATGAAAGTGCACACCCACCAAATAAAAATGATATTAAATAAAACATTATAAGCTCTTGAAATATCTTTTTTAAGTTCTTGGGTATAAATGCAACAAAAACCATAACTATAGATAATACTATTTTTATTATTATATTAGAATAAAAATATGTGTCTTGCATATACACAAATGTTGCATATCCACTCCCCAGTATACTAGAAATAATAAGCAGAGTTTGTTTTAACTTTGCTTTTGTTATGTATCCAACTGCAAATAAAATTATGTAATTCATAAAAAAATTTTCTAAAAATATAACGTCTAAATATATAGTCAAGCTTGCTACTCCCTATTAAATGAAAACTATAAAACATTTAGTTGTTTTAACAATTGTTATTTTACATCTTATACTTTTAAAAACCTGTCATTTCTTGATGCAGAAAAAAAGAAATAATCTACAAATTAAGATTATTTCTTTTTTATTATGATATTAATTTTTTATTAACTTATTTTTATACTTTATTATTGCATATTTTTTATTTATTCATTCCTTTATTTTTTCTTAAGAAAGAAGGAATATCTAAATCATTTGATGAATTAGAGTTGTCTTGAGTTGTTGGTATTGAATTTATTTTCTTATCCCATGCTTTGCTAACTATTTCACCAACAGGAACTGTATTACCCACAGTTGGTTCTTTTTCAAAACCTGTAGCAATAACAGTTATTACTATATCTTCATCTAATGTTTCATCAATTACAGCACCGAAGATAATATTTGCTTCTGGATCTACACTTCTTTGAATTAATTCAGCTGCTGTATTTACTTCATGCAATCCTAAGCTAGAACCACCAGTAATATTTATAATTACTCCTCTAGCTCCTTCTATTGAAGTTTCTAGTAATGGACTTTGAACAGCTTGTTTTGCTGCATCTTCTGCTCTGTTCTCTCCTGAAGATCTTCCTATACCCATATGTGCCATACCTGTATTTAGCATAATTGTTTTAACATCTGCAAAGTCTAAGTTTACAAGTCCTGGTATTGCAATTAAGTCTGATATACCTTGTACACCTTGTCTTAATACATCATCTGCCATTTTAAAAGCTTCTACTATTGATGTTTTTCTATCAATAACTTGTAATAATTTATCATTTGGAATTACAACTAATGTGTCTACTTTTCCTTTAAGGCTTTCAATTCCTCTATCTGCTTGAGATAATCTTTTCTTTCCTTCAAATGTAAATGGTTTTGTAACAACTCCTATTGTTAAAATTCCCATTTCTTTTGCACAAGCTGCAACTATTGGAGCTGCCCCAGTACCTGTTCCTCCGTCCCATTCCGGCAGTAACAAATACCATATCTGCTCCGCGTAAAGCTTCTGTAATTTCAGATTTGCTTTCTTCGGCTGCTTGAGCTCCTATATCAGGATTTGCTCCAGCTCCTAATCCTCTTGTTATTTTTTCTCCTATTTGAATTTTTGATGCTGCTTTTGATAGTAATAGAGCTTGTCTATCTGTATTTACAGCAACAAATTCAACTCCTCTTATTCCTGAATCAACCATTCTGTTAACAGCATTAGTTCCTGCTCCACCTACACCAATTACTTTAATTGTAGCTGTTCCATCTATCATGATTCCGCTTTCTTCAACGCTATCCATTATCATAATGTTTCCTCCTATTATATATTTTTTTAAAATTAAAAACGCTTATAATCTAAATTTTTCTATGAATAGAAAAATTCTTTAATTCTTTCAAGTATCTTCTTAAAAAAGCTTTGTTCTGAACCAGAATCTATATTACTTGAAACATTTTTTGCAAAAGGTCTTGCTGCTATGTATCTTACTAATGCATATGCTGTTCTATAACTTGGTCTTATTGTACTTATTAATCTTCCTGTTGATATTTTTACTGGTATATTTAAAATTATTTTTCCTGCGACATCACTTTTATTAATATTAATAATTCCTTGTCCAGTTAAAACAACATTATTAATTCTTGATTTTATTCCTTGAGCTGTAATATCTTTATTAACAATTGAAAATATTTCTTCTATTCTAGCTTCTATTATTTCAATTAATTCTGAACTTTTTATAACTTTACTTTTAGAATCGCCTTTACAAGTATTTAAAACAATTTCATTATCATTGTCTATAAAGGATTTCATTGCTAGCCCATATTGCCTTTTTAACTTATCCGCTTCTTCTTGAGATATATCTAATACCAATGCTATATCATTAGTAATATTATCTCCTCCTAAAGGAACTGTATTAGTATATACAAATGAATTACCTTCGAACACTCCTATATCTGTATTTCCTGCTCCCATATCTAGTATCATTATATTATCATTTAACTCATTTGTATCTAATATAAGATTTCTTTCAGCCAATGTTTCTGGTACTAACCCGTCTATTTCCATATCAGCTCTTCTAAAAATATTGCATAACTGTCTAACATAATCTTTATCTGCTAATATTACTTGTGCTTTCATTGTGAATCCTGTGCTTAAGTTTCCTACTGGATCACTTACTATTTTCCCGTCCTCTAATATAAATTCATCAGCAACTATATCTATTATACTTTTTCCTTCTGGTATATCTATGTCTTTTGCTTGCATTAATGCAGAAGATATATCTTTTACTGATATTCCTGCATATCTGTCTCTTGCTTCTTTATTTACACTGTTTTGTACAATTGTAGCATATTTTCCAGGTATTGTTACATATGATGAATTTATTTTTAATCCTGATTCCATTTCTGCATCTTTTACAACATTTGCAATAGCAATTGATATTGCTTCTTCATCAACTATTTTTCCTTTTTTAATAGCGCTACACTTGTGACTAGTACTGCAAATTATTTCAATTTGATTGAAGTTATTGACTTCTCCTACAACAAGACTAACTTTAGATGTACCTATATCAATACCTACTATTATATCACCTATAGCCAAAGTTAACTCCTCCATTTTTTACCGCATTTAAATTCTAGCCTTAGAATATTATATTTCCACAAAAATGTCAATAGAATCTGTTATATTTCTGTAATATTTTCGTAACAGTTCTGTAACAATGTCGCTTTTTGTATTCTAATGCCATTTTATATATATTTTTGTCTTTATATTTTTAGCACATTTTTTAAACTTTATCAATAGTTTTTGCCTTACTTTTTTTCTTTTCTTTTTTTTCTACCAATTTTTCTATATAATATCTTCTTATAAATCCAAGATTATTAAACATCCTTCCTACAAATACAAAAATAGCTGCTAAATATATATCTACATTTAATTTTTCACCTAAATATGTTAATAACATTGCTAAAATTGCATTTCCAAAAAATCCTGAAACAAATATTTTCATATCAAAACTCTTTTTTATTATTGATGATATTCCTCCAAATACTGTATCTAAAGCTGCCATTATTCCTATAGCTAAATAACCTGAATATGTATATGGTATTATAGGAGCATATATTCCTATTATAGCACCTAAAATACATCCAATAACAATTGCAATAATAATCATTTTACTCTTCTCCTTCTTTTATATATTTAAAATTAATATCTTGATTAGTCTTTTCTATCATTATGTTTTTTTGTCTCTCTATTTTAATATTAAGTCCATATTGATTTGTATAATATTCAATAAAACCATTTTTTGTACTAAGTGTACTATATAAATATGTTTGATCTCCTATTGCTTTAACTTCATATGGTGATGTAATTCTCTGTCCATTTATTAAAATCAAATCGTTTGTAGCATCTGTTATATCTGTCATTGGAAGTATTCTTATTCCATTAATAGCTATAGCTTCAGCTCCTGCATATTTAAGTTCATTTATAAGCTCAGATAAATCTGCTGCTAGAATCTTTTCAGTTGTATCTGTTAAAGTTATAATAACACCTTCTCCTTTAACATTAGTTTTTCCTAACAATTCATTTGTTTGATTTAATTCTTTTTCAACCAAATTCGTTGAATCTTCATTTTTATTAATTTGTTCTTCATATTCAGATATTTTTTGATTTGTAGATTCTAAAGTTTGTGTGACTTGTTCATATTTACTTTTCCATGTTGATATTTCTTTTCTAAGTTCTGTTTCTTTAATTGCTGACTCTCCTTCTATATCTGTTTTTTCAATAGCTTTAAACCTCATCAATATAACAGAAGTTAATATAACACACATAATAAATATAACTATACACATAGTAATATTTCTTTTTTTCAATTCTGCCACCTCTTATGTAATACTTTCTATATATTTAGAATTAATTAAACCATTATATTTTTCTATCTGTATGTTACTTGATTTTGTAACATCAGCTTTAATTCCACTGCTATTTAAAAGTTCTATATATCCACCTGGTCTAACAATAGCTCCATATAAAACTCTTGCTTCTCCTATTGCTTTTATAACAAATGGTGACTCTATCTTTTCTGAATTCATTTTTATAATATTTCCATCAAATGAAATTACTGAGTTCCATACTAATCTTTGGTTATTTATGCTTATACTTTCAGCACCTGCATTTTTTAGTTCATTTACAATATTGTCTAGATATTCTTTTGTTCCATCATCTAGTTTTTTGCTTGTAATAGTAATTGTAATTCCTTCACCACTTACATCTGTTAATCCTAAAATATTGTTATATTTTTTTATCTTTTCTTCCTTTTCTCCAAAGTTTTCATCATTTTTAGCTGCTTGTTGTCTAACCCTTTCTAGCTTTTTTTCTGATTTTTCCAAACCATTTTGACTAACATCATATTTATCCTTCCATATTAAAACTTCATCTCTTAAATTATCATTAGCAATTATTTTTAATACAGGAGAATTTGCTCCTTCTATTGTTTTTACTTGAACTATTATAGCTGCTACTATTATTCCAAACATCACAGCTAGTAGAATTGCAACTTTTCTTTTTGTCATATAAAAATCCTCCTATCCTTAATTTTTACTATATTTAACTTCTAAATCCCCACTATACTTTTCTATTTTTATATTATTTTGCAATTCCATTTTTACACTTATTCCACTTTCTGTATATGTATGCAAATATCCATCTTTAGCATTAAGGTTATTTGATAAGTATTCTTGATTACCTATACACTTTACTATATACGGTGAAGATATCTTTTGTCCTTCTATCTGAATAATATAATTCACATCTACTATATCTGTTGAATTAACAATTCTAATATTATTAATTGAGATAGCCTCAGCTCCTGCATATTTTAACTCATTAACTAAATTTAATAATGTACTTGCAGTTATTCCTTGTTCTTCATTATCTTCTAAAGTAAGAACCACTCCATCTCCTTGTACATCTGTAACTCCTACAAGTTTTTCTAAATTATTTAATTCCTTATCTAAAACTTTAGATGTTTCTTGATTATTTTGCAATATTGACTGATATTCTTCAATTGTCCCCTTAACATTTTCAAGTTTTTTTGATATTTCGTTGTATTTTTTTTGCCAAACAACAATTTCACTTTTTAGTTCATCTTCATTCATATTTTTTATATCTGTTAAATTAGTTTGTCTTACAGTTTTAAATTGCATACTCATAACACAAGTTAAAACAATACACATTAAAAATATTGTTACATTAACCACTACTTTTTCTTTTTTCAAACTAATTCACCTCTATTCAACTGTTTTAGCATAATTAAAATTAATCACACCATCATATTTATTTATTTTTACATTATCTTGTTTTTTTATATCTACTATAATTCCAGAATTATTTAATCTAGTTATTGTTTCATCTAAGTTTCCATATAACAATTCTGGTGATCCTATAGCCTTTATTTCAAAAGGTGAACTTACCTTTTTATCATTTACTCTTATTACATTTCCAGAACAAATTATTGAAGTATCATTTACAATTCTTTCATCATTTATAGAAATAGCCTCTGCTCCTGATATCTTCAATTTTCTTACTATTTCTCTTAAATTAGCATCATGTACTAAATAAGATCTAATATCATCTGTTATTCCTATATTTTCATTAGTAACTCCTTGATTATCTTTTAATGTTACTATAACACCTTGGCCACTTACATCTGTTAACCCTAATGCTGTATTATTAATATTTAATTCTCGCTCTTTTTTTATTGAATCCGGGCTATTTTGTATAGCAAGCTGTCTTGTTTCTTCTAGTTTTTTTTCTGCTTTTGTTACTTCTGTATTGACACTATCATATTTTTCTTTCCACCTTAATAGATCATCTCTTAAATCATTATTATTAGACAATGTGTAATTAACTATGGAATTAGTATTTTTTATAGTCTTTACTTGAATAACTATTGCAAGTACAAGAACAAAGCATATTGCTCCAATTGTTAGTGATATTACCTTTTTGTTCATTAAGTTTTCTTCTCCTTTCTAGACTCTTTCTCTAAAAAAAGGTCTATCTGAATTCAAATTCATATTAACAAATATTTCACCTTGTAAATCTTTTGTTTCATTTAAAATTGTTTTTACCCAAAGAATTCTTTCTTCTAACATAGAACAATCTCCTAAATGTGCTGTTTTTTGTTCATTTTCCATTTCTATTTCGTAATCACTTTTATTTCTTATATCTATTCCAGTTATTTTATCAAAAATTTCTTCACTTTGTGCTACTTCCATTATTTTTAACACTGTACTTAACATTTCTAGATCTTCATTACATAATCTTTGTCCTACAACAATGTCTTTTTCATCCGTTTTATAGCCTTTTAATACCGGCAATTTTGCTTTTTCATCTGATATTTCTAATATATAACCTTGATTATTAATATATACATATGCATTTCCATATAACAGCATTAATTTAGCCGTTCTTTCCTTGACTTCTATTTTTAACGTATCTGGTAATCCTCTAGTTATTTTTACACTATCTATATACGCATTTTCTTTTATTTTCTTTTTAATGTCTCTTTTAGAATATTTAAATGTATTTTCATCTAATTTTACTCCAGATAAACTTATTATTTGCTCAGAAGATATCTTTTGATTATTTTTTACTTCTATATTTTTAATATTAAATATTGGTGAAATCATAATACAAATTATTGTTCCAATAATAATAATACATAAACTTGTCCATTTTATGATTTTTAAAATAAATTTTCTTCTTTTTATTTGTTTTTCTGTTAGTTTCTTTATTTTTTTTACTTTTTTATTTTTACTTTTACTTTTTTTAATATTTGCATTTTTTACTTTTGGGCTATTTTTTCTACCACTATATTCTTCTTTGTTTTTACTTGCTTTTGACAAATATTCTTTTTTATCTATATTAGGAATACCTATAATAATTTCATTATCTAAGTTAATTGCAGTATTCCTATTATTTAAATTATTACTTTTTTTATGGGCAGATTTTATATCTGCCCTTTGCTTTTTATTAATTTTTTTATTTTTATACGCATATTTTTTATTCAATATTTATTCACCTTCTTCTAAACTTATACAAGCTCCTAACTTAGTTAGCTTTTCGTCTAATTTTTCGTATCCTCTTAAAATATATTCTATATTACTTATCTTTGTCTTGCCTTTTGCTTTAAGAGCTGCTAACACAAGTGCCGCTCCTCCTCTTAAATCTGCACTTTCCACATTTGCACAAGACAATTTTTTTACTCCTTTTATTACAGCCATCTTCCCTTCTATAGTTGCCTTTGCTCCCATTCTCTTCAATTCTGTTATATATTTGTATCTATTTTCAAATATGTTTTCAATTATTACCGATGTTCCTTTTGCTGTAACAAGCATTGCTCCAAATATTGGTTGCAAATCTGTTGGAAATCCTGGATATGGCATTGTTTTTATTTCCAAAGGTTTAATCCTTTTAGGTGCTTCTAATTGTATACTATTTTTTTCTATTGTAATTAGACATCCCGCTTCTTGTAATTTATTAATAACAGGATCTAGATGTTTAGCTTCTACATTAACAAGTTTTATTTTTCCTAAAGTTGCTGCTGCCATACACAAAAAAGTTCCTGCCTCAATTCTATCTGGCATAACACTATAACCTATTGGCTTAAGTTTTTTTACTCCTGTTATTTTTATTTCATTAGTTCCTGCACCTTCTATTTTAGCTCCCATTTTATTTAAACATTTTGCCAAATCTTCTATCTCAGGTTCCATCGCTGCATTAGTTATTTTTGTTATTCCTTCTGCATATACAGATGCTAGTATAATATTTTCTGTTGCTCCTACACTTGGAAAATCTAAATTAATATCGTTTCCTACTATCTTATCACATTTACAATGTATAAATCCAGCTTCTTCCTCAATTTGTACACCTAATTTTTCGAAAGCATTAAGATGTAAATCTATTGGTCTTGAACCAATATCACATCCCCCTGGATACGAAAATGTTACTTCTTTAAATCTTCCTAAAATAGCTCCAGCTAAAATTACTGTAGATCTCATTTCTCTCATTAATTCTTCTGGAATTTCTTTTTTATTCATTTTCTTAGAATTTATCTCTATTTTACCACTATTTTGCTTAATCTTGCAACCTAAAAGCCTCAAAATTTTCAAAGTAATTCTAGTATCTTTTATATTTGGAACATTATACAATTTAGTTATATTTGAATTTAATATACTAGATGCAATAATTGGAAGTGAAGCATTTTTAGAACCTGAAATTTTCACTTCTCCTGAAAGCTTTTTTCCACCTTCTATTATGTATGATTTCATGATACATTCACCCTTTCTACTCTTTAATATGATATATATTATGTTTCATTTACGTAAGTCGTGAATATAATTATTAGCGTGCCTCATTTATGTAAGAAAAAATTTTTTATCTTTAACTTATCACATATATTTATTTTTGACTTTATTACTAGACTTTTTTGACTTCTTATGATAAATTATTTTTATAAATAAAATATAAAAGGAGACTTGTAATATGAATATTTCAGAAATTTCAGTAACAGAAAACTGTGAAGAAAGACTAAGACCACTGTTTTTAATAAAATTATCATCTACTCAAAAAGAAAAAAATTTAGATCAAATTGCAATTGATGATTTTATACAATCTTTATTAAAAGGTTTTGATTCAAAATATCATACAGAATTTTATACAATCTTAAAATACCTTATCAACACAGAGAACATTAAAGAAAAACAAGATTTATTAAACAGATTAAAAAAACTTACATATGATGACTTATTAACTATTTCTAAGTTGAATTTATTTAATCGCCAATTATTATCTAAATTTATAAAACTTGAAACAAAAGAGCTAAATTCCGAAACAAATAATTTAATTTCATACTTGCAAACTCAAAACTTTGATTATAATAATTTTTTAGAATTAAAACATAAAGAAATTACAATTCTAGATGACAATGTTTATAATACAATTACTACTACTGACTTTAATTATTATGAAAAAGTAAACTCAAAAGGAATTGTCGAATTATTATTATATATTTATAAAAATGGTTTAGTACTTTTATTTGAAAAGAAATCAGAAAATTACATATACAGTTTTAATTTCTTTGATAGTACTTCTGCTCTTCTTATAAAAGAGTTTTTAAAATTTCAACCATTAGACAAAAACACTATAATTGTAAACTTGATAAAATTCGAGAAAAAAATTACTCCAGAAACATTTATAAAAGCTGCCAAAACTCTACCTCCAACTAAAGAAAAAGATTTATGTTATTCATTTGCAGATCAATTTGGTGTTTCTAATCCAGAGTATCTATATTATTTAGCTGATTATATTTCTAATCGTTCTAATCTATCAAAAGCTATCGAATTATATAGAAAAGCTATTGAAGGTGGAATAACTAAATCTTATGAAAAACTAGCTGATATTTATAATTTAAAAAAAGATTATGCTTCTGCTTTAATAAATCTAGAAAGAGCAAAAGCATATGGTTATGATGTAGATAAAAAAATACAAGATACAAAAAATCTTTTAATAAAATATAGTCAAAAAGATGTTAGAATAAAACCTCTTATTAATATAATTAACGAATATAAAATGAAGACACAAAAAGATTGCTATAAACTAATTATAAATGAAAATGATACTCCTACTATATTAAATTCCAAAATAGGCGGAAGTCCATACTTGCCTTTAGGAGAAAATATGCCAAAAGATAAAAATGGTAATTTTATGCCATTACTTATTCAAATTAACTTTGCAGAACTAAATTCAGATATTTACCCAAAAGAAGGTATCCTAGAAGTATTCTTAGATAAAGATTTTTCTTGGCCTGCACAATATGAAATAAGATATTATAAAAATGTTTCTAATAATTATGAAACTAATTTTCCTAATATAGACTTATCTAATTTTGTAATCAGAAACTCTTTAAAAATTACTTTTGAAAAGTCAGTGTCTTATATGCCAACATCTGATTTTAGATTTAGCAATACTATAGCAGAATATATAGAAAAAATCATATCTGATGAAACATTACAAAATCAAATTAAAGAAATTGCCAAAATAGATTATAACTACTATTTGCCAGATTATAAAAATAAAGAAAAAGATCTATATATAGATTTATTATCAAATGTTATTTACGATGAGTGTCAAACTACACCTATAACTCTTGGTGGATATGCAGATTTCACTCAACAAGATCCAAGAACAGGTAGTTCAAGTCTAGCTAACTTAACAGAATGTTTAATAAAAATAGATTCTGAAGGATATGACAAATTACAAATTGGTGATGCTGGAATTATTAGTATTTTTATTTCTAAAGAAGATCTTGAAAACGCTAACTTCCAAAAAGCAGTACTAGATTGGGATTGTTTATAAAAACTAGATATTAACTTTCAAATTTTCTATAACAAAAAATAATACCCCTCTTTACCTAAAAACAGTAAAAAGAGGTATTATTTTTTTATAAATCAAACTTTATCTTTTCATCTCTTGTAATTTTTTAATTTCTTCTATATCTCCATTTTCTTCCTGAATTTCATCAATAGCAACATCAACAAGTGCATTAAATATTTTTTTATTAACTTTTCCTTTTTGCACATTTTCATAAATTATATTCATTGCATCAACTCTTTTAACTTCTGGCTTATATTGTCTTCTACTGCATATTGCATCATAAAGATCTGCTACTTTTACAATTTTAGCTTCTATTGGTATTTCATCTTTTTTCAAACATTCTGGATATCCTGTTCCATCCTCATTTTCATGATGATATTTAGCTGCATTTGCATATTTTTTCAAATCTTCATGTGCCATACAAAGTTCATACCCTTTAATTGTATGCTTTTTCATAACTTCATATTCTTCATCTGTTAATTTTTCTGGTTTTTGTAATATTTCATATGGTATAAAAATTTTTCCTATATCATGTAAATATGCACAATTTATATAAAATCTTGTTTTTTCTTCTGATACATTAAGCTTTTGACATATTTTTAAAGTTATTTTAGGAACATTATGTACATGCTTATTAGTATAGATATCTAACTTTTCTAATCTTTTTACTTGCAATCTAACATCTTCAGTTAATTTTTGAAACATACTATCATTCATATATTTTTTACCTCTTATGCTATATCTCTTTTTCAGCGTTTTTTTCTTTATTTTTAGCAAACTCAATAAATTCATTCAATATTTTTAGATACGACTCTTTAGCATTTCCTAATTGATAATAATTATTTGATAAATCCATTGCTGTTAAACTAGATAAATCTATATAACTTGTTTCTAATATTGTCTCTTTTCCTTCTATATGTCCAGATATATAACACCCTGGAATTGGAATTGCAATTTCATATTTTTCATTTTTTCCCTTTACCAAAGCCTCCCAATTATCTATCTTCTTCATTTGTACCTCCTTACATTGGTATAACCAATTTATTAATTTTACTTTTTATATAATTTTGTAATTTATCCATAAAAATTTCAGGTTTTATTTCCTTTTTTGCAACCATATCTAAACCTTTTTCCCAACTAGCTGTTAATTTTGGATTAAGCATATCTGGCATGGAATTATATACAACATCAAAAATAGACTCTCCTTTTTCAGTTGGTGTTATAATTTGTGTTTTAGTATTTATTTGTATGTATTTTATCCTTTCTAACTTTTTTATAATTTCAGCTCTTGTTGCACTAGTACCAATTCCAGCACCTTTTATTTGTTCTCTCAGTTCTTCTTCCTCTATTAATTTTCCAGCGTTTTCCATAGCTAATATCATAGAACCAGAATTATATCTATTAGGTGGATTAGTTTCAGATTCTTTAGTTTCAAAATTTATAATATCAATATTTTGTCCTTTTTTTATTTTCCTTAATATTTCAGGATTAATTCCACTTTCTTTTTTAGCATTTTCTTTTTCTTCTTGAACATCTTTTCCTTTTGTTATTTCTAAATAGCCTAAGTTTACACACACTCTATTGCTTGTATAAAATTTTTCTCCTTCAACATCTATTGTTATCGAAACCTTCTCATATTGTGCTGGCGGATAAAAAATACTCAAAAATCTTTTTACAATTAATTTATATATATTCTTGCTTAAATTGGATAGTTTTTCATAATTTTCAAACCCTTGTCCTGTAGGTATAATTGCATAATGATCTGTTATTTTACTATCATTTACATACTTAGTTTTCTGTAGATTTGTAGAATACTTTTCATCGATCATTTTATTAATAATTAATTGTATTTCTTCATCTTTAAATCCCTTAGCTAAACCATTCAAATTTTTAGAAATTTCTTTTGCAACAGCAGTTGATAAAACTCTTGCATCTGTTCTTGGATATGTAACTAGCTTTTTTTCATATAGATCCTGAATCACTTCTAATGTTTCATCTGGTTTTATTTTAAACTTTTTTGTACACTCATTTTGCACTTCTGCCAAATTAAAAAGTAAAGGCGGATTTTCTTTTTGCTTAGATTTTTTTAATTCTTCTATAACAGCCCTTTTATCTTTTAGTGACAAAATTAATTTTTTCGCATCCGCTTCTTTTTTAAACCCAGATTCATTATATAATTTATTAGATTCAAAAAATTCAGATTTTTCTTGAACTTTCCACTCTGCAGATAAATTTTTTTCTTCATCTCCAAAGTTTCCTATAATTTTGTAATATGGTGTTTTAACAAAATTTCTTATTTCTCTTTCTCTTTGTACTACCATACCTAAAACACATGTCATAACTCGTCCAACAGAAATAGAAACTTTTTCTTCATTTATCTTTTTTGCTACTCTTCTTCCATAAATAATAGATAGTAATCTAGAAAAATTAATTCCTATTAAATAATCTTCCTTTGCCCTTAAATATGCAGAGTCAGACAAACTATCATATTCTGATAGATCTTTTGCGTCTTTTATTCCTCTTAAAATTTCTTCTTCTGTTTGAGAATCAATCCAAACTCTTTTCATCTTAGCATTTGGATTTGGTTTAGCCATCATAAAAACTAATCTTTGTATATACTCTCCTTCACGTCCTGAGTCACCTGCATTATATATTGTATCTATATCTTCCCTTTGCATTAATTCTTTTACAATATTAAATTGATTTTGTACATTTGGTATAATTTCATACTTCCATTCTTTTGGAATAAAAGGAAGAGTATCTAATCTCCAAAATTTTAATTTTTCATCATATTTTTCTGGATAACTCATAGTTACTAAATGCCCAACACACCAAGTAATAATCCAATCATTTGATTCTAAATATCCGTTTTTCCTATTTGTAGTTATTTTCAAAGCTTTTGCAAATTCCATTGCAACAGATGGTTTTTCTGTTATTAACAACTTTTTTGACATTGTACCTGTTCCCTTTGTTCTAATTTTAAAGTTTCATCTATATAATTATTGGCTATAACATTGATTTTTTCTAATAATTTTATAGCTTGCTTATTTTCTAAATTAACTTTTTGTTCTATCTGTTCTATATAACCTTTTTGTTTCACAATCTTCAAACTATAATTATAATAAAAGTCAAAAATATATGCAATATGTGCAACTAACATATCTGCATTTGTTTTTAAATTTTTATAATTAATCATATGGTCTTCCACAAATTCTCTATATATCTCATCTGTTATTTCATCTTTACTCATATCTTTACAACCATATGAATTTTCTAATTTTTCTATTGTTAATACATAGTATATATCTAATTTATCTGCATCTCTTATAATTTTAGCATGCATTAATTCTCTTTTACTTAGTCCTTCTTCTATTCTAGGTCTATTATGATTTAATATTGCTTTTTTTATTATTTCATCATAACTATCATCTTTAATAAATTTTCTTATTAATCCATCCTCGAATAAGATTTTTACACCATATTCACCATGATTTATACTATCTTTATCATAAAAAGTATTATAAATTCTTACTTGTTCAAATCTTCCTATATCATGTAATAATCCTATTAATTCTGCTAAATCAGTATCTTCTTCATTTAAATTTAACTCTTCTGCTAATTCTCTACTCTTTTGTGTAACTCGTAAAATATGTGATATTTTTAAAGCTATTTTTCCATCATTTGGATTATAATCTTTCACATATTCTTTAAATACTCTTTTTGCATTTTCTATATCTATCATTTCAATCACTCCGCGTTTATTATATATGAATCCCTTCCATAAATCAACCATTTATATTTACAATAAATAAAAGAAACATATTAAATTTTATATCTAATATATTTCTTTTATTATAAATTCAAAAAAATGATAGTAAATAAGTTCTAAAAACCTTATCTACTATCATTTCTATAAAATTCTTTATTAAATTTAATCGTCTCTATCCATTTGAATTGGTTTATATCCGCTTCTATCTACATGTCTTGTTCTAGGAGTTGATGCCATAGGTGTTTTTATTCCTAATCTAGTTCTTATATCTCTAGTTCTTTCAGATTTTTTATCTTCTCTCTTTCCTCTTTCTGTTGCAAACCTTCTTAAAGAGTTTCCTATTTCACTAATTCTAGTACCTTTTTCTGTAAATCTTCCCATGAATCTTCCTATTTTTCCTCTATTAGTTTCTGTTAATAATGTAGAAATTTTTAAATACTCCATTGTTTCTTCAGCTTTTTTTCTTTCAGCTACTGACATTGATTCATAATTTTCTGTATAATAATTCATTATACTTATTACATCTTTAAGTCTATCTTCTCCTAAATCAGATAAATTCTTTAATTCTTTCTTAGAAAAATGTATTGTTATATCATTTCCATTATCATCTTTTATTTCAGCATCAAGGCCTTTTTTCAAATCATCTAGTCTGTTTTGCATAGAAGATCTAAGACTTAAACGGTTAATTGGTCCTATTTCTCTAGCCATGTTCAATAGATCTTCATAGCCTGTACGTTCTATTAATTGCTTAACTTCCTCTGGTGCTAAATTTCTAAAATCTGCCATCATAGCTTTAGCTATATCCTTAGGCTTTCTTTCATCAATTTCGACACCACCTGAACCATTTCCTGTTGTTTGTTCATTTGCTTCATTTTGAGTTTGTTGTTCAGAGCTTCCACCTAAACCTTCATAGCTTCCTACATAAATACCTTCTTTTTTTAATGATTCTTCAAGTTCTGATATCTGTTTATTTATTTCTGCTTTGTAAACATCTTTTTGCTCTTCCATATCTTGTAAATTTTTTTCTAAAATTGATAAATCTCCTACTGCTGTTTTACGTTCGTTCTTTAACTCATCTATTTCTTCATTTAATCTCTTATTTGCTTCTTTTGCTGCATCAATTTGATCTTGAGTTGGAGCTGCATTTTTCGCTGCTTTTAGAGTTTCATTGTTTGCTGTTATTTGATCATTTTTCGTATTTATTTTTCCATCTATCTTGTCGATTTCATCTCTCTTATTTTTTATTTTTTCTTTTATATCTGTTATTAATTCTTCATGCTCAACCATTAATTTTTTATAAGATTCTATTACTTCTTTTGCTTGAACTGCGATAGCTTTTTTAGTTACATCTTTTGCTTTTTGTGCATCTCCTATTGGTTTTTCCCACTCGTTATATCCTTGTTCTCTTTCTGCATCTATAGTATATTCTGCAAGTAAATCTAATTGTTGTTCTTTTGATAAAGTTTTAACCCATTCCTCAAAATCAAGGTCTGAAGTTGCACCACTTGTTGCTCTATACTCATCATTTGCTTTTTGATAATCACTATTATCTTCAAAATCTTGATCTGTCATTGCTTTCATTATTGCTTCTCTTAATGCTGTTTTTACACCCTCTTTTGAATCTGTTAATATTACTGCCATTCTCAATTGTTTGCTTTTTACATTCTCTATTTTGCTTTGTAACTCCTTTGATAATGTCGGTTCAGTTGAATCTGGTGTTTGTGTTTGTGTTGGATCTGGTGTTGTTACTGCTGGATCTGGCGTTGTT
>HF999510.1 GCA_000434015.1 Clostridium sp. CAG:571
GCGTTGTTACTGCTGGATCTGGTGTTGTTGCAGCTGGATCTGTATTTGTTATTGTTGATTCCTCTTTTTTATCTTTTTCAGTTGATTTTGTTTACATATTAAAATTCCCCCTCTATTTTTTTTTATTTTTATTTTTCCCATCTAAATTTTTATTAATTTTATTTATATCTTCTAGAATTTCTTTGCAAGCTCTCATTAATTTCAAATTTCTTTTTGCTGCTTTAATTAATTCCTTTTCTTCATTTGTCATAGGTCACCTCTCCTTTCGACAGTAAGTTACCATAACATGTAGTCACTCTATATACTATATTCTACCATAACAGCTGAAAATTGTCAATGTATAGTAACTTAATCAGTTTACTTTTTCTTTATTTTTTTGTAAAAATTCCCATCAGTTAAAGACAAAGTTATTATTGACTATATCTATTTTTTAATGTATTATATAGTAATATTAATGAAAAAAAATAGATTGGAGATAAAATATATGCTATGTTCAATATGCAATAAAAATACAGCTGTAGTTTTTGTTAATAAACCATCATCAGATGGTAATAACAAATTAGAAGGACTTTGCTATGAATGTGCAAAGAAAAAAGGAATAAATCCTATAGATACATTAGTTAAGCAAGCTAATTTATCTGAAACAGATATAGAAGATATGACAAGGCAATTCGAAGATATGTTCAAAGATATCTCAAATAACCTAGATAATGTTAATCCAGATGATTTAGGATTAAATGAAAGTGGTGATTTAGATGGGTCATCTTTAGGATCGATTTTCTCTGGAATATTTAATTCTAACTCAGATTCTACAAATTCAAATTCATCTCAACCAGATAGAAAAAAAATTAAAGTAGAAAAGAAAAACAATGATAAAAAAAGAAAAAATTTAGATACATATGGTACAAATCTAACAAACCAAGCAAGAAACAATTTGCTTGATAATGTAATTGGTAGAGATAGAGAAATTCGGAAGAATTATTCAAATTTTAAATAGGCGTTCCAAAAACAATCCTTGCCTAATAGGAGAACCCGGAGTTGGTAAAACTGCAATAGCCAAAGCTCTTGCTATAAAAATAGCAAATGGTGATGTTCCTGCAAAATTATTAAATAAAGAAGTCTATCTTCTAGATATGACATCAGTTATTGCTGGTACACAATTCAGAGGACAATTCGAAGCAAGAATGAAGTCTATAATAGATGAATGCAAATCTTTAGGAAATATTATTTTAGTTATAGATGAATTACATAATATTATGGGTGCTGGTGATGCAGAAAACTCTATGAATGCTGCTAACATTTTGAAACCTTCCCTTTCAAGCGGTGAAATTCAATTAATTGGTACAACTACTTTAAAAGAATATAGAAAATATATAGAAAAAGATTCTGCTTTAGAAAGAAGATTTCAACCAGTATTGGTAGAAGAACCTTCAATTGATGATTCTATAAAAATATTAGAGGGAATAAAAAAATATTATGAAGATTTTCATAAAGTAAAGATATCTAACGATATAATAAAGCAAACAGTTATAATGTCTGAAAAATATATACATGATCGTTTTTTACCAGATAAAGCAATTGATATATTAGATGAAGCATGTTCTAGAATTAATTTAAAAAACAAAGATTTATATCAATTAGAAATTTTAAAAAATGAACTAAAAAAAATTCAAGAAGAAAAAGAAGAAGCTGCTCTTGCAGATTCAACTGAAGATTATAAAAAAGCCGCTGATTTAAAAATGAAAGAATGCACACTTCAAGAACAAATTGATACTTTATCCAAAAAATTAAAAATCAAAAATGTTACTTTATCAGATATCGCAGAAGTAATAGAACACTGGACAAAAATTCCAGTTCAAAAAATAACTGAAAAAGAATCACAAAAACTATTAAACTTAGAAAATAGTCTTCACAAAAATGTAATTGGTCAAGATGATGCTGTAAAAGCTGTTTCTAGAGCAATAAGAAGAAACCGTGCAGGATTACAATCAACTAAAAGACCACCATCATTTATATTTGTTGGTCCAACTGGTGTTGGTAAAACTAAACTTGCTAAAACATTAGCATATGAGATGTTTGGCGATGAAAATTCTATTATTAGAGTTGATATGTCTGAATACATGGAAAGTCATTCTACTTCAAAATTAATAGGTTCACCTCCTGGTTATGTTGGCTATGATGATGCTGGTCAATTAACTGAAAAAGTAAAAAGAAAACCTTATTCTATAGTATTATTTGATGAAATAGAAAAAGCTCATCCAGATGTATTTAATATATTATTACAAGTATTAGATGATGGCAGATTAACAGACTCTCAAGGAAATGTTGTTAACTTTGAAAATACAATAATTATCATGACATCTAATGCAGGTTCACAAATAACTCACTCTTCTATTGGATTTGGCGCTAATAAAGAAGCAAATAAAAACAAAGTATTAGATTCTTTAAGAGAAACCTTTAGACCTGAATTTTTAAATCGAGTTGATGAAATAGTTGTGTTTGATCAACTTGATAAAAATCAATTATTAGATATTATTGATTTAATGCTATCTGAAACAAGTAAGGTATTAAGCGATAAAAATATAATAATGAATGTCTCTCCTGAAGCGAAAAACTTCCTATTAGAAAAAGGAACCGATATAAAATATGGTGCTAGACCTTTAAGAAGAGCTATTCAAAGATATATAGAAGATGAACTATCAGATTTAATATTAAAGTCAGAATTACAAAATGGTCAAACAGTAAATATAGATTTAAAAAATAATAAATTACAATTTGAAATAGAAAACTAAATGTACTAATGGAGGAATTTTATATGTTTAAACATGTACCTAATATCTTAACAATGTTAAGATTTGTATTAATACCTTTCATATTTATAGCAATAATACATTCAGATTACGTACTTGCTTTTATACTTTTAACACTATCTGGTATTACAGATATCTTAGATGGCTTTATTGCAAGAAAATTTAATTTTATAACTAATTTTGGAAAATTAATTGATCCACTTTCTGATAAAGCTACACAAGTTTCTGTGCTTGCAGCTTTGTGTATAGAAAATATAATTCCTCTCTGGATTTTATTTATAGTATTTTTAAAGGAAATTATAATGATAGCAGGTGCTTCATTCTTATATGGAAAAGAATTAGTTGTATCAAGCAGATGGTACGGGAAACTTTCAACTGTACTTTTTTATGCAGCAATTGTTGCATCACTAATTGTAAAATATTTTAATATTTCTTTCCACTTTGATACATATATTTATTACTTAGCTTTAATTATGACAATTTTTTCTTTGATAATGTATTTTAATGCATTCTATAAGCAAGGTTATTTAAAGAAAGAGAATTTAAAAATTGTAGATAAAAATAAATAATCTATCCTCTATACTATATATTAAATTAACAAAAAAACAGTTAAATAGTTTTAAACTCATTTAACTGTTTTTATTTTACTTTGACAATTACTATTCAAAATCCTCAATTATTTTATTTACTTCTTCCATACCATATACTTTTATTCCTTGTTTTAGTTCACTCACATCCGCTTCTGGCAAATATTGAACTGCAATCAAAGTAGATTCTACCAATTCTTCTTCACCATTTTGATTTATTGTAAATATCTTTACATAACCAGAATCATCTTTTATAATATAATGTTCATTACATAATCCATTTATTTCTCTATATAAAACAACTTCATCTTGTGTAAATTTTTTTAGCTCCCATTCATTATATAGCTCTTTAAAATCCAATTCATTCTTATTTATAGTATTACTATCTGCTTTTCTCTCTTCTTCTATAATATGATTACATTCTTTATATAATGTTTTAAAAACAATACTAGCATTGGGAGAAATTTTTATATTTGAATAACTGGTTGTAACAATTTCATTATTATCAACTATAGTATTATTATCAGTTTTAGCCAATTCATCATTTTTATTAATTTGAATATTAGCTGTATTTTTATAAATTGAAATTAATAAAACCGTACTAATTATCATCATTAAACTAACCGCAAAAATCAATATATATATTATCCATTTTCTCATATTTTACCACCTACTCTTTATAGTAGTATGGTCTTAATTTTATAGTTTTATACAATTTTCAATATTTTTTATAATATCATTTTTACTTTTTTATAACAATAACAGGTACTTCCATTTCTTCCTTAGTTAATCCACAATGAGTAGATTTTCTAATAGCTTTTCCTTCTGCTAAAAAAGTTTCTAATCTAATCATACTTCCACTAGTTGAAATAGCAACATAGTTTCCAATAAAATCGTCAATTTTATAATGTTTATTCCCATAACCTAAAAAATGATATTTATTTAAAAATTCTTCTTTTGACATAAGCCAAAACTCTTTTTCAAACACTTTATTAAATCTCTCAACAAATTTTTCTTTCATTTCTTCTTTTACAAAAAAACTTAAAAATCTACATTCTAATGATGCTGGCATAATAAGACATTCTTGAATTTCAGGATAATCAAGTAAAGTGTACGCCTTTTGTATATCTTTATGCCCATGATCAGCAGATATGATTAAGATTGTATCTTCTGAAATATTTTTTGTCATTTCTTCTATTTTATCTTCTGTTTCTTTTATAAATTTCTTTGCTTCTTCTGAAGTTACCCCAAATTTGTGTAACAAACTATCTGGATTATCTGAATAAGCAAGTATAAATTTCTTATCTGGTGTTTTGCACAAATCCTTTATATTCATTATTATTTCATCTATATTATTAGCATTTATAGAACGAAGAGCTCTTCTTTCTGCATATTCTGGTTCTAATTCATATGCTTTTACTATAGGAGATGCCTTCTCAATTTTACTAAAAATTGATTCATAATTAACAACCTTTTTATATACATCCATTAATGGATTTTTTATTTCTTCTCTTAAATATGATTCTTTATGTGAGAACATATCAAGAGCCCTGCCATATTCTTTAAAATATTGAGACCAAGCAATCCATCCAGTTTCATATGGAGGACACCCAGAATAATATGTAGTTAATGCTGCTGTTGTTGTTGAAGGATACACTGAAGTAACACAATCTACTTTATTTTTATTAAAAAAACCTTCTTTAGAAATATCATTCAATATATGTTCTCCTAATCCATCTAATACTAAAAATATAACATTTCTATATTCTCTTTCATTTAATATTGCATCAATCTTTTCAGATGTTTTATGTTTTGTTTCTACATTATAATATTTTAAAATTGAACTTATTGTTCCTAATATACAGTGATTATAATTTGGAAACACAATATTTTTATAATTCATATACATTTTCTCCTATTTTCTAACTATTCTATTTTTTTATTTCTGTCTTTAATGCCTTTATTCATTTTATCTATATACTATATTAATTATAGATTCTATTATTACAGCAAAATGACACTTACATATTACCACATTAAACTATTCCATTCAAGAAAATGATTTGCTTATTAAATTACTTTTCTATAAATTTCTTTATTCGCATTTTTTTATTTTTTATAAATATCGAGATTTCTCCATTTTGATCTGTTCTCAAAATATTAACATTCTTATTTTCTAATCTATTTATAATTATATTTGAAGGGTGCCCAAATTTATTATCTTTTCCTACTCCTATTAATGCATACTTTGGGTTTATTGCATTTATAAAATCTAAACTTGATGATGTTTTAGAACCATGATGTCCCACTTTTAAAATATCTGCCTTCAATATACCTAAATTTTTAGAATATAATTCTAAAATCTTTTTTTCAGCTATTTCTTCAATATCTCCTGTAAAAAGAATCGAATTTTTTTTATAATTCATCTTACATACTAAAGAATTATTGTTAATTGATTTTTCGCTAATCATTTTGTTTGTCATTGGCCACAACACTTCAAAATATAATTCATCCTCTATTTTTAGTATATCTCCCATCTCTACCACTCTTATATTTATTTTCTTATTTTTAACAATTTTTTTGAATTTTTCATAATTATCAGAGCTTTCATTTTGTTTTCCTATAATTACATTATTAACTTTTATTTTTTCCATAACATATAATACTCCTCCACAATGATCTGTATCAAAATGTGATATGATTATATAATCTATTTTTTTTATTTTCCTGTTTAATAAATATGGCATTAATATTTTTTCACCTATATTAAATTTTCCAAATTCACTTCCTCCTCCATCTATTAATATTTTTTTATTTTTAGGTGTAATTATTAATGTACTATCTCCCTGACCTACATCAATAAAAAATATCTTTAATCTATTATTATAATTTTTATATATAAAAACTATCATAATTATAAAAATACAAGCCAAAACAAGTAATTTTTTTATATTTCTTTTTTTAACTTTATTTAAAATTTGCATTATATATTTTATATTTAATTTATCTTTCTTATATAGGAAAGTTATTACAAAAATAAATGTATATATTAAGGTTATTTCTAAAATATTAGGAGAACATATTAAGATTTTATTAAATGGTATATAAGAACAAAACCTAACAATATTTATTAAGTTATCTATTGTAAAATTTAGAATATAAGCTAAAAAATATCCTAACTTTATAGAGCAAAATGAAACAATAAAAAAGATTAAAGAAAAAATTATTACACATACAAGTATTGGAGTTGCCAATAAATTTGAAAAGACAAAACTTAAAGAAATAGTATTAAAAAAATACATCGTTACTGGAATTATTAAAATATTAGCAGATATACTTATAATAACAGTTTCTTTCATATAAAAAATTATCTTATTAAACCTTTTTGCAATTTTACTTTTCTCTCGTGGTAATCTTGGTTTAAAAACACTATATATTTTTATTTGTAGTATACTAACAACTTCTTCTATGTGCTTATAAAAAATAAGTATACTGATAGTTCCTAAATAAGAAAGTATAAATCCAATATCAAAAATACTAAAAGGATTAATTATAAGTATAATTATCGATGCCACAGATAAGTTTGTATATATATTTGATTTTCTATAAAATAATGTACTAGCCAAAAATAGTATTTGTGTTATGCATGCTCTTATTACAGAGGGAATTCCTCCTGTCAAAAATATATAAAATATTAAAATACCAATTGTTAATATTTTAGCAATTTTTTTATTAATTTTTCTTAATAAAAAGTTAATTATTAAACATATATATGAAATATGCATTCCTGAAATAGAAAGCATATGTAATAAATTACTTTCAGAAAAATACTCATTAATATCATCAGCTAGACCTGCCTTATAACCAATTATAAGAGCTAAACATATACTACTATTATTTTTTTTATTTTCTTCGTTATTTTTGTTTTCTATATTATTTTTATTGTTTATCCTTTCTTTATTATTTTCAGCTAATATTTTTTCTACGTTTTCTATTATTTTATTTTTTATATAATATATATTTTTTTTATTTGTTTTATTTAATTTATAAGCTGTGTCTCCTACCACTACTGTTGCAATATTTTTACCTTGTAGATATCTTTTATAATTAAACCCTCTATAATTCTTTTGTTCGTCTGGATTTTCTATTTTGCCATTAACTTTAATAATATCTCCTAATTTAAAATTATCTTTATTGTTTTTCTTTATTTTAACTAAAACATACGATTTTTTTCTTATATTGGATTCATTTATATTTTTCACACTCACTTTATAAATCATATAATAATCATTTTGCTTTTCTAAATTAACAATTTCACCTATTACGCATATATTTTCTAATTTATTATACATATTTAATATCTTACTTTTATTTATTGTTAAAATATTACTAATTAATACTATTATTACAAAAGCACTTATAGTAATAAATTGTATTGGTCTTGTTTTTTGTTTTTTTCTACCAACCTTTACTTTGCTAATACCTTTTGATATTACGATAAATCGTTTTTTTTCAATAAATTGTACTATTTTATCATGTATTATTTCTTTAATATTACTTTTGATTATTAAATATAATATTGAAACTAAAGTTAAACATAACAAAAAGACTATACTTATTTGTAAGTATAGCCCCATTATAATTCCTAAAATATATACTAAATTTGCAATAATAATAAATTTATCTGTCTTCAATGTTCTTTAAGTTTCTCCTTTATCTTATTGCCCCCTTATTATACTATTCTTCTTGCTGTTACATATCTTGTATTATAATATGCTCCTGATAATGAAGAAATCATTACTTTTCCTGCACCACTAGATGCATGTATAAAGTTTCCTCCACCTATATATATACCAACATGACCTATAGATGTATTAGCACTATTATTAAATATTACTAAATCTCCTGGTTGTAAATTACTTCTAGAAACATATTTTCCAAGTTTAGCTTGAGTAACAGCTGAATGTCCTAATGAATATCCAAAGTTTTTGTATACATACATTGTAAAACCTGAACAGTCAAATGTACTTGGTCCTGAACCTGCATATACATATTTACATCCAAGATATTTTTTAGCATATGCTACTATTTGCTCTCCTTTTGAAGAATTATATGTTGTAGCTTCTTCACCTTGATTATTTTGATTAGATGTTTTTCTTCCTTGAGTTGCACTTCTTGATGTAACCTCTACTTTATTTTCTGAAAGTAAGCTTTTTAAAATATATCCAGTTTTTCCACTTACTTCTACCTTATACCAATCTCCTTCTTCTGCAATAGTTTTTACTTGTGTATTTTGAGTTAATGTTGTAACAACATCTGAACTAGTGCTTGCTTTTGATCTAACATTTACCGCACTACTCTTTATATAATAGTTTTTAGCTGTATATTCTTTTTTAGTTGTTGTTTCTTCTGTATTATTATTTTTCTCTTCACTGTTAGTTTCATTGTTATCTTTTTTAGTATCCTCAGTATTATTATTACCATTATCGTTTTGACTTTCTGAATTATTATTTGTTGTAATATTATTATCTATTGATACTTTATCTACTCTTATCCAACCAGCTAAGTCATCTGTTTTTATATATGCCCACACACCTGTAACATTAATAATATTTACTTTACTATTTTGTTTCAAATTTCCAATTATATTAGAATTTATTAATGGTAGTATATATACATTAATATCACTATTAATTGTTGCTTGTTTATTTGCTAATTGATTTATACTGTTTTCTCCGTTTTGCTTATTTTCTGTGTTTGATGTTGTTGTATTTGTATTTTCATTATTTACACTATTGTTAGTATTATTATTGTTTTCTCCACTAGTTGTATTATTAGTTTCCTCATTTTTGTTTTCATTTGTATTACTATTTTCTTTGCTTATATATTCTTTGCTAACATAACCAGTATAAGTTTTAAAATTTACTTTATACCAATCTCCTTCTTCTGCAACTATTTCAACTTCATCATCCTTATATAAAAGTTCCACAACAGTTGATTCTAATGATGCTTCTTGTCTTAATCTTAATGTGTCTGTTATTACTTTTCCTTTTGTTTTAGTAACAGCAATAGTAGTAGTTATACTGTAAGCTAAAAGTACTATCATAATGATAGCTACAGCAATTACTTTTTTTAGTTTTTGCATATATTATTTCTCCTTTAATTTTATAAAACTAATACTACTATAGTATATATGTTTTTTCCAAAAATGTCAATTTCTACTGAAAATTATTTTATAAAAACTGCTAAAACTTTACAAAAATCGCACCTAAAATTTTATCAAATTTCAAACTGTAAAGAAATTATCTTTTCAAGTATCTTTTTACCTAAACCAACAACTCTTTAACTAATAATTTTGGAATTACAATTATAAAATAATTATTATAATCATTTATTAGTTGATTAAAATTACATTGTTAAGTTTTTAAAATATAATATATAAAAAATAGCAAGTTGCTACAAAATAGTGCCCCTTGCTATTAATATATTTTTAATTATTATTACTCAATTATTTCAGATACAACACCTGAACCAACTGTTCTACCACCTTCACGAATAGCAAATCTTAATCCTTTTTCGATAGCGATAGGTGTAATTAATTCGATTGTCATATCGATGTTATCTCCTGGCATAACCATTTCTGTTCCTGCAGGTAATTCGATAACACCTGTAACGTCTGTTGTTCTAAAGTAGAATTGTGGTCTATATCCATTAAAGAATGGTGTATGACGTCCACCTTCTTCTTTAGTTAGAACGTATACTTGTGATTTAAATTTTGTATGTGGATGAATTGTTCCTGGTTTTGCTAAAACTTGACCTCTTTCAATTTCATCTCTTTGGATTCCTCTTAAAAGAACACCAATGTTATCTCCAGCTTCTGCTTGGTCTAATAATTTTCTGAACATTTCAACACCTGTAACAACAGTTTTTGAAGATTCTTTTGCTAAACCAACGATTTCAACTTCATCTTGTAATTTAACAACTCCTCTTTCTACTCTACCTGTAGCAACAGTTCCTCTACCTGTAATTGTAAATACGTCTTCAACTGGCATTAGGAATGGTTCATCTACTGGTCTTGATGGTGTTGGTATATAATTATCAACAGCATCCATTAATTCTTTCATGCATTGATATTCTGGTGCATTTGGATCTGTAGATGTACTTTCTAGTACTTTTAATGATGATCCTTTTATAACTGGAACTTCATCTCCAGGGAAATCATATTTTGATAATAAATCTCTAACTTCCATTTCAACTAATTCTAATAATTCTGGATCGTCAACCATATCACATTTGTTTAAGTAAACAACGATATATTTAACACCAACTTGTCTAGCAAGTAAGATGTGTTCTGTTGTTTGAGGCATTGGTCCATCAGCTGCAGATACAACTAATATTGCACCATCCATTTGAGCAGCACCTGTAATCATATTTTTTACGTAGTCAGCGTGTCCTGGACAGTCTACGTGTGCATAGTGTCTGTTTTCTGTTTCATATTCAACGTGAGCAGTATTAATTGTAATACCTCTTGCTTTTTCTTCTGGAGCTCCATCGATTTGATCATAAGCTTCATATTTAGCTTTTCCTAATAAACTTAAGTATTTTGTAATAGCTGCTGTTGTTGTTGTTTTTCCATGGTCAACGTGACCAATTGTACCAATGTTAACATGTGGTTTTGTTCTTTCAAATTTTGCTTTAGCCATTTAATTTTCCTCCTTAAAATTAATGTTTGTATCTTTTATAGATACTATATTTATTTTTTAAAATTAATAACTTATTCTAAGTATAAGCATTTTATAACATTTTTTGTAGTTTGGCAAGCCTTTTTTCCAATTTTAATTAATCTTCTTTTTTAGCTCTGCTTGCTACAATTGTTTCTAATATAGATTTTGGAACTTCTTCATAATGAGATGGTTCCATTGCATATGTTCCTCTTCCTTGAGTTTTAGAACGTAAATCTGTTGCATATCCAAACATTTCTGAAAGTGGAATAAATGCTCTTATTATTTGATTTCCACTTCTTGATTCCATACCTTCCATTCTTCCACGTCTTGAATTTATATCTCCAATAACGTCTCCCATGTATTCTTCTGGAACTGTTACTTCTACTTTCATGATTGGTTCTAGAATTACAGATTTAGCTTGTTTACATCCTTCTTTGAATGCCATAGATCCTGCAATCTTGAATGCCATTTCAGAAGAGTCAACATCGTGGTAAGAACCATCAACTAAAGTAGCTTTAAAGTCTATAACTGGATATCCAGCAAGAATACCGCTTTCTGCAGCTTCTCTAATACCCTCTTCAATTGGTTTAATATATTCTTTTGGAACAACACCACCAACAATTTTACTTTCAAATTGAATTCCTGAACCTGGTTCTAATGGTTCCATTTCTAGCCATACATGACCATATTGTCCACGTCCACCAGATTGACGAATGAATTTTCCTTCTACTTTAACTTTATTTCTAATTGTTTCTTTGTAAGAAACTTGTGGTTTACCTACTGTACATTCTACTTTGAATTCTCTTTTTAATCTATCAACAATGATATCTAGATGTAATTCTCCCATACCAGCAATAACAGTTTGACCTGTTTCATGATTTGTGTATGTTTTGAATGTTGGATCTTCTTCAGCAAGTTTTGCAAGTGCAATTCCCATTTTTTCACTATTTGCTTTGTCTTTTGGCTCAATAGCGATATCTATAACTGGCTCTGGGAATTCCATAGATTCTAATATAACTGGATGATTTGGATCACAAAGTGTATCTCCTGTAGATACATCTTTTAAACCAACTGCAGCAGCTATATCTCCTGCATATACTTTGTCTATATCTTCTCTATGGTTTGCATGCATTAATAAGATTCTTCCTATTCTATCTTTTTTACCTTTATTTGCATTTAATACTGTAGATCCAGAATCTAATGTTCCAGAATAAATTCTCATAAAACATAATTTTCCAACAAATGGATCTGTTGCAATTTTAAATGCTAATGCTGCAAAAGGTTCATTATCGTCTGTTTTTCTTTCTGTTTCATTTCCGTCCATATCAACACCTTTAATATGTGGTATATCAAGTGGAGATGGTAAGAAATCAACAACAGCATTTAATAACTCTTGAACACCTTTGTTTTTATATGATGATCCACAAGTTACTAAAACTAAACTATTAGATATTGTTCCTTTTCTTAATCCTGATTTTATTTCTTCTTCAGAAAGTTCTTCACCTTCAAGATATTTCATCATTAATTCATCATCTTGTTCTGCTGCAGCTTCAATCATTTCTGATCTATACTTTTCAGCAGCTTCTTTTAAATCTTCTGGAATATCTGTTTCTTCAATTTCTCTTCCTAAATCATCTTTATGAATGAAAGCTCTCATTTTAATTAAATCAACTATTCCTTGGAAATTATCTTCTGCTCCAATTGGTAATTGAATTGGAACTGGGTGAGCTCCTAATCTTTGTTTAATTTGATCAACACAAGCGTAGAAATCTGCACCAGTAATATCCATTTTATTTACATATACCATTCTTGGAACTTCATATTTATCAGCTTGTCTCCATACTGTTTCTGATTGTGGTTGAACACCACCTTTAGCAGCAAGTACAAGAATTGCACTATCTAGAACTCTTAATGATCTTTCAACTTCAACTGTAAAGTCAACGTGACCAGGAGTATCTATAATGTTAATTCTATGTCCTAACCACTTACAAGTTGTAGCAGCAGAAGTAATTGTAATACCTCTTTCTTGCTCTTGAACCATCCAGTCCATTGTAGCTGCACCTTCATGAACTTCTCCTATTTTGTGTGTCTTACCTGTATAGAAAAGAATTCTTTCTGTAGTTGTTGTTTTTCCTGCATCTATATGGGCCATTATTCCTATATTTCTTGTTTTTTCTAAAGGAAACTCTCTTCCAGCCATTTTTTTCCTCCTTTATTTGTTAATATGAAAAACTTTATAAACCCGTTTATTATATTAACTAATTTATTTTTACCATTTATAATGTGCAAATGCTTTGTTAGCTTCTGCCATTCTATGCATATCTTCTTTCTTCTTAAATGCTCCACCGTTTCCAGCTACAGCATCCATTATTTCACCAGCAAGTTTTTCAGACATTGTTTTTTCATGTCTATTTCTAGCATAAGTAACAAGCCATCTTAACCCTAATGTTTGTCTTCTTTCTGGTCTTATTTCAATTGGCACTTGGTATGTAGCACCACCAATTCTTCTTGCTTTAACTTCAAGAACTGGCATTACATTATTAAGTGCTGCTTCAAATACTTCTAAAGCATCTTTTTGCTCTTTTTCTTTTATGATATCAAATGCATCATAAACTATTTTTTGAGCAACTGTTTTTTTACCATCAAGCATTACATTATTTATTAATTTTGTAACTACTTTGCTATTATATATTGGATCTGGTAAAACTTCTCTTTTTGCTATATATCCTTTTCTTGGCACTATTCTTCCCTCCTTATAAAAATTGATACTAAATCACCTAGTATCTTAGGTACTCTAAAAAGCTTAATACTAATTTTTCTTCTTAAATTCTTTTTAGTTAAGTGCTATATAATCTATTCTAAATTTAAGTACAAACCTTAAACATTAGTAATTATACGCACTAATTTTCTAATAATCTATTTTTACAGATTATTTTTTTGGTTTTTTAGCTCCGTATTTAGATCTAGCTTGCATTCTATCTTTAACACCTGCTGTATCTAATGTTCCTCTTATAATATGGTATCTAACACCTGGAAGATCTTTTACTCTTCCTCCTCTTATTAAAACAACACTATGTTCTTGTAAGTTATGTCCAATACCTGGAATATAAGAAGTTACTTCATAACCATTTGAAAGTCTAACTCTGGCAACTTTTCTTAAAGCTGAGTTTGGTTTCTTTGGTGTTACTGTTTTAACAACTGTACATACCCCTCTTTTTTGTGGTGCTCTTCTATCTGTTAATTTTTTCTTCATAGAATTGTAACCATGTTGTAAAGCTGGTGATGTAGATTTTGTTGTTCCAGTTTTTCTTCCTTTTCTTACTAATTGATTAATTGTTGGCACTTAAATTTCACCTCCTGAAAAATATTAAACGCTAGTATAAATTTACAAAATTTGCATTTTATACTAACGTTTAATATTTTAACACCTTTTCCTTTTAATGTCAATTATTTTTACCTATTTTTATTAAGCTATTCTCTCTCTTTTCATCTTTCAATAATTCCATAAAATACTTTTAATTTTTTTATAATTTCTTATTTTTACTTTTTTATATACTAATATTTAAATTCTATTTTCAATCATTTTACACAAATTTCATTTTTTATATATAAAAAAATAGAACCCGCCTCAAAAAAGTAGGCGGGAGCACTTCACTAGCGCTTTTAGTGACGTTTATTCGTTGTCGCCACTTGAAGAATCAGAGCTCTTCTTGCCCATTACCAGCTGGGTCACTGCAGACCCCACACAGTAGCTAACTGCCAATGTAAGCCAGTTTTCACTGAACCAATCCATGACAGCAGTCACTCCTGCAGTTTTCGCAAATTTGACCAAAAGGACAATCGCGATAATCAGGAGTACAGGCAAAAGCGGCTTGACTCTTAACCAAAGCTTCTTCATACTAACCCTCCTTTCTTTGTGTAAGATCCTTTTGCTGTATACGGTAGTATGACGAAATAGTACAGTATGTTCTGTATTAATCATATTTTACCATGTTTTACATAAGATGTCAACCTTGCTTTATATTGTAATTACTTATAAAAAAAGCTAAAAAGTTAAATATTTTCTTAACTTTTAGCTTTTATAAAAACATTTATTATCTATCGCCATGTTCAGCATCAACATCTTCTATTTGAACTTCTCCACTATGATTTTCGTCATGCTCTTTATTTGGTCTTGTAAACATTCCTTTTTCATATTTCTTTGCTGGGTCTTGCATTTCTAATTTTTTCTCTCTATTTCTTTTTTTCTGTATAGATGACATCATTCTTGCTTTAATTCCTGTAATAATGTTATTTTTTGTATCTTTTGCTTTAGCTATTACTTTTAAAAAAGTATCTTCAGCAACTTCTTTTACTTGTCCTGCTTTTTCAACTACTGTTTCTTTTGCCTTTCCAGCTTTTTCTATTGCTGTTTCCTTTACTTGTCCTGCTTTTTCAACAGCAACTTCTTTTACTTGTCCTACTTTTTCAACTACTGTTTCTTTTGCCCTTCCAGCTTTTTCTATCGCTGTTTCCTTTACTTGTCCTGCTTTTTCTATAAACTCTCTTTTTCTTTTTGCTCTCCTATCTTGCATTTCTATTTTTCTAGCTGGTAATGTTACTGTGCTAAAAGTTTCTATATTTTGTTTTAGTGGTTTCATTACGTTTTGATCAAACTTTTTAGCACTTCCAAACATTTTTACCATTAACTTTTGAAGCATATTTTGTTTATCTACTTTTGCTATTGCTTTTCCTCTAGCATCCGTTAAATTTTCAACTTCTGTTTTAAAATTTGTTTCACAGTTTTCAATTTGTTTTTCTAAATTAGCAATTTCTCTTTTATGCATTCCCATTTTACTTCTTATTGTTGCCAATTCTGTATCTCTTTCTGCTAATGCTCTTTGTTCTTGTATTCTTCCTAACTCATCTGCCATTTCTTTTATACGTATTGTATTTCCCTGTTCTATTGATAAATTCATTCCTATTTTTAATGCTTTTTCTTGTTTAGCAAGACTCGCTTTGTACTCTGCAAACTCTTCTCTTTTTTTAGCTGCTTCCTTTTTTCTTCCTTGTTGTTCTAATCTTGCGATTTCTTGCCTCTTCTCAATAAATTGCTTATATCCTGCCATTCCTAAAAACTCTTGTTTTTTCTCTGCATATTCTGCTCTACTTTCTGTTAGTGAATCTTCCCATTCTGATTTTTCTTCTATAAGGTGGCTTTTTTCGTCTTTATACAATTTTCTAGCATCAGCCAAATCTCCCTTATAACGTTCTACTACTTCATCAATGTCTGTTCTACTTTGTTTATAAATTTTTGATTGTTCTTCTAAGTATTTTTTTAACTCTTCTACACTTTCACTAATAGTTCTTCCTGTTTTCTTAACAAAACTTGCGGCTCCAACCTGCATTTCTTTAATTTGTAAACTAGCAAGTTCTTTCAGCAAAGCAAGAAGTTTTTCATTTTGAACATCAGGTCCACTTTTTTCCATTTTTTTCCTCCTATAATCTTATATTATTATTCTTCACCCTCATCAAATTCATCATCAAGTTCTAATAATTGCTCTATTTTTTTATTAACCTCTTTTTCTTTTTCCTTTATTTTCTTTTTCAGTTCATCTAGTTCTTTTTCTGACGCTTTATCTAAATTGGTTAATTTGCCATCAAATATTATTGTACCAAATTCTTCTTTTTCGTTTTCCATAAAATCTCCTCCATTTTTCTTTTGTTAACACTACTTATTTTAAGTATATCATTTTATTCTTACAGAATCAACAAATAACCACAAAAAAGTATTACAGAATTTGTAATTTTTCTGTAATACCTTTATATTTTTCATTAATCATCTATCTTATAGATTAACCATTATAAACTTATATTTAAATTTTGTAATGCCCTATCGGCAAGTTTATTATATCTTTCTTTTTTATCTCTTATTTTTTCTTCTAACTCTGGTACTATTCCAAAATTTGCATTCATAGGCTGAAATTTTTCGTTTTCAGAAGCTATATATTTTGCTAACGCTCCAATCATTGTTTTATTTGAAAAAACAACCCTTTCTTTTTTATTTAAAAAATCACTAATAGCATTTAACGCCGCAACCATTCCTGAAGAAATAGATTCTACATATCCCTCAACACCTGTTATTTGTCCTGCAAAATATATATTGTTCCTTTGTTTTAGTTTATATGTTTCATCTAATAATTTTGGAGAGTTTATAAATGTATTTCTATGCATTACTCCATACTTTACAAATTCTGCATTTTCTAGTCCTGGAATTAAACTAAAAACTCTTTTTTGTTCTCCAAACTTCAAATTAGTTTGAAATCCTACTAAATTAAATAAAGTTCCTTCTTTATTATCTTGTCTTAATTGTACTATTGCATATGGTCTTCTTCCAGTCCTTTTATCTGTAAATCCTACTGGTTTCAACGGTCCAAATCTTAATGTATCTATTCCTCTTTTTGCCATTACCTCAATTGGCATACATCCTTCGAAAATTTCTCTTTTTTCAAATTTATGTAATTTTGCAACTTCAGCAGAAGATAATTCATTCCAAAATTTTTCATATTCATCTTTATTCATCGGAAGATTTATATAGTTTTGATCTTTTAAATCCTTAATTCTACTATTCCAATCTTCTATTGTTTCATCTTTTCCTCTTTCTTGCTCATACCTATCTCCCCAAAAAGCGATACTCATATCAATTGAATCTTTTATAACAATTGGTGCTGCTGCATCATAAAAAGCAAGTTTTTCTTCACCTATTAATTTAGAAATTTCATTTGCCAAACATTCTGATGTTAATGGACCTGTCGCTATTATAACTATTCCTTTTTTAGAAACTTCTTCAATAGATTCGTTTTTTCCAAATTCTTCTCTAATAATTTCAATATTTGGATTAGACTCTAACTCCTCTGTAACTTTTTTTGAAAACTCACTTCTATCTACTGCTAGCGCTTGCCCGGCTGGAACGCTTGTTTTGTCTGCTATTTTTATTAATAACGAATCTAAAATTCGTAATTCTTCTTTTAATAAACCACAAGCATTTGTATGCAAATTTGATTTAAAAGAATTGCTACAAACAATTTCCGCTAAATTTTCATTTGAATGTGCCTCACTAAATTTAACTGGTTTCATTTCATATAATTTAACCTTTATTCCTCTTTTAGCAATTTGATAAGCCGCTTCTGATCCTGCTAAACCTCCCCCAATTATTGTTATATAATTATTCATACTTATATCCTTTCAACTATTTAAATAACTCCATAATTTCTTCTTTTGATAATTTATTAACAAAAGTTTCTTTAGTAGATAACATACTATCTATCAATTTTTCTTTTTTCTGCTGTAATTCATAAATTCTCTCTTCTATTGAGTTTTTTGTAATTAATTTATATACTTGCACATTCTTTTTTTGTCCTATTCTATATGTTCTATCCGTTGCTTGATTTTCTGCAGATATATTCCACCAAGGATCATAATGTATAACCATATCTGCACCAGTCAAGTTAAGTCCCGTTCCTCCTGCTTTTAATGAAATTAAAAATACTTTTATTTTGTCATTTTCATTAAATTCTTCTACCAATTTTATTCTATCACTAACTTTTGTCTGACCTGTTAATTTAAAATATTCTATTTCTTCTTTTTTTAGTTCTTTTTCTAGAATATTAAACATTGATGTATATCCTGAAAATAGTAATATTTTATGGCCACCTTCTACAGCATCTTTTGTTATTTGCATACATTGGTTTAATTTACTGCTTTCCCCTTTATAGTTATCTATAAATAAACTTGGATGACAACAAATCTGCCTTAATCTCATTAATAATGCTAATATTTTTATTTGACTACTTTCAAAACCATTTTTCTTTATTTCTAATGAAACTTCTTGTTTTGCTTGTGCAAGATATGACATATATATATCTAATTGTTCACCTTGCATTTCATTATTTAATACTGTAATTGTTTTGTCTGGTAATTCTGTTAATACATCTTTTTTTATTCTTCTTAATATGAATGGTTCTATTAATTTTTTTAATCTATTTACCAATGTAGTATCATTATCTTTTACAATTGGCACTTCATATATTTGTTTAAATTTTCTATAATTAAACAAATATCCGTGGCATAATAAAATCAAAAATAGACCATAACTCTGATAAAGAATTTTCTATTGGCGTTCCTGTTAATGCAAATTTTGTTTTAGCATTTATCTCTTTTATCGCCTTAGAATTTTGTGTATTGTTATTTTTTATATATTGAGCTTCGTCTGCAATAATATATTTAAACTCTATATTTTCTTCTTTATAAAAATCTATGTCTCTTTTTAACAAATCATATGATGTTATAACAACATCATAATTATTTATTTCGCTTATCTGTTTACTTCTTTCTTCTACACTTCCATGTATTACTTCTACTTTTAAAGAACTTGCAAATTTATTAATTTCTGCTTGCCAATTTAATGTAAGAGAACTTGGAGAAACCACAATGCTTGGTTTTGTATTTTTATCTCTTTCTTTATTGTCTAATATTAATGCTAATAATTGTACAGTTTTTCCAAGCCCCATATCATCTGCCAAAATCCCACCAAGACCATATTCATCTAGACTTTTAAGCCACTTGAAACCTATTTTTTGATATAATCTTAAATTAGTATTTAATGATTTTGGTACAGCAATATCATCATCTAGTTCTTCAAAATCAATATTTTTCACTATTTTTTTATACTCATCATCTTTACTTATATTAGCATCTTTTAAATTTTCTAGTAATCTATCTAAATATAAAGTTCTATATATTGGTAATTTTATATTTCCCTTTTCTAATTCTTTATAATCAATATCTAAACTTTCAGTTATATTATTTAAGAACTCTAAATTTTCATTATCCTGTAAATCTAAAAAACTTCCATCTTTTAATCTATAAAATTTCTTTTTTAATTTATATTTATTTAGTATATTTACAAGTTCTGTTGGATCAAAATCTATCTTAGTTAGATCTATATTTAATAAATTATTTTCAACCCTTACTCCTAAAGATACAATTCTTGGTTGTTTTACTTCTTTTTGTTTAAAATTATCTGTTGCTAACACTTCAAGTTTTTGCATATATCTTTCTATATCATTTGTCAAAAAATTATATATATATTCATCATTTGTAAGTATAAGTCTTGCATTTTTTTCATCCAACATAAAGCCTGTTTTTCTAAACATTTCTAGTACTTCAGATTCTTTTATAGCATCTCTTGATATTTCTAGATCATTTTCTAATAGTGGATTAAATTCCTGATCACCATAAACAAACTTTATATCTGCTGTAATAAAATTATTTTTATCATAATCTAAATAAACTTTTGCATCTAAATCTTTTGGTACGTATTTTTCTCTATCAGTTTGACTTAAATTTTCTAAATCTATATAATCCTTTGTGGTAGGATAAACAATTGAAAAAAGAGTTTTTAAATCATCTCTAGAAAAATCTATTTCTTGTGTGAAATTTTTACTAAAAATATTAAGCATTGGCAGTACATCTTTTTCTCTTTTTCTACTACTCTTATATAATTTATCATCCATCAAAAAATATAAATGATCTTTTCCGTAAAAAATATTATATGCATATACATCTATATTAGGTTTTAAGATATACTCATATTCATTTTTTTCTTGAAGTATAAATTTAATATTTGGTTCTTCGTCTTCAAAAAATATTTCTCTTTCCTCATTTTGTTCTTGAATAGTTATGTATTTATTTTTTAAAATTTCAAATAATTCATCCATACCAGTGTTAGAAAGAAGTATATAACTATCACTTAAAGCTCTTGCATAATATCCATAATTATTTGATGACTCATTTGCATACTTTATGATCTCGCCATATTTCATTATAAATTCCAAAAGCTTCAAATCTTCTTTTATAAAAGCTTCTTTAGTATGCTTAAATTCTAAATTTGCTCCATATTTAAATTCTTCTTCTTTTATCATCCTATCAAAAAAATCTGGTAAACTCTTTATTTTATATAAATTTTTTCTTCCTATTCTTATCTCTAGTTTTAAATTTTTATTTTGTTCACTATAAATCAATTTAGGAACAATTCTTATATCACCTTCACCTATTGTCTTTTCTTTTTCACTTTGGTCATTAATTTCTTCTATTTCATAATAGAATTGATTTACTAATTGTTTAAAAATTTTATAATTATTTTTTGTTTTTATATGAACCCTATTATTTTTTATGTCTTCGTTTTTATTTAATACATATTGATTATTTTCTGAAAATTGCATCATAGTAGCAATTATATGTTTACACGCACAATAATTATCCTCATAATCTGCACAAGTACATCTCAAATTTTCTATCTCATTATTAGCAACTTTTATAAAAACATCATATACTTGGCTACCTTCTACAATTGATGAAACCTCGAAATTTGATTTATTATCAAACATTACTTTTGTAATATTTACTTTCTTATCTTTTACAATTTTTTTAGCTTTAGTTAACTTTTCTTCATTAGCTTCCTTATATAAATCTTTTAGCAACATTTCATCTATAATCATTTTCACCCAACTCCCCAATTAATCATTCAATTATACTATGTTATTCAATTTTTTACAAGAGAACTAATGTATTTTTTTATAAAGGGGACGGGGCAAAAAAGTAAAGTGGCTAAAACCACT
>HF999511.1 GCA_000434015.1 Clostridium sp. CAG:571
ATTAATTTAATATTATTTTCATTTCTATTAAATAATTTTTTCATTTTCTATATTTCTTATTTTTATGCAGTTTTTAATTATTTATATTCTGTATTATTTTTTTACATCTGCTTTTATTTTATTTAAAAACATTTTTATTATATTTTTTATTTTTGCTATGTCTTATTAATTTTTATTTTCTTTAATTTATTTTTTCAATTGCAATTAATTTAATATTATTTTCATTTCTATTAAATAATTTTTCACTTACATTTTATTTATTATTTTCTTATTTTTATTAAATAATTATTTTTGTCTTTTATATTTCTTGTATTTTATGTAACTCTCCAAAATTGTCAGTAATCTTTTTGTCTTTTTCTTAAATTTATTTTATTTAAGAATATTTATTTTTTATTAATTCTATTTACTTACAAAAAAGAGATAATTAAAAATTATCTCTTTTTTATTTATTCATTTTCTTGATTAATTATTTCTATGCTAACAACTTTTCCACCATCATTTGTTCTCATAAGAGTTACCCCTTGTGTTGCTCTTCCTAAAACACTAATTTCTTCTACTTTCAATCTTATAATTGTTCCCTTGTCTGTTATTAACATTACATCTTCATTTCCATTTGCAATCCTTATTCCAACTATATTTCCTGTTTTTGGTGTTACTTTATAAGTTATAACTCCTCTTCCGCCTCTATTTTGTACTCTATATTCATCTAACTCTGTTCTTTTACCAAAACCATTTTCTGTTATTGCTAATAAAGTTGCTTTACTACCACTTATTATAGACTCCATTCCTATTACATCATCATCATTATCTAATCTTATTCCTATAACTCCTTGTGCAGATCTTCCTACAGGTCTTACATCTTTTTCATCAAATGTTATACTCAAACCTTTTTTGGTTACTAATACTACATTATCTTCTCCGTCAGTAAGTCTTACATCAATTAACTCATCATCTTCTTTTAAAGTTATAGCTAACAAACCTGTTTTTTTAGCTGAATTGTACTCTGTTAAGGCTGTCTTCTTTATTAAACCATTTTTTGTTGCCATTAATAAATATTTTCCATCAGCAAAATTAGATATTGGTATAACAGCTGAAATTTTTTCTCCATTATCTAATCTCAATAGGTTAACTATTGCTGTACCTTTTGCGGTTCGTCCTCCTTCTGGTATCTCATATCCTTTTAATTTATATAGTTTACCTTTATTACTAAAGAATAATATTGTATCATGTGTTGATGCTGTAAATATTTGTTTTACAAAATCTTCTTCCCTTGTAGAAATACCTGTAATTCCCTTTCCGCCTCTTTTTTGACTTTTATATGTATCCGCTGGCATTCTTTTTATGTATCCAAAATGAGTTAATGCAACAACAGTTTGCTCTTCTTTAATTAAATCTTCAATGTCAAATTCACCTTCTGCACTAACTATTTTTGTCTTTCTTTCATCTCCGTATTTTTCTTTAATCGTTGTTAATTCTTCTTTTATAATATCAAAAACTAATTTTTCACTTCCTAAAATTGCTCTTAAGTGTTCAATTAATTTCATTAACTCATTATATTCTTCTTCTATTTTTTCACGTTGTAAACCTGATAAAGTTTTTAATCTCATATCCAATATTGCTTGTGCCTGTATATCAGAAAGTTTAAATCTTTTCATTAATCTCTCTTTTGCATCATCATATGAAGATCTTATTATATTTATTATTTCGTCTATATTATCTAATGCTATCTTTAATCCTTCTAATATATGTGCTCTAGCTAAAGCTTTATCTAATTCAAATTGTGTTCTACGCAATATAATAGTTTTTCTGTGATTAATATAATGCTCTAAACACTGTTTTAATGTTAATATTTTTGGTTCTCCATCTACTAATGCTAACATTATTATTCCAAATGTATCTTGCATTTGAGTAAATTTATATAATTGATTTAAAACAACCTGTGCATTAGCATCTCTTTTTAGCTCTATAACAACTCTAACCTTATCTTGTCTATCTGATTCGTCTCGTAAATCTGATATACCTTCAATTCTTTTTTCTCTTGCTAAATTTGCTATATTTTCTATAAGTTTTGCCTTGTTAACTTGATATGGTAATGAAGTAACTACTATTCTTTGTTTGTTTCCACTCATTTCTTCAATTTCAGCTTCTGCTCTGACTGTTATCTTACCTCTTCCTGTTGTATAAGCTTGCTTAATACCTTCTCTACCTAATATTATTCCTTCTGTAGGAAAGTCCGGTCCTTTTATTATAGCCATTAACTCTTCATCAGTTACATTATCTTCATCTATTATTTTTATTATTCCGTCTATAACTTCAGTTAAATTATGTGGCGGTATATTAGTAGCCATTCCTACTGCAATTCCAGATGACCCATTTATTAATAATGTTGGTATTTTTGATGGTAATACTGTTGGCTCTTGTAATCTATCATCATAGTTTGGCATAAAATCAACTGTATTTTTTTCTATATCTGTTAACATAGTTTCAGCTATTTTTGCCATTCTTGCTTCTGTGTACCTCATAGCTGCTGCTCCATCACCATCTATAGAACCAAAATTTCCATGTCCATCTATCAAAGGATATCTCAATGAAAATTCCTGTGCCATTCTTACCATTGCATCATATACTGATGAATCACCATGTGGATGATATCTTCCTAAAACAGAACCTACTGTATTAGCACATTTTCTATATGGTTTATCTGATGTTATTCCATCTTCATACATTGCATACAAAATTCTTCTATGTACTGGTTTTAGTCCATCTCTTACATCTGGTAATGCACGTGATACTATTACACTCATTGCATAATCAATGTATGAATTTTTCATCTCGCTTTCAATGTCTCTCTCAATTATTTTTCCGTCTTGTGCATCCATACTTTTCCCTCTTTCTTACTTATTGTCTTCTGTTATTATACTAGAACCAATTTAATTATGCAAGAAGAAAAATGATTTTTTTGAAATAACTAATTCTTAGGGAAATAACTATTCCCATTTAAAATAAAACTTTTTTGAAAATAAATCTTTTTTTGAAAATAAATCTTTTTTTGAAAAAATTCTTTTTAGATATAATTATGTTAATTTTTCTACTAGTTCTAGCTCTTCATTAGTAAGATTGAAATCACCCCCTTTCCTTTTTATTAATAAATGCATATTTTCAATTTTTTTTAATTCTTTTATATTTTCTTCAATTGATACTGTGTTAACTTTGTTCTTTTCTATTTCTTTATATATTTTTTCCATTTTCATAAAATTTTTATTATTAAATGCTTCTTTCCACTTATTTATGTTTTTATCATTTTCATTAAATACTTTAACAGCAACCTTTATATTATCTTGAATTTTTTCTTCAAATTGTTTTGATATTTTATTTTTATTTTCTTCTATTTTTTTATTTTCTATTTGTGTTAAATTGCAACATTCTTTTATTGCAGATATTATTTTTTCTGCTTCTTCTTTACTATTTATACTACCAACTTTAGATATTTTTTTATTATTTTTTTGTTCTTTTCTATTTTTTAAAAATTCTTTTGTTAACTCTTCTACTTTTTTTGATATTTTATCTATTTCTAATTTATTTTTTATTTTTATAACATTTTTTGCAAGAGAACTTGGTAGTACACTTTTAATAATTTCATCATATATCATATTTACTTTTTCATTAATTTCATCACAGATTTTTTCGCTAATTTCATTAAAATTATTTAAATCTTGTTTTTCTATATTCTGTTCTATTGTTTCCATAAAAATCCTTTCATTTATCTCTTTAAATATGAATTAATTAAATTTTTTATTTTACTATTTTTAAAATCAACCTTTATAATTTTTTCGTTTATTTTTTTGTATTCATTATTATTTTTATAATTTTTAAAAATTATTTTATTATTCTTATTTATTATATTATTATATATGTTACTCATTTCTAACTTTCCTATTATTTCATAATCGCTAAATAATTTTTTTATTATATTCATACTAATTGCATTTTTATTATATTTATTTATTACTATTTTTATTTTTCTTTCATCTATATTCCAATTTTTATTATATATTTCTAATAATTTTGTTGCCTTTGTAATTTCTAGTAAATTTGCCTCTAGTAAAAATATATTTATATCTGATTTATTAATAATTGTTTTATTAATATCAAAGAAACATTCTGCTGATGTATCAATTATTATGTAATCATACTTTTCTTTTAATATTTCTAATAATTTTACTATATAATTAATATTTTTTTTATATTTTTTTATTATATTTTCTCCAGTTAAAACACTTATATTATTATCTACATTAATTATACAATCATTTATAATTCTCTTATTATTTTTCTTTTTATTATATTTACTTATTCCCAAAATTGTATGAATACTATTATTTAAAATATCAAAATCAATTATTAGTATTTTATTTTTTTTATTATTTAAATAGTTTGACATACAAACAGAATAGATACTTTTTCCAACTCCATTGCTTCCTAAAACAGAAATTACTTTACATTCTGTTTTTATTTGCTTTTTTATATTATTATTTATTTTAATTTTTCTGTTAATTTCATTTTTTATATTTTCTTCTTGAGGTATTTTTGTTTTATTATTTATTTTTTTATTTTTTAAAATCTTAATTATATCATTTATTTTTACATTATCTATATATAATACATTTTTAATTTTTTGCTCTTTTAATTTTTTTTCTATTTCTTTTTCTTTTTTTTCCAATAATATTATTATTTCAATATTATTATTTATTATTTTTATTTTGGTAATTAGATCTGTTAAAGTTATGTTCCCTGGTAAAATTCCACTTAATATAATGTAATTTACATTTTTATTTATTTCTAACAATTCAATTATTGCCTCTTTATATTGTAAATCATTTGCTACGATCTCAAATTCATTTATCTTTTTTAATTCATTATTTAATACTTGATTTCCTAAGGCTGTAATTATTTTTTTCATTTTCACCACCTCCAACTATCATATTCTCTAATTCTGACGACTCTATTTTAGTTAAAATATGATTATCTCCCGAAAAAATTAAACACTCTCCTTTTTTTAATGATTTTATTTCTATTTTTTCTTTAGTAGATAGCTTTGTAAATGCTTCTAATGTATTTATGTTATCTTCTTCTAAAGAAAAAAATACTTTATTACTTGAATTATTTATAATACTTTTGCCATATGAGCCACCTTCTAAACTAAATAAATCTCCTACATCTTGAGTTATTGCAACTGCACTCCCTCCATACTTTCTAATTGTTTTAAATATTTTATAAACAAAACTTGCAACATTTTTATTTGATGTTACTCCTATTAATCTCCATATTTCATCTAAATAGATTGCTTTTTTTAAAGCTCTATTTTTTTTTATTTTATCCCAAAATAATTCTGTAAATAAAAACATTCCATATTTTAAATTTTCTTCACCTAAATCGTATACATCAGCTACAATTAATTTATTTTCTATTTCTATATTCGTATATTGATTAAAAAATTTTAATGATCCTTTTACAAATGGTATTAATTTTATCTTAAATTTTTTAGTAATATTTTCTTTTTCTAATAAATTAAATAAATCTTCTAATATTGGCATATCTTTACTTCTTTTAAAAATTAATTTTGTTTTATTTTTGTTTTTTTCTTTTTTATATAAAGTATTATCATCAAAAGTTATCCCTTTTTTCTTATATACATAAATAATTTTCTCTTCTAAAATTCCTTTTTCTTCTTCATTCATTTCTCCAAAAATCAGATTAAAAAAAGCAATTAGTTTTGGTATTTTTGTTGCTAAAAAACCTTTTCCTTTGTCTTCTATACTATCTTCTCTTATATCAAAAATATTTATATATGTATTAAATGATGGACCTATTTTTATAATTGTTCCTTTTAGTGCTTTACATAAATTTTCGTATTCTCTGTCTGGGTCTATAATATATTGATATATTCCAAATAACCTATATCTTAATATCATTAATTTAGTATAATAAGATTTTCCTGCTCCACTAGTACCAAATATACACATATTAGCATTCTTATATTTCTCTTTATTATATCTATCTATAAAGATTAATGAATTATTATAAATACTTGTTCCTATAAAGATTCCCTCTTCATCAAAAATTGATGAAGATATGAAAGGATATGTTGCAATAAGTCCATTAGTTAATATATTTCTTCTAGAAACTTGTTTTAATATATTTTTATTTTCCATACATGGTGAGCATGAAATAAAAGCTTCTTCTTGCCTAAAATATGCTCTTTTAGTTATTATTCCTTTTGCTTGACATAATCCTTCTATTTTGTTTAACGAATATTCTAATTCTTTTTTATCCTTTGAAAAAACATTCATATATATGTATAAATAATATAATTCTTCATTATTAACTTGTATTTCTTTCCTAATATACTTTGCATCATTATAAGTAAAAGCTGCTAAATCTATGTCTTGTCTATCTTTTGATACTGTTTTTAATTCCAAGCCAACATTTCCAATATGATATGTTAGCTCTCTAACTGCTTTATATGAATCTTCTTTTTCATAGAATATTGATATATTAATATTTATATTATTATCAATTATATCTTTTAATAATAAATTATTATATTCTCTATTATAATTAATTACTAATAAACTAGAATAATAAATATTATTAACTTCTATGTATTTTGGATTTGTAATATTTATATAGCTTGGACTAATTTTGTCTTTTTCTGTTATTATTCCATTAAAAATGTTAGTTTCTAATATTTTTTTATTTTCATTTTTTGTATAAATATTTTTTAAAATATAAATCCCTTCTTTCTAATATTTATTAAAAAAAGAACTTAACACGTTTATTATTTCGCTTTTTTCTGTTATTTCCGAAACACTGTTTCCACATCTCGATAAAGATTCTTTAATTATGTAGAATTTTTCATTTAAATCATTTATTATTATATTTTCATTATTATTTTCTTTTATTTTTATTTGGGAATTTTTTACTAGAATAAAATAGTTCTTACTAGAAGAATTTTTTTTTGAATTTAAATTTTCTATATATTTAATATATTCTTGAGAAATACTAATTATTTCATTCTCTTCATTATTTGTTTTTTCTTTTATTTTTAAAAAATGTTTTGACAAATCTTCTTTATTACTTTGTACTAATATTTGAATATCGAAATCACAGGTTTTTAAAAAAATTTTATATGAATTTAATATTGATTCCTTTTCTAAATCGGATCTTAAATTAAAATTTATTGGAATCACCTTTATTATCTTTACATAATTATTGTTTTTTGTTTTTATAATTCCTTCCTCTAAAATTTTTTCAAAAGGTAACCATTTTTGTACTGAATCGATTTTCTTGTTTATTTTTCTCTTCCTTTCTTTTTTTTATTTTATAATTTTATTATGCATGCAATTAGTTTATTTGTCAACTTTTTTCGTATGCTAGATTTCGACAAATTTATTTTTTTATTTTTTTGAATAATATTTTTATTTTTGACAATACTATAATTGTAAGGTTAATATTAGTTGAACTAAGAATAATATTAGGTTTATACTTTTAAGCTTTTTATTATTCGAGCAAAGATCTTTATTGGCTATTTTTTTAGTTTATATTGGTCGGCGATAAAAATATATTTTTTGTATGTAAACTTTTTTTTAGGTTAAACATATATAAAATATATTTGATGTTAAGATTCTTCTTGTATATTTTAGTGGTTATTAATAGTCCTTATTCTAAGGATGAATTTAGCTATTATTTGTGCATTAATAGTCGAGCACTTGATTATTAAAAATGGTAAATAGCTTATTTATATAGTAATATATATTAGGTTAGTAATTATTTTTATTAGTTTTAGCTGAAGATTAATATTAGCTTTATAAGATAATAGCAGGTAATCTTATGTTACCTGCTATTATTATTATTAAATATCTAAATTCTTTACATACTTAGCATTTGCTTGTATAAACTCTCTTCTAGGACCTATCTCATCTCCCATTAAAACTGTAAATATTTCATCTGCTTTAATTGCGTCTTCCATTTTTACCTTTACTAATATTCTTGTTTCTGGATTCATTGTTGTATCCCAAAGCTGTTCTGGGTTCATTTCTCCTAGTCCTTTATATCTTTGGATTGAAACTCCATCTCTACCTATTTCTTTTAAATGTTTATCCATCTCTTCATCTGTATAACAATAAATATCTTTTACTCCTCTTTTAGATAATTTATATAATGGTGGTTGCGCTAAATATACATTACCATTCTCTATAAGAGGTCTCATATATCTAAAGAAAAATGTTAATAATAAAGTTCTAATATGAGCACCATCAACATCAGCATCTGCCATAATTATTATTTTTCCATATCTTATTTTACTTATATCAAATTCTGCTCCTATTCCTGCTCCAACAGCTAAAATTACCGGTTGTAATTTATCATTATTATATATTTTATCTGCTCTTGATTTTTCAACATTTAACATTTTTCCCCAAAGCGGTAGAATTGCTTGAAATCTTCTATCTCTTCCTTGTTTAGCACTTCCTCCAGCCGAATCTCCCTCAACTATGTAAACTTCACATTCTTCTGGTTTTTTGCTACTGCAATCTGCTAATTTTCCTGGTAAAGTAGTTGATTCTAATGCATTTTTTCTCCTAACTAACTCTCTTGCTTTTCTTGCTGCTTCTCTTGCTCTCGATGCACTAATACATTTTTCTAATATTGCTTTAGCTACAGCTGGATTTTCCTCTAAGAATGTTGATAAAGCATCATTAACTAAGCTCTGAACAATTCCTGTTACATTACTATTTCCTAACTTTGTTTTAGTTTGTCCTTCAAATTGAGGTTCTCTTACTTTTACTGAAATAACAGCTGTTATCCCCTCTCTTATATCCTCACCTTGAAGATTTCCATCTTTTTCTTTTAAAATATTGTGAGATTTTGCATAATCATTAAAAGTTTTTGTTAATGCTCTTTTAAATCCTTCTAAATGAGTTCCTCCCTCTATTGTATTTATATTATTTACAAAAGAATAAATATTTTCTGAATATGATGTTGTATATTGAAAAGCAATTTCAACTGGTACTTCTCCATCTTTATCTATATATACAGGTTTTTGATTAATTTTTTCTTTATTTTTATTTAAGAATTCAACAAAAGAAACTAATCCTCCTTCATAACAAAATTCAGCTTTTTTAGGAGTTTCTCCTCTTTTGTCCTCAATACTAATATATAAACCTTTTGTTAAAAAAGCCATTTCTCTAAATCTATTTTCTAAAGTCTCATAATCATAATCTAATGTTTCAAATATTGTGCTATCTGCTAAAAATCTTACTTTAGTACCTGTTTTATCGGAATCACCAATTCTAGTTAGTTTTTGAATAGTTTTTCCTCTATTAAATTTCATTTGAAAAATTCCACCATCTCTTTGAATAGTAACTTCTGTCCATTCTGATAAAGCATTAACAACTGAAGCACCAACTCCATGAAGACCTCCAGATACTTTGTATCCACTATCTCCTCCAAACTTTCCACCAGCATTTAATTGTGTATATACTGTTTCTGCTGCTGATATCTTTGTTTTTGGATGAATATCTACAGGGATTCCTCTTCCATTATCTTCAACAGATATTACATTTCCTGGTTCTATTTCAATATTTATTTTAGTACAATATCCAGCTAAAGCTTCATCAACGCAGTTATCTACAATTTCATATGCTAAATGATGCAAGCCTCTAATTGAAACACTTCCTATATACATTCCAGGTCTTTTTCTTACATGCTCTAATCCGTCTAAAACTTGTATTTGTTCTGCTCCATATTCATGTTCAAATTTTTCCATTGTTTTACCATTTCCTTTCTTTTATGTACTCTATCTTCTTTTTTAATATTCCTGAAGAATATATAGATAAATATGTACATATTTTATCTTTATTTTTTGTTAATACAATAGATTTATATTTATAAATACTTTTTTTTTGTATTTTTAATTCTTGTAAAAAATTTTTTTCTATTTTATTGTAATCTTTTATATTAAAAATCCCAATAATATCTTTAGTATTTATAACAGTTTTGTTATTTATATTTATGTACATTTAACAATTTCTCCTCTTTTAACTAAATAACTGCTATACTTATTTTTTTCTAATTCCATTTCTTGTGTACAAGTTATTATTACTTGAATATTTTCTATTTTTCTTAAAAAACTTCTTCTTCTTTTTTCATCTAATTCAGACATAAAATCATCTAATAATAATATTGGATATTCTCCTATTTCATCATATATTACTTGTAATTCGCACATTTTTAAAGAAAGAATTGCCGTTCTATTTTGTCCTTGTGATCCATATATATTTATCAATTTATCATTAATTTTAACAGCGAAGTCATCTTTATGTATACCTTTTGTTGTAAATCCTCTATTTATATCGTTTTTTTCCGAATTATGTAACTTATTTTTAAAATCTTTTTTGTTTACATAATCTGAAATATACTCTATTTCTATCTTTTCACTTTCATCAGTAATACTACTATGTACTTCATTTATTTTTTCTTTTATACGTTCCATATATTCATATCTATATCTATAAACTTTATCTGCATATTCTATAATTTTTTCATTCCATATTTCTAATAAATCTCTTGGTTTATTCTCTAATTTTATTTGTTTTAAATAAGTATTTCTTTGTTCTAAATACTTTAAATACATATTTAAATTATATACATAAGCAGGTTTTAATTGTCCTATCATCATATCCAAAAATCTTCGTCTTCCTGATGGTCCACCTTTTAATATATTTATATCATCTGGTGTAAATATCACTATATTAATATTTCCTAATAGTTCACTTAATTTTTTTATTTTTACACCATTAACTTTAATATTTTTCTTTTCGCACAATTCATATTCAATTTTACCTATTCTATCTTTTTTTTCATAATTTATTAAAACTTTAGAAAAATTTTCTCCTATTTTTATTATTTCTTTTTCCTTATTTGTTCTAAATGATTTTCCAATTGAACATAAAAAGATAGATTCTAATATATTTGTTTTTCCTTGTGCATTATCACCAAAAAAGACATTTATTTTTTTATTTAATTTAATACTTTGTTCTTTATAATTTCTAAAATTTTGTAATTTTATTTCACTTATAAACATATTGTGCCTCATCTGTGGAAAACATTATTTATTTTTAGTCTTTTAACCTAATTGGTAAGATCATATAAATATAATCGCCTTCATCTACTGGTCTTATTATACAAGGAGAAATACTTGTACCAAAATCTATAAATACTTCTTCATCATCAATTGCTCTTAATGCATCTAAAAAATATTTAGGATTAAATCCTGCTTCTAAATTTTTTCCTTCTGTAGATACATATATTTCTTCCTTTGCATCTCCAGTCTGATTTGTACAAGAAATTGTCACTTTTCCTATATCTATCATTACTTTTACTGGATATTTTTTTTCTTTTTCTATACTAGATGAAGATATTAAACTTATTCTTTCGAAACAATTTTGTATAACATCTTTATTTACTCTTATTCTAGTTTCCCAATTTTCTGGTATAACACTAGAATAATTTAAAAATTCACCATCTAACAATCTTGTAACTATTTTACAATTTTCCATTTCAAATAGTGCTTGATTTTTTGCTACACCTATTTTTATAGTATCAAATGAATCTAATATTATTTTATTTATTTCATTTAAAGTTCTTCCTGGAATAACAGCAGTAAAATCATTTATTTTTGTTTGCAAAAATCTACTTTTCCAAGCTAATCTAAATCCATCTACTGCAACCAAATTTAATTTGTTATTTGTTATTTCAAATAAACATCCTGTAAATATAGGTCTATTTTCTTCTGTGCTAACTGCAAATATAGTTTTTCTTATCATATCTTTTAATGCATTTTGTTCTATCTCTATAGAATTTTCTATATTTATTTGAGGGAGTTCTGGAAATTCTGTTGGGTTCATTGTAGCTAATTTATATAATGATCCTTCACATTCTATTACCAAAAGATTTTTTTCATTTAACTCAATATCGATTTCTGTATCAGGTAATTTTCTAATAATTTCACTAAACATAATTGCATTTACAACTGTTGCTCCTTGTTCCTTAACTTCACATTCTATTATATATTCGATACCAATTTCTAAATCATAAGTAGTTAATTTTACTTCATTATCATTTGTTTGTATTAAGATACCTTCTAAAATAGGCATTGTTGTTTTAGAAGCTACCGCTTTTGTTACGGAATTAAGTGCTTTAAGGATTTTGTCCTTTTCACAGATTATTTTCATTTGATCATCGTCTCCTTTATAAATATTAAATATAATTAGCAGTAGTAGTATTAGGTATTGTGGATTATGTGGATAACTATGTGTATAGTTTATTTCCCTATAAAAAACGGTGTTGATACATATGTGGAAAAAAACAAAAGTTATCTACATCCCAAAAATAGAATGTGTGGATAATGAAGTTTTCAACATGTTATCTACAGGTTATTAACATAGGGGTGTGTATATCTAATATAAGGCTTCCGTAAGAAGAATTACATATAGATTATACAAACAAAAATTTATACAAACAGAAATTTTAAAAAAACAAAAAATTGTCGTATTTATAAACTATTTATCTGTTAATAAAATGTTTTTCACACTTTCCACAATTAATTTTGTGTTTTGATTTTGCTTTATTTCTTGATCTATTTTATTACAAGCATGCATTACGGTTGTATGATCTCTTTTCCCAAAATCTTTTCCTATTTGAGGAAGAGACATTTGAGCTACATTTCTACATAAATACATTGCTATTTGTCTAGGAAAAGCAATATCATTTGATCTTTTTGATCCTTTTAATTCTTTTGCACTTATATTAAAGTATTTGGCAACAGTTTCTTGAATGAAGTCTGAAGATATTACTTTATCTTGTTGTGAAACAATATCATTAATTGCTTTTTCAGCCATTTCCATTGTAATAGGACTATTAGTTAATGATGATTTTGCAATTAATTTATTTAAAGTGCCTTCTAGTTCTCTTATGTTTGAATCTATTCTTGTTGCTATATTAGACAAAATTTCATCATCAATTATGATATTATCTAGTTGAGCTTTTTTTCTAAGAATAGCTAAACGGGTTTCATAATCTGGATTTGAGATATCAGCAATAAGCCCCCATTCAAAACGAGATTTTAAACGATCTTCTAATAATTGAATATCTTTTGGGGGTCTATCACTTGAAATTATAATTTGTTTTCCACTCTCATGTAGTGTATTAAATGTATGGAAAAATTCTTCTTGAATTCTTTCTTTTCCTGCAATAAATTGAATATCATCTATAAGAAGAACATCTATATTTCTATATCGTGTTCTGAATTGTTCATTTTTATTATCTTTTATAGCATTAATAAGTTGATTTGTAAATTTTTCAGATGTTACGTATAGTATTTTAGATTCTCTATTTTTCTTGAGAATTTCATTTCCAATAGAATGCATCAAGTGAGTTTTTCCAAGACCAACACCACCATAAATAAAAAGTGGATTGTAGGAAGTGGCTGGTGCTTCTGCTACAGCTAATGCTGCAGCGTGTGCAAATCTATTATTATTTCCTACAACAAATGTATCAAATGTATATTTGGGATTTAATGTTGAGTTTGAATATCCACAATTTACATCAAGAGAAACATTAGTATTGGTGTTAGAAGCAGTCTCTTGAACTTCGTCTTTTGCTACAATAGTAACTGTACAATCTTTATTAGTAATAAACTTAAATGTGTTTGTCAAAAGATCATGATATCTAGACTCAATAGCGTCTTTTTGAAATGTTGAGCTAGCTAGTAAAATTATGTTACCATTATTAGCACTTTGTATTTCTAAGTTTTTTATCCAAGTTTCATATGAAATTTTTGTAGTTTCATCTTTTAAAAGATCTTTTGCTTTAGTTAAAAGTTCATTTAATTCACTTTGCATTATAATTTCAGTCCTTCCAAAAATCTAAAATATACGTAGAAAAAATAGATTATCCACAAATTTATCCACATATGTTGATAAATATCCACACACATGGATAAGCCAGAAAATAAAGGTTTTATATAAATTTCATTGTAAGAAAGAAACTTTATTTTCTAATATTTTCTATAATAATATCAGACTTATAATAAAATAGTCAATATAAAAAGAAAATTTTATTGTAAATTTGTTTTGAACTATTGACATAAACCTGTATATTAATGTATAATAAAAAACATTAATCGATAAAATGTAATAATCCGTTTTAACGGCTTATATAAATAGGAGGTGCAATGATGAAAAGAACTTTTCAACCAAAAAAAAGACAAGAACAAAAAGAACATGGATTTATGAAAAGAATGAAGACGAGATCTGGAAGAAACGTTTTAAAAGCAAGACGTGCAAAAGGAAGAAAAAAATTAAGTGCTTAATTTTAGAGCCATTTTTTAATGGCTCTTTTTGTAATTGTAATTAATATAAAGAGTGAGTTTTATGAAAAGTATTTTAACTTTAAAGAAAAATTATGAATTTAAAAATGTTTTAGACAAAGGAAAAGTGTATTATGGAAACCAAATAATAGTATACATAAACAAAAACAAAAAAGAAAAAAATATTCTTGGAATTGCTATTAATACAAAACTTTGTAAAGCTAATAAAAGAAATAAATTGAAAAGATTAATTAGAGAAAATTATAGGTTGGTAAATAAATTTTTAAAACAAGGTTACAATATAGTTTTTTTATGGAATAAAAAAACTGATATAAAACAAGCTAATTATTTTATAATAAAAAAAGATATGGAAAATATTTTTAAAAAAGCAAAGATGTTAAAAAATGAAGAAAATTTTAATATATATAATTAAATTATATAAGAAAATAATTTCGCCTATGTTTAAATGCATGGGGATAGAGTGTAAATATTATCCAACATGTTCAATTTATACAATGCAAGCGATAGAAAAATATGGTTGTATAAAAGGAATACTTTTAGGAATAAAAAGAATATTAAAGTGTAATCCATTTTCAAAAGGTGGATATGACCCTTTAAAGTAAAATAAGGAGAAGAAAATAATGGGTGTATTATCAAATCTTTTTGGTTATGTATTAAATGCTCTTTACGATATTTTTAATAATTATGGAATAGCTATAATATTATTTTCAATTATTTTAAGAGTAATATTAATACCAATAACGATTAGTCAACAAAGTTCAATGAAAAAGACTTCTAAAATACAAAAACAAACACAAGAATTGCAGAAAAAATATAAAAATAATCAAGAAAAAATGAATCAAGAATTAATGGAATTGTATAAAAAAGAAAAAATAAATCCGTTTAGCGGATGCTTTAGTGCAATAATACAAATTGTTATAATATTATCGGTATTTTGGTTAGTAAGTCAACCTTTAACATATATGAAACATGTTCAAGATATGGATATATACAAAGAATATTTAGACAAAGTAGAAGAAGGAAATAATAAATCATATAAAGAAATAGCTATATTAAATATGGTTGAATCAGATTATCAAGATATTGTGAAACAATTAGAAAATGGTGAAGAAAATAAAGAAAAATTAGAAAACAGAAAAAATGAATTAAATAAATTGAGATTAAATATGAACTTTTTAGGATTAGATTTAAGTAAAGTTCCAACACAAAGTTTAAATGACTATAAAGTTTATATAATACCAATTTTGTATGTTATATCATCTTTTGTTTCTATAAAGATGACAACCAATATGCAAAATAATAAAGAAGACAAAAAAGAGACTAGTGGTGAAAATGCAAGCGAAATTGAAGCAATGCAAAGTATGAATAAGAGTATGACATATATGATGCCTATAATGTCTGTATCAATAGCTGTAATTGCACCGTTAGGATTAGCTTTATATTGGTTAGTAAGTAATGTTTTAATGATAGTAGAAAGATTAATTATTCAAAAAATTATGAATTCTAAGGAGGAAAATGAAAATGCCTAAAACTATTATTTCCGAAGGGAAAACAACAAATGAAGCAATTGAAAATGGCTTGAAGGAATTAAATGTTACTAAAAATGATGTGGAAATAAAAATATTAGAAAATACAGAAAAAAGAAGCTTTTTTAGTATTTTAGCACCAAGAGTTGTTAAAGTAGAAATGACAGTAAAAGAAAAAAACATATCTAATAAAGATAAAGAAAATAAAGAAAAAATAATATACAATATTGAAGAAAGAAGAAAAAAAATAGAAATTTTTTTGGAAGAATTCATAAAAAAATTAAAAAACAAGGAGATTAATTATAGTATAGATATAATTAATAACAAATTGAAAGTTGAATTTTACGGAGAATATGCTACTAAATTAATTGGGTATAGAGGTGAAACACTGAATTCATTACAGATAATCTTATCTAGTATAGCTAACAATGGATTTGAGGATAGAGTAAAAGTGATTTTGGACATAGGCGGTTATAGAGAAAAAAGAGAAAAGACATTAGAAGAGTTAGCGGTTAAAATTTCAAAAACAGTAATGAAAACAGGAAAAAGTATTACATTAGAACCAATGACAGCATATGAAAGGAAAATAATACATAGTAAATTGCAAGAAAATGAAAAAATTGATACACATAGCATAGGTGAAGAACCAAATAGAAGAATTGTAATTTCAAAAAAATAATTTAATAAAAAATCGGAAGTCAAAGTTCGGATTTTAGTTTATAAAATAATATTAAACTGATTTCTAACTTTGACTTTTTTAATTAGGAGGTAAAAATATGGAAACTATTGCTGCAATATCTACTGCAATGGGAAGTGGTGGAATTGGAATTATAAGAATGACAGGAAAGGATTGTTTTAAAGTTTTGAAAAAAATTTTTAAACCTAAAAATAAAGAATTAAAAGATATTAAAGGATATACTATGAAGTATGGGTATATTATTGATCCAGATAATAATGAAATAATAGATGAAGTTTTGGTATCTTTTTTTTGCGAACCAAAAAGTTATACTATGGAAAATATGTGTGAAATTAATTCTCATGGAGGAATAATTATTCAGAAATTAATATTAGAAGTTTGTTTGAAAAATGGGGCAATTCTAGCGGAACCAGGAGAATTTACTAAAAGAGCTTTTTTAAATGGAAGAATTGATTTATCACAAGCTGAATCAGTAATAGAATTGATTAATTCGAAAACAGATAAGGAAGCAAAGGCTTCAATAGAACAACTAGAAGGTAGAATATCAAAAAATATAAATATAATAAGAAAAGATTTATTGAATATATTGTCGGATATAGAAGCTACAATTGATTATCCAGAATATGATATTGAGGAAGTTACAAACAATAGAGCAATGCAAGAATTGAAGAATGTTTTAGAAAAATTAAATAAACTAGAAGAATCTTTCAAAACAGGAAAAATATTAAAAGAAGGAATAAAGACAATAATAATAGGAAAACCAAATGCTGGAAAATCTTCTTTGCTAAATTTAATTCTTAATGCAGATAGAGCAATCGTAAGTGATATTGCGGGGACAACTAGGGATACAATTGAAGAATATATAAATATTAAGGGAATTCCTTTGAAATTAATTGATACAGCAGGAATAAGAGAAACAAACGATATAATAGAAGAAATAGGAGTAAATAAATCTATTAATTTAATTAATGAAGCAGATTTAATAATTTCTATTTTTGATAACTCCAAAGAATTAGACGAGGAAGATTATAAAATATTAAAAATGATTGAAAATAAAAATGCAATTATTGTTTTAAATAAAATTGATTTAGGAGATGTTCAATTACAAAAACAAGATGAAATAAAAAGATTAAATACACCAATAGTGAAAATGTCTGCTAAACTCGGAGATGGAATAGAAAAATTATATAATTGTATAATTAATTTATTTGATATGGAAGATATACAAGTAGATAATTCTATAATGATAACGAATATTAGACATAAGGAACAAATTTGTAAAGCAGAAGAAAACATAAAAAATGCAATAGATACTATTTATAATAACATGCCAATAGATATTATTGCTATATATATAAAAGAAGCTCTTACGGATCTTGGAAGTATAACTGGAGAAAATGTTTCAGAAGATATAATTAAAGAAATTTTTTCGAAATTTTGTTTAGGAAAATAGTATTTTTTTTAAAATAAAAATATATCAAAAAATAATTTTATAAATAATTAATCGACAATAATAAATAAAAATAAATTTATTATACATAATAT
>HF999512.1 GCA_000434015.1 Clostridium sp. CAG:571
TGAGGCACTTGTCTACTAAACTATGGAGAAGCTTTATGAAGAAAGTATTAATATATGGAATAATAATTATTGCTATATTAATGATAATTGTTTTAGGGATAAATTTATATGTAAAAGCATCTACAAATAAACAAATTCTTGGAGAAAATGATTATACCAAATTATCAGATATAGATTGCATAATTATATTAGGAGCAGGAGTATGGGGAGATAAACCTAGTCCCATACTAGAAGATAGGTTATTAGAAGGTATAAAATTATATCAAAATAATGTGTCAGATAAAATAATAATGAGTGGTGACCATGGAAGAGAAAGTTATGATGAAGTAAATATAATGAAAAACTATGCAATAGAAAAAGGCATACCTTCAGAGAATATTTTTATGGACCATGCAGGATTTTCTACTTATGAAAGCATATATAGAGCAAGAGATATTTTTAAGGCAAAGAAAATAGTAATAGTTACTCAAAAATATCATTTGTATAGGGCTCTATATGCTGCAAATTGTTTAGGATTGGAAGCCTATGGATTAGGCGCAGATCCAAGACAATATTCTGGAGCAACTTTCAGAGAATTAAGAGAAATATTAGCACGAGATAAAGATTTTATAAAATGTATATTTAAACCCAAACCTACTTATTTAGGTGATACAATTCCTGTAAGTGGTAATGGAGATGTTACAAATGATGATAAAAAAGATATTTAGAAATGCTTAAACTAATAAAAAGTTATTTAATATAAATATAAAACTAAAATAATAATTTAAGTTTACAAGATATCAAAGTATTAGGAGGCAAAAATGAAAGAAATATTATTTGCAACAGGGAATGCATCAAAGGTTGCTAGATTTTACGAAAAGTTATTAGAAAAAGGGATATTGTTAAAATCATTAAAAGATATAGACATTAGTTTAGAGATAGAAGAAAACGGGAAAACAGCAATCGAAAATGCCAAAATAAAAGCAAAAGCATATTATGAAGCAACTAAAATGATAACAATGGCAATGGATGACACTATGTATATAGATGATATTCCAGAAGATAAGCAACCTGGCGTTTTTGTAAGAAGAATAAATGGAAAAAGATTAAATGATGAAGAAATGATTAATTATTATACTAATCTTGTAAAAATATATGGAAAAAATGGAAAATTAAATACAAAGTGGATATTAGGAATGGCAATTATAAAAGATGGTAAAATTTCAACATATACAAACATAACAGAGGAATATTATTTAGTTGATACACCTGCAAAAAAAATGAAAGAAGGTTACCCATTGAGTTCAATATTAATTAACAAAAAACTAAATAAATATGATGTTTATCTAACAGAAAAAGATAAAAAAATAGGACAGGCAGATGATAGTGAATTTATTAATTTTATTGAAGAGAATGTTAATTAATAACATAAAACAAATACATAAAAAATTAAGTGATAATAAATTTTATATTATAAACAAGGTGATAATATGAATATTATAGAATATGAGAAAAGTTATTTAGAAGATGTGAAAAATTTATTAGTTGAACTTGAAGAGTATATAATATCAATTGATAAAGATAATTTGGACCAAGTTCATCCTGAATACAGAGATAAAATGGCTGTAATAGATTTAGAAAAGATAAATAATTATAATGGCAAATGCTATTTAGCAATTGAGAATAATAGCGTTGTTGGTTTAATAATGGGATGTATCCATCCATATGATGAGTATGATTATTTAGACTACAAATGTCCGAAAGCAGGAGAAGTAACAGAATTAATTGTTAGTCAGGATGCTAGAAGTAAAGGTATAGGGCAACTACTATTAAATAGTATAGAAAAATATTTTAAAAAAGTAGGTTGTGAGTATGTTTTAATAGATGTATTTGCATATAATGAAAAAGCAATTAATTTTTATGAAAAACATGATTATCATGTAAGAATGTATACTGATATAAAAAAATTATAAAAAAGATGCTATAATAAGAATAATTTTGAAAAGAATTAAATTATAAAATAAAAAGAGCTAAATTACTTGAAGAATTTTTTGAAATTTCCTTCAAATCGTTTAGCTCTTTTTTTTATTTTACTTTTATTATCTGGGCAAAAGGAATAAAATCTTTCTTCAAATAGGTAGCAAGCAAAATTGAGTGTGCGACAATCAGAATGTTCTTTTCAGAATAATCTGATATAACAGATTGCAATCTGTTAATCATAGACTCTTTGCTTTCGTACTGAACATTGGAATTTGGCTTACCACCAATAAACTCCATATAGGAATTCCAGTAGGACTCCCAGTTAGATGCTCCTGAGTCCCAAGGATGAAGTCTTTCATCCACAATAGCTGGAATAGAAAGATTATTTTCTTCGAGCAGTATTTCAACTGTTTGCTTTGTTCTGAGCGAATCAGACAAAATAATGCAGTCTAAGTTAAGTGGAAGAACCACCTTACGTACTTGCTCTTTGCCAAGGTCGGAGAGCGAAATTAATCGCGAAGCTTCAATTACGGACATGTTTTTATTTTCTTTTTTAGAGAAAGTATCTCCATGCCGCATGAAATATAATGACATACAATACACTCCTTTATATGTGTTAGTAATATTATTATAACATAATTTACATAATTTTGAAAGTGTATATTTTATAATTCAATAAACATAAAATTATATATATTGATACTAAAAAAAAATAGGAGTATAATATACCTGCAAAAGATAAAAATAAATAGTATAAAGCATATAATAACATACTATAAAAACTTATATTATGAAATAGGAGGAGAAGATTATGAATATTCAAAAATTCACACAAAAATCAGTAGAAGCAATACAAAATGCTCAGAGTATAGCAGTTCAAAATCAGAATCCGCAAATAGAAGAAGAACATTTATTACTTGCGTTATTAGAACAAAATAGTAGTTTAATAAAAGAACTATTAAAAAAAATGGGAATACCTCAAACTTTTGAAAACACATTAAAAAATGAAATTAATAAAAAACCGAAAGTAACAGGTGGAGCAAGACCAAGTGATAGTATATATATATCACAAGAAGTTGAAATAGTTTTAGCAAATTCTGAAAAGCTTGCAGATAAAATGCAAGACGAATATGTCTCTGTAGAACATATAATGTTATCATTAATTGATAATGCAAATAGTAATTTAAATGATTTATTTAGAAAATATAACATAACAAAGAATGAATTTTTAAAAGCTCTATCGAGTGTTAGAGGAAATACAAGAGTTACAACAGATAATCCAGAAGAAACATATAATGTTTTAAAAAAATATGGACAAGATTTAGTAAAATTAGCAAAAGAGCAAAAGCTAGATCCAGTTATAGGAAGAGATACAGAAATTAGAAATGTTATAAGAATTTTATCAAGAAAAACTAAAAACAATCCTTGTTTAATAGGTGAACCAGGTGTTGGAAAAACAGCAATTGCAGAAGGATTAGCACTTAGAATTGTTAGAGGTGATGTGCCAGAAGGATTAAAAGAATGTACAATTTTTTCGTTGGATATGGGATTACTTATAGCTGGAGCAAAATATAGAGGAGAATTTGAGGAAAGATTAAAAGCTGTTTTACAAGAAGTGAAAAAAAGTGAAGGAAAAATAATTTTATTTATTGATGAGATTCATACAATTGTTGGCGCTGGAAAAACAGATGGAGCAATGGATGCAGGAAATTTATTAAAACCAATGCTTGCAAGAGGAGAATTACATTGTATTGGAGCAACAACATTAAATGAATATCGTCAATATATTGAAAAAGACCAAGCTCTAGAAAGACGTTTCCAACCAGTAATGGTTGATGAACCATCTGTGGAAGATACAATATCAATATTAAGAGGATTAAAAGAAAGATATGAAGTTTTTCATGGTGTAAAAATTGCAGATAATGCATTAATTGCAGCAGCAACATTATCACATAGATATATATCAGATAGATTTTTACCAGATAAAGCGATAGATTTAATAGATGAGGCTTGTAGTATGATAAAAACAGAAATGGAGTCAATGCCTACAGAATTAGATGAAATTTCTAGAAAGATTATGCAATTAGAAATTGAAGAAACAGCTTTATCCAAAGAAAAAGATGAAATATCAAAGCAGAGATTACAAGATATTCAAAAGGAAAAAGCAGAGTTAAAAACTAAATTTGATTCTATGAAAGCAAAATGGGATAATGAAAAAGCATCAATAGTAAAAGTACAAAAATTAAGAGAAGATATAGAAAAAGTAAATAGTCAAATAGAACAAGCAGAAAGAAATTATGAATTAAACAAAGCAGCAGAATTGAAATATGGTAAATTACCAGAATTACAAAAACAATTAAAAATAGAAGAGGAAAAGGCAGAAAAAGAAAAAAGTGCAGATGATAACTTACTACGTAACAAAGTTACTGAAGATGAAATAGCCAAAATAATATCAAGATGGACAGGAATTCCAGTTGCTAAATTAATTGAAGGAGAAAGAGAAAAATTATTACATTTAAGTGAAATTTTACACAAAAGAGTAATAGGACAAGATGAAGCAGTAGAGAAAGTGTCTGAGGCAATTATACGTTCAAGAGCTGGAATTAGTGACCCTAAAAAACCAATTGGCTCATTTTTATTTTTAGGACCAACTGGTGTTGGAAAAACAGAACTTGCAAAAGCACTAGCGGAAAGTTTATTTGACGATGAACATAATATTGTAAGAATTGATATGACTGAGTATATGGAAAAATATTCGGTATCTAGATTAATAGGTGCACCCCCAGGATATGTAGGATATGAGGAAGGTGGACAATTAACCGAAGCTGTTAGAAGAAAACCATATTCTGTTGTATTGTTTGACGAAATAGAAAAAGCTCATCCAGATGTATTTAATATATTATTGCAAGTGTTAGATGATGGTCGTATAACAGACTCTCAAGGAAGAACGGTAGATTTTAAAAATACAATAATAATACTAACATCCAACTTAGGCTCTGAATATATTTTAGAGGGAATAGGGGCAAACGGTGAAATTTCTGAGGAAGCAAAAAATAAAGTAAATTCATTGTTAAAGAAAAGTTTTCGTCCAGAATTTTTAAATCGTTTAGATGAAATTATATTCTATAAGCCATTAAGGAAAGATGAAATTTCTAAAATTTTAGAATTATTAATTCAAGATTTAGAGAAAAGATTAGAAGATAAACATATTAATTTAGAATTGACTAAATCTGCAAAAGATTATTTAATTGATAATGGTTATGATGAAATATATGGGGCAAGACCTTTAAAAAGATTTGTTCAGAAAAAATTAGAAACATTAATAGCAAAAAAAATTCTATCACAAGAAATATTACCAAATACTACAGTTGCAATCGACTGCATAAATAATGAATTAGAATTAAAAAAATAAATTTTATAAGATAAGAAAGGACAAATATTAATGGACGAAAAGTTTGATGTATTAAATGAATTAGGAGAATTCACAGGACAAGTTGCTTCAAGAGAAGATTGTCATAAAAAAGGATTATGGCATAGAGCTGTATATGCTTTTATAATAGATAAAAATTCAAATGTGTTACTACAAAAAAGAAGTAAACAAAAAAAACTTTGGCCTAATTTATGGGATGTAACTTTAGGAGGACATGTTGATTCAGGAGAATTTGGAAGACAAGCTCTGATAAGAGAAGCAAAAGAAGAACTTGGTTTAGATTTAAATGATGATGATATAAAATATTTAGTTGGATCTACTTCGATAAATATAAAAGGAAATATAATTAATAAACATTATAATGAATGTTACTTAATAAAAAAAGATATAGATGTATCAAAAATAAAATTACAAAAAGAAGAAGTTTCAGAGGTGAAATATTTTTCAAAAGAAGATATATTAAATAGAATATCTAATAATTTTGAAGGGCTTACAGAGAAAACAGGACCATGGAATTTTTTAAAAAGAATATTAGAAAGTAAATTATATTAATTATTAATCAAAACGTGGAAATTTTTATTTTCAAATTAATTTACAATGTTTTAAAACAAAATATAGAAAGGAAGCTATATAATGAAAGCTTTAATAACTGGTGCATCTTCTGGCATAGGAAGAGATATTGCAAAAGAATTAAGTAAAAGAGGATATGATCTAGTCTTAGTTGCAAGAGATTTGGAAAAGCTAAATAAAGTAAAATCAGAAATAAAAAATACTAATATAGAAATAGTAGGATTAGATATATCAACAGTAGAAAATTGTAAAGAATTATATAAAAATTATAAAGATATAGATATATTAGTAAATAATGCAGGATTTGGAGATTGTGGTTATTTTATAAGCACCAATCTTGAAAAAGAAGTCCAAATGATAAATACAAATATAGTTGCATACCATGTATTAACTAAGTTATACCTTAAAAATATGCAGGAAAAAAATAAAGGAAAAATATTAAATGTAGCTTCTATTGCAGGTTTTATGCCTGGTCCATTAATGGCAACATATTATTCTACGAAAGCTTATGTTGTAAGGCTTTCAGAATCAATTAGAGAAGAACTAAGAAAAGAAAAATCAAAAGTACAAATAAGCATTTTATGTCCGGGTCCTGTTAATACTAATTTTAACAAAGTGGCAAATGTAGAATTTGCACTAAAAGGTTTAAGTAGTCAGTATGTTGCAAAATATGCTATACAAAAGTTCTTAAAGGGGAAATTTTATATAGTACCTGGAATAAAAATAAAACTTGCTAAATTTGCCAGTAAAATATTTCCAAGCAATTTAGTTGCAAAAGTTTCATATAATATGCAAAGAAAGAAAATAAAAAAATAATTTTTTTAAATTTAGCTATTACATTAAAATTTTGAATTATGTTATAATAAATAATTGCAAAGTAAGTAATTCTTTATTGTTTTACTTTGAAAATTTATTATAAGATAAGGAGAGAATAGCTAGGTGAAAGAACAAAGATTACCACAAAATGGAAAAGAAGGATTTTTATATGGAGGAACAATTTGTTTAATAACAGTTATCGTAATGCTAATTTTAAATGTTTCTACGAGTTTAAATAAGTTTGATTTAGAAACATTAATAATTGTTACAAAAATGCTTCCTATTATTTGGATTGTAGCAATGTTAGTAGAAAATTTTATAGTTGGAAAAATTTCATTTATATTAGTTTCAAAATTCTCAGGTGAAAGTGACGGATTTAATGCTAAAATATTATTTAACATTTTGTTTTGTGTAACTGGAATGTCTGCAATTATGACAATATTGGGAGGAATGATAGGCATGCGGAAAATTAAGCTTAAAACCAATTATTACATTTGCTGAGCATTGGCCAAGAAATTTTTGTGTAGCATTTTGGTGTGAAATACTACTTGCTCAGCCAATCGCAAGATTTGTAATGAAACAAATACATAAAACAAAAAAAGATAATGCAGAACTACAAGAAATAAAAAAATCAACTGAAATTAATCAAGAAAATACTGAAAGTATATAAATAGAAGGGTACAAAATATATTTTGTACTCTTTTTACATTTTTAAGATTGAAAAAGATAATTGCTTATGATACACTAAAAACATAGAGAAAGGGGAGAGAGGAATGATTGAATTAGAAGAAAATAAAAGATATTTACAATCCTTAAAATCTAGATTAGAAAGCATTGGTGAGTCCCTTTGACATATCTAAAATAGAAAAAGAATTAGAAAAATTGGAAAATAAAACATTAGAACCAAACTTCTGGAATGATTCAAAAAAATCAAAAATAGTTTTATCAAAAATAAAAATTTTAAAAGATAAAAAAGATAATTTTACAAAAATAGAAAAAGAATTAGAAAATCTAGAAGAAATGAATGAAATGCTACTAGTAGAAAACGATGAATCTTTAATAAATGACATTTTGGTTGGTACAAAAAAAATAGAAAAAGATATAGAAAATTTGGAAATAAAAACACTTCTATCTGGAAAATATGATCAAAATAATGCTATTATAACACTTCATCCTGGAGCAGGTGGAACAGAATCTCAAGATTGGGCAGAAATGTTATACAGGATGTATACTAGGTGGGCAACAAGTCATGGATATATAGTAAAAGAATTAGATTATTTAGAAGGTGATGAAGCTGGTATAAAAAGTGTTACAGCTCTTATTGAAGGGGAATATGCATATGGTTACTTAAAAGCTGAAAAAGGTGTTCATAGATTAGTAAGAATATCACCTTTTGATGCAGGCGGAAGAAGACATACATCTTTTGCATCATTAGAAGTTCTACCAGAAATAACAGATGACATTGAAATAGAAATAAATCCGGATGATTTAAGAGTAGACACATATAGAGCTTCTGGAGCAGGAGGACAGCATATAAATAAGACATCATCTGCTGTAAGAATAACTCATATTCCAACAAACACAGTAGTAGCTTGTCAATCTGAACGTTCTCAAATTCAAAACAGAGAAACAGCAATGAAAATGCTTAAATCTAAATTGTTAGATTTAAAAGAACGTGAACATAAAGAAAAAATAGAGGATTTAAAAGGCGAGCAAAGAGATATTGCGTGGGGAAGCCAAATAAGATCTTATGTTTTTTGCCCATATACGCTAGTAAAAGATCATCGAACAGGATATGAAATTCGGAAATGTTCAAGATGTTATGGACGGAAATATAGATGGATTCATTGAAGAATATCTTAAGAAAAATAGTAAAATAGATAAAGAAGAGGTATAAATATGAAAACTAAAGATATATATAAAGAAAATAAAGAAAGAAAGTATTGTCAAATAGTAGATATAAAAAATGAAAATGTAGAAGTTGAGTCTGCTCCTATAAAGGTAATAAAAGAAAATTGGAAAAAATATTTAGCAGCTACGTTAATTATATTAGCAATAATAATTTTTACATTTTATAAAGATTTAAAAGTATTATTCTCTGTAATAGCATTTTTTGCTTTTATTGCATTATTATCTATTGTATCAAACATATATAGTATGAAATGCAAGGAAAACTCTTTATCACTTAAATTCAATTTTCAAAAGTTTGAATTACCATATAGTAGAATTGCTAATATATATTTATCAAAAGATTTTACTGCAAATGATTTAATTCCAATGATTAATTACAATTTGGTTATTCGATACGTAGATAACATGAACTTTTTAAAAGAACTATCTTTTTCAACTATGTTTTTGAAAGAAGAAAAATTAAAAGAATTTTTAGATAATTTTGTGATAAGTAATGAAGAACAAGCAAAATGTGTTAAATATGAAAAATATAAACTATTCAAGAAGATATTAAAAAGTTCAGCTTTTATAATATTTATCATTGCTTTAATAGTAGTTGTATGTTTAAAAATAAAATAATCACATTTTAGAATAAATATAAATATAATAAAATATAATTAGAATTATAATTAACTCTAATTATCAATTTTATAAAAAAGAAGGTGCCTAGAATATGGACACGATAGTATTAAAATTTGGTGGAAGCTCTGTAGCAGACAATATTAAATTAAACATAGTGGCTGATAAAATAATAGAACTATATAACCAAAAGAACAACATAGTAGTTATAGTTTCGGCACAGGGAAAAACAACAGATAAATTATTAAAAGAAGCTTACGAATTATCTAGTATTCCAAATGATAGAGAATTAGATGTTTTACTTAGTACTGGAGAACAAGTATCAATTTCAAAACTAAGTATATTATTAAACAGATTAGGATATCCATGTATATCATTAACTGGATGGCAAGCAGGAATTTTTACTAACAAAACAAATCAAAATGCTATTATTCAAAATATTGATACAAATAGAATAACAGATGAATTAAGCAAAAGAAAAATTGTTGTTATTGCAGGTTTTCAAGGAATAAATGAAAATATGGATATAACAACATTTGGTAGAGGCGGATCTGATACAACAGCAGTAGCAGTTGCAAGTGCTTTAAATGCAAAACATTGCTATATTTTTTCTGATGTAGATGGAATATATACTACAGATCCAAATAAAGTAACTGTAGCAAAAAAATTAGAAACATTATCTTATGTAGAGATGCTAGACATTGCAAGTGAAGGTGCAAAAGTCCTACATAATAGGTGTATAGAAGTAGGACAGAAATTTAAAATACCAATTATTACAAAATCTACATTTAATAATAAAGCTGGAACTATAATACAAGATAAAATTATTGAAGATACAAAAGTTAAAAGTATAGTAAAAAATGATGATATTATATTAGTAAATTTAAAATATGAAAATTATTCTATTCAATTATTTAATCAAATTTATAATTGTTTATTGGATAATGGAATTATTTTAGCAAACTTCATCAATTCTAGTATTCATAGTTTAGATGTAAGCTTTACTATGAAATCAGTGTATTTAAACAAGTTTCAGAATATATTAGAAACCGAATTAAAAATGTTTAATTCTACCTTTTCTAATATATCAAGAATAGCAATTATTGGTCATGGAATAATGAATGATGATAAAATTTTAAGACAAACATTAGATATATTAAAAATAAATGAATTGGAACCTATTAGCTTAGAAACAAATGAATCAAAAATAGCAATAACTTTTAAAGAAAAAATAAGCAATTCAATATTAGAACAATTGCATACAAAATTAATAGTTTAAAACGAAATCTATGACAAAGAATTGAGCATCCTTATTTGTCACATTTGTTAAAGTTAATTAGTTTTATCATAACTAATTAGGATAGAAAATTATATTTTTAGCAATAAATAGAGATAAAAAGTTATCTCTATTTATTTTTTTAGTTCTAAAATAGACAAACTTTGAATATATATATTTTAGGAAAAAAAGTAAGGAGTGATAAAAATGGCTATAGATGAAAGGAAAGCATTATCTTCTAATGTAATACAAAATATAGTTTTAGAAAATAGAGAAAAATTAAGTATCTCAGGAGTACTTGATGTTCTCAGTTTTGATGATCAAATAGTAATTGTAGAAACAGAACTTGGATTGTTAACTATAAAAGGAGAAAATTTAAAAATAAATAAATTAAGTATAGATACTGAAGAAGTAATTGTAGAAGGAGAAATAATCAATCTTGGATATAGCGAAAAAGATGATGAAAAAAAAGGCGGTAGTTTTTTAAATAAGATTTTTAAATAGTAAGTAGGTGTTTTTTAAATGGAGAATTCTATAAACCAATTATATACATTGTTTGTATTTATATTAAGTGGAGCTGTAATTGGAATTCTATTTGATTTATTTAGAATACTCAGAAAGTCATTTAAAACTCCTGATATCATAACATATATAGAAGATATTTTATTTTGGATACTAACAGGGTTATTTTTATTGTATATAATATTTAAATATAGTTTTGGCCAGTTACGTATATATATGTTTGTTAGCCTAATTATAGGAATTGTTATTTATTTTCTTACAATAAGTAAATATTTTATAAAATTAAATGTAAAAACAATTCGGATTTATAAAATTTATTATATTAAAAATTTTATACGTAGTATTTTACCCTATAAAAATAATATTTAAAATTTTACAAAAGACACTTTTAAAACCTTTTTCTTTTATTACTATAAATATTCGCAAATTTTGTTTAAGTTTTTTGAAAAATTTGACAAAAATATTAAAAAGTGTTAATATATCAAAGAAAAAAAGAAAAAATTATAAAGAAAAGAAGGATTTTACTTTATAATGTAGAAAAATATTATTAAGATATTATTTATATTAAAATTGGAGAGAAGTCTTACATATGAAGAAATTAAAAAAACCATATAAAAAAATGTTTATATTGTGTATAAGTATATATGTAATATATACACTCATAACGCAGCAAAAAACATTAAATACATATAAAAAAGAAGAAGAAACTTATACAAAACAAATTGCACAAGAACAAGAAACTAATCAAGAACTTAATCAAGTAAAAGAAAATGTTGATTCAACCGAATATATAGAAGATGTAGCAAGAGAAAAACTAGGAATGTACTTACCAAATGAGAGAATTTTTTATGATATTGGTAATTAGTTTACAAGAGACTAAAAGTCTCTTGTAAATAAAATTTTTTCTATTAATTTAATTCTTAATAAATTTCCAAAAATGTAATAATAAAAATTAAATATTAATTATGTGGGGGGGCCTATTTATGGATTTCGAAAAATGCACTTTAGTAGAATTACGTCAATTAGCAAAAGAAAAAGGTGTTAAAAATGTATCAAAATTAAAAAAAGAAGATTTAATTGATATATTATCTGACTTAAATCCAAAAGAAGAAAAAGAAAATTCAAAAGTAAATAATCTATCAAATGATGCGAGTGCATACAAAATAACAAATGCAGATGATGAAATTGTTGAAGGAATATTAGAAGTATTACCAGATGGTTACGGATTTTTGAGAGGAGAGAACTATTTATCTAGTCCTAAAGATGTATATATTTCTCCTGTTCAAATTAGACGTTTTAGATTAGACAAAGGTGATAAAATAAAAGGAATTGCAAGACAACCTAAAGAAGGAGAAAAATTTCCAGCTTTAATATATGTAGGAGAAGTTAATGGACAAGCTCCAGAAATGGCATATAAAAGAAAAAAATTTGATGACCTTATACCTATATACCCTAACGAAAGATTAAAATTAGAAACCAATCCTACAGATTTTGCAATGCGACTTATAGATTTAGTATGCCCTGTTGGAAAAGGTCAAAGAGGAATGATTGTTGCACCACCAAAAGTTGGAAAAACTACTCTTTTAAAGAAAATTGCTAACAGTATTTCAGCTAATAATCCAGAAGTTGAACTAATAGTACTATTAATAGATGAACGTCCAGAAGAAGTAACAGATATGAAACGTTCTATAAAAGGCGATGTAATATATTCCACTTTTGATGAATTGCCTGAACATCATGTGAAAGTTGCAGAAATGGTATTAGAAAGAGCAAAAAGATTAACTGAGCAAAATAAAGATGTAGTAATTTTGCTAGATAGTATTACAAGACTTGCAAGAGCATATAATTTGGTTATTCCATCATCAGGAAGAACTCTATCTGGAGGATTTGATCCAGCAGCACTACATAAACCAAAGAAATTCTTTGGTGCAGCTAGAAATATAGAAAACGGCGGAAGTTTAACTATTCTTGCTACAGCCTTAATAGAAACAGGAAGTAGAATGGATGAAGTTATATTTGAAGAATTTAAAGGTACAGGAAATATGGAGGTTGTACTTGATAAAAAGTTATCTGAAAAAAGAATTTTTCCTGCTATTGATATCAATAAATCTGGAACAAGAAGAGAAGATTTATTGCAAACTCCAAAAGAACTAGAAACAGTTTATGCATTAAGAAAAGCTATGAATAGCTTACCTGTTGCAGATGTTACAGATCAATTAATTAGTCAAATGGTCTCAACTAAAACAAATGAAGAATTCATTGATAAAATAGATTTGTATTTAAAAAGATTTAAATAGAAAATTTTTAAAACGCATACACTTGTTTTATATTCAATATGAGTAAACTTTTAAAATATGTCTGATAATATAGTAATATAGACTAATGAGGAACTTTAACCAATAAAAAAGGTTTTCAATCCTACTCTTTGTGAATTCGCCAATGGATTGATTTTCCAGAGGAGGAAAAACAATGAAAAAATTCACAAACTTAGACGATTTCGGAGTTAGCGATAAGAAGAGTTTTTTTCAAACATTCGAAGCTCCCAATGTGATGGAACTCGAAGAACAACTTGCAAACTTCGAAAAGTCTAACAACTGCACCGAAATTAACAGAAGTGCACCTGCCGCAGCCTGCTTTGATGGCTACTTTAGAGTATATGTAACCTCAGCGTTTAAGGAAAACTCAAAAGGATAACTTCGGCAATATTTAAGTTTCGGGAATGCAAGAATGCTCAAGATCCGGATTCGGAGTCTTGGGCATTTCTTTTATAAAAATCAAAAGTAAAGCATATATACACTACAAAAACTCTTGTCATATACAGTAAATCTTTAAAAAAGCTGTTTTCTCATATTTATTTTCCGATGTTTAAATATAAGAATAAAAGTAAATTGTTCTGTATTTGACTTGCTAGATAATAGGATTATATTATAAAATATAAAAAAAGTGTGGAGGTAAATAAATATGGCAAAATTTTATTTTATAAGACATGGAAAACCAGATTATACATATGGAGATACTCATGGCTTTATTGGACAAGGTCATGACTTTGCACCTTTAAAAACTGAAAAAATTGAAGAAGTTATAGAAACTGCAAAAGACAAGCGATTAAAAGATGCACAAATTATCATATCTTCTCCATATACCAGAGCATTGCAAACAGCAAGTATTATATCAAAAGAGACTGGGATTGATATTGTGGTGGAATCAGATATCATGGAATGGCAACCAGATCTTACATATCAATATAAACGGTTCTGATGAGATGATAGAATACTACAAAGAGTATGTTGAAAATAATGGGAAGTATCCTAATAATGAACCCAAAAAATGGGAAACCAAAGAACACTTAAGAACCAGAGTTATGTCTGTAATTGATAAGTATAAAGATACATATGACACAGTTATCATAGTAGCACATAAAATAGCATTTCAATCTATTTGTAATTGTGGAGATATGAAACCTGCACAAATTTTTGAAACAGAATTTTAAATAATAAAAGAGGTGAAAAATTTATGACTAAAAAAATAGTCGCAGTAGGTGGGGGAGAAAACGGTAGATTAAAAAGTGATGGAACAAGAACTATGTATCCCTATGAGTTAGAAAAAATGGATAAAGAAATAATAAAATTAACTAAAAAGGAACATCCTAACTTTCTTTTAATTGCTCATTCACAACCATTAGAAAGACAAGAAGTATATTTTCAAACGATGGTTGATATATATGGGAAATTATATAACTGTCATTGCAAAGACTTAAAAAGTAATGAGCTTAATGACAAAAATAAAGTTGAGGAATTGATTGATTGGGCAGATATCATATATGAAGGTGGAGGAGATACTTTTAATATGATTAAGTTATGGAAAGAAACAGGCTTTGATAAAGTATTGAGAGATGCTTGGAAAAAAGGAAAGGTAATGTGTGGTATATCTGCAGGAGCTAATTGTTGGTTTTCGTTATGTAATTCGGATTCATTAAAGATACAAAATGGTAACAATCAACCATTTATAGATGTAGAGTGTTTAGGGTTTATTGATGGATACCTTGTGCCACATTGTGATGAAAGAGGAAGAGCAGAATCTGCAAAAGAGTTATTAAAAAATAACAAAAAAGTAGGATTGTTACTGTCAAATTGCACAGCATTAGAAATAATTGATAATAAATATAGATTAATAACAAGCGATGCTTCATATCATAACATAAATGCTTATGGGTTAAAATGTTACTGGAAAGATAATAAATATTATGAAGAAAAAATTGATGATTCAGAGGACTTTAAAGAATTAAATGATTTGTTAAAGATTTAATATAGTAAAAAATATATTTTTATTTTAATAATAAAGATGCTTAATTATATTATCAAATTAAATATAAAAGTCATTGCCTATGAAGAAATTTTCTAGGCAATTTTTAGTATAGGAGAGGATAGGAAATATAGACAAAGATAAGCAAAAAATCGAATATTAAACATTGCGCAAAATCAAAGTTTTGTGCAAAAAGGAATAGGAACAAAATATAAAACCATACATATATGGTCCTACCC
>HF999513.1 GCA_000434015.1 Clostridium sp. CAG:571
AAAATTTATTAAATTATTTTATTAAATTATAATGTAAAATTATTTACAAGCATTATAGATAGTATCTCCTCTATGTAACCATCTTAATATTTTATCAGTAGTTGAAAAATTAAAACCTCCCATTTCTTTAGGATTATATGTATTTTGATTCCATACATTTGCTATATTAATTTTATTTAATTTATATTCAAATCCACCTGCATTTGATTTTAGTCCGTCCATAACTCTTACATATTTCTTTTCCATATTTTAATTGCTCCTTATCCTAAATGAAATATATCCTTTATTTTATTGATAAATCTTTTAAATACTGATTCTTTATATTCGACCATAGCAACCTCATTAGCAGTATGTTGTGTTTTTTCTACAGATTCTTGCTTACGATTTTTAAATAAATTATCAGGATTGTATTTTTCGTGTAAAATTTCTTGGTATTGTTGCTCGTTTTGACTTAACCTTTTTAAATATAGTTCTTTTTGTTGTTCTGTAACACACCAATAATTATAGCATATCATTCCTATTATACCTCTTGTTTCATCAAGGATATGTAGTTCTTTTAAAGGTTTGTTATAATCGAAATTGCATATATATTCTTTTGAAGCATTTTCATTAAGAAATTGTATGAATTTTTTAGGTATTTTATCTACATCTTCTTGTCTTATTCCTTTTAAATAATAAATAACTTCTGCCATTGCATTTGCATCTTTTACACTAACCATTTTTAACCCCTATTCTAAATTTTGTTCATCATTAGTATGTTCTATATTAACATCTCCTAATACATTATTTCTAGTTGTTCTAGTAGCATTTTGCATATTAGATAACCTTGTTTTATCATCTTCTATACAATCTGAAAATCCATCTTTACCTCTTTGTACTTGTCTTGACCTTATTCTTTCAGTAATCATTCCAGAAACTTTAGCATAAAATTCTTCATTTCCAATATGTGAATTATATATTGCCTCATCAATAACTAAACCTTCTTTTCGATCTTGTCCAGCCATTTTTTCTGTCCAATTTTGTCCTACACTAAATTCTCTCATTAGAACTTCTTCTACAGCCTTTTCATCAATTTGAAATAACTGTCCTATTTTTTGTAAATCTAAATTATTAGTAAAACTTCCTACAAATGTTTCTAATATGCTATCAATTTGTTCTTGATTTTTACCTGTCATTGACATAGCATTTTGAACAACTTTAATACATGATGCAATGTGCATAACTTGTCCTGTATATTTTCGCCTTATTTCTCCCATTAATGCATCTGCCTTGTATGGTTCTGTTTTATATTTTTCTTTCATTTCTGCTTGTTTTTCAAATATATTAAAATACGAATCATCGCAAAACTCTCCTGTAAGTGAAAAATCTTGTCTATGTATTAAGTTTTCACATTCCCAACCATTGCTCATAAGTGTAGCTATGTTTTTTCCAAAAACTTCTGCTAATTGCTCTGTAAAATTACCATTTTGCTTTTCTGAAAAGTCCATTATAGTTCGTAATTGTTCTGTGTTACCATTTGCTAAACAAGTTTCTAAATCTGAAATTCTAAAAGGACTATCCATAATTCTTTCGGCTTGACCATATCTTTGACCTCTTGAATAAGAGCTATCAACTGCTTCAATAAAATCTTGCATTGAATACCCTAATGATTCTATATTTGCTTGAACCTCTGGAGATGATAAAAATCCAATTCTTTGCAAATATTCTCTCATACTTTCTGGTCTTTGATTTTCTCCTAGCTCTTGCGAATATCTACTACCATAAATTTCTCCCAATCTCTTTTTTCGTTCATCATCTTCAACTGCATAATCAGATTCAAACTCATCTAAACTACCATCTACTTTTATTGGAAGTCCATATTTAATACTAAAATCCTGTGGTATTTCTCTTATATAGCTAATAGTAGGAACTTTTATTCCCATTTCTGCTAATCTTTTATTTATATCTCCCTCAATTTCTATATCTTCCAATGGAGATGTTCCATTAATTCTAATTTCTGGTTTTTTATCATTAAAAACTACTGCACTAACTTTATATCCATCTGTTCTTGGAGCATATTCAATAGATCTTGCATTTACCAAGTCCATTGGACCTAACTCTGATGTAGATAAATGTGAATCAACACCTTTAAAATTGTGAATTGAACCATCTTTATCAATTGTAAAGATAGCTCTTCCCATAGATGCTGTTGCAAATCCTCTTTCATCTTCTGGAATACTGTCTATTTGTGATGGTTCTACTCTTTCGAATCTTACAATTCCATTTTCTTGTATTATTCTTCCACATATTATAGTTCCATTATCAATTAGTTTTTTTGTTTCTAAATCCATCTTATCTCCAATCTATAATTTAAAATAACCGTTATTATTATGCTTTATTTTCTTTTAAATATTGTTTATATACTGCATTTCTTAAAAGATTATATAATGTTTTACTTTCATCAAACTTTATAGAATTATCTTTTTCTTCTAAATATTCTTTATAACTTATGCAATTTAATTCATTAACTTCTTGCAATAAATAATATTGTTCTTTCGGCATAATTAAATTAGCTGTAAAATCAATAACATTATTTTCATCATCAAGTATAAATGAATGATAATAACTAGTATCTAGACCTTTTTTACATATTGATGTTACTGCCTTAAATATTTCATATTTTTCTATTAAATAAAATGAAATTTCGTGGCATCCATCTTGAATTTTATCTCCTAATTTGTTTATAAATTCTAAAGTTTCTCTATCATTTATAAAGCTATCTTCTGCTTTTATAAATTGTATCTTTCCAAAGTCTTTTGAAATAATTTCATAAGTATCATCTGCATATACAATCATTTTTTCTATAATATTAGCTGATTTTAAAACATCGTATAATAAATCTGTATTTGATTTATTTCTAGTTATTCCTAATATCAAGGAATATATCAAGCCTTTTTTAAATCTTTCATAATCTGCTCCAATATAGTTTAGTCCATCTAATAATTGTTTATTATAGAATTTAAAAAGCCATACTTTTAATTTATTAAATACTTCCGGACTATCGTTAGTATTAGCAATTTTAAATAAGTCATCATCTATATTGTTATTTATATATTTAATTAATTTTTCAACTTTTTCTTGTTCTTCTTTATACCATAAAGTTTCTTTTTTATCACAATATTCTGATAACTTCATTTATACCTCACTTATTAACGAAGACAAGAAGATTATTGATATGTTTCATCTTTTACTCTTCTTGTCTTATGATTTTTTAATGTGTTTATGAAAGCAATTTTGTATCATTTTCAATATCTTCTTTTCTCAAACCACTAAATAATCTACTAAAAAATGATTTTCTAAAGATATTCATATATTTATTAGCAAGACTTTGAGATTCAGATAATTGTCTCTTTAAATCGTTTACTTCCATTTCTTTTTGGCCTAATTGCATTTTAGCTTGTTTTTGTAATTGCTCCCTACTTGCTTTTAATTTGGAATTTTCTTTTTGCATTTCTTCTATCATTGCTTGTTCTTCTCTGTTTTTATTTTTTTCAAGAATAGCCTTTGCTGTAGGAAATTCAAACTTATTTTTTCCTGTTCCTTCTGCTAAAGGATTAGGATAAAACATATTCTTTCTTGCTAGAAGTAAATTAATATCTACATCAACAATATTTTCAATTAAAGGACTACTATTAACAGATACATTATCTGCTTTCACTTCCCTTAAAAATACTGATGCATTTTGGTTATCATCTGTAAATATGCTACTACTATATCCTGAAGTATTAAAATTTATTTGTGCTATTGCCTCATCAATATCTTCTACTTCAATATAATCATCAAATGGTACTTTTAAACCACTTTTTACATATATATCTATATTTTCTTCTTCTTTCACTATTTTTTTGATGAAAGATAAATTGGTTAAGTCTTCAATATATAAGTCAAAATAATTATATCCTTTGCAAACAATTTCAACTTTTGATACTTTTCTTATTCTATCTTGGAAACTTTTATTTCCAATAGCAAATACTTTATTTATACTTGTACTATTTGATAGTAATTCTTCTATTCTGCTTGTGTATAGTATTTGTACTAAATTTTTATCTATGTTATATGCCTCTAATATTCTTTGAATTAATATTACTATTAGTTCATTTGTAGCTTTCATATAATCAGATTCGCTTGTTATAATTATGCTATTATGTGTCAATATCGCTTTTAAAACTAATTCTAATAAGCAATATGTGTTTCCATCATAAACAAGGCATATAGTTCCTAAATTATCTGTTTGCTTTCCCTCTAAATAATTATTTTTATTTTGATTCATAGATATAACTTTTCTATAAACATCTTCAATAGCATTTATTTCATTATTTAGTTTTTGAAACATATCAAAGTTTATTTTAAATCCATTATTATTTTTTACATCTATTTTATTTGCTTTTTCAATACTTTCCTTATTCTCATCTAATAATTCAAATATATTTTGAGCTACTTTTTTTCCATCTATATTTGCATTCATATTAGTATAAGCCATTGTTGCATTTCCTAATATTTCTCTTATATTATCCATATTATCTTTCACCTCTTTCATCATTTTCTTTTTCTATTTCTTGCATAACAGATTGTAGCATCTGTTGTTGTTCTTCACTTAATGATGATAAATCAACTTCAGAATCTTGCACTCCTATTTGTTTTAATGCTTTTTTAACTTGGTGCATTATATGTGCTGTGGCTTTTTGTGTCTGTTCTTCAGTTAATCCTTCCTTTAATGGCGAAGATAATAATTCGCCTATTCTTACCTTATTATCTTTGTCTTTGCTATATATAAGAGCAATTCTTGCTGTAGCCATTACTCGTGTATCATTTGGATCAAGTCCATATTCTCTTGCTATGCTATTTATAATTCTTTGAGATCTTGGAAGACTTGATTCATCACTTCTTTCACTTAAATAAGCTAAATTTTCTCTGTCTGTTGCTTGTTCCATTCTCTTCATTGTTAAAAGGACTGTACTAGACATATTTGTTCCATCATACACAGGTACATCATCTTGATGAACATATAAGTTTTCGTGTTCTGATTTTACAGTTCCTTCCCTTTCTGCAATTGTATATTGTGTGCTTGCATCTGTATATGGGTGTGGTAATCTCTCTGTTCCTTTTACTCCAACTTTATCAGTTTCTTTATGTATCGTTTTATCAGCTTGTATTGCATCTGCAATATCATTATAACCTAATCCTATTGTTACTTTTCCTAATAGTAGAGCATCATATTGTTCTTGAGTAATAGTTCCATTTTCCAATAATTCTTGATATACTCTTGCATCTTCTTGCATTAAATCTTGAGCTGCTTTTTTATAAACTTCTAATACATCAGCAGTCAATCCTTTTCTTCCTACATCAGGATGTTGTTTTTCATATAACTCGAAAATTCTATGTGGTATTTCAATATTATCAAAACAACCTGTATATTGGTTTCGCCAAAACCAACTTTGTGCAACTAATCTTCCTTCTGCATCCCTCACACAGAATACTCTACCATCTGGAGATACAACACTATGTTCCATACTTGTTTGACCAGCTCCATGTATTTCTTGACAACAATCTGTAAGAGTTCCAATTGTTAATGCTAAAGGATCATCACATCTAAGCATTTCATAAGTGTATCCTTTTGTACTTCCTTGTATTCTTGGAATACTTGAAAAATCTCTTACTTCGCCCTCATTAAATAGACTTTGTATTGCTTCAAAATCTTTTTGAGAATATCCAGCTATTTTAGCTTGTTCTGCAACTCCTTCATTTCCTATTTCTATATCAGTGTATGCAATGCTCTTAATGTAGTCTTGAGCTACATCTAAAGTTAATCTTCTACCAGCATTTGTTCTCACAATATCACTAAACTGTCTTTGTATTGTAGCAATATCTTTAGTAAATTCTGGATTAGATAAAATTTCTTCAACATTTTCGTTAAAAAATCTAGCAAAGTCAGGATTATATTCCATTGCAAAAGAATCAAACATTTGATGTGCCTTTATTGGTGTTAAAATTCTGTCAATATTAGAATGTTCTAATATTCCTCTTATTAATTTTACAACATCTTTATTCTTCTGCTTGTCCATACTAAATACATATTTTCCATCTGCTCTTGGAGTATATGCACTTCTAAATGATTTTACAGCATCTTCATCATATGAAATATCTCCCCATACATTTCCATCTGGGCCAAATCTTTCAAACATTTTCTCTACTTTTTCATATTCTTCCTGTGTTAATTCTTGAGGAATATCAGTAAATAATTTCATTGTCTTATTAAATCCATCATCATCGCCTTGAAATACTCCCATAGCATATGCAGCTTTTAATATAGCAGCTTTTCCATCATCATTTAAGTTATAATTTTCAATTCTCATTAATTGCGACCATCTTTTGCTATTGCCAAGAAAACTATCTATCTCTCCCTCTGGGAAATTTAGCATAACAACATGATGTGGTACAAATTTTCCTCCAGTTGATTTATACCAATTTTCTAATAATTCTTCTTTACGACTTTGTACCATTTTTTCTATAGTTTCTGGATTTCTTGTTCCTAACTTCATAAGTGTACTGCTATCAAATCTTTTAAATAGTTCACTATACTCCCTTGAAAATGCTCTACTTAAATCTTTTCCCTGTAAAAATTCTCTCCATTCTGGATGTTCTTTTATCATTGCAAAATTAATATCTATAACATCGCCACTTATATTTAGGTATCCTCTATTACTAGCTCTATTATCATAAAATGCCTTTTTTAATTCTTCTGGTGCATTTTCATCTAAAAACATTTCTGGATGTCTTTGCTTGAAAAATTCTGGTATGGATTCATCATAGGCTGATTTTCTATTTAATATGTTTTCTTCTATATTATTTTGAATTGCATTTTCTCGTTCTTCTTGACTTTGACCATCTTTAAAAATGCTTTGGTCTATATTACTGAAGAATTTTCCATATCTTTCAGCAAAGTCCATTATTTCTTGTTCAGATAAAATTCCCCACATTGGATTAACATATCTTTGCCCACCTCTGCCAAGCATTGGTTGTCCATACTTAATTCTTCCAAAACCTACACTAATATCTTTTGTAAGCAATAAATCTTTTATTTGTGGATTCTTCCTTACATCTTCAAAAGTAATAGTACCTTTATAAAATTTTGATCTTAATTCTTCATCAATATCTTTTGGAAGGAATAATTCGGGATGCTTTTCTTGAAAACTAGATGGTAAAAATTCAAAATATTCCATTCCTTTTTCTTTTATGCCTTTATAAATGGCTTGTTCTATTGTTTCTCTAATATTTTCAGGAGTTATCTGACCTTTAGTTGATAAACCTATTGTATCTAAACATTTTCCATATTCAGCACATATTTTCAAAAATTCCTCTTGTCCTATTTTTTCAGAAAGATATTGTGCCATATTTACATTATTAGGAATACCTCCAATCATATTCCCATCTTTATCTTTCATTGATAAACTAATTCCAGCTATCATATCTTTTGGAAATGCTCTACTTAAATCTTTTCCTTGTAATAATTGTATAAGTTCTGGATTTTGTCTTACCAATTCTGCTGTCATGTGTCTAGTATAAAAGTCTCTTTTTATTTCATCTGAGATTTCCCCATCAATAAATATTTCTGGGTGATCTTCTCTAAATTTGCCTTGAATAAAGTCGTAATCTTGGTAATCTCGTGAAGTCAATAATCCTCTTTCATCTCTAGCATGTAATAGTATTTCATACATTCTATCTCTAAATTGTTCATAAGTTAATTGCTTATCCGTTTCTAACTTTGGTGTTATTCCTTCAGCAGTAGCCATTGTTAAAAGGTATATATCATTTTCCCATAATGAATGTGAAAACATGCCTCCCGTTTCTTCATCTAAAGCAATTATATTGTCAATACCATATTTTTGGATAAACTCGATTTTCTTATCAGAATCTCTACCCATATTGATTAATTCTGCTGGTCTTTTCTCAAGCATTTCTTTAATTCTATGTAAATCAGTTGTTGTTTCTGTCAATTCAGATACATTTTTTATTCCGTATTCAATAAGTGCATCAACACCATATTTTTCAATTAGTTGAGTATATGTTTCTGAATATCCTCCTAAATTAATTAACTCTATAGGTCTTTCTTCTAGCATTTCTTTTATTTGTTGTAAATCAGTTATAGGTTGTGATACTTCACTTAAATCTTTTATTCCATATCCAATAAGTGTATCTATACCATATTTTTCAATTCTCTGTGCATCAGCATAACTTAATAACAATGGTAAATCTTCTGGTTCAATAGTATCAGATAATTTTTTTATTTGATCTAGGTTAGTAATATGTCCCTCTGAACTATGGAATATTTGAAAATCCAAACCAGCATTTATTAAATCATCTATATCATATTTTCCTAAAATTGTAGTAGCTCTGTCATTGTAAAATTGCAAATCTTCTAAAGGTACAAAATCCATTACCATCTTAAGCATTGACAAGTCTTCTATTCTATCAATATCTCTAAAATATGAAGATACTGTAGTTCTCATTATTTCTGCCCTTTGTTCTTCTGTTATTGGACCACTTGGAACTTCAAAATCTCGCATTGTAGACCAATCATTTATTATCTTATCCATTATAGGTTTATAATCTACAAATAATTGATATATATTATCTCCATAAAGACTTACTAGTTTCTTTTCATCTCCCCACTCAGAAAGAGCATGTGCAATTTTCTTCCCTTCAAAAAAATCTAAATTTTCACTAAATGCTCTTAATGATAGAGAATGATGATAATAACTATCTCTAATATGTTCAGGCACATCATCGCTTAAAAATAAATCTGGATTTAATTGTCTAAAAGTTTCTCCTAATTCATCTTGAGAGTGATAAAAACGATTCATTCTATCTGTATCATTACCATATCCTAATATTTTTTCTCTTGCAGTTTTATATAATACAGGCATTATTTCTTCTGCTGTTCTTAAATTAGGATTTGATTCAAGAAATTCTCTCCAACTATGACTTGTTTTGTCCATAAATTCTGCATCTAATTTGCAAAATTCTTCTCTACCAATTAATTTATATATATCTCGTAAACTCCAGTCTATATTTCTTTCCCCAACTTTATTAGCTAATTCTGGATTATTTTTTATGTCTGTTAATGTTATTTTTCCCTCAAAAAATCTTTCAGCAACATCCTCAGGTATATCTGGGCTTAAAAATCTTCCCTCATTTTCTTTTCTAAATTCTTCATCAAACATATCTGGGCTATATTCATATCTTTCAAAATCAAAATTTTTAATTTGACAACTTTTTAGATTAGGAGTGGCTTTCCAACTTTCATATCCTATTATTGAAAAGTCTAAATTTGCTTTTGTCTTTGAAAAATCAATAGGTATATCATCTTGTACTAGAAGGTACATTCCTCTCCATTCTTCAAAATCTATATCACTCAAATCATATTGTGATAAAGTATCAATAATTTCTTTATATCTATCTAATTGTTTTTGTACTTCTTCTTCAGGAATATCTTCTCCTCTTTCATCTGCCTCTTGTAATCTAGTAATCATATCTACAATTTCTTGTTTTAATTCTCTAAAAATTTGTAAATCTAACTTCTCCATAAAAAGCTCCTTTGTACTATAATTCTACAGGAAATACTATATCATAAAATCAATAAAAATACAACAATACAGACCATGTATTTTCTTTATATTTATATTACATTTTTGTTACAAAAATATTACAAAAAAGAGGATATATCGCACTCCTCCTAATTACCAATATCAATATTTTTTATTAATTCTCAAAAAATTCCTTTATTGCTCCATTTACCAATCTTGTAAACGAAATTCCTGTCTTTTGATGAAATTCATTAAACTTTTTTATATTACTTTTCCTTAACATTAAATTTCTATATGTTACCGATTCTGTCTTTGGTTTTGCATAGTATGTTGGATTATTTCTTTCAATATACTCTTCCATTGCAACATTGATAATATCACTTAATTTTGCATCATAGACTTTTTCTGTTGCATTTCTTATCTTTTCATATAAGGAATCATCAATATTTATAGACTTTGGAATGGTTTTGTTTTCTTTTTTATACAACTTATTTCTACTGTTCATGTTATCGCCTTTCATATATATTCATACCTAATTTAAGTATAATTATACTTGAAAGTATTGTTTTATAATGCTAGAGAAAAATGTTATAACACGAACAATAGAAATATACTTTTTGCCCAATTATGCTTTCCTTTATTTAAAATATTCTTTATTTGGTGTTATCATCTATCCATTTTAAAAATTCACTATTTGCATTTATTATTTCATAACTTGAAATTTCAGTAACTTCATAGTCATGTATTTTTTTTATTTCATCTTTTATTTCGTTGAAAAATGATTCTTTAGTTCTTAATTCTAATTTGTACTCATCACATTCTTCCAATTGGTTATCTCACCAATATTTGGAAATCAGCACTTTACTAAAATTTATATAATAAACACTAGATTTATAAATTAGTATATAACTTGTTTAATTAAATATAAAAATGCCTTAAAATCGATTTTAGTGTGTTATAATTATAAAATTATATTATGGATTTGTAATCTAAAATTATATAATATTTATAA
>HF999514.1 GCA_000434015.1 Clostridium sp. CAG:571
TGTCGTGAGGCACTTGTCTACTAAACTGTTAAAAATCAAAATCCATATAATAAATACAAAACAATTATTAATAATGATATTTTAAAATTATATTATCAATTTACACATTTAAAAAATATATATAGACAAGGCTGGTTAACAAGTTTACTTGGAATGAAATATGAAAATAAAGTTGAATCAGTTGCAGATCATAGTTGGTCAGTAACAATGCTAGCAATGTCCATTATAGAAAAATATGATTTAGATTTTGATATAGAAAAATGCATGAAATTAGCAATGATACATGAGCTAGGAGAAATATATGCAGGGGACTTTATACCAAATCAAGTTACAAAAGAAGAAAAACATAAATTAGAAGAAAGAGCGGTTGATGAATTATTAAATAGCATAGAATTTGATAATGATTTCAAAGAATTATGGCTGGAGTATGAAAATAAGAAATCACCAGAAGCAGATTTTATAAAACAGGTAGATAAATTAGAATGTATTTTACAAGCAGGAAGTTATGGATTAAATTCAAAATATATTAAAGGTGCTGAATCAATAACTCTACCATACTTGAAAGAAATTCTGGAAGATGTGTATAAAATAACTCAAGATAATGAGTTACCATTATGTTTTAGAGAAGATAACGAAAGATAAATTACAATTTATTAGGATATTTAGAATACTTGAAATTACATACAAGACAAATCATAATATTATAAAAAAATAATTTAAAATATTGAGGAGAGTTGGCATGTGTCTTATTTGTGATAGAATTGAAATGATAAAAAATGGTACTAATAAATATTTTGTAAAAGAGCTAGAAACTGGTTATGTTGTTATTGGAGATTATCAACATTTTAAAGGATACTCATTGTTCCTTTTTAAAGAACATAAAACTGAATTGTTTCAACTCGATTATAAAACTAAAATGAAATTCTTAGAAGAAATGTCTTTAGTTGCAGAAGCAGTTTCAAAAGCCTTTAATTGTGAAAAGATAAATTATGAGTTATTAGGAAATGGAGATTCTCATATGCATTGGCATTTATTTCCAAGGATAACTGGAGATATAGAAAAATATGGCAGAAATGGAAGAGGTCCAGTTTGGTGGTACCCAATGGAAAAAATGTATGATACAAATAATTGTCCTTCAGAGATTGAATGAAAAATATGAAAGAGAAATTGATGGAGAAATTAGAAAGAATTATATAAATTCTTATAATATATCTGTCGGAAATCTTCGTAAATTATTAAATATTTACGAGAATTTCCGGCAACCAAATAGAAAATCCCTCTGTGTTAGAGGGATTTTCAGCGTTTATAAACGAACAAGCCACACTAAAGTGTGCAACATTAAATGTAAATATATTGTAAGTTATATTTTATTAAAAAGCAATAATTTTATAGAAATTTGTTAAAGGTCTTGTATAAAATTTAAATGCATGATACGATACAAATGTTTGCATAAATGAAATGCGAATAATATAAATATGGGAGGTAAACATGGATAAATTAAAGGTATTAGAGTATGAAATAAATACAAAAATTATAAATCAAGAGGATTATGTATCTTTAACAGATATAGCTAAAAAGGTAAATGAAGATGAGCCAAGATTTGTAATACAAAACTGGATGAGAAATAAAGATACCATTGATTACCTAGGATTATGGGAAAGTATATATAATCCAAATTTTAACCGTGTGGGATTCGAGGCGGTTGAAAATGAATCCGGTAGAAACAGGTTTACGATGTCTCCCACAAAATGGATAAATTCAGTAAATTCAATAGGAATGGTTACTAAAGCAGGAAAACATGGTGGTGGAACATATGCTCATTTTGATATAGCAATGGAATTTGCAAGTTGGATAAGTCCAGAATTTAAATTATATATTGTAACAGAATTTAAGAGAATGAAAGAAAAAGAGCAAAGAGGTTTGGGCTGGAATTTGAAAAGAACTTTATCAAAAATAAATTATAATATTCATACTGATGCAATAAAAAATAATTTAATACCAAAAGAAGTAACTCAAAATCAAATTAATATGATATATGCTGATGAAGCCGATATTATAAATGTAGCTCTTTTTGGAATGACTGCAAGAGAATGGAAACAAAAGAATCCAAATAAGCAAGGTAATATTAGAGATTATGCAAATGTAGCAGAATTAGTATGTTTAGTTAATCTTGAAAATCTAAATTCTGTGTATATAAATGAAGGGATAAATTCAAAAGATAGATTGGTGAAATTGAACAATATAGCAATACATCAAATGACATTATTAACAGAAGATAATAGAATAAAAAAAATAGAAAATATTGCAAAAGATAAGAAATTATATTTAGAATAACAAAAAATAAGGAGGAAATATGTCATTATTAAGTTTATACAGTTCAAATGTAAAAAGAAAGAGAGAAGAATTAGCTAGATTAAAAAAAGAAAGGGTAAGATATGTAAATGATATTAGTAACGCAAGTCAAAAAATCACAAGATTATCAAGTCAAATCAGAGGTACTAAGTCTTTATCTACTATAAAGAGTAAAACGAATGAAATTGAAAGAGAAGAAAAAAAGAAAAGTGATGCCGAGAAGAAAGTTGCAGATTATGACAAAAGAATAGCAACTAAAGAAAAGGAATTGTGCAATGAAGAATTAAAACTGCAAAAGGAACAAGATAGAGAAAATAGAAATATAGAAAATACAAGAAATAAGGAAATTGTGAATATAAATAATAAAGTTGAGTATCAAAGATTGAAACAAATAGAGCTAGATAATGAGATAAAAAAATTAAAATCTAGCAAAGAGAAAATAAATATTTTATTTATTGCATCCAATCCAGATATAATTTTTACTGACGAAGAAGGAGTTTTAAGAGAACAACAAAGATTAAGTTTAGATAAAGAAGCACGAGATATTGAAGAATCAATACAAAAAACACCAGACAGAGATTCAATTAGTTTTGTTACAAAGTGGGCGACTAGAACTGAAGATTTATTTCAGTATATTAATGAAGTAAATCCAACTATAATTCATTTTACAGGACATGGAACTGAAGATGGAAAATTAGTTTTTCATGATAAAAATGATAATCCTAAATTTGTTGGAATTGATGCTATTATTCAAATGATCAATGCAATAACTGATGATTTAAGATTAGTAGTATTTAGTAATTGTTTTTCTTCAAGTATTGCAATTCAAGTTTCAGAATATGTAGAAGCAACAATAGGAATGAATACTTCTGTTAGAGAAGATGTAGCAACTTTATTTGCTGCACAACTATACTCATCAATTGGATTCGGTTTTTCTTTGGACAAGGCATTTAAACAAGCAATGGCAAGATTAAGTATAGAAGGGATAGAACAAAAAGATGCAGATATTCCTGAATTATTTGTAAAAGAAGGAATGGATGCAAATGAAATATATCTTGTTAAGAAAAAATAAATGCAACCATAAGAAAAATCTTTAATAAAAATATATTTTATAGCACGAAAATTTTAAAAAATTCGTGCTATATTTTTTTATATCACGAAAAATTGAAAAAATCCGTGCTATAAATTTTATAGAACGAAAAAATTAAAAAATTCGTCCTATAAAAATCTATAGGTCAAAAAAATTGAGATTTTTGACCTATAAAAAACTATAAGTCAAAAATATTTAAGAATTTGACTTATAAATTTCTTGGTTAGAAATCAAATTATAAAAAACGCTAAAGGCAGGATAGTGATGCAGTGTGCATCACGCAAACACATAGAAAGACAAGCTTTCTAGTACTCTTAAAAAATTTAAAAATGCAGAGAAAATGCAGAACGTAGATTATGTGCTGAAATGCTTAATATAACTGTGGTATAGTATAAAAATAGTACAAAAAAACAAAATAAAAATACACCATAAGTATCAATAAATACAATAAGTGTATTAGTAAAAAAGCAATAATTTGGTGAGTAATTTAATTTTTTAGATATTAAAAACTTTAATTGATATATACTATAGCCTGAAACATTAAGAAATAGTAGTGTTGAAGAAGATAAAAAAATTTGACATAAATTGACAGTATGATATAATCCAATAAAAATAGTTTTTGAGAGGAGTGGGTTACATGAAAAGTATACTTATAACAGGTGGTGCATGTGCTGGAAAAACTACATCATTAGAAATGATAAAGAATTATTTGAGTGCAAAAGGATATAAAGTTATAGTAATTGATGAAGTACCAACAAATTTAATAAAAACTGGAATAGCTTATGAAAAAATTGGAAAATTGGAATTTATAGAACTAATTATAAAAACACAAATAAATAATGAAAAAGAGATTTTTGAAAAGTATGATAATGAAAAAAATACCATTGTAATATTTGATGGTTCGCCATTAGATAGTTTAAAGTTTATAACGGAGAATGAATTAGAAGATATACTAAAAAAACATGGTATGAGCATAGATAAAATTGTAACAAAATATGATGCTATTATTTTTTTACAAACAATAGCTAAAAAATATCCTGAATTATATTCAAATGATAATAATATTGCAAGATTACCAGACATTAATCTTGCAATAGAAAGAAATGATAGATTAGAAAAATATTATAATAAATATAGAAAAATAAGTGTTATAGAATGCGAAAATGATATAAATATAAAAAATAACAACATAAAAAAAGCAATAGAAACATTATAAAAAGGCAATTAGATTATTTGAAACTAGAACATTAAGTATTAAAATTTCAAAATTGTTTCAAAAATCATTCATTGACTATATAAAAATAAGGTAGTATCATTTTAATATGAAAAATTGAAAGCAGAGAAATTTGAGTTAGAGAAATCTAGCTCTTTTTCTTTGCTTTTTTGTTTTTTAAATATTTAATTTTATGGAGGTAAAGTATTATGTATATTGATAAGACAAACGAAGTAATGATGAATTATTACAAAAAACAGGAGATTTTAAAAGCTAAGCAAAGACTGGATCAAGAAAGGATGCCAATTGTTCAAGTCTTGCAACTAGCAGATAAGGAATTTATAACAATAGACGAATTACTAGAGGCTTTATACATTGATAAAGAAGAAGTATTTGAAGAAATTCTTAATACACAAAGTGTATCAGAAAATACAACAGATGTATCTGCAAATACAGCAAATGTATCCGGTGATACACCTATGGAAATTGCTAAAACTTATAAAGAATATTATGAGAAATATAATCACGACAGAAAACAAATTCGCAAAGATAAGAAGATTGCTAATGGAACTTTCCAAAAATATTTGAGATTGAATTATTTAATTCCAGAATTACAAGAAATGGTAAATAATAAAAAGTTGTCAGTAGTGTCGGCAGAGCAAATTAGCTTTCTAGATAAGCATAATCAAGAAAATATATGTTACTTAATGGAACATTTTAGGTGTGAAATAACAGAAAGTGTTGCTAAAAAGATAAAGCAAAATTATTTATTTTGTAAAAAGAATAATGGAATGTTTTTCTTAAATGAATCAGTAATTAAAAAATATAAAAAAGAAAAAAACATTAGAGCTTCATTCACACAAGATGAAATTGAAAAATACTTTAATGGAATACCAAAACATAGTTTAAAGGAATACATTATAAGTATTGCTAAAAATATACATGATGTATAAGGCTACATACTATGGATATTCAAAAAGAACAAAAGATAAATGCTGATTTATTTAAAGAAAAAATAGATACCAACTTATTATACGGAAGTATTGAAATAACACTTTTAAACAAATTATTCAAAAACAAACTAATAAACGAGAAAATTTACAAACAAGCGAAAGAGAACATTATAAAGGAATATAAACTAGACAAAATAGAAATTTGATTTTATAAGGACAAAAGTGTATAATCCAAACAGGGTTCTCTCTAATAGAATGGAGGATTAATGGAAGTTCAAGTTATAGAGAAAATTCAAGGAAGAATAGATAGAGCTACAGGGTTAAAAATAAATACAAGATTAAGAGTAGCTGCATATGCAAGAGTAAGTACAGATTCAGAAGATCAATTAAATAGTTTTGAATCACAGGTAAAATACTACAACGAAAAAATCAATAAAAATAATGAATGGTTATTTGTAGAAGTATATGCAGATGAATCAATTTCAGGAACACAAGATTATAAGCGTAGTAATTTTATGAGAATGATACAAGACAGCTTAAATGGAAAAATTGATTTAATATTAACAAAATCAATTTCAAGATTTGCTAGAAACACTTTAGATACTCTAAAATATGTAAGAATGTTAAAAGAGAAGAATGTAGCTATTCTATTTGAAGAAGAAAATATTAATACTCTAGAAATGGCAGGAGAATTACTATTAACTATATTAAGTTCAGTTGCACAGCAAGAAAGTGAAACAATATCATCACATGTAAAACTAGGACTAAAAATGAAACAACAACGAGGAGAGCTAATTGGATATAATGGCTGTTTGGGTTATACTTATGATAAGGAAAGTAAAAGTATATCTGTAAATGAGGAAGAAGCGGAAATTGTAAAATACATTTTTAGCAGATATGCACAAGGTGTTGGTTCAAGTATTATTGCAAAAGAACTAACAAACATGAAATATAAAACTCCAAAAGGCAAAAGTAAGATAAAGAGAGTAGAAAATAATAAAATTGAGGTAACGATTAATGTTATTAAAGAAAATCTTGAAATAAAATGGGAGAAAGAAGATGGAATTTAATTTGATAAAAGTCAAAGAAAAAGACAAAAGTATAATATATAATTTAATGCAATTATATACATATGAACTTAGCTTTTTTGAAGATGAAACTGCAACATTTACAATGCTAGATTCTGGATTATATGTAATGAATAAATATGTTGAAAGATATTGGCAAGATGAAAATAGACATCCATATATATTAAAATACAATAATGAACTAGCTGGATTTGTTTTACAGAGATATAATAAAGAAAATATGAACGAAATAGCTGAATTTTTTGTTCTTAACAAGTATAGAAAAATAGGAGCAGGTACATTTATGGCAAATAAAATGTTTGAGTTATATAAAGGAAAATGGGAAGTTAGAACATTAGTGAAAAATGAAAGAGCTCAAAAATTTTGGAGAAAAACTATAAAAAACTTTACAAATAATAATTTTGAGGAAAAATATATTAGAGATAATTCAAGGTTAGCATTTTACTTTGAAAGTTAGAGTTATAGCCCGGAAAATTAATAAATCCGTGCAATAAATTTTATAAAATGAAAAAAATTATAAAAAATACTTACTGTTTTAATATTTACGAATGAAAACGGTAAAGGAGAATTAGTGATGATGATATACAAAACGTAGAAAAATCATTAAAAATCCAATGTAACTAAAGAACATATATAATATTAATATTATATATATAGGAGATTAAGATATGATAGAAGAAGTAAAAAAGATTGTTGTTAAAAGATATAAAGAGGAATACAATCGAGTATACAAAGAGTATTATGATATAACTTTTATGATTTCAACGCTCGAAATGGAGTTACACAAACTAGAAAGTGAAATCATGTATCCAGTTGAAAAAAAACATTTTAGTTTAATCCAAAAAGTTTTAACAAAAAGAGGAGAATACAAAGCATATAAAAAAGAAGGTGAAGAGCAAAATCAAAAAGTTCGAAAAGCTTCTGAGATAAGAACAAAATTATTTGTTGAAAAAACAAGGACAGAAAAAGAAATACAAGAATTAGAAGAAAAATTACAACAACTAAAAAAAATTGACTTTTCAGAGATGGAAAACGCAAAAGTAATTAAGAGTTTAGGAATTAATTTATTTGAAGCATTTAGTATTTTAGAGAAGAACAATATTCCAATTGTTTTAACGGAGGCAGATAAAATAGTAACAAAAGTGGAAAGTGACTATTCATCGAAAGGTGATGTTATAGGTGTTCATAAAACTCAATTTGCACCAACAGGTTCAAAGATTAGGACAGCTAAGGATGTAAAAGCTGTATTTAAAGATACAATAACTATTAATGGACAAAAGTATGAATATGAATATATGTCAGAAAGAGATACAGTACATATGGCAATGAATGGTGAAGTTTCATCACATACGGGTGGTTGTTGGGATGATTGTAAATATTCAATATTAATTCCAATGTCTGACATACCAAATGAAAAGATTGGTTATGCAAATTCAGTGGATACTTTTACAAAAGGGTCATTAAGTTTATCTCAAAATTGTTGGATATTGTGTCCTATAAACGAAGTTGAACAGATAAAAAAGAATAATCCAAAGGTAAATGTCATTGGCTATGAAGGAAAGTCTGTTTTTGGTTATTCAGGACCATTTTTATCGGCGTTAGGATACAAAGCAGAAGATATAGGAATGGGCTCATGGTGTAACGAAGAAAGTAGAAAACAATTTGAAAAATTAATGAAAAAAGAGGGAATTAAAATAAAACAACATTTTGGGACATATTTTTACGAAGATGAAAAAACATTAACAGAGATAAATTCTTTAGTTTCTATATGTAAGGTTATAAAAGATAACGGATTAATTAAAGATTCTAAAGACATACCTGATGTAGTTGAACAATTATCAAACACGGTTTTCAAGACTAGAATAGAAAGGTTATGTTTGGGGTCTAATTTTAAAAATGGACAATATCCAGATGCGATAAAGGGAAATCATAAACATTTAGATATATTTTTCTCAAAGATGCAAGAAAATGGATTTGAACTTTCAGATAATTACAAAACTATATTTAGAAGAATTGAACAGATAGGAATAGAAAGGGCCCCTGATTTTAATCAATTAATTCAAGGAGTAAATTTATCGGAAAATGAAAAGAAAGTTTTAGGGATTTTTAATAACGCATTATCAAGACCAGGTTTCATAAAACCTGGCATCAATAAAAATAGTGAGTATGCAATTAAATTTATGTCAGTAGTTGTATTAGATAGCATTTCAAGAAGTAAAAGCAGAATAGTAACTAGTAAATTAGATGATGAATTAGATAGATAAAAAATAAAAAAAGATGAATGAAGGATAGATTATACTTTGGAACTTCAGATGTGGTAAAGTAATTGATTATATAGAATTGTGTTAGTAAAAGTACAAGAAAAAAATAAAAAATGAATTTACAACAATAGATAATATTAATTAAATATAATTTAAAGGAAAACTAGATTATGAAAATAGGAATCGATATAGATGGAGTTATATTAGATTATGAAAGAGTATTAAAAACATATGGGGATTTGTATGATTTTATAGAATTAAAAAAAGATGGAATTGTTAATAGAAATGAACAGTATCTAAGAAATAGATATGACTGGACAGATGAAGAAAGAATGAATTTTGTTAATAAATATTTTTTGAAATTATCAAAACAAACACATTTAATACCAGGTGCAAAAGATGTAATTGATATGTTACAAAAAGAAGGAAATGAACTTATTATCATTTCAGCAAGAGGTGGCGTAATAGAAGCAATGAAAGATATTGCAATAGAAAAGTTTAATGAAGAGGAAATATCATTTAATAAATATTATTGGAAACAGGAAGATAAATTGGAAGCGGCTAAAAACGAAAAGATCGATGTAATGATAGATGATTCATATGATGTTTGTAAAAAATTATCATCAAATGGAATAAAAACGATATATTTCAGAGATAAAGATATGAAAGTGTTAGAACAAAATGAAAATTTGAAAGAAGTAAGTAATTGGGGAGAAATATATAGATATATAAAAGGTATGCAAAGCAAATAAAAATATTAAATAAATGTTAATGGAAACAAAAAAATCAGGAAAAATAGAAATCATTTTGAGAGATGTTATTATTTTCTTTAAATTGATATGACCCTAATATAACAATTAGAGAATCCTTGAAGTTTTGAAAAACTTCTGCATTTTGCATTAAAAAATTTTGCTTAAGTTCCCCGAGTATCTAAAGAATTTGCTGTATTCAATATATTATTAATTGATATTATTATTTTTTCATATTCGTTCATAAGACATATATACCTCTCTATAACTTTTCTTTAGTAAAAGTAGTTAAAAATAGTTTAACACAATTATTTTTGTTTGACAATTATAAAAATACATGTATAGTAAAAATATATTTTAAAAGTTTACTTAAGGAACATAGCTTGAGAGGTAAAGGACAAAAAAATTGCCTACACGAAGTAAGAAATTAAATCTTGCAAAGAAGTATTAAAGATTCTTTTGCAGGACTTTTTGTTTTTTATAAGAATAATATTAGTATAGAAAGAAGTGAATTTTATGAAAAAAATAGTAGTTAGAAATGTTAAATTTGAAGATTTAAAGGCAGTAGCTGATATTGCAATTAGAGGATGGAAAACAGCATATAGAGGAATTGTAGATAATGACTATTTAGATAATTTAAGTGTTGAAGAAAATTATCAAAAAAGAATTAAAGATTATAAAGAAAATGGTTTTATTGTTGCAGAAAAAGATAATGAGATTATTGGTTTTTGTAGATATAGAATAGGTAATAATTATAAAAACGAATATCCAGAAGTTGACTGTGAATTGTGTGCTTTATATGTAAAACCAGAAGAAAAAAAAAAAGGAATAGGCAAAGCTCTTATAGAATATGTTAAAAATGAATTTAGAAAGAATAATCTTAACAAAATGATTATTTGGTGTTTTAAAAATAATTATCCATCTAGAGCATTCTATGAAAAAATGGGTGGAAAATTATGTGGAGAAACATTTTGTGTAAGAGGTGGCAAAGAATATAAAGAAGTTGGTTTTATATATGATTTAAATGAAAATTCATGATGTTAAAATTACAATAAAATACAGTAATCAATTTTATGAAAATGAAGGTGAATTCAAAAATGAAAATTATATTAGAAATTAATAATAGTAATTCATCAGCTGAAACAGTTGCAAAAATGATTAAAAAAAAATTTGAACTATAATGAATTGATGAAGATAAAAAAATATATATGTACTAAAAAGAGAGGAATGTTATGCTAGGAAAATTTTTTGAATGCGAAGCAAATAAAAATGATAAATATTATAGAGTTATACAAACTATAAAAGAATATTCTGATGGTAAGAGATTTCCAATAGATGAAGTTGTTGTTGCAGATAAATGTGTAAATTTTAATGCAATAGAACAAAATGAAATGGGAGGATTCTGTATTACAACTTATGATTATGTTTTTAGGTGGCTTATTAGAGGAGATACATTGTGCGAAGTTAAAATTCCAGAAGATAGTAAAATTTATAAAACCACAAGTAATAATGGAATATACATATCTGAAAAAATAATACTAACAAATCCCAAAAAAATAGATGATAATTTTGCAATGAAATTATATAAAATTTCCAATCTTCCGGAAATTTCTTATTTTAAGGCAATGACAGCTTGTGCAATATGTGGATATATGAATACAGCTCTAAAAGTTTGCAAAGACAAAGTGAATTTTCAAAATGTAAATATTGCTATATCAGAATTTGAAGATTTTTGTAAACGAAGAGAAGAAGAAAAATATGTTAAAAATTCGTTAGAAATAAAAAATGTAAAGATTTTATATGATAAATTAAAAGAAATAAAGTGGAGAGCGAGATGAGAAAAAAACAGTAAAAACATATGTTATAAAATGAAAACAAGATAAAGAATATATTTTAATTATGAAAGAGATGTATAGAAGATATTTAGAGGAAAGCAATAGTAGAATTTAATAAAAGATTTCCAGAAGTAGAAATTGAATTGGTATCAGGTACTCACAATGAACTTTAGAAAAATAGCAGTTTTTTACTGCTATTTTTGCATTTCACGATAATTATTTCCCCATTGAACCATAGAATCTAAAATTGGTTTCAAGCTCCAACCAGTATCTGTAAGAGAATATTCAACTTTAGGTGGAACTTCAGCAAAAACTTCACGATGAATAAGATTAGATTTTTCCATATCTCTTAGATTGTTAGTAAGAACTTTTTGACTAATACCATTAAGGGATTTACGAAGTTCACCAAATCTTTTAGTTCCAGTTAATAAATCTCTAATAATTAAAATTTTCCATTTATTCCCGATAAGACCCATTGTGATTTCAACAGGACAAGCAGTCAATTCTTGTTTCATTATAAGTCAACTCCAATCTTTATGAAAATTATAACAAAATATAAGTAAGATGTAAATGACATGACGCAACAAAATCAATAATAGTGTCTATTTGCATATAATAGCCAAAAAAGTTATACGGAAAATTAAAAAATTAAAAAAATATCCTCTAGAGAATGCTAAATTACTAGAAAGTTACTTTTAGGTAACTATGAAACAAAAAAGTGCCTACTTTACAAAGCTAAAAAAAGAAATTAAAATAATTACAGAAATTAAAAAATGAGTAGCTACTATGATTCAATAAAAAAATAAGGAGTGTATAAAAATGGAAGTTTTAAAAATTAATTTAGTAAAAGGATCTGTAGATATTTACAATTTTGGAGATATAAAATTACATTGTTATCAAACAAATGATTTAATGAATGATGAAAGCTATATATTAGAAAATAATGAGAATGTGTTATTAGTAGAATTTCCAGCATTTTACGATAACTTAGAAGAGTTTGAGAAATATGTAAGAGAATTAAATAAAAAAATTGTTGGAAAAGTATTTTCAGATCATCCAAATGGAGGGACGATACTAAAAAATGTAAAAGGTTATGCATCAAGAGGTACAATAAAATCAATGAAAGAAGGAACAATACATAATTTGGTAACTGGATTTGAAAAATCATTTAATGGAGCATTCGCAAAAGAATTTCATGAAATAACAGATGTTTTAACAGATGAAAAAGTAAATATTGGTGGATTTGAATTAAAAATAACATATCAGGATGAAAATATTGAAATAGAATTTCCACAAATAGGATGTGTATATACACATATGCTTGGACATGACTGTCATTCAATAGTGGCTGGAGTTGGACATGCAAATGCAATTATTGAAAAGTTAAAAAGATATAAAGAAAATGGATACAATTTAGTATTGTCAAGCCACTATACACCAGAAACATTAAAAGATGTTGATACAAAAATTGAATATCTTGAAGAAATAAAGATATTAGCAAAAGAAAGTTCAAATATAAATAATTTTAAAGAAAAAGTAAAAGCAAAGTATCCAAAATATCATGGACTAAATTACTTAGATATGACAGCAGGATTTTTCTTTCCTAAAAAATAGAACTTGGAAAGAATGAAATTAGAGATAAAATAATAAAAGCAAAATAAAAAAAGCCGGATTATAAGTAAAAATGAGCAAATGAGTTTTATTTAGAGCAGTAATAAACTATTAGAAGGAGTTGAAAACTTCTTCTTTTTTTAAAAAAATCCGGAATAATTATAAATAAATAGGTATCAGATTTTAGATATTATGGGGTGTGAAATTTTTGTGTCAAGATATGTTATATAAGGAAAATAGTAAAACATTAAAATATTTTGAAATTTGACTTACTCCTTTAAACACTAAAAATTTAAGTATAAAGAATAATGATATTTTAATTTAATGAAATAGAACAACTTGAAATATGGTAGTTCTTTTTATATAATTATGGAAAATAAAAAGTTTGGAGAATGTGAAGATAATAATAATAGAAATAGTTATAAGAGTAAAATTATATTAATTCATAAAGTTATATAGTTATTAGAGAATATAAAAAAGTCGGATATAAATATGATTTAACTAAATTATAAAAATTATACAAATAATAAAAATATTTAGATATTTAGATGAACTAAAATTTAAGATGCTATTAAGTGAAAGGGAGAATTATAAATGGATATTATAGATTTAATTCAAGAGGAAGTAAAAGAGAAAATAAATGAATATAAAGATAATTCAAAAGATCACTATGATTTCTGGAATGAGCATATTAAATATGTTTATGTAGAAAGTCAAAAGTTAGCAAAGAAATATGGCGCAGATATGGAAATAGTTAAACTTGGTGCATTATTACATGATATAGCTCTTATTTGTAATGTAGGAGATAGAAAAGATCATCACATAAATGGAAAAATATTAGCAGAAGAAATTTTGGATAAATATGATTATCCAAGAGAAAAAAAGGATAGAGTATTATCTTGCATATATAATCATAGAAGTAGTAAAAACGCAACAAATATAGAAGATTTATGTGTTGCAGATGCTGATATTATTGCACATTTTGATAATATTCCAATGCTATTTAATTCTGCTTACAACAGAAATAATATTAATCTAAATAAAGTAAGAGATTGGTTAAAAGAATGTTTTGAAAAAGATTATAATGATTTAAGTGATAAAACAAAAGAAGATTTTAATGAAAAATACAAAATGATTTGCAAGATTGTTTTAGGAGAAGAGATTTAATAAAATTAGTAAAAAATTATAATGAGATATTTTATTAATGACATGCGATTTTTATTACAAAAAATATTGTATAAAAGTATTTATAAAAATAGGAGAAAGATATGAAAAAAGAAAACTATATAGAAAAAGTAAATAAAATATTTAAAAATGATAAAAAAGTTAAAGATATTTTTATAAAACAGATAGATCTTTTTTTTGAAGCTAATAAAAATTATCAAAAGCCACAATCGCAATATAAACTGGGAGATTTTGTAGAGCTAAAAAAGGGGACTTTTTTACACGGGGCAAAACATGTAATAAATAAATTTAAAAATCTAGGAGATATAAATGATATAAAAAATGATGGAATAATAAGTATAGATTTTATATATGAATACAATCAAAATAAAAAAACACCACTTTGTGCATCTATGTGGAATATACAATATAACATGACTTTAAGAGAATATATTGAATTGTATAGTGGAGCAACAGTTACTTTTAAAACTGGAGATGGAAAACAAGAAAAGATAAAACTTGTAAAGTATGGGGATTTAGATAAAGTTATAGAAGAATTTAAAACAAGTAATTATTGGAGATGGAGTGCAGAGCAAACAAAAGAATGTAGATTTATGCCATGTTTAAGTAACAATAAAGTAGATGTGGCTTTCATATTTAATATGGACAATGATTATGCAAAAGAGTTAGTTAAAAATGATGTTTTTAACTTAAAAACTATGGAAGAATCTGTGGTTAGAAGTTTTATAAGTGAATGGTTTTGTGATAATTTTATTTATACAAAAAGAACACCGCTAACAACAGATAGAGAAAGTGCAATTCTATTTGGAGTACCTAAATGCTTTATAGAGGGATTGTTAGTTAGCAAAGAAATCGAAAATAAAAAAGAAATAATAAATGAATTAAAAAATAATTTTCCAGATTGTTATATAGCTAATTTAGATGGAAAAGTTATTAAATAAGGTTAGAAAAAATAAAAAATATTTATTAAGAAAGGCTTTGGGTACTTAATATGCGAAAAATTGTTACATCATACATAAAACCAGATATAGACGGAATTTCATCTATGTATGCATACACAGAATACTTAAGAAAAAAAGGTTTTCAAGCAGAATATTATTATGAGGGTACAGCAAGAAAAGAGGTTGAAATTGTACTTGCAACATATAATATTAATTTAAAAAATATTAATAAAATAAAAGAAGACGATGAGGTAATATTAGTTGATACAAATGGATTGAAAGGATTGCCAAATGCAATAAATGAAAGTCAAATTAAAGAAGTAATTGATCATCATAGAATGACAAACTGGTTATCTAAACAAAAAGGTGTGAAAGTTCAGATAGAGCTAATTGGAGCTGCTGCTACTTTGATAGCTGAAAAATTTAAAAATGATAAAATAAACATTTCTAAAGAGTCAGCAATTTTACTTTATAATGGAATTATTTCAAATACAATGAATCTAAAAATTAGTATGACAAGCGAAAAAGATAAAGAAATGGCCAAGTGGTTAAAAGAACAATGCAAAGAAATAACAGATAAAAAAACTAAAGAAATATTTATAAAAAAATCTGATATTATAGATAGATTAAGAGAAGAAATGGAAGTAGAGTTTAAAGATGAGTTTATAACTATTTCATGGTCTATGGGACAATTAGAAATTGCAGATGTAGAAGGATTTTTAGAAAAATATGAAAAAAATATAAGAGCTGTTTTAAATATAGTAAAAAATGAGAATAATGTAGAGTTTATTTCTGTTAACTGTATGGATATTATAAATGGATATACTATAATAGTTGCTGAAAATGAACCAACTTCTACAGTAATTTCAAAAGCAATAAATGTTAAGTTTGAAGGATTAAAGGCAAGAATAAATAAATTAGTTAGTAGAAAAGAAATTGTTAAAGTAATTAGAGAAATTTACAAAAAATAATGTAAAAGATTAATGAAATTTGATAAATGTATTAAAAAATATAGCTCCCCGGTTGATATTATTTTAGGTAATACCAAACCAGAGAGATGGGTTATATTTAGATACAAATTTAACATGTTTTTATTAATAAAACAATGTTAAATATCTCATTAGAATAGTTATTTTAATTAGATAAAGGTATAGTAAATTTAATATAAAATTATACTTTATTATATATGATTAATATGATAAAATAACTAAAAATATAGAGAAATACAACTATTAAGCAAATATATCATGATGTGAAATGAGTACATTATTTTTATGAAAAATATTTATGGTAATTTATTAAATACAATAAAAAGTTTAGAAATAGAAGAACAAGTGGTAAGATAGAGAAAACTTATAGTATATTATTAAAAAACTAAAGGTTCTGAGAAAACATTAGTAGAAATAAATTATAAAAAAAGAGAGGATAGAAGAAAAGTTGATGGCTCAATACAGGCAATGCAAGAATTTGCAAAGTAGTATGAAAAAAACATATGAAAACCAGATGAAGATAGAATATGTAGGAAAAGAAAAAAAGGTTTTTTCAATGTATACTGGACAAGAAAATAAAAGAAGTGAAATGATAGTATATAATATATTTAATGGATTAGATTTAGTATATAAGAAATTTAATACATATACTGTGCCTGAATTTAATCAGAAACTACAAAGAAAATATATAGAAATAGACTATTGTAAAAGAGGGGTTTTGGAATGTGCTTCTAAAAGTGGAAAAACATTATATTTTGGTGAAGGGGAAATTGCTTCAAATATAAATATGATGAAAAAAACAACATCAAACTTTATAAATGGTTATTATGAGGGAATTGAAATTTTAATAGATATAAATGAATTTCAAGAAACTCTTCCAGAAATGTTTAAAAATATAGTTGATAACATAAAAGAATTAAAAAAAATTTTAATAGATAATGAACAAGGAGTAATTTTAAAACCAATTAAAGAAATGGTACATATATTTGATGAACTTTATTACATTAATCCAGAAAAAGATAAAATATATGCACAAATTAAAGTACTAGAATTGTTGCATGTATTTACAGTAATACCTTTTGATAACAAGTCTAGGAAAAAAGTATATTTAGAAAAAAAGCAAATTGATAAAATAAAAGTTATACATGAAGAATTAATAAAAAATTTAGATAAAAAAATAACAATAGAACAATTATCAGAGAAGTATCAAATAGGAACGACACCATTAAAATTATATTTTAAAGAAATATATGGACAACCAATTTATACATATTTAAAAGATTATAAAATTCATGTATCATTACATTTATTAGAAGAAACAGATAAAAATGTAAATGAAATAGCAGGAATGCTTGGATATGATAATAGTAGTAAATTTGCATCAGTTTTTAAATCTAAAATGAAATGTACTCCAACAGAATACAGAAAACAAAAAGTCCATTTGGAGCATGAACGACTTTTCGGAGTGGAAATATAAATAAATAAGGTATATAAAATAATAGGTATTATATTGCTTAATACCTATTTTAAAATGAAATTATAAAATAAAAAAGATATAATCAAAATATCAAAACTAATATAAAAATAAAGGAGGATAATATGATTAAATTAGTATTAGTTAGACATGGACAAAGTGTATGGAACTTAGAAAATAAGTTTACAGGATGGACAGATGTAGAGTTATCAGAGCAGGGAATAAAAGAAGCTAAGGAAGCTGGAAAAATATTAAAAGAACAAGGATTTCATTTCGATTTAGCTTTTACATCAGTACTTAAAAGAGCAGAAAATACATTAGATTATATACTAAAAGAAATGGGAGAAGAAAATATAGAAATAAAAAGAAGCTGGAAATTAAACGAAAGACATTATGGTGCTTTACAAGGATTAAACAAAGATGAAACAAAAGAAAAATATGGAGAAAAACAAGTTCTACTTTGGAGAAGAAGCACAGATGTTAGACCACCTGAGTTAGAAGAAACAGACGAAAGATATCCAGGAAATGATCCAAAATATAAAGATTTAACTAAAGAAGAGTTACCAAAAACAGAAAACTTAGTAGATACAATAAAAAGAGTTTTAGAATATTGGAATTCAGATATTAAACCTGAATTAGAGAATGGAAAAAGAATTATAATAGCAGCACATGGAAATAGTTTAAGAGGGTTAATAAAGTATTTAGATAATATAAGTGATGAAGATATTATAAAATTAGAATTACAAACTGGAAATCCTATTTGCTATGAGCTAGATGAAAATTTGAAACCTATAAGACATTATTATTTAAAAAAATCATTATAAAATAAATAGTGTAAAAAAGTGATTATAAATTAGGAAAGAATAAAGCAGATAGTTGGTTAATAAGTATCTGCTTTATTATAATTTAAGAATTAATATAATTAATAAATATTTAATTTAGATGAATTATAAATTTAAAACAAATACAAAAAAGAAAGAAGGCATAAAAAATGAAAATACTAATAATTGGTGCAGGAGTACTTGGATCAAATTTAGCACATTCTATAAAAAAAGATAATAATATAACTATTTTAGCAAGAAATAAAACTTACGAAAAATTAAAAAATAAGGGACTTATTATAAAACATAAATTAAAAGGAAAAACTATAGATCATTTTAATATAATAAATAAATTAGAGAAAAACGATATTTATGATGTGATATTTATAGTTACAAGATGTTCAGCACTAGATGATATTGTACCAATTGTAGAAAATAATGATAGCAAAAATATAGTTTTTGTAGGTAATAATTTAAATGTGGAAAAATATATGAATATAAAAAATAAAAATATATTATTTGCATTTTTTATGGCAGCTGGTAAAAAAAATAATGACTATATAGAGTCTATTTGTTTAAATAAAATAGTAATAGGTAGAGCAGATGGAAAAAATGATAATGATGAGTTAATAAAATCTATATTCCAGAAATCAAAAATAAAATTAATTATAGAAAATAAAATGAGCGATTATTTAAAAACTCATGGATGTGCAATACTTCCTTTAGTTTTTGCTAGTTATAAAGCAAATGGTAATTTAAAATTATTAAAAAAAGATAAAGAATATTCATTATTAATAATGGATGCAATTATAGAAGGGTATGATGTGCTTAAAAAGTTGGGTTATGAAATACTTCCTAAAGGTGAGTATGAAAATTGTGTTAATAAAAAAGAAAGATGTGCATTTATATATAGATTTTTGTTTTCAAACTTTTTAGGAAAAATGTGCATTTCCAATCATGCAATGAGTGCAAAAGAGGAATTTATTCTTATGGAAAATGAATTTGAAAAATTAAAGAAAAAAGCTGGAATTGAAACAAAAGTATATGATAATTTAAAACTAGCATTATTAAATTACAATAAATAATTTAATAAAAGCTTTATTTATGAATGGTAAAATATTAGAAATAATAAAATTTTATAATTATTTTTACTTATTCTCATAAAGAAAGTTTTTTTATTTAAACAAGATGTCATAAAGAATAAAAATAAGACTTTATTAAAATAAATATTTATTAACGTTGGTTATTGTGATATACTAAGAACATAAAAATAGATTATTTATATTAAATATGTATTATATAAATAAAACTAATTATAAAATTGTTAAAAAAATATAATGATAGATAACAAAGGAAAGTATAATGAGTAATATAACAAAAAAAGCATTAGCAAATTCTTTAAAAAAAATATTATCCAAAAAAGAATTTAATAAAGTAACAATTAATGATATTGTGGATGATTGTGGTGTGAATAGACAAACTTTTTATTATCACTTTAAAGATATATATGATTTGTTGGAATGGATTTATACAAATGAGGTCATTGAAAAAATTAAAAATATTGAAAGCGATAGCCCCGCAGAAAACTGGCAACAAGAATTTTTATATGTATTTGAATATATATTAGATAATAAAAAATTTGTTTATAACACATACTATTCAGTAAGTAGAGCTCTATTTTTAAATTTTATATATAAACAAACAAATATGTTATTAACAAGAGTTATAGATGAAAAATCTAAAAAAATAGCAGTTCAAAATAAAAATAAAAAATTTATTGCAGATTTTTATAAGTATGCTTTTGTAGGCTTAGTGCAAGAATGGATTGAAAATGGAATGCTTGAAAATCCAGAAGAGATAATAAAAAAATTAAGTATAATGTTAGAAGGAAGTTTCGATAGTGCAATAGAAAGATTATCTTTTTAGACAAAAAAACAGTTTTGTAAAAAATTTATACAAACTGTTTTTTTTGTTTATTGTAAAAAAATAATAATATTATTATATTAAGGGTATATTTAAACAAAGGAGGAACGTTATTATGTATTATAGTAGTGGAAATTATGAGGCTTTTGCAAAACCAAAAAAGCCAGAAAATGTTGATATAAAATCTGCATATATAATAGGATCTGGCTTAGGAGCTTTAGCTGCAGCTTGCTTCTTAGTTCGTGATGGACAAATGAAAGGAAAAAATATTCATATTTTAGAAAAAGATCCAATACCAGGAGGAGCTTGTGACGGATATTATTATAATGATATTGGATATGTTATGCGTGGTGGAAGAGAAATGGATAATCATTTTGAATGCATGTGGGATTTATTTAGATCAATTCCATCAATAGAAACAGAAGGGGTAAGTGTTCTAGATGAGTATTATTGGTTAAATAAAGAAGATCCAAATTACTCACTAATGAGAGCAACAATCAACCGTGGAGAAGATGCACATACAGATAAAAAATTCAACATATCAGATAAAGGTGCAATGGAAATAATGAATCTATTTTTCACACCAGATGAAAAATTATATGACAAAAAGATAGACGAAGTTTTTGATGATGAAGTTCTAAATTCAAATTTTTGGTTATATTGGAGAACGATGTTTGCTTTTGAAAACTGGCATAGTGCTTTAGAAATGAAATTATATATAAAAAGATATATTCATCATATAGGAGGTTTACCAGATTTTACAGCACTTCGTTTTACAAAATACAATCAGTATGAATCTATGATATTACCAATGATAAAATATTTAGAATCATTTGATGTTCAATTTCACTATGGGGTAAAGGTAGAAAATGTCCTATTTGATATTAGTAAAGACAGAAAACAAGCAAGAACAATTGTAATTACAACTAATGGAAAAGAAGAAAATATAGATTTAACAGAAAATGATTTAGTATTTATAACAAATGGAGGATGTGTTGAAAATTCAACACTTGGAAGTCAAAATAAAAAAGCAGAATTTAATTATGAAATTAAGCCAGGTGGTGGCTGGGATATGTGGAGAAAAATTGCCAAACAAGACCAATCATTTGGAAATCCAGACAAATTTTGTTCAGATCCAGAAAAAAGTAATTGGATGAGTGCAACAGTAACAACATTAGATGATAAAATACCACCTTATATAGAAAAAATATGTAAAAGAAATCCTTTTACTGGTAAAGTAGTAACAGGAGGAATTGTAACAGTTAAAGATTCAAATTGGCTTTTAAGTTGGACCTTTAATCGTCAACCTCAATTTAGAAATCAACCTAAAGGAGAACTTTGTGGATGGATTTATGGATTATTTAGTGATAAACCAGGAAATTATATAAAGAAAACTATGAGAGAATGCACTGGTAAAGAAATTTGTATGGAATGGTTATATCATTTAGGAGTACCAACTAATGAAATTGAAAATTTGGCAAGTAATAGTGCAAATACAGTTCCTTGTATGATGCCATATATTACAGCATTCTTTATGCCAAGAAAGCTAGGAGATAGACCATTAGTTGTACCAGAGGGCAGTAAAAATTTTGCTTTTTTAGGTCAATTTGCAGAAACTAAAAGAGATACAATATTTACAACAGAGTATTCTATACGTACAGCTATGGAAGCAGTATATACACTATTAGAAATAGATAGAGGCGTTCCAGAAGTATGGGGAAGTGTGTATGATATTAGAGATTTGCTAAATGCTACAGTAAAATTAAGAGATGGAAAACCAATAACAGATATGAAACTAAGTTTAATAGAAAGATTTGTAATGAAAAAAGCATTAAAAAAAGTAAGTGGAACTGATATTGAAAAATTATTAAAAGAATATAAAGTAATAGAAGAAAATACAAAATTAATGAAAAAGGAAAAATAAACATATAAAAAGTTATATTTTATAGTTAGAATCATCTATACAATATAGCTTTTTATATTGTGGTTAGATCTGCAAATTGTTTATTAGTTTCACATAAAAAAATATTTGAAAAGGTTGAAATGTTATGTAAACAGTGATATAATATATTTAAACCATATTTTATATACTGAATTGGAACTTTTCTTATTTAGTAATGGTTGATCATTCGTCATAAGCACTTGTGCTCATAATTGTGGATATACCACAGTGAGTACGCAACAACAAAGGAGCAGATTTATGCAGACTTTTAACACAATGGCAGAGTTAACCACGATGATTGTTCACGAATTGATGAACACAACCACCACAACAGCAAAGCCGCTGTTCACCATTGAAATTCGGTTCGCGGAATCGATTACCGAGGAAGTGTATCCGGATGATGCAATCTTCAATGTAGCATCGATAAGTTTTCGCACTTTCAGTGGCAAGCGGTATGTGGTTAAGCAGATTGATTCTGCTGAAGCTATTGCTATTCGGTACAAGGATTTTACAGAAAACTTGGAATTCATTGGCGACCTCTTCGAGTATTTCGATTACGATGCTAACGAATGGAACGTTTCTGACACTGAAGAAGACCCGATAAGCACTGACATCATTGTGGTAACGGCAGAGCCTTCTGAGTAAGAAGCAAAGTGATTTCACCTAAATGACCAACCTTTTTAGGACCCTTGTCTAGTTTTTGGCAGTACATAATGTAGAGAAATGTCAGAAGCTGGACCCGTAAGGGTCCTTCTTTTTATATAATAGGAAATTAAAAAATGCTTAAAAATAAGCCAAATGAAAAACTAAATATAAAAAATAATATATTAAATAACACAAAAAATATAATGATATGTATTTTTATAAGATATATTGCCATATTAGCTTGACAATACCTAAATAAATATAGTAATATAACTATTATGAATTTAGAGGGATACCTGTTAACATTCCGAACACAGTAGTCAAACTCTATTTTTTCAGTATTTATATGATTTATTTCATTTTTAAGTATTGCAAAATTAGATTGACAAATAATATTTATTATAAAGAACATAAAAATCATATAGATACCAAGTATAAAATACTTGGTTTTTTTGCGTCTTAAAGAAGACTAATGGAGATTGGTTAAATAAAAATAGAAAGGAGTGAATGATATTAAATTTTAGTTACTGAAAATAGATATTATAGGAGGTTTTTGTTGTGAACAATAAGACTTTTTTAGAAGAAAAAGAAAAACTAAAAGAAATAAATAACAAAGTTTTAGAAGAAGAAAAATTAATAGAAGAAGAATTAAGAAAATCAGATATGAATTATACAATGGAAGACATAGCAAAAGGAGAAGTTTTATTAACAAGGGTAAAAAAGTTAGAAAATATAAAGAAAATTAAAAATGTTCCATATTTTGCAAGAATGGATTTTAAAGAAGAAAATAGAGATTTAGAAAAATTATATATAGGAAAAATTTCTATTTTAGACAATAAAACAGCAGAGCCAATAATAGTAGATTGGAGAGCACCAATTTCAAATTTATACTATGAAGGAAAAATTGGAAGTGCTGAGTATGAATGTCTTGGAAAGAAAATTAAAGGAGATATATTATTAAAAAGGCAATATATAATAGAAAAAAAGCAACTAAAGAAATATATTGATATTAATGTTACAGGTAATGATGAACTACTTCAAAATGCATTAGAAGAAAAAGCTGATGATAGATTAAAAAATATTGTAGCAACAATTCAAGATGAACAAAATAAAATTATTAGAGCTAAAATAAATTCTCCACTTATAGTACAAGGTGTTGCTGGAAGTGGAAAAACTACCATTGCTCTTCATAGAATTGCATATTTGATTTATAATTATGAAAAAGAGTTTAAACCAGAAGAATTTATGATAATAGCACCAACAAAATTCTTTTTAAATTATATTTCAAATATTCTCCCAGATTTAGGTGTAAATAATGTAAAACAATGTACATTTGAAGATTTTGCATATGATGTAATTGGAAAAAAATTAAAGATATCAGATAGTAATGAAAAACTAGTAATAATAGTAAACAAAGAGTTTGATGATATAAATAAAGGTAAAATAGATATAATGATAAAAGAAGCTAAATATAAATCATCAATAAAGTTTAAAAAAATTGTAGATGATTATTTATTACAAATAGAAAATAATTATATTCCTAAAAACGATTTTTATTTCAAAGATTATGAAATAATGTCATATAATAACATTAATAAATTATTTAAAGAAACATATAAAATGTATAACTATAATGACAGAATAAAAGAAATAGAAAAAAATTTAATTTCTGAATTAAAAAAGAAATCATTATTAATAATTGACGATATAAGAAAAAAACGAAGTAAAGAATTGCAAAATCTAACAGGAGAAAATAGAATAAAAGTATTTGATAAATATGAGAAAATAATAAAATTATTAGAAAAGGATTATAAAAAAATAGTAAAACAATATTTAAATCAAATTTCAAAAAAAGATTGTATACAATATTATAAGGAGTTTATAGATGGATATTTACAAAACTCAGATGAAGTAATGATATATTTAAAGAAAAACACAAGTAATAACTTACAAAAAAATGAAATTTCTTTTGAAGATTTAGCACCAATAATGTATATTCAATATAAAATATTTGGAATAAAAGAAAAGTGTAAAATAAAGCATGTTGTTGTAGATGAAGCTCAGGATTATGGAGAATTTCAATTTGATATTTTAAAACAAATATTAAATAGTAACTCTATGACAATTTTAGGAGATATAGCACAAGGGGTACATTATTATAGAGGAATAGAAAATTGGAAAAAATTTATAGATGTGGAATTTAAAAATGTGAAAACAGTGTATACTACTTTAAATAAAACATATAGAACAACTAAAGAAATAATGGAAGTTGCAAATAATGTAATTAATAAGTTACCTGAATTTGAGAAAAAATATATAGTTTTAGGAGAGCCAGTAATAGACAGAAAAAATTCTGTTAATATTAAGAAAAATAAAAATATAGATGAATTAATAAGTAGTATTAATAATAGAATAAATGAATATTTACAAAATGATTATAAATCGATAGCAATAATAGGAAAAGATATGAATGAATGTGAAGAAATTGAAAAAAAACTAAGAAAAACAAGAAAAGATATTAAGTTGATAAAAGGAAAAGATTCAGAGTATAATTCAGGAATTTCTGTTGTTCCATCATATCTTGCAAAAGGATTGGAGTTTGACTGTGTTATAATTAGTAATGCAAATGAAGAAAAGTATACATATAGTAGTTTAGATATAAAACTTTTATATGTAACTATAACAAGAGCAATGAGTAAGCTGGATATATTTTATACAGGCGAAATAACAGGATTATTGAAAAATATAGTTTTATAAATTAATAAATTTTGTTAGTGTAAAATTTAAGTGATTTTGAAATTGTCTAAACAAGCAGCTATTTTAATAGATTAAATCAAGGTAAAAAATATAATATTAAAACATGATAAATATAGATTGACAAAAGTAAAAGTTGTATGATAAAATAGTAAACATAATTTAAGAGTTTACCTAGAAAGTATTTTTATATTTCGAGCGGTAAAGGGCAAACATAAATAAAAATGTTGCTTACACTTGTTAAAAAGTAAGATTAGAAAAAAGTCTTATAAAGGAGTCTTAAAAAAGATTTCTTTATGAGGCTTTTTTGTATATAATTAATATAGGGGATGTGAAGTGTATATATGAGTATAATAAAAGTAAAAAATTTAAGTAAAGAATTTAAAATTAAAGAAAAAGAAAATGGAATAAAAGGAAGTATAAAAAATATTGTTAAACCAAAATATAAAATAATTAAAGCGGTTGATAATATAAGTTTTGAAGTAGAAAAAGGAGAAATAGTAGCATTTATTGGTCCAAATGGTGCTGGAAAATCTACAACAATAAAAATGTTAACTGGAATATTGTATCCAAGTAGTGGCGAGATAAATGTAATAGATTTAGATCCGTCAAAAAAACGTAAGCAATTAGCATATAAAATAGGAACTGTTTTTGGTCAAAAAGAACAATTATGGATGCACTTAACACCATATGATAATTTTAAATTTTTTGGAGCAATATATGATATTCCAGATGATGAAATAGAAAAAAGAATAGAAGAATTAAAAAATACATTTGAAATACGGAAGTTTTATAAATACGCCAGTTAGAAATTTATCACTTGGACAAAGAATTAGATGTGAAATAGTAGCATCATTAATACATAAACCAGAAATATTATTTCTAGATGAACCAACAATAGGTTTAGATCCTGTTGTAAAAGAGAATGTAAGAAGTTTAATAAAGAAAATGAACAAAGAATATAAAACAACAATATTTTTAACAAGTCATGATATAGGAGATATAGAAAAACTTTGCAAAAGAGTTGTAATAGTTAATCATGGAAAAATAATAATGGATGATACAATGAATAATTTAAAATATCACTATTTAAATAAAAAGATAATAGAAGTAAAAACAAAAGAAAGTGTAAATTTAGAAAAAGAAGATGGTATAGCAATATTAAAAGAAAATGAGAATAGTTTAAAGATAGAAATAGACAGTAAAAAGAAAAATGTAACAGATGTTATAAAGTTAATAGATTCAGATAATATCATTGATATAAATATATCTAATATACCATTAGAAGATATAATTACTAAAATATATAAAGGATAGAAAGATAAGCTTTTAATAAAGTATTAAGGGGATGAAAAAATGAAAAAATATTTATATATTTATAAAGCAACATTAATAGAAAATTTAAGCTATATACCTAATATAGCTTTAGGGTTTATAAATTTTTTTGTAATGATGTTTGTATTTTTGAATCTATGGCAGTATATGTATTTAGATAATAGCAGAATTATAAATGGATATACGATGGAACAGATGATATGGTATGTACTAATAACAGAAGTTTTGTGGTTTGGAACAAGAAATAAGATTTTGACTAATGAAATAAGCAAAGATATTAAGACTCGGAAATATTGCTTACAATATAAATAAACCATATAATTATGTGTTTTATATTATATCAAAACATTTAGGAGAAATTACTATAAAATCTATAATGTTTGGATTTGTTGGTATATTTATAGGTATATGTTTTGTAGGACCATTGCAAAATTTTAATATGCTAAATATATTGTTTATATTACCAGTAGTAGTATTGGGAATATTAATAAATTCAACAATAAGAATCATTATTAGTATTCTTTCATTTTGGATAGAAGATTCAACACCATTTCATTGGGTATATGATAAATTAATATTAGTATTAGGAACTTTATTTCCAATTGAGATGTTTCCAAAATCATTGCAATCAATAATAAAATTTACGCCAATATATGTTGTAACATATGGACCGGCAAAGTTAATAATAGATTTTAGCATGTCGAATTTTATACAGATTATAATTGCACAAATAATTTATTTAGTAATTACAATGTCTTTGGTAGTTATATTATACGAAAAGGGGGTAAAAAAATTAAATGTTAATGGAGGTTAAAAATCAAATAAAAGTTATGGTATTATCTGTAAAATATAATATAATGAAACAAATGACTAATAAAGTAACTTTTATAACAAATATAGTTTTTATGATACTAAACAATGCAAGTTTTATAGTTCAATGGATAATACTTTTTAATTTAAAAAATGAAATTGGAGGTTATACAATAAGAGAAGTTGTATTATTATGGGGAATAGCTGCAAGTACATATGGAATAGCTCATATAGTGTTTTGTAAAGCTTTCGATATACCAGAGCTAATAATAAATGGAAAATTAGATACTTTTTTAGTACAGCCCAAAAACGTATTTTTAGGTGTTTTAACATCAGATACGAAAATATCAGCAATAGGAGATCTGATTTATGGATATATTTGTCTGGCAATATATGGAATTACAATAAAAAATTTTATATTATTTACTATTTTTTCAATAACAGGAGCAATTATAATAACAGCATTTTCAAGCATTGTTGGAAGTTTAGCATTTTGGATTGTAAAAGCAGATATATTAGCAGATGCTCTTGCAAATACAATCGTAAATTTCGCAACATATCCAGGTACAATATTTAAAAATGGAATAAAATTAATATTATATACAATTATACCTGTGGGAATATCAAGTTATATGCCGGTAGATACAATTTTAAATTTTAATTTGGAAAATTTTTTTATTATATTTGGTTTTACAATAGCTATAACTATTTTAGCTTTTATAGTATTTTATAAAGGTTTAAAAAGTTATTCTTCTTCAAATTTAATGAGTTCTAGAATATAGCTTACTTTTTTATTATCAAATAGGAATGTAATGCTTATAAAAAATTGTTAATTGAAAGGTTAAATTAAATTTTTATACAAGTAAAATTGTAAACTAAAGTATAAAAGTAATAGAAGAAAATATATGAGAAGTTTTGTTTTATAATCAGTAAGTTTTTAATACTTGACGTTTGGATATAACATAATATAAAATTTAAAAAGAGATATATTAAGGAAAAGAGGAATATTAATGTCTAAAAAAATAGTAATTGCGTCTGGAAATAAAGGAAAAATAAGAGAAGTAAAAGAGATATTAAAAGAATATAATATTGTTTCTATGAAAGACGAAAATATAAATATAGAAGTTGAGGAAACAGAAGAAACTTTTACAGGAAATGCTATAAAGAAAGCAGAAACAATAGCAAAAGCATTAAATGGACAGATGTGTTTGGCAGATGATTCTGGAATAGAAATAGAATTTTTAAATGGTTTTCCAGGTGTTAATACAAAAAGATGGTTTGATGGAACAAATAGAGAAAGAAATTTAGCAATTATAGAAAAATTAAAAAATGTTCCAAAAGAAAAAAGAAAGATAAAATTTTGTTCTGCTATGGCAATATCAGATGGAAAAAATACAATATCAGCATGTGAATATATAGAAGGATATGTTGCAGAAGGAGTAAGAGGAGATAATGGATTTGGATTTGATGAGATTTTTGAATTAGAAGATGGAAGAACTTTAGCAGAATTATCACAAGAAGAAAAAAATAATATAAGTGCAAGAAGGAAAACAATAGAAAAATTAAAAGAAAAGTTAGAAAAAATAAGTAAATAAATAATAAAAATTATAAAAAAACAACCTCAAATATTCAAAATGTATTTAGCACATATATGAAAATTTGAGGTTGTTGATTTTACAGCTTAGCAAATACACGAGCCAAAACCCGCATGGTAACTTCGTCCTGGGAAAGATTTGTAGTGTCCAAATGGAAAACGGGACATGTTACAGAATCGATAAATGAATCCAGAACTTTGTTGTACTGCTTTACAAAGCTATAGGTTACGATGCGTCCTTCACCACCACGCCGACGAATTGTTTCCTCAGGGGTAGTTGACAAGTAGACGACGAGGTCCGGGTATTTAATACCGATACTTTGAAAAAAAGCGTTTGTTTTTGAAACTTCGCTTGTAGACATAGTACCGATAGAACCATAATAGGTATCCCAGAACAATGTGTCGATCAAACCGCGGTCAATTAAGATAATATCAGATTCATTTGAAACTTGATTTTCTAAAATTGACCTTGCCGTAGTAAGACGCATCCAGAAGTGAGCTTCCGTACTGCCTTTCGGAAAAGAAGTGGGAACAATCTCAGCTGATTCTCGAACCAAATTTACACTATACTTTTGGGTAAGTAATAAATCTTTCAATCGATGAATAGTGGTTGTTTTGCCAGCTTCTGGAGTACCAATGAACTCAATCATGAATGGTGAAGTTTTGTGCATATTCATATACAATCCTCCCATATGCTGCAACAAGACGGATAAACGTACACAAGAATATTATCACCATTAATAAAAAAAGTAAATACATTTGTTGAAAAAAAGAAAATTATGTAATATAATTTCAAAGAAAGTAATATAAATATACAGAATTATTAGAAAAGTTTTAGAAGGAGGCTTTTGTTATGAATAGGGGAAAAGACAAAATAGAATATGCAATATATTATGCAACTAGAGCACACAAAAATCAAAAAAGAAAAATAGAAGATGTTGATATGATTTTTCATCCTTTTACAGTTGGAATGATTTTACAAAGAAATGGATGTGATGAAGACATTGTTGCAGCTGGGATTTTACATGATGTAGTAGAAGATACTAAATATGAATTTGAAGATATTGAAAGAGAATTCGGTAAAAAAATTAGAGATTATGTGTATGATGCATCAGAGCCAGATAAATCATTAGAATGGGAAGATAGAAAAAAACATACAATAGAACATATAAAAAATGCACCACTAGGTTCAAAATTAATTGTAGCTTGTGATAAAATTAGTAATTTGGAAGATTTATCTGATTGTATAGAATTGTATGGAGAAGAAAAATCATGGAGTTCTTTAAAAAGAAATAAAGATAAACAAAAATGGTATTATACAAGTGTATATGAAAGTTGTATTAATGGAGTAGATGAAAATAATCCTATTTTTAAGAGATATAAGGAAAATTTAGAAAAAATTTTTGATTATAAAAAGTAGAAAACAATTAAAATTAGATGGAATAAAAAGAAGTAAGTTTTAGATAGCAAAAACTTACTTCTTTTTGTTATTTAGTTTAATAAGTTTATAATTGTTTGAATAACCAAATCAATCATAATATCATAGTTCATATTAGTGTGTTTATGATAAACAATTTCATGACATAAATTATCAATTAATCCGTATAGAAATATGAACTTTTTCGGGTAAATTTGTAGATGTAAATCCATTTTGAATTAGTAAATTTACAATAGTATTTGTCATTTTCATTTCATGTGAGTGAAAAAAGTTAGCAATCTCTTTATCTGAATGAGTCATGGCAGTTATTTCTTCATGAGCAGATTGAGAAAGTTTATGATTTTCTATAAATTTAGTAATCATATTTCTTAAAATTTTATCAAAGTTATTTTTATCAAAATTTTCTTCAGAGATAGTTATCATAGGATAGAATATATTATCTGCATAAATTTTAATTCCTTCAATAAGAATATCATGTTTATCTTTAAAATAATTATAAACAATTCCTGTAGATACACCGTGCTGCTTTTGCAATCTCTGCTGTATTAGTATTATAATATCCTTTTTTACAAATGAGTTCAAAACCAGCTTGAATTATTTTTTGTTTTTTTTCTATAGAACGTTTTTGAACAGGTTCTCTTATATCATTTTCACTCATATTATTTATTTTTGCTCCTCTCATAAAATAAATATTAATAACTATTATAGCATTTTTTATAGCAAAGTCAACAAACTTAAAACAAAATCTGAAAAAAATTTCATATTATATTGACTTTTTATTTTAGGATGAATATAATATTAAAAGAAAAAAATATGAATTAAATTTCAGGTAAGGAGAAGATATGGAAAAAATAGTAGAATTAAAAAATGTAAGTAAAGCCTATAAAATAGGTGAAAAAGAATTTAAAGCATTAGACAATGTAAATTTAGCTATTAATAAAGGAGAGCTTGTTGTAATACTTGGACCTTCAGGTGCTGGAAAGTCAACTTTGTTAAATTTGATAGGAGGTATGGATAGTCCAAGTAATGGCTCTATTTTAGTAGATGGAGTAGATATTTCAGAATACAGTGAAACAAAATTAAGTGAATATAGAGCAGAAAATGTAGGATTTATATTTCAGTTTTATAATATACTTCCAACACTAACAGTTTTAGAAAATATAGATATAGTAAGAGATATAGTAAAAAATTATTCAGATAGTAAAGAAGCTTTAAAAGATGTTGGATTAATAGAACATATAAATAAATTCCCAAATCAACTTTCTGGTGGTGAGCAACAAAGAGTTTCTATTGCAAGAGCTATAGCTAAAAATCCAAAATTATTATTATGTGATGAACCAACTGGTGCACTAGATTCAAAAACAGGTGTAGAAGTTCTAAAATTATTAAAAAAACAATGTGATAAAAATGATGGGGCAAACACTGTAATTATTGTAACACATAATGCTTTATTTGCAGACATTGCAGATACTGTAATAAGAGTAAAGAATGGGCAAATAGAAAGTGTAACAAAAAATGAAAATCCTAAAAATATTGATGAAGTAAAATGGTAAAAGAGAGGAAGAAATATAAGATATGAGAAAATTAAATAAAAAAATGTATAGAGATATAAGATTTAATAAATCACAATTTATTACTATATTTTTAATGGTATTTTTAGGTGTATTTGTTTTTTCTGGAGTACATAGTTATATGGATGGAATGCAAAAAAGTGGTGAAGAATATTATGAGAAAAACAATTTGCAAGACATTTGGCTTTCAGGTGAAAACTTTACAAACAAAGACCTAGAAGATGTAAAAAAAGTAAGCAATGTTAAAGATGCAGAAAGAGTTTTAACATTAACAACGAATTTGGATAATTATAATGATGTAACATTAGAAACAAATTTTATAGAAACAAATAATATTTCAAAAATGTATATAATAGATGGAGAAGAATTTGATAGTAGCAAAAGTGGAGTTTGGTTTGATAGCTTTTTGGCTAAAACATTAGACTTAAAAGTGGGAGATGAAATTACATTTACATATCAAAAATACAAAATAACCGAAAAAATAGCTGGACTTATAAATATTCCAGATCATGTTTATGCTGTAAAAGATGAAACAGAATTATTTCCAAATCATAAAAATTATGGATATATATATATGTCTATTAATGAGTTTCCAAAAGATTGCATATATGATGAAATAAAGGCCAAAACAGGAATAACTGAAAATTCATTAATAGAACAAACAATAGAAAACTTTAATATAAAAGACTATTATGTTTTTAATAAAATAATTGTAGATATAGATGATACATCTAAATTAAATGAAACAAAGAGCAATATAGAAAATGATATAAAAGCAGCTCTAGCAGTAACAGATAGAAATTCAAGTCCTTCTTATGAAGTTTATAATTCCGAAATAGAAGAGGGAAATACCTATTCACAAGTATTTACATTACTATTCTTGCTAATAGCAATTTTGTCTGTTGTTACCACAATGAATAGATTTGTAAAAAAACAAAGAGTACAAATAGGAACATTAAAAGCACTTGGGTTTAAAAACAAAAAAATAGTTAAACACTATGTTAGTTATGGATTTTATATAAGTTTAATTGCAAGTATTTTAGGACTTTTAGCAGGTAGATTTATATTAGGATATTATTTCTTAAATATGGAAATGTCATATTTTGAAGTACCAGAGTATAGCACTGTATTAATTCCAGAAGTATATATCTTAGCAGTGGTAGTTGTTGTATTAATAACAGTTGTTACATACTTATCATGTAATAAGGTCTTAAAAGAACCAGCAGCAGAAGCTCTTAGATTAGAAATACCAAAAGTAAAAAAGGCAAAGTTTAGTTTAACAACAAAGGGAATTTTTAAGAAAGCATCTTTGGCTACTAGATGGAATTTAAGAGATATTGCAAGAAATAAAGGTAGATCTATTATGGCAATTGTAGGTGTTATGGGATGTACAATGCTTATGGTATGTGCATTTGGTATGTTAGATACAATGAATTCTTATTTAGATTGGCAATTTGACAAATTAAACAAATTTAGTTATAAATTATCATTAGATAATAATTATACAGATAATGATTTTGAAAATGTAACTAAAAATTATGGAAATGCAACAAGTGAAAGTTTAGGAATTGAAATAAAAATTGGAGACAAAAAAGAAACTAATACAATAACAATAAATGATGCAAAAGATTATTTGAGATATACAGATCATGATAAAAAATATATAGATTTAAAAAATGATGGTGTATATATAACAGAAAAATTATCAAACAAATTGAATTTAAAAGTTGGAGATGAAATTTCTTGGCATGTATTTGGAAATGATACATGGTATACAAGTAAAATAATAGGACTAAATAGAGACCCTCAAAGTCAACAATTAAATGCTTCAAGAGCATATTATGAAAGTTTAGGATTAGAATATAAAGCAGATACAGTTTATACAAATAATGATTTAAGTAACGTAAAAGAAATTGAGGGAGTAAAAACAATCCAAAGTTTATCTACACTAAAAGAAGGTATGCAAAATATGATTAAAACTATGAAAACAATGGTTGTTTTGTTAATAGTAGTTTCTGCAATATTAGGTTTTGTAATAATATATAATTTAGGAATATTATCTTTCTCAGAAAAACAATACCAATTTGCAACATTAAAAGTTTTAGGATTTAAAGATAAACAAATAAAGAAAATTTTTACAAAACAAAATTCATGGTTAACAATAATTGCAATTATAATAGGTTTACCACTTGGTTTTATTATGACAGATTATATATTTAAAACAGCACTTGGAGATTCATACGATTTTAGCACAGAAATAAAAATTGCATCATATTTATATGCGTTAGTAGGAACATATGTAGTTTCAATATTTGTTAACAAAATATTAGCTAAAAAAGTAAAAACAATAGATATGGTAACAAGTTTAAAAGGTAATGAATAAAAATAAAATTATTATAAATTAAATAACATGGACTATAAAAGAGGTAGTACTAAAAGATGGGAAATATTGTATTATTAGATGATTTGACAATTAATAAGATAGCTGCAGGAGAAGTTATAGAAAGACCAGCAAATGTTGTGAAAGAGCTGGTTGAAAATTCAATAGATGCAGGATCAAATAAAATAGTTATAGAAATAAAAAATGGTGGAAAGACATTTATAAAAGTAACAGATAATGGAAAAGGTATTTTATTAGATGATATAGATATTTCCATTGAAAGACATGCTACTAGTAAAATTAGAAAGATAGAAGATCTAGAAACAACATATTCTATGGGATTTAGAGGAGAAGCTTTAGCAAGTATAGTAGCAATATCAAAATTAACAATGATATCTAAAACTAAAGATGAAAATACAGGAATAAAAGTAATTGCAAAAGCAGGTGATATTTTAGAAAAAGAAGAAGTTGTAACACAAACAGGAACAAGTATAATAGTAGAAGATCTTTTCTTTAATACACCTGTTAGATATAAATTTTTAAAACAAGATTCTACAGAATTTAGATATATAAAAGAATTAATTCAAAAAATAGCAATGGCAAATTTGAATATATCATTTAAACTTCTAAATGACGGAAAAACAGTATTTAGTTCAAATGGGAGTGGAGATATAAAAGATATTGTGTACATTTTATATGGTAGAGAATGTAAAGACAATATAATAAATGTAGACTATAAAGAATGTGGTATAAAAGTAACAGGTGTTATAGGAAATACTTTAATGGCAAGAGATAATAGAAAAGGCCAAATTATATTTTTAAATAAAAGAAATATAAAAAACGCAATGATAACTAGTAGTATAGATCAAGCTTTTAAAGGTGGTATAGGAATAGGAAAACATGGATTCTTTATCTTAAATTTAGAGATGCCTGCAGATTTTTATGATATAAATGTGCATCCTACAAAAATGGAAGTTAGATTTAAAGAAGAAGATAAAATATATAAAGTAGTATATCATGCAGTTAAAAATTCTATGCTTAATAAAGATTTTTTAGGAAATAATGAAATAGAAGCTAAAAAAGAAATTTATATAGAAAATGAATTTGAATTTTTAACAAATCATTTCAGTAAAGATGAGGATAATGAAAGTGATAAAAGTAAAATTTGGAATAATAATAATGAATCAAAAGAGATTACAGAAGAAAATAAAAAACAAGAACTTATCAAAAGAGAGACTAAAAGAAAAATTGATTATAAATATATAGGTATAATTTTTAGAACATACATCATAATAGAAATTAAAAATGAATTATTTTTAATAGATCAGCATGCAGCACATGAAAGAGTTTTATATGAACAAATAAAAGAAAATTATAAAAATAATTTAAAAAATAATAGTCAAATGATGTTATTACCAGAAGTTATTAATTTATCACATAAAGAAATTAAATTTGTTCAAGAAAATATAGAACTTTTAAAAAATACAGGATTTGATATTGATGTTTTTGGAGAAAACAGTATAAAGATAAATGGAATTCCAGATATAGAATATAAAGTAAATAGTAGAAATATATTTTTAGATATATTAGATGAAATGTTAACAAATGAAAGAGGACAAATAAAAGATGTAGAAGAAAGATTTATTGCAACTGTTGCATGTAAAGCGGCAGTAAAGGCAAATATGGATCTAAGAAAAGAAGAAGTAGATAAGCTAATAGAAAGTTTACTAAGCTTAAAAAATCCATATACATGTCCACATGGAAGACCAACTACTATAAAATTGTGTTCAGCAGATACAATTTTAAAAAATTAAGGAGATGATTGGTAATGCAACTATTTACGGGGTTATTAATACCATTTTTAGGAACAACTTTGGGTTCAGCAATGGTATTTTTAATGAAAAACAAGATGAATAAAAAAATAGAAAAATTATTATTAGGTTTTGCTTCTCGGAGTGATGATTGCAGCATCTGTATGGTCTTTATTAATTCCTTCAATAGATATGTCTAAAGAGCAAGGAGCAATACCATGGATTCCTGCTTCAATTGGTTTTTTATTAGGAATTGTATTTTTACTTGTTTTAGATAGTTTAATTCCACATTTACATTTAGAAAGTGGAAAACCAGAGGGAATAAGAGCTAAGCTAAAAAAAACAACGATGTTAGTTTTAGCAGTTACTCTTCATAACATACCAGAAGGAATGGCAGTTGGGGTTACTTTTGCAGGTGCAATCATAGGAAATGCGGGAATAACAATGGCAGGTGCATTTGCTCTTGCGATAGGAATTGCAATACAAAATTTTCCTGAAGGAGCAATTATTTCAATGCCATTAAAAGCAGAAGGAATGTCAAAAACAAAAGCCTTTATATATGGAACATTATCTGGAATAGTGGAGCCAATAGGTGCAATAATTACAATATTGCTTACAAATGCAGTAGTTCCAATCTTGCCATATTTATTGTCGTTTGCAGCAGGTGCAATGATTTATGTAGTAATAGAAGAATTAATTCCAGAGTCACAAGCAGGAGAACATTCTAATATTGGTACAATAGGAGCAGCAATAGGATTTATAGTCATGATGATATTAGATGTTGCCTTAGGATAAAAATTGTAATAAGATAGTGTAAATAGAAAATAATTAGATTATATTACTAAATATATTTTAAATTTGTAAAATAAAAGACAAGCTGATTTATAAATTAAATTTCGTCTTGTCTTTTTTGATAACAAATTTTTTTAGATATAATCTTTTTTTATATTAGTAAGTTAAATTCTTATAATTATGATTAAAAAATAGGAATAAATTCAATATTATAAAGGATTATAAATAAACTATTTATAATATTAAAAAGTTAAAACAAAAAGAAGTTATAAATATTTTTTTAATGTTTCTATACTATCTTCTTGCATTGTAACAAAATCATGTAAAATATTTTTTACATTAGGTTCAATATTATTGTTTTGATTAATTAAACGTCTACCTTCTATAATTCCCATATTGGTTCCTTGCATTAATAATTCAGATAATTTTGAAGTTGTGTCATCAATCATTGTTTTCATTTGTACACCATACCATGTCATCATTTTTGTCATTGTATTTGTTTCATGTGGTTCTTTTCTTGTATAATTAGAATATAAATCATTTACTCTATCAGATATTTTCTGATATTTATTATATTCTGTATCTAAAATTTTCTTAAAATTAGGATCTTTTGCTTTTTCAGACACATATGAAATTGCATCCATTCCCATTGTTGCACCTTTGTTTACTTCATCTAAAATATTTAAATTTTGATTTTCCATAAAATACCTCCAAAAACATTTTATTAAATATAGTATGTACAAAAAAAAGAAAAATATAATAACATTAAGAAACATTTGGTAATTTTATTATAAAAAAATGCAAAATAAATAGAAAAACAAGGCTCTAAGATATTTTTTATAATAGGAAACATATGAAAAAATATCGAATATATTAAGTAAAAAATAAATATAAGTTGTAAAATAAATAGAAAAATAAATATTTAAAAAGTAAAAAAATTAGTATTGAACAATTACTACGTATTTGTACTTTAAAATAGTAGAATTTTAATATGAGATGTGATATAAATAAGAATATATGTAAATTTATAAAACATTATTAACATTAAAATAATATATAAATAATCTATTTATAATTTAATTTATAAGGAGATATAAATGAAAGATCTTAAATTTTTAAAAGAAACAATTATAGCACATAGAGGTGTTCATAACGAGAAAGATATTATAGAAAATAGTCTTGAGGCATTTAAGGAAGCTGTAAATAAAAATTATATAATAGAATTAGATGTTCATTTTCTAAAAGATGGTGAAGTTGTAGTTTTTCATGATGATAATATAGAAAGAATGACAGGAATAAATAAGAATCTTAAAGATTGTACATATGATGAAATAAGAAATATAAAATTATTAAATAAAAATACATATATACCTAAATTTTCGGATGTATTAAAATTAGTAGATGGAAAAGTTCCAATATTAATTGAATTGAAAAACGACAATAAAGTAGGTTTGTTAGAAAGTAGTTTGGTGCAAATTTTAAAAAAGTATAATGGAAAATATGCAGTACAAAGTTTTAATCCATTAAGCATAATGTGGTTTAAAAATAATTATCCAAATATAATAAGAGGACAATTAGTATGTAAATTTAAAAATAAAAAAATGGATAATATAAAAAAGTTTATATTAAAAACAATGTTTTTTAATATAATTACAAATCCAGATTTTATTTCGCATAGCGTAGATGACTTAAGTTATAAAGAAGTAAACAAAATTAAAAAAAATAAATTTATCTTAGGATGGAATGTAAGAAATAAGGAAAGATATGATGAATTAATAAAATATTATGATAATTTGATATGTGAAAAATTTATATAAAAGATGTTAAATTATAAAAGATATAATAATTTTGTAAAATAAAAAAGAAAGGAGAAATAAATATGGGAGGAATTATTGGATTAGAAATATTTTTCTTATCGTTAATAATAATATTTATGATAGTGGCAGTAGGCATTGTAGGTTTTATAGTAGCAACTGTTATAACAATAATTTTTGGTGTAAATGCAAACAAAAGAAAAGCTGAAGGAAAACAGCTTGGATGGAAAATTAGCATACCAATAATTTTGTATGTAATAAGTATACCAATATTAATATTTATGGGATATTCATTTTATAAAGTATTTAATGTAGTAGAAGATGAAGACAACTATTATTATACCCGTAATGTGGTTTACGATACGATAGATGGAGATATGACAATATAAAATGAATATATTAAAATTTTTGTATAAAATAAAAGGATAAGACTTTATATAAGAAATATAATTAAATATAAGAAAAATTTAACAATAAAAAATGAGGAGAATAAAAATGTTAAAATTAAAAAACATTACAAAAGAATATAAATCAGGAGATACTACAGTTAAAGCTTTAAAAGGAATAGATATCGAATTTAGAAATAGTGAGTTTGTATCTATTTTAGGACAGAGTGGATGTGGTAAGACTACTCTTTTAAATATAATAGGAGGATTAGATAGATATACTAGTGGTGATTTAATAATAAATGGAAAATCAACAAAAGAGTTTAAAGATAATAATTGGGATGCATATCGTAATTATTCTGTAGGATTTGTATTTCAAAATTATAATTTAATACCACATCAAACAGTACTTTCTAATGTTGAACTTGCATTAACACTATCAGGTGTTTCAAAAGAAGAAAGAAGAAAAAGAGCAATAAAAGCATTAGAAGATGTAGGATTAAAAGAACAAATACATAAAAAGCCAAATCAAATGTCAGGAGGACAAATGCAAAGAGTTGCAATAGCAAGAGCTCTAGTAAATGACCCAGACATTATTTTAGCAGATGAGCCAACAGGTGCCTTAGATACAAAAACAAGTGTTCAAATAATGGAAATATTAAAAAATATTTCAAAAGATAAATTAATAATAATGGTAACACATAATCCAGAGCTTGCAGAAAAATACTCATCTAGAGTAATAAAAGTACTAGATGGAAAGGTTATTAGTGATTCAAATCCATACAAAGAAGATGAAGAAAAAACAGAAAAAAAGAAAGCAAAAACTGGAAAAACATCTATGAATTTTTTTACAGCTTTATCTCTTAGCTTAAATAACTTAATGACTAAAAAAGGGCGAACTATTTTAACTTCATTTGCAGGAAGTATAGGTATCATAGGAATTGCGCTTATTTTATCTTTGTCAAATGGAGTACAAAAATATATAAATAGAGTACAAGAAGATACATTATCATCATATCCAATTTCAATAGAAGAGTCTACAGTAGATATGGCAAGTATGTTAGAAATAATGATGGATGAAGGAAATGATAACTTAAATCATGAAGAAGGAAAAATATATTCTAAAGATATAATGAATGAAATGATAAGTACTTTATCTAGCAAGATTCAAACTAATAATTTAGAGGAATTTAAGAATTATTTAGATACAGAAGAAAATGAAATAAAAAAGAACTCTAATGCAATACAATATGAATATAATTTAAACTTAAATTTATATAAAAAAGATACATCAAATGGAATAGTTAAAGTTAATCCAAGTACAGTAATGAATAGTATAGGCATGGGAAATATGGTAGAAGAGCAAAACTCATCTCCATTTGCAAGTAGTTCTATGATGGTATCACAAACTGATGTATGGGAAGAAATGTTAGATAATAAAGAATTAATAGAATCTCAATACGATGTACTAGCAGGTAATTTGCCAACTTCATATAATGAGGTGGCGTTAGTAGTAGATGAAAATAATCAAATTAGTGATTATACATTATACACTTTGGGCTTAAAAGATCAAAAAGACTTAGAAAGAAAATGGGAAGCGGTAAAAAAAGGAGAAAAAGTAGAAGCTGATGATCAAAAAGTATATACATATGATGAATTATTAAATTTATCATTTAAATTAATTCTAAATACAGATTATTATGAAAAATCAGGTAATATGTGGGTAAACAAAAGTGATGATGAAGAATATATGAAAAACAAAATAGAAAATGCAGAAGATATAAAAATTTCTTGTATAATAAGAAAAAATGAAGAAAGTGTATCAACATCATTAACTGGTTCAATGATAGGTTATACAAAACAATTAAAAGAACATGTAATAAACAAAATAAATGAATCTGAGATAGTTAAAGAACAAAAAGAAAATAAAGATATAAATATTTTTACAGGAATGAAGTTCCCAGAAAAAAACGAAAATACAAAATTTGATTATGCAAATTTAACAAGCGAACAAAAAGCATATATTAGCAAACTTTCAAGCGAAGAACTTGCAAAAGTTATGCAATCTTTTTCAGAAAATCAAAATGCAACATATGAAGATAATTTAGAAACTCTAGGTGTAGTAGATTTAAATAAACCATCAGCAATTAAAATATATGCAACAAATTTTGATGCAAAAGAATTAATATCTAATGAAATAGAAAAATATAACCAAAAACAAAGAGATGAAGGAAAAGAAGAAAATGTAATTAACTATACAGACATGGTTGGAATGATGATGAAATCTGTTAGTGTAATTGTTAACATGATAAGTTATGTGCTAATTGCATTTGTTGCAATTTCTTTAATTGTATCATCAATAATGATAGGAATAATAACATATATATCTGTTTTGGAAAGAACAAAAGAAATAGGAATATTAAGAGCAATAGGAGCATCTAAAAAAGATATATCAAGAGTATTTAATGCAGAAACATTTATAATAGGTTTTGCAGCAGGGCTTTTAGGAATATTGATAACCCTTATTCTGACAATTCCAATAAATGCTATTATAAAAGCAATTGCAGGAGTATCAGGAATAGCAAGTCTTCCATTTGGAGGAGCAATTATATTGGTAATAATTAGTATGGTACTTACAATAATTGCAGGATTGATTCCATCAAAAATGGCAAGTAAAAAAGATCCAGTAGAAGCATTAAGAACAGAATAAAAATGTGAGAAAAAATAAAAAATAAACCAAATTTGTTAGACTAAAACAGAAATGGTTTATTTTTTTATATTAGAATTTTTGTGTCATATTATCTTTAATAAACATAAAATAATATAAGCCATAATAAAGAAAGTATTAGAGGTGGTTTTGTGATAAAAGAATTATATGAAGATGCAAAAAATATAAAAGAAAAAGATCCAGCAGCAAGGAATATTTTAGAAGTAATTATTTTATATCCAGGGTTCCATGTATTAGTATTTTATAGAATTGCTCATTTCTTTTATAAAAATAAATTTTTCTTTATAGCAAGACTTATATCTCAATTTGCAAGATTTATAACAGGAATAGAAATACATCCAGGGGCTAAAATAGGAAAAAAATTATTTATAGACCATGGAATGGGAATAGTAATTGGAGAAACAGCAACAATTGGAGATAATTGTACAATTTATCATCAAGTAACATTAGGGGGAACAGGAAAAGATAAAAACAAAAGACATCCTGATGTAGGAGACAATGTAATGATTGGAGCGGGATCAAAAATACTTCGGACCAATAAAAATTGGTAATAATGTAAAAATAGGTGCTGGGTCAGTTGTATTAGAATCAACAGATGATAATGTAACTGTTGTAGGCACGCCAAATAGTAGAATAATAAAAAAATATTAAATGCTAAATAATAAATAAGATTCTTTCTTGCTTAGAACAATTATCTAACAAGAAAGGGTCTTATTTATTCAAAAATATCATTTGAGTTATTATAATCCTTTTTGGGGTATATTTGTAAATTGTTATTATAATCACAAGTAGCTAAAAAAATTTCAGAAGCATTATTATATCCTAAAGATACAATTTGTTTTTGTAGCCACAGTTCATCATTACCAGAATAATTTAAATTTTCTTTTAAAATTTGACCATCTAAAATTATATTAATAACCATTTTCTCTTGGTGAGGATGCATATTAAAGTCTAAAGGAATAGTAGGCCTATTTTCAGCCTTAGGCAAAAAACTAATTTTCCCGATTTGGCTCTAATATTGCTGTTTGTATATCACTTAGACTAAAGTACCCAGCAGTTCTACATTGCATCAAAAATTCATTTAAATCAAGTTTGGCTTTTTTTAGATTATTACGATATAGTTCATTATTATCAAATAATATTAAAGAGTTTCCAGATATAATTCTACGAATTTTTATAGATTTATAAGATAAAATAGAAATGATTATAGAAACTATAGCATACACAGCCATAGCAACAACAGGTTGCATAAAGTCGTTTTCTAAAGCTGTAGACATTTCAGCTGCAATAGAACCAATAGTAATACCTATTATATAATCAAACATACTAAGCTGAGACATTTCTTTATTTCCCATTAGTTTAGTTAAAATAAAAAGAAAAATTACAGAGCCAAAAGATAAAGCTACTATTTTAAGTAAGTCCATAAAAACACCTCCATGTGGTTATAAATATTTTATACAAATTATGATTTTTTATTAAAAATAAAGCAAATAATGTAAAATTAAAGATAAAATACTAATACATAATTTAAGATGTAATGAATAATTAATAAAGTTAATATTGACTAAAGTTTAATTTGATAGTAATATTACTTTAAATTAAACTTTAGATTTTATTTAGATTTAAAGATAAAAATAGAAAGGAAAATATAAAAAATGGAAGAAAATATATTTAAAGTAGGAGATTTATGCAAACATTTTAAAGGAGAAAATTTAAGTCAAAAGAATATATATAAAATTATTGCAGTGAATGTTACTTATTCAGGAGATAAATCACAAGAACCACTAAATAATTTAGTAGTATATGAAAATATTTTTCAAAGTGGAAAAACTTTTGTAAGAGAATATAAAGATTTAGTAGAAGAACTTAGTAAGGAAAAACAAAATAAGTATAATCAGAAATATAGAGTAGAAAAATTAACAAAAGAAGAAATTGAATTAATAAATACAGATAAGTTTAAAAAAGAAAAATTAGAATTACAAAAATAAAATAAGCTATATAAATAAAAAAGTATAATAAAAAAAGACTAAGTGACAAAAAATGAGTAAATAAAAAATAAGTTATAAATAAAATTTGAAAAAATAATATAAAGATATACTAAATTTAAGTTGTTGACATGATAAAAATAAAGTAGTAGTATATAAAATAATATATGTTATCTAGAGTGGACGAGAGAATCGGCTTTATGACTCCACAGCAACCTATTTAAAAATAAGGTGCTAATACCGACAAAGCTATAGCTTTGGCTGATGATTAAAACATAAAAAATTGTTTATTATTAACCTTTGCTATAAATAGCAAAGGTTTTTTTGTGAAAAAAGATAGGAGGAAAAGAAAAATGATAAGATTATTTACATCAGAAAGTGTAACAGAAGGGCATCCAGACAAGTTATGCGATACAATATCAGATAAAATATTAGATGCATATTTAGAGAAAGATAAGTTTGCAAGAGTGGCTTGCGAAACTGTTGCAGGAAAGGGACAAGTTTTAGTGACAGGAGAGATTACCTCAGTAGCTACAGTAGACATTGAAAAAATAGTAAGAGATACAATAAAAGAAATTGGTTATGATAATTCAAAAACCGATATAGATTATAGAACATGTAAGGTTTTGTTAAATATTTCGAAACAATCACCAGATATTGCAATTGGAGTAGATAAATCATTAGAAGACAAGCTAAATGAAAACATAAAGTCAGAAGGTGCTGGAGATCAAGGTATGATGTTTGGATATGCTACTGACGAAACAAAAGATTTTATGCCAATGCCAATATATTTAGCACATAAGCTTGCTAAAAGATTAACAGAAGTTAGAAAAAAAGGAATAGTAAAAAATTTAAGACCAGATGGAAAGGTTCAAGTAACAGTTGGATATGAAAATGAAATTCCAAAAAGAATAGATACAATTGTTATTTCTACACAACATGAAGAAAATACAAATTTAGAAGAATTAAAAAAAGAAATTAAAGAAAAAGTAATTAAAGAAATTGTGCCAAGTGAATTACTAAATGATGACACAAAATATTTCATTAATCCAACAGGTAGATTTGTTATAGGAGGTCCGTTAGGAGACTCTGGTTTAACTGGAAGAAAAATTATAGTAGATACATATGGAGGAATGGCAAGACATGGAGGAGGAGCCTTTTCTGGTAAAGATCCTACAAAAGTAGATAGAAGTGGTGCTTATATGGCAAGATATATTGCTAAAAACATTGTAGCAAATGGATATGCTAAAAAATGCGAAATTCAAATTGCTTATAGTATAGGAGTTGCAAAACCTGTTTCTATTTATATAGATACATTTAAAACAAATACAATTTCAGAAGAAGAAATAATAGAAAAAATTAAGCAAAGGTTTGATTTAACTCCATCTGGAATTATAAAAGAGTTGAATTTAAGAGAGCCTATATATAGTAAAACAACTAATTATGGTCACTTCGGAAAAAAGAATATGACATGGGAAAAAATTATTAAAATTTAAGGTGATAATTTTAAATAGGATTAATTTATTAAATTGTGTGTAAAATAATAAAGAAATGCAAGGAAAATAAAAATTAAATAAAAAAGTATTGACATAGAGTTAACTCTAAGTGATATACATTAATATAAATAATACAAAAGATAAATTATATAAAAACAAAATACTAAAGGAGGAGTAAAAAGATGGAAAAGCAAACAGTCTGATGAAGATTACAAAAAATGGATTAAATAATAAATTTTTATAAAGTTCTCTATTACTGTAGTAAAATAAAATTGTTAGATAAAAATTTTATCATTTTATCTTTACTACAGTTAATTAGAGAGCTTTTTATTTTGATTTTACATTTTTGTATATTTATTTATAAGAAAAAATATTGTATATATTTTTTTTGTATGATAAAATTTATTAAAAATGAAATGGAGGTAATAATATGAAAAAATCTAATATTATTTTAATAACTGTAATTGCAATAATAGCAATAATAGTAATGTTTTTAGTGGGAAGTTATAATGGATTGGTTAGTAAATCTGAAGCTGTGGATACAGAATTATCTAACTTAGATGTAATGTTACAAAGAAGAGCAGATTTGATTCCAAATTTAGTAAATACTGTAAAAGGATACACAACACATGAAACAGAAATAATTAATAGTATAACAGATGCAAGAGAAAAATTAATAAATGCAAATAGTTTAGAAGAAAAATCAAATGCAAATAATGAATTAACATCATCTTTAAATGCATTAATGGTAGTAGTAGAGAATTATCCAGATTTAAAATCTTCTCAAAACTTTATTCAACTATCAGATGAATTAGCAGGGACAGAAAACAGAGTAGCTGTTGCAAGAAGAGATTACAATAGTGCAGTTAAAAATTATAATTTAAAAGTAAAAACTTTTCCTGGTAATATTTTAGCACGGAATGTTTGGATTTGAGCAAAAACAATATTTTGAAGCAAACGAATCAAACAGGGAGGTTCCAAGTGTTAACTTTGAATAAAAGAATATTTAAAAAAATATTAATATTAACAATATGTTTAATTGTTTTTAGTTTGAGTTTTGTAAGTGCAGTTGTTAATCCAACACAAGAATTTTATGTTAACGATTATGCAGGACTACTAAGTAAAGAAACTAAAGACTATATTATAAATGTTAATAAAAGTTTAAATAGCAAAACACGGAGCTCAAATTGTTATAGTTACAATTCCATCACTAGAAGGAGAATCATTAGAAGAATATGCAACAGAAACATTTAGAAAATTTGGAATTGGAGATAAAAACAAAAATAATGGACTATTAATATTAATAGCTCTACAAGAAAGAAAATCTAGAATAGAAGTAGGATATGGATTAGAAGGCGTGTTACCAGATGCTAAAACTGGAAGAATTCAAAATCAATATATGCTACCATATTTAAGGCAAAATAAATGGGATGAAGGAATAAAAAATGGATTTAACGAATTTGTAAGTATAATTTCAAAAAATTATGATGTAGAGATAGAACAAGAAAAGGCTGAAAAAGTAGAAAAAAGTCCAATTTCTGACCCACTTTTGGTATTTTCTTTTAGTGCGTTAGCAGGTTATATAATGGTAATAATTCCTTTTTCATATGAATATTATAAACCCAGAAAACTTTTAATAATATTAAAAGAGACAATATTAGCTATTATATATGCAATTGCCTTAAGTGTAATAATATATTTCGAAACAAAAAATACATCAGTAATAATTAATGATGTTATATGGGGTATAATAGGATATATAATAGGTGGATGTGCACAAGGGATAAGTTATATATTCAAAAAGCGGCGGTGGCGGCTTTTACGGAGGATCCGATGGAGATTTCGGAGGAGGTCTTTTCGGAGGAGGTTCTTTTGGAGGAGGCCGGTTCATCAGGAGGAGGCCGGAAGCTCTGGAAGTTTCTAAAAAATATAAAAACAGTGAAGAATTAGGAGTTAATAAATGGAAACAGTAGTTTATTTAATTAGACATTCAGTAAGATTTAATAATAAAGAAATGATTGAAAGTTATAAAACAAATCAAAGTGATTTAATGAAATATGAAAAAATAATACTTAGTGTAGTAGGAGAGAAAAGAGCAGAAATTTTAAGTAAAGAACAAGAACTTCAAAATATTGATATTGTATATACAAGTAATTGTGTAAGAACTTTACAAACAGCTAAATATTTATTAGATAGACAAAATCTAAAAGTAAATATTGATGAGAGATTTGATGAAAGAAGACCAGGTAAGCCTAACGAAAAAGATGTTTTAAATTGGTATACAAAACAGTATGAAGAAGAAAATTATAAAGCAGAAGATGGAGAGAGTAGAAAAGAAGTAACCAAAAGAATGACAGAAGCTTTTGAAGAGGTTATAAACAAAAACAAAGGAAAAAGAATTGCTATTTTTTCACATGGATATGCTATAACCTTTTTACTTTTAAAGTGGTGCAAGTTAGAAAGTGTTCAAGAAAATAGAGTTCTAAAATATAGCTTTAAAGGAAATGTTATATTTAATAAACGTTTAAATTCACCAGATGTATTTAAACTAACAATAAACGATAAAAATGAAGTAGTAAATGTAGAAAATATAGAATTTGATGACTTAGAGTTTGATGATTTTAATAAAGGAGAAACTTGTAAAAAATAAAATGGAATTACCAATAGAGCTAAAGAGTGAGTTAGAATCTAGAATTAATATAAATGAACTAAAAGAACTATCAGAAAATACAAAAAAGCTTTCTGAAAAATATAGAAAAGATAGTGGAAATAGTAAAAGATTATTAACAACAGATAAAGAAGCTAGTGCATATAGTTTATTTAGAATGCCTGCAACATATGGTGCTGTAAGTAAAGCACTAGAATATACATTTAATTTAAAAAATGCTGATGAAATTCATACTTTATTAGATATAGGAGCTGGAACAGGAGCTGCATCATGGGCAGCAAGTAAATTGCTTAACTTAAACAATATAATTTGTTTAGAAAGAGAAACAGCAATGTTAAACTTAGGAAAAGATTTAGCAAAATATTCTAATGAAGAATGTTTAAAAAAATCTGAATGGTTAAAAAGAGATTTGGTAGAAGAAAAATTAAAAGAAGAAGCTGATCTTGTAATTGTATCATACGTTTTAAATGAAATGAAAAAAGAAGAAAGAATTAAAGTATTAGAAAAAATATGGAATGCTACAAAAGATGTTTTGATTATAATAGAACCTGGAACTCCAGTTCGGATATAATGTATTAATGGAAATAAGAGAAAAATTAGTAAAAATGGGTGCAAAAATAATTGCACCATGCACGCATGAAGGAAAATGTATGCTAGAGAAAAATGATTGGTGCCATTCAATATGTAGAATAGCTAGAACGAAAATTCATAAGAAACTAAAAGATGGAGTGGTACCATATGAGGATGAAAAATTCTCATATATGGCATTTTCGAAGAAAGAGTGTAAGATGGCAGAAGCTAGAATATTAAGACATCCAAAAATCGAACCAGGTAAAATAACTTTAGAAGTATGTACAAAAAAAGGTATAGATAGAATTATTGTAACAAAGAAAAACAAAGAAAAATTTAAAATTGCAAGAAAATCTAAAATGCGGAGATGAATATACATATAGTGAATAAAAACACTATAAATATAAAAAATAAATAGTATTATTAAAACAAGTTTTTATTATAATAGGAATTTATATATTATAATAAAAACTTGCATTTTAGAGAAGGCTTTTAAAAATAGATTCTTTAAAAAAATATAAACACACATTTAAATAAGTAGTATTGTCAAACTCACTTTTTATTATAATATATAGATTCTAAAAGGATTTTAATAAAAATTTTCTCATATGAAAGGAGAGAAATTGGTTATGAATAGTAAAAATAATTGGGATTTAACACAAATATTTAAAGACGAGAAGGATTTTAATAAAAATAAAGATGAGTTATATGAAATTTTTGATGAAATACAAAAGTTTCAAGGTTGCCTTTGTAACAGTGCAGAGAGTTTATATAAATGCTATTCTTTGTATGAAAAGGCAGATGAGATATTTGAAAAATTATATGCGTATGGAATGCTTACATATCATTTGGATATGGCAAATCAAGAATCAATAAAATTATTTAAACAAGTAGAAAATATTAGTACAGATTTTAGTATTGCAGTATCATATATTACACCTGAAATAATTGCAGCTAATGAGGAGGATGTTAGAAGATATTTAAATAATGAACCAAATCTTAGTAAATATAAAAGAGATATAGAAGAAATATTAGATAAGAAAAAACATATTTTGAGCAAACAAGAGGAAAATTTATTATCAAATTACTCTGAAATTTTTGCAAATTCAGAAAATACCTATGATATTTTTACAAATGCAGAATTGAAGTATGGAAATATAATTAATGAAGAAGGAAAAGAGGTTGAACTTACAGATGCTACATATACGAATTTTTTAAAGAGTAGTGATGTGAATGTAAGAAAGCAAGCTTTTGATTTAATGTATGATAGCTATAAAAAATATATAAATACAATTACAGAATTGTATTTATCAAGAGTAAAATGTGTAGCTATCACTAGCAAAATAAGAAATTATTCATCTTCTTTAGAAAAAGCTGTAATACATGATGATGCTACTATAAAGGTTTATAATAGCTTAATATCAACAATAGATAATATGTTAGATGTTAATTATGAATTTATGAATTTGAAAAAAAGTTTGTTAAAATTGGATAAAATGCATATGTATGATATATATTTTAATCCATTGGAGCAAAAAAAGGAAAAAATTACTTTTGATGATGCAAAAGCAGAGGTTATTAAAGCTTTATCTATACTTGGAGATGAATATGTAGGTTTATTAAATGAAGCTTTTGATAACAAATGGATAGATGTATATGCAAAAGATAATAAAAGAGGTGGTGCATATAGTTTAGGTGTTTATGGTGTTCATCCATTTGTACTTACTAATTTTATAGGAGATAAAAGAGATGTAAGTACGATTGCACATGAACTTGGTCATGCTATACATTCATACTATTCAAATAAAGAGCAAAATATAATAGATGCAAATTATACAATAATGATAGCAGAAGTTGCTTCAACTGTTAATGAAATTTTATTAAGTAGTTATCAAATAGAAAATGAAAAAGATAAATATAAAAAAGCAAGTTTGATATATGAAATGGTAGAAAATATTAGAGCTACATTATTTAGGCAAGCTATGTTTGCTGAGTTTGAAAAGATAGTACATGAAAAAATAGAAAGTGGAACAATGCTTTCAGCAGAAGATTTAAATGAAATTTATTTAGATTTAAATAAAAAATATTTTGGAGAAAATGTAGAAGTTGATGACAAAATAAAATATGAATGGGCAAGAATACCGCATTTTTATAGTTGTTTTTACGTATATAAATATGCAACAGGAATTTCATCTGCAATTGCGATAGCAAGTAAAATATTAAATAAAGAGCCAGGTTATGTAGAAAAATATAAAGAGATGTTAAAACAAGGAAGAACAAAGAAGTCTGTAGAATTATTAAAAATGGTTGATGTGGATTTGGAGAGTAAGAAACCATATGAAGATGCAATTAATTTTTATAAAAAGAATATTGAAGAATTAAAAGAAATATTAAAGTAAGCATTTTGAGGAGATAGAAGATGAAAGAAGTTACATTTCCATTTTTAAATTTGAAGCTAAATGTTAATCCTATAATGTTTAGTGTGTTTGGAATAAATATTTATTGGTATGCTTTTTTGATAGTATCTTCAATTGTTATAGGAATAATAATATGTAAAAAAAATAACGGAAGATATGGGATATGTTTTGATGATATTTTAGAGCTTATGATTATAGTGCTTCCTATTTCTATTATATGTGCAAGGATATATTATGTAATATTTAGTTTGAATATGTATATAAAAAATCCTATATCTATATTAAATATAAGAGATGGTGGACTTGCAATATATGGAGGAATAATAGGTGGAGCTATTACCATAATATTATATTGCAAGAAGAAAAAAATATCTGCTTTAGATATGTTGGATTATGTATCACCATGCTTAGCTCTTGGACAATGTATTGGAAGATGGGGAAATTTTTTTAATGTAGAAGCACATGGAGGTATTACAAAATCTATTTTTAGAATGGGAATTATAGAAAAAGAAAATTATATAGAGGTACATCCAACTTTCTTGTATGAATCTATATGTACATTTATGATATTTTTAATATTGATAATATTTCAAAAGAAAAGAAAATATAAAGGACAAATTACATATATATATTTGGCGATGTACTCTTTTATAAGAGCTATTATAGAAGGTTTTAGAACAGATAGTTTAATGTTTATAGGCTTTAGGATATCACAAATTTTATCTATTATTTTATTTGTAGTATTTACGAGTATATTAATTTTAAAAAATATAAAAATGAAAAATATAAATAACTTAAATAAAAATGAAGAATAATATATAATAAAATTTAAACTTTATAAAAAATAGGAAGTGAAATAAAATATGATATTTGCAAAACCAGGAGAATATAAAGCATGTGGATTATTTACGTATCAACATTTTTCTTTAATAATATGTACAGCAATAGGTATATTTTTAGCTGTGAAGTGTACTAAAATTAATGATAAGAATGATATAAGAAAAATAATAATAAAAACAACAATTTTAGTTTGGATATTGGAAATAATAAAGATAATTTTTAATTTTAAAATAGGAAATGGTAATAATATTAATACATATGTACCATTGTATTATTGTAGTATATTATTATATGCAGGTATTTTCAGTTCTTTAAAAAATAAATTTATAAAAAGAGTTGGAGATGTATTTTTAGCAACAGGTGGTATTGTTGCTGGAATTGTTTTTATTATATTTCCAACCACTTCATTATTAACATATCCAATTTTTCATTATATAACAATGCAAAGTTTTATTTTTCATGGAGCAATGATATATCTAGGAATAATTATTAATAAATACAAGTATATAGAAATTGAAAAAAAAGATATTCTATATTATGCAGGACTAATTTTGGTAATTTGTATAATAGCATATATTATAAATTCTATATTTGATAGTAATCTTATGTTTATATCAAAAGATTTTACAGCAAGTCCTATTACAATTTTGTATAAAGCCACAGGAAAAGCATTCCCAATAGTTATGACACTTGGACAAATGACTATTCCATTTTATATAGTATATGGACTAAAGCAGATTATAAATAAAAAAAGAAGTGATACGGAATATAGTATAAGTTAATAATTAAACATGTAAAAAAATACACAAGGAAAATGAAATAAAAGATCCAAAAAATAAATATTTGGATCTTTTTGTTGATTTATATAAAATAATAAAAAACAAAGATTTATGAAATTAAATTTATTTTATTCATGAAGAATGCCTTTTTTATGTAGTATATTATTAATATTTAAACAATCTATCCTGTTGACTGTTAAATAAGCATTTGTGTTTATTACTGAAATTCCTTTTTGGGCTAATTGGTTTTTGGTTAATTTAAGTACTCTACATTCAATACTATGTTGTTTTATATTATTTTTATTACTAAAGACATTTTCAAGCCTGCAATTATCTATAAATAGTGAAATAGAAGTATTTTTTCCAAAAACACTATATATTTCTGCAATTAAGGTTTCTTTGTTATCTTCTTTTACAAACATTTTATAATAGCCGTCAATCATAAATACAATATGTTCTTCGATTAAGTCTTTTAAAGTAATATCGCCATTGAAACTTCGTGTATAATATTCATATTCTGAACGAGAAGCTCCCATAGCAAATTCAAAAGGATAAGGACGATCATAATTAAAAATAATTGACTCGACTTGTTTTTGGGGGTTTCCATACAAATTGATTAGGTTTTCGTCATAATTAATTAGAGTTAAAAAATCTTCATCATCTTTAAATTTTTTATCTAAATATTTATAGCAATCTTTATTGATTTTAACAACTTTTAATAAAAAAGATTTTTTAGCTTTTAAATTGTCACTTGCAAACAATAAAGATTTTGCTTCTTTTTTTATAGCTTCTAAAATAATATCTTCATCATCTAAAAAAGAGTCATTTGCAAACATAAGAGCATTAGGAGTATTAGCTACAGCTGCAAGCATTATATCTTTATCAATCATATCTGAACTAATATATTTTATAATATTTACATTATGTTTAATAATATCAAGTATAATATCTTTATTATTTAATATAAAATTTTTTTGATCTTTATTTAAATATTGTAAACAAGTAGTATCTTGCTTTAATTTTTCAATGGAATTAAATATAGTTAAAGACATTAAAATCACCATTCCTTTCTAAACTATTTCTTATGAAATATATCATTGGAAAATATTATAGTCAATATTTAAAATTTAAAACAAGAAAAAACTTTTTTTATAAGATAAATATGATATTTTCTTTTTTTATTTTATATGATATAAAAAGAAATAGAAAAATAGTAAAGGAGAGAAATATATGTTAGAAAACATTAATGTTTTATGCCATAGTGCAATTAGATTAGAAATAGATAATAAAATAATATATATAGATCCATATAGTTTAACTAGTAACGCAAATGATGCTGATTTAATATTTATAACACATGATCATTATGATCATTTTTCTATTGAAGATATAAAAAAAGTAGAAAAATCAAATACTATATTTATAATACCAGAAAGTATGTTGGAAAATGCAATAAAAAGTGGAATAAAAGAAAATAGAATTATAAAAATTAAACCAAATCAAAATTATAAATACGAAAATTTAAAAATTGAAACAATACCAGCATATAATGTTAATAAAAAATTTCATCCTAAAGAAAATAACTGGGTTGGATATTTAATTGAATATAACAATGTAGTTTATTATATAGCAGGAGATACAGATATAACTAATGAAAATAAAAAGGTTAAATGTGATATAGCTTTTGTTCCAATAGGAGGAACATATACAATGAATTATAAAGAGGCGGCAAAGCTTATAAATGAAATAAAACCTAAATTTGTAGTACCAATTCATTATGGAAAAATAGTTGGAACAAAGCAAGATGCGTTAAACTTTGAAAAGTTATTAAATGAAGATATAAAATGCAAAATTATGATATAAAATTATTATATTAAATGTGATAATAATAAGGTAATGCAAAAATTTTATATAAAATTAAAATATAAAAAAGCGAAACTATAAAATTAAAAAGATTGTAAACAAATGGTAATATTGTAATAATATTGTAATTATATTTTATAGACAAATTATATTGAAAAATAAAAAATTATGTTATAATAAATGCAAATTTACGAAAGAATAGTAACAAGGAGGAAAACAAAAATGGATAAAAAATATGTATACCTTTTTCAAGAAGGAAATGCAGATATGAGAGAATTACTTGGTGGAAAAGGAGCGAACCTTGCAGAAATGACAAATCTTGGAATGCCAATTCCACGGAGGTTTTACAATAACAACAGAAAGTTGTAATAAATATTATTCAGATGGAGAGCAAATTTCAGAGGAAATACAAAATCAAATATATGAGGCTCTTAGTAAATTAGAAAATCAAACAGGAAAAACATTAGGAAGTAAAGAAAATCCACTACTTGTGTCTGTAAGATCAGGTGCAAGAGCTTCAATGCCAGGAATGATGGATACCATATTAAATTTAGGAATTAATGATGAAGTAGTAGAAAATTTAGCAAAGAAAAACAGAAGATTTGCATATGATAGCTATAGAAGATTTATTCAAATGTATAGTGATGTTGTAAAAGAGATACCAAAAAGTTTATTTGAAAAAGCAATAGATACCAAAAAGTATCAAAGAGGTCTTACTTTAGATACAGATATGGATGCAAACGATTTGGAAGATTTAGTAAAAGTATTTAAAGGAATATATAAGGAACAAATTGGAGAAGATTTTCCACAAGATTCTAGATCACAATTATTAGATTCTGTAAAAGCAGTATTCCGTTCATGGAATAATCCAAGAGCTATAACATATAGAAAATTAAATGATATACCAAACTCTTGGGGAACAGCAGTAAATGTTCAAGAAATGGTTTTTGGAAATATGGGAGATGATTGTGGAACAGGTGTTGCGTTCTCACGTAATCCAGCAACAGGTGAAAATAAAATATTTGGAGAATTTTTAATGAATGCACAAGGTGAAGATGTTGTTGCAGGAATAAGAACTCCTCAATCAATGGATAAATTAAAGGAAGTAAATGAAAAGGCATATAATGATTTTGCAAGATATGCCCACAGATTAGAAGCACATTATAAAGATATGCAAGATATGGAATTTACGATAGAACATGGGAAATTATATATTTTACAAACAAGAAATGGAAAGCGTACAGCCAATGCAGCTTTAAAAATAGCAGTAGATTTAGTTAAAGAAGGACAAATAACTGAAAAAGAAGCAGTATTAAGAATAGAACCAAAACAATTAGAACAATTATTACATCCGAATTTTAATCAAGAGAGCTTAAAATCTGCTAAAATTATTGCAAAAGGACTTCCAGCATCACCAGGAGCTGCAACAGGTAAAGTTGTGTTTTCAGCAGAAAGAGCGGCAGAACTTGCAGCTTCACGGAGAAAAAGAACTAGTTTTAGTAAGGTTGGAAACTTCACCAGAAGATATAGAAGGAATGGTGTTATGTAAAGGAATTTTAACTATAAGAGGTGGAATGACATCACATGCAGCAGTTGTAGCACGTGGAATGGGTACTTGTTGTGTTGCCGGTTGTGGAGAACTTACAATAAATGAAGATGAAAAAGTTTTTTATACTTCTAACGGAAATGCTTTTCATGAAGGTGATTATATATCACTAGATGGTTCTACAGGAAATGTATATGGAGAAAAAGTAGAAACAGAAGATGCTTCTTTATCTGGAGATTTTGCAAAACTTATGAATTGGGCAGACTCATACAGAAAACTTGGAGTACGTACAAATGCAGATACTGAAAAAGATGCTAAAAAAGCATATGAGTTTGGAGCAGAAGGAATTGGACTTTGTAGAACTGAGCATATGTTTTTTGATCAAGATAGAATAGCAGCAATTAGAGAGATGATAGTATCAAAAACACCATCACAAAGAGAAAAAGCACTTTCAAAACTATTACCTATGCAAAGAGGGGATTTTGAAGGATTATATAGAGCAATGAAAGGACATCCAGTAACAATAAGATTACTAGATCCACCTTTACATGAATTTTTACCACATGAAGATTCAGAAATAGCAGATCTTGCAAACGATATGGAAATGTCATTTGAAGAATTAAAATCAATAGTAATAGATTTACACGAATTTAATCCAATGATGGGACATAGAGGTTGTAGATTAGCAGTAACTTATCCTGAAATTGCAGAGATGCAAACAAGAGCAATAATAGAAGCTGCAATAAATGTTAATAAAGAAGGAATGAATGTAGTTCCTGAAATTATGATACCTTTAATAGGTGACCAAAAAGAATTAAAATATGTTAAAAATATAATAACACAAACAGCAGACAATATTATAATAGGATCAGGTACAAGTCTAAAATATCATGTAGGAACAATGATAGAAATACCTAGAGCATGTTTAATTGCAGATAAAATAGCAGAGGATGCAGAATTTTTCTCTTTTGGAACAAATGATTTAACACAATTATGTTTTGGATTTAGTCGTGATGATGCAGGAAAATTCTTAAAATCATATTATGATAAAGGAATATATGAATCTGATCCATTTGCAAAACTTGACCAAGAAGGAGTAGGAAAGTTAGTAGAAATGGCAGTTAAACTTGGAAAAAAGACAAGACCAGATATTAAATTAGGTATTTGTGGAGAACACGGAGGAAATCCTCCTACAATAGAATTTTGTCATAAAGTTGGACTAAGTTATGTATCTTGTTCACCATTCAGAGTACCAATAGCAAGACTTTCCGCAGCGCAAGCAGCGATAAAAGATGAAAAATAAGAAAGAGAAGGATAAAAAATGGGATTAAGAGACTTTTTTTATAATATAATAAATAAGTTTAAGAAAAACGAATTAAAACAGTTACCAGCACCACAAACAATTATAAACAATAATGATGAAGTATATGAGCCAGAAGTAGAAAAAAATGCATATGTAAATGCATACACTAATAAAATAAATACTAAAAAAAGCGAGCTTAAGATAAATGAAGATGGAACAAGAATTAAATTTATAGATTCTAAAACAAATAAACAGATAGAAGTTCAAAGAATTACTAAAATAAAAGAAAAACTAGAATTTAATGAAACAAATATAGATTTATATAAAGCAATATATGCAATAGGAAGTAAAGAAGATAGAAAATTAAAAAAAGTATATTTTGCACTTCCAACAGGAAAAGGAATATTAGATTTATATAAAGGTTCAAGCAAAAAAGCATCATTAAAAAAGAAACTAAAATTAATGTTTTCACCAAGCAATTTAGAAAATAAAAAAGTTTTTCTAGGCGTAATAATTGAAGATGAAATATATAATGATTATAGCTTAGTAAAATCTAATAAATTGCAAGAATATGTTATAGAATTAGAAAAGAAAAGACAAATGATAAAAATGAATAAAGAAAAAAGTAAAGAACAAGTAAAAAAGACAATAGGAAAAAAAGATAAAGTACAAATTGCAAAAGCAAAAAACAAAAAAGATAAATTAAAAATAGAAAAATTAGAAACAAAAAATAATATAAAAGAAATAAAAAAGGAAAAAATACAAAAGGAAGAAAGTGGAATAAAAACAAAAGATATAATAAAGAATTTAAATACAATAAGAACACTAAATGAACAAAACTAAAAATATAGATGTTTAAATTAAATAGGATAATTACAATTTTAACAGCTAAGACAAGGAGAGATTATAGAATATGAAAGAATGTGAAATTAAAAATTTATATAATTTAAATGAAACAATAGCAAAAGACATATTTGAAGGATGTATATATCCTTGGGAAGTATTACCAAAAATTAAAGATTTTATAATAACACTTGGAGAAAGTTTAAATAAAGAAGAATACGAAAAAATTGGTGAAAACATATGGATTGCTAAAAGTGCAAAGATAGCTAAAACAGCATATATAAATGGACCTGCAATAATAGGAAAAAATGCTGAAGTTAGACATTGTGCATTTATTAGAGGAAGTGCTATAGTAGGAGAAAATTCAGTTGTAGGAAATTCTACAGAATTAAAAAATGTTATATTATTTAATAATGTTCAAGTTCCTCATTATAATTATGTAGGAGATTCTATATTAGGATATAAATCACATATGGGAGCTGGGTCAATAACATCAAATGTAAAATCTGATAAAAAATTGGTTGTAGTAAAAAATAAAGATGAAAAAATAGAAACAGGGTTAAAGAAATTTGGAGCAATGCTTGGAGATTGTGTAGAAGTCGGCTGTGGAAGTGTATTAAATCCTGGAACTGTAATTGGAAAAAATACAAATATTTATCCACTTTCTTCTGTTAGAGGTGTTATTAAAGAAAAAAGTATATATAAAAAACAAGGAGAAATTGTAGAAAAATATTAATTAGAAATTAAATTAATATTAAAAAAGTTATAAGTCTGGATGAAAAATAATTTATAATAAAATAAATAAAAGCTCGGCATAAGTCAAAAAACTATTGCCGAGTTTCCCATTTTGTAAAAACAGTTTAGACGATAGGACAAAGTCGCCTAAGGTTTATGGGTAAACCTTAAATAATTTGCGGATTTTAGCAGCAAGAAAGTGTATGAGTCTCCCAAAATTCGTCTTCTCCGATTCTGTATCCGAGATTTAAATAGGCATTACTTACTAAAAAGAAGTCACCAGCATATATGCGAGTGAGTGGCGAATGGGAATCTAGATCCCATTTGTCTCTTACAAGAATGAATGCTCCTTTTTCATCGAACCCATCCGGGACAATCGTATTAATCATGTCATCAGTAACCATAATTACTTTGCGATTTGGTTCTGCCGCCATGATGTACGGACGAATTTCACTTGCACTTCCTAAAATGGGAAGTAAGTCACTTGCACTTTGATGCGGAATTGTCAGGTCCGCAGGAGTCGAGAGTTTCTTAGACGCTACTTCAGCAGGCATCGCATACAGATCATACAGACCGTTTTGGTTTAGTACATGATCATCTGTAAAGCGAATAACTGCAAGAAAGTCTGCTGGATATTTGTTAAAAAGGGGAGCAGACTCCCGAGTTTTGATAAATACAGTTCCATCAAAACTATTGGACTTTTCAACAACTCCCTCTAAAGGGCGTAAATCTCCAACATGTCCGAGACAGATTGCATTCATTTGTTTCCTGGTTGCAGTAAGCTGAACACCAAGACTAATGATTGCAAAGTTTTTTGCCTTTTTTCTCTTTTCCATAGATGTAGTCCTCCTTAAGGATGTGCTGGCGAGAAAAACCAGCCCAAAAGTATTTACCTTTATTTTTGTGTATCCACAGCTATTGACTTTTCTTTAATATAAGAAATCCCAAATGGGGAGGCATTAAAGTCTCATGTGGCAGTTACATAAAAAGGCATAACATTATTATACCATAAATTAACAAAAAGACAATATGTTATGTAAAACTATTTAGAGTGTTGCATAAAATTATTTGAATATAGTATATGAAGTTAAAGCAGTAAAAGGTAGAATTAATAATAAAACAGATAAATAAAAACTCGGCATAAGACGAAAAGACCATTGCCGAGTTTCCCATTTTGTAAAAACAGTTTAGACCAAAACGGTCAAAGATTTATGGGTAAATCTTTTTGATGTGCAAGAGTAGAAAACAAAAAAATCAATTAATCATACCTGTGATTTTGTAATATTTTCCAAACTCTTTTACAGACATACGGAAGCCAGAAGCCTGAACTAAATCTGTGACAACAAAGCAGTCGCCCAAATACAGTTTGCTAACCTGTGTTAGGACAGATTCATCCTGTACCAGAATATAGTAACCTTTCTTATCACGACCGTCTGGCATAAGAGCAGCCATAACAGAGGTGGTAACAGTAACTACGTAATAGCCCGATTTCTCAGGTTCAACGTGTGTCTGGATTTCGGAAGCGCTTTCCAAAAGAATTGGCTTCAGCTTTTCTGCTTGATCCGAAGGCCAGTCATATTCAGCGTTGTTGTTAAGGCGCTGGGATGCTATTTCGGAATTGTAGAACAGAAAATCATACAGCCCCTTGGCGTTCAGAACTTTGGTCTCACCAATAACTCGGACGACAGCGACTTTGGTCTGCGGAACAACCTGAAACTCTGGATAGGAATCCCGAGTTCTAATGCTAACTAAACCATTATCTGAAACTTTAACAATTCCATCTAAAGGTTTGAGTTTGCCTACAGGACCGAGACCAAATTCTGCGACCAGTAATTTGGTTGCGTGGTAGAAACCTTTGAAGCGAGTTGCTTCGCGTATGAGTAAGATATTTTTCTCATTCATGGGTGTTATACCTCCTTAAGGGTGTGCTGGCGAGAAAAACCAGTAAAAAGTATTTACCTTTATTTTTTGTATCCACAGCTATTGACTTTTCTTTAATATAAGAAATCCCAAATGGGGAAGCATTAAAGTCTCATGTGGCAGTTACATAAAAAGGTATATCAATATTATAGCATAAAATAGCAAAAAATCAATAGTTTATGTAAAGTATTTTACATAGACTGTATATCTTTATAAAACATAAACCAAGAAAATAAAATAATTTTTTTAAAAATGTTGAAATGAATAAATAAAAATGATAAAATATTCAAAGTTAAATATAAAAAATGTTGATTAGGACATAGCTAAATAATCTCTTATTTTAGTGAGATAAGGATAGTGAAAACTTATTAATAATATTATTTAGTTCCTACCTATGAATGAAATAGAAAACTATTTCCGGTTAAATATCGTTAAAATGAAAAAGTTAAATAGAGGATGGTACCGTGTAAAAGCACGCCTTATGGTACTATCCTTTTTGTATTTATAATATATTTTAAACATAATTTATTATAAAAATATAAATAAAAGGAGCAAAATAAAATGAGAGTATCAAAAATGGGAATGAAAAATGTGAAATTAAGTAATTTAGATGAAATGTATCCAGCACAAGATATATTAATTCAAACAAATCAAGTGAAACAATATGGAAGTCGGAGTATATGCATATGACAATATTCCATTAAAAGTACAAGATAATATAGAAGAAATTATAAAAAAGCATTTCAATAGAGCAGATTGTATAGAAGTACAAATGCCATTATTACAACAAGAAGAACTTTGGAAAAGATCTGGAAGATTTGATAAATATATAGAAGAAGGTGTTATGATGACATCAGAAACAGACAAAGGAAACTATTGCTTAGCACCGACTGCAGAAGAGGCAATAACAGCCTTTGTTGAAAATAGAGTAACATCACATAAACAATTACCAGTAATTTTTTATCAAATAGGACCAAAATTTAGAAATGAAATTAGAAACAGAGGATATTTATTAAGAGGAAAAGAATTCTTAATGTTTGATTTATATAGTTTTGATAAAGATGAAGAATCTATGATGGAATCATATAAAAAAATAAGAGATACATATTTTAAAGCATTTAAAGAATTAAAATTAGATATAGTAGCAGTAGCAGCAGATAATGGAGCTATGGGTGGAAAAAATTCAGAAGAAATAATGGCTTTATCTAGAATAGGAGAAGATACAATACTTTTTGACTCTGAAACAAAGCAAGGACTAAATATAGAAGTATTAGAAAAAGAAAATGCAGAAGAATATTTAAATGAAACATATGGAATTAGTGATATTAAAAAATTAAAAGAACAAAAAGCAGTAGAATTAGGACATATTTTTGCTCTTGGAACAAAATATTCAGAATCTATGGAAATTAATTTTATAGATAATGAAAATAAAAGCAAACCATTTTATATGGGATGTTATGGAATAGGGGTTAGCAGAGTATTAGGATTAATGTATGAAAACAATGTAATAAAAGAAAATGATAAAGTAGTAGGATTTTCATTACCTATATCAGTTACACCATATTATGTATATCTTATTAGTAATGATAAGAAAAAAGAACAGTTGGAAAGCTTATACCAAGAATTTAATAATAGAGATATAGAAGTAATTATAGATGATGTGAAAGGTTCTATAGGAGAAAAAATAAGAAATGCAAAAATACTTGGAATTCCATATATAGCAATTATGGGAAATAATACAGAAGAAGGATACATAGAATTAGAAAGAACAAAAGATGGAAAGAAGAAAATTTTAAAATTAGAAGAATTAATAAAAGAAGTAGAAAATATGAAATATAGCAAAGAAGATATTGAATTTTAAGTAAAAAGAATAACAGCAAAGAAGATATTATTAAATTATTAGTAAATAAATAATAATTTTATATCTTCTTTTTTTACTAAATTTGCAAAACAAAAACAAGAAAAGGACACAATTTATATATAAAATAACAATAATCAAAAAAAGAAAGGAGTGATACATAAAGATAAATAAAGTAAAATAATATAGTTAAGGAAGTTAAATAATAGATAATAAAAATAAATTAATATAAGAAAGGTAAATTTATGGAGAAAGAAAATAGCTTGTTAAAACAAGAATTATCATTAGATGGTAAGGATGTAGAAATTAAAAGTGAAACTTTTGAAAAATTAATGTTTTTATATTCAGCAGCATTAAAAAAAGTAGAAACAGAAGTAGATATTTTAAAAGATGAATTCAAATATTTATATAATTATACATTAATAGATCATGTGACAACTAGAATAAAAAAACCAGAAAGTATATTAAATAAAATGAAAAAGAAAAAGTGCAATATGAACTATCAGAATTTAATAGAGGAAATTAGTGATGTTGCAGGATTAAGAATTATATGTCCAGTAAAAGATGATGTGTTTTCTATAGTAAATTTAATAAAAAGCTATCCTGAGTTTAAAGTTTTAAAAGAAAAAGACTATATAACAAAACCAAAGCAAAGTGGATATTCTAGTTATCATTTAATAATAGATGTTCCTGTTAATGTAGCTGGAAAAATTATATATGTAAAAGTAGAAATTCAAGTAAGAACAATGGCAATGGACTTTTGGGCGAGCTTAGAACACGAAATAAAATACAAAACAGATAAAAAAATTACTAAAAAAATGTCTAAAGAATTAATTCAGTGTGCAAAATTGATTAATAAAATGGATTTACAAATGACTAATATGGCTAAAAGATAAAAAACTTATTATTCATATAGAAAATAAAGCAAAAAATGCTGAAATTTTTAAAGATATAAATATTATATATGTTTCATATACAGGAGATGTAATTTTACAAAAAACATATAATATGCTATAATAATTAAAGAAACACTTGTTTCTGATGATGCGAGGAACAAAAATATTGGAGGAAAAAACGACATGAAGAAGACTATTTACATCATCATGGCATTGATTGTTGCTTTTTGCACAAATTTATTTGCCACATCCGTATCCACCACTGTTTCTGCTGCAGAAGCTAACACTGCTGTAGTAGCATACGATTTGAACAACGATGGCGTTGTAAACGCAATCGACCTGGCAATTCTGAAGCAGTATCTGATTAAGGAAGGAGGTGAAACTTCTTCTTACCACATTGCCGATGCAGTAAAGCTGAAAAAGTTTTTGCTCGGTGATTTGGAAACCTCTGGCGAGAAACTTGCAAAGCCGGCTGTGAGATATTCTTTCACAAACTCTGTGACTGATGAGGAAATATGGTTTGTAAGAAATCAACTCACCAATACAGAGAATACATCGATTACATATTCGAGTGGCCACATGGTTATCGAAAATGAGATGGAAATCATGTATATCGAAATCACAGAAGACAACCATTCGCAGGTCAGAGCAGAAAATACAATTGTTACCGTTGTCACAGATAGCGGGGAGACGATTTATGTATTTCTCGATGAAAACTCTTGCTTGAAGGTAAAAACAGACAATACTTACATGATTAAGCCCGCAGAACTTTTGAAGGTTACAGCAATGCAGCCGACAGAAGAAAACGAGGCGAGACTTTTAAGTATTTTTGCTTCCGGAGAAATCAAAAAGGTTTGGACCGATGTTGACGAAGTTACGTTAATGTTCGAAACAAAGGATGCAGAAATGTATTTGGAGTTTGAGAGAGGAACAGACGAAATTGATCCGAGCGGAAATGCTTTCGTAATTATTGCATCTGCGCAGTTTGTTAAGGAAGACACAAACACCACAATCACGTATCAGTTGTTTAAAAATCAAAATGGCTTCTCTTTGGGAGCTGTTGCGTAAGTACTGAAAAAGAAAAATAAGCTATAAACCTTGTTCTATTCGCATCGAAGCTGTGGGAAAATTCCCACAGTTTATTTTTTTATTTACTTTATTTAAATAAGTTAATTAATTATATTGTAATTGACAATATAGAAATAGAATGTAATAATTATAGTGTTATAAAAAAGAGAAAGGAGAAGTATGATTTTTATATCATACATAGAAATAATGGAATCTAAAGAGGATTTAAAAATCTCACAAGAGGATTTAGAAAAAGCTAATATGATAATAAGAGAAATACAAAACTATTATCAAAAAAAGATTGTTGGTCAAACAAGATTGGGACTATCACTATTAACTTCATTAATTGCAAATGGTCATATATTATTAGAATCTGTTCCAGGTCTTGCAAAAACAACAGCGGCGAAAGTATTAACAGAAGCTGTTTCAGGAAAGTTTTCTAGAATACAATGCACTCCAGACTTATTACCAAGTGATATAATAGGAACACAAACTTTTAATTATGGAACAAACAATTTTGAAACAAAATTAGGTCCTGTATATGCAAATTTTGTTTTATTAGATGAAATAAATAGATCAAGTGCAAAAACACAAAGTGCAATGCTAGAAGCAATGCAAGAGCGTCAAACAAGTATAGGTGGCAAGATATTTAAAATGCCAGATGTTTTTATAGTAATTGCTACACAAAATCCAATAGAGCAAGAAGGAACATATTTATTATCAGAAGCACAATTAGATAGATTTTTGCTAAAAGAAAAATTAGACTATCCAACAAGGGAAGAAGAATTAGAAATATTAAATAGATTAGAAAGTGGTACATTTTCTAAAGGAAAATCTGTTGTAAAACTAGAGGATATTATATATTTACAAAATCTAGCCAAAAAGGTATATATAGATGAATCAATAAAAAAATATATTATTAATATAATAGCTGCAACAAGAAATCCAAAGGAAATAATACCAAGAAGTTTGGCTCAATATGTAACATTAGGTTCTAGTACAAGAGGAGCAATAGCGTTTATGGAAGTTGCAAAAGCAATAGCTTTAATAAATGGAAGAAGTTATGTAGTTCCAGATGATGTAAAATTGTTAAGATATAATGTTTTAAGACATAGAATATCTTTAAACTTTGCAGCAATAGCAGATGATGTTGAAGTTGAAACTATAATAGATGAGATAATAGGAGCAATAAAAACGCCATGATAATGAATTATATAAATAAAATAAAAACAAATATAACTATAAATACAAATAAAAAAACATCAAATTTGTTAGATGGTTCATATGTATCTATTTATAAAGGAAGAAGTATGAATTTTGAAGATCTTAGAGAGTATGTTGTAGGAGATAATATAAAAGATATAGATTGGAAAGCTTCTGCAAGAAGCAGAAATTTACTTGTTAGAAGATATATTGCAGAAAAGAAACATAATGTAATGCTAGTGTTTGACACAGGTAAAAAAATGATAGCAAACACAAAAGCTCTCGAGGTAAAAAAAGATGTTGCTTTGTATTCGGCAGGTACACTTGCTTATCTAGCAAATAAAAATGGAGATTATGTTAGTTCTTTATATAATAATAATGGATTAATTAAGTTTTTTCCATTTAGATTTGGTTTGTACAATATAGAAAATATATTATCTAATTATGATAATGATATGCAAGATAGTAATGATACAAATGTAGAAAAAACATTAGATTATATAAGTAAATTTATAAAAAGAAGAATGATTATTTTTATAATTACAGATATTTCAGGAATGGAACAAATAAGTGAAGTTGTATTAAAAAAATTAACAGTGTGGCATGATATAATGCTTATAAATATAAGTGATGCAGATATAACAGGAAAAGATGTATATGATATAGACGAATCTTTATATATTCCAGAATTCGTTTTACAAGATAAAGAACTTCAAAAAATAGAAGAAAGAAGAAAAAGAGAAGTATATATAAACTCTATAAATAAATTTAAAAAGTATGGAATTATAACAACAACAATAGATAGTACAAAAGAAATTCCTATAAAAATAATAGATTTATTAGAAAGGCATAAGTATGGAGGTATCCGTTAATTTACAAGAACCATTTTCATATTCTATTATTCCAATGATAGTTATTATAATACTAACTTTTGTTATAGCTATATATATAATTGTAAAGGCATGTAATAAAGTGAGAAAGGAAAAAACAAATATTACCAAAATAAAATATGAAAATGTAAATAATATAATTGAAATTAAACAAAAATACATAAAAATATTAATAGATTTAGAGAAAAAATTAGATAATAACAATATTTCTATAAGAGAGGCATATCAAAAACTAAGTAGTACTATTAGATATTTCGTTTATGAAGTAACTAATATTAAAGTTCAAAATTATACTTTGCAAGATATAAAAAAATTAGATATGCCAATATTATATGAGTTGGTAGAGGAATATTATGTTCCAGAATTTTCTGAAAAATCTATAGGAAATATAAAATTGTCTATAGAAAAAACAAGAAAGGTAATAGAAAAATGGATTTAACATATCCTTTTGTTATATGTATAGGTATACTAGTTATAACATTATTAATAATATGTAAATTTAACAAAAAAGACAAATATAAAAATGGAAAAAAAGTTGCTAATACTAAATATGTAAAAGATGATCCATATTATAAAAAGAAGATGAAACAATATAAAATATATTCTATAGCAATAAAAGTAATATGCTTATTTTCAATATTGTTATCATTTATTCTTTTATCAAGGCCAACTTCTATAGAAACGGTAGATAATAGCAAATATAGTAGAGATATAATTTTATGTATGGATGTATCTACATCGGTAAATGAACTTAATAAAGAATTAGTAAAGAATTTGAAAGAAACAGTTAAAGAGTTAAAAGGTGAAAGGTTTGGAATTTCAATTTTTAACACATCATCTGTATTATTAGTACCATTAACAGATGATTATGAATATGTACTTAATGCATTAGATACTATTGAACAAAGTATTGAAGCTTCAGAAAGTAGTAAGTATGATAATGATACAATAGTTTTACTAAATTATATAAGAAGCGGTACATTAATTGGAAACGAAGAAAAAGGAAGTTCCATTATAGGAGATGGACTTGCATCTTGTGTATATAACTTTTCTAATTTAGAAGAAAATAGAAGTAGAACAATTATATTTTCGACAGATAATGCTTTACAAGGAACAGCTACTGTTAGCTTGCAAGAAGCGGCAAAAATCAGTAAAAATAAAAATATAACAGTTTTTGGAATAGGAACAAAGAATAATGTCGGAAGAAGATAAAAAAGATATGAAAACTGCAATAGAATTAACAGGAGGTACTTTTTATACAGAAAATTCATCAGGAACGGTTAATGATATTGTAAAAAATATAGAAAAAAGAGGAAAAAGTTTGATTAAAGATCAAAAAATAACAAGAAAAATAGACATACCTAAAATACCATTTATTATACTTATTATATCTATTTTAGGAATGTGTATATTAAATAAAAAAATGAAAGTGTAGAAAAAGACTATGATAATATTTCCAATAATCCCCATATGGCTTATGGGAATTTTATGTATTATACTTCTTATTATGAGAAGAAAAAATAAATATGCGTATATAAGGCAAATATTAATTGTAATTTTATTATTTGTAATTAATCTTAGAATAATGATTCCATCATCTGATGTTAAAGTTCAAACAAATAATTTTGATGTATTGTTTGTTATAGATGAAACAATAAGTATGCTTGCAGAAGATTATAATGGAAATAACACAAGATATGAAGGAGTAAAAGAAGATTGTAAATATATTATTAATGAATTATATGGAGCAAGATTTTCTGTAATTAAATTTAATAATACATCACAAATAATAACTCCATATACAAAAGATGCAGAGTTAACTATAGAAACAATAAATGCACTAACTCCAGTAGATGAACTATATGCAAGAGGAAGTTCTTTAAATGTTTCTATAGATGATATAAAAAGCTCGCTAGAATCTTCTGGTAAAAAAGAAGACAGAAAAAGAATTTTATTTTTTATAAGTGATGGAGAAATAACAAGTGAGGAAAAATTAAGTTCTTTTTCAAGTATTAAAAAATATGTAGACGATGGTGCTGTATTAGGATATGGGACAAGTAGCGGTGGAAAAATGAAAATAACAGACAGTCTGACAAAAACAGAAAATTATATTCAAGATAGAACTAGTTATCCATATAAAGATGCAATATCAAAAATAGACGAAAATAATTTGAAAAAAATATCTGAAGATATTGGAATTGACTATATAAACATGCAAAATAGCTCAAATATAAAAGAAAAAATAAAAAAGATAAAGAAAAGTGCAAAGACTGATTTATCAGATTCTGACAAAAGTTTATATAAAGATACATATTTTATATTTGTAATACCTCTTTGTATATTACTAATATATGAATATATAAATTATAAAAGGAGAATATTTTTATGAAAAAAAGAGTTATTGCAGTTTTTATAATATTTGTAGTAATATGGCTCAAATTAATTTGCACATATTCAATAAATGAAATTTTTATAATGCAGTATAATGCAAAAAAATATGAAGAAAATTTTGTAAAAAAGCTATTTATTGGGAACTTTTTAGAGCCATATATTGCGCATTATAATTATGGAAATGTATTATATAAAAATAACAATTATGACAAAGCAATTGAAGAATATAATAAAGCCCTAAAACTATATCCTAAACATGATAGAGAATGCAAAATAAGAATTAATTTAGCTTTGGCTATGTTAAAAAAAATAGATGAAAAAGATGAAAGCGAAGACAATAAAAAAACAACATTATCAATTTTAAATTCTGCAAAAGAGGTACTATTTGAACATGGGTGTGCAAATAGAGATGATAATAATGGACATAATGAAGATGCAGAAAAATTAAAAAAAGAAATAGAAGAAAAAGAAAATGAATTATTAGAAAAGCAAGAAACTAAGCAAGAAGATAATAAAAAAGAAGAAAAGAAAGAAGAAAACAAACAAAACACAAACGAGTCAGAAGTTGAAGAAAAGTTAAAAGAAATTCAAAAAGAAGTAATAAAAGAAAGACAAAATAAAATGGAACGTACAGAAAAAATGCAAAATTATACATATTATCCAGGAAAAAAATGGTAGATGCAAATATATTTAGGATTAAAAAAATTACATAGTAAAAAAAATAGACTTCTTGACAAAAATTGTAATATATTATAAAATAATTACTCTGACAAAGCTATGTAAATGCAAAAATAACATTAAATTTATATTATCATAGACAAATCAATGTCAATGATAATTATTATTAATGGACAACACATAAAAATGTGTTGTTCTTTATATTGCAAAAAATTTAAGATTATATTTTTGGCAGTATATAATTTTTCATATTTAATTTGCTAAAAGTGTAATTATATATGAAATAACTAAAAATAAAGGCAAAAATCTAAAAATTTAAATAGTACTAAAATATAGTAACTGTTATTATTTTTATTTTGCTAAACCAATAATAATGATAAAAACAAAAGGAGGAAAAAATGGAAAAAGTAGATTTAGGAAAAGAAAAAATTAGTAAATTATTGTTATCATTTTCAGTTCCATGTATTATATCATTAATAGTAAATGCATTATATAATATAGTGGATCAAATATTTATAGGATGGGGAGTTGGATATTTAGGTAATGGTGCGACAAATGTTGTATTTCCAATAACTGTAATTTGTCTGGCTTTTGCATTAATGTTTGGTGATGGCTCATCAGCATATTTAAGTTTGAAGCTTGGAGAAAATAAAAAAGAAGAAGCAAAAAAGGGAGTATGTAATGGAATTCTTGCATGTGCTATTATTTCAATAATATTATGTGCGATAATATTAATATTTTTACCACAGTTGTTAAATATATTTGGCTGTACAGATTCATTAAGACAGTATGCATTAGATTATGGCTTTGTTATTGCACTTGGAATTCCTTTTATGATGATAGGAACTACGCTAAATTCTATAATTAGAGCAGATGGATCACCAAAATATTCAATGGTGTCAATGGTTATAGGTGCTATTATTAATATAATATTAGATCCAATTGCAATTTTTACTTTTAATATGGGAGTTAAAGGTGCAGCAATTGCAACAATAGTTAGTCAGATTGTTAGTTTTATAGTAAATATAATGTACATAAAGAGATTTAAGTCAATAAAAGTAGATAAAAAAAGCTTTAAATTTGAATTTTTAAGAGCAAAAACAGTTGCAATGCTTGGAGTTTCATCTTTTATAACACAAATGGCAATTGTAATTGTAATTTGTGTTCAAAATAAACTATTTAAAAAATACGGAGTAAATAGTAAATTTGGTGCTGATATTCCTATTACTGTTCTTGGTATAGTTATGAAAATTAATCAGATTTTATCAAGTATAATAATTGGAATTGCAGCAGGAAGTCAACCAATTGTTGGTTTTAATTATGGAGCTAGAAAGTATAAACGTGTAAAAGAAACTATAAAAATAGTATTAATATCAAGTTTGTGTGTTTCTTGTATTGCTTTTATATTATTCCAAACAATACCAGAAAAATTAATTAGCATATTTGGATCTGGTGATGAGCTATATAATGAATTTGCTTGTTTAGCATTTAGAGTTTTCTTAATGTTAACATTATTTAATGGAATTCAAATAGCATCAGGAATTTTCTTCCAAGCAATAGGAAAACCAGCAAAATCAGCGTTTTTAACACTATCAAGACAAATACTATTCTTTACATCAGCAGCAATTATATTATCTAATATATTTGGCGTAATGGGAGTTTTATATGCAGGACCTGTTTCAGATGGACTAGCATTTTTAGTGTCAGCAACATTATTAATATTTGAAAGAAGAAGCTTAAATAAAAAGGAAAAAGAAGAAGTTTCAAACACAGAAAACAATGTAACAGAAAATATTGGTATTAACCAATCTACAAATAAAAATATTATTATAACTATAGCAAGAGAATATGGTTCTGGTGGTAGATATGTTGGAAAATTGCTATCAGAAAAGCTAGGAATTAAATTATATGATAAAAGTTTAATTTCATTAGTTTCTGATGAAAGTGGATTATCTGCAGAGTATATAGAAGAAAATGAACAAACAATAAATGGAAAATTATTAGCTAATTTTAATTCACAATATTACAATAATTTAAGCAATGATGACAATTTATTTATTGCTGAATCTAACGCTATAAAAGAAATTGCATCAAAAGAGTCTTGTATTATAGTTGGTAGATGTGCAGATTATATATTAAAAAATAATGACAATGTATTTAGTGTATTTTTATATAATAGTGATGAATCAAAAGTAAATAGAGCAGTGAAATACTATGGTTTAAATGAAAAAAATGCTTTAAAAGAAATTCAAAAAATAAATAAATCAAGAGAAAATCATTATAAATATTATACAAATAAAAATTGGAGAGATATGAGTAATTATAGTTTGGCAATTAATGTAGATACATTTGGAGTAGAAAAAACAGCAGACATCATAAAAGAAAGTATAAAATCTCTTGACAATAAAAAATATCAAGTAGTATAATAAAAATAATTTAATTTTAATTACGGTTTAAAAAGAAAAAAAGTAGAAATTTTATAGTTACAAAAATTTAAAGAGAGATAGTGGTTTTGGTGTAAACTATTAGTATATAAATTTTCGAATTACATTTCTTATAGTAATATAACGTTAGCAACGAATAGCTATAAATAAGGCAATATATATTGTAAATAAAGGTGGTACCACGAGTTTAAATCGTCCTTTAAAAGGATAATTTAAACTCTATTTTTTTATGTAAATTAACATATAAAAAAAATATATACTGCACAAAAATATGGTTAATTAGTTTATGGATGTAAATAATTATAAAGGATAGGAGGATTATTATGACATTATTTGAAGAATTAAAATGGAGAGGAATAATAAAAGATATTTCTAGTCCAGAGTTAGAAAAAAAATTAAATGAAGGTGGATTAACTTTTTATATAGGAACAGATCCAACAGCTGATAGTTTACATGTAGGACATTTATCTAGTTTTTTAATTTCAAAAAGATTGAAAGATGCAGGACATCATCCAATATTATTAGTAGGTGGCGGAACTGGAATGATAGGGGATCCAAGACCAACAACAGAAAGAGCAATGATAGGAAAAGAAGAAGTAACTAAAAATTTTAATAGTTTAAAAAAACAAGTAGAAGAAATATTTGGATTTGAAGTAGTAAACAACAACGATTGGTATAAAGATATAAATGTAATAGACTTTTTAAGAGATTATGGAAAATATTTCAATGTAAATTACATGTTAGATAAAGATATTATTAGAAGAAGATTAGAATCTGGAATTACTTATACAGAGTTTTCATATATGATATTGCAAGCATTAGATTTTAAACATTTACATGAAGAAAAAGGTGTAGACTTGCAATGTGCTGGCTCAGATCAATGGGGAAATATTACTGCACGGAATTGATTTGATTAGAAAATCAACAGGTGATGAGGTATATGGATTTACAATGCCACTTGTAACAGATTCACAAGGAAAAAAATTTGGAAAAAGTGAAGGAAATGCTTTATGGTTAGATAAAAATAAAACATCAAGTTATAAGTTATATCAATTTTTTGTAAATGTAGAAGATTGCATGGTAATAGATTATTTGAAAATATATACATTTTTATCAAAAGAAGAAATAGAAGAGCTTGAAAAGAAAAATAATGAACATCCAGAATTAAGAGAAGCACATAAAAGATTGGCAAAAGAAATTATTACTTTCTTACATGGAGAAGAAGAATATAACAAAGCAGTTAAGCTTGCAGAAAGTTTATTTAATAACAAATTTAAAGATTTATCAAAAGAAGATATAGTAGAACTTTTTGGAAATCAAGATACAAAAGAAGTGAAAAGCAATGTAAATATAATTGATTTTATTACAGAAATAGGAGCTGTAAAAAGTAAAAGAGAAGCAAGAGAATTTATTACAAATGGAGCAATATCTATAAATGGTGAAAAAGTTGACAGCATAGAAACTTTAATAAATGATGATATGTTTATAGATAATACATATATAGTTGTTAAACGAGGAAAGAAAAATTATTATATAGGCCAAAAAATAAATTAATTAACTAAATACACCCAAAAAAAGAAGAAAGGATATATTTTTAACAAAATAAAAGTGTTAAATAATAAATATAAACTTTCTCTTTCTAAGGGTGTTTTTTGTAGATCTAACAACTCTCAAAAAGAAAACATAATAAGTTGACACGCATAGAAATTATTTTTCAGTTATGTTAAATTTATAGCCAATAAATATATGTTAGTTAAAGTAAATAGCTTGATAATCTTGGAAAATAAAAGTATAATTATAATGATTTATAAAAAAGCTGTTTTTTATAAAAAAATGTGTTATAATAGTTAAATATTAAATAAAAAGAAAAAATAGAGGTGAAAAAAATATGGGAAAGCCAACTGTAGCAATTGTAGGAAGACCAAATGTAGGAAAGTCAACATTTTTTAATTATATAGTAGGAAAAAGAATATCAATTGTAGAAGATACTCCAGGAGTTACAAGAGACAGAATATATGCAGAAGCTAATTGGAGAGGCAGAAATTTTACTCTTATAGATACAGGAGGAATTGAGCCAGAATCAGAAGATATAATTATTTCTCAAATGCGCGATCAAGCAGATATAGCAATAGATATAGCAGATGTTATTGTTTTTGTAACAGATATAAAACAAGGAATAACAGAAGCAGATAAAGAAATTGCTTTAATGCTTAAGAAATCTAAAAAACCAATAGTTTTGGTATGTAACAAAGCAGATAATTTTGGAAAAGTTACAGATGATATTTATGAGTTTTATAATTTGGGAATAGGAGAACCTTATGCAGTTTCTTCTGTTAATGCAATAGGAATAGGAGATGTGCTAGATGCAATTTATGAACACTTTCCAGAAAAAGATTTAAATGAAGATGATGATACTGTTATAAAAGTAGCAATTATAGGTAAACCTAATGTAGGAAAGTCATCATTAGTAAATAAAATTTTAGGAGAAAATAGAGTAATTGTTAGTAATATTGCAGGAACAACAAGAGACGCAATAGATTCTTCTTTTGAAAACGAATTTGGAAAATATGTTTTTATAGATACTGCAGGTATTAGAAGAAAAAGTAAAGTAAAAGAAAATTTAGAAAGATACAGTGTAATGCGTTCACTACTTGCTGTAGAAAGAGCAGATGTATGCATTTTAATGATAGATGCAAATGAAGGTGTAACAGAGCAAGATGCCAAAATTGCAGGAGAAGCTCATGAAGCCGGAAAAGGAATAATTATAGCTGTAAATAAATGGGATGAATATGAAAAAGAAAATGGAACTTTAGAAAAATATAAAAAAGAAGTATATTCAAAATTATCTTATTTATCATATGCACCTATGATATTCATATCTGCTAAAACAGGTCAAAGAGTAAATAAATTATATGAACTAATAAATACAGTAGCAAATCAAAATGCCATGAGAATTTCTACAGCAGTTTTAAACCAAGTTCTAAATGAAGCAATAGCAATTGTGCAACCACCAACAGATAAAGGAAAAAGATTAAAAATATATTATATGACTCAAGGATCAACAAAACCACCAACATTTGTTGTTTTTGTTAATGATAAAAAATTATTTCATTTTTCATATGAAAGATATTTAGTAAACCAATTAAGAAAAGAGTTTGTATTAACTGGGACACCAATAAGGATGATTGTAAGAGAAAAAAAGGAAAAAGATTTATAAAAAACTATTAGATAAAAGAAAGGCGGGAAAGTTTTATGGGAGCATATATAGCTATAGCAATTATTGCATATGCAATAGGAAGTATTAATTTTTCAGTAATTTTCAGTAGAAAATTTGCAGGATTTGATGTTAGAGAAAAAGGTAGTGGAAATGCAGGAACAACTAATATGTTAAGAACAGTAGGAAAAAAAGCAGCAGTAATTACACTTGTTTGTGATATATTAAAAGGAATTGTTTCAATATTAATTGCATTACTAATAGGATATTTTGTAAAGGATGTAAATAAAGCAATACTAGTTCAAATAGCAGGATTTTTTGCAATATTTGGACATACTTTTCCAATATTTTTTGAATTTAGAGGAGGAAAAGGAGTTGCAACAGCATTAGGAGTAATATTATTAACAAATTGGCAAATAGGATTAATTTGTTTAGCCTTTGCGCTTATATTAATAATTATAACAAAAATGGTATCATTAGGTTCTATAATGGCCGCTATATTATTTCCAGTTTTAACTATATTTATTCAAACAAATTATATAGAACCAGGAAATTATATTATTTTTGGTATAGCAGTAGGTTTACTTGTTGTATTTAATCATAGAAAAAATTTAAAAAGAATATTAGAAGGAAATGAGAATAAAATAAGTTTTAAAAAATAAACATAAGATAATATGGAGGAAATAAAAATGAAAAATATATCAATAATAGGAAGTGGAAGCTGGGGAATTGCTTTAGCCATTCATTTAGCTAAAATGGGAAACAAAGTAAAAGTATGGTCTTTTGCTAAAGAAGAAGCAGATTTAATTAACAACGAAAAAAAATGCAAATTTTTACCAGAAGTTAATTTACCAGAAGGAATTACATGTTTTACCAATATAGAAGAATCTTTAAAAGATACAGATGTTATATTACATGTAACACCATCAAAATTTGTAAGAAATATTATAAAACAATATAAGCAATATATAAAAAATCAACCTGTAATAATGTGTTCAAAAGGATTTGAAGCAGGAACTTTAAAAACATTAAGTCAAGTTATGGAAGAAGAAATTCCAAATGTAAAAACAGGTATTTTATCAGGACCAAGTCATGCAGAAGAAGTGGCTCTAGGAATTCCAACAGCGATTGTTATTGCATCAAAACATGAAGATGTAAAAAAAGATATACAAGATTTATTTATGAATAAATGTATGAGAATTTATACATCAAATGATGTTACAGGTGTAGAAGTAGGAGCAGCGTCTAAAAATATTATTGCTTTTTGTGCAGGAATAGCAGCTGAAATTGGTCTTGGAGATAATACATTTGCAGCATTAGTAACAAGAGGATTGGTAGAAATAAAAAGATTAGGTTTAGCTATGGGAGGAGATATTAATACTTTTTATGGATTATCTGGTCTTGGAGATTTAATTGTAACATGCTTAAGTGAACATAGTAGAAATAGGAGAGCAGGAAGATTAATTGGAAGAGGTTTAAGTGTAGAAGAAGCTAAAAAAGAAATTGGAATGACAATAGAGAGTATTGATAATATAGAAGTAGCATATGAACTTTCTAAAAAATACAATGTAGAAATGCCAATAGTTAATGCTGTATATGATGTACTTTACAATAATTTGAAGCCTCAAAAAGCAGTAGAAATGTTAATGACTCGTGAAAAAAAATGTGAATAAAAAAATAAAATTTTATAATAATAATACATAATAACTATAAAAAGGAGGAATCCTATAATGAACTTTTTAGATAAATTAGGTCAAATTTCAAGTCAAACATATAAGTATACACAAGAAAAAACAACTAAAATTGCAAAAATTGCAAAACTAAAAGCTTTAATGAATGAAGATAAGCAAAAAGTAGAAGATTTATATAATGAAATAGGAAAAAAGTTATATGAAAATCATGTAAGAGCAGAAAAAATAGATATAGTTTCAAAAATAGAAGATATATGTAAAGAAATTGATGCATATGCAGATGAAATAGAACTTACAAGAAAAGAAATTTTGAAACTAAAAGATTTAAAACAATGTAAAAAATGCAATTATGAAATGGAGCTCGAATATAAATTTTGTCCTAATTGCGGAGAAGAACAAAAAGAGGTATTAGAAAATAAAGAAGAAAATAGTGAAAATGTATCAAATGTTAAAAAAGAAAATGAAGAAGATAAATAATTAAAAGAGGAAATTTATGAAGTTAGTAGTTCAAAGAGTAAAAAATGCAAATGTATCTATAGAAAATAATATAGTAGGAAAAATTAATCAAGGTTTTGTGGTTTTGTTAGGTGTTAGTAATGAAGACACAAAAGAAAATGCAGACTATTTAGTAAAAAAATTATTAAATTTGAGAGTTTTTTCAGATAATGATGATAAAATGAATCTATCAATTAAAGATATAGAAGGAGAACTTTTAATAGTTTCTCAATTTACATTATATGCAAATTGTAAAAAAGGAAATAGGCCATCTTTTATTGAAGCTGCAAAACCTGAACATGCAAAACCATTGTATGAATATTTTATAAATGAATGTAGAAAAGAAAATCTAAATGTACAAACAGGAGAATTTGGAGCAGATATGCAGATAGAACTTATAAATGATGGACCTGTAACTATATTATTAGAAAATTAATAAAAAAAGAAAAAATAAATTTAAAATAGAATATGGATTTATATGTATTTAAAAATCTATATTCTATTTTTTTAATAAGGAAATCTTTCATATAAATAACGAATAAGTTCGTCAGCATTATCATCTGTAACATTGATAAAACAATCTTTATCAATACTAATCCACATGTTAATTTCATATAAATCATTATTTTCAATAAAAGCACCTATAATATCAACAATTTCTATTGGGTTTTCAAAATTTTTTTCCCATTCTAAATCATTATCTAATTGCAAATTTTGACCAAGAAAATCATTTAAAAAACGTGAAATTTCTCCTTTTTTATTACTATATAATCTAACTATAGAATTCATATTAAATCTCCTTTTTAGTATTAATATATAGTATATATTTTATTTATATATCTATACAGAGAATAAAAGGTAATTTTTTTGGAATAATATTCTTTGAGGTGATAAATTAGTAATGACAAAATTAAATTTTTTTAAAAAAATAATTACTACTCTTATAATTATAAGTATTCTTTTTGGATTAACTGGTTGCGGAAAGAAACAAGATGAAGAAGACCTAAAAAAAGAAAAAGTAATGGAAGAAATAGAATATTTAGATACAAAATTTATATCACTTATGAATTTATTTAATAATATATCATTTACTAATTATAAAGTAGTTTCGGAAGAAATTAAAAGTGAGAATAAAAACAGTAGTGGCTCATCATCTGAAGATGGAGAGGGAGAAGAATTATCAACAGATAATCAGAAAGATTCTGGAGATAATGAATCTGGAGTAGAAGATAAATCAAATAATGAAGAAAAAAATAAAACTTTTAAATTAAGTGAGAATAATATTTTGTCATTAAATTCTAAAGAAAATATCAATTGGGACGAAATAAAAAGTAATGTAGAAAATTTATATACAATATGGGCAACTACAACAATAGATTTAAAAAGTTTAGGAACTAATAATAGTGATATATTAGAATTTAGTAATGAATTAGATAAATTATCAGAAGCTGTTAAATCTGAAGATAAACAAAAATCATTAGAAAGCCTTGCAAAATTATATACTTTTTTACCTAAATATATGGATGTATGTGCACAAGACGAAATGGGGAAGAGAGTATTACAAACAAAGTCATACTTATTAAATGCATATAGTATGACAGATACAGATAATTGGGAATATATAAAAGAGGAAATAGGAAAATCTAGAAAAGAATTTGAAATGATAAATGATAATGTAGAAAGTAAAAAAGTAAATATAGATAGAGCATATTTATTTTTAAGAGATTTAGAAAATGGAGTAGAAAAGAAAGATAAAACAATGTTTTTTCTAAAATACAAAAATGCAATTCAAGAATTAAATATGTTGTAAGTAAAAAACGTAAGTAAACTTTATAGTATACTTACGTTTTTTTTATAGTAAAGCAGATTAATATAATAAATAACTATGTGTGTGAGTACATACATTTTTTGATATATAGTATAAAAAAATCTATAAGAGTAGAGTATAACATATAAAAGAAGTAACCATAATGAGTTGACACGCATGGAAATTATTTTTTAGTTATGTTAAGTTTAGTGCCAATGTCCAAGGAAAGTAATTCCATAAAAAGAAAAGGTAGGCAACATAAAACTGAAGACTTCTTGACAAAAATAGATGAATGTTTTAAAATAGTCATTAGAGTAAATTGAATAGTCGCGTATAGCAAGGTCGAAAGGCAGCGTACGAGGAAAGTCCGGGCTCCACTAGAGCAATGATGCTGGATAACGTCCAGTAAGGGAAACCTTAAGGAAAGTGCAACAGAAAATAACCGCCAAATAGTATTTGGTAAGGGTGAAAAGGTGAGGTAAGAGCTTACCGCCAGTATGGTGACACACTGGGCATATGTAAACCCCATCTGGAGCAACACCGAGAAAAGAAGGCTAAGACTGCTCGTCATCTTCTTAATTTGGTGGCTTGAGACATATAGTAATATATGTACTAGATAAATGACTATTCACGACAGAACCCGGCTTATAGATTTACTTATAATCATCAAAAAAAGATAGGTTTTAAGCCTATCTTTTTTGTTTATTTTCTAAATTAATAAAAATTCATCTTGGGACACATGTATATTGTTATAGAAGAAAATACAAATTGTAGATATAAAAATGAAAAAATAAATATAAAAAAAGTGTATTTTAAAATTTGAATTAGTACTAAAACTTTAGTATATACAAGTTGTTAAAAAACATAATTTTTTAAGATAAATAATAAAAACATTTCATTTACTTTATAAAAAATATTATTTATAATAGATGTATATAAATATATAGAAGGAGAAATTATGAAGGAATTGGATCTTTTAGAAATAGTACTAGAATGTCAAAATATAGAAGAACTAGAAAATAAATTTCAAATGTACAATAGTGAAATAGTAGATTTAGAAAAAGAAACTGGAAGATCAAGATATTACATAATAAAAATAAAGCTTTTAAGTATAATAAATACAGCAATACAAGAAGGTAATATAGAAAAATTAAACTTGCTTTTAAGCAAAAATAAAGAAAATTGTGTATCTTACATATTTGAAGATAATAATTATATACAAATGAAAATTTGTAAAAAAATTATTAGTATAAATGATCCTAAAAAAATGGAATATGTAAAATTTTTAATAGAAAACTTAAAACTTACGGCATCTGCAAAAGCTGATTTAATTTGTAATAGCAATTTACTAAATATAGATGAAAAAGTAAAAATGTTAATAAAAAACCCTGACATAATAAAGTCTGGAATGGAGGTAATATGTAGTACCATAGATGACATAGCTAGATGTACAAATTTAGTTTTAGCAACATGTGATATTGAGTTTATAAAAGATATAATAGAGAGTAATGAAAAATACAAAATTGATAAAACATATATAATAAAAGCTTTAGGCGATAAAAATTATATAAAACAATGTATAGAAAATAGCAAAATATCTGGGATTAACAGAACTTTTTTATTAGAACATCTAAACGATACAGATTATGTAAAACAATGTATAGAAAATAAAGAGATAAAAAGTATAAATAGGCTTAAGTTATTAAAAAAAATAAATGATAAAAAATATATAACTGAATGTATAAAAAGAGGTCATATAAAAACAATTTCAGATTATGAAAAAATAAATTTAATATGTAATATTTATAAAGATTCAAGTTTTGAAGAAATTAAAGATGTTTTATTTAATGAAAATTTAGGATTAAATAGAATTGGTAGATTATCAGTAATTTTAAAAATGGACAATCCTGAAAATATAGAAGAATATTTAAAAACAGAAAAAGAAGAACTAAAAGATTATGAAAAAAACGTTTTACAATTTGCAACTGGAAATGCAAACTATTTTGAAACTAATCCTGAAACTAAGCAAAGACTTTCAATTCCTCCAAATTTAAAATTTGGGATTGAAATAGAATCACGGGAATAAAGATGTTAAAGAATTTTTGAAAAATATATTAGATTTAAAAATAGAAAAATTAAATAATTGGACAGTTGTTAACGATGGAAGTGGAAATGAATTTTCTTCACCAATACTTTCAAATAATAATGAAGGTGTAAATGATATATATAGAACTTGTAATTTTTTAAAAGCAAATAAACAAAAAGTTTCTGGATTAGATGGAGGACATATACATTTTGATGCAGCTTTTATGAAAGATAGAAATGCATATATTAATCTATTAGAGTTGTATTTTAGCACAGAAAAATTACTTTATATTATTAGTAATGAAAAGGGAACAAAACCAAGAGAAGAAACTGTATTAGACTGTGGATATGCTAAACCTTTATCTAAGATGTTTTTTGATAGATGTCAAGAAATGAATGAAGAAGAAATAGAAACATTAAAGTATTTAAATGATAAAGAATTTATTAATAAAATAAAAGTACTTCAAGAAACCAGAAATTTTGGAATAAATTTTAGCAATGTAGATGATGGCTCTAAAATGGATATTAATACAATAGAGTTCAGAATGCCAAATGGTACTATTAATCCAGATGTTTGGATAGAAAATATAAATTTATTTGGAGGAATTATAAAAGTTGCAAATGAATTATCTATAATTCAATCTAAAGATATATTAAGTAAAGAAGAAGAAAGAAAAATCCAAATATTTAATAAAATAAAAGATAGTAATACTAGTGAAAAAGAAAAACTTGAATATTTACTAATATTAGCTATACCTGAAGAAAACAGAGAAATCTATATAAATAGATATATAGTAAATAAAGAATTACTAAAGCAAGATGAAGAAAGAAATTATGAATTAAATGAATTTATTTATGAAGATACAGTGAATTTAGATATATGGAGACCAACTATAGAAAAAATAGGAAAATATTGTTACGGAACAGATAATCCATATGGAGAGCCTGTAAACGGATGTGATATAAAAAATACTGCAAATAGAATATATAAAGATCTAGGAAAAAGTAAAAAACAAGAAAAAGATAATATAAAAAGATAGATTAAAAAATAGTTATAAGATATAACAAAATAGTCTATCTTTTTTATAATATAAGTATAAAAACAAATGTTTATACACAATATTAAATAATTAATAGTTAAATGTAAAAAATTACTTAAGATATATTAAAAAATATGAAAATTATTATATAATTTAATTTTTTAGAAAATATATAATTTAGTTACATATTATTTATTATATTTTGCATATCATTTGGTAAATTTGATATATATGTTACATTCTTTTGTGTAATAGGATGAATAAAAGAAACTTTATACGCATGCAAAGCTTGTCTATTAATGTCATCAGATTTTGTTCCGTATAATGTGTCAGAAACAATAGGATGACCAATATATGCTAAATGAACACGAATTTGATGAGTTCTTCCAGTTTCTAACAAACAATTAACTAAAGAATATTTTAAATTACTTTTTAAAACTTTATAGTGTGTAATTGCTGTATTTCCGCTTCTTGAAGTCAATACATCTTTCAATAATACTATTTTCTTTTCTAGCAATAGGTGCATTTATAGTTCCAGAATATAAATCACTACTAAAAGAACCATCACAAATAGCGAAATATTCTTTTTTAAAAGTTTTACTTTTCATTTGCTTTATTAGAGCTTCTTGAACATACTCGTTTTTAGCAAAAATAACGATTCCAGAAGTATCTTTATCTAATCTATTAACAGGTCTAATCTTCTTTTTTAAACGGATAGAATCAAAATAATATTTTAAACCATTTGATAAACTATTTTCATAATGTAACATAGAAGGGTGTACAGGAATTCCACTTGGTTTATTTATAACAATATAAGCATCATCTTCATAAATAATATCTAAATTCATTTTAGTAGGAACTATATTACTATTATCCTCTTCAAAATCTATCAAAACAGAAATTTTATCACCAACATTAACTCTTTCATCTATACGACATATATTGCCATTTAAAAAAATTTTATTATTTCTTTTTAATTTTAACAATAAACGATCTGAAATTTCAAAATTTACTTTTAAAACCTCCTTAACGTTAAAAAAAGAAGTGAATTTGCCGTAAAACACAACTTAATTTCAATTTCATAACCTCCAACTTTAATTTGTATTATTATATATAAAAAGTGAATTAAAATCAATTGTGAATAAAATTTGGTTTAAATATATTTTAATAAAAAAACATTTATGCTAAAATAGAAAATATAAATAAAATTATTAAAGTAGAAAAGTAACATGATAGATTATATATAAGACAATGTAAATTAAGAAAGGTAATATAAATATGGAAATATTAAAACCAGTAATTAATAAATTAGAAGTAAATAGAAGTATAGAAAACGCAATAGAGAATAATGAAGATAAAGATATAGAAAATCTAGAATTTAATTGTTGTATAGAACAAAACATAAATACATACAAAATAGAATTTAATAAATGTAAATTTAAAAATTGTCAAATATTAAATTCAGAATTTATAAAAAGTACTTTAACAGACGTGATATTTGAAGATTGTGATTTCTCAAATACAGATTTTAGTGAATCTTATTTAGCAAGAGTAAAATTTATAAATTGTAAATTTATAGGATCTAATTTTTCAAATGTTACGTTATATAACGTATTAATAGAAAATTGTAATTTTAGTTATATTAACTTATCTGAAGCTACAATGAAAAAAGTAAAATTTAATAGTACTAATTTAGAATCTAGTAGTATGCAAGAATGTAATCTTAAAGAAACTGCATTTGAAAACTGTAAACTTGTATTATCTAATCTTTTTAAAACAAATTTAAACAAAATTGACTTTAGAGATAATAATATAAACGGAATAACAGTAAGAATAGAAGATTTAAAAGGAGCGATAGTAAGTGAATATCAGGCGTTAGAATTATCTAGATTAATTGGAATAATTATAAAATAGAAAGTGTAGATTTAATAATTATCTACACTTTCTAAAAATCTAATAAGCATATTTTAATAAGTTATTTTACCAGTTAATAAATCATCATTTTCTATCCAGGAATCAACTAAAATTTCTTCATAATGAGTTTTATCTATTCTAACATATACTCTTTCAATACCAGAATTAATAATTAGTTTTCTACACATTTGACAAGGATTAGCTCCTTCTTCATAATTACCTGTATCTTTTCTAATACCTACTAGGTACATATAACCACCAATCATATCTTTGCGAGCAGCACTAAGCATAGCGTTTTGTTCTGCATGAACACTCCTGCAAGCATCATAACCACCATGCCTTAAATCTGGATAAAATTTCTTTTTTACACAATATCCTAAATCTAGGCAATTTTTTCTATTTCTAGGAGCACCAGAATATCCAGTAGATATAATTTCATCGTTTTTTACTATAATACAACCATAGTTTTTTCTAAGACATGTTCCTCTTTCTAAAATAGTTTCTGCTATATCTAAATAATAGTTTGTTTTATCAATTCTATCCATATTAAATTACCCCTTTAAATTAATTAGTTAATTTGTAATATATTATCACAAATTATAGCATGTGGTCAATGTTTGATAACTTATTATAAAAAGTTAAAATATGCAAAATAAATGTATGTTATATAACAACAATACTAATAAAAACAAAAAAATCTTGTGCTTTTAATATTTTCACTATATAATAATAAAGACATAAAAGTGAAAGGAGAAATTAATATGTCTTTTATAGAAACAATTAAACAAAGAGCAAAACAAGATATAAAAACAATTGTTCTTCCAGAAGGAAATGATATAAGAACAATAGAAGGAGCAAAAATAGCATTAGAAGAAGGATATGCAAATATTATACTACTTGGAAATGAAGAAGAGATAACAAAAACAGCAAACGAACATAATTTTGATATATCAAAAGCAAAAATAATAAATCCTTTAAACAGTCCTAATTATGATGAATTTGTAAATAGTTTTTATGAATTAAGAAAAAATAAAGGAATGACTATAGAAAAAGCAAAAAAAATAATTAAAGATGAAACATATTTTGGAATGATGATGGTAAAACAAGGATTAGCAGATGGTTTAGTATCTGGAGCCGTACATTCAACAGCAGACACATTAAGACCAGCACTTCAAATATTAAAAACTGCACCAGGAACAAAACTTGTTTCAGCATTTTTTCTAATGGTAGTACCTGATTGCCAATACGGTGAAAATGGAACATTTATATTTTCAGATAGTGGTTTAAATGAATACCCAGATGCAGAAAGTTTATCTGAAATTGCCATATCTTCTAGTCAAAGTTTTAGAAAATTAGTTGGAAAAGAACCAAAAGTAGCAATGCTTTCATATTCAACTTATGGAAGTGCTACATCACCACTTACAGAAAAAGTAGTAGAAGCGACTAAAATTCTAAAAGAAAAAAAACCAGACTTAATCTGTGATGGTGAATTACAATTAGATAGTGCAATAGTACCAGAAATAGCTGCAAGAAAGGCTCCTGGTAGTCCTGTAAAAGGACAAGCAAATACCTTAATATTTCCAGATTTAGATGCAGGAAATATTGGATATAAATTAGTACAAAGACTTGCTAAAGCTGAAGCATATGGACCTTTATGTCAAGGTATAGCAAAACCGGTAAATGATTTATCAAGAGGCTGTTCAAGTCAAGATATTGCAGGAGTTATTGCAATAACAGCTGTTCAAGGACAAGAATAATATAATTTATAGGAGAATGTATGAATACTGGACAAATGATAATAGATAGGTTGTCATCGAAGGGATTTTCTAAGTTAGAGTTAGAAAATAATACTAGTGTTAACAATTTAATAGAATTAATCGTTAATGAATTAAAATCAAGCTATATATTAGGAGATGGACCAGAATGGGAAACAAAATTGTTTGTTGCACGGAGAAAATCCTATACTGCAAGATGATTTAAAAAAAGTTATAAAAGATTTATTTAGTTCTAATCCAAGACTAACAAGTTCTCAAATATCTCAAATTTTACAACAAAAACAAGTAGATGGATTAGAATTAAATATAAATAGAATGGTTTCAAATGATGGAATAGTAAATTTTGAATACGATTTTCCAGAGTTAGTTTTTATAGGTAAAAATGTAATAGATAATAATAAGACTCAAAATCAAATAAACAAAAAAGTATTAAAACCATATTATAAATATCTAAGAAAAAATCAAAAAAAAATTAATGAGTCTTCTGAAGGTTTGCAAGTTCCAAAAGAACTAAGAGAAAAATTAGAAAAAATAATTTCTCATGGTCTTCCAAACGGAATGAATAGCAAAGTAGTTTCAGACTATTATTTAAATAACATTCTAAAATTAGATGATAAAGAATTACAAAAAACTTTGATTCAGTCGAAAGCATTACAAGTTTACTCTAAATATAATATATTTAAGAATAGTAAAGCTGAAATAGAAAATGCACTAAATATGATAAATACATCTTCTAGAAATAATTTTTACAAATGCAATGGAGATTTAACCAAGTTAGCTACAATACTATCAGGAGTTTCTGCAGAATTATATATGAACTCTGTAAACTTAAAAGATAAAAACCCAAGACAGGTAGAAGAAATATTACAAAAAGGGTATTATCTATATAATGAAACAAAGTTAAATGATAGATCATATGAAGTTGACGAAAACGGTTATAGAACGGTTAATGTTGGGTTTGGAAAAAAAGATGTACTATTACATAAAAAAGGTGATAATATAAAAAAAGCTATGGAACATCTTAGTGAAAGTATAGTAAACTTAATTAAAGAAGAACCAAATATGTCTGAAGAAGAATATATAAAGAAAGTTGGAATGCTACATTTTAGATATATATCTATCCATCCGTTTAGAGATTCAAATGGAAGAACAAGTAGAAACCTTATAAATATGTTACTTGCACCAAAGGAAAAAATACTTATAATTGATAGAAAAGACAAAAAAGAATACTTATCTAAAATGAATGAAATGAGAAATAAATTACCGCTTCAAACATATTTAGAATCTTTATCAACTAATCCAAATTTATGTGAAAATTATGAAAAAGAGGCTTCGCGGAGAATTAGCAGAGTTTTTAGAAGTACATACACATAGCTTAAAAAGCAATATTGATGAAGATTCTAAAGAAAAATCTATGGAAAATTGGAGAAAAAGAAATAATATGGTAATAGAAGAAACTAAGAAAGTAGGAATCGAAATGGAGGAAAAATAACTATGAAAATACTAGTACTAAATAGTGGAAGTTCTTCACTTAAATATCAGTTAATAGATATGGAGACAGAAGAAGTTTTAGCAAAAGGAAATTACGAAAGAATAGGGCAATACAATTCTTTTTTAACACATAAAGTTAATGGAGAAAAACATAATTTTGAAAAACCCGCTTCTAACCACGAAAAAGCTATAAAGTTTGTATTAGATAGACTTTTAAGTAAACAATATGGTGTTATAAAATCTGTAGATGAAATAGATGGAATTGGACATAGAATAGTACATGGTGGAGAAAAATTTACAAAACCAGTAATAATAAATGATGAAGTAATAAAAGAAATAGAAGATTGTATAGAACTTGCACCATTACATAATCCAGCAGCTATATTAGGTATAGAAGCATGCATAAATGTAATGCCTGGAAAAGTAAATGTGGCAGTATTTGATACAGCATTCCATCAAACAATTCCAGAAGAAACATATATATATCCTATACCATATAAATATTACGAAAAATATAAAATACGTAAATATGGATTTCATGGAGTATCACATGAGTATGTAGCAAATAGAGTAGCTCAAATTGTAAATAAACCTATAGAAGAATTAAAAATAATAAATTGTCATTTAGGACAAGGTGCAAGTGTTTGTGCAATAAAAAATGGTAAATCTGTAGATACTAGTATGGGATTTACTCCATTAGGGGGAATTCCTATGGGAACTAGAAGCGGAGATTTAGATCCATCTGTAGTTACATATATAGCTAAATTAAGAAATCATACTCCAGAAGAAATGAATGAAATATTAAACAAAAAATCTGGTGTATATGGAATATCTGAAGTATCTGTAGATTTTAGAGATATAGAAGCCGAATATGCAGAAGGAAACCATAAAGCTATTATGGCATTAGAAAATTTTGCATATCAAGTAGCTCGGTTGTATAGCTAAATATGCTGTCTCTATGGATGGTTTTGATATATTAACATTTACAGCAGGTGTTGGTGAAAAAGGACCAGAATCAAGAGCGAAAATATGTTCTTATTTAAAATTTTTAGGGGTTAACTTAGATTTAGAAAAGAACAAAATTAGAAATCAAGAAGTAAAAATATCAAGTGAAAATTCAAAAATAGATGTTTATGTAGTACCAACTAATGAAGAATTATTAATTGCTAGAGATACATTGGCTCTTATAAAAAATAACTATTAATGTTGACTTTAAATATATAATGCGAATATAATAATAAAAAGTAAAAAGAAAAAAACAAATGTTTTACAACAAAAACAAAAATAGAAAGGATGTTATTAGTATATGAAAATTTTAGTATTAAATTGTGGAAGCTCATCACTTAAATATCAATTAATGAATATGGAAGATGAATCTGTAATGGCAAAAGGTTATTATGAAAGAATAGGTCAAGACAATTCTTTCTTAACACATAAAGTTAATGGGGAAAAATATATTATAAATCAAGCAGTACCTACACATAATGAAGCAATAAGTATTGTTATAGATCAATTAACAAATAAAGAATATGGAGTTATTAGCAGTTTAGATGAAATAGATGGAATTGGACATAGAATAGTACATGGTGGAGAAAAGTTTAAAGAATCTGTTTTAGTTACAGATGAGGTAATAGAAGGAATAAGAGAATGTGCAGCATTAGCACCAGTACATAATCCAGGAGCTTTAATGGGAATAGAGGCATGTAGAAAATTAATGCCAGGCAAAAAAATGGTTACAGTATTTGATACAGCATTCCATCAAACAATTCCAGAAGAAAGATATTTATATCCTATACCATATAGATATTATGATAAATTTAAAGTTCGTAAATATGGTTTCCATGGAACAAGTCATTCTTATGTATCAAAAAGAGTTGCAGAAGTAATGGGCAAAAAATTAGAAGATTTAAAAATAATTGTTTGCCATATAGGACAAGGTGCAAGTTTATGTGCAGTACAAGGAGGAAAATCTGTAGATACGAGTATGGGATTAACACCATTAGGTGGTATTATGATGTGTGCTAGAAGCGGAGATTTAGATCCTTCTATAGTAACATTTTTAATGAAAAAAGAAAACTTATCATCTGATGAAATGGATAGAATATTAAACAAAGAATCTGGTGCTTTTGGAATATCTGGAATATCACCAGATATAAGAGATATAGAAGCAGCAGCAAAAGAAGGAAACAAAAGAGCTGAGCTTGCATTAAAAGCTTATGATTTAAACATTGCTCAATATATAGCAAAATATGCTGTTTCTATGGGAGGCGTAGACGTTATAGTATTTACAGCAGGTGTTGGTGAAAATCAAAAATATAGAAGAATGGGTATATGTAATCATTTGAAATTTATGGGGGTTAATTTAGACGAAGAGAAAAATGAAGTAAGAAGCGAAGAGGCAGAAATATCTACTAATGACTCTAATGTAAAAGTATATGTAATTCCTACAAACGAAGAATTAGTAATAGCAAGAGATACTTTAAATTTAGTAAAATAAATAACTTAATAAAAAAATGTAATTAGATTGTAACAGAAATGTTACAGTCTTTTTTATTAATTATGGTAAAATATATTAAAATTAAAACTTTTTAATTGGCTAAATTGTCTAATAAGTATAAAAAATAAGAGGAGGAGGAAATGGAAATAAATGAACAAATAAAAATTCTAATTGAACAATTGTCTTTTTTTGTTTAACTTTGTAATATAAATGTAATATAATTGTTACATTTTTTTTTAGACATTATGTTATAATATTATCGAAGTATTAAACTGAGGAGGAAACTATGAAAAAGAAAAAGACAGAAGAAGAAATGAATGAAAAAGAAGATATACTTAAAAACCAAAATGAAAATTTAAATGATGACTTAGAAACTGATGATATAAACAATGATATAGATAATATTGAGGAAAATGAAATATTAGATCAAGATATAGAAGACAGCGACGAATTGCTTGATGATAATAGTATACAAGACGAAACAAAAGAAGATAACGAGACTACTATTGAAAGTATAGAACAAAATACTAATACAGAAGAAAAGTTAGAAAAAAAGAAAAATAAAAAGGAAAAAACTAAAAGAAAAAATAAAGATAAAAAAAATGATAATAGTGACAATAGTGATAATAATAAACAATCAGAAACTATCTTTTCTAAAAGAGTCGAAATCCCACTAGTTGGACTTATTTTAGTTGTTTTAATAGTGATAATAATAATAATTTCTCTTATAATATTTAAAGATACTATCTTTAATTTTAAAGGTTTTAAAGATAGTAATGTATACACTAATCAAATATCTGCAGATAATTTATTAAATGAAGAAGAGAAAATAGGATTTAATCTAGTTACGAAATGGTTAGAGAACTATGAGGGAGCTAACATGGAAATAACAAATAAAATATTATCATATAAAATAAATAGTATTAGTTTAAATAGTAAAAAAGACGACAAATTTATAATATTATCAACATTTGATGTAGTTCCAGCATCTATAGATAATACTATTTGGATAAATGACAATGGTGAAAAACAAGGAGATACTATAAAAAATAAATCTATGTATTTTGTTATAGAAAAAGTGCAAGATAATTACGAAATAGTGTCAACTAGTGCATCAAAACCAGATATAAATAATGAAGAATTAACAGAAGAAAAAGCTATTCTTTTAATAAAAAATGATTTTTCAGATTCAGACAAATTAAATTTAAGTAGTGATTCTAGTATGATAGACTCTTTAGATCAATCTAAAAAGACAGAAGTAGAAACTGCAATAGGAGAAAAATTAGATAATTGTTTTAAAATAACAGGAAGTTACAGAAACACATATTTTCTAGGAACTATTTTAGTAAATAAAAACAATAAAGAAAAATGGTTTGTAGATGTTAGTGGAGATGTAACAAAACTAGAAAAATCAACAGGAATATTAAATGTTGCTGAATTTGAAGTTCAAGGAGATCTTAACATAAGTGTAGATCAAGCACTGCTAATAACTATTGGAAGTTTTCCAAAAAATAAAAGACAAGCAGTATCTATAGCAGAAGATTGGACAGATAATATTAAAAATAAAAAAGAAGTTGAAAAACAATTAGGCGATTTGGATGATTATTATGCACTAAAAACAAAAACCTCTAAAGGGTTTATTGTAATAAAAAAGAATGGACTTACTAAAGATTTTGTAAGTTCAGAAGGAAAAGTAACAAATTTACTGGGAGTAGAAGATATAACTACTATTTTAGAGTAATTAGAATATAATAAAAGTGATGCATATTTTAATATATGCATCACTTTTTTATAATAATTGTAAAACTAAATAAAAGAAAAAATAGTTTGATACTAAAAAAGTAAAAAAATGTTAAAATTTATAAAAAATAGTCGATATAATTATTTACAAAAAACATTATTAAGTATATATTATTGTATATATGTTATAAAGGGGAGGAGTAGGAGTGAATACTTTGCAAAAGACAATAATTATAATTTTGGTTGTAATTTTAATTATGGGATTGATTATAGGAGGATTTTTTCTATACCAAAATAAAACTTTTAGTAAAAATGATCCAAATGAAGTTTTATTAAAATATGTTGAAGCTTTATCAAACAAAAATTATGAAAAAATGTATGAGTATTTAACAAACGAAAGTAAAAAATTAATATCAAAAGAAGATTTTATTTCTAGAAATAAAAATATTTATGAAGGAATAGAAGCAAGCAATATCAAAATTTCTGTAACGAAAGTTAATAAAATAAATAATGACAAGACACAAATTACATACACAACATACATGAATACCTTAGCAGGAAAAATCAACTTTAGCAACACTGTAGATTTTTTGAAAGATGAAAATAAAAAATATTATTTAAATTGGTCTTCTAAGGTTATTTATCCAGAATTGGAACAAGATGACAAAATTAGAGTAAATACAATAGAAGCAAAAAGAGGTCAAATATTAGATAGAAATGGTGTTGTTTTAGCAGGAAAAGGTTCAGCATCATCTGTTCGGATTAGTTCCTGGAAAGATAGAAAATAAAGAAGAAGTAATTTCTAAAGTTGCACAAGTATTAAATATATCTGCAGATACAATAAAATCTGAATTAAATGCTTCATATGTTAAAGATGATACTTTTGTACCACTAAAAACTATTTCTAATTTAGATAAACAAACTGAAAATGTACTTTTACAAATTAAAGGTGTAATGATAAAAGATGCAGATAAAAGAGAATATCCTCTAGGTGAAAAGTTAGCACATTTAATAGGATATATACAAACTATTAGTGCTGAAGATTTAGAAAAAAATAAAGATAAAGGATATACAAGTAATAGTGTAATAGGAAAAAGTGGACTAGAAAAATATTATGAAGATAGATTAAAAGGAACAGCTGGTGCTGAAATATATATTGCTAATAGTAATGGTAATAAAAAAAGAACAATAGTAAAACGAGAATGTAAAGACGGAGAGAATATAAAATTAACAATAGATTCAAATTTACAAACAAAAATATATGAAGATTATTCTTCAGAAAAAAGTGCTACTTGTGTAATTAATCCTAAAACAGGAGAGATACTTGCTTTAGTAAGTACACCATCATATAATTCAAATGATTTTATAAATGGAATTTCACAAGAGAAGTGGAATACTTTAACTAATGATGCAAATAAACCATTTTACTGCAGATATCAAGCTACTTGGGCACCAGGTTCTTCATTTAAACCAGTAATTGGTGCAATAGGATTAGCAACAAATAAATTTGCAGCTGATGATAATTTTGGAAAGAGTGGAACAAGTTGGCAAAAAGATTCTAGTTGGGGAAACTTCAGAGTTACAACTCTTGCAACATATGGAGGTGTTGCAAACTTAAAAAATGCACTTATATATTCAGATAATATATATTTTGCAAAAGCAGCATTAAAAATTGGAACATCTACATTAATAGAACAATTTAAAAAAATAGGATTTAATACAGAAATTCCTTGTGGTTTAACAACAACAGAATCACAGTACGCAAATGGTGGAAAAATAACTTCAGAAGCACAACTAGCCAATACAGGTTATGGCCAAGCAGAAGTATTAGTAAATCCAATACATATGGCAGCAATTTATTCAGCTTTTGTAAATAATGGTAGTATGATAAAACCATATTTAGAATATAAAGAAAATTCATCTCCAGAATATTGGGTTAGTGGAGCCTTTACTAAAGAAGCTGCTAATACTATAAAAGATGACTTAATACAAGTTATAGAAAATCCAGGAGGTACAGGACATAGTGCACAAATTTCAGGAGTAAAACTAGCAGGAAAGACAGGTACAGCAGAAATAAAAAAATCAACATCAGATAAATCTGGTACTGAACTTGGATGGTTTAATGCTTTTATAGCAGATGAAAATAGTCAAAAGCAAATGCTTGTTGTTAGTATGATAGAAGATGTTAAAAATCGTGGTGGAAGCCATTATGTAATACCAAAAGTAAAAAAGATTTTTGAATACTAAATATAAATAAAAATATATACATATTAAATTCATTTAATATGTATATATTTTTTTATTAGTGTAAGAATTTTTAAAAAGTTTTATTTATTATATATTGGATAATATTATATATGTGCAAAAACATGAAAAATTGACTTTTATAATAATATAGGGCTTATTTGTTCATTATCTAATGCATGTTCTAAAGTTTTTACAATATAATTTGGATTGAAAACTAATGAACGAGGTTTGGTAATAGGGTTATCTTGTCTAAATGGTACAAAATAGTAATTTCTTCTGTTAAGTATTTTGCCGATATTTTCAGCACTTCCGACTTAGTCCGTCATTTGTAGAAATTGCAATTACTAATGGCTTAGAGTTTCTTAAGTGGGACTTTGCAGCCATTAAAGCAGGAGAATCTGTAATACCATTTGCAAGTTTTGCTATTGTGTTTCCACTACATGGAGCAATTAACATTATATCAGTTAATTGTTTTGGACCAATTGGTTCAGCATCTTGTATTGTATGAATAATTTTTGTCTCACAAATATTTTCAATTTTATCTATAAAATCTTTAGAGTTTCCAAACTTTGTATCAAAATTATAACTATTATATGACATAATAGGAATAATTTTAGCTTGTTGCTTTTTTATATTTTCCATTTGTTCTATGGTTTTATTAAAGGTACAAAAGGAACCTGTTAAAATAAAACCTACTTTTTTATTTAATAATTTCAAAGTAATTATTCCTCCTTTCAATATAAATTCTTATATATAATATGAAATTATGTTAATAAATGTACAAAAAATATATTGTATTTATAATAGAGAAGTATTGACAAAAGAACTGTTGTTCGTATATAATGCAGATATACAAAAAGATGTTTGGTAAGGAGGCTCGCTATGAAAATAATAAATAAGAAAAAGTTTATAACTACTAATATAATAATATTGTTTTTTATATTTATAGTGCTATGCATTATATCCAGATGTACATTATCTCGTTCAGAAATAACGTTTACAAAAACATATATAGAGTTTGGAGATACTTTATGGAATATAGCAGAAGAACAACAAAACCAAAATAGTTATTATAAAGATAAGGAAATAAGAGAAATAATAAATGATATAAAAAAAGTAAATAAGTTAAAATCATCTAATTTATCAGTAGGACAAGAAATAAAAATTCCAACAATATAAATAACCAATTAAAGAAATTTCAAGTTCATATCTTTGTTATTAAATAAAAAAAGAACCTATAAAATGATTATAGGTCTGCCAAAGGGTTACTTTCAACGGCATTTCTAATTTGAGAATTATCAACATGAGTATATATTTCTGTAGTAGAAATGCTTTCGTGTCCAAGTAATTCTTGTAATGCTCTTATATCAACATTTCCGATATTTATACATTAAAGTTGCAGCAGTATGACGTAATTTATGAACAGAATATTTATTAGTATCAAGTCCAGCTTTCTTTAGTTCTTGTTTTACAATATATTGAACTGTTCTATTACTAATACGTTCTCTACGTTCACTTAAAAATAAAGCATCACGAGAATCAGTTTTAACAGCATCTCTTGGACGTACTTTCATATATGAGTTTATGGCATTTATACATGCTTTATTTAAATAAATGGTACGTTCTTTATTTCCTTTACCAATAACATTAAGCTTTTCATCCTTAAAATTAATATCACTAATATTAATACCAACTAGTTCAGATAAACGCATACCACAATTTAAAAACAATGTAATTATTGCATAATCTCTTTCTTTATTTCGGTCATCATCGCTCATTGCTATTTCTAAAAGTTTTTTGCTATCATCCAAAGATAGATATTTTGGAATACGCTTGTCTTGTTTTGGAGTTTCTAAATTTTGAGCAGGATTTTTTTCTAGTAAATTGGTTTTTGATGTTAAATAATTAAAAAACACGCGTATACTAGCAACTTTTCTTGCACGAGTAGCAGCTTTGCTTTGATAGTTATTTTTTAAATAGAATAAATATGCATGAATATCATCTAATGTAATCTTCTTTATTGTTTCGATTGTCATATCATGAATATTTATATTTTTTATATCTTTCTCATTTGTTAATTTAAAATGGTATAAAATAAATTTTAAAAAATTATTTAAGTCGTAATTGTATTCTTTTATAGTATTAGGAGATTTGTTTAAAATAGTAGCAGTATAATCTAAAAAAGAATTTAAAAAGCTTGGGTTATTTTCTATGTTTACCATAATTAATATCATTCCTTTATATCGTTTTTAATTAATTCTATCATTAATAAATCCAATGTCAATAGTTAGTAATTTGAATAATATGCTAAAACATGCTATAATTATAGTAATGCTATACTAGCAGTAAGTAAAATCTGGAGGAAAAAAGAAATGAAGGAAAGACGGAAAAAAGCTTGTTTGTTACTTCCTGTTATAGGAGTAACAACACTGTCTGCAGTTATACTGCTTGGAACTGGAATGACTTTGAAAAAATCTGTTACTACTATGGCAACACCGATTAATCAAAATTATCCAGTCACTACAGCAAGTACAACTGCAGAAGAGACAACAGCAACGACTACTACGACAAAAACCGTTACGACGACCACTGTTACAACAACGACCGTACCTGAAACCAAAACTGAAACTTTTGAAACAGCAAGCACTACAACTGCTTTAAGTACCACTACTGAAGAAGTAGAAGTTCTTAAAATTGTTGAGCAAGCTGAAGAAAATGTTTTAGAGCCTGGGCTCACCAAGGAAGGAGGAACTTTTTCTGGTCCTTCTGGTAACGAGACATGGTACAACCTCGATATGACCAATATTGTTGCAGCAATGCAGAATAATGGCCACGAATATCAATATTGGATTAGAGAGGATGGAGTTAAAATGTTGGGATGCTATGTAATGTGTGCAGCAGATCTTAACATTCGTCCTCTTGGAACAATTGTTGAAACATCGTTGGGAAAAGGAATTGTTTGTGACACTGGTGACTTCACAGCAATTGATCCTTATCAGTTGGATATTGCAGTTAATTGGTAATACTGTCTGATTGCAATTATTCCTCTAAAAGAGCCTAAAAGACACTTTGTCTGCAGGCTCTTTTCTTTATTATAGTGTAGATACAGGCTAAAGGATCAACTCTTTTTTATAAAAATAGATTCTTCATTTTAGAAATAATTGACAGTATATATAAAATTATTATATGATATAAATTATATAAATATTATTTTATTATTTTGAAAGAAGGTGAAAAAATTTAAACTAAAAGATATAATATAAATTTAAATAAGAAAAGGAGAAAATAATGAAAGAAATTATAAAAAATTTAATACAAGGATTCTCGATGGCTTTAGCAGATAGTGTGCCAGGAGTTTCTGGTGGGACAGTAGCATTTGTTCTTGGATTTTATGATAAATTTATAAATTCATTAAATACACTAATTAGTAGAAAAAAAGATAAAAAAAGTTCAATAAGTTTTTTAATAAAATTAGGAATTGGATGGGTTATAGGAATGGCTATAGCTTCACTCATATTGTCAAATTTGTTTGAAACACATATATATCAAGTAAGTTCTTTATTTATAGGGTTTATAATCTTTGCAATACCCTTAATAATAAAAGAAGAAAAACAGAATATAGAGGGGAAATATAAAAATTTAATATTTACGATTATTGGAATTATAATTGTATCAGCAATTACATATTTCAATCCACAAACAGGAAGTGAAACAAGTATTGATATAACAAATTTGAATTTTGGATTAGCAATATATGTGTTTGTAGCTGGAATGATAGCAATATCTGCAATGATATTACCTGGAATATCTGGGTCAACATTACTTTTAATATTTGGATTATATGTTCCAATTATAACGGGAATTAAAGAGACGTTACATTTAAATTTAGCATATATACCAGTATTATTTGTTTTTGGTTTAGGAATTTTAACAGGAATTGCACTTGTTATAAAATTAGTAAAAAAAGCATTAGAGAAATATAGATCTCAAACAATATATTTAATTTTAGGATTAATGGTAGGATCAATTTATGCAATTATCATGGGAGCAACAACACTAGAAGCTCCAAAAGCACCATTATCTTTTAGTACTTTTAATATAATATATTTTATAGTAGGTGGATTAGTAATTGTAGGAATGGAATTTGCAAAAAGAAAACTAGAGAATAATAAGTAAATGCAAACTACAATTATTAAACTCTATAATGCATATGCATGATGGATGATAAAGGAGTTGTATAAGATGGAAATTAATAATCTAGAAAAAGAAATTGAAAAAATAAAAGAAAGAAATAAAAAGGTGGAATTAGATAAAGCTTGGGAAACAAGCTGGATAAGAAGATTTGGGATAATGATTTTGACATATATAGTAGTTATTATATATTCATATCTTGTTAGAAATTATGATAATATATTTTTGAGTTCACTTGTTCCGGTTATTGGTTTTTCTCTATCGACATTATCTTTAAAATTTATAAGAAAAATATGGGAAAAGAACAAATAAATTAATATTGCTAGATTCTCACTCGTGTAAGAGTGAGTTTTTTTTATAATTTATTGTTTGTAGAACATGATAAATATGAGAATTTTAGAAATTTGTATTAAATTCTAAAAAAGGATCATAATATTATTACGAATTGTTCAAAAAAATTGATTTTTTCGGAATAGAATAATATAATAGTTATAGAGGTGAGTTAAATGAAATTAATAAAAAGAAATAATTATTTAGAAAGATTAATTAATGTTATAGATACCCCAGATATAAAAGTTTTAACTGGAATTAGACGTAGTGGAAAATCAAAATTATTGGAAGCTTTCAAAAAATATATAAATACAAATATAGAAGAATCTAATATAATTCATATAAATTTTAATATTCCAACATTTGAAGAGTTAATGGAATATCATAACTTATACAATTATATAGAAGAAAAATATATAGACAATAAAAAAAATTTTATATTAATTGATGAAATTCAGATGTGTGACGGGTTTGAAAAAGCTATAAATGGTTTACATGCTCTAGAAAAATATGATATTTATATTACCGGTTCTAATGCGTTTTTAATGAGTAGCGATTTAGCAACATTATTTACAGGAAGAACATTTTGTATTGATGTATATCCATTTTCTTTTAAAGAATATTTAGAATATTATAAATATAACAATATTCAAGATGCTTTTGATAATTATGTTAAAGAAGGCGGAATGTCAGGTTCATACTTATATAAAACGCAAAAAGAAAAATATGATTATATTTCAGATGTGTATAACACTTTAATAGTTCGAGACATTAATCAAAAATATAAAATCCGAAATATAGATGTGTTAAATAATTTAAATAACTATTTAATGGATAATATATCAAATCTTACATCATCTAATAATATAACAAATGTACTTAATAATAACAATGTTGCAATTACGGATAAAACTATAACTAATTATATTAATTATCTTTGTAATGCTTTTGCATTCTATAAAGTTTCAAGATATGATATAAGAGGCAAAAAATTATTAAGTACACAAGATAAGTTTTATCTTTCTGATCATGCATTTAGATATGCTTTATTAGGAACAACAAACATGGATTATGGCAGAATATATGAAAATATTGTAGCAATAGAATTATTACGTAGAGGATATGAAATATATGTAGGAACTTTATACAATAAAGAAATAGATTTTGTAGCATCAAGAAGAAATGAAAAAATATATATTCAGGTATCTGACAATATTTCTGATGAACAAACTTTGCAAAGAGAAGTTAAGCCTCTATTGGAAATTAAAGATGCTTATCCTAAAATTATAATTGCTAGAACAAGACATGATAATTATCAATACGAAGGAATACAAATTTTTGATATTGCTAATTGGTTAGCTGAATAAATTGTTAAGAAAATAGACTAACTATAGTAAGTGTAAAATAAATGTAGGCAAAATATAAAGCTTACATTTATTTTTTATCTTATAGTATTGAAAAAACATGGTTAATCCAATACGATGTAATCGCGAAACAACAACGAAAGGATTGATAACCATGTTTGACAAAATTATAACAAGTGATGAAATAAAATTCAATGAGTTAGAGAAAAAAATATATAAATTTGTATGTTTTTTTGGATGTATAATAATAAAATTATTATTGGAATCATATGATAGAAAATTAATGAATTCCAGAGATTCAAAAAAGTATAGACATAAAGGTTTAAGAACAACACATGTAAATACAGTATGGGTTAAGATATGAATTAGGTGGCGAATATCAGGCAATGAAAAAACTTAATAAATTAGAAAGTTATTTAAGTAATGATTTAGAGAGATATCAAGATGTTTTAGAAGTACCAGAGGCACCAGAAGGAATAGAATATAGAAATATGGGAACACAGGGAAGTCAGATATTTAGCAAGTTGAAGAAAAGATTTTGTAGTGGAAGAAAAGCGTTTGGAATACGAGGAGCGAATGCATTAAGTAAAGTATGTGTATTAAGTTTGCTTAACATGTGAGTAGAAATTTGCTACTTATGTAAAATTATGCTATAATTAATTAAGATATATTCCTAATAAGGAGATATTATCAACACTCGTGTTTGCTTCTTGGCAACAACATTCATGGGAAAAAATTATTTGGAGGTAAAACAATTATGAACATGAACTTGGCAGATGAAGTAGCTCGGACACTGAAAAGAACAAGAAATGCAGGTACTAATCGCAAGCAGAAAGAAGTTTATCTGCAGATGGCAAGCCAGATGAATCAGATGATTCAGTCCATGCAGGACGAACAGACTCGTTTCAGAAGATTGGCTAACATGGCATCCGAAGCAGGTAATCTTAGACTTGCTGAACAGTTCCAGCAGATGGCAAGTAAGATGAGGCAGGAACTCGATGCAATGGATGAACTGAGAAGAGCAACTCGCAACATTGCAAATCAGTAATTCTTTAATCATGTTTGGACAGAAGACGGTTCACATCTAATGTGGGCTGTCTTTTGCATTATAAATTAAGTATATTGGAAAAACTTATGGAAGAATATAATTTTGATAAGTTATATTTAGCATCGTTTTATGAAATTAAGATTCAAGAAGCAAGTCAATGGACCAATACTATAAAAAATGAAAAAGTTGAGGTTACTGCAAAAGATGGAATTACTTTAAGAGGAACAGAATATATAAAAGACAAACAAATTGATGATTTGGTAATTGTTTTACATGGTTATCGCTAGAATCCAGAATCAGTAATATCGGTAGGAATGCACTTTTCAGAAAAAGGCTATAATGTATTAATTCCATATATGAGAGCGACTGGCGAAAGTGAAGGAGAATATATTGGAATGGGATGGCTAGATAAAGAAGATTTAAAGTGCTGGATAGACTTAATTATAGAGCAAAATATGATATAAAAGAAGCGCCTCTGCATTAGAACAAGTAAAAAAGCCTCTGTTCCAATATTGTTTATTCATGGAGATAATGATGATTTTGTTCCTGAGTATATGTGTGAACAATTATATGAATCAGCTAATTGCAAAAAAGATAAACTTATAATACATGGTGCAGGACATACTCAAGTCTTATTTATAGAATAAAAAAGAATAGACAAGTAGATGCAATGCAGGTATATAATGGCTTTATCGATAATATTACAAGAACATTAAGTAAAAAATGAAAAATATTATTTTAGTGATATAAAAAGTGCAATAGTTAATTACAAATAAGTAGTTAGCTATTTTTTTGTATTTAGACTAAGTGTTCAGTTAATAAGTGATTTAAAAAATATATATTTCTAAAAGCACTGAAAACAGATTGTACTGACTTACCAGTCTAAAGACATTAATTTATTATTGTGATATAAATATGATACAAAATTAGAAGTAATAGGAGAAAATATGAGTAAGAAAATATATGATTATTTAAAAATTAATGATTTAAAAGATATGTTAAATAAAACAGGAAAATTATATGCAGATAGACCAGCATATAAAATTAAAGTAGAAGAAGGAAAATATCAAACTTATACCCATAAAGAAGTACGAGATATGATAAATAATTTAGGAACAGCATTAATAAATTTAGGACTAAAGGGAAAAAGAATTGCAGTTATTGGAGAAAATAGATATGAATGGGAAATAGCATATTTATCAATTGTATGTGGAACAGGAATTGTTGTTCCGTTAGATAAATCACTACCAGCAAATGAGCTAGAGCTATTGATAGAAAGATCTGATGTAGAAGCGATATTTTATACAAAAAAATATTCAGATATAATTCAAAATATTAAGTTTAGTGAGAAAAACAAATTAAAACATTTAATTTCTATGGATAATGATGAAAATTGTGAAGGTATATACTCACAAAAAGAATTAATACGAGAAGGTAAGAAACTAATAGAAGAAGGAAATAATGAGTTTTTAAATGCAAAAATAAATCCAAAAGAAATGGAAATTATGCTATTTACATCAGGAACTACATCTAAGTCTAAAGTAGTAACGCTTTCACACGAAAATATTTGCACAAATTTAATGGATATTGGAAGTGTGTTAGATGTAACGCAAGATGATGTCTTTCTTTCTATTTTACCAATACACCATGTGTTTGAATGTACAGTAGGATTTTTATTTTCACTATATAAAGGAGCAGAGACTGTATTTTGTGATGGTTTAAGACATATA
>HF999515.1 GCA_000434015.1 Clostridium sp. CAG:571
ATTATTTGGAACAGTAAATATTGTTCCAAGCAACTCGTTGAAATTTAACAGAAAGGAGAACGCACTATGAGCAAAATGGCACGGACAAATTATTGGAATCCTAGTGTAAACTACATTGGGAAGAACTCTGCTCAGAATTTTATGAAGTCTGCAAAGGCTAAATTAATCGGAGCTGGAGTAAAAGTAGTTGCTGCGGACTGCTCTTGTAACTGCTCAAGCGGTTGCTCGGCATGCAGTAGTTCCTGTGGATCATGCACATCTTGCAGTACATCTTGTAGTTAATACAAAGATGAACTAAGAATGTGTAGTGTCGACAACACACATTAGTTTCAACAAAGCAGAGGCATCTCTTTTAGAGGTGCCTCTTGCACTAAAAAGGAGGATTTGTAATGGCAGAAAGAACAAAATTTAGTATGCAATGGCATATTACAGACAGATGTGACCAGCGGTGCAAACATTGTTACATCTACGAAGGAAAAGACAAAAAATGTGGTCTTGAACTTGATTTAGACACATTGAAAGCGATTTTGGAGGACTTTCTTCGGACTTGTGATAAATTGGAAAGAGATCCTTTTCTTGTAATCACAGGTGGAGATCCATTGCTCTATGAAAGAATTTGGGATTTTCTTGAAATTCTCAAAGAAAAGAAAGTTCATTTTGGGCTTTTAGGAAATCCGTTTCATTTAAATTATGATGTAGTTAAGAGACTGGAAAATTTAGGTTGTATTAACTTTCAAATGTCATTAGATGGATTAAGGGAGACTCATGATTACATCCGCAAGCCTGGTTCTTTTGATGCAACCTTAGATGCTTTGAAGTATTTTGAGGGAAGTAAAATTAAAACAGCTATCATGACAACTGTTTCTAAGACAAATATTGCAGAAATTCCGGAACTTGTAGACATTGTGGTAGAACACAAAGTTAGCAATTTTGGATTTGCAAGATATTGTCCTAATCCTGAAGATTTTGATTTGCTGGTTTCTCCGGAAGAGTATAGAGATTTTCTTGACAAAATGTGGGAAAAATATATGCAGAATCAGGAATGTGATACAAGATTTGCATTAAAAGACCACCTTTGGAAGTTGTATCTTTATGAAAAGGGATTATTTAATCCTGAGGAAGTCAACAATCCTGATAATCTTGTTCTTGATGGATGTCATTGTGGAATTACCCACATTACAACTTTGGCGGATGGAACAGTATATGCCTGTAGAAGAAGCGAAACTCCTGTTGGGAAAGTTCCGGAACAGTCTTTCTACGATATTTTTACCGGCGAAGAAATGGATAAGTACCGTCAGTATGACAAGTTCGAGCATTGTTCTAACTGCGAAATCAAAAACTTTTGCAGAGGGTGTCCTTCGGTTGCAAAATGCTTAACAGGTGACTTTTATTCAAAAGATCCTCAGTGCTGGAAAAAGTTTTGAAAGCACAACAGGAGAGTGAAAAAATAAATTTTCACTCTCCTGTTACTTTTTATAAAATTATGTGTTATAATTATTGTTATAAATGGAAAGGAATTGATATTAATGGGCGATATACAAAAATATTATGAAAATACCGAAAATGCTTTACCACATCCAATGGTTAAAAAATTCATAAATATGAACAGCAATCCTCAATATGCTATTGACTTAGGTTGTGGTGCTGGTAGAGATACAATATATTTAATAAAAAACGGATGGAAAGTATTATCAATAGATAAGGAAAACACAAGAGAAATTATATCTAGTAAGTTAGATAATGAAGAATTAAAAAATTTTAACTTTGAGTGTCAAGACTTTGAAAATATAGAATTAGAGAAAAATAACTTATTGGTAGCTAACTTTAGTATTCCCTTTTGCAATAAAGACTATTTTAATGAGTTTTGGAACAAAATATCTAATAGTATTTTACAAGAACGGATACTTCGTTGGGAACTTTTTTGGATTAAACGATTCTTGGGCAAAGATAAAAGAGCAAATGGTATTTTTATCAAAAGAACAAGTATTGGAATTATTTAAAGAATCATTTGATATAATAGAATTTAATGAAGTTGAAAAAAATGGAAAAACTGGACTAGGAAAAACAAAACATTGGCATATATATAATATTATAGCAAAGAAAAAATAATATAATGAAAGAGAGAGTTTTATATTATAATCCTCCATACAAATTACAATAAGTTGGGTAGATAACCAGTTGAAATTATCTACCTTTTATTATATAATCT
>HF999516.1 GCA_000434015.1 Clostridium sp. CAG:571
ATCCATCTGGTATATCATCTTTTATTTCTTTTGCATATCCATTTACTGTTCCCTCATTGTAAACTCTAATTGTATATTCTACAACATTTTGGTTTGCTACTAATACTGGTTCTTTTGTATGTTCATATACATATTTTCCTTGTTCATCTACTTTAAATACTGGTATTCTTGTTGTTACTTCTGTTTTTGCTTCATTTTCATTTCCTACATTTGTTGTTACTCCTGTTATGAATTTTCTTAATGCTAAGTCAAATTCTTGTATTAATACTTTTTCAAAATCATCATCATCTTGTTGTCCTGGAATATATGGTATTTTTTCTGTTATTTTATCATCTTGATATTTTGGTAATTCTGAATCTGTTGGTAATATAACATTTCCTACTTCAGAATCTCTATCCACAACATCTCTTCCATTTTCGCCAATATACTTGCTTATTTCTGCAATATTAGTTAATTTTAATCCAGCTGGTGTATTGTCCTTAACTCTACATTTGATTTTTAATTCTTTATAATCTAATTTTCCTGAACCCTTATCAAATGCTTTTATTAAATTACCCTTTTCATCATTTGCTCTTGATAAATATGTTGTTTTAACTGTTCTTAATGAAGTATCTTTTTCATCTAACAACCATCCATAACTACTATTAAATTCATCATTTACAAATTCTAAGTATTCTGGTAAGTGGTCTGTTACTTCTTCTGCATATCCTGCTATTTCTGCTTCATTATACACTCTTATTGTATATACTACTGTATCTCCTGCATATAAGCTAATAGGATCTTTTGTATGATTATATTTAGCTGTTTTGTCTACTCCTGTTTTTAATTCTTCTGTATCTTCTTCTGGTATTCTATTTGTTATATCTTGAACCTTTTCGTTTTCTTTTCCTTCATTTGTTGTTATCTTTGTTATAAATTTTCTTAAAGCTAAATCAAATTGCTCATTTTTTATTGTTACTTCTAGTTTATTTTCTGAACTTGTTTGTTTTACTAAACTATTTTCTTCAACTATACTTGCACTTTCTAATACATATCTTGTATTTATTCCATCTTCTAATTTCTTTGTTGTCACTTTTATTTGTATTGGTTTTTCTAATTTTACATATCTTTCTGGTGCTTGTGTTTCTTCTATCTTTAGTATGTAACTTTCTGGTTTTTCAATACGTATATTATTTATTACAATTCTTCCATTTGTTACATCTATTTCTTTTGTTGGTATAATAACATTTTTTGAATTTACATCTTCATTTGCTTCATATAATTCAGATTCTTTTCCATCTCTTAATACTGTAATCTTAACTTTTGCTCCATCTAGATTAATTCCTTCTAAATCCGTTTTATTTATTACTAAATCATATGATCCTTTTATTCTTTCATTATCTATACCAAATTGTATTATTTGTATATTGCTTGCATCATCTTTTATTATTTTAGTGTTCTCTTTATTTACATACAAGTTATTATAACTAATATCTGTTACTTCATATTTTCCATCAACGATTTCAACTTTTACCTTTATTTCTATATCGTCTCTTCCCAAATATCCGTCTTTTGTTTTTTCACGTAATATAAATGTATATGTTTGTGCTTTTTCAAATAATATATCATCTATTTTTATTACACCATCTTCGCCATTTATATTTTTAGTTGTTAGTCCTTTTAGATTCTTTGCTTGCATTGTATTTGCATCTTTTAATGTTACTTCATTATTTTGTTCATCCTTTACTGTAACATCAAATGTTACACCATTCATTGCTTCTTTTGTATCTTTATCTTGTTTTAATATTGATAAACTATATTTTTGTGGATCTAATACTGTTAATGTAACCATACTTGTATTCTCTACTTTTGCTGATGTATTTATAGATATAAAATCATCAATATTTGTATTATCAAAGTCTATTTTACTTCCATCTGCTTTATATAAGTAGTATGTATTATCCGCTTTATTTCCATTTTCATCTACTGTATAAATATTTCCATCTGCAGATACATATAATCTAAATTTTACATAATTATCAGAAAGAATATTTATTATATCTTTTCCTGGTGTATCTTTTTCTTTTACAATGTATTCATATATACCTTCCTTAATAGGTGATTCATCTAATACAATATTTCCTTGTGAATCTGTAACTAGTTCTTTTGTTCCACTAATCTGACTTGTTACTTCAAATTTTGTGTTTTTTAAGTTGACTTTATTATTTCCAAATATCTTTTTATTAATTTTTATCTTAACTTTAGTTGGATTTTGAATTAACACTTTAATACGAGGACTTTCACCTGTAGTATCTACTGTTACTGTTACATAATTGTAATATTCTTCTGGTGCTTTTGTTCCGTCATCTTTTCTAAGTTCGAAGTTTCTTCTATTATCATAATTGTTTAGTGTAACATTTCCTTCATTATCTACTACTGCTTTTACATATATTGCATACTCATTAAATAAATTAACATATCCGTCTGAAGCTGCTTTTGTTTCAACTATTTTATACTCATATTCTTTTCCTATTTTTGCATTTTGTTCACCAAATAATATATTTCCATTTTCTGTTGTTGTTCCATATATCATTCCAGAATCTGTAATTACTGTAACACCTTCTTTGTTTACAACATATTTATATTTACCACTTTGTTCATCTAAAACTGGACTATATATTTCAAAATCTGTATCTTTTAAAGCTTTTCCATCTTTCGAAGTATCTACTTTTTCAATATCAAATTCATATTTCATTGGATTTAATATTGAAACATTTATTACAGGAACATTATCAGTATCTATTGTTGTCTCTACTTTAATGTAATTATAAATGTCATCATAATTTTCTACTTTCCATGGTTTTGGATTTCCATTATAATGTTCATACACATTACTACCTAAAATAGATGCATATTGACTTGTTTGGCCATCTGCTTCTTTCTTATCTAATATTGTTGCTCCAACAGATAAATATCTATGATTTTTTTCAAATATATTTATATGGTTTTTAGCAGTAGATTTTTCACTTATAGTAAAGTTAATATTTTCTCCTATATTTGCAATATTATCTATTGTATAATAACTGCTACCATTGCTTATTACTTCTTTTCCATTAACAATTATGCTTGTTCCTTTAAGTTCTGTTGTTCCATCTGCTTCATATTTTGTTAATTTTAATCTATATATTGTTGGATTTTTTAAAACAATATTTAATACAGTATCGTTTCCTTCTTTAACGAATTTAACTTCTGAAATGTATTTTTTCAAATTTTCAAGTTCTGTTTGCTCTATTTCTTGATCTGTATCTTTATATTTTATAGTATAGCTATCAACATTCATTTCTATGCTGTTGTTCATACTAACTTTTACTTCAATATATTTATCTGTTCCAAATATATTATAATATGGTGTAAATGTTCCATCTTCTTCTATTTGCCATGTTTGACTTTTACCTGGTGCAATTGATATATAATCTTCTGATATTTTACTTGATTCTTCTTTTTGATTATCTTCATTTAATACACATTTAACTTTATCATCAATTTTAGCTACAACTTTTGCTGTTTTTATTGGATTACCTTTTGTATCTGTTTTGTTTAATCTTACTTTATAGCCTGGTGCATTTTTTATTGTTATTATTACCTTATCTCTAGTTTCATTTGTTGTAACATCTATAAAGTCTCCATAATTTTCTTTAAAAGCTTCTGTTACTTCTGGATTTGCAGGTTTTGTAACATCATATACTTTATAATTTGTACTTGCTATTTTAGCATCATCATCTGTTGTAACATCTAATTCTATTGCATAATTTTTAAATAATTCTGCATATTCAGATTTAGTTGATTTTTCTTGTATCATGTATACATATGTTAAATTTGTAAATGCTGGTACTACATCATTAACTTGTCCGTCTAACAAAATGTCATTAATAACTTGCCCATTGAAAAAGTCTTCTGTTCCATTTGGTACATTGGTTGTTTTGTTTTCTACATTATGTACATTTACCCTTTGAATTATAAAGCTAGCACCATTTAAATTTCCATTACTATCTTCTTCTGCTGTTACTTTTTCATCTTTAAAGTTTTTCTTTACTAATTCAAATTCTAAAGGTTTTGAATCATTTGGTAAATATATTTGTATTATTGGTATTGACTTTTCGTTATCATATTTAAATGTCAGTCCATCTTTTTGTTCTTCATTATTATTTTCATTAAAATATTTTAAATTAATATTTTCTTTTAATAGTTTTCCATCATCTGTAAATTTTGCAGCCAATTCTACTTTTCCTAATAATTTATCATATCCCTTTGGTGCGGTTTCTTCTTTAATTGTATATGTATGTGTATGTGATGGATCAATTGTAGTTTTAGCTGTATTTTCATCATCATTATCTGGAATATTTAATATTCCTTCTTTAGTAGAATGCTCTGCCTCAGCAATTCCTTCTCCTTGTTCATTATCTGTAGTCATACTAACACTAAATGTTGCTTCATTGTTTTTTATAATATTTCCTTTGTTATCTACTTTAATTACTTGTACACTATAATAATTCTTTGGCATATTAGCTATAAATAAGTTTACGTGATTATTCTCAGCTATTTTTAAATCAATTAAATTTTTTAATATATTTTTTTGTTCTTCTGTTAAATTTGCATCTGCAAAGCTCCAATTGCTTCCTTCATTTGATTCATCTTTTATTTTTCCATTTTCGTCAGTTCTTATTGTCACTTTTATTGGTATATTAACTAAAGAATCATAAAACTCATCAGATACACTAGTTTCTGTTACTTTATATACATAAGTTGAATTTGCTTTAGCTTCTATTTCTTCAAAAAAAGTTTGTGCATCATTTAAAGTACCATTAAATATCTCTTTATCTTGTCCATCTTCTATTTTAAACGTTGCTGTACCATTAAATTTTTCTGCTTTTTCTAAATCTGTGTTGTTACTTGCATAATTCTTTTTATATAATGTAAAATCAAATTTTACACTGTTTGCTATATATAATATTATATTATTATCTGTATCTGGATCTGATATCGTTGTATATTTTTCATATGTATTACTATATTGTTCCCATGTGTTACTTCCAACTTTTTTTACATTTGTTATACTACTGCTTACTTTACCATTTTCATCTATAGAAAGTTTTACTCTAACTCCTGAAATTACATTTGTATAGTTTTTAGGAATTGTTGTTTCTTCTAATTCATAATAATAAGATTTTCCAATTTCACCTTTATCTATGTTTGCAACTAGTTGATTAGTTCCATCTGTTGTTATTGGTGTTAAATCATTTACTTTATTTCCATTTGCATCAATTTCTTTTACACTAAATATTGCATTTTTTACTGGAGTATTTTTATCATCTAATTGATGTTTAAATAATTTTAATTTCATTGGAATTACATCTTTTGGATTTTCAATTACTAATGAAACTGTTCTTGTTGCTTCATCTACAGTTGGTTTTCCTACATACTTCATCATTTCTGCTTTTTGTTCATCTGTAGCATCTCCATTTAATTCAACACTTGTTTCAGATATATTTCCATTCTTTATTTTTACTTTTAATCTTACTTTAACATTTCCAAATACATTTTTAAATCCTGAAGCTGGCTCATTTTCTAAAATGTCATAATAATATGTATAACCTTCTTCTATATTCTCTTCTGTGTATTTGTATTTAGCTTCATCATTTCCAACATTAGCATTTTCTAATGTACCGCTAAATATTTCCGCATCTGATGTTTCTGCATCTCCTTTTTCATTTAAAACTGTTTTTGATATTTGCAAGTTTGTATTTTTCAAAAATTCTTCATTATTTTCTGAAGATACTTTTTGTATTGATAAATTAATTGGTTCTATCTTTGGATCTTTTATTTCTACTAGTAATTGGTCTGATGTAAATTTAACTCTTAAGCCATCTATTATATTACTTGTTGCTACTGTATCTTTTGTTAGATTTATTGTTTCTGCTATTACTCCACCAGTAGTATGAATAATTTCTGCTTTAACATCTTCTACAATATATTTATGAGTATCATTATAATACCTCTCTATACCTTTTTTTACTGTAAGCTTTAGGTTGAAGGTATTAAACTTTTGATTTTTAATATATCCTTTTGGTGCTTCTATTTCTGTTATTTCATATACATCATCTGTTGTATCTGTTATTGTATATCCTTCTGTTACTATATCCTTTTCCTTTGTAGTCCAATTCTTGCTAGCTCCATTTCTTTTAACATTAACTATTGCACCTCCAATAGCATCTGAAGTATCTTCAAATTCTGTCGTAGACCCCATTGATTTCTTTAATAATCCAAGTGAGTACTCACCTTCTAATTTATTATCTATTGCTGTAACTGTTATTGTATTATCACTTGTGTCTATAGCCCAATTGTAGTCTTTATATATTTTATAATCTCCTGCTTTTATATCTTTTAAGTACATAGATTGACTATTACTTATAGCTACCCAAACCTCTATTCTGTCTAACTTCCAAACATTATTATTATCTAACTTTTTACTTATCCTTAAACTTATTTGATTATATATCGGCAAGTCAAATCCTGTTGGTGGTTCTGTTTCTTTTATAATAATCCAATCTTGAGTAGTACTATCAATATTAATATCAGAATTATTCTTTGTATCTGATGGATTATCCCAGTTTATTCTTGTTATTGAACCTTCGTTACTTTTTACATCTATATCTTTTCCATTATCTTCACAATTTCTACGTAATTTTAATTCAAATTTTGCTGATAGAGATCTAGAATAATCGTTTAAGTCATCCTTTGTATTTACTACATCATCTGTTGATCTTTTTGATAAATTAATGTGATAGTTTCCAACTGGTTCTGAATACCCCATATTAAATTCTGCAGAATGATTTTGTGGTGTTCTTGTTAATGTTGCAACTGGTTGAAGGTTTCCATTTCTCCATATTTTTGCTGTTGTAGTATATGTTAATGCATTTAATCCTAACTTAACATTATAATGGATTCCCTTTTGAAAGCTATGTGAGAAAGTAATATAAAACTCCCCATCCCAACCATAATAATCAGAATATCCCTTAACTACTTTTTTTCCATTATTTACAATATCAAAATTTTTTATTGTAGTATTTTGTCCATTTTCTGTAAAAGTAATGTCATTCATATCAAAATAGAAAAATTCATCACATTCATTGTTTAATTTAAATGGCCCTATCGTCCAATTATTTCCAGTTACTTGAATCTTAGCATTGCTTTTATCTATAGAGACTTTAGTTTGTCCTTTTAAATCTTTTTGACCATATCCATATTGATTACTATCTGCTTTAACTATATAATTTGCCTCATTTACCAAAGCATTATATAGTTTATAGTTTGCTTGACTTTTTGGACAGTTTGTTCCATTAGTATAGTGCCAAAATGCATATTGCTCTGCTTCAAAAACCTTCCAATCTGTTTTATCATATGTATCGTTTTGACCATAACGTTTAACTAATTTTTCTAATTTTGTTTGGTAAAAAGCTCTTGAAGAATCATTTCCAAATGGTAAAATTATATTATCATATAATACATTAACATATGCATTACTACCATATGCACTACCATTATCATATAACTGATCTCTTCCTCCATATAAAGAAGCTCCCTTTTTCATACAAAAACCATTTCTATATGTTCCTCCTATTACGATTTCACCAGTATCTTTTTCTATATAATTACCACCGTTAGTTTTTATACTTACCTTTGCTAATACTGGATTCTCTTCACCTATACCTGTTGAAGTTGAACTTTTATTTTCCATTTTATTAGATACTATAGCTATTATTATCACTGAAACAATAGCTATTATTCCTAATATAGCGAATATAATCTTCTTATTCCCTTTCCTCATAGTTTTCTCTCCTTCTTTGTAAAATTATTTATATTTATGCTACAATATTTATTTTTTCTATTCAAGCCTTGAAAATTCTGCTTCTTTTAAAACATCTTAGAACTCTTTACGGAGCTTCACTTTACAAACTTTGTATTACATTTTTTAATTTTATGTTACATTTATGAAATATATATTTTAGCACCAATATTTCTACTTATTTTTTTGTAATATTTTTGTAACATTTGATATTTTATTCGAGTAAATATATTAAAATTTAGCCATTTTTATCTTTTATTTTGAAAAACTTGATAAACTTGCCCCGTCCCCAACAAAAAAAAGAAGTAGTTTTTATCTACTTCTTTTTTTACTTACTTTATTTAATTATATATTTCTTTACTCCGTATATTCCTACT
>HF999517.1 GCA_000434015.1 Clostridium sp. CAG:571
AGTACCAGGAGAAGATGATATAGATGATGCACCAGTAATGTTAACAGTAACAACAGGACAAGAAGCAATATATGTAGGATTAAGTATAGCAGTATTAATAGTAATAGCGATTGGAAGCTATGAAATAAAGAGATTTGTAGTAAAGAAAGATAAAAAATAAATGTAAATATTTTATAAAGTGAACCTAAATTGTTAAACAAAAGTTTAGCAAGGAGGGTTCTCTTTTTATGAGTAAATATTTAAATAAATTAAAAGAAATTTGATAAAAAATAAAAAACCAATATATAAAGTGAAAATAAAATATTTACTTTAAAAAAATTGAATGATAAAATTTAAATATAAAAATATGTGGAGGAGAGGAACAAATGAAAAAGAGTATTTTTAAGATTGTAGTTTTTTTAACTTTTTTAATGATTATTATAGGGACAGGAATAGTAAATGCAGATGATAAAAATCAAATAGTATTAACATCAGATAAAACAGTTTTAAAAAAAGGAGAAGAAATACAAGTAACAATTAGTAGTCAGCAAAATATAACTGAAAGTGTTCAAATGATTTATGGAGTAATTAATTATGATCATTCTATTTTAGAATTAGAAGCATTACCAGATGATACAGAGTCAGCAAAAGTAGAAAATAAAAATAATTGGGAAGCAATAGTTGGGACAAAAGAATCAAAAATGGTAGTACAAAGTTTAAAAGCACAAGATGGAGAAATGGTGACAATAACATTTAAAGTTTTAAAAGATACAAAAAACACTAAAATTTCTATATCTGATCTAAAAGTTTTTAACGCTAATTACAGTGTAGATGATCTTAAAGCAAATGAATTAAATATTAATGCTAATAGCAAATTAATGATGATAATAATTGTTTCGTCAGTAATTATTGTTTTAATAGTTGCAGCCGTAATAGTTATGACAGTTTTAAAAAGAAAAAAGAAATAAAAAAAAGAGAATAAATTGTGAAAAAGAGTTTTAATTTAAACTCTTTTTTATTTTATCTTTTTGCCCCGTCCCCAATATTAAATATTACAAAAATGTAATCATAATGTAATTTTTGAAATAAACAGATGTCTAAAAGTAGCTTCCGTAAGCAGAAAGAACAGGTTCGAAACGATACGAAAAAATAGGTATATTGACTTTTAAAATCAAAAAAAGTAAAGTTGAATATGAATAAAAACAATTTTAATTTAGGAGGAAAATATGAAAACAGGAATTATAAGAAAATTGTTGATTATGATTATGGCAATAGTTTTATTAAGTACTAATTCAATATTAGGAACAGCAAATGTAGTTAATGCATTGTCAGAAGATAATAATGGAGAATATCAAAACACATCGCTTATAACAACAGCAGGAATGGATGGGATTGTGAGTGCACAAGCAGCATCATATGATAAATATTATCACAATGTAGATATTAAGGATGGTGTAGAAAAAATTTACCATCACAATGGAACAGCTACAAATTATGGTAATGCTGGATGGTGTATGGATAAAGGTGCAAACCTATATGGATATGGCAATCCAGGAGGGTATGGAAGTGTTTCAGGAGAGTATAATGCATATGAAAAAAATAATGCAAAAAATCCTAAAAATGCAGGAAGCATTAGATGGTTATTAGATAATATTCTTAGAACAGGAAATGATGTATCTCTTGATGAAACAGAATATTATATTAATAATTTACAAAAAATATTAGGAAACTCTGGAGATATTAATGATTATATTGATAATACAAAACCTGATGAATTAGATAATAAGCACGAACTTGGTAAATATGATAAAATACATAAAATAGAGCAATTTGTTTTATGGTCTTTTACTAATAATGTAACACCAGATTCAAGTATTAGCTTTCCAACAAATGATCCTTTGTATAATGCGTTAAAAAAAGCAGCGGAAGCTCATTCTGATTATAGTAGCAATGGTGATATAGATGTTACTATAGATGCAAGTAATGCAGAACTTAAAAATGGAGTGGTTGGACCAGTAAGTATAACTAACAATGAAAATAAATTAATATTAGTAGCAGCCAAAGAAAATGGTGCAGATATTAAATTATATACAGATAAAGATTGTACAAATGAATTAAGTAAATATAGTGAATATAATGGAAATGTTTATGCAAAAGCAAATTCTACTACAAATGTTAATATTACATTTAGATATGGAGCATATAATACTACTGCATATTATTATACAACTACAGAAAATCCAGGAGATTACAGAGATCAATCTTTCTTAATGTTATCAAGAATAATTACAGGAAATGAAGTTTCTTTTGGAAATAAAAATGTAAATGTGGAAGTTCATAAAAAAGATATGGATGGAAATGATATTGGGAACATAGGAACTTTTAAATATTGGGTAACAGATAGTTATGGAAGTGGAGTAGTACCTACAGGTGAAGGAACAACTATGGAAGCACATAAATCTTCTATTCAAATGTCTTATGGAACTAGTAAATATGTATGGATAACAGAAACAGAAGCTCAAAAACCATACGGATTAGGATATTTTGAGGCCCCTGATGGACAAACAAATTATATTTGTATAAAAGTTTCTGTAGATAAGTCAGGAAATGTTAGTCAGGCATATCCAGCAGAACCACAAGAAGGATATAATGGATATTTAAAATATGTAAAAGATAATGATAAAACAGTATATCTTCAACCAGATAGCCAATATTTTGGAGGAGTTAGTAGTTCAGGAAATACTATAATTGCAGCTGTTAAAGATCCAGTTAAGACGGGAAGTTTTGCACTACAGTTAATAAAAGAGGATAATGAAGGAAAAAAACTTTCTGATGCAGAATTTAAAGTTACAATTATAGATGAAAAAGGTAACAAAGTATATGAAACAAGTGAAGGAAGAACAGAAAAAACAGGAAGTGACGGATCTTTATTAATAAGTGGATTAGAAATAGCAGATGAGGGAAAAACTTTCACAGTGAAAATTCATGAAGAAAAAGCACCAGCTGGATATATAGCAGGCGCAGATGTTGAATTTACAGCAGAGAGCATAGCTTCTACTACAGAAGGATATGTATTAAAACCAGTTGATACAAAAAATGTATCTGGTTCAGAAGTGACAATAACAAATTCATTAATTAAAGTGTTAGTAAAAAATACTAAAAAAGTAGGAGCATTTAATTTACAATTAATAAAAGAAGATAATAAAGGAACAAAGCTTGCAGGAGCAGAGTTTGAAATTACAATTACAGATAAAGAAGGAAAAGTAGTATATAAAACAGCTACAGGAAAAACAGAAAAAACAGATTCTAATGGATTGATAAATTTATCAAATTTAAATATTGAATCTGCTGGAAAAGTTTATACAGTAAAAATACATGAAACAAAAGCACCAACTGGATACATAGCAGGAGCAGATGTTACATTTACAGCAGAAAGTCAAGATAATAGTGCAAAAACAGGATATGAATTAAAACCAGTTACAAAAACAGGGGTATCTGGTTCAGAAGTAACAATAACAAATACAATGATTACTGTATTAATAAAGAATACACAAAAAGTAGGTAGCTATGCTGTTAACTTAGTTAAAGTAGATAAACAAGGACATATAATTTCAAAAGAAGTTTCTAAATTTACTATAAATGGTGAAGATGCAGAAACTAGCAACGGATACTTAAGAGTTGCTAGTGCGAAAGAAATCAAAAAAGATGGACAAATTGATACATATAAAATAGTAGAAACAGAAGCACCAAAAGGATATGAAAAATATTTACAAGAAATTGCATTAACAGTTGTAGGACAAGAAACTAGCAATGGATATGCTATAGATACTCGGAAAAACTAAATTATTAGTAGGCACAGAAGAAGTAAAACCAGAAAAAGAATCTTCAGATGGATATGTAACTTGGAGTTTAACATCAAATACAATAACAATAAAATTACAAAATAGACAATTTGATTTAGCATTAAGAAAATTCATAACAGGAGTAACAACAAATGTAGGAAATGAAAATGAAGCAAAAACAGAAGTAACAACAAGAATACCAGTATTTAAAGTAGATGAACAAGGAAAATATGTATATGAACATACAAAAGAACCAGTATTAGTAGCAAACCAAAACGTTGTAGAATATACAATTAGAGTTTATAACGAAGGTGAGATTGCGGGATATGCAAAAGAAATAAAAGATGATATACCAGATGGAT
>HF999518.1:0-1194 GCA_000434015.1 Clostridium sp. CAG:571
TTTTCATGACTAATATCTTCGTTTCGTCCATTAACCTCTGCATCTAAATTGTTCTTCACATAATTGTTTACTAAATCAAATATTATTGTTTGCTCTCCTGATGGATCAGATGACAATGCTCTTCCCAACTGTTGTAGATAAACTATTCTTGAATCTGTAGGTCTTGCCATTATAACTCCAGAAACACCTTCAATATGTACTCCTTCATTTAACATATCAACACAAAATAATAATTTTAAATGCTCAGATTTTGATGTTTCAAAATTTTTTATATTATCATTATTTTCTTTTTCAGTCTCGCCCGAATAAACAGAATATGTTTCTGGTTCACTATCAATTTCGCCAAATCATTCTGATACTTTACTTTGTAGCAACTCCATATGTTCTTTGTCTTTACAAAATATTATATATTTTCCGTCCTTTTTTTGAATATTGTTTTTAAAGAGTTCTGGAATTCCCTCTGCCTCTTCAACTATTCTTCTCATTTGCTCAACTTTTTTTTGAAGTTCGCTTTTCGTTTTCTCATCACTACAACTATCTATTGCCTCTTTTAAACCTTCTATATATTCTCCTAAAGCATAATCACATTTTACATATTGGGGTGATTTTAGAATTCTTCTTCTTAAGGCTTCAACAAGTGTAAGCTCATAGCTAATATTTCCTTCGAATAATTTATCAATAACATTTTGCTCATCCATTCTCTCAGGCGTTGCAGTCAATCCCAAAATTTTTGCATTAGGATTTTTTTCTAGTAATGTATTAACCTTTTCTCCCCATTTTTCTGCTCCTGTTCTATGTAACTCGTCCATAATTATTATATCTGCATGATACTTTTCCATCTTCTCATCACTTACTTTTAATAGTGTTTGATATAATCTTATTTTTAAATTTGGAAAATGTTCTTCGGCAATTTTTTTTTCAGGTCGTTCTGAAGTTGGCTCTTCACCAACTATATATTTAGCAATATAATTATACATCTGATTTTTTATAGCAATAGTAGGTGCTAAAAATAATATATTTTTGTCTCTATTATCTTCCATTAATTTTAATGCAATAAAGGACTTCCCGCAACCTGTAGGAATAACTACAGCTGCTCTATTTCCTTGTTCATACGTTTTTTGCACAGCTGTATAAGCATCTTGTTGATGTTCTTGTAATTCTAGTTCTTGTTGTCCATTTTTTATCATATGTTTT
>HF999518.1:1316-1459 GCA_000434015.1 Clostridium sp. CAG:571
TTTTTTATTATTATATTTGATAAACTACAGTGTTTCAAAGTTTTAATTATAAAATGGTCCATTTTTCGCTTGTAAAATACTATTGTTTTATATCTCCCTAATCCTTTTCAAAATTATTTTATCATTAAAAATATTTAATATCA
>HF999519.1:0-52994 GCA_000434015.1 Clostridium sp. CAG:571
GGGCAAAAATTAAAGTTTACTTTAATTTTTGCCCCCGTCCCCTTTTTAAAGTATTGCATTTTAGCTTAATTTGTAATATAATTGACGAAAAATTTGTTTAAAAAAGGGAGTCGAAAAAATATATGGAAAAAGTAGATTTAAAAAATATATATTTAAAATTTTTTGAAGAACGTGGACACAAAATAATACCAAGTGCACCTGTGATTCCAGAAAATGATCCAACTTGTTTATTTAATACTGCTGGAATGCAACCATTAGTGCCATATTTAAAAGGAGAACCTCATCCAGAAGGAACACGTTTAACAGATGTTCAAAAATGTTTCAGAACAAATGATTTAGATGAAGTTGGAGATAAAACACATCATACATTTTTTGAAATGCTGGGGAATTGGTCTTTAGGAGATTATTTCAAAAAAGAATCTATAACTTGGAGCTTTGAATTATTAACAAAATATTTAAAAATACCAGTTGAAAAATTATCTGTAACTGTATTTAAGGGGAATAATATAGTTCCGGCTGATAATGAATCTGCAGAGTTATGGAAATCATTGGGAATTCCAGAAAATAGAATAGCATTTTTGGGAGAGGATGATAATTGGTGGCCAAACATGGAACTTACAGGACCATGTGGACCAGATACAGAAATATTTTATTGGAGAAGTGAAGAAGCGGTTCCAACAGATTTTGATCCAGAAAATGATAATTGGGTAGAAATATGGAATAATGTATTTATGCAATATAATCATAAATCAGATGGAACTTTTGAACCATTAAAAAACAAAAATGTTGATACAGGAATGGGCGTAGAAAGAGTCGTTGCAGTACTTGAAGGTCAAACTGATAATTATAAATCATCAATTTGGACAGGTTTAATTAAAAAAATAGAAGAAGTTTCTGGAAAGAATTATGATGATGAAAAATATACAAGAAGCATGAGAATTATAGCAGATCATATAAGAGCTATTGTAATATTAAGTGGTGACGATGCAGGAATAAAACCTTCAAATACAGATCAAGGATATATATTAAGAAGATTAATAAGAAGAATGATTCGTTATGCTAAAAAATTAGATATAGATATAAATAGTAACTGGGAACAAGAACTTGCAGAAGTTGTAATAAATGAATATAAACCATATTATAAAGAACTTGAAAGAAATGAAAAAGCTATATTAGAAGTTTTAAGCAATGAGAAAAACAAATTTAATAAAACATTAGAAAAAGGGTTACGTGAATTTGAAAAATTAACAAAAAATGTAGAAGGTACAGAAATATCAAAAGATATTGCATTTAAATTATATGATACATATGGATTCCCAATTGAACTTACAGAAGAACTTGCTAAAGAGCAGGGATTAACTGTTGATATAGAAGGATTTAAAAAGAAATTTGAAGAGCATCAAGCTTTGTCAAGAAAAGGAGCAGAGCAAAAATTTAAAGGTGGACTTGCTTCAACAGGAGAAATGGAAACAAAATATCATACAGCAACACACCTTTTAAATGCAGCACTTAAAAAAGTTTTAGGAAGTCATGTACATCAAAAGGGAAGTAATATAACAGCAGAAAGAATGAGATTTGACTTTTCACATGATAGTAAAATGACACCAGAAGAAAAACAACAAACAGAAGATTTAGTAAATGAATATATAAAAATGGCAATTCCAGTAGAAAAATTAGAAATGCCAAAAGAAGAAGCAATAAAAATGGGAGCTGAATGTGAATTTATAGAAAGATATCCAGATATAGTAACTGTATATAAAATAGGAGATGTTTCTATAGAAATATGTGGTGGACCACATGTTAAAAATACTTCAGAACTTGGAAAGTTTAAAATTAAAAAAGAAGAATCTAGTTCTGCAGGTGTAAGAAGAATTAAAGCTATTTTAATAGATGAATAATTCTTTTAAATGTGGATTAAATAACAATTTGAATAACAATTGGAGGAGAAGAAGTATGGAAGATTGTATTTTTTGTAAAATAATAAATGGTGAAATCCCATCAGAAAAAGTTTATGAAGATGAGGAAATATTAGCATTTAAAGATATAAATCCAGCAGCTCCAGTTCATATTTTGGTTATTCCTAAAAAACATATTAAAAGTCTTTTAGAAGTAAACGAAGAAGATTCAAAAATAATTGCAAAAATATATGAAGTAATAAACAAAATAGTAAAAGATATGAAAATGGAAGAAGATGGATTTAGAGTAATTGTTAATTGTGGAAAGGACGCAGGACAAGAAGTTATGCATTTACATTTTCATTTGCTTGGTGGAAAAAAATTAGGAGATAAAATAGTAGGATAGTAAAAAAGTATAGAATCTTAAATTTTAATATGTTATAATAGTAATAGTTAAATTTAGGAGGAAGAAGAGCAATGACTGGAGAAAAGTTTAATACTTTTTTAAATATAATATTAGTTATAGTAATAATAATGATTATTGGAGCAATAGGTTTTATAGGATATGATTACTTTTTTAAAAAATATAAAAATGCAGCAGATGCACAAGATGAGATAAATAAAATAGATCAATATATAGCCGAAAATAATGAAATAGTAGTAGATGTTGATGAAGAACAAACAAACCAAGAAGATACTAATACAACAAATACAAGCCAATCTACTAGCAGAACATATAATAAAAATGTAAATTATGGACTTACATATAGGGGATATGGAGTATTAGGTAAAATTGAACTTCCAAAGGTTGGACTTCAATATCCTGTTTTGGAGACGTTAACTAATGCTAAATCTATTGATGTGTCTGTTGCTGTGCAATATGGAGCTCGGATTAAATAAAGTTGGTAATACAGTTATTATAGGGCATAATTATAGAAATGGAACATTTTTTGGAAGTAACAAAAAAATGAATGAAGGAGATAAGGTATATATTACAGATTTATCTGGAAATAGGGTAGAATATACAATATACAGTAAATATATAACTCCTCAAGCTGATTATTCATATGCACAAAGAGATACTGCAGGAAAAAGAGAAATTACATTAGTTACTTGTCATTCAAATAATAAATACAGACTAATTTTATGTGCAAGAGAGTGATATTAAATTGTTGATGTATTAAAAAATAGAAAATGTTGAATACATTAAATAAAAGGTTAAATGAAAATTGTAAGAAAAAAATAAAAATATAAAAAATAAGTAACAAAATAGTTGACAAAAATATTAAAATGGTTTAAAATTATAAATGCATTTGTTAGAGGGTGCATTTGATGGTGGATGTAGCTCAGTTGGTTAGAGCGCTAGTTTGTGGCACTAGAGGCCGTGGGTTCGAGTCCCATCTTCCACCCCATTTTAAAAACAACTTATATTGGGCTGTAGCCAAGCGGTAAGGCACCAGACTTTGACTCTGGCATGCGCTAGTTCGAATCTAGCCAGCCCAACCAGTGAAAAATAGCAACTTTTAAGAATTTGAAAGTTGTTATTTTTTTGTATGTAAAAATTTGATATATATTATAAATTAATAGCAGTAGATAATATATTAGCAAAAAGATTTTTTTGTTGATATATAAATTAGAAGATTAAAAAAATTAAACAGGTGAATTTAAACTTGAGGTAATAAGTTTTTATAATAACTATGAATTTGAAACATAAATTAGAAAAATATTTAGGATAAATAAAAAGGAAAAAGAAGGATTTTAATATAAAACCTTCTTTTTTTATATGAATTATAAAAACAAATATTTTTTTTATCGAGCGAATAGTTTTTATTACTAAAAATTAGCAACATCCTCTACCACCACCGCAACAGCAGCATATTAATATTAATACAATTATTATCCAAATGCAGTCATCTCCAAATCCAAAGCCGCATCCGCATCCACAACCTCTGTTTTCTGGCATAAAAATTCCCCCCTTTCAAATGTACAAAAAGTTACAAATCTTTAAAAATTAAGATTAGCAACCACATCCACAGTCGTTATTGCAACATCCTCTGTTACCACAGCTGCAGAAAAGTAGTAAAAATAGAATAATGAACCATAATACTTCACTATTATTACAACAATTTCCCATATTAGTTACCTCCTATAAAGAATGTTTTTCTTGTTCTTTAGTATGGTATATATTATTCTAAAATTTAAAAAGTGTTACATTTAGAAAAAGCATATTGCTAAAATAAAAAAAGTATGAAATAATCTATACAAAAAGAGCAAATTAGTGATATAATTTCAAAAAACATTAAAGGTTATATAGAATTTGGAGGCACAAAATGGGAAATATAGTATTATTAGATGATTTAACAATAAATAAAATAGCAGCTGGAGAAGTTATAGAAAGACCAGCTTCTGTAGTTAAAGAATTAGTTGAAAATTCAATTGATGCAGGTGCAACCAATATATCAATAGAAACAAGAAATGGCGGGATATCATATATAAGAATAACAGATAATGGAAAAGGCTTTTTACCAGACGATATGGAAATTGCTTTTGAAAGACATGCAACAAGTAAAATAAGAAAAGCAGAAGACTTAGAGACTGTAAAATCTATGGGGTTTAGAGGTGAAGCTTTGGCAAGTATTGCGGCAATTAGCAGAGTAGAATTAATATCAAAAACAGAAGAAAATAGTGTTGGATATAAAATCGTAGTAGAAGGAGGAAAGATATTAAGCAAAGAAGAAATAGGATGTCCAAAAGGAACTACTATAACAGTAGAAAACTTGTTTTTTAATACACCAGTTAGATATAAATTTTTAAAAAAGGATTTTACAGAAGCAGGTTATATAGAAGATGCTGTTACTAGAATTGCACTTGTTAATCCAAATATTGGAATACGACTAATAAGTTCTGGAAAAACAATAATACAAACCACAGGAAATGGTGACAGTAAAAGTGTAATATATAATATTTATGGTAAAGACATTGCAGAAAATATATTAAATGTAGATTATACATATGATGATATAAGAATTACTGGAGTAGTTGGAAAACCAGTAATTGCACGTTCAAATAGATCTAATCAGCTATTTTTTGTAAATAAAAGATTTATAAAAGATAAAGCTTTAACAAGTAGTGCAGAACAAGCATTTAAGGGAATGCTAACAATAGGAAAATATGGATTTTTAATATTAAATATAGAAATAGATCCACATAAAGTAGACGTAAATGTACATCCAGCTAAATTAGAAGTAAGATTTGAAGAAGAAAGTAAAGTATTTAAAGCTGTATATCATGCTATAAAAGAAACTTTACTTCAATCTGATTTAGTAAGAGAAACAGAAAAAAACTATAAAGAAGATAGATCGGAAGAAAAGGTAGAAGTAAAAAAAGAAGAAAGTGTAGTAAATAATATAGTTAATAATAATGATGAAAAGAAAAGCAGTATAGAAAAATTAGAGAGTATTAATCCTGCATTTGCAAGTTTATTTAAAAAAATAATTAGTGATAATTCTGCAAGTGTTACTAAATCAAGTGAGGAAAAAATACAACATAATATAATAGAGGATATATATAGTAAGAAAAATGATGCAAAAGAAGAAAAAGTAAGTATAGATACTTTAAATAATAAAGAAGCAGAAAAAATAGTAGCTAAAGAAGAAATAAAAAATGATCTAAACAAAGAAGAAAACAAAGATGATAAAAATGAGAAAGAAGTTAATATAGAAAATAAAAAAGAAGATATAAACAAAATTGATGAAACAATAGATGTTAAAGAAGATGTTAATATACCTGATCAAATTATAGGAATAAAAAATGAAAATATAGAAAAAAATGAAGAGATAACAAATAAAGAGTTTGAACCAGTAAAAGAAGAGGATATGCAAAATATATTAAAACAAATAAATGCTCTTAAAGAAAATAAGATGGAAGCTGATGACAAAAATTTTGATGAAATGTATGCTAAAATGTTTGGAAAACTACCTATGTCAGAGTCAAAAGTAGAAGATGAAGGTGAAAAGTATAAAATAGATGATTCCATAGTATCTGTTCCTACAGAGAATATAAGCATATTTAATGATGATAGTTATAGTAGTATTCCAAATTATAAATTTATAGGAATTGCTTTTTCTACATATATAATAATAGAAATGGATAAAGAAATGTATATTATAGATCAACATGCTGCACACGAAAGGATAATGTATGAAAAAATAAAAAAGAATTATTATTCAGATGGTCCAAAAGAATCACAACTAATGCTATTGCCAGATATAATTACATTAACACATAAAGAAATGGGAATTGCTAAAGATAATATGCAATTATTTGAAAAAGCAGGTTTTACATTAGAGGAATTTGGAGAAAATACTATAAAAATTTCAGGAGTTCCAAATATATGTATAGATTTAGAAACAAAAGAACTATTTTTAGAAACATTAGACGAAATAAATACTGTTGCAAGAACAGCAAAACAAGAAATAGAAGAAAAATTTATTGCAACACTTGCATGTAAATCTGCTGTTAAAGCTAATATGGCTTTAACAAAACAAGAAGTAGATAATTTGATGAGACAATTACTTGTGTTACCAAATCCGTTTACATGTCCGCACGGAAGACCAACAGCAATAAAAATGTCAAAAATAGATATAGAAAAAAAGTTTTCAAGAAGATAATTAAATAGATAAGGAAAGATTAAAATGATAAAATCAAATGTTATAGTTATATGTGGACCTACAGCGTCAGGAAAGACAGCTTTGTCTATAGAACTTGCAAAAAAAATAAACGGAGAAATTATATCTGCAGATTCTATGCAAATATATAAAGATATGGATATTGGAACAGCAAAACCTACTAAAGAAGAAATGCAGGGCATTAGACATTATTTGATTCGGATGTGTATCACCAGAAGAAAGATATAGTGTTGCAAAATATAAAAAAGATGCTATTATAGCTATTAATGATGTTATAAAAAAAGGAAAATATCCAATTGTTGTTGGAGGAACAGGTTTATATATAGATTCACTTGTAAATGGAATTGAATATGATGATATAAAAATAGATATAAACTATAGAAACGAGTTGGAAGAATTAGCTAAAAAAGATGGACTAGAAGCTGTATATAATATGGCAAACAATATAGATCCAGAGGCAATGAAAAAAATAAGTGTAAATGATAAAAAAAGGATTTTTAGAGTTTTAGAAATATATAAAGCTACAGGAAAAACTAAAACTATGCAAGAGATTGAATCAAGAAAAAAAGATAATCCATTTAATTTTAAGTTGTTTGGAATAAATATGGAAAGAGAAAAACTTTATGAAAGAATCAATTTAAGAGTTGATATTATGATAAAACAAGGATTAATAGAGGAAGTAAAAAATATAGTAAAAAAGTACAATAGTTTTCCTACAGCAATGCAAGGACTTGGATATAAAGAGGTAGTAGAATTTTTAAAAAATGAAATAACAGAAGATGAAATGATAGAAAAGATAAAACGCGAATCAAGAAGATATGCAAAAAGACAAATAACTTGGTTTAAAAAATATGAAAATATAAAATGGTTAGATGGACTAGAAGATAGACAAAATAATATAAAAATTATTTTGGAGGGTATAAAGTGAAAAAAGATGATACAAAAGTAAAAAATAACTTTTATAAAAATAATAAGAAAAAGATTATTTTTATATTATTACTAATAATTGTTGTATATGCGGGTATTATGCTATTTAAACTTATAACAAATCCGGTAGATACTTTTTTGGTGGAAAATCGGCAAACTTTATTTTGAAGAATCAGCAACAGGATATATTATAAGAAATGAAACTGTAGTTGAAGGAGAAAATTATAAAAATGGCTTGGTTCCAATAAAAACAGAAGGAGAAAAAGTATCTAAAGGAGACCCTGTTTTTAGATATTATTCTAATAATGAGGAAAATTTAGTAAAAAAGATAGAAGATTTAGATAAAAAAATACAAGAAGCTATGAGTAAGGATAATAGCTTATTTTCAAGCGATATAAAATTATTAGATACACAAATAGAGTCAAAACTTAGTGACTTATATGAATTAAATGATATTCAAAAAATAAAAGAATATAAAAATGATATTAATACATATGTAACTAAAAAAGCTAAAATAGCTGGAGAACTTAGTCCAGCTGGATCATATATAAAAAAATTAATAGATGAAAGAAGCACATATGAAAAACAACTTAATAATAATTCAGAATATGTTAATGCACCAATTAGTGGAGTTGTTTCTTATCGTGTAGATGGTCTAGAAAACGTTTTACAAACACAAGATTTTTCAGTAATAAATAAAGAGTTTTTGGAAAAATTAAATGTTAAAACAAGTCAGGTTATAGCATCTAGTAATGAAAAAGGAAAAGTAATTGATAATTTTGAGTGCTATATTGCAACTGTTGTAGACTCTGATGAAGCAAAGCAAGCAGAAGTTGGTAAAAAAATAAAGATAAGATTGCCAAACAGCAAAGAAGTTGATGCAAAAATAAAATATATTGGAACAGATGGAGATGATACAGTTCTTGTACTTAGAATACAAGATTATGTAGAAGAATTAACATCATATAGAAAAATATCGTTTGATATAATTTGGTGGAGTGCTAGTGGCTTAAAAGTTCCAAATACTGCAATAGTATATGAAAATGATATTGCATGTGTAGTAAGACAAAGAGCTGGATATTTAGAAAAAGTTTATGTAAAAATATTAAAACAAAATGATAAATATTCAATTGTTTCTAATTATTCAAGTGATGAGTTAGAGTCATTAGGATTTGATCTAAAACAAATGGGAACTAAAAAGTCAATTAATATGTATGATGAGGTTTTAGTAAATATAACAGACGATAAATTTAAGTCAATTAAATAATATTACATTAATATTACAATAATATTAAATTATTGTTACGAAAAGCAAAAGGTATTGACAAATCAAATAAAAAGTTAGATACTATTACCAGTATAAAAATGCAAATGAAGAGAGGTATTAGGAGGTTATAAGGATGTCAGGAGCTATTATGAATAAAGTGTGGGATTTGTTTGGAATGGACACAGCAGAAGAAAAAGAAGATGAAAATGTCTATAATATGGATGATGAATATAATCAAGAAGATGAAGAAGTAGAAGAAAAAAGAGTATGGGGAAAACGTAACAATAATAAAATTGTAAGCATGCCACAAATGCAACAAGTTAAAATGGTTATTTCACAACCAACCTCTTTTGAACAATCAGAAAATATATGTGATTTATTAAAAGAGAAAAAATCAGTAATTGTTAATTTAGAATATGTAAATAAAGATGTTGCAAGACGTATTGTAGATGTTATTAGCGGAGCTGTACATGCATTAGATGGACATATTCAAAAAATTTCAAATTCTATATTTTTAATTGCACCATATAACTATGATATAACAACTGATATGGCAAGAGAAGAAATAAAGAACAAACTTTCAGTTTCATGGCTTAGAAACAATGGCAATGAATAATTGAAAGATTTACGTTCATAAAAAAAGTATGGGAGGAATTAATATGTATACACCACTTGATATAGAAAATAAAAAATTTGCAAAACAAATTATGAACGGTTATAGCGTAGAAGAAGTTGATGATTTCTTAGATCAATTAACTGTAGATTATGAAAAAATGTACAAAGAAGCTTCTGAAAATAAAAGAAGAATAGAAGAATTAGAAAAAAGCATAGAACACTATAAAACAATAGAAGGAACACTTCAAAATACTTTAGTAATGGCACAATCTGCAGCAGATGAAGTAAAAAATATTGCAAAACAACAAGCAGAACAAATAGTTAAAGAGGCAGAAGGATCAGCTAGAAAATCAGCAGATGATTTGACTCAAACTATAGTTCTTAAGAAAAAAGAGCTAGAAGATGTAGAAAAACAATTTGACATCTATAAAGCTAAAATGGAGTCACTTTTGATTTCTCAATTAGAGTTAATTAAAGATATGAAAAAAGATGCGTAAAATAAGGTACACACAAGATAAAGCGGGGGTTATTTTTTAAGATTATAGCCTCTGCTTTTTGTATTGAAAAAAACAAAAAAGTAGTGTATAATATTAAACATTATATATTTAGTATTACAAACGTATTAAATATATGTTACATTTTAATGATTTATATTGACATATTAATAAAAAAATATAAAATATGAATAGAAAAAGAGGGGCCTATGAGAGTAATAAGTGGAACTGCAAGAGGAACTAAATTAGATACAATAGATAGTTTAAAAACAAGACCAACATTAGATAGAGTTAAGGAATCTTTATTTAATATATTGCAAAAAGATATAGATGAAACTACTACTGTATTGGACTTGTTTGCTGGTAGTGGCTCAATAGGAATTGAATTTATAAGTAGAGGATGTAAAAAAGCTTATTTATGTGATAAATCACATGATTCAATAACAATTATAAAGAAAAATTTACAAAAGACAAGATTTACAGAATCAGCAATTGTTATTAACAAAGATTATAAAGCATGTTTGGAAAAATTAAGAGAGGAAGATATAAAATTTGATATTATATTTTTAGATCCCCCATATGATGCAAACATATCTATAGATGCTGTAAAAACAATTTTGTGTTTAAAGTTATTAAAAGAAAACGGAAAGATAATCATAGAAACAGATCAAAAAGAAAGAGATCTAGATGGTTTGAAAGAACTAAATCTTAAAGTATATGATTGTAGGAAGTATGGGCGTGTGAGTCTCATATTCTTAAGTTGAAAGGGGTTTAATCATGGAAATATTTACTTTATTAGAAACTTTAGAAGATATATTAGAGAGAAGCAAAGGTGTTCCTTTTTCTACTAAATGTGTTGTTGATAAAGACGAAGTTTTAGAAATTATAAAAGAAGTAAGACTAAAATTACCGGATGAGCTAAAACAAGCAAAATGGGTTAAAGAAGAAAGACAACGTATATTAGAAGAGGCTCAAAAAGAAGCAGATGATATAGTAAAAGAAGCTGAAAATAGAATAATATCAATGATAGATGAGCATGAAATAACAAGAAAAGCATATGAAAAGAAAGCAGAAATAATTGAAACTGCAAATGAGATGTCAAGAGAAATTTCTAAAGGAACAAAAGATTATGCTGATAACATATTAGCAGGATTAGAAGTAGCTTTAGAAGATGCTTTGAAAATTGTACAAAACAATAGAAAAGAATTACAATAAGATAGTAAAATCAGAAATCGGTTTTGAAAGTCAATTTTAAAAAATTGATTTCCGATTTCTGATTTTTATATTATAGGAAAATTCTCTAGATTTGTTATAATATAAATATTCTATGCAATAAATTTACAAGAATAAAAATTATTAATAAAAACAATTTATTTTTGTAGAAAAAAAAATTTGTTTGTGATAGAATGTGTTTGACTTTATATTATAAGGGGTGGACTGAAATTGGCAAAAGCAAAAAAGAGTAAAAAGAAACAAAAGAAAAGTAATTTAGACGTTGCAGTAGTAGTTATGATTGTTATTAGTATACTACTTGCAGTTTTAATATATGCAGAATCAGGATATATAGGAGAACATTTGAGCCCAATGCTTGGAGGTCTTTTTGGATTTATAAAGTACATAATTCCAGTTGGAACGTTCGCAATAGGGATATATTTAGCATATGATGATAAAGAATATTTTATGTCGAAACTAATACAATATTTAATAGTGATATTATGTGTTTCGGCAGTCATGAGTATATATCAAATATCTATAGGAAATATAACTGAAGAAAGTGAGCTTGGAGATATATTAAAACAAGCATATTCGCTTCGGAGAAAAAAATATAGGTGGGGGTGTTGTTGGAACCCTTGTAGCAATTCCTTTTATAAAAATGCTTGGAATGCTTGGAACGGTTATTTTGGCTTTAGGTGTTACTGTTATATCGATTGTATTTATATTTGGATTTAAACCAACAGAATTTATATCAGACTTTTTATATGATAGACAAGAAAAGAAAAATGAAAGAAAAGAAGAAAGAGCAGTAGCTATAAGAGAACAAAGAAAGCAAGAAGAAAGAAGACCTGTTAAGAGTAATAAAATATACAATGTTGAAGAAGATATAGATATACCAAGAAAAGAAACTAAAAAAGAGCGTAGATTAAGAGAAGAAGAAGAAAGAAGAAGACAAGCTTTAGAAGTAGATCAATTAACAATAAACAATTTAGAAGAAGAAACAGAATCAAAAGGTGGATTATTAAAGAAATTTAAACATAATAAAGATGACATAGTCCCATTAGGAATGAAAGATGAAACAAGTAAACAGGCACCAGACTTTATAGAAGAAAATCTATTTAAACAAGAGCAAGAAACAAAAGAAGAAAAAGTTAAAGAAGTATTGCAATTAGAGCATACTTTAACTGTAGAAGATGAAAATTATGAATTTCCACCAATTACATTCTTAAGTGAAGGTGAAAAAAAGGGCATAAAAGGTGGAAAGAAAGCTGTTACAGATACAGCTTCTAAACTTCAAAAAACATTATATAGTTTTGGAGTTTCAGCCAAAGTAGAAAACGTATCAGTAGGACCTGCTATAACAAGATATGAACTAAAGCCTGCAGAGGGTGTAAGAGTTAGTAAAATAGCAAATTTAGCAGATGATATAGCTCTTAATTTAGCAGCAGAGACTATTCGTATAGAAGCACCAATACCAGGAAAACAAGCTGTAGGAATAGAAGTCCCAAACAAAGAAAATGAAATAGTGCATTTAAGAGATATAATAGATACAGAAGATTTTAAAGAACATAAATCAAAACTTGCATTTGCTTTAGGAAAAGATGTTGCAGGTAAAGAAGTAATAGCTGATATTGCAAAAATGCCTCATGTTTTAATTGCAGGTTCTACAGGTTCTGGAAAGAGTGTTTGTATAAATACTATAATAACTAGTATTATTTATAAAGCAAAACCAAGTGAAGTAAAACTAGTTATGGTAGATCCAAAAGTAGTAGAACTTTCTGTATATAATGGAATACCACATTTGCTAATTCCAGTAGTAACAGATCCTAAAAAAGCGGCAGGAGCTTTAACGTGGGCTGTTCAAGAAATGGTTAAAAGATATAGTTTGTTTGCAAATAAAAATGTTAGAGATATAAAAGGGTATAATGAAGCTGTAACAAAGGAAGGCGGAGAAGAAAAACTTCCTCAAATAGTAATTATTATAGATGAGCTTGCAGATTTAATGATGGTTTCACCAAAAGATGTAGAAGATGCAATATGTAGACTTGCACAAATGGCAAGAGCGGCAGGAATGCATTTAGTAATTGCTACGCAAAGACCTTCTGTAGATGTTATTACAGGTATCATTAAAGCAAACATACCTTCAAGAATAGCTTTCGCAGTATCATCACAAGTGGATTCAAGAACAATATTAGATATGGTAGGCGCTGAAAAATTACTGGGAAAAGGTGATATGTTATTTTATCCTTCTGGAGCAGCAAAACCTGTTAGAGTTCAAGGTGCATTTGTATCAGATAAAGAAGTTGAAAAAATAGTAGGATTTGTAAAAAATAATGGTGAAGCAACATATAGTGAAGATATACTAGATAAAATAGAAAAAGCAAATAATGCAGATAAAGAATCAATGGAACAAGATTCTGATGATGATTCGGATCCATTTTTAATGGATGCAATAGATACTGTTGTTGAAACAGGGCAAGCATCAACATCTTTTATACAAAGAAGATTTAAAGTTGGATATGCAAGAGCTGGAAGAATTATAGACCAAATGGAAGAAAGAGGTATTATTTCTGGATATCAGGGAAGTAAGCCAAGAGAGGTACTAATGACTAAAGAACGCTGGGAAGAATTAAAAATGCAAAATGCGCAATAATATTATTAGTTAAGATTCTAGCGAGAATAGGAGAGGTATATTGAAAAAACAAAAAATATTATCTAGGTTTAATATTAATGTTAAAGATTACAATATAGAATTAGAGGAGATTTTAGACAAAAAAACTTTTAGCGAGGAGGCCCAAAATCTCCTTTTAAGCATATTTTATAAAATAGAAAATTTTTATTCAGATTACAAAGTAGTTAAAAGAGAAGTTCCAACTAGAGATGAGTTTATAGAATCTTTAATAAAAATTATATTTAAATATTGTAACAAGATAGAAGTTATGAAACCAAAAAGTTCAAAAAATCAAAAAAAATATTTTGTTAATTTAGAAGAAGGAAGTTTAAAGACTTTTCCAAGTGAAGATGTGTTACTATATGCAATGTACAAAACAAATCAATTAGAAAAATTAGAGGGAAAAGCTTTTTTGGATAATGCTGTAATAGAATTATTAAATGAGGGAAGAGCGTTAAATAATTCGGAAGTAATAAGAGATTTTAATGGATGGTCATGGACCAGTATGATAGATAATATAAATTCTTTACAATATAATTTGATATATCAAAATTTATTAATATTATTAGGTTATAAAGAGCTGACTAGAATAACTAACCTAGAAGATAAAAGAAAAATAAAAACAGAGATATGTAACAAATTGCAAGAAGAGTATGGAGAGGCAGCTAAAGCTTTTTTAAATAAATTTTTTAGTGCTTGTATATTTATAAAAAGCACTAAAGATGATGAATTTAAAGAACAGGTAATAATCGAAAATGAAAAAATTGATAAAAGGCTCAATATGTTAGAAAACAAAGAGGACTTTTTAAATAGAATAACAAAAGATAAAAAGGAATTAACTGATAAAATTAAAGAAATAGACAAAAAATTAAATGATGTAGATTTATTAAAAGAAGAATATGATAAAAGAAATGAAGCTTTACCAAAAGAAAAAAAGATCTTTAGTATTAGCAATTTAGTAGATATTCTTGAAGCAGAAAGAAATGACTTATTGCAAGAGATAAAAGTATATAATGATTTAATGGATCCTAAGAAATTTATAGAAATGAAGAAACAATTAGAAGAAAATAAAAGTTTTTTTGACAACTTAAATATAAGAGAAGAAAAAAAGGAACCAATCAGTCAATGCATTTTAGAATTACAAAAAGAATTTTTAAATTGTTTTGAAATAAAAATTGATAAGTGTGATTTGAAAAAAAATATGATAGATTTAATTTATGAATATAGATATTATAGATTTTTGAAATATAAAAAGGATAGAACAATAAGAGAAGATAGAAGATTAAACAAGCAAAATGAAATTATAATATCAAGTATTATAAAAAAAGCAGAGGAATTAAAAGTATTAGAAAAAGTATCTAGTAAAAAAGAATATAATAAATCTATTTTAGAAGAGATATTTAATACAAAGATGATTACACTTGAAAATGTACACATAGTTTTATCTCAAGAAGATGAAAAAATAATAGTAAAATATTATGATGGCAATGTATTAGAAACTAAAAAGGATTTTTCAATAAAAGAAAATGATATAAAATTAAGAAAAAAAATAAAATTATTTGTATAGAAATTTTTGTTATGAATAGTTAAAGCTATTTACAATTTATCGAAAGAAGAAAGGAAGAAATTAGTTTATGAAGATTACTTTTTTAGGAGCAACAAAAACTGTTACAGGTTCTAATTTTTTAGTAGAAGGAGCAGGAAAGAAATTTTTAGTAGATTGTGGTTTATATCAAGGGCAAGCAAAAGATGAATTAGAAAATGAGGCACCATTTTTATATGATGTAACTACAGTTGATTTTATGTTATTAACACATGCACATATAGATCATTCAGGTAGAATACCAAAATTATATAATGAAGGATATAGAGGTCCTATATATGCTACAAAAGCAACTTGTGACTTATGTTCAATAATGTTACCTGATAGTGGACATATTCAAGAAATGGAAGCTGAGTGGAAAAATAAAAAAAGACAAAGAAAAGGTGAAAAAGCAATTCCTCCTATATATACAGCTGAAGATGCAGCTAGGTGTTTAGAGGTATTTAAACCAGTAAAATATGATGAAATAATAGAAATTGATCCAAATATACATGTTAGATATAATGATGCAGGACATATGCTTGGTTCTAGTATAATAGAAGTTTGGGTTAAAGAAGGGGAAAAAGAAACAAAAGTAGTTTTTTCAGGAGATATTGGAAATAATGATATTCCATTATTATCAGAACCAACTATGATTGAAAGTGCAGATTATTTGGTTATGGAATCTACATATGGAAATAGATTGCATATAAGAAATGACCAAAAGGCACAAGAGTTTTTAAGAATTGTTTCAGAAACGTTATCTAAAGGTGGTACTGTAGTAATTCCTTCTTTTGCTGTTGGAAGAACGCAAGAGATATTATACGAATTGAATAATTTAAAAGATACTGAACATAACGAAGAATTTTATAAGGAGTATCAGACTCTTATGAAAGCTCCTGTTTACGTAGATAGTCCACTTGCAATATCAGCAACAGAAGTTTTTGCAGAAAATATGGACTTATTTGATGAGGAAACACAAAAACTTATAAAAAGTGGGGATAATCCACTTGAATTTCCTGGACTTAAATTCACAAAAACTGCTGAAGAATCAAAAGAATTAAATGAAAGAAATGAATCTTCTATAATAATATCTGCAAGTGGTATGTGTGAAGTTGGTAGAATAAAACATCATTTAAAACACAATTTATGGAATCCAAAAAGTACAATTTTATTTGTAGGATATCAAGCACCAGGTACGCTTGGAAGAAAAATAGTAGATGGAGCAAAAATTGTAAAAATATTTGGGGAAGATATTGCAGTAAATGCAAGAATTGAATATATAGAAGGATATTCAGGACATGCAGATCAAGAATGGTTACTTAACTTCGTATATTCATTCATTAGAAAGCCTAAACATATATTTTTAGTTCATGGGGAACCAGAAGGACAAGTTGTTTTAAGAAATAAAATTATTGAAACTACAAATATACCAGTTACAATACCAGATTTTGGTGAATGTTATGAATTAGATGATAAGATAAATGTAGTTGGAAAAGTAGAAAACAAACGAGCAAAAGAATATGTACGTTTAGAAGTTCTTGGAAGAATGCAAACATTGAAAGAAGAATTAGAAGATATGGAATCAATTGTAAAAGAAGATATTTTAACAGAATATGCTAATGATGAAGAAATTGCAAAATTAAATGATAGGATAAAAGAGTTAGAAAGACAAATTGTAAAAATTGTCGAAAATAAATAATGTCTAAGTTAAGAACAAAAGAAAAAGGAAGGATTTTTTATGGATAAATATATTAATGATGCTTTAATAGGAAATGGGAGAATGCTTGCTAGCTATTCTGATAAAGGAGAATTACTTAGAATAGCTTATCCAACGGTAGATTATAAACAAAATGTTGATTTCTTCCATGTTCGGAGTTAAAATAAATGATTCTGCAATTATATATTTACATGATGATATAAATAATCATTATAGTCAAAAATATGTAGAAGATACAAATATTTTAACTACTAATATAGAAAATACGTATTTTAATTTACAAATAGAACAAATAGATTTTGTTACAATAAAAAAAGATATAATAATAAAACAATATACACTAAAAAATAATAATTCTATAGATTTAAAAATAGACTTTTTAATTCATTCTGGATTTATGAAAAGTGTAAATGATGCAGTATCAGCAAGAATTTTTAATGATTCTTTGTTACAGTATAGTTATGATTCCACATTTGCAATTTTTTCAGATAGAAAAATTGCGTATAAACAACTACATAATTCAAAAGATAATATAAGAAGCGGAGTAATTTATGGCAAAGATTATATTGGAATGACAAATGATTCTAGCATAGGATATGACTTAGATGTATTAAAGCCAGGAGATACCAAAAAGATATGTATTTATGTTTATGCAAAAGATAATAGTAAGTCTGGTTCTTTTGAAGATATAGCAAATGAAATAGACAAAATTAGAAAAATAGATTCGCAAAAAGAATTTAATGTAGTAAAAAAGTTTTGGGAGAAATATATAGAAAAATATTATAATTTAAAAGAAAAAAACTATGGTGATAAAGTTTATGATATCTATAAAAGGACAATATTATTATTTCCACTTTTAACAAATCAAAAAACAGGTGGAATTATAGCAAGTATGGAAATGGATGAAAATAGACAAAAAAGTGGAGGATATCGGATATTGTTGGACAAGAGATGCAATATTTGTAACAAAAGCTTTAGATTTATTAGGCATGTATGATCAAACAGAAAAATTTTATAATACATTTTGTAAAAAAACTCAAAGCAAAAATGGAATGTGGGAACAGAGATTTTTTACAGATGGAAGACTTGCACCTTGTTGGGGATATCAAATAGATGAAACAGCAAGTGTAGTATATGGAGTATATGAACATTATAAAATAAAAAAAGAAGAAAAATTTTTAAGAGATAATATAAAAATGTGTGAAAAAGCAATAGAGTTTTTAATTAAATATGTTAAAAATCTATTGGAAATAGAAGAAACTGATAAAGTAAAAAAAGAACTAGAAGAAAAATATGGATATAAAGACAGCTTGTATAAACATGTAAGTTATGACTTGTGGGAAATGAATGAAGGAATTCATTTATATTCTCTAGCAAGTATTTGTGCAGCTTTTAATTCTATGACTAATATATATGATGTAATATATGAAAGTTATAAAAACAATAGAATAAAACAAGAAAAAATAGAAAAAGTTAAAGCTGAAATTGAAAAGTATAATGTTGAGATAAAAAAATACATATTAAATAATTTGTATGATGATAATAAAAAAGTTTTGAAAAGAAATACATTAGATGAAAATTCAGATATTAGTATTTTAGGAATAGTAACTCCATTTGAAATTTTTTCGCCAAGTGAAAAGAAAGTGCAAAACACTGTTAATAAAATTGAAATGACATTAAGGACTTTTTCACGGAGGTTACTTAAGATTTGAAAAAGACAATTATATGTGTGGAAATAACCCATGGCCAATTGCAACTTTATGGATGTCTTTATATTACAGTAAGTTAGGAAATAAGGAAAAGGCTTTAGAATGTCTTGAATTTGTTGTAAATACTGCAACAGAGCACGGATTTTTAGCAGAACAAGTAGATAATTCATCACTAAAGTCTAATTGGGTAGTTGGGCTTGGATGGTCACATGCAATGTTTATAATTGCTTTAGATTCTTTAAATGAAAATGTATGGTAAAAATAAATTAATTTAAGATAGTTAAAAAGTTAAAACAAGCAAAAATTAACAGATGAGATTTCTGTTAAAGTACTAAGTTAAAATAGGGTGAGCTAATATGTTAGACTTACAATTTTAACTTAGTATTTATTATGGGAGGATAAAATGGCGAAAACAAAAACAGTATTTGTGTGTAATAGTTGTGGATATGAATCTGCAAAATGGCTTGGAAAATGTCCGCGGATGTAATGAATGGAATACATTTTTTGAAGAAAAAATAAAAAAGGAAACATCAAATTTACTTGTAAAAGGAGAAAATAGTAAAAAAAGTGCTATTCCAAGAAGTTTAAATGAAGTGGTAGGAAAAGATGCTACAAGAATAAGTACTCGGGTCATCCGAATTAGACAGAGTATTAGGAGGGGGACTTGTAAAAGGATCACTTGTATTAGTTGGTGGTGAACCACGGAATTGGTAAATCTACATTAATTTTACAATTATGTGATAAAATACAAAGTGAACGGAAAGGTTCTTTATGTTTCTGGAGAGGAATCTGCAGAACAAATAAAAATACGTGCAGATAGACTAAAAATTAATAATGATGATATTTTATTTTTAGGAGAAACCGATATAGATGTGATACAAGAACAAATACTTTCAATAAATCCAAAATTAGTAATAATAGATTCTATACAAACAATGTATTCAGATGAAATAACATCTGCAGCAGGAACTGTAAGCCAAGTAAGAGAAATAACAGCTAGAATAATGAAAATATGTAAGACAAATCAAATAACTACAATTATAATAGGACATGTAACAAAAGAGGGAAATATTGCTGGACCTAGAGTTTTGGAACATATGGTAGATACTGTGTTATATATAGAAGGTGAAAGATATTTTTCATACAGAATTTTAAGAGGGGTAAAAAATAGATTTGGCTCTACAAATGAAGTAGGAATGTTTGAAATGCAAAATGAAGGAATGGTGGAAATAACAAATCCATCGTCAATATTAATTTCTGACAGAGAAGATAATCCACCAGGATCTGTTATTGTTGCAAGTATGGAAGGAACAAGACCACTTTTAATAGAACTTCAAGCTTTAACATCACATACTGTTTTTGGTCTTCCAAGAAGAACTGCAAATGGAGTAGATTATAATCGTTTAACACTTCTTATGGCAGTACTTGAAAAGAAAGCAGGAATAAATCTTTCAAGTCAAGATGTGTACTTAAATGTAGTAAGTGGAATTAAAATATCAGAACCAGCAGTTGATCTAGGAATAATTACATGTGTTGCATCAAGCTATAAAAACATAAGTATACCAAAAGATTTATTAGTTATAGGAGAAGTTCGGACTAACAGGAGAGATTAGAGCTGTGAATTTTATCGATAAAAGATTAAAAGAAGCGGAAAAACTCGGATTTAAAACTTGTTTAATTCCAGAAAATAACAAGAAACTCTTGAAAGAAACTTATAAATTAGATATAATAGGCATGAAAAATATAAATGATGCAATGAAAAAATTAGGATTAAAATAAAATTATAAAAGTGGTAAAGTGAAAAATAAATAACAAATTTATGTAGTAAATAAATATAAATTAGTAAAAATATTTTTAAATTTAGAAATTTAAAAGATTTTAACTTGAAATTTGAATGTTGTCAGAATGTTTTGTTTCATTTTTGACGATTCACATTTTAGAGGAGTGGATTAGTTTGGCATTAAAAAAAGAAGATTTAATTACAGATGTATTAAAGCTAATTGCACCAGGTACAGCAATTAGAGAAGGACTAGAAAACATTCTTAAAGCTAAAACTCGGAGCACTTATTGTTATTGGTGATTCAAAAGAAGTTTTAGACTTGGTTGATGGAGGTTTTCGATTAGATGTAGAATATACATCATCTAGATTATATGAACTTGCAAAAATGGATGGTTCTATCATATTAAGTGCAGATTTAAAACGTATTTTATTTGCTAATGCACAATTAATACCATCTTCAGACATTCCTACAAATGAAACAGGAACAAGGCATAGAACAGCAGAACGTACAGCAAAGCAATCTGGAGAAGTAGTTATAAGCATATCTCAAAGAAGAAATGTTATTACTATATTTAAAGGAAATTCTAGATATGTGTTAGAAGATACTTCTAAAGTAAGTGCAAAAGCAAATCAAGCACTTCAAACAGTAGAAAAATACAAAAAAGTTTTTGATAGCAAGTTGAGTTTATTAAATGAATATGAATTTAATGATATTGTTACACTAGAAAATGTTATTGTTGCAATTCAAAGAGCAGAAATGGTAATGAAAATCGTAGATGAAGTTCAAAGGGCAATTTATGAACTTGGAGAAGAAGGAAGGCTTCTTGAAATGCAATTAGAAGAATTAATAGGAGATTTAGAAGAAGAAGAACTTTTAATAATAAAAGATTATATAGCATCTGGTAAAAAGAAAAACTCTAAAGAAGTATTACAAGCAATACAAGAATTGTCACATGACGAATTAATGAGACCTCAATTAATTGCAAGAATTTTAGGATATGAAGATTTTGATAATTATGATGAGGTTGGAGTATATACAAAAGGTTATAGAATATTAAATAAAATACCAAGAATGCCAAGTAGTATAGTAGAAAATTTAGTTAAATCTTTTAAATCTTTCCAACATATATTAGATGCAGATATTCCTAAATTAGATGAAGTAGAAGGAATAGGAGAGATAAGAGCAAGAACTATAAAACAATCTTTAAAAAGAATGCAAGAACAGTTTGTTTTTGATAATTTAATGTTATAATATAGATTAATAATTGATAAAAAATCAATTTTAATAAAACTCTTGTAAATAATAAAAAGAGTAGTACAAAAAAGATAAAAAGGAATTGGAGGAAAAACAATGGAAAAAGGAAGAAATGTAATGATAGGAATAGCTATTATAGTAGTTATTGTATTAATAGGGATAGTAGGAGTTGGAGTATATAAAAATGCTACAATGGAAGTAAAAAATCCTATAGCTACAATGGAAGTAGAAGGATATGGAACTGTAAAAATAGAATTATATCCAGATCAGGCACCAAACACTGTTGCAAACTTTATAAAACTTGCTAATAATGGATTTTATAATAATTTAACATTTCATAGAACAATACCAAACTTTATGATTCAAGGTGGAGATAAAAATGGAGATGGAACTGGAGCTCCATCATTAAAAGATTTAATTGGTGATAGTGCAGAAGATAAATCTTATGCAATAAAAGGTGAATTCTTAGCTAATAATTACGAAAATACATTAAAACATACAAAAGGTGTTATTTCTATGGCAAGATCAGATTATAGTAGTATGGGGTTAACAGAACAAGGGTATAACTCAGCTGGTTCACAATTTTTTATTATGTCATCTGATAATACATCTTTAGATGGATCTTATGCAGCATTTGGAAAAGTAATAGAAGGATATGATATAATAGAAAAAATATCAAATGTAGAAGTTACATATAGAAGTTCTGAATTAGGAGAAAATGAAGAAGCTCCAAAAGATGAACAGGGAAATACTTTATCATCAGATATGCCAAAAGAAAAACCAGTAATTAAAAGTTTATCTGTAGAGACATATGGAGTTGATTATGGAACACCAGAGACTGTTGAACCTTTTGATTATCAAAGTTATTTAAGTAAACTATATGGAACAAATGGAAACAGCACAAATTCATCAGTAACATCAAATACTTCAACAGAAGAAAATTCAGATAAAAACAATACAAATGATACAGCTTCAAATGAATAAATTTGTGTAAAATAAATTTAGATTTATAGAGGAAGAGTAGTAAAAATAAAATTTATTGATTATTAATTAATTAAAGTTTTAGTAAATAATTATAAAAAATAGATTATATAATTTGAATTTATTATAGAATTAAAAATACAATAAAAAAGAATGGAACAAAGGCCATTCTTTTTTTGGGTAAAAGAGAAGATTTTTTGGAACTTCTAGTATATAAAAAATTTTAAATATTAATTAAGAAAAAATTATTTAACAATTTTTTTAGCTAAAAATTTTTGTTTTTCTTTAAGATTTAAAATATAATAAAAACATAAAACTTAGATAAAAGTTTTTGATAATGAAACTTACTTTAGATAAAATTTTACATCAATATTTTATTTGATTTCTACTATAGTAACTCCCATTTCACCTTCACCGAATGTTCCGAGTCTAAAAGATTTTACATGTGGATTGGTTTTTAAAAAAGTATGAATACCTTGTCTTAGTTTTCCTGTACCTTTGCCATGTACTATTCTTACAGGAGATATTTTTGCTAAACTACAATCATCTAAGTATTTATCAATTACAAATATTGCTTCATCAACATTTTGACCAATAACATTAATTTCACTTGATATATTTTTTGATTTTAAATTTATAGATTTTTTTGTATAAGTACTTGATTGTTTTTCTGCATTTGCTTTTTCTAATTTGTTAATATTCATTGTCGTTTTTGCATTTCCAATTTGTAATTGTACTTCATTAGACTTATTAGGAAGACTTAGAACTATAGCTTTAGTATTAAGTGTTTTAACTAAAACAGTCATTCCAATAGTAATATCTTTAGATGTTAAGCTTCCAATATCTGTTTTACCTAAGCTTGGAGTATAATCTTTTAAGGAAGTGTTTAATTGGTTTCTTAAATTATTTGCATGTTTTAAAGATGTGTTAGATTCAGAAAGTTCATTTAAATCTTTTATTATATTAGTTGCTTTTGCTTTTGCATCTAATAGAATTTGCCTTGCTTCTTTTTTTGCTTTTTCTAAAATTTCTTTTTCTTTTTGTTTATGGTTAGATAAGTCAGACTCTAAAGAATTTCTTAATAATTCTACTTGATTTAAGTTCTTATCAATAATTTCTTTTTCTTTTTCTATTTGTAATTTGTTATCATATATAGATTTTAACAATTCTTCAATATTTATATGATCTGTTGTTAAAAGTTTAGAGGCTCTGTTTAAAATATCTTCTTGTAATCCTAAACGTTTACAGATTGCAAAAGCATTACTTTTTCCGTGGAACACCAATTAATAATTTATATGTTGGTGCTAAATTTTCTATATCAAATTCGCAAGATGCATTTTCAAATCCTTTTGTTACTAATGCATAATTTTTTATTTCAGGATAGTGAGTTGTAGCAAGTGTAAGTGCATTATGATTATAAAAGTATTCTAAAATACTTATTGCAAGAGAGCTACCCTCAATAGGGTCTGTTCCAGAACCTAGTTCATCTAATAGAATTAAACTATTTTCATTAAAAGAGTTTAAAATTTCTATAATGTTTAACATATGTGATGAAAAAGTACTTAAAGATTCTTGAATACTTTGTTCGTCACCAATAGATGCAAAAATTTTATCAAATACAAATATGCTACTGTTTTCATTTGCTGGAATATGAAGACCACTTACAGCCATTAATGTTAAAAGACCGAGTTGTTTTTAAAGTAACAGTTTTACCACCAGTATTAGGTCCTGTTATTATTAAAGAATTATAATTTTTCCCAAGAGAAATATCTATTGGTACAACTTTAGAACTATCTATTAAAGGATGTCTTGCTTTTATAAGATTAATTTCTTTATTTTCATTAATGTGTGGTTCTATTCCAGTTATATTTTTAGAGTATAGAGCTTTTGCAAAAATAAAATCTAATCTTCCAATTAAAAAAGTATCTTCTTTGAGATTTTCACAAATAGGCAAAATAGATTCAGAAATATTTTTTAGAATTTTTTCTATTTCTATATTTTCTTCTATTTTTAGATTAGAAATTTTTGTGTTTAATTCAAAAACGGTAATAGGTTCTATGAAAACAGTTGATCCACTAGAAGAAATATCATGTATAAATCCTTTTATATTGTCTTTGTACTCTATCTTTACAGGAATAACATATCTATCATTGCGAATAGTTACTATAGGTTCCATGATGTATTTTGAATAACTTGAAGAATGAAGCATAGAGTTTAATTTATCTTTTATATCTTGTTCTAATCTTTTTTTATTACGTCGAATTGAAGATAAAGTAGAAGAGGCATCATCTGATATAGTGTTTTCATCTATAATACTTTTAAATATTAAGTTTTCTAATTGCGTATTAGTATATAATAAATTAAAATTACTTAATAATATTTCAAAATTTGAAGCATCTATATTAGAATTATTAAGAAAAAAGTCTTTTAATTCTCTCGATACTTTTAAAGTTTTTCCAATTTCTAATAAAGCTTTCGCAGATAAAGTATGATTGCTTTTTAAATATTTTATCCATAAATCTATATTAGGTAAAAAACAAATAGGAGGGTTGCCTGCCTTTGAAGTAACAATAAGAGCTTCTGAGGTTTCTTTTAGTAGATGTTTTACTTCTAAAGAGTTATTAGAAGGTAATAAGTTTAAAGCTATGTTTTTTCCGATATCTGTCTTACAATAAGTAGATAATATTTGTAAAATTTTGTCGTATTCTAATTTATAGTAACAATTTTTCAATGTGATTTCCTCCTTATATTTATATAAAAAATTAAGTAATATTCTTGGAATTTTATTTTTATATTGCTATTAATTATTACATAAAAAATGGAAAAAAACAAGTAAAATGCTTGCAATTAGCAAACTTATATAGTATAATTAATATGCTAAATAAATTGACAAAAAGAGTGGGAAACAAAGACCCACTCTTTCATCGTAATTAAGGAGGAAAAAATTTGGCAAGTATAGAAGAAAAAGTAGAAAACCTAATAAAAAAGCCTATAAATGATTTAGGTTATGAATTATATGATGTAATTTATACAAAAGAGGGAAAAGACTATTTTTTGAGAATTTATATAGATAAAGATAATGGAATAGATTTAAATGATTGTGAAAAAGTTAATGATGCAATTTCAGATTTGTTAGATGAAGCAAATTATATAAAAGATCAATACTTTTTAGAGGTGTCTTCACCAGGAATAGAAAGAATAATTAGAAAAAATGAGCAATTAGGAAAAAATATAGGAGAAACAATTTATGTAAAATTGTTTAAACCATTAAATAATAAAAAAGAATATGTTGGTATATTAGAAAAGTATGATGATAATTTTATAGAAATAACAGATGAAGATTTAATAAAATTAGATAGAAAGAATATATCAATAATAAAAAAATTTTATAATTGGCAATAATAAAAAAGAGGAGGATAAAAATGAAAAAAGAATCAAAAAAAGCATTAGCAATAGATAGTAAAGAATTAATAATAGCAATGGATGAATTAGAAAAAGAAAAAGGTGTGAAAAAGGAAGTTTTATTAGAATCTATAGAAGCAGCATTAGTAACAGCATATAAAAGAAATTTTGATGCAAATATTGATAATGTAAAAGTTACTATGGATGGTGAAACAGGAGAAATACATTTATATGCAGAAAAAGATGTAGTAGAAGAAGTAGAAAATGACAAATTACAAATTAGTTTAGAAGATGCAAAAAAAGTTAGTAAAAAATTAGAAATAGGAGATGTAGCTGAAATAGAATTAGTACCAAAAAATTTCGGTAGAATAGCTGCACAAACTGCAAAACAAGTAATTATTCAAAAAATAAGAGAAGTATCTAGAGATGTATTATATACAGAATTTAGTGATAGAAAAGGTGAAATCGTTTCTGGAATAATACAAAAAGCTGATGGTGGAGTTGTTGTAATAGATTTAGGAAAGTTAGAAGGTGTAATGCCATTAAAAGAACAAATTCCTACAGAAAGATACAAAGTGAATGATAAAATAAGAGCATATGTTTTAGATGTAGAAAGAGGAGTTAAAGGTGCACCACAAGTTATAGTTTCAAGAGCACATGCAGACTTTGTAAGAAAATTGTTTGAACTTGAAATACCAGAAATATATGAAGGAGTTATAGAAATAAAAAGTATTTCACGTGATGCAGGAAGCAGAAGTAAAGTAGCTGTATATTCACCTAATGAAAATATAGATCCAGTTGGTTCTTGTGTAGGTCAAAAAGGAATTCGTATACAAAATATAATCAATGAACTAAATGGAGAAAAAATAGATGTAATTGAGTGGAATCAAGATCCATCAATATATATATCTGCTGCAATATTGCCAGCACAAGTGTTAGCTGTAGATATTAAAGAAGAAGAAAAGTTTGCACAAGTAATAGTTCCAGATGATCAATTATCATTAGCAATAGGAAAAGCAGGACAAAATGCTAGACTTGCAGCTAAATTAACAAATTGGAAAATAGATATAAAGAGTGAATCTCAATTTAGAAAAATGATAGAAGAAATGAATAAAGAAGAAGAAAATAAAGAAGAGTAAAAATAGAATAATGTATAAAGCAGAAGTAATACAATATAAGTAAGGAAGTGAGCTGTTTTGAAAAGTTTACCACAAAGAAGTTGTATAGGGTGCAATACAAAAAAAGATAAAAAAGATCTTATAAGAATAGTAAAAAATAAAGATGGAAATATAAGTATAGATAAAACAGGAAAAGCAAATGGCAGAGGTGCATATATTTGTAATAATGTGGAATGTTTGGAAAAAGCTATTAAAAGTAAAAGATTAGAAAAAACTTTTGAAGAAAAAATTGATAACGAAATCTATGAAAATTTAAGAGGTGTAATTATTGATAAATAAAGAAAATTTATTAGGATTATTAGGACTTAGTTCAAGAGCTGGAAAAGTGATTTCTGGAACTGATGCGTGTATAGAATATATAAATAAAAATAAAATCAAATTAATGATTTTAGCAAAGGATGCATCTGATAGAACTAAATTAAAATTTAATCAAATTGCAGAAAGTAAAAAGATACCAATTTATGAATTTGGATCGATAGATGAAATTAGCAAATCAATTGGAAAGAAAAATAAAGCTATTATAGGGATTACAGATATAAACTTTTCAAAAGAGATAATTAAGAGATTTGATGGGGGTGACGTTATTGGGTAAAGTAAAGATACATGAAATAGCAAAAAAATTAGGATTAGCCAGTAAGGAAGTAGTTGCAAAAGCAAATGAGATAGGAATAAAAGTAACTAGTCATTTGAGTTCTGTAGATGAAGAACAAGAAAAGAAAATATTAGAAAAATTTAATTTTAAATCACAAAAGGCAAAAACTGAAATAGAAAAAAATAAGTCAGAAAAAGTAAAAGAAGAGAAAAAAACAGAAACACCAGTAATTATAAGAAGAGAAGTAATAATTAATGATTCTGATGAAAAAAAAGAACAAGAAAAGAAGAAACAAGAACAAAAAAGAAAAGAAGTTGGTTTTGTAGAAAGAAATAATTCAAATTATAATATAGTATATAGAAATAAACCTCAAAAACCACTTACAGTAAATGAATTGTTTGGAATAAAAGATAATAAAAAAGAAGAAGTAAAAAAAGAGAAAACTAAAAAAGAAGATGTAAAACAAGAAATAAAACCGGAAATAAAGAAAGAAGAAGCAAAAGAAGAAAAAGTCCAAGTTCAAAAACTTGAAGAAGAAAATAAAATTGAAAAAGAGAAAATCGTAAGTACAGAAATAAAAAAAGAGATTGGAGAAAATACAGAGAAAAAGGCTATGGTAGAGGATAAAGTACAAAAAGAGTCAGTTAATACTGGATATAATGGAAATAATAATTTTATAAAAAATGAAAATAGACAAGTAAATAATAACAATTTTAATAAGAATAATGATTATAGACAAGGTAATAATAATTACAGAAATAACAATAGAAATAATGATGGACAAAATAGATACCAAAATAATAGAAATAATTATGATAATCAAAATAGATATCAAAATAACAGAAATAATGATGGTCAAAACAGATATCAAAATGGTAGAAACAATGATGGACAAAATAGATACCAAAATAATAGAAATAATTATGATAATCAAAATAGATTCCAAAATGGAAGAAACAATAATGGTCAAAGATTTAATAATGGAAATGGTCAAAGAAATAATAATTTCAATAGAAATGATAGAAGACCACTTGATGAAAAAGGTATAGATAAAAATATTAAGAATATTATGGCTACAGAAATTGTTGAAAAAGAAAATCAAAGAGATTATAGTACAAAGTCTATAGATAAAGAAAAGTTAAACAATAGATATGATGAAAACAAGAAAAAGAATAATAAATCAAGAAAAACAGGCAGATTTGATGAAATTGATGGTGGAAAATTAAAAGATTTAAAACAAGTAGATAAATTATCAAATATGTTTGATGAACAAGATGGAGGAATGCTTGATTATTATGATTTAACAACAGCAAGAGGAAAAAGAAATAAGAAAAAAAATACAAAGAATAATGAGGAAAGAACAAAACAAAAAATATTCCAATTAACTGAGATAACTATTCCAGAGTCAATAACTGTAAAAGATTTAGCAGCAGAATTAAAAAAGACAAGTGCAGAAGTTATTAAAAAATTATTTGGATATGGAATAATGGCAACAATAAATAATGTAATAGATTTTGATACCGCTTTTTTAGTTGCAAGTGAATTTGGTGTAAATGCAGTTAAAAAAGAAGAAGTAAAAGAAGAAGATATATTATTTGACGATTCAGAAGATTCAGAAAATGAATTAGAAAAAAGACCACCTGTAGTAGTTGTTATGGGCCACGTAGATCATGGTAAAACATCTCTATTAGATGCTGTTAGAAGTACAAATGTTATAGAGGGAGAAGCAGGAGGAATTACACAACATATAGGTGCTTATAAAGTAAATGTAAATGGAAGAGAAATTACATTCCTAGATACACCAGGACATGAAGCTTTTACAGCAATGCGTGCAAGAGGTGCACAAATAACAGATATAGCTATACTTGTAGTAGCAGCAGATGATGGTGTTATGCCACAAACAGTAGAAGCAATAAATCATGCTAAAGCAGCAGAAATTCCAATAATAGTAGCTGTTAACAAAATTGATTTACCAGGTGCTAATGTAGAAAAAATCAAACAAGAATTAATGCAATATGAACTTGTTCCAGAAGAGTGGGGCGGAGATACTATATTTGTTCCAATATCTGCTAAAAAACATATAAATATAGAAAACCTATTAGAAATGGTATTACTTGTTGCTGATATGAAAGATTTAAAAGCAAATCCACATAAACAATCAAAAGGTGTTGTAATAGAAGCAAGATTAGATAAAGCTAAAGGACCAATTGCATCTATGCTTGTACAACGTGGTACACTAGATGTAGGAGATACAATAGTAGTGGGAACATCTATTGGTAGAATTCGTGCAATGAAGAATGATAAAGGACAAATGGTTAAAAAAGCAGGACCATCTACACCTGTAGAAATAATGGGATTAACAGAAGTACCAAGAGCGGGAGATACATTCTACGAAGTTAAAAATGAAAAAATGGCTAAACATCTAATTGAAAGAAGAAGACGTCAAGAAAGAGAAAAGAATTTAGCTCTAGATAATAAAGTTACTTTAAGTAATTTATTTGAAAAAATGGAAAATGAGAATTTAAAACAATTAAATTTAATAGTAAAAGCAGATGTTCAAGGTACAGCACAAGCTGTAAAACAATCATTAGAAAAATTATCTAATGAAGAAGTTAAAGTTAAGGTAATTCATGCAGTAGCAGGAGCTGTTACAGAATCTGATGTTCAACTTGCAAAAGCAGCAAAGGCAATTATAATTGCATTTAATGTAAGACCAGTAGGTGCAGCAAAGGAAATGGCAGATAAGGGAGAAGTTGAGATTAAACAATATTCTGTTATATATCAAGCTATAGAAGATGTGGAAGCTGCAATGAAAGGAATGCTTGATCCAATATTTGAAGAAAAAGTTATAGGTAATGCAGAAATCAGACAAACATTTAAAGTATCTAATGTTGGAACAATAGCAGGATGTTATGTTTTAGATGGAAAGATAGAAAGAAATGCCGGAGTAAGAATTATTCGTGATAGTGTAGTAATTCATGAAGGTAAACTTGCATCTTTAAAAAGATTTAAAGATGATGCAAAAGAAGTAGCAAAAGGATATGAATGTGGTGTTCAGATAGAAAATTATAATGATTTGAAAGAAGGAGACATCATAGAAGTTTTTGTTATGGAACAAGTTAAAAGATAAAATTATGATAAAATACGAGGAGGGAAAAAAATGGCAAAAAATGATACAAGACTTGGAAGAATCAATGAGGAACTAAGAAAAGAAATTAGTCATATTATTAGTTTTGAATTGAAAGATCCGAATTTAACAGGACTTATTAGTGTTACAAGAGCCAAAATAACTCCTGATTTAAAATATGCTAAAGTATATGTTAGTATACTAAATGCAAAAAGTGAAGAAAAAACAATGAAAGCACTTCAAGATTCAGCAGGATTTATTCGTACACAAATTGCAAGAACTATAAATTTAAGAATAACTCCACAAATTATATTTGAAAAAGATGATTCTATTGAATATGGTGCAAAAATTGATTCAATCTTAAAAGATTTAAATTCAAAAGACAAAGAGTAAAATAGCAATTTGAAGCACATTTTATATATTATAATGTCTTTTATATAAAATGTGCAGATAAAAAGCTTTATACTTAAATTAATTTGAAATTTTGTTAAGCAAAATAAAAAGGAGAGCTTAGATGACATTAGATAATATTTTAGAAGAGATAAATAAAGCAAAAACTATTGTAATATTAACACATGAAAACCCTGACGGTGATGCAATTGGAAGTAGTTTAGCTTTATATAATGCACTTAAATCCTATGGGAAGAATCCAGATGTTATAATACCAGAGTATTCTAGAACATTTGAATTTTTACCTGGAACAAGTGAAATAAAAAAAGAAAGTAGTATTGAAAAGTATGATTTAGCAATATCACTTGATTGTGCAACAATTAAAATGTTAAATGGATTTGCTAAATATTTTGAAAATGCAAAAACAAAGATTGCAATAGATCACCATGGCACAAATACTATGTATGCAGATTTGAATTTTGTAAATCCTGATGCACCAGCTTGTGCACAAATATTAATTGTTATATTAAATTATTTTCATATAGAAATAACAAAAGATATTGGTACTTGTATATTGGCAGGAATTATAACAGATACAGGTGGATTTAAATATTCTGGAGTAACTGCAGAAACATTTGAATTCGTAGCATGGTTATTAAATAAAGGAGTAAATGTTTCATCTGTATATAGAAAAGTTTTACAAACAAGAACAAAATCAAACTTTGAATTAAATAGAATAGCATCTGATCGATTACAATTTTTCGAAGATGGAAAAATTGCTTTTACATATATAACTAAAGCAGATGAAGATAAAGTAAATGCAGAAACAGGAGATCATGAAGGAATTGTTGATATAGGAAGAGATATTGAGGGTGTTGAAGTATCAATATTTATTAGAGAAGTTCCTGAAAAAGGACTAAAAATTTCACTTCGCTCAAATGAATATGTTAATGTTTCTGATGTGGCATTATTGTTTGGTGGAGGCGGTCATCCAAGAGCAGCAGGTTGCAATATGCGGATGTTCTATAGAACAAGCTAGAGATAAAATAATTAATGAAGTTAAATTATTTTTAAAATAAAAAATAAATAAGGGCAAGAAACTTTTTTACGTTCTTGCTTTTTTATATAATAGTAAAATTATCAAAGATTCTCTATTATATAAAAATATTATCTTAAGGAGAAAAGATATGGATGGAATTATTATAGTAAATAAACCAAAAGGAATAACATCACATGATGTCGTATATAGAGTGAAAAAAATATTTAAAGAAAAAGTAGGGCATACAGGTACTCTTGATCCAAATGCTACAGGTGTATTACCATTATTAATAGGAGAAGGTACGAAATTATCTAAATACTTAATAGAACATGATAAAATATATGAAGTTAGATTGTTTTTAGGAAAAAAAACTGATACATTAGATTCAGAAGGAAAAATAATAGATGAGAAAAGTATTGATAAATCTTTATTGACTATAGAGAATGTTCGGTAAAGTATTAAATTCTTTTGTTGGTAAAATTAGTCAAGTTCCTCCAATGTATTCTGCAATAAAGGTAAATGGAAAAAAGTTATATGAGTATGCAAGAAAAGGACTAAATATAGAAGTAGAGCCAAGAAAAATAGAAATATATAATATAGAATTACAAAATATTAATGATAATAAAATTGATTTTAAAGTGCACTGTTCTAAAGGAACATATATAAGAAGTTTATGTGAGGATATTGCAAAAAAGTTAGATACAGTAGGGTATATGGAAGAACTTAAAAGACTAAAAGTTGGAAAATTTGAGATAAAAGATTCTATAGAAATAGAAGAATTGGAAAGAAATAAAGAAAATAAAGAAATTTTAAAAAAATATTTTATTACTTTGGAAGAATATTTTATAAATAATGAAAGTATAAGTTTAGACGATAGAAAATTAAATATGTTTTTAAATGGTGTAAAGCTAACATATAAAATGCCAAATGGAATTTATAAAATATATAATAATAATAAATTTATTGGAATTGGAAATATTGATAATGAACTCTTAAAAAGAGATATAATTCTAAAATGAAAAAATATTAAAGAAATGTAAATTTAGACCTATATAAATCATGAATTTTATAAATTTAATAATCTACAGAAAAAATGTATTAAAATTAATAAAATAAAAATATAAAATGGTCATAATTTTATTAATTGTAGCATAATATTAAATAAAAATCAAATAATAAATATATATGATTTAAGTAGAAAAAGTAAAAAAGAGAGAGCTTTGTATTAATTAGATATATTTTTACAATATAATTTAATAAAAAAACTTCTTGAAATAATTAATTTAATATGCTAATATATAGTTACATTAGAAAATAATAATTTTCTAAAAATAAATTTAACTTTTTTATAAGTTAGAAAATAAATAAGATATTAATTTTCCCTGCATAGTACGTGTAGACTGAGATTTTAGAACCAACAAACATTAAACGGGAGTCTGCCTTTAATTGTGGCGTGTATGCTTGCATTTATGTAAGAAACCCATAAGCATTTAACAAGACACCCACCTGTGAAAGCAGGTCCTTAAAATTTCATTCACCTTGCGGCTAAAGCGGGGCTTTTTTTTGTGTTTTTCAGTATTTAGTCAAAAAGTAAAAAATATATATTTATGTTTAAAAATATACAGCCAATATTTATATAATTAGAAATGACTTAAAATAAATGAATTTTGATAAATTGTGATAAAAACAGAAGATTTGATTATATATAGATTTTATGTTAAAATAATTAATGTTAAAATATGGAAGGATGAAATTTAATGAAAAATTCATATAGGATAATTACCAAATTTAGTTATAAAAATAAACAATATTTTATTATATTAAGTAATGAAAATAAAATTGCATATGTAGTTTATGAAAATAAAAAAGTTATTACAGATATAGATAAACAAGATTTAAATATTTTAAATTTTGTTTATAATTCTTTAAAGATAGATAAAGATAGTTCAATAGAATTAGGAACAAAAGAATTATATGGAAAAAAGTTTGAATTCTTTTATGATATAAATAAAAAATTATATTATTGGTGTGAAATTATAAATAATAAACGAAAATTGGCAGATGAAGAAGATAACCAAAAATTGAATTTTAGATATAACAATATGCCAATAGTTCTTTATAATAATCAAGAAAGTGAAAATAGTGAAAATCAAGAAAATAATAAGAAAAAAAGTTTTATAAATAGATTACTAACATATAAAGATAGAACATTATTAGTTCTAGTTGCAGCAGGAATTTCATTAAATCTTATTTCAAGATGTTCATTTGCAAAAGATGAATATAATCCTAGACAAGAAGGAATGCAATCTAGTTTTGGGATAACAGAACAATATGAACTAGATTTATTTAAGAAAAAAGAAAAATTTGATTATGGGAAGATACAAAAAGCTATAGAAGATAATCAAAATTTAAGTAATGGAGAAAAAGAGATTATTAATAAATTGAAATTTGTTTTTGATGAAAACTACGAGTATATGGATCTAGATTTAATAATAAAAAGATTATCAGATTTAAAGATCGAATATATAGAAGAAGAAAATGAAAATAGTCAAGTAACTGCAGCATACTATATAAATAAAAATGTGATACAAATATATAAAGCAACAGACTTAGAAAATGCTGATTTAACGGATTTAGTACATGAAATATTACATGTTTTTCAAGCTAGTAATACAAATAGACTTACTTTAGAACTTAGTAATGAATTAACTACAAGAGAAGTACTAAGGAGATTGAATGAAGAAGGTCTTATAGAAGAGAATTATCAATTCTTAAATAGTATTAATGAGTATTCTAATTATGGAAAAGGATATGAACCTTGCATTAGAGCAGAATATTTATTAGCAAATATCTTACCAAGAGATGTAATTAAAGCATATCAATTTAAACCAGAAGATGCTATTTTATTAGCAGCTTTATTAAATATAACTGAAGAATCAAAACAAAAAGAATCTAAGCAAGATAGTTTAAACAGAGCTTGTGATTTGTTAGACTCTATAGACGAATTGGTAACATATGATGAATCTGGTAATATAAAAATTAGTTATACTGATGAAAAATATAAAAGAATATATGATCAAATAAATTATTATTATAAGATAGAAAATGGAATTACAATGGAAGAAAGCTTAAAAGCAGATATATTTAAATATGATGCGAGATATAGTAATGTACAATATGGTACTTCAGAAGAAAGTATACAAGCAGCTGAAATAACATTTATAGATTATATTAGAGATAATGGAGCAACATCAACAGTATTTGGTATGGATAGATATGTTCTACCTAAAACATATTTATCAGATGAACATAAGAATCCAATAATAATGTTTAAAGTTCCACTAGAAGATGAAAGAGTAGAAAAAATAGAGATTACAGAAGACTTAGAAAAAAAATATAGAGATAATTATAAAAAGTGCAAAGAACTAAGATGGGGATATAATAGAGATTAAATAAAATATAGGGGGACTACTTTTGAAAATAAATGAAGCTATAAATAAAGCGAGGAGTTTATTAAAGCAAAATAATATAGATGATGCAAATTTACAAGCAAAAATATTAATACAATATATATTAAAAGAATCACAAAGTTATGTAATAGCAAATGGAGAAAAGGAACTAGACGAATATGAATTAAATGAATATATGTTGTATATTAATAAAATTGTAAATGGATTACCAATTCAATATATAACTAATAAACAGGAATTTATGAAATTGAATTTTTATGTAGATGAGAATGTTTTAATTCCACAACCTGATACAGAAATTTTGGTGGAAGAAGTTATAAAAAATTATAATAATACTAAGGAAAATGAATTAAAAATATTGGACTTATGCACAGGGAGTGGGGCAATTGGTATAAGTTTAGCAAAATATATCAAAAATGCTAAAATAACTTGTACAGATATTAGTATGAAAGCATTGCAAATTGCAAAATTAAATGCTGAGAGAAATCTTGTGCATAAAAATATGCATTTTATTTTATCTGATTTATTTAATAATATAAATGAAAATTGTTTTGATATTATTGTTTCTAATCCACCATACATAAAAACTGAAATTATAGAGAGTTTAGAAAAACAGGTACAAAATGAACCACATCTTGCTTTAGATGGAGGAAAGGATGGTTTAGACTTTTATAGAAATATTGTAAATAATGCATTTAAATATTTAAAAAAAGATGGAATGTTATATTTGGAAATTGGGTATGACCAAAAAGATGATGTTATTAGTTTGTTAAAAAATGTTAAGAATTATGGAGACATATGCTGTGTAAAAGATTTAGCTGGAATTGATAGAGTAATTATTACAAAAAGAAAATAATCATTAGTAAACTATAAACAAAAAATAGAGATTTACTATAAAACTGTATATATAAATTTATAAAGAAAGGTGTGATTTTATTATATGTCTTTTTCTTCAGATATTAAACAAGAATTAAGTAAGTTAAGCAATCTTAATAATAAAAAAAGTGTAAAATCAGAATTATTAGGATATTTAATAACTAATAATACTACTGTAGAGAATAGAATTGTTAAATTTTCAACAGAAAGTGAATATAATATAAATCGATTTAGTAAATTGTTAAGTAATTTAAATATATTAGATCATGAAATTGATATTCAAGGTAAAATTTTCACTATTTCTTTTGGAAAAGAAGATCTTTTAAGCAGAATTGATAATAATATTGAAAATGGAATAATAAAAGAAGACTTAGGAAATTTTGACGAGGCTAATAAAAAGGCTTTAGTAAGAGGAGCTTTTTTAGGAGGTGGTTCTGTTAATAATCCAGAAAACAAATATCATTTAGAAATTGTATTTACATTAAGAGAAAATGCTAAATATATTGCTGATATTTTAAAAGAATATAAAATAGAATGTAAAATATTAGATAAAAATAATAAATATTCTCTTTATAGTAAAGAAGGAGAAACAATTTCTAAGATATTAGCTTTTATGGGAGCAAGCAGTTCAGTTCTAAAGTTTGAGGAAATTAGAGTTGTAAGAGATATGAGAAATAATGTTAATAGAATAGTAAATTGTGAAACAGCTAATCTTAATAAAACTATTAATGCAAGTTTGAAACAAATTGAAGATATAAAATTTATAAAAGATAAAAATAAATTTAAAAATTTGCCTAAAAATTTACAAGAATTAGCAGAACTTAGATTGAAAAATCCAGAAGCATCATTAGCAGAACTTGGAAATATGTTAGATATTAAAACAAGTAAATCTGGAGTTAATCATAGAATGAAAGCTATATCAGAAATTGCAAATGAACTTAGAAAAGCAAATGAAAATAATTAATAAAAATGAATTTTAGAGAATTTAGAAAAGAGGTAATAATATGAAAAAAATAGGAATATATGTACATATTCCTTTTTGTATGAAAAAATGTTTTTATTGTGATTTTGTTAGTTATTGTAATAAAGAAAATTTAGTAGATGAATATATAAAGTGTTTAAAAAAGGAGATAGAAAGTAAAAAAAATAAAAGTAAATTCGGTATAGATACAATTTATATAGGAGGTGGTACACCATCTTTTATAAATGAAAATCATATTAAAGATATTATATATATATTAAAAGAAAGTTTTGATATAGACAAAGAAACTGAAATAACAATAGAAGTAAATCCAGGAACAGTAAATGAAAATAAATTAGAAATATATAAAGAAGTGGGAATTAATAGACTAAGTATGGGGTTGCAATCTACAAATAATGAATTGTTAAAAATGTTAGGAAGAATACATACATATGAACAATTTTTAGAAAGTTATAATATGGCAAAAAACATAGGTTTTAAAAATATTAATGTAGATTTAATGATAGGACTTCCAAACCAAAAGTTGGAGGAAGTAAATGATTCTGTAAAAAAAGTAATTAATTTAAAACCAAACCACATTTCAGTATACTCTTTAATTTTAGAGGAAGGAACTAAAATAGCAAAGAAAATAAAAAAAGGAGAGTTAAGCCTACCAAAAGATGAATTGGAAAGAGAAATGTATTGGAATGTAAAAAATCAGTTACAAGATAATGGATATAATCATTATGAAATATCAAATTTTGCTAAAAAAGGATTTGAATCAAAACATAATATGAATTGTTGGAATCAAAAAGAGTATTTAGGTTTTGGAGCTGCTGCACATTCATATTTTAAATCTATTAGATATTCTAATATAGAAAATATAGAAGAATATATTAAAAATATAAAAAATAATGAATTTGAAAAAAATAAAGAAATACACGAAATTCAAACTATAGATGAAGCAAAAAAAGAATATATGTTATTAGGTTTAAGGAAAATAGAAGGAGTAAATATTACAGAATTTAAAAATAAATTTATAGATAATCCTTTATATTTATTCAGGAAAGAACTAAGTAAATTAGTTGAAGAAGAATTAATTGAAATAGATATAAATACAATAAAATTAACTAATAAAGGTATAGATTTAGCCAATATAGTTTGGGAAGAATTTGTATAAAAATTGCCCCACTCCCCAATTTTTCAATGTCAATGGGGACGGGGCAAAATGGAAAATCCTTTTTGCTGATGTAAGTTTTGCTACCAAAAAAGTAGGTGTTATACTACTTCAATGATAAACGGTCCACCAACGAGTTCGTGCTTGCCAGGGATAGACTTCGAAATTAAATCAAAGTCAAAATCTGCATCATGGTGAGTGGACTTGTAACTCATCCAATCTGCGGGCGAGATGTAGTAGTGAAAAACACCACCACTTGCATTGGTGAAACATGCAACCAGTACGCCCTTTTCAAGGCAAATTTTTTCTCCGGTTGCGCCGATTGTGTAGATATTTGATGTTTCCATTTTTTTTCCTCCTAGGAAAAATCAATCCATTGGGCGAATTTGCAAAGAGTAGAATTGAAACCATTTTTTATGGTTAGGGTACCTCTTAGCAAATTTATACGATTTGTATGAATCTATTATACAACAAATTTACATAAAATGCAACAGCTTGGAAAAATATATAACAAAAACATATAAAATGAGACTGAGAAGCACTAAATAAATTAAATGCTCCTCAGTATTTTTTTAACAAGTAGCGGCTTTGACAGCAAGAAAGCCTGTGCCCAAACCGTTATAGGAATCATACCAACTAGTATTTAACAAGTTGGATGTTAGATCAACTAGGAGAGTTTTACCTCCTAAGGATGTGATGACTTTACAGAAATCTAAGATTCCTTTAGCTTCATCGAGAGTCATCTCCTTGGGAGAATAGTCTCCATCCTGATCTTGATTCCATGCTTTGTTGTAAAGGCTTGCCAATATAGCAGCCTTATCTAATGAAGAAATGTCAATTAACATGACAAAATCCTTTCCAAATTCCTTTTGCGTAGCAAGTTATAGTACGGAATTTAAAATACAACAACTGCTTTTTGCATATGATGATAGTTCAAAATTATACCACTTGTTTATGTAAATGTCAATTTAAATATAATTTTGATGTTATTTTTAATATCAATTCTAATTAAAAATAAGGTAATATATATTTACATAGAAATATTGTTTTATTATAATAAGTTTAGAAAGTTGTTTTTAAAGTGAGAGGAGAAAATATGAACAAAATTCAAAATTTAAAAATAATATTAGGAAGAAGTTTTGGAAAAACATTTATGTATGAATTTGATTTTATACTGAATGAAGAGACTGTTATTGAAATATTAGGTAAAAGCATAAGCAAAAGGAAATGTAAAATAGAAGATGGTGTATTAGAATGTACATATGAAATAGAAAAAAACATTAATAAATTAAAAAGTGTAAATAGTAATAGTAATGTTATTGATGGTTTGATAGTAGAAGTAGAAATTAGATATAATGAACAAAAAGCAGAGAAAATGTTTTATAGAAATAAAATTCCGAATGAAGTAAAAAAAGTGATAGAAATGGTTAATATTAATAATGAGGATAAAGTACAATGGAGATAGATAAGAGGATATTTGATAAATATAATATTAAAATGGAAGAAATAGCACCAAAGATTATAGATGCAGTAGTAAGTGTTTATGGAGAAGAAAATAGAGATTTAATAGAAGATAGATTAAAAAGAATCTATATAAATTCATATGCAACATATGACCAAATGAAAACTAATTGGTATCAAAAGAAAAATAGAAAAGAAAGATTACTAGGAATAAAATTTTTAAGAGAAATTGGAATGGAAATTTCTGATAAAGTAGAAGACGAAGTATATAAAAATGGATATAGTTCACGGTTTTACAGAAGAATGCTCAGATATATTAAAAGTATATTTTAGTTTTTTAGGAAGATTTAGTACTAATGGAAATATATTTGACTTTGATGATGATAAGTTAAAAGGAAAAAGTTCATATACAATAGAACATGTTAAAGCGAATAGATGTAAAGTATTACAGTTTTATGGTCTTTCTATAGATGCTGAAAATTATGATGAAGTTATTACATCTGAAGAAGGTAAAAAAGCATTAGAAAAAGCAAAAAAAATTTATGAGATAGCAGCAAAATATAAGGAAGAATATGAGGCTTTTGAAAGAGAAAACAAAGACATAAGGGAATATTTTGAACAATGTAGTAAAATAAGAAAAGATATAGATTTAGAATACGAAAAAAATTTTTTTGAAAATATTATGCCATATGTAACAAAAACAGAACAAGAAAATATAAAGAAAATGTTAAGTTTAGATATTAAAGATAAGTGGCAACTTGAAAATATTGCAGATCCAAATGGTCTGTATTCAGGTAGCTTTATTTTAGAATCTTTTAATAGTAAATATGATGGTATTATTCATGAAAATACTTATGAAGCTCAAAAAGCAAGAGAAAATAGAATTAAATATTTTAAATTAAAAGGAATTGACCTTGGAAATGATTATTCTGCATATGAAAGTAATGAAAATGTAAAAAGTATATTTCCAAACAAAATGTTTGTAGATAGAATTTGTGAAGAAAAAGAGAAAAATGAATTAAAAAAAGAAAAAGAATTTTTTTTAAAAACAAGTAATTATAATGATTGTGCAGGAATTTTAGAAAATTTTAATTTGGGTATAGAAGATGAATTTGGAATGGATTTTATGAATCAACATGTAACATGTATATGTCCAAATGTTATAAAAGATGAAAATGGTGAATATACTAATTTTAATATTTTACACTTTCCAATAGATATGTTAGGTGATCAATATGGAGATGTAGTACTTATACACGAGATATTACACGTTGTAGAGTTGTCAATGAAGGAAACTAATGATGGTAAATTTCATATAAAAACTGGATTTGATGAAATGGACGAAGAATTAGTAACAGAAGAAGAAAAAAATAAAGGAGATAAAACTGAAAATAAATATGAGCATAATATAAGAAAATGTGAATTGTTATCTGAAAATTTGCATCAATATTTATCAGGAGTAGTTACGAGCAGGCTGCATAATCAAGGAGTTTATTTAATAGATGATGAAAAAGCATCAACTGTTTATGGATATACATCATATGAACAAATGAATGTAATAACTAAAAGTTTTGTTTTAGCTTTTGCAGCAGAATTACCTAAAGCAATGATAAGTCAAGATATGGAGTATGTATATAACATTTTTGGAAAGGAAAATTTAGAAGAATTAAATAGTACTATTGAGGAATATAGACGTTTACCATATTTAAGTTTGATGCAAAACCTTTTTGATAAAAAAGATACAGAACTAACTAGAAAAAGAACAGAGCTAATAGCTAAAAGTGAGAGTATTGTAGTTGAAATGGAAAAAAAGAGAGCAGAAAATTATCAGATAACAACACGGAGAAATTGGAGAAGCTACGGCTAATCAGAGACAAGAAGATAAAGATGAAGCTGCTAGAAAATTAAAAGATGATAAAGTGAAAGAATTAAACGAAAGAGAAATTTGAGAAGGTGATTAATAAAAAATGATTAATAATTATCCTAAGGCATATGTTGAAGTTTTAGAAATATTAAAGTATATACCGGCTGAAGAAAAGAAAAAAATACCATATGATATAATAGAAACTTTAAAGAATAAAGCAGATTTAAATTATGTTTTTAAAATTGATTTTAATCTTCCTTTTGAAAAACAAAATTTATTAAATGAAACTAAGTCGATTTTAGCTAATTTCTATAGAGATTATTGGACAACAGATGTTCAAAAACAGCAAATTCTAAGTAAAGAAAGAAAAGAGAGAAGTAATAGAGAAAGTTTTAATTATGATAATTTATTTAAAAACAGAAAAACAAAAAAAATAGATAATAATTCTATAACAATATATAAAAAGAATAGAAAATGGTATGCGTTTTTTACTGAATTTTTGAACAAAATTTTAAAATAAAAAGAGGTGTAGTTTAAAATATATTTTAAACTGCACTTCTTTTCTTAATTAAAAAATAGTAAAAGTATTTTTTTACTTTTTCACTTCTTGTAAAATAGTTTTTTTCTTTATTCAAATGACTAAAATAGTTAAATAAATATATTTGATTTTATAAAAACAAAAAAATGTTAGTTATTATTCATTAATTTAAGTAATCTATCAAATGCTTCTGCATGAGCTCTTTTGAATTTTCCAGCGTCTCTTAAAGCTTGGATATCTTCTAAAGAATCCCATTCAATAGATTCAACTTCTTCTTCTTGAAGAACAAGAGTGTTAATATCAAGATCTTTTTTCATATAATACAAATCAAAAAATACTTGATCTTTATCATCACGGTCAGAATAAAATAATTTTAAATCATCTTTTTGAACATCTAAACCGATTTCTTCTTTTATTTCTGTCATCATTCCTTGAATACTGTTTTCACCAGTTTTAGGATGACCTCCAGTTGAACCATATTTACTGTCTTTTAATTTACTTCTCTTTTGAATCAAAAAATCACCTTTTGAGTTTTGAATAAATACAAGAACTACCAAAATATATCTGTCTTTTGGTGTTTTTTCATCTTTAAAAATTGTTTCTCCAGTTAGGTTTCTATTGATATCATATAAATCACGTTTTTCCATAACTTATCTCCTTATTATAAATTTATAAATAGTATACTACAAAAAATCTAAAAAACCAATAGATAAAAACATAGATAGATTTTTGAGAAAGTTATAAATAGGATTATATCGTATATTTAAATTGTAATAAAAATAGTAAAATTTAGACTATTTAAAATATTTACACTAAAAAATCTTTTTGATATAATCTTAAAAAATATAGAAGGAGAGATTTATGAAGATTGCTATTATTTCAGATATTCACGCAAATTTGGAGGCTTTAAAATCAACATTAGAAGATATAAAAAAAAGAAAAGTTGATAAAATAATATGTTTAGGAGATATTATCGCAAAAGGTGTTCATCCAAAAGAATGTATAGAGTTAATAAAGGAAAATTGTGATATTGTGTTAAGAGGAAATTGTGATAGGTATTTTTCAGAAGAACATAATGATATAAATGAACTTTCAGAAGAGGAAGTAAAAAGAATAAATTGGAACCAATCAATGTTAAATGATGAAGAAAGAAAATATTTATTAAATTTACCATTTTCATATGAATTTTATATGAGTGGAAGTTTAGTTAGACTTTTTCATGCAACACCAGAAAAAGATAATATAGTAATTATAAATAATGATGAAATACAAACAAAATTGAAAATGTTTTACCCAAGTAATAATACTATGAGTCAAAAAAATGCAGATGTTGTTATATATGGTCATATTCATCATCAATATATGGATAAAATATATAATAAGACGATAATAAATGTTGGAAGTGTTGGAAATTCATTTGATGTTATAAGAAACCCTTTGAAAGATAGTAATGTAATGGAAACAACAAAAAGTAATTATTTAATTATTGAAGGAGAATATGATAGTAAAAAATATTCTTCAGATATTTCATTTCAATTTATTAAAGTCCCATATGATATAGATAAAGAATTATCATCAGATAAATTAAATATTGAAAAAGAAAATTATATGTATGAATTAAAACAAGGTAGATACAGAAATATGACTAAAATATATAATAATTTTAAAAGATTAAATGTGGATGTTGAAAATATTTAGTGAAAAAGTAGTTGTATAACTAATAAAAATTGATAATTATATATCAAGCTATTGAAATAAAAAAAAGTTAATGCTATATTAAAAAAGTACAATAGAAAAAATTAAAAGAAGCATAAGAAAAATAAAAAGGAGAGCGAAAATATGAGATATGAAATTATAGGAAAAACTGTACCAACAGTAGAAGTTACACTAAATAGAGGAGAATCAATGTATTCGCAAAAAGGTGGAATGGTATGGCAAACAGAAGGAATAAATATGACAACTAATGCAAGAGGCGGAGTAATGAAAAGTCTTGGAAGAATGTTTACAGGAGAATCAATTTTTATGAATACATATACAGCAGATATGGATGGAGCTAAAGTCGCTTTTGCATCAACAGTGCCAGGAGATATTGTTGGAATTGATTTGGGAGAACATCCAAGGGGATTTACAATGCAAAAAAATTCATTTTTATGTGCAGAGCCAGGAGTAGATGTAAGTATAGCTTTTACTAAAAAGTTTTCTGCTGGACTATTTGGAGGAGAAGGTTTTATATTACAAAAAGCTGCAGGAAATGGAATTCTTTTTTTAGAGGTAGATGGAGATCCAATAGAAAAAGTCTTAGCACCAGGAGAAGTGTTGAAAGTAAATATAGGAAATGTAGTTGGATTTGAAAATACAGTTTCATATGAAATAGAAACTATAAAGGGATTAGGAAATATATTTTTAGGAGGAGAAGGATTATTCTTAACAAGGTTAGTTGGTCCAGGAAAAGTTATTATACAATCACAAAACTTTTCAGAATTTGCTGGAAGAATAATTAGTTTAATTTCAAATAAAAACAATAATTAAATTTAAGATAAAAAAACATAAGATTATATATCAAAAAAGGAAGAAGTCAAATAAAGTACCTTCTTTTTTTTTTGAATTATATATTTATAATATTGGAATAATAGTCAATAGAAGTTCTTGAGAAAAAAATAATGATATGTTATATTTAGATAAACAAATGAATGGAGGAAAAACGTTGGTAATATTTGGGTATGATGTAAAAGTATATTTTTTGCTATTTATGATATATGCAATTTTAGGATGGATAATGGAAGTAACATGTAAATTAGTACAATACAAACGATTTATAAATAGAGGTTTTTTAATAGGACCGTATTGTCCTATTTATGGTTATGGAGCTTTACTTATAACTATTTTATTAAAAAGATACACAAGTGACCCAATAGTTTTATTTGTTATGGCAATTGTAGTTTGTGGAACTTTAGAATATTTGACTAGTTATTTTATGGAGAAGATTTATAAAGCAAGATGGTGGGATTATAGTACTAAAAAATTTAATATAAATGGAAGAGTGTGTTTAGAAACAGTAATTCCTTTCGGAATATTAGGATTATTAATAATGTATATTCTTAATCCATTCTTTATAGGAAAAATAGAGGCTATTCCACCAATAATATTAAATGTATTGTCAGGAATATTATTAATAATATATACATGTGATAATATTATTTCAGGAATAGTTATAAGATATGTAAAGAAAACTGAAAAAGATCTTGGAAAAGAGCTAGATAATACAGAAGAAATTACTAAAAAAGTTAAAGAAATATTAGAAAATAAATCTGTACTTCATAGAAGATTAGTTAATGCATATCCAAAACTTCAAGCAGTGAAATTTAAATTAAAAGAGAAAAAAGAAGAAATCAAGAAAAAAGAAAAAGCGTTAAGAAAAAATGTAGAAGAAAAAACTAGTGTAATTAAAGAAAAAATTAAAGGTGAAGATGAAGAAAAAAATGAAAAATAAAAAAATTATATTCTTAAAAAATATATAATTAAAATTTAAATATTAGTAAAGATTAAAATAAATTGATATTATTTTAATCTTTTTTTTAAAAAAACAAAAAAACTATTTACAAAATATGTAAATCATGATATGTATAGTAAAAAGCAAAATAATTATATATTTATAAGTTTACTACAAAGTAAAAATATAAATATTTTATAAAAGTTTAATCTGTAATTTAACAGTTAGTAGTTCTTTATAATTAATAATCGATTTACAATATATAAAAATTATATTAATGCAAAAATCTAGTTAATTTAATTCTAAAAAAATTTCCCAAAAAGTAAAAATAAAAATGAAAGAAGGTAGATATTAGTTTGTTATCTATTATAAAAAGTATGTCTTTAATAGGATTAGAAGGATATTTAGTAAATATAGAAATTGATGTGTCTGCAGGTATTCCTTGTTGGGACATTGTTGGGCTTCCAGATGCTAGTGTGAAAGAAGCAAAAGAACGAGTAAGAACAGCTATAAAAAATTCTGGATATGATATGCAAAGTAGAAAAATTGTAGTAAATTTATCACCAGCAGATATAAAAAAAGAAGGCTCTTTTTTTGATTTACCAATTGCAATAGGAATACTTGCATGTAGTGGAAATATAAACAAAAAAAGTATTGAAGATACAATATTTATTGGTGAGCTTTCTTTAGATGGAAAAATAAATAAAGTAAATGGTGTATTACCAATGTGTATAGAAGCAAAAAAATTAGGAATAAAAAGAGTTATATTACCAATAGAAAATACAAAAGAAGCAGCTGTAGTAAAAGAAATAGAAGTTATAGGTGCAAAATCTTTGATAGAAGTAGTAAATTTTTTAAATTATAGAATACATATAGAAAGTACAAAATTTGATTTTAAAAAATTGTTTCATAATAGAGAAGCAGAAATTTTAGATTTTTCAGAGGTAAAAGGACAAGAAAACATAAAGCGAGCTCTAGAGATAGCTGCTGCAGGAGGTCATAATTGTTTATTAATAGGGTCGCCGGGATCTGGAAAAACAATGCTTGCAAGAAGAGTACCAAGTATATTGCCAGACTTGACTTTTGAAGAATCGTTAGAAACAACAAAAATCCACAGTATTGCAGGAATTTTAGAAAAAAATGTGGCTTTAATTACTAAAAGACCATTTAGATCACCACATCATACTGTTTCTAGTATATCTTTAATAGGAGGAGGAAGAATTCCAAAACCTGGTGAAATAAGTTTAGCACATAATGGAGTTCTATTTTTAGATGAACTGCCAGAATTTAATAAAAATACTTTAGAAGTTTTAAGAGGACCTTTGGAAGATAAGGTAGTAACAATAAGCAGAGTTAATGCAAGCTTGACATACCCATGCAATTTTATGTTTATTGCTTCAATGAATCCATGTCCTTGTGGATATTTAGGTTCTAGAGAAAAGGAATGTTCTTGTTCAGAACAATCTATATCTAGATATATAGGAAAAATTAGTGGTCCACTATTAGATAGAATAGATATACAAATTGAAGTTAGCCAAGTGAAATATCAAAACTTAGAAAATAATACTAAAATAGAAACATCGCAGGAAGTAAAGAAAAGAGTTAATGATGCAAGAAAAATTCAGCAAGATAGATATAAAAAAGAAAAAATATATTCGAACTCTGCTTTGACACCAAAATTAATTGAAAAATATTGTAAGTTAGATAGTAAAGGAAAACAGATATTAGAATTAGCATTTAATAGGTTAGGGCTATCTGCAAGAGCATATGGAAGAATTTTAAAAGTAGCAAGAACTATAGCAGATTTAGCAAATGAAAAAAATATACTGAAAACGCATGTTGCAGAAGCTGTACAATATAGAAATTTAGATAAAAGATATTTTAAAAATTAAAATGTGATTATAAATTTAAGAAAGGCAGTAAAAGCTATTTATGAAAACAATAAAAATTACAGATATTAAATATCCTAAAAGATTGAAAGAAATAAAAAATCCACCAAAACAATTGTATATTGAAGGTGATGAAAAACTTTTAAACAATAAGTCTATAGCTATAGTAGGTTCAAGAAATTGTACAAATTATGGAATAAAATATGCAGAAGAATTTGCAAAAGAGTTATCCAAAAATAATATAACAATAGTAAGTGGACTTGCTATTGGAATAGATACGGTAGCACATGAATTTTCAAAAGATTATAAAGGAAAAACTATAGCTGTTTTGGGGAGTGGATTAGATATAATATATCCAAAAGAAAATAAAGAACTTTATAAAAAGATATTGGAAAATGGGGGATGTATTATTTCGGAATATGAAAAAGGAACTAAAATAGATTCTAAAAATTTTCCAAAAAGAAATAGAATAGTTAGCGGGATTTCACTTGGAATACTAGTTATAGAAGCTGCATATAAAAGTGGAAGTACAATTACAGCAAGATTAGGGTTTGAGCAAAGTAAAAAGGTTTTTTGTTTACCAAGAAATCTAGGAGAAGTTAAAGGGAGAGGAACTAATGAGTTAATAAAAAAAGGTGCAATTTTAGTTACAGATCCTAAAGATATACTAAAAGAGTTAGAAATAAAAATAGAATATGTAGAAGATGATAAAAATATAGAAAGAATAGATTTAGAAAAATTTAATAAGGAAAAAATAATAGATGAAGAATATATAGAACTTTATAATTTTATACGGATATTATCCAATAAATATAGAAAGTTTATCAAGAAAAAGTAATTTAAAAATAGAAGAACTGAATCAAAAATTAACAATGATGGAATTGGAAGGTTTGATAAAAAATCTGCCAGGGAATAACTATGCAAGACTATAAAAAATTATACAATTATATGGAAGATATAATTATATATAACAAATAAAAAGATTAATAAAGAAAGTGATGAAAATTAATGTATATAAGACATAATTTGGGAAAAACTGGTGAAGAAATAGCAGAAATTTATTTAATTAAAAATGGTTATAAAATATTAGAGAGGAATTTTAGTTGCAGGCAAGGCGAAATTGATATAATAGCTAGAGATATAAAAGAAATTGTTTTTGTTGAAGTTAAAACTAGAACTAATAAAAAATATGGAGAACCTATAGATTCGATTACATATTATAAGAAAAAACATTTGATAAAATCAATTCAGTTTTATTTGTATTTGAAAAAACTAGATAATGCTTTTATTAGAATAGATATAATAGAGATATATAAAAAGGATGATGGATTTTTAATAAAACATACAAAAGGTGCAGTTTTGAGCAAATGAAAACATTGTTAAGCAAAAATGAAATAAAAAAGTTAAATATAACATATGTAAAGTAAATAGGTAGGAGGATTTAATACATAAGTAAAAAATAAATATGTCGGTAAGAACTTTTGACTTATACATATAAAGGTGATATAATTTCACTACAACAAAAGTTGATAATCCCTGCAGCAAAATGCTGTGAAGACCAAAAGGAGGAAAATATGGCAGGAGGAATTATACTTGTAGCACTACTTGTGCTTGGAGTAGTTGTTCTAGCTCTGTTTGAAAAAAAATAGAGTTTATAAGAACAAACCTTGACTATCCTCCTTTTATAGGGGGATGGTATAAAGTTTTGTGGTTTAAATAATATAAAATAATATATGTAATAATATAAAAAACGTACCGAAAAAGGAAAATCCGAATTTCGGCACGCTTTTTTTTCGTCAATCTCTCTTGGTTGTCAGATAGAACCGTTCTCTACAATGGGCAACAGCTTTTTCAACCAAATTTGATTTGATTGTATCAGAGATAGTAGGCGAAAAGTACGAAGAAGTAGAAAAGTTTCCTGTTTTTGAAATTATAACATTGACTTTTCCAATTTCTTCAATAGGATCAGGATAATTACCTGATGTGAAGAATACGTTGAAGACTGCAAAGTCAAATGATATTGACAAGCAGTCCGAATGAGATAAAATATACATAAACTATCCTTTCTCCACTTAGCTGTGGAATCAACGAACTAATGCTTTTGCGTACATGTATATTTTAGCAGGTTTGATTTAGTGTGTCAAATAAAAGACTATAGAACAATTGAATATAAAAAGAAAGTTTGGTATAATAACCAAAGAATAAAGAATGGAGAATAAATATGAAGTTTAACAAATTAATACCAGAATTATCAGTTAGTAATTTAAATGAAAGTTTGAAATTTTATGTAAATAGTATTGGGTTTAAAATAGAGTATCAAAGACCTGAAAATAAATTCGTATTTATTTCTTATCAAGGAACACAGTTTATGTTACAAGAATTGGAAGAAAATGAAAAATGGAGTATAGGTGAATTAAAACACCCATACGGAAATGGTGTTAATTTTCAGATAGAAGTAAGTAATGTAGAAAAAATACATGATGCTTTGAAAACTAGTGGATATAAAATAGCTTTTGATATTGAAGAAAATTGGTACAGGCAAGATAATAAATTGTTAGGAAATAAAGAATTCTTGATTCAAGATCCAGATGGTTATTTATTAAGATTTTCAGAGGACTTAGGAGAAAAATAAAGAAATTAAAAAAGAAAAATAGATTATTAATAAGTATTATAGGAGGAAGTAAAATGTCAGAATTTGTACATCTGCATGTGCATAGTGAGTTTAGTTTATTAGATGGAGCAAATAGAATAAAAGATTTACCAGTAAGAGCAAAAGAGCTAGGAATGGATGCAATAGCTGTCACAGACCATGGTGCAATGTTTGGTACAATAGACTTTTATAAAGCATGTAAGGCAAATGGGGTAAAACCAATTATAGGATGCGAAGTGTATGTAGCACCTAGAACCAGATTTGACAAAGAGCCAAATATAGATAATAAATATTATCATTTGATACTGCTTGCAAAAAATAATGAAGGATATAAAAATTTAGCTAAGTTAGTGTCTTTGGGATATGTTGATGGATATTATTATAAACCTCGTATAGATAAAGAAATATTAGAAAAATATCATGAAGGTTTAATTTGTTGTAGTGCTTGTTTAGGTGGAGAAATAGCTCAAAGTATTTTAAAAGATGATTTGGCAAAAGCAGAAGAAATTGCTTTATGGCATAAAAATATTTTTGGAGAAGATTACTATTTAGAGGTACAAAGCAATACTTTACGAGAACAAATTTTAGTAAATCAAAAATTAGTAGAATTGGCTAGAAAACTAAATATTCCACTTGTTGCAACTAATGATTCACATTATTTAAAAAAAGAAGATTATTATAATCATGAAGTTTTATTATGTATTCAAACAGGAAAAAGAATGACAGATGAAGATAGAATGAAATTTCAGACAAATGATTTTTATATAAAATCTCCAGAAGAAATGAAGGAGTTTTTTAAAAATATACCAGAAGCTTTGGAAAATACTGTTAAAATTGCGGAAAAATGTAATGTGGATTTTGAATTTGGACATACTATTTTGCCAAATTATGATGTGCCTGAAGAGTTTGAAACACATTATGATTATATAAAAAAACTATGTGATGATGGAATATTATCAAGATATGGCGAAAATCCAACAAAAGAGATCTTAGATCGTGCAGAATACGAATTATCAGTTATAAAGAAAATGGGATATGTAGATTATTTCTTAATTGTATGGGATTATATTAACTGGGCAAAATCACAAGGAATACCAGTAGGACCAGGTCGTGGTTCGGGAGCAGGTTCTATTGTTGCATATGCAATTGGAATAACAGATATCGATCCTATAAAATATAATCTTATTTTTGAAAGATTTTTAAATCCAGAAAGAGTAAGTATGCCGGATTTTGATGTGGATTTTTGTTATGAAAGAAGACAAGAAGTAATAGATTATGTTTCTAGGAAATATGGAGAGGATCATGTTTCACAAATTATTACTTTCGGAACAATGTCTGCTAGAATGGTAATTCGTGACGTTGGAAGAGCTTTAGATGTTTCATATGCCGAAACAGATAAACTTGCTAAAATGATTCCAAACGAATTACATATTACAATAAAAAAAGCATTAGAGCAAAATAAAGAGTTAAGAGAATTATATGAAAATGATAATACAATAAAACAACTTTTAGATATAGCAATGGCATTAGAAGGACTTCCAAGACAGGCTTCTACTCATGCTTGTGGAATAGTTATAACAAAAGATCCTGTAGATACTTATGTTCCACTTTATGTACGTGAAGGAACGATTTCTACTCAATATATAATGACAACTTTAGAAGAACTTGGTTTATTAAAAATGGACTTTTTGGGACTTCGTACATTAACAGTTATACAAGATACAATTAATTTAGTAAAACATACAAGAGGAATAAATGTAGAATTTGATAAAAATATGAATGATCCAAAAGTATACAAATTATGGCAAGATGGAGACAGTATAGGTATTTTTCAATTTGAAAGTCAAGGAATGACAAACTTTATGAAAGAATTAAAACCAGATTGTTTAGAAGATATAATAGCAGGTGTTTCTTTATATCGTCCAGGACCAATGGACCAAATACCAAGATATATTGCAAATAAACAAGATCCAGAACATGCTGTATATACACATCCGGCACTTAAACCAATTTTAAAAGTAACATATGGATGTATGGTATATCAAGAACAGGTTATGCAAATAGTACGTGATTTAGCAGGATATTCACTTC
>HF999519.1:53035-223722 GCA_000434015.1 Clostridium sp. CAG:571
AGAGCAGACTTAGTAAGACGTGCAATGGGAAAGAAAAAATTAGATGTAATGGCAAAAGAAAGAGAATATTTTATACATGGGCAAACAGACGAAAATGGAAATATTATAATTCCTGGATGTGTGCGTAATGGAATAGATGAAATGTCAGCAAATAAAATATTTGATGAGATGGCAGAATTTGCAAAATATGCATTTAATAAATCACATGCAGCAGCATATGCAGTTGTATCTTATCGTACAGCATATTTAAAAGCCTATTATCCAGAAGAATTTATGGCAGCAACTTTAAATAGTTTTTTAGGAAATTTAGACAAAGTTCCTATGTATATTGATGAATGTAAAAGAATGAATATTGCAATATTAAAACCAGATATAAACAAAAGTTTTACAAAGTTTACAGTAGATGAAGGTAAAATTCGTTTTGGGTTGGGAAGTATAAAAAATGTAGGAACCTCTGTTGTAGATACAATTGTTAAAAATCGTGAAGAAAAAGGAAAGTTTGAAAGTTTTACAAATTTCTGTGAAAGAATGGAAGGTGAAGCAGTAAATAAAAAATGTATTGAAAGTTTAATAAAATCAGGAGCATTTGATGGATTTGAACAAACAAGAAGTACATTAATGGCATCTTTTGAATCAATTATAGATTCTATTTCTGATAGTTCTAAAAAAAGTTTAAAAGGACAAATTACTATGTTTGATTTAGGCGGATCTGAAGAAGATGAAAAAGAAATGGAAAAAATGAAATATACGTATACTACATTAAAAGAGTATTCTGAAAAAGAATTACTATCTATGGAAAAAGAAATGTTAGGTCTTTATATTACAGGACATCCTTTAGAAGAAATTAGAGACGAAATAGAGAAGCAATCTAATATTAATTCTATGCAAGTAAGAGAAGCGGGAGAGGCAATTCAAAATAACGAAAAGTCAGAATTTAGAGATGGGCAAAATGTAAAATTTGCTGGTATTATTGATAGTGTTAAGAAAAAATATACAAAAACCAATAAAATAATGGCTTTTATAACTATAGAAGATTTATATGGAAGTATAGAAGTAATTGTATTTGAAAATTGTTACCAATCTTGTTCAAATATATTAATGGAAGATAGAGTTGTATTAGTAGAAGGTAGATTAAGTATAAGAGAAGATGATGAACCTAAAATTGTAGCAAGCACTATAAAAGAATTTGGGGCTATAACAAAAAATAAAGCTTTAATTATAAATATTACTAATTTGGATAATAATCAAAAAGCTAAATTAAGAGGAGCATTAAAATTTTTCACGGGTGAAAAAAATAATATGCAAGTTTATATATTAAATGGTGATAGAAAAGATCCAGCAGGTGGAATATTTATAAATAATCAAATTCTGAGAGAATTTGAAGAAATTGCCCGGTGAAATAAATGTAAAAGTAGAATAGCAAATATATAACAAAGGAGTAGATTTATGGAAAAAGAAGATCTAATAAAAAAACTAGAATTATCTAATAATAAATTAAGTATATTTGCAGATACAAAAGAAATTGAAAAGTATGATTTGGATGAGGTTACTTTACTAAATTTAATAAATAGATTTTTAACAGATAATGAGAAAACTAAATTATTTGAATTTGAATACTTTAAAAAAGCACCAGCTAATGTAATTAGAGATATAGTGTATAGTATATCAGAAGACAAACTAAAAGTATATGTACTTTTAGATGTATTTTTAAAAGATAAGAAACTTTTGAAAAAAACAGGGAAAATTGAAATAATAAAAATTATAAAATCATTAAATGATGATCAAAAAATGCAGATATTAAAAAGTAAAAATTTTGAAAAGTTTGATCTAGAAAAACATGATATAGAAGCTATATTAGAATCTATGAATGATGAAACTAAAAAGACGGTTTTAAAAGATGAAGACTTACTTGCAAAACATTTGAAATTAAGAAAGAATAGTATTATTGGTATTATAAACAGTATAAAAAGTGATGAGATAAAGTTAGATATAATAGATGAAATAGGAATAGATAAACTTTTGGTAAGTTTATCTGGGATATCATATGAAAATAAAAGAAAAGTATTATTGGAAAACAAATATAACATGAATAAAGAACAAATTGTTTGGCTTATTTCATCAATGGAAGTTGATTCTTTAATAGAATTTTTGAATGAAAATCAAAAATTTCTATCAGAAAACAAAATTAAAGCATATGAAATTATTTATGAATTAGGTTTAGATGAAAAAAAACAATATGAGGTTATGTCAAAGTTTGGTAGAATAAAACTTGGCATTCGGAGATCAGAAATTAATTTGTGCAATTTTAGAAAAAAAAGTAAAAGAATTCATAGATTTATCTAATTTTCCAGATGAATGTAAAAGAGTTTTAGAAATGAGTATAGACTCATATGGAAGATTAAATGTAGATTTAGATAGTGATTTAGAAAATTATAGAGGTTTAGATGAGATAATAACAATTAATCCAACTCATATGTCGGATGAAGAGAAAAATAAATTTTTACAATTGTCAGCCATATGCCCAAATTTAAAAGTAATAGATGATTTAAAAATGATAAGTGTTACATTAGAAGAATATGAAAAAGCAGAAAAATGGATAGAAGATACTATTAAAAATATTAATCCAAATTGGACAAAACTTCAAAAAATAGCATATATAGATAATGTTATTGGAAAAAAAGTAAGTTATAGTCCGGATTTTGAAACAGAGGTATTTGATAAAGGTGAAAGTAGAAATATATGGAAAATAATAAATAAAGGTTATGGAGTTTGTAATGGAATTGCACAATTAGAACAATATATGTTAAATAGAATAGGGGTAACTTCAGAGATAGTTACAAGTAAAGTACATGCGTTTGTATTGATTAAAGATATTCAAATTCAGATAGAGGACGGAAATTATGTAGTGGGAGATACTATTATAGATCCAACGTGGAATTTGGCAGCACATAGATATGGTGGAAGACCAAATGATTTTTGTGTAAGCTATGAAAGAATAAGAAGTCATGACATTGAGGAAGATGGCAAAGATTCAAAAGCACATAAACTTGATGAAGAAAATATGGAAACAATAGAATTAAGTGAAAAAGGACTGCGAGAAGTTTTTTCTAGTATAGGTATTGCAGACCAAAAAGGAAATTTTCCAATAAAAGAACTTATGGATATGTCCAAATTATTAGATGAATTTGATTTTTCAGGAGAAGAAAATTTAGAAAAACAACTATTATTACTTACTAAGTATTATAAAGGTTTTGCTAGTTGTCAAAATTCGACAATAAGAGTTTTGGCAAGTATGATAGACAGTACAAAAAATCTAGAATTTAATAAATGTATTATAAATAGAGTCTTTGATAGAAGTGATAAGAAAAAGGAACCTGTTTTATATGTATATGCGAATTTCAGAGAAGGAACAAAAAGATTTTGGGTTGCTGATAAAGATTTACATGGATTTGTTAGTATATCAGAACAAAAATTCGAAGAAAAATTTAAGTGTTATGATGAAGACTTAAAAAAAGAAGATGGAATTAGCCCATGGAAAGCAAAAAATATAGAGAAAGAAGAAGACTTAACTAGAAGTTCTGGAGAAATACAGATATAGAAGAAAGGATAGATATAAATGAGTTTTATAAAGAGAATAATAGTATTTTTCAAGAGAAAATTTAAAAATAAAAATAGTAAAAAGTTGCTTGTTAGTTCTGAAAAAAATAATAATAAAGAAGATTTTAGAAAATCACTAACAGTAAAGACAAACTATAAAAAAGAAAAAATCAATAAAGTAAGTACATTAACATGCACAGGAGATGGGCTTGGAATAGAAAATAAAATAAGTTATTAAAAGTTAAGGAGGATAATAAATTATGAGAATTAGATTAGCAGGAATTATTCCTATGGAAAAAGGTTTTGGATTTATGCATAGACAAAACGTAAAAAATCATCCAATTGGTGATTACTATGTGTTCCCTGGAGGCGGAAGAGAAGGAGACGAAACTTTTGAAGATGGAGCAATAAGAGAGATTAAAGAAGAATTTGGAATAGATGTAAAGGTGGTAAAAGAATTATATCAAACAAAAAATGAGAAAAAAGGAGAAGAACATTTCTTTTTATGTGAATATGTAGCTGGGATATTTGGTACAGGCGAAGGTCCAGAGTTTTCCGGAGATCCAAAATATATAGATAGAGGAACATATACTCCGGAAATAATAAAAAAAGAAGAGGTAAAAAATATTACATTATTACCACCAGAAGTAAAAGAAATGTTAGTGAAAGATATAGAAGCGGGGATATTTGATAAATATTTTAAATAGAAAAATTATTGGTTGTTAACAAAAACATAGCAAGGGATTATATTTTGAGGCAACATAAAACAAAATAAAGATAAATTTAAACATATATTAAATTTTACTTTGTAGTAACATAAGGCAAAATATATAGATAAATGATTGACAAGTATTTGATAATATGTTAAAATATACATCTGTAAGCCGCCTGAGTCGGGTTTAAAATGCTAAAATATTTTAGCTACCTAGTATTTTATGCTTAGCGAGTATACATATAAAGGGAGGTGTACTTAAATGTACGCAATAATCGAAAGTTGTGGAAAACAATACAAAGTTACAGAAGGAGATGTAGTTTACTTCGAAAAATTAGATGCAGAAGAAGGTAAAAAAGTTACTTTTGATAAAGTAATATTAGTATCTAAAGAAGGTAAAGTAGATGTAGGTGCTCCATATGTAAAAGGTGTTAAAGTAGAAGGAAAAGTAGTTAGTCATGGTAAAGGTAAGAAAATTATCGTTTACAAATACAAAGCAAAGAAAAACTACAGAAGAACACAAGGACATAGACAACCATATACAAAGGTTGAAATAACAACAATAAAAACAGCTTCTGCAAGAAAAGCAAAAGAAACAGTAGAAGCATAAATAAATATATAGTTTATAATCTACAAAATGGAAGGAGTGAATAAACATGGCTCATAAGAAAGGGCAAGGTAGCGTTAAGAACGGTAGAGATAGTGAATCAAAGCGCCTTGGGTTAAAAAGAGCTGATGGACAATTAGTTCAAGCAGGAAACATCTTGATAAGACAAAGAGGAACAAAAATCCATCCAGGAACAAATGTAGGAATCGGAAGCGATGATACATTATATGCTAAAGTAACTGGTACAGTTAAATTTGAAAGACTTGGAAGAGATAAAAAGAAAGTAAGTGTTTATCCAGTAGAGGAAAAAAATGCGTAAATAAAAAGAATATAAGTTAAAGTTTTTACTTTAATTTATATTTTTTTTTATAAAAATATAAATTAAAAAGTAAGTTCAAAAAAAGAACAATGAGTTACATAAAATATTGACGAAAAATACCAAAAAGTGGTATAATAATTGTTAAAGGGGATGATAGAATGAATAAATTAAAAAAAGTGTTAATTGGACTAATATTTATTGCATTAATCATTGTTTTAAAAAATTTAAACGAAGTACAAGCAGATACTACATATAGATGGCCTGTAGGAGGAAACAACTCAAGTGAAACATATAGAGATTATCGTTACTATGGATCTAATAAAACAGGTCCTGCAGATGATGGAAAATATGGAAGAGAATATATAGTAGATAATACAAAATGGCCAAATGAAAAACAATACTATGCAAAATGTGAATCACACTTTGGTATGGATATATCAGGAATAAATGGACATACATATGATATAGTATCTGTAGTAAATGGAAAAGTTATAGCAACTAGTGGAGATAGAATAATTAATCCAAGTGTAAATTATGTAGATAGAAATCAAAGACGTACACAAGGAGGATTAAATGATGGTGGAGGATATGGAAACTATGTTATCATACAAGAAAATGGAACAGGAAGATGTTTCTTATATGCGCACTTAAAAGGAGGATCAATTAAAGTTAAAAAAGGTTCTACTGTAGGAATAGGTACTTCAATTGCTACAATGGGAAGTAGTGGAGACTCTGGACATATGCATTTACATTTTGAAATAAGAAAAAATAAAGCTTCAGTGATAAGCGAAAACAGATATGGTAAACATTATTTAGTAACAACTACAAATTCAACAAACCTAAATCCACAAGATTACATAGGAAGTGCACCATCTAATACACATTTACCTTTTGAAGATTCTAAAAAAGTAAAAATTAGTAAAGATGATTCCAAAATATATATTAAATATTTATATCAAAAAGTTTTAAAAAGAACACCAGGAAGTTCAGAAATAGAATATTGGGCTAATGTATATACATCATCAGGAAGTATATCAGAAGTAACAAAGGGAATAATGCTTAGCAAAGAAGCTGAAAATAAATTAGGAAAATTAGATAATACAGCATTTGTAAATAAATGTTATGAAGTGATTTTAATGAGAAGTAATACACAAAAAGAAGCTGCCCGGACATATTGAAAAATTAAATACAGGAGTATGGATTAGAAGAGATGTAATTAATTTATTCTGTAATTCAAACGAATTTGTAAATAGTGTTCTTCCAAACTATATAAATAAGATTAAAAGAGAACAACAAAATGCAGAAGGAATACCAGGTTTAGCAAGTGTAGATAAATTAAAAACAGTAGGAGATCTTAATGCAAATGGAAAAATAGATGCTGATGATGCAAGAATTTGTTTGACAATTATAGCCAAAATAGGTGCTGGAGCTTATAAAGTTGATGATACGGTAAAGAAATATGCAGATATGGACGGAGATGGAAGAATTACACCATATGATGCATGTCTAATATTACAAAAATATGCAAGAAGAATGGCTGGATATACAGATTAGAAAAATTAAATAATAAATAAGATAGATGGAAAGTATAAAAACTTTCCATTTACTTTTTAAGTAATAACCTTGCAAATATAGGCTAAATAAAGTATAATCTATAAAGATTGTTTGTAAGAAATTATTAGGAGATGGATATAAATGATTAATGAAGATAAAAAACGTATTTTGACAGGAGATAGACCAACTGGAAAAATGCATATAGGACATTATTTTGGGTCTTTAAAATCAAGAGTAAAATTACAAGATGAACATGAGACTTTTATTGAAGTGGCAGATGTTCAAGCACTAACAGATAATTTTAATAATCCAGAAAAAGTACAAAAAAATGTAAGTCAAATTGTAATTGATGAATTAGCTGTTGGAATAGATCCAAATAAAGTTACATTCTTTTTACAATCTATGATACCGGAAATAGCTGAACTTACAGTTTTTTATTCTAATTTAGTTACAATTGCAAGATTACAAAGAAATCCTACAGTGAAAACAGAAATAGCACAAAAAAGAAATATATTTGGAGAGAGTGTAACATATGGATTTTTAGGTTATCCTGTAAGTCAAGCAGCAGATATAACAGCTTTTGAAGGAACTATTATACCAGTTGGAGAAGATCAACTTCCACTAATAGAACAGGCAAGAGAGATTGTTAGAAAATTTAATAGTATTTATGGAGAAACTTTATATGAACCTCAAGCGCTTCTTTCAAAAGAAAAAAGGATAAAAGGTTTAGATGGAAATGAAAAAATGGGAAAATCTTTAGGAAATGCTATTTATTTATCAGATCCAGAAGAAGAAATTAATAAAAAAGTAATGCAAGCTGTTACAGATCCAGGAAGAATAAAAAAGGATGATCCAGGAAATCCAGATATATGTATGGTTGCATATTATCATAATTTGTTTAGCAAAGATGAAGTTAAAAATATATGTGAAGAATGTAGAAAAGGTAAAAGAGGTTGTGTTGCTTGTAAAAAGCAATTAATAAAAAATATAAACAAAGAATTAGAACCAATTAGAGAAAAAAGAAGATACTTTGAAGAAAGACCAAATGAGGTAAATGATATATTAATGGCTGGTACTAACCATGCTCAAAAAGTCGCAAAAGAAACAATGAAAAAAGTAAAACAAGCAATGAAACTAAATTATTTTGAATAAAACTAAAAAATAAAATTATAATTAGAAAGATAGTAAAAGCAAATTTATAAAAGGAGGCTATAAAAGTGTTTACCGATTATGCAAAAATCCTAGTTAAATCAGGAGATGGCGGAGATGGAGCTATTTCATTTAGAAGAGAAAAATATGTAGCGGCAGGAGGCCCTGATGGAGGAGACGGAGGCAAAGGTGGAGATGTATATTTTGTTGTTGATCCAGATTCTAATACATTAGTAGATTTTAGATATAAAAAGAAATTTAAAGCAGAAAATGGGAAAAACGGAGAAGCAAACCATCGTTATGGAAGAAGCGGAGAAGATTTATATATAAAAGTACCGATGGGAACTATTATTAAAGATGCTGAAACAGGAGAAATTTTAGCAGATCTATCTGAAAAAGATCAAGTGGAGAAAATATTTCCAGGAGGAAGAGGTGGAAAAGGAAATTCACATTTTGCAACATCAACAAGACAAGCACCTCGTTTTTCTCAAGGAGGAGAAAAAGGGATTGAAAAAGAAGTAATACTAGAATTAAAACTTTTAGCAGATGTTGGACTAATAGGATTTCCAAATGTAGGAAAATCTACATTTTTGTCTGTTGTGACTTCTGCTACTCCAAAAATTGCAGATTATCATTTTACAACACTAGAACCAAATTTAGGTGTAGTAAAATCAGAATATGGTGATAGCTTTGTAATAGCAGACATTCCTGGTATTATAGAAGGAGCAAGTAATGGAACGGGACTAGGATTGCAATTTTTAAGACATATCGAAAGAACAAGATTATTATTACATGTTATAGATGTATCTGGTGGAGAAGGAAGAAATCCCGTTAAAGATTTTAAGACTATTAATGAAGAATTAAAAAATTATAGTGAAAAATTGAGTAAAAGAAAACAAATAATAGTTGCAAATAAAATAGATAGTATGCAAGATGAAAATTTATATAAAAATTTAGAAGAACTTGCAAATGAAAATAAGATGGAAATATACAAAATATCTGCTGCAACAGGACAAGGTATAAAAGAACTACTTACAAGAGTTTCTGAGATACTAAAGCAATTACCAAAAGAAGAACTAATTAAGAAAGAAGAGAGAAAAATATATACATTAGAAGAAAAAGACGATGGATATACAATAACAAAAGAAAAAGATATGTGGGTGGTAGATGGACCTGCAGTACAAAGAATTATGAGAAGAGTTAACTTAGAAGACAATGAATCAATGCATTATTTCCAAAAGTGTTTAGATAGCTTAGGGGTTAATCAAAAATTAAAAGAAGCAGGAGTACAAGAAGGAGATACTGTTAGAGTAGTAGATTGGGAATTAGAATGGTATGATTAAAATATTACAAAAAGATTACTAATATATTACAAAAATGTTAAAAAATAGAGATTTTGTTTAGAAATCTTTATTTTTTTTTCTTTTAGTGTTAGTATAAAAAAGTAAAACAAAAGATAAATTGTTGTTTTATAAAATATTTTTTTATAAAGAGGGGGAAAAAATGAAAACAAACAAAATTTTAAGTGTAGTATTAATAATTTTATTAATGTTTACATTGGTAGGGACAGTTAATGCTGCAGAAACAAAAAATTATACAGTAACTTTTGGACAAGTAAAAAGTGGACAAGTAGATGTAACTGTTAAATTTAATAATGATTTGCCAACAGATTTTGATCAAAAAGGTTGGAATAAAAAAGATTCAAAAACAATAACAAAAACATTTAAGCAAGGTGCGTATGAAGTCTTTTCAATGAATGGTAAAACTGAATGGGTTGATATTGCAGTACCATTTGAATTAGAAGTAGGGAAAAAAACAAATTGTTTAACTGAATTAACTGATTATAAAAGTAGTGATTCAAGTGTATTAAAAATTCAAAATGGAGAAATAATAGCAGTAAGTGAAGGAAAAGCAACAATCACAGCTAAAACTACAGGAAGTCATGTGTCAGTTCTTGAATTTGAAGGAAATGTAAAAAAAGCAAGTTCAAATAGTAGTGATGATACAGATGCTCAAAACATTAAAATAGAAACTTCATTAACAAGTTTAGCAAATATTAAAGTAGAAACAAATTTAACAAAAAAAGATGATAAACAATATTATATTTATATATCAAAAAAAGCTGATGAAAATGTTACATCAAAAACAGCTGGTGTTACAGCATTATCAGCAAATTCTGATGGAAAATTATGTGCTTTTATATCAAAAAATTACTGTGAATTAGTAGGAACAAATTATGCTTATATTGTAGAAAAAACATTTTCAAGTAGTGAAGAGAAGGTAATTCTTAAAGGTAAAAAAATTGAAGATCCACAATTGCCATCATTAGGAAATAGACTAGATATTTGGCTATATGATGTAAATAAAACAGGGGTAACAAACAAAATATCTATGTCAAAAGATAGAACAATAAAATACAAAATAGGAAAAATAGATTCTAATGATATCTTAAAATCTTTTAAAAATGAATCTTCTGATAAAGCTTTTTCTAAGTTACTAGAATACTCTAAAATGCAAAAATATTAAAAGAAGGATCTATTACAGTAGATGGACTAGACTATAATTTAATAAAAGATGTAAATATAGAAAATGGTGGATACTATTTTGTATATATGGATGCAGATACACAAAATGGAAAGTACAATAAGTTGGAAGATATTGCTATCTATACAGAAAGTAATTTAAAAGAAGGAAATGCATTAGTACATTTTTCTTTTGCTGATATAAAATTAAAAGAAGAACAAAGTGGAAATAGTGAAAATAAAGAACAAAATCAAGAAGATAATACTAAATCAAACAAAAAAATACCACAAACAGGTGATAAGCAAACAGTAGCAATAGCTATGGGAACAATAGCTATTATAGGAGTAGCTTGTTATATTGGATATAAAAAATATAATGGAATAAAATAAAAATATATAAAATTTAAAATTAAAAGTATTTTTAAAACCTATGAAATACGAAAGAAATGTCAAAACTTTTGTTTGACATTTCTTTTTTTGTATGGTAAAATTAACAAAACAAATTTTTTGTAGGGGGAATCTTGAAAAATGGGGAAAAAAGAATTTGATGATTTAAATAAGAGAGAAAAAGCTATATTAAAGTATATAGAAAAACAAATAAAAGCGAATAGCTATCCACCATCAGTAAGAGAAATAGGAAAGGCAGTAGGTTTAAGTTCAACAGCAACTGTTCATGGATATTTAGCTAAACTAGAGGAAAAAGGATATATAAAGAAAGAATCGCAAAAAGGAAGAACATTAAGACTACTAAAAGGCATTTTAAAAGAAGAGAAAAAAGAAGAACCAAAGCAAGTATATACTAGTAGAGAAATGGTCGATGTACCAGTTATAGGAAAAATAACAGCAGGAGCACCTATTTTAGCAGTAGAAAATGTTACAGATACATTTCCTATTCCTATAGACTTTGTAGGAAATAGTGAAAGTTTCATGCTAACTGTAAGTGGAGAAAGTATGATTGAAGCAGGTATATTAGATGGCGATTATATATTAGTAAAAAAACAAAATACAGCTAATAATGGAGAAATTGTTGTAGCATTAATTGAAGATGAAGCAACTGTAAAAACATTTTACAAAGAAAATGGTCACATTAGATTACAACCAGAAAATAGCACAATGGAACCAATTATAGTTCCTAATTGCGAAATATTAGGTAAAGTAGCTGGTGTTTTTAGAAAAATGTAATATATTAAGAATGGAGAAAATTTTATGGATAGACTGAAAACTTTTCTTATATATCTAATATTATTTATTGCATTATACTTTTTTGTGGATTTTGCATCATTTGCATATATTAAAACAACATATAATGATTTAACTGATTTTACTATAGATGTAGAAAACCCAAAAATAAAAATACAAGAAGCTAAAGTAACATATATAAATGGATATATAAAAGGAACTATATTAAATAATACAAATGAGGAAATACGGAAATCAATATTTGAAATTTGAGTTCTTTTCAAAAAATGATACTTCACTTGGCAAAAAATTTATAAAAATTGAAAAATTAGGTCCAAATGCAACAAGAGATTTTGAAGTGGATTTTAATTTTGAAGAAGTAAAAAGTTATAAAATAACAGTAGCAAATAGCACGGAAATAGAAAATGCATCTGATGCAGAATTCTTATCAGACCCAAAGACAAAGGGATTCTTATTGTTAACTACATTGGTATTTTTATATTTTTAGAGATTATTAAAAGTATTGCAAATTTATATGCAATACTTTTTAATAATCAAATGAAAAAATTTTATAAAAAAGTTAAAAATATAAAATGAAAAAAATATAAAAAAAGGTTTGCTATTTTAAAAGATATGTAATATAATTGTAACAAAAATGAAAACATAATGTAATAAGTATGTCTGAAAGGAAGATGCAAATGTTCAGTTGGGGGCAAGATATTGGAATAGATTTAGGAACAGCAACTGTTATAGCTTATGTAAAAGGAAAAGGTATAGTTTTAAGAGAACCTTCAGTAGTGGCAGTAGATAATAATACAGGAGATGTATTGGCTGTTGGAAAAGATGCAAGAAGAATGCTTGGTAGAACGCCTGGAAATATAGTAGCAACAAGACCTTTAAGAGATGGTGTTATTTCTAACTATACAGTAACAGAAAAAATGCTTAAATATTTTATAAATAAGGTATGTGGCAGATTTGTTTTTTCACCTAGAATAATGATATGTATACCTTCACAAGTAACAGAAGTAGAGAAAAAAGCTGTTATAGACGCTGCATCACAGGCCGGAGCAAGAAAAGTGTATTTAATAGAAGAACCAATAGCAGCAGCAATAGGTGCTGGAATAGACATATCAAAACCATGTGGGAATATGGTTGTAGATATAGGAGGAGGAACTACAGATATAGCTGTAATTTCACTTGGAGGATCTGTTGTAAATACATCATTAAAAGTAGCAGGTGATAAATTTGATGAAGCCATTATTAGATATATAAAAAGAAAACATAATGTTATGATTGGAGAAAGAACAGCAGAAGATTTGAAAATAAATATAGGATGTGTATATCCAAAAATTCAAGACACAGAAATGGATGTTAGAGGAAGAGATTTAATAACAGGTCTTCCAAAAACAATAACTATATATTCTAGTGAAATGCTAGAAGCACTTATAGAACCAGCATTAATGATTGTAGATGCAGTACATTCTGTATTAGAGAAAACACCACCAGAGCTTGCAGCAGATATTAGTGATAGAGGAATATATATGACAGGTGGAGGTTGTTTAGTAGATGGATTAGACAAGCTCTTACAAGAAAAAACAGGAATTAATGTGATGATTGCACAAGATACAGTTTCATGTGTTGCTTTAGGAACTGGAAAAGCACTAGATAATTTAGATGCTTTAGAAGGAAAAAGTAGAAAATAAAAATTTAAATAGCAAAAAATGAAAAATAATATGTGAAAATACTATTTTTCATTTTTTTATTGCATATTTAAAAACATAATTATATAATATATAAAAAATAATGTAAAAGGTGAATTTATGAATAAGACAAAAAGAAAAATTTTTGAAACATCTATGAAATTATTTGCAGAAAAAGGGTATGATGCAACAAGCATAGAGGAAATAACAGCTACGGTAGGTGTTGCAAAAGGAACTTTATATTATCATTTTTCTAGTAAGGAAGAAATTTTTAATTTCTTAGTAGAGGAAGGAGTAAAATTATTAAAAAATAGTATTGCAATTAAAACTGCAAATTTAGATAGTAGTGTAGATAAAATAAAAGCTATAGTATTAATTCAATTAAAAGTATTAGTAAAATATGAGGACTTTATGGCAATTGTTCTTAGCCAAATATGGGGGACGGGGGCAAGAAGTCAAATTTGTAAAAAATATATATTTGAATATATTACAATGATTGAGAATATTGTTAAAGAAGGAATAGAGAAAGGTGAGTTATCTAAAGGCGATCCAAATGTAATTGCATCTGGAATATTTGGAATAGCATGTTCTAGTTTAATTTATAAAATGAGAATAGATAAAAAAATTGAAATAGAAAAACTATATCATGAAATAGATTCAATTTATATAAAAAAATTAAAAAAATAGGAGTGAATAAGATTGAGAATACTTAAAGATTTTAAAGTACCAGATTTTAAATTTCCAAAATTTAAAATGAAAGAAATATCAGAAATAGACGAAGTTAAAGTAGACTATGATAAAATAAAAAAGGCAGAAGAAAATAAAAACAAGAAAGAACATAAAAATTACGAACAAACACATTACAAAACAATAAAAGAAGTGTTTTTACGCTCTATAAAAGAATATGCAGATTTACCTTTTATTTTAGAAAAATTTAAACCAAAAGAAGCTTTTACAGAAATTACATTCAAGAAATTTGGGGAAGATGTAAATTCATTAGGAACAGGACTTGTAGAAAAATATAATTTAAAAGATAGCAGAATAATAATTATAGGCGAAAATACATATCATTGGTATGTATCATATATGGCAATGCTTTGTGGAGTTGGAATAGCAGTACCAGTAGATAAGGAGTTGCCAGAAAACGAAATAGAAAATGTAATTAGAAGGTCTAAAGCTTCAGCAGTTATATATTCTACTAAAAAGAAAGAAGTTATAAAGAAAATAGAAGATAACTTACCAGAGGTAAAATATTTTATCCAAATGAATTCAAGTGAATCTTTAAATGGAAGAGATGTGGGATTAGATGCAATTATAAAACAGGGAAAAGAACTAATAGATTCAGGAGATAAAACTTTTGAAGAAATACAAATAGACCCAGAAGAATTTAAAGTACTTATATTTACTTCTGGAACAACGTCAAATTCAAAAGGGGTAATGATATGTAATAGAAATTTAGCAGAAAATATTAATGCTGTTTCTGCATATGTAAAATTAACTCCTGAAGATAGACTTATGTCTATTTTACCATTACATCATACGTATGAATCAACAATTGGATTTTTATTACCTATGGCAACAGGAACATCAATTGCAGTATGTCAAGGACTAAAATATATAGTACCAAATTTGCAAGAAACAAATCCGACAGCATTATTAACAGTTCCATTACTAGTTGAAAATTTATATAAAAAAATTAATGCTAATATTAAAAAGAGCAAAAAAGATGGAATGGTTAATTCAATGATACATGTTACTAATGCATTAAAGAGTATAGGAGTAGATATAAAAAGAAAAGTATTTAATGAGATATATCAAAACTTAGGTGGAAAAATTAGAATAATTGTTTCTGCAGCAGCTCCAATAGATGCTAAAATAGGTAAATGGGTTGAAGATATAGGAATTACTTTCCTTCAAGGTTATGGATTAACAGAAACAGCACCAATTGCAGCACTTACACCAGATTTTAATACTAAAGTTGGTTCAGCTGGTAAAGCAGTAGTTTGTGCACAAATAAAAATAGATAATCCAAATGAAAAAGGTGAAGGAGAAGTTTTAATAAAAAGTTCTACTTTAATGCTTGGGTATTATGAAGATAAAGAAGCGACAGACGAAGCTATAGTTGATGGATGGTTTCACTCTGGAGATGTTGGATATTTAGATGAAGATGGATATTTATATATAACAGGAAGATCAAAAAATGTAATAGTAACACAAAATGGAAAAAATATTTACCCAGAAGAAATTGAATTGATGCTTGCAAAAATACCAGAAATAAATGAGTGTATGGTATATGGAAAAGAAGAAAAAGGAAATAAAGAATTAACAATTACAGCAAAAGTTATTCCAAATTATGAAGAAATTACTGAAAGACATGGAAAAGATTTATCAAAAGATCAGATACATGATATAATTTGGCAAGAAATTAAAAATGTTAATAGAAAATTAACATCATATAAAGCTATTAAAAAATTAGAAATAAAAGAAGATGAATTTGAAAAAACAACAACAATGAAAATAAAAAGATATAAAGAAATAAAAAAAGATGAGGAAAAGAATAAGTAATATTTTTGTAATAAAAATGTAACAAAATCGAAATATAAATTTTTATAAATCCTCTTGTAGTTTTTTGTTGAACAGTGTATAATAAATATTGTTAAAAGTAATACATAGGACAAAGGGGGGAAAGTTTACAATGTCTAAATCTGGCATAGTAAACGTGAGAATGGTAATCACGGAAGAAAAAATATTATCCAATATAGATAAGATACAAAAATTAATAAATCCAAAAAGCAAAAAGCAAATTGTACAATTAGAAGAAGATACAGCTTTTAAAGATTTAGTACAATCTATAAAAGATTATTTGATTGAGTATCCAAATAAAAAGAACTTTCCAAGTAGTGTATACAAAGCTGCCTATGAATTAGTTGAATATGCAACAAATCAATTTGAAGAAAATACTAAAAAAATAGAAGAATTGATAATCCAAAGAGAAAATAATATTGCATTAGCTGCAACATTAAAAAAGGCACTTAACCTAGTAACAGAAAAGGAAGATGATTGGAAAAACGAAGTACAAAAATTATCAGAAAACTTTTCTGAAGAAATAATAGATACATTGGGATCTATAGGAAGAGCAAGATCTAAAAAATCTCAAAATTATCAAGATGGTGTTAAATTAATTAATGCTAAAATAGCTAATTTAGAGGCAAACCTACACATTGAAATAGATATGGAAAGAATAGAAGACAGATCAAAAGCTTTAAGCTTTATAGGAATAGAAATAGCAGAAGCTCTTAAAGAAATTCCAACACCAGAAGAAAAACAAGAAAATGTACAAGAAGTACAAGAAGTTACAGCTGAACAAGAACAATATATTAATGAAACAAGAGTTAATGTAAAACCATCATTATGGGAAAGATTTAAAAATACAAAAGTTATAAGAGCAATTAGATATGTAATGAAAATAAAAGTTGTGTTAGAGTTCCCAGCATTGCCAGAACCAACACAAGAACAACACTAAGATAGTTAAAATTGTTTTGGGGTTTGATGATTTTTCATTATCAAACCTCAAAATATATGGTTATAAAAAAACAACTAAAAATATTATAAAAAATGCAAATAAAGTATTGACATATAAAAAAAAATAGTATATACTTAATCTCGCATTAGAGAGATGCGCCCTTAGCTCAGTTGGTCAGAGCAACCGGCTCATAACCGGTGGGTCCAAGGTTCGAATCCTTGAGGGCGCACCATTTTAATTTAAAAACAAATAATTGTGGCACAGCCACTTTTATTTTATACGGGTAGTTGGGTGAGTGGCTAAAACCATCAGACTGTAAATCTGACCTCATTTGAGTTCCCTGGTTCGAATCCAGGACTGCCCACCAAAGTAAGTTTTCGTTGAACTCTTTCAAAGTATTGAAAATAGTGAGATTAGAAAAACAGAAAATATGAACCGATAAATCGATTCATATTTTTTTTGTTTTCTTTTATATTGGTATCAGAAAATGATGAAATAAACCTCATTGATGTAATAATTCAAGAAGATCATTTTAATAAATTTTTTGTGATAATATAATTTGTATATTGTATATTGTATATTGTTTACAAAAAAATAAAAAAGTGTATAATAATTTTGGATATTAAATACAGAGGTGAAATATGGATTTAATTGGCAGTTTAACTGATGTAAATAATGTTAGAGGAATAACATTAAGTAGTCAGCAAATAGATTTATTTAATATAATAGAGCAAGCACAAAGTCGTGAAGAGGCAGTAAAAAAAGTTTATGAATATTTAGACGGAATATTGCAAGCAAATAAAATGTCTAAAAAAATGAATTTACAAAGGTTAAACACGGCTCAGAAGATTAAAAGAGTTGTAGATGAGAAAGTAATTAGTGTACCTAATAAAGATGAGTTTCTAAAATTTTTATTAGGAAATGCAATGCAAATAAGAGCAAATTGGGACCAAAAAGAAAGTTTAGAAAAATTATTTGAAGGTAAAGATATTGATACTACATATATTGATACAATTTTAGATATGAAAAAATATTTTGCACATCAAACACATGGGATTTTAACATTTCTTGTAGATAAAGATGGACAGACTATTAATCCAGATAGTGAAGTAATAGAAGTTGACAAACAAAAAACTTATCAAAAAGTAGAAGCATTATATGAATATATTGTTGGAAATTTAGAAAATGGAGATAATAGATTTAATAGATTAACACTAGATGGACAAGGAAAATTCGGTACAGTAGCAGGTGTTATGCAAACTGAAAAAGAGGCACAAGCAAAACCTAATGATTATAATTTACAACCATTAATACAAGGTTATGAATTTGCAAGAAATCATAATATGGATATAAGAATAAATGCATTAGTGTTTTTTAAAGACTTTCCAGATAGACTTATAGGAGAAAGTGCAGATGCTTATAAAACTGCATTAGAAAGTTATGGTAAAGCAATATCATTTGTAGCAAATGAATATGCAGCAAAAGGTGTACCAACTACAATAGATATGTTTAATGAATTTGTAGATTATAATGCACCATTTTCAGAAAGAACAAATAACTGGATGTCAAAATTAAGTGTAGAAGATTTATGCAAGATTGCATTAACATTAAAACAAGAAATGCCAGATGTAGATTTTGGTTATAATGATTGGAATTTTGAAAATCCAGACAAGAGAAAAACAATATTTGAAGTTATTAGAAAAATACAAGAATTTGAAAGACAAAATAATTGTAAAATTATAGACCACATTGGAACTCAATGTCACACAAGTATAAATGATATTGAGGAGTTAAGAAAATCTATTGAAGAATTACAACAATTTGGTTTACCAGTAGATATAACAGAATTAGATATCTCTAAAGGTTTAAAGGGTGTAGATTATGAAAGGGCAACACAAGAGGAATTAAGAGCAATTAGAAAATATGAACAAAAATTACAAAATGATATGATGAAGATGATGAGTGAATTTGTAAGAGATGGAAAAGTAAGAGGAATTACATCTTGGAGTATAACTGATGAATTGTGTTGTGATTTTTGTGATGGAAAACAAGCATCTGTTACAGATATGAGTTATGATAGTAAAACAGGTTTTACTTTTTCTGGTAAAGATATGGATAAAGAAATTGAAATGACTTTAGAAGAAATGCAGCTAATACAAGAACATATATTAAGAATTAGAGAAAGCAAAAAACAAGAAATAAATCAAAATCCAACGCAGGACTTTTGTTTTCATACACATACACAAAGATGTGGTCATGGTGCGAAAGACACAGGAGATAAAGAATGGGTAAAAAATGCAATTAAAGGAGGAATTAAAAAACTAGCATTTACTGACCATATTCCATTACCAGATGGAATGAATCATAAAGCAAATTCTAGAATGGATATTGCAGAAGTTGAGTCATATTTGACATCTATTCATTATTTGCAAGAAAAATATAAAGGACAAATAGAGATAGAATCTGGATTTGAATTTGAATATTCTGATAGAGATTTAGCACATTTACAAGAATTAAAATCAAAGACAGATAAAATGGTATTAGGACAACATTTTGTAATAGATGACAAAGGACAAGAACATGGTATTGTAAGAGGAAAAGGTGGAAAACAAATAAGTGATGAAGTGTTAGATTTATATGCAGAGTCAATTATATCTGCAATGGATAAAGATTTACCAGACGTTATTGCGCATCCAGATTTGTTTATGCAAGCAAGAGATAGTTTTGGAGCAAAGGAAGAAGAAATTACAAGAGCAATTTGTAGAAAAGCCATTGAAAAAGGAATTCCATTAGAAATAAATTTTGGTAAAATAGCTTCAAAAGTTGAAAGCAAAATGCCATTAGATGAATTGAAAAAAAGAATCCCTTATCCATCTCCAGAGTTTTGGAAAATAGTTGCAGAAGAAACTAGAATTGCAAAGGAAAATGGACAAGACTTATTTGTAATTTATGGAAAAGACGCACACTCCCCACAACAATTATCAACTGAAAAAGATTATGAAATAGCAAGAGCAATTATAGGAGAACAAATTTTAGAACAATTACACATAGTAACTGAACATAAGGAATTAGAAGAATCAACTAAAAAGCAAACAAAAACTAAATCTATACAAGGTCTAGTGCAAGAATCAATAGAAGGTGTACCAGACTTAACAATTTTAGATGATATAGAACAAGCACAAGCAAGGCAACAAAGAACGATTATTGAACAAAGAGAAGGACAAAACTATTCACAAAATATAGGAGATTAGTAATATGGTAGATAATAAATATGCGATAGCATATAGTGAAATATTAGAAATATTAAAACATATTCCAATAGAAGATTATAATAAGATACCAAAAACTAAAATTGAATTGTTTGAAACAAATGCAAACAATGAGTATACATTTAATTATGATCCAAGCAAAACACTAGAAGAGCAAAATGTTTCAAATATTACAAAAGGAATTATAATACTTTTATTTAGAGATTATTGGGCAACCGAAATACAGAGAAATAAGATTATTGCAAAACAGAATTATGATAGAATGAAATTAGAAGAAAAGAAAAAAGAGAAATATAATCTTGATAATATTTTAAATAAAAATCAAGTCATAAATAAAATTACTGAAAAGCATAGTATCGAAGAAGAAAATATGGATATGGTTAAATATAAACAACTAAAATGGTATAATCAAATATTTGATAAAATATTAAATATATTTAGAAAAAATGAATTATATATTGTTATTAATACATATATAAAAAATATATAGCTGATTTAATTTAAAATGGGCGAAAGAATGTATGATAGATATAAATAGACGTAGATAAAAATAATTAAAGGACTACTAAAACAACTTTTAGTAGTCCTTTAATATAATATGAAAGTTTTGCTAAACATAAATACTAAAAACTATTTTTAAATTTATGTCATCTATTCTTTTAACGAATAGATTTTAAATCCACTCACCATATTTTTTTATATATAGTTTCTTTACAAATAGTGCAAGGAAACAGTATAGTATAGGAATAGTTATTATTAAAGCTATATATTTTAAAGGAAGTGCAACTAAACCAATAAAGTTTCCTATAAATGTAAAAGGTATAATTAAAGCAACAATACTTAAAGTAATTGAACTTAAGTATACACCTTTTGATGCATGGCTTTGGAAAAATGGAATTTTAGATGTTCTAATTACATGTAATCCTACTAAATTAGAAACAACTCCATATGAAAACCATATAGTTTGAAATAACGCAACATCTGGAGCTCTTAATTTAAATCCATACCATAATATAGAAAATACTAATAAATCAAATATAGAACTTGTAGGTCCCATAAATAGCATGAAATTTTTTATACTTGTTAAATTCCATCTTCTAGGTTTTTCTAGGTATTCTTTATCAACATGATCGAGTGGTAAAGAAAGTTGTCCAAAATCATAAAGTAAACTTTGAACTAATAATTGAATTGGTGTGATTGGCATAAATGGAAGTAAAATACTTGCTATTAAAACAGAAAGAACTTCACCAAAATTAAAGCTAACTGCCATTTTTATATATTTTAATAAATTACCAAATGTTTTTCTTCCTTCTACAACACCATCTACTAAAACATGAAGATCTTTTTCTAACAAAATTATATCAGCAGTTTCTTTTGCAATATCTACAGCAGTATCTACAGAAATTCCAACTTCAGCATTTGTTAAAGATGGGGCATCATTTATACCGTCACCCATATATCCTACAATATTTCCAGATTCTCTAAGTAATCTTACGATTCTAGCTTTTTGAATAGGGGAAAGTTTAGCTAAAACATTTGTTGAGCGTAGTAATCTAAGTAAAGCCATATCAGATAGTTTATCTACTTTATTACCTGTTAAAATTCTTTTTGTGCTGATATTTACTTTTTCGCAAATAGCTCTTGTAACATATTCATTATCACCAGTTAGAACCATAACTCTAACTCCATATGAGTTTAAACGCTCAATTGCAGATTTAGCGCTTTCTTTTGGGGGATCCAAAAATCCAATAAATCCTAAGAATGTCATTTTAGATTCATCCTTTACAGAAAATTCAGAAATATTTTCTATGTCTGTTTTTTGGCAAACACCGATAACTCTCATTCCCTGTATGTTAAGATTTTTAGAAATAGATAAAATGTTATTTTTTATATCTGAAGTAATAGGATTTATAGTGTCTTTATAATTTACAGTTGTACAAACAGATAAAATTTCTTCTATAGCACCTTTAGTTATTAATTTTTTACTAGTTCCATCAGATACAATAACAGATAAACGTCTTCTAGAAAAATCAAATGGGATTTCATCTATTTTTTTATATTTGCTAGCAATTACATTAATTTCTTCTTTTTCAGCTCTTTTTATGACGGCTTCGTCTATATTTCCTTTTAAACCAGTTTGAAAATACGAATTCAAAAAAACATATTCTAAAATTTTCTTATCTTCATTACCTTTTATATCTAAATATTTTTCTAATACAATATTATCTTCAGTTAAAGTTCCAGTTTTGTCTGTGCATAAAATATTCATGGAACCGAAACTTTGTATACTATCTAGTCTTTTAACTATAGTTTTCTTTTTAGACATTTTTACAGCCCCCTTAGAAAGACTAGAAGATAGAATTACAGGCAAAAGTAAAGGAGTAATTCCAATAGCTATGGCTACAGAAAATGTAAAGGCTGTAAGTGATCCATGTTTTGCATTATTTAGTAAAAATGTAATTGGAATTAATATAAGCATAAATCTTATTAAAAGTTTACTTAAATTGTTAATACCTTTTTGAAAACTGGTTATTGGTTTTCCAGAAGTTATAGTGTTTGCAACTTTTCCAAAGTATGTGCTATCACCAGTTTTTATAACAATAGCTTTTCCACTTCCACTAGTAACATTAGTGCCCATAAAGCAAATTGTGTCTAAATCGGTTATACTTTCAATTTCATCAATAGACGGAAGTTCTGTTGATGAAGATTTTTTTACTGAATCAGATTCACCAGTTAAAGATGATTGAGTGATATATAAATCTTTTGCTTCTAATACTCTAACATCTGCTGGGATGATATCACCTGCAGATAAAAGTATTACATCACCAATAGTAATTTCATTTAAAGGAATTTTTATTTTAGTCTCATTTCTGATAACTGTACAAGTAGTAGCAACTAAATCTTTAAGTTTTTCAGCAGCTTTATTTGAATTATAAACTTCAAAAAATTCAAGTAAGGTACTTGCCAAAACTAAAACTAAAATAACAATAATATTTGCATAACTAGGGGGAGAGGTTAATATTATATCTGTATAAATAAGAATAATAGTGATTCCCATAAGTATTATATTAAAAGGACTAAGTAAACTATCCCAAAGATAGTTATACCATTTTTTTTGTTTTTTTTGTTTCATTTCATTTTTTCCGTATGTAGATAATCTGTTTTCTACTTGCTCGTTAGATAATCCTTTTTCAAGATCGATTTTATATTTTTTTAAGAAATCTTCCTTTGAAGATATACATTCAAAACCATATAATTTTTTTATGTTTATTTTTTCTTCTTTTTTGGACTGTGCCATAAAAATCAACTCTCCTTTTTGTTTATATATTTCTTTTATTGATAAGTAAATTTAGTTATTCTGTATTTAAAGTATTAAGTAAATTATCAGAATCTTCTTTTGATAGATATCCATATTCAACCATGGAATTAATTACTTTTTCTTGTCTTTTTTTAGTTAGTTTTGGATTAACACTTGGGGAATATACACTAGGAGCATTTGGAATTCCAGCAAGCATTGTACATTCATATAGGTTCATATCTTTAGGCTGTTTATTTAAATAGCCTTTTGATGCTTGAGAAATGCCGTAGTATCCATCACCAAAATAAATAGTATTCATATAAAGTTCAAAAATTTCATTTTTAGAATAATTTTTTTCTAAATCATACCCAATTAAAATTTCAGCTATTTTTCTACTAATAACATGTTTTTCAGAAGCAAAGTATAAATTTTTAGCAAGTTGTTGGGTAATTGTACTACCACCTTCTTTTAGTTCTTTTGCTTGTAAATTAGAAAAGATTGCTCTAGATATACCTATTGGGTCAATTACACCATGCTTTTCAAAACGGTGGTCCTCAACTGCTATTACAGCATTTTTAAAATTTGACGGAACATCATTAATAGAGATAAAATCATCTTTTTCTTTAATTTGTGTTATTTTATCTTTAATGCTTACCTTGGTAATAGCATCTTTATAAAGCAAATAGCCACTAGCGAAAATAGAAGAGAAAATAATTATAAGTATAATTAATATTATAAATAGTATGTGCCTAATAAATTTTTTCATGCAATTTTACACCCCTCCTTGGAGATTATTATACAACAAAAAGAAGAATAACGAAAAAAATTTTAAAAAGTTTTGTAAAAAAATGTTTTATTAGAATATAAAGAAAAATTTAGTGAAAATAATAACCAATTATCTGATAAAAATGCAAAAGTGATATAAATAAGTAAATGCAAGATTTTAATTATAAATATAATAATAAAATTCAAAATATTTATCTATTTTATTTGACAAATTTACATAGTTAATAGATAATATATTTTGAGATAAACAAAAGAGAGTTTTTAAAAATAAAAAACTGGAAATGATACAAAGGAGGAAAAAAATGTATATTTTTAATAGAATTACGGTTACACCACAATTACCTAAAAGAATAGAAAATTTAGGGAAAATAGCTAATAACTTATGGTGGTCATGGAATACTGACTTTTTGAAATTGTTTAAACAAATAGATATAGATTTATGGGAAAGAGTAGGAAAAAATCCTATTAAATTTTTAAAATTAGTGTCACAAGAAAAATTGGAAAATGCAGTAAATAATCAAGAATTTTTAAAAAGTTATGACAAAATAAATAGTAACTTTGAAGGATATATGAACAATAAAAATACATGGTTTTCTAAAGAATATCCAAATAATAAAAGCGATTTAATAGCATATTTTTCAGCAGAATATGGATTAGACGAAATATTGCCTATTTATTCTGGTGGACTTGGAATTTTATCTGGAGATCATCTAAAATCTGCCAGTGATTTAGGTATACCACTTGTGGGGGTAGGACTTTTTTATAAAAATGGATATTTTCACCAAAAAATAGATGGAACTGGCAGACAAGAAACAGAATATACTGCTGTAGATGAATCTACATTACCAATGAAGGTAGTAAAAGATAATAAAGGAAATGATTTACTTATATTTGTTAAGTTCCCAGAAGGAAAATTATATTTAAAAGTATGGCAAATAAATGTTGGTAGAGTAAAATTATATTTATTAGATTCAGATATAGATGAAAATATAGAAGAATATAGAAATGTTACAGCTACATTATATGGTGGAGACCAAGAAATGAGAATAAAACAAGAAATAGTTTTAGGAATGGCTGGAACTAATTTATTAAAAGTTTTAGGATTAAATCCAACAGTTTATCATATGAATGAAGGACATTCATCATTTTTGATACTAGAATTAATAAAAACAATTATGAATGAAAGAAAGGTATCATTTGATATTGCAAGAGATATAGTATCTGCTAAAACTGTATTTACAACACATACTCCGGTTCCAGCTGGAAATGATATATTTCCACTAGATTTAGTAGAAAAATATTTTAAAAATTATTGGACAAGATTTGGAATAACAAAAGAAGAATTTTTTAGATTAGGAATGAAACCAAATGCTATTATTGCAAATAGTGGATTTAATATGGGAATTCTTGCTTTAAAAGTAGCTGGAAAGAAAAATGGAGTAAGCAAATTACATGGAGAAGTATCAAGAGAGTTATTTGGAGAAGTTTGGCCCAATATTGCAGCTAGTGAGTCACCAATAACTTATGTAACTAATGGAATACATACATGTTCATGGCTTCCAGCTAATTTAAAAGAATTATATAATAAATATTTAATTCCTTTCTGGCAAGATAATATTCATGATGATAAAGTATGGGAAAATATAAAAAATATTCCAAATGAAGAATTATGGAATGAACATCAAAAAAGAAAAGCTAAACTAATCGAAATGGTTAAAGATAGTACAACTAAAAGATTAAAAAGAGAAGGATATAGTTATGAAGAGATATCACAAATTATATCAGGGTTAAGTGAAAATAATTTAACAATTGGTTTTGCAAGAAGATTTGCAACATATAAAAGAGCAACTTTAATTTTTAGAGATTTAGAAAGAATTACACAAATATTAAATGATTCTAATAAACCTGTACAATTGATTTTTGCAGGTAAAGCACATCCAATAGATAAAGAAGGACAAGATTTAATAAAATTTATCCATGAAATATCTATGAAACCACAATTTAAAGGAAAAATATTCTTATTAGAAGATTATAATATTGGTATGTCTAGGTATTTGATAAGTGGTGTAGATGTATGGCTTAATAATCCAAGAAGACCAATGGAAGCATCACGGAACAAGTGGACAAAAGGCTTCTGTAAATGGTGTTATAAACTTTAGTGTATTAGATGGTTGGTGGGCTGAAGGCTATAATACAAAAAATGGATGGACAATTGGAACATCTGCAGAATATGAAAATTATGATATTCAAGACAATGAAGATAGTGAAAATATGTATATAACTTTAGAAAAGAAAATAATTCCAATGTATTATAATAAAGATGAAAAAGGTATTTCAAGCAGATGGATGGAAATGATGAAAAATTCTATAATTACTACAGGAGGAAGATTTAGTACAGCTAGAATGTTAGTTGATTATACTAAAAAATTATACATTCCATTATGTAATTTAACTAATAAATATTATAATGATTTAGCAACTGTTACAGAATTTGATGAATGGAAGAAGAATTTAAATAGAAATTGGAATGATATAAAAATTATTGGAGAAGAAAGTAATGTAGATAATATTACAGTAGATGCAGGAAATACAATAGAAGTAAAATGTAGAGTAATGTTACCTAATATAGAAGAAGAGGATGTAGAAGTTCAAGTATATTATGGACAAATAATGGAAAATGGAATAATGGAAAATATTAATATTATTCCAATGAAATTAGTAGAAAAAAATGTAGAAAATAAAGAATATGAATATAAAGCAAAAGTTGAACTTTCTACAGGAGGAGACTTTGGATATACATTTAGAGTTGTTCCAAAAAGCAAAATGGTATTAGACCAAGAAAATTTGAATTTAGTAAAATGGGTTAAAAAATAGTATTAAAGTATATGTAAAAATAGTTTGAAAAGACAAATAAAACACATACAAAATACATAAAAAAAGAGTGTATACCTTGAATATGCTCTTTTTTAATGATATAATACAAATTGTGTTAAAAATATTTATATTTTACCAATGTATCGTAAAGTATAAGCAGATGGAGGGAAAATGATATGAAAAAAACAAAAATAGTATGTACAATAGGACCAGCAACTGCAGATGTTGAAGTTTTAAAGAAAATGATTCTTGCTGGAATGAATGTTGCAAGATTAAACTTTTCACATGGAGGATACCAAGATCAAGAAAGATTTATTAAAGCAGTAAAACAAGCAAGAGAAGAAGTAAATATGCCAGTAGCATTATTACTAGATACACAAGGTCCAGAAATAAGAACTGGAAAATTAGCAGAAGCACCAGCTTTACTAAAAGCAGAAGAAGAATTTACATTAGTAAATGAAGATATAATAGGTGATAATACAAAAGTTTCTGTAACTTATAAAGATTTATATAAGGATGTAAAACCAGGAACAACAATACTTATAGATGACGGTAAAATAGAAATAGAAGTAGATAGAATAGAAGGAAAAAATGTTGTTTGTAAAGTAATGAATGGTGGAGAATTAGGAAATAGAAAAAGTATAAATGTTCCTGGAACACATATTAATTTACCAGCATTAAAAGATAAAGATATACAAGATTTAAAAGATGGATGCAAAGGAGATTTTGATTATATCGCAGCATCATTTATTAGATCAGCAGATGACGTTTTAGCTATTCGTAAAGTTTTAGATGAAAACGGTGGAAAAGATATAAAAATAATTTCTAAAATAGAAAGTCAAGAAGGAATAGATAACTTCCAATCTATTTTAGAGGTTTCAGATGGTATTATGGTTGCTCGTGGTGATATGGGAGTAGAAATACCAATGGAAGAAGTTCCAATTGTTCAAAAAAGATTTATAAAAGAATGTAATAGAGCAGGAAAAATGGTTATAACAGCAACTCAAATGCTTGAATCAATGACAACAAATCCAAGAGCTACAAGAGCAGAAGTTTCAGATGTTGCAAATGCAGTATTTGATGGAACTGGTGCTATAATGTTATCTGGTGAAAGCGCAATGGGTAAATACCCTGTTCAATGTGTTGAAACAATGACAAAAATTGCTACAGCAGTAGAAGCTTCTATAAATTATGGTAGAAGATTTAAAAGAAGAGAATATGACTTAGAGACAAAAAATTATGAATTCTATTTAGCACATTCTATATGTTCTACAGCATTACAAATGAATGCAAAAGCTATATTTGCATATACAGAATGTGGTGATACACCAAAATTATTATCTAGCTTTTTACCATGTTGTCCAATATATGCAGTAACAAGCAAAGAAAAAACATATAAACAATTAGCATTAGCTTGGGATGTTACACCTATACTTGTAAAAGAAGATGTACCAGCTAAAGAATTAATTGCAAAAGGAATAGAAGTTGCAAAACAAGCTGGGTATGTAGCTTCAGGTGATATTGTTGCAATCGCTGGAGGAGAATCAATTTTACCAGGAAATAAAGATGATGTAATGAATAGAACTGTTGGTGGAGTAATTAGAATTTAAAAATATTTGATAAAAGCTAAAAAATAAATAAAAAGTCTTAAATTATTAAAAAATAATAATTTAAGGCTTTTTTTATAGAAAAGTTTTTTTTCGAAATTGCATGGTATATAAAAAAATTTCTAACATTGATACTAGAAAAATTGGTTTGGGATTTTTCTATAAAGCAAATTTTTATGTTTTTAGAAATCTTAAAAATAGTAATAAGAAGCATAGATTGGAGAAAAAGGTTAAAAAAGCAAGGTTTTGTTATGTTCTAAAACATGTAACATCTAATGTGGATTTGTCATAAAATGTATTATAACTATAAATAAGGAGGAAGTTAAAATATGTATAATCGTAGATACAATAGATGTTGCTGTCAAAAAAATTACAATGAAAAAGTAATAGAAGACATATGTAATGATGTAGGAACTACAGCTGAGTATAAGTGTGAATGTACAAATTCTTGTGGCTGTAAAACCACATGTGTTTGTAGTAAAAATAATTGTGGTTGTGGATTTGATGAAGAAGAATCTGTTTTTCCACAAAATCCAATGTTTGGCCAAAGTTATGTTCCAATTCAGGAGATGGATAAGACATTCGTACCTTGTGTTGGATTAAAAATGGGAACTATATTTCCAGAATTAGTAAGTCCATATGTTCCATGCCAAAGTATAGAAGAAAATGCATTTATAAAAGCAAAAAATGAAATAGGAAAGGGGTGCAATAAATGATGAACTTTAACGATAATTGTGATTGCGGTTTTGAAAAACCAACTTCTTGTATGCAAGATAAATGCAAATGTAATTGTAAATTTGAGTTTGAACCTAAAAATGAAGATGTATCAGATGAGATGACAAGAGAAGAAATGGCTAAAAAATTAAAATGTTACAGATTTGCAATTATAGAACTTGGATTATATTTAGATACACATCCAGATGATGAAAAAGCAATATGTTTGCATAAAGAATATTGTAATAGATTTAAAGTATTATCAGATAAATATCAAAAAGTATATGGGCCATTAACAATAATGTTCCCATGTAATAAATGGAGATGGCTTGAAGAACCATGGCCATGGGAAAGGGGGAATTTTTAATGTGGACTTATAACAAAGTTTTAGAATATCCAGTAAATATAAAATGTCCAAATCCACGTTTAGCTAAATTTATAATTAGTCAATATGGCGGTCCTGATGGAGAACTTGCAGCATCTCTTAGATATTTATCTCAAAGATTTGGTATGCCAGATCAAAAAGCAAAAGCTATATTAAATGATATTGGTACAGAAGAACTTGCTCACTTAGAAATGGTTGGAACAATAGTACATCAACTAACTGATGGAGTATGTCCAGAAGAACTAGCAAAGGCAGGTCTTGGAGCATATTATACAGATCATGGTGTGGATGTTTATCCGCAATCTGCTGCAGGAGTTCCTTTTACAGCATCATATATTGCAGCAAAAGGTGATCCAATTGCAAATCTTCAAGAAGATTTAGCTGCTGAACAAAAGGCGAGAGCTACGTATGAAAAATTAATAGATCTTTGTAAAGATGATCCGGATGTAATAGATCCACTTAGATTCTTAAGACAAAGAGAAGTAGTTCATTTTCAAAGATTTGGAGAAGCATTAAGAGGAGTACAAGATAAACTTGCAGAAAAGAAATTTTATATGACAAAAATGAATTGCAATCAAGAAAATTGTGAATGTATGAACATGAATAATAACTGTAATTATTAATAAAAAATATAAAAAGGCCAGAATTATTTGTTTAATTCTGACTTTTTTTAGTTTATAGTAAACTTGTGTATTATTATAAAATTTAATTTTAAAAATTTTTTTTACAATAAAAAAGATATAAAAATATTAGTAACTACATGTAGTAATGTTTTAATTATATGTTATAATAACAGTAAAAATAATACGAAAAGAGAAAATATATATCAGTCTATAATAGAAACATTGGAGGAATATATGTATAAATTATATGAAAAAGTACCAAAGAGTAAAGAAAATTTATATGGACAAAGAGAGATAAAAGAATCCGAAAATCCTTTTTTAGAAGGACCATGTCTTTTATGTATTTCGGCTGGTGGGATAAGTATGAATAGAAATGTCTTTGGAACAACAAAAGAAGGCATGAAAATGGCAAGAATGAGAGTAAGAGGACAAAAAAATGCAGGATTTGATTTAAAAGATTTTCCTGTTAAGTTTTTATCTTTAAAATATGATACTATAGGCGAAGAAAAGAATACAACAGAAAAGGAAAAAATAGATGCATTTGTAAATCAATATCTACAGTCACTAATTGCAAATAATGGGCAGAAAATAGACTGTATCCAAGCAATGAAAAATATGAGAAATATTAATATAATGAGTTATTGTGATGGTACAAAATTAGTACAAAATATTGAAGAAAATCTCACTGAGAAAATGCAAAAACTAGGATATACTGATGAAGAAATTAGAAATATTCAATCTCAAATGTGTATGTTTCCAATTGCAACATATAGATTAGCAGGAATGCAAAAGTCAACATGTATATCATTTAAAGATATACATGATACAGAGGTTAATGATAATGTTACAAAAGAAGAAAATGATTTAGTAGAACAATCTATAATTGGAGAAGATATTTTCAAATATTCAGAAAATGAAATGGCATACCTTTTTAGTGGAGATGGAACGCATAGTTTATCAAAGTATACAAGTGATGGAATTGCTATGCCAGTATGTTTATCAAGTGCAATAAGCAAAGCTTTAGAAAATTCTATATTAAATTCTTCTGGAAAAGATTTTGTGCCAATAACAGCGCGGACAACTTACATCTGATTTTAAAGATATAATAAAAAAAGCTTCAGAGGGTATAAAAACTCAAAAATTAATGAATGAATTAGATGAAAATTTAATATATGGTGGTGCAAGAAGAATTTCAGAATATGAGGCAGAATTATTAGATCAAATTGATGATATTTCAGATGCCCAAATAAATATGCAAACAAATTTGAAAAGAGCTTTGGAAACAGAAAAAAGCAAATTAGAAAAAACAGATAAAGCAATAGAAATGTATTGCACAGAAACAACAAAGAAAAAGATTCTTGATACAAGTGGAAGATGGCAATATGGAAAAGAAATAAAAGAAGCTTTAAGTGATAAAGAGCAAATAGAAAATTTAAAACAAAAAATGAATAAAAAAACAACTGTAATCTCAATGCAATCAGTTGTAGAAAATGCTATTAATAATGGAATTACAAATGAGCAAGTAAATAAAGCAGATTATCTTACAAAACAATTAGAGCAAAGAGAAGATGGATTGGAAGGAGTTTTTAAAGATGACTAATGCATATACTAGAGCATATACAGAGGTTTTAGAAATATTAAGTCACTTTTCAAAAGAAGAGTATGCTAAGATTCCAACTAAAAAAATAGAATTTTACAGGAGCAATATGGATAAAAAATATAATTATAAAATTAATCCAGAAGTAAATTTGGCAGAACAAGAAATTTCTAAAGAAGCAAATGCGATTTTAATTACATTATTTAGAGATTATTTTGCTAGCGAAAAGCAAAATATAGCACTAAAAAAATTATTAAACCAAAATCAGTTAAAAGAAGAACAAGAAAAAATAGAGAAATATGATTCAAACAGTATGTTTAAAGATAAAAAAAATAAAACTGAAAATATGCAACTAAAGCAAGTTTCAGTAACTAAATATGAGGAGTCTTTTTTTTCTAAAATATTTAATAAAATTAAAAAAATATTTAATAAATAAAATAATATGAAGTGAATTATAATTAAGCTTAGTTTAGATATAAAAACTTGAATGAAAAAATAATGGATTAATGTTGAAAAAACAAAGAGCTTAATATATAATACAAAAACAAGTAGGAACAATAAAGAAAGTAGGAGAAAAATTGAAAGAAAAGAAAAATTCATTCATGGGGAATGTTTTAATGTTAATGTTTTCTCAAATCTTAATAAAAATATTAGGCTTGGTATATAGATTAGTAATAATGAATGTACCAGGATTTGGAGATTTAGGAAATGGTTATTATTCAGCAGGATATCAGATTTATGCAGTGTTATTAACAATTTCATCTCAAGGAATACCAAGTGCAATTTCTAGATTAGTTTCAGAAAAAATTGCTATTGGAGAATATAAATCTGCACATAGAATTTTTAAAATTGCAATGGGATTATTTGCAATAGTGGGAGGATTCTTCTCTTTATTTTTATATGTATTTTCAGACTTTATAGCAAGTCATATTTTAAATGTGCCAGATGTTAAATATGTATTAAGAGTATTGGCACCAGCTATATTCTTTGTTACAACATCTGCAGTATTTAGAGGATATTTTGCAGGTCTTGGTACAATGAAGCCAAGTAGTGTATCTCAAACACTAGAACAGTTATTTAACTGTACGTTAACAATTACTTTTGTTTATGCATTAATAGGAAAAGAGCCATATGTTATGGCAGCTGGAGGAAATTTATCTACAACACTTGCAATATTAATTTCATTTTCATATTTGCTAATGTATTATAGAAGAAACAATAAAAAATATGCAGAAAAATATAAAAATGTGGAACAAAAACCAGATACAAGATCTGTAAAGTCTGTTGCAAAGACAATTTTAATGTCATCAATTCCAATTACAATCGGATCTATTATATCAGTTGTAAGCACATTAATAGATACAGTAACAGTAAGTAATTGTATTCAAATTGCATATCAGGGAATAATTCAAAGTAAGGAACTACTAGAACAGCAAGCAATGAGATTAACTGGTATATTATCCAAGGTAGATACACTTGTTAATTTACCGATAGCTGTTAATTTAGCATTTTATTCAGCTTTGGTACCAGCAATATCATCAGCTATAGCGAAAAAAGATTATAGTTCTGCATCAAAGAAAATTTCTTTTTCTATATCAGCATCTTTATTAATAGTAATACCGTGTGCAATAGGTTTTATAGTTTTAGCAGATCCAATTTTGAGAATGCTTTATCCTAATGCTTCAGATGGAGCAGGAATATTGCAAATTGCAGCAATTACTATGATTTTTGTAGCAATTAATCATACACTAAATGGTTCTTTGTATGGATTAAATAAATTATATATACCAGCAATAGCATTAACTTTTGGAAGTATAGTAAAAGTTATTTTAAATATTGTTTTGATTAGAAATCCAAATATAAATATATATGGTGCATCAATTAGTTCTTTAATTTGTCAATTAATTACTTTTGGAATTACATATAGAGCAATAAAAAGTGCAATAGATATAAAAATTAATGTGAAAAATACTGTGATTAAACCAATGATTGCAGGAATTACAATGGGAGTAATAATATTTTTAATTAATTATTTATTTAAATCTTTAATAAATAATTATATATTAACAATATGTAATATTGGAATTGGAGCAATAGCTTATTTACTTGTAGTAGCGTATTTGAAAGTGCTAAATAAAGAAGAAATATGTGCATTACCAATGGGAAATAAAATTTATGGAGTATTAACTAAATTAAAAATATACTAAAAGGAGAGAAAGGGAGAATGAAAAAATTAAAATTTTTATTAGCGTTATGGGTAGGAAAAATTATTGTTGTATTAACAAAAATTTTATCAAAAGAAAGAGGTACTAATGTACCAGGAGTATATGCTTTTAAGATATCTAAAGATTTTATTAGCAATTTTTCAAATGTAGATTATAATAAGGTTATTTTTGTAACAGGAACAAATGGTAAATCTACTACTAATAATATGATTGTTCATTGTATGAGAAGTGCAGGAAAAACTGTTGCAACAAATTTAGAAGGAGCCAATTTAATTACAGGAATAGCAACAGCAATGATAAAATACTCTAGTCTTTTAGGAAAAATGAAAACAGAATATATGGTATTTGAAACAGACGAAAGATACTTACAGTATATTTATAAGCTGCTACCAGCAAAAAATATTTGTATAACTAATATTCAAAAAGATCAGGTACAAAGAAATGGAGAACCAGATTATATTTATAAAAAAATAAAAAATGTTATACAAAAAGATACTATAATATATGTAAACAATCAAGAGCCAAGAAGTAAATCTTTTGAAGATTTTGTAGACAAAGTTATTTATTATGGTGTAGATAAAAATTCTAAATCATATACAAAAGATGAATTATATGATGTTACAATGCCATGTCCTAAATGTAATGGTAAAATTAAGTTTAACTACTATAATGTAGACAATATAGGTGATTTTGAATGTACAGAATGTGATTATAAAAGTGAAAAAAATATTAAGTTTTTAGCCAATAATGTGAATTATGAAGATAAAACATTTGAATGTCTTGGAAATAAATTTAGTATAAATTACACACAACCATTCTTTATATATAATTATACTTTATGTATTGCAATTTGTGAAAATTTTGGTATAACAAATGAACAAATACAAGAAGCCTTTAAATCTTTTAAGAATATAGGAGGTAGATTTGAAATTGTTAAATATGGTCAAAAAGAAATAAAATATGTAAGAATGAAACAAGAAAATCCAGAAACATTGCAATCAGCTTTAAATTATATAAGCAGTGATAGCAATAAAAAAATCTTTGTAATGGGATTATCAGAAGTTAAAGATTTTTATCCATATTATTCAAATACATTTTATACTTTTGACTGCGATTTTAAGGGAATTGAAAATTCAAATGTGGATAAATATATATGTTTTTCAGAAGCAGTAGCTTATGATAGTGCTAACAGATTGATTTATGCAGGTATACCTAAAGAGAAAATAGAAATTTTGCCAACAGAAAATGTAGAAGAAGTATTAAAAAAATTAGATGAATATGATACTAATAATATATATCTAATAACTTTATTAAAGAAATTTGAAGAAATACAAAAATGTGCAGAAATGAAAGGAAATTAAATATGAAAAAAGAAGAGTTAAATATAACTTGGCTATATCCAGATGTTTTAAATTTACATGGGGATAGAGGAAATGTAATGGCTTTGAAAAAAGTAGGAGAAATGTTAAATTTAGAAGTTAATATTAAAAGGGTGGATTCATATAGTCAAAAAATTGATTTTGATAACACAGATATAATTTTAATTAATCCAGGAGAAGTAAAAGTAATTTCAAAAATTGTAGATGTATTAAATAAACAAAAAGAAGAGTTAGATAAATATGTGGAAGATAATAAAATAATATTAGCAATAGGTACATCAGGAGCAATTTTAGCTAAAACAGTTGAATATCTAGATAAGACTAAAATTAATGGTTTAGGATATTTAGATATGGAAGTTATACGGAAGAGATACTGTATATGGAAATGATGTTTTATATACATTAAAAGAAGATGAAAACATTGAAATTGTAGGAAATCAAATACAATTAATTGATGTAAAAGTAAACAAAGAAAAAGCTCTTGGAAAAGTAGTTTATGGAATGGGTAATAATAATGATGAAACTGAAGGTTGTAAATATAAAAATGTAATTTTTACAAATGCTTTAGGACCAGTACTTGTAAAAAACCCATGGTATGCAGAAAAATTAATAAGACAAGCAATGAAAACAAAAGGTATAGAGTTAGAAGAAAAAAAATTAGATTATGAATTAGAATATAAATCATTGGAATGCATAAAGAAATTTATTAATGGAAAGGGCGAATAAAATGTATCCGGAAGTCGAAATTAAGATAGATAATATTGTAAAAAATGCAAAACTAATAGAAAATTTATGTGGAAAAAATAGAAGTTTGACTTTAGTAACAAAATTATTAGCTGGAAATATTGATATAGTAAAAGAAGTTATAAATAAAACTGAAATTAAAGATATTGCTGATTCACATGTAAGTAATTTAAAATTATATAAAGAGTTACCAGTAAAAAAATGGTTAATAAGAGAACCAGGAATTAGTGAAATAGAGTCTATTATTAAATATGTAGACATCAGTTTTAATAGTGAATTTGATACAATAAAAGCGCTAAATTCTGAAGCTAAAAAACAAAATAAAATTCATAACATTATATTAACATATGAACTTGGAGATTTAAGAGAAGGATGTAATAAAGAAGAATTATTCAAGTTGGTTGAAAAATGCACGAAATTAGAAAATGTAAAAATATATGGAATAGGAGCAAATTTAAGTTGTTTTGGAGGAATTATTCCAACAGATGACAATATGAAAGAACTAAAAGATGTATCTTTAGAAGTAAAAAGTAAATTTAATATAGATTTAACTGTTATATCTGGAGCAAATACTAGTGCTATGCATATGCTAAAAGGTAATAAGATTCCAGATGAAATTAATAATATAAGAATAGGTGAAGCAATATTATGTGGATATAATACAGCTTTTTCTGAAAGAGTTGATGGATTTAATATAGATACGTTTAAATTAAAAGCAGAAATAGTTGAAATAAAGGAAAAACAATCTATTCCAAGAGGAATTTCTTTAGTAGATGCAGCAGGAAATAAACCAGAGTTTGAAGATAGAGGAATTAGAACAAGAGCTATAGTAGCAATAGGAAATGAAGATATAAATGTTAAGGAGATTAAACCAATAGATAAAGATATAATAGTTCTTGGAGGATGTAGTGACTATACAATTTTAGATATAACAGATAGTAAGAAAAATTATAAAATTGGTGATATTGTAGAATTTAATATGAGTTATTTTTCTATATTAAAATCAATGATATCTAAATATGTATATAAAAATATTATATATTAATTTCGTTTTGAGAAAAATAAAATAAAAAAATAATAGCTATTTTTAATAGCTATTATTTTTTTTATTAATCTAAATTTTCTAATATTTTTGGTAACATTTGTTTCTTTCTAGAAACAACATTTTCAAGCATTGCTGTATGATCATCTAAAGTTACACCATAAGCTTTTTCAACTATATTAGAATCATTTCCTAAACTTATAATTTTAGAGTTAGAATTTAATATATCTGTTGCAGCAAAAACATATAAATCTAAGTTTTCGTTTGCAATTTCATTATTTATAGCTGTTTCAAAATAAGCTTTATTTTTAAATACATCATCTATATCAGCTGTATTAATTTGAGCTATCTTGAATTTTTTACCACCTTTTTCAAATAATTTGCTATCTATATTAATAACCTCTTCAGGAGTAAAATCACTAATATCTGTACCAGCTTTTAATAAATCTTTACCATATTTTTCTAAATCTACTTCTGCAATCTTTGCTAACTTTTCTGCAATTACTTTATCTTCTTTTGTACAAGTTGGTGATTTTAATAATAATGTATCAGAGATAATAGCACTAAGCATTAAAGTAGCAATTGTTTTTGTTATTTCAACATCATATTCTTTATACATTTTGTAAAGTACTGTTGCTGTACAACCAACAGGTTCAGCTCTATAATATAATTGGTATGGTGCAACAAAGTTCATTGTGTGGTGATCAATTACTTTTAAAATGTTTGCATTAGAAATATTATTAGCACTTTGAGTGCTTTCGTTATGATCTACTAAAATTACATTTTGACCATCTTCAATATCAGATATTTCTTCTGGTCTTTCTATTTGCAAATAATTAAATACATATTCAGTTTCTTTGTTTATTTTTCCAAGACGAACTGGTATTGCTTCATTTCCTAATTGATTTTCTAAATTAGCCATAACCATAGATGACATTATAGAATCTGTATCTGGGTTTTTATGACCAAATATAAGTGTTTTATTATTAACCATAATTTAATTCCTCCTTAAAAAGACAATTTCTTTATCTTTAACACTATTTTATTATACCACAATTAGGAAAAAAGGTCAATAATTTACATAATTCAAAACACGGATTAGGAATTAAAGATAATGTAAGATATATTAGAAGTTTAAATAATAGGGTTGCAAATAATAAAAAAAATTGATAAAATGAAAACGCTTAAATAAAATTTGCATATAATAACAGTAGAAAAGGATGGTAAACATGAATAATGAGTTTGAAAAAGTAAAACAAAAGTTAGAAAAATATAATCAAACTAATTTAATTAACTTATTAGAAAGATTAAAAAATAAAGATGAATTAATTAAGCAAATACAAAGAATTGATTTTGAACAAATTATGGATTTATATAAAAAAGTTAACGAACATAAAAACATAGATATAAATAAAATAGAACATATAAATTATGTTGATAAGTCAAAATTGACAAGTGAAAAATTAGAAGAATATAGTAAAATTGGTGATCAAGTTATAAAAAACGGTGAATATGCAGTTGTAACAATGGCTGGTGGTCAAGGAACAAGACTTGGACATAAAGGACCAAAAGGAACATTTAAAGTAATAGTAAATAATGAAGAAAAATATTTATTTCAAATAATTGTAGAATCACTTCAAGAAGCTAATAATAAATATAATGTAATTATACCTTGGTACATAATGACAAGTAGTGAAAATAAAAAACAAACAGTAGAATTTTTAGAAGAAAAAAATTTCTTTGGATATCCAAAAGAAAAAGTAAAATTTTTTGTACAAGGTAATTTACCGCTTGTAGATCAAAAAGGTGAGTTAATAATAGATAAAAATTGCTTAATAAAAGAAGCATCAGATGGAAATGGAAGTATTTATCAATCTATGAAAAAAGATGGAATTATAGAAGATATGAAAAAAAATAATATAAAATGGGTATTTGTTGGAGGAGTAGACAATATCTTATTAAAAATAGTAGATCCTGTTTTAACAGGACTTACTATATCAGAAAATAACAAGATATCTTCTAAATCTGTTGTAAAAACGAATCCTAAAGAAAAAGTAGGAGTATTTTGTAAAATAGCAGGAAAACCAAAAGTAATAGAATATACAGAATTACCAGAAGAAATGGCTTGCAAAAGAGATGAAAATGGAGAACTTATTTTTGGAGAAGTTAATATATTAAGTCATTTATATTCAATAGATGCATTAGAGGAATTATCTAATAAAAAATTACCATATCATGTAGCTTTTAAAAAAGCAAATTATTTAGATAATAATGGTAATTTTATAGAAGTAAAAGAACCAAATGCATATAAATTTGAAGCATTTATATTTGATGCTTTTGAAGAATATTCAGATATGAGTATATTAAGAGTAAAAAGAGAAGAAGAATTTGCACCAATAAAAAACGCAGAAGGGCAAGACAGTCCAGAAACTGCTTGTAAATTATATACAGATTTTGTTAATTCAAAAAATAAAATTAATGCAGTTACTTGTTAGTTTTATATAAAAATAAATTATATTGAAATTAATATAATTAAATTTAAAAAATGGAAAATTTAGATTATTATTAAAAACCTCATATTAGTTTGTATTATAAAATTTCTAAAATACAAACTAATATGAGGTTTCTACTTTTTTATATAATTAATATTTGTTAAAAAATTCAATTATATAAAAATGAAATTTATATTAATATAATATTAATATAAACTACATTTGTTGCTCACCAGGTAGAAAATAATCAACTACACCATAAACTATTGCACCTACAATAGCTGCTATCCAAGAAATAGTATAACCTGCAACAAAATATTGAGTAACATATAAAACTACTGCGGAAAGGACAAAACCAACAAAACCCTTACCAAAAGCACTTGCATGAAGGCCAGTAAATTTTACTATTAAATAATCTATTATAGTAAGCACAATTGCTGCTGCTGCTAGTGCCCAAAAGTTACTTATACTAAATCCAGGAGTGAAAAACGCAGTAATTGCAAGTACAATGGCAGCTGTAACTAATCTACCAACTATTTGCCAAACTGTACTAGTAGAATTTTGTGATCTACTATTTATTTCATTATCTGACATAATAAGAACCTCCTTGTGATAAAATATCAAAATAAAATGTGGTTTTATAATTTTATTATTTACGAAATTTTAAGTTTTATACAAAAACATGTGTATATTTTTATTAATAATTGGCAAAATAATAAAAATAAATAAGATTAAGGAGAATTCAAATGTTAATTACATTTATAAGAGCAATTATTTTATACATAATTGTTTTGATAGTAATGAGATTAATGGGAAAGAGGGAAATTGGGCAATTACAACCATTTGAACTTGCAATTGCAATTATGATTGCAGATCTTGCATCAATACCAATGACTGAAATTGGTATCCCGATTTCTAAAGGAATTATACCAATACTTGGACTTTTAGTAATGCATTTATTAATATCTTTTATTAATTTAAAAAGTATAAAATTAAGAGAATTAATTTGTGGAAAACCAGCAATACTAATATATAGAGGAAAAATAGATGAAAAAGTATTAAAAAAAGAGCGCTTTACTATTAATGAATTACAAGAAAGGCTAAGAGGAAATAATATTGTAAATATTGGAGATGTAGAATATGCAATTTTGGAAACGAATGGAGAAGTAACAGTTATACAAAAACCAAATAAAAGAAATTCAATTCCAGAAGATTTTAATATTATGCCAGATTATGAAGGTATACCATATGATTTAGTAATAGATGGAGTAATAATGGAAGAAAATTTAAAAAAGATAGGGAAGAATTATATTTGGCTAGAAAGACAAGTAGAAAAATTTAATATGAAGCCAAAAGATGCGCTAGTTGTTACATTAGATGGAAAAGGTCAAATTTTTTGCCAAAAGAAAGAAGAGAAAGGAAATTAAGATATGTATAAAGAAATAATAATTATTATATTGATTGTTATTTTAATAATTGTAGGAAATGTTATTACTCAAAATTATACAAAAGATACTGTCAAAATCATGCAGAACGATTTAGATTTAATAAAAGATGATTTTAAAAAAGAGGAAAAAACAAAAGAAATAGAAAAGGTAGTTGAAAAAAAAGTACAAGAAGCAATTAACCATTGGAATAGTAAAAAAAGTAATTTAGCATATTATTTGGAACATGATGAATTAGAAAAGATAGAAGAAGAGTTAGCAGCACTTAATGCCAATATAGTAACAAATGATTATGAACAGGGAATAGAAAATTTAGATAGATGTTACTTTTTATTAGAACATGTTAAAGAAAAAGAAACTATAACATTAAGTAATATTTTTTAGAAAAGTAGAAAATATATAAAAAGAGTGCAAAGAATGTAAGAAATTAGATTAAAAATAAGAGTAATATAAAAAGAGCTTAAATTTTTATTAATGTGTTTAATAGAATTTAAGCTTTTTTTACATTTTAGATTTTATGTGCATTAATAAAACTTGAGTTATTATTGATATGTAGTACTAAAAGAATAAATAAAACTTATTCTTTGGAAATTAAATCATCCATATTATATAATCCACTTTTTTTATTAACAATAAATTCAGCTGCTTTTAAAGCTCCTTCTGCAAAAACAGATCTAGAATATGATGTGTGTTTTATTTCTAGTGTTTCATTTTCTCCATAAAATTGTACAATATGTTCTCCTACAATGTTTCCTCCTCTAATTGAAGAAAAACCAATTTCATTTTTAGATCTTTTTTCATGCTTATTATGACGATTAAATTCATATTTTAAAGTATTTCCTAAACTTTCGTTTATTTTGTCTGCAAGAAGAAGGGCTGTACCACTTGGACTATCAATTTTTCTGTTATGATGAGTTTCTATAATTTCAATATCAGTATTTTTTAAAATAGGGGCAATAATAGTAAGTATTTTTGCCATTAAATTTATATCATAAGACATATTAGAAGATTTGAAAATTGGAATATCTTTTGAAAAAGAATCTATTATATTCAATTCTTCTTCTGAAAATCCTGTTGTAGCAATAACAATTGGAACTTTCTTATTTTTAGCATAATTTAATATATTTAAAGTGGCTTTTGGAATAGAAAAGTCGATTATTACATCTGGTTTTACATTTATAGAAGTAATATCTGTAAAAACAGGAAATGCAAATAAGCCTGTATTTTCTTTATCAAATCCTCCGGATTATATTCATATTTTCATTTTTCATTATCAATTTTCCAACTTCTTGTCCCATATGTCCGATTACATCCATTAATTAATATATTTATCATTTTTTTCCTCCATAAATTTATAATAAAATTAAGCCTCTAAAAAAATATTTTAAAGGCTAAAACTTTTTTATACTATTCTAAAGAATACTAGGCATAAGAAAATATATGCATATCTGAATAATTTTCTTTTCTTAAAATAGTTAAAATAATGATTATAAGATTCTTCAAGAGCACAGTATTTGTCGGTTAAAGTTATAATATATCCTTCTATGTACTTTGGTGGAATAATAGTTATTGGCCACATATGTTTTAAAATAATATCTTTTTCCTTTTCGTTTAGATCAAAAAGTTTAGAAGCATTATTTAAAGCTATACGAGGATGTCTAAAACCATGAAATCTTTTGTGTTCTGGTTGCTTTTTACGCCAGTCGTATAAAAATAAATCATGAAGCATTCCTGCACGTGAGACAGAAATATAATCTAAATTTAATTTTTTACATATTAAATAACTATAAAATGCAACATTATAACAATGATCAAAGCAATTTGTATCATAATGCTGTCTATATAACTTCATTTTTTGTACAGTTGGATGATTTGCTAAATCATATATAATCATATTAAATTCTTCAATATCTTTTGTTAATGATTTTTTCATAAAAACTCCTAATTTAAAAGTTATTTTTCACTATAAAACAATTATAACATTTTTATATGCTTTTTACAATATACCATATTTAGTCATTTCAGATTTTAATAAATCTATTTTAGAAGAACTTAAGTCTGTTAATGGTAATCTTGGACTACCAAAATTATATCCCATTAAATTTAAAGCCATTTTGACAGGAATAGGGTTTACTTCGCAAAATAGAGCTTGGATTAAAGGTAAAGCCTCTAATTGCATAGAAATTGAATCTTTAATATTTCCACTAAAAAAGTTTTTGGTAATAAGACTTGCTTTTTTAGGTGCTATATTAGAAAGAACAGAAATAACACCAAGGCCACCAAGTGAAAGAACAGGAAGAATTTGATCATCATTACCAGAATATATATGTAAATCATCTTTACATAGATTTGCAATTTCAGCAACTTGTGAGATATTACCACTTGCTTCTTTTATAGCAACTATGTTATCTATTTTTGATAATTCGAAGCAGGTTTTTGGTAATATATTTAAACCTGTTCTACTTGGAACGTTATATAAAATTATAGGTAAACTAGTTTCTTTAGCTATAGCTTCATAGTGCTTTATTAATCCGATTTTGAGTCGTTTTGTTATAATATGGAGTAACAATTAACAAGCCATCTACTCCAATTTCTTCTGAATATTTTGATAATTCTATTACAGATTTTGTACAATTACCACCAGTTCCAGCAATTACAGGAATTCTTTTTCTTACAGTATCTACTGCAAATTTGATTGTTTGTTTTTTTTCTTCTAAAGTCATGGTAGAAGATTCACCTGTTGTGCCACAAACGATGATTGCATTTACTCCTTCTTTAATTTGAAATTCTAATAATTTTTTAAATTCAGAAAAATTAATCCCATTTTCTGTAAAAGGGGTTACAATAGCTGTACCACAGCCTTTAAATAATATTTTTTTCATAAAATCACTCCTTATTTATGAGAAGTATTAATAATTGTAGATAATATATTTATATAATCTATGCAATGATTATATGATAAGTGAAAGAAAAAATAAATGCTTTTAGATATTTTTATATAGTTATTAATTGTAAAAGTTAGTATAAAATATTAAATAATAGAAATAATAAAAGAAACAATGCAAATGTAACAAAAATGAAATAAAAAAGTAACGAAAATGTAAAAAAAGAGCAAAACTTAGAACCACAAGGAATCTAAGTCTGAAAAAATAGAATAAAATAGAAAGATATATTGCAAAATAATATTAAAAATGTGTATACTAAAGAAGTAAAAAATAGGACGAAATGTCAAAAAACTAAGGAGGAGTATATAATATGAAAAAAATTAAATCTTTAAGCATATTAATAATAGCTGCAATGTTATTAGCATTAATATGCCCAATTACATCAAATGCTGATACAACTATTCAATTTGAAGATAGTGAATTAGCAGGACAAGTACAAAAATTTTTAGGAGATAAAGCCACTATATCTGGTAGTACTGTAACAATAACAGATGAAAGTGTACTTGCCAACACATCAACACAGCTTGATGTAGTTTTGTCAAACTGCAAAAGTTTAAAAGGGTTAGAAACTTTTATGCAAAAAGCTTCTAAAGTTGAAGGGGTAAGATTTCAACTTAACGCTGAAAATTTTAACTTGGATTTGTCACCATTAAAGAGTGCAACTAATTTAAAACATTTAACAATTTCTGGATCAAATAAGACAACAACTTTAAATATTTCTGGATTATCAGGTTTAACTAAAGTTGAAACATTAGGAATGAGTCATGTTAGTATTGATCAAAAAGTAGTAGAAGAAATTTCAAATATGAAAAGTTTAAAAAGTTCTACAGGAAGTGTTTGGAATAGTAAAAAAGTATTTATAAATTATAGTTCAAACATTATTTGTACAACAAGTGAAACAGCAGATAGTAATGGAAATGTAAAAATAAGCTTACCAAGCTATTTAGTAGATCCAATAAGATATCATAAAGATCATAAAGATGTTTTTACAGCAGATAATGGAATCTCTTGTGAAGTTGTACCAACAGATAAAGCAACTTTAACTATAGTAGATGATGACAAAAATCCAAGTGTAACTGTAACAGCACCTTTAGAGGAATTACAATCTGGTAATGTAAAGATTAAAATAGGAGGTTTAGGTTCTATAGCTTCATTAACTGAAAGACCTATCTCAGATTCAACAATTAGTTTTAAATATGTAAAAACAGCACTTAAAGTTGATGTGAAAAAAGATCCAACAACAAAAGATGCTGAAAAAGTAAAAGTAACAATAACAGCAAATAAAGAATTAGATCCTGATAAAACACCTAACGGATGGACTTTAGGAGAAGATGGAAAAACTTTAACAAAAGATTTTGATAAAAATGGTAAAGAAGATGTAAAAGTAGTTGCAAAAGATGGAGACGAAATAACAGTGAATGTTGCTGTAGACAATATCAAAGAAGCAGATGATAAAAAAGATGATTTTAAAGTAATCAGCAAAACAGATGAAGATCAAGGAAATAATAAAGTTAAAGTAACAGTAACAACAAATAAAGAATTAGATCCTGACAAATTACCTAAAGGATGGACTTTGGGAGATGACAAAAAATCAGTTTGGAAAATAATGGACAAAGGTGCAACAGAAGAAATAACATTAGTTGCAAAAGATGGAAGTACATTAACTTATAATGTTGTAGCTGGTGGAGATAAAACACAAGCACCTACAAAAATACCTCAAACAGGTGTTAAAAATACTGTAATTGCAGTAGTTGCAGTAATTGCAATTGGTGGAGCAGTATTCTTTGTAAAATCAAGAAAAATGTTAAAATAATTAAATAAAAATAAAAAAATGTAAGGTTTTCCTTACATTTTTTTATTTTTATTAGTTTTTATAAATTAATTTTTCTAATATTTGTATAGCATTAGTTGCAGCTCCTTTTCTTATATTGTCTGCAACAACCCAAATATTAATACCAGATTCAACTGAAAAATCTTGTCTAATTCTACCAACAAAGACTTCATTTTTACCAGAGACAAAAGAGGCAATTGGATATTTTTCTTTTGATGTATCATCTTCTACTATTATTCCGAGGAGAATTTTTTAATAAATTAATTACATCTGCTATGCAAAATTTTTTCTCAAATTCTATATTTATAGATTCACTATGAGAATTAAAAACAGGAACTCTTACAGTGGTAGCTGTTACTTTTAAATCTGGTTTTCCTAAAATTTTTTTTGTTTCGTTAATCATTTTTTCTTCTTCTTTAGTATAGCCATTATCTAGAAATGTATCTATTTGTGGTAAACAATTGTTAAAAATTGGATAAGAAAATTTTTGAAGATGATAAGATTGATTTTTATTAGAATAGCACATAATACCATTTTTTAAATCATTAATACCTTTTAGGCCAGCACCAGAAACTGCTTGGTATGTAGAGTAGACTACTCTTTTTATAGTATATTTGTCATCTAAAGGTTTTAGGGCTACAACAGCTTGAATAGTAGAACAGTTCGGATTAGCAATAATGCCTTTATTATTATATACTTCATTGCCATTTACTTCAGGAACAACAAGAGGAACTTTTTTGTCCATTCTAAAAGCATTACTATTATCTATAACAGTACATCCTTTAGAAACTGCAATTGGTGAAAATTTTTGGGATGTATCTCCTCCAGCAGAGAATATTGCAAAATCAAAACCTTCATCAAATGAATTTTCAGTTAATTCTTTAACAATATATTCGTTTCCTTTAAAGTTAATTTTTTTTCCACTAGAACGATATGATGAAAAAAAAGTGTAATTAGAAATTGGTAAATTCTTTTCTTCTAATATTTTTAAAGCTTCAGTACCAACAACGCCAGTAGCACCAACAATAGCTAATTTATAAGTTTTCATAATTCAACCTCCTAAAAAAAATTAGTATATTTAAAGATTTTATATGAATATTATATGTTTAAAAATAAAAAAATAAACCGAGATAAAAAATATTTACAAATAAATTTTATTATGTAATAATAGAACTAGCGTTTGGAAGGAGATAAGTTTTATGCTAGATTTAACAAAGGATGTAAAGTATGTTAAGGGAGTTGGACCTAATAGAGTTAAACTATTAAATAAAATAGGGATTTATAATTTAGGAGATTTAATTACATATTATCCAAGGGACTATGAAGATAGAAGTAAACCAAGAATGATTCAAAATTTAGTAAATGGAGAAGATAGCTTAATAAAAGCTGTTGCTGTTTCAAGAGTAGTTGAAATACGATTAAAAAATAGAATGTGTATGTATAAATTAGTAGTACAAGATGAAACAGCTAAATGTACTATTATATGGTTTAATCAAAGCTATTTGAAAAATAAATTTATAATAGGAGAAACTTATTATTTTTTTGGAAAAGCAAATATTAGAATGGGAAAATTTGAGATGAGTTCTCCTGTTTTTGATGATGTTAATACTAAAAATAATACAGGAAGAATAATTCCTATTTATTCTTCTACATATAGTTTGTCTCAAAATACTATTAGAAAAATTATAGAAAATGGTTTAGAAATGGTAGATGGAAATTTAGAAGAGAATATGCCTGAATATATATTAGATAATTATAATCTTTTAGGAATAAATGAGGCCACAAAAAAAGTACATTTTCCAGAAAGTTTTGAAGAATTTAAAGAAGCAAGAAAAAGATTAGTTTTTGAAGAACTGTTAACTATGCAAGTTGCCTTACTTGGACTAAAAAATAAATATAGTAGAGATATTAAAGGAATAGAATTTGCAAAAGAATATAAATTTAGTGATATAATAAATGACTTACCATTTAATTTAACAAATGCACAATTAAGAGTTTTACAAGAAATAGAAAATGATATGGAAAAAGATAAGTCTATGAATAGATTATTACAAGGAGATGTAGGATCAGGTAAAACTATAGTTTCTATAATAGCTGCATATAAAGCGGTAAAAAGTGGATATCAGGCAGCTATTATGGCACCAACTTCAATACTTGCAAGTCAGCATTTGGAAAGTTTTACTGAAATATTAGAAAAATATAATATTAGATGTGAATTACTAATTAGCAGTATTACTAAAAAGAAAAAAGAAGAGATTTTGGAAAAATTAAAAAATGGTGAAATAGATGTACTAATTGGTACGCATGCAATATTAGAAGATAATGTTATTTTTAAAAATCTTGGTTTGGTAGTAACAGATGAGCAACATAGATTTGGAGTAAGACAAAGAAGTAAAATCGCATCAAAAGGGAAAAATCCAGATGTTTTAGTAATGACAGCAACACCTATTCCAAGAACATTAGCACTTATTTTATATGGTGACTTAGATATTTCTATTATTGATGAATTACCACCAAATAGAAAAAAAATAGATACTTTTGCAGTTACTAAACAAATGGAAGAAAGGGTGAATAACTTTATAAAAAAGCAAATTGAAGAAGGAAGGCAATGTTATATAGTTTGTCCACTTGTAGAAGAAAATGAAGAAATAGATGCTAAATCTGTATTAGAACTTGCAGAAAAATATAAAAATGAAACGTTTAAAGAGTATAAAGTTGAATATATACATGGAAAAATGAGACCAAAAGAAAAAGATGAAATAATGTTAGAATTTAAAGAAGGAAAAATTGATATTTTAATTTCTACAACAGTTATAGAAGTAGGAGTAAATGTTCCAAATAGTAGCATAATGGTTATAGAAAATGCAGAAAGATTTGGTCTTGCAGCACTTCATCAATTAAGAGGAAGAGTAGGAAGAGGTGAATATAAGTCTTATTGTATATTAAAATATAATTCTAAATCTGATGTTGTAAGACAAAGAATGAAAATAATGCAAGATACAAATGATGGATTTGTAATTGCAGAAAAGGATTTAGAACTAAGGGGAACAGGAGAGTTTTTTGGGACAAAACAGCATGGAATTCCAGATTTTAAAATAGCTAATTTATTCGAAGATATTCCTATTTTAAAAATGGTTCAAGATTTATCTAAAAAGATTGAAGAAGAAGATCCACGGATTAGAGTTAGAAAAAAATAGAAAATTAAAGAATATTATAAATAATAAGTTTAAAGATAGAATTGAAATCTAGTATATAGAATAGATATAAAAAATGTGAAAAGTAGATATATTTAAAGATTAAAACAAAGGAGAGCTGATAATTTTGCTCTCCTTTTATAAATTTTATATAAAAAGTGCATAAAGAAAATAGTAAAATATAAATTTAAAAATGCAAGTTCTTTCCTTTAGATTGATTTATTGAAGATAGCTCTGTACTTATTAATTTATATGTTTTGCAAATATCACAGTCAGTGCAAATATATAATCTTTTTTCAAATATAGATTTTAGAGTTTTTATAAAATCATCTTCTATATTAATTAAATGCACATTAATTTTTTCAGGAAGTAGATCTAGCAATGTATTTAATATATAGTCATTAGAAGAGAAGGTAATATCTGATAAATATTTTGCATTAAAAACATTTTTAGAGACAGATATAATATTTTTATTTTCATCTAAAAGTATTGAATCTTCACCCATATAAATCAAGTGAATTAGTTCTTTATTTGGTTTTTTTGAATATATATATAATTTTAATAGATCAATAAATTCTCTATACTCTTTTTCCAAAATGAATTTATTAACAGAAACATCTACAATATAGTCTAAAGATTTTGTATAATCAGAAATTCTAAAATTTACAAATCCTGAAAGAATCATAGAGTTATGTTCCATTATATATTCAAATACAGAAACCCAAATTGTTTCTCTTTTATTTGCATAGTTGGATATGTTTTTTAATTTTAAAATGTTAAGGCAATCTTTTTTTATTTCATCTTTTTCATAGGAGTCGAAATAAAAATAATTAAAGTTAATAATGTGACTTAGTATTTTTTCTTCATAAAATTTTATAATGCAATCAGTAATAATATCAGATAATTGATTAAAAAATAGGTATAAATCGTTACCTGTGTAATGTATAATAACATTTTTATATAATCTAAATTCATTATTTCTATAATATATATTTTCGATATTTGAATCTGAAAATCTTTTTAGTAGATAGTTTATTATGTTGGTATTATTTGTTTTTATACAAAAAGATTTCATGAATAAAAGAGCTCCTTTCTATTATATAAGAATAGTATCTACTAAAAAATCGATAGATATACATATTTTATTCAATAAGAGAAAAAATGGTAACTTGTATGTTATAAAATTAATAATGAATTAGTATTAAATATAAAAAATAAGATTTTGAAAATATATTTTAATTTCTTAGATATAGAACTAATAATAAATTAATTATATATTTGATAAATAAAATAAATATAACATCACGGAATTATGTAAAACACATATAATATAGTAGTAACAAAAAAATATAAATTTTAATGTTACTATAAGGGGGAAAATATATGATGGAAGAATATATGTGTGAAAAAAAAGATTGTGGTAGAAAAGAGAAAAAGAGATGTTGTATAGATTTAATTATAGTTATAATATCAATAGCGTTAATATTTACAATAGGATTAATAGTTGGAGCTTTAGTTTCATCAACAATAATTTCAGCTTTAGCATCAATAATAGTGCTTGCAATAGTATTTGCAATACTTTTATTAATAAGAATTATAATGTTAATATGTTGTAATAAAAAATGTTAATTTTAATTTGAAATAATTGGATTAATTATAAAAATACAAAAAAAGTAAATTTAGAGAGATGTGTTTTTATTAAACACATCTGTACATAAAGAAACAGATAAAATAATAGATTTATTTGATTAGAAAATATATAAGTAGCAAAAATAAAAAAGAAAAATTTTAAATTTATAATATATTAGTTTAGCTAATTTAATATAGGACAGACTATTAAAAAGTATTAAACACTTGTAGGATTTTTTCCTTGCTTTTCTTATATGGATATAGTATCATATAAGTATGAGTTATTTGGAAAGGAAGATGAAACTTTGAAAATATTAGCAGTTGGAGATATAGTAGGCGAAAATGGTGTAAAAAAATTAAAAGAAGAATTGCCTAAAATAAGACAAAAAAATAGTATAGACTTTTGTATTGTAAATGGTGAAAATGCAGCAGGAGGAATGGGAATTACTACAAAAATTTTTAATGAAATGTTAAATTTAAAAGTTGATGTAATTACGATGGGAAACCATACTTGGGGAAAAAAAGATATTTTTAGCTTTATAGATCATCCACAAATAATTAGACCTGCAAATTATTCAGCAGGAGTTGTTGGAAAAGGTATGGGAATTTATAATTGTAAAGGTAAGAAAATTGCAGTTATAAATTTAATTGGAAGAACCGATATGAATGTATTGTCAGAAAATCCATTTTTGGTTGCAAAAGATTTAGTAGATAAAGTAAAAAATAATGTAGATATTATAATGGTAGATTTTCATGCAGAAGCAACAGCAGAAAAAATAGCTATGGGATATTTCTTGGATGGAAAAGTTACAGCTGTTTATGGAACACATACACATGTTCAAACAGCAGATGAAAAAATACTTGAAAATGGTACAGCCTATATTACAGATATAGGAATGACAGGTCCATATAAATCTGTAATAGGTATGGATGCAGATGCTTCAATAAAAAGATTTGTTACATCATTACCAGAAAGATATAAATTAGCAGAAGGAAAATGTAAACTTAATGGTTGTATATTTGATATAAATGACGAAACTTGTCGAGTTGAGCAAATCACTAGATTAAATATAAAATAAATGCCGAAAAACAGAAAAAAATGCGATGGCTTTTTCCTTATTTTTCCAAAAATTCACTAGACATTTTCTAATAAATGTAGTATAAATATATTTGTAAAAAGTAAAACAAAAATAAAATTATAGGAGGCAAAAAATGGAAGTTTTAAAAATCTCATCAAAATCAAATCCAAATTCAGTAGCAGGAGCAATAGCTGGATTGGTGAAAGAATCAAATCAAGCAAGAATGCAAGCAATTGGAGCAGGAGCATTAAATCAAGCTGTTAAAGCAGTGGCAATAGCTAGAGGTTTTGTTGCACCATCAGGAGTTGATTTAGTATGTATACCAGCATTTGCAGAAGTGCAAGTAGAAGGAGAAGAAAGAACTGGTATGATGCTTATAGTTGAAGCTAGAAAATAATAATAAGTGTATATAAAATTTAAATTTAAAATATATGGGGCATGAAATTATAATATTCATGCTCTTTTTGTATTAATAAATATGAAACTATAATTATAGATTAATAAATAAAAGTGTAAATTAAAAATATTAAATACTTGAAAAATAAATGCTATTAAGATATGATAGCAAAAGAGTTATATGAAATTTATAGAAAGGTTATGCTGGTAACTACAGTTATTAGCGTAAAAATATATAATTATGAAACCAAATTTTGTTAAATATATTTTTATTATTATAGTTATATCATTAATATGTTTTGCTGTTTATTTTATCTATAACAATAACAATAATAAAAATCAAAACAATATTCAAGAAGAAGTAGAAAAGGTTAACTATTCAAAAGAAATAACAATGGGAATTTCAGAATATGATACTATAAATCCTAGTATAAGTAACAATAAAGAAGTAATAAATGTAAGTAAGTTAATATTTGAGCCATTAATTCAAATTGATGAGGAATATAAAATTAGTTTTTGTCTTGCAAAAGAATGTGCAAAGATAGATTCAAAATCATATTTAATAAAAATAAATAATGAGGTCCAATGGTCTAATGGAGAAAATTTAAAAGTAGAAGATATAGAATTTACAATAAAAAAATTAAAAGAAGGAAAATCAATATATTCTGTAAATGTAAGTGAAGTAAAAGACGTTCAAATAATAGATAGTTCAACAATTAGAATAGATTTAGATAAAGAAGATGACTTTTTTCAATATAATCTAGTTTTTCCAATAATGAAGAAAAACAATTATGAAAATGGAGACTTAGCAAAACCAAATACATTTGATATAGGAACAGGTATGTATAAAATAACTAGCATAAGTTCAGAGAAAATAGTTTTAGAAAAAAATAGTAATTATAGAGAAAAAGATAAAAATCCTAAAATAGAAAAAATTAATATTTTGTTATTTTCAAATATGGGAGATATGTATAATAGTTTTAAAATAGGCAACATAGATATGATTCATACATCAAATATAAATTATCAAGAATATATTGGAACAATGGGATATAAAGCAAAAGAGTATAAAGGAAGAGAATATGACTTTTTAAGTATAAATTGTGAAAATGAAATATTATCAGAAAAAGAAGTGAGAAAAGCAATTAACTATGCAATAGATAAATCTAATATAATAATGTCTATATATAATAATAAATATTATGTATCAGATTCTCCAATAGATTATGGAAGTTACTTATATGAAACTGAAAATGTTAGTTTAGGGTATAATCCAGAACAATCTAAAAAAATATTATCTGATGCTGGTTGGACATATAAAAATAATAAATGGCAAAAAAAATTAAAGTCTGGAAGTAATAAAAATTTAGCATTTAGTTTAATTGTGCAATCAGATAATTCTAATAGAGTTAAAGTGGCGGAAATAATTAAAGAAAATTTGAAAAAAGTTGGAATAGAAATAACAATAAAAAAGGTATCTAATATACAATATAATGAATATTTACAAAATAAAAATTATGAAATGATTCTTACAGGAATTAATAATGGTTTTAGTAACAATCTAGAATATTTTTATGGAGAGAGTAATATTGCAAAATATAACAATGACGAGGTTAAAGAAATTATAAATGAAGTGAAAAATATAACAGATGTAAATAAACTTACAGAAAAATATAAAAGGTTATTTGAAATAGTACAAGATGATGTTCCATATATTAGTTTATACCGTAATAAAAATATTTTAATACTAAATCAAAAAGTAGGAGGCGAAATAAGTCCTACAAACTATTCTTTATTTTATAAATTTTGGACTTGGTACAAACAAGAATAAAGAAATTTGATTAGTAAATAGTATAAATAAAATTAAAAAATATTGTAAATTAGTATTGACAAAAATAAATAATAATATATAATAGCAATACAAACAAATGTTTAAAAAGATGGAGGAAATATTATGAGCGCAGAAAATGTTGAAAAGAAAAGAGCTTTAGAAGCAGCTTTAGGTCAAATAGAAAAACAATTTGGAAAAGGTTCTGTTATGAAATTAGGAGATTTTTCAGCTATGAGTGTGGAAGCAATACCAACAGGAGCTTTAAGTTTGGATGTGGCTTTAGGTATAGGAGGTATACCTAGAGGAAGAATAATCGAAGTATATGGTCCAGAATCATCAGGTAAAACAACACTTACATTACATATGATAGCCGAAGCACAAAAAATGGGAGGAGAGGCAGCTTTTATTGATGCAGAACATGCATTAGACCCTGTATATGCAAAACATTTAGGTGTAGATATAGATAATTTAATTGTGGCACAACCAGATACTGGAGAGCAAGCCCTAGAGATAGCAGAAGCATTAGTTAGAAGTGGAGCACTAGATATAATTGTAGTAGATTCTGTTGCAGCTTTAGTGCCTAAAGCCGAAATAGATGGTGATATGGGAGACTCTCATATTGGACTTCAAGCAAGGTTAATGTCACAAGCATTAAGAAAACTTGCAGGAGCAATTAATAAATCAAAATGTGTTATAGTCTTTATAAATCAATTAAGAGAAAAAGTTGGAATTATGTTTGGTAATCCAGAAACTACAACAGGTGGTAGGGCTTTAAAATACTATTCATCAGTAAGATTAGATATAAGAAAAATAGAAAATTTAAAACAAGATGGAGAAGTTGTTGGAAATAGAGCAAGAGTAAAGGTAGTAAAAAATAAAGTTGCCCCACCATTTAGAGAAGCAGAATTTGATATTATGTATGGAAAAGGAATATCAAAAGAAGGAAATATAGTAGACTTAGGAGTTAACTTAGATATAATAGAAAAAAGTGGTTCATGGTTTAGTTATGATGGAACTAGAATTGGACAAGGTAGAGAAAATGTAAAAAGATATTTAATTGAAAATCCAGAAATCATGAAAGAAATAGAAAACAAAATTAGAGATAATTTTTCACAAGCTTTTGAAAAAAGTTTAGCTGATGATGAGCCAAAAAAAGATAAAAAAGATAAAGAAGATAAAGAAGATGAAGAATAAGAGAGGTTGTTATTTTGTATACGATTGAGGAATTTGATAAACAAAAAACAAAAGTATTAAAATATATAATATTTAAGAAAAGGACAGAATATGAAGTAAGACAGAAATTCCAAAAAACGGTAGAAAAAGATTTGTTAGAAGATATTATTCAAGATTTAAAAGAAAATAAATATATAAATGACAAGGATTATATTGATAGAGCTGTAAATGAATTTATGGCAATTAATACTTTATCAATAAAACAGATAAAATATAAACTATATTCAAAAGGAGTAAATAAAAATCTAATTGAAGAATATATAGAAAACAATAAAGAGGAGTTAGAAGAATACGAAAGAAATAATGTAGAAAAAATTGTTATAAGAAAATCTAATACAGCAGAAATAGAAAAGATAAGAAACTTTCTTAAGAGTAAAGGTTATAAAGAAGATAATATAAGAAATGCTTTAAATGGAGGAGAATAATGCAAAACGTATTAACATTAGAAACTAATAAATATGCCATAAAAATAGAAAACTTTGAAGGTCCACTAGACTTATTATGTCATTTAATAGATAAAAATAAGATGGATATCTGTGATGTAAAAATTAGTAATATAACAGATCAATATATAGATTATATTAATAAAATGGAAGAATTGAACTTGGAAATAACTAGTGAATTTTTAATTATGGCATCAACATTATTATATTTAAAATCTAAAACTTTATTACCTGTAGATAATGAAGAAAAAGAAGAAATATCTGAAGAAGAGCTTCTAAGAAGAATTATTGAATATAAAAAATATAAGGAAATAACTAAAAAATTAAAAGAGTTTTATTTAGAAAATAGCAAAAGAATAAGTAAAAATCCAGAAGAAGTAGAATTACCTAAGCAAAAATTAGAAAAAGATTATAATAAAGCTCTAATTCCAGAAATGTATTCAAAAGTAATTAATAAAAATAAAACAAGGCTTAATAAAAATGCGAAAAACATTCAAAAAATAGCTATTACAGAAACATATAGTGTTGGTAGTAAAGTAAAAGAAATGTTTAGAGAACTAGTTAAAAATAAAAGATTTGTTTTTAATAGAATGTTTTCTGTTAAAAAGTGCAATAAAAATGAAGTTGTAACAGCTTTTTCTGGATTATTAGAAATGTCTAGAAGAAGTAAAGTTGTTACAAATCAACCTGAATTGTTTGGAGATATAACAGTAGAAAAATCTAGAAGAGAAAAAAAGTTTAATGAAAAATAAATTAATAGATAATATAAATATTTAAATATAATAAATACTAATGTAATACAAAATTAAGAATAATAGCATAATATAGAAAATATAAGTATGTGTGTAGATAACCAATATGAGCAAAAGAGAATAATATAAAAATAGTAAAAATAAATAAAACTAATGATTAAAATAATAAAAAAGTGGAAAAAATAGTAGTATAGAACAAAAAAGAGGGAATGTCTATGTTACTATTTTTTTTATGCATAGTAATTGTTTTTATATTGATTTTTCTAGCAATTAGGTTTTCATCAATAAGATTTACTGTTATTAATTTGGACATAAATACTACAGAAAAAGAAATAATAAATGATTATCAATTTGAGTTTGGAATATATCTTTTTAATAAAGTAAAAATTTTAAAATATAAAATAAATGAGAGAAAAATAAATAAAATAATGAATTCTAAAATCTTAAAGAAATTAAGCAATAAAGATTTTAAAAAAATAACGTTAAAACTTGAAAAAAAGGTGTTAATAGATATTGAAAATAGACAATTAGTAAAAGATATAAAAAAATTAATAAAAAATATAAAACCAGAAATATTTAAATTTAAGTTAAAACTAAAAATAGGCTTGGGAGATGTTATATTTACTACTTTTATTATTCCTATTATTTCAAGTATAATATCTTGTGTATTAAATAAAGGCAGTATAAATTTGTATAAGAAAAATAGTAAACAAAAATATTATTTTAAAATAGATCCAGAATATAATAAAATTGCAGTTAAATTAAAATTAAATTGTATAATAAATGTAAAAATGGTACATATTATCAATATAATTTATGCATTGATAATAAAGAAAAGGAGAAGTGATAAATATGAACGAACATCCTATAGAAGGTCTTATGGTTACAGCCATGAATAGTATTAGGGATATGGTTGATGTAAATACTATAATAGGAGATCCAATTGAAGCACCAGGTAATATAGTAATTATACCAATTTCAAAAGTGGGCTTTGGGTTTGCATCTGGAGGAAGTGAATTTAATGGAGAAACAATAGATGAATATAAAAAGAAAGATAAAGAAGAGCAAGTACAATACAGATTACCATTTGGAGGAGGTAGTGGTGCAGGCGTAAGCATTACTCCAATCGCTTTTCTAGTAGTTCAATCTAACAATGTAAAATTACTTCCAGTAAGTCATACATCATCTATTGATAGATTATTAGATTATGTACCAGATTTAATAGAAAAAGTAAACAATATGTTAAATAAGCAAATGCAAAACAAGAAGGATGAAAAAAGAGAAGAGAAAGAAGAAAAAAGAAAAGAAAAAGAATATGAAGAAAAAATGGAAAAAGAAAAGAGAGAGTATATAGAAGAATTAAAAGAAGAGATCGGCCAAGAACGTAGAGCAAAGGCAAAAACATCTAAGAAAAGTAATACACCAAAAAACAAAAAGAATATAAATATAGAGTATAGTGATGAAGATTTTATTTTTGACAAAGATGAATAAATTTAAAAGCCATTTCGTAGAGTAGTACAAAATGGCTCTTAGTTATTTAAATATTTCTTAATAAACAAAACCAATTTTTATATAGATATGATGACATATTTACTAAACCATTAGTTTTAATAGTTCTATCTGCTATAATATCTACACAACCAATAACTTTTCCTTCCAAAGAAAATGTTATTTCACCAATTTTTTGATTTTTTAGTATTGGTGCAGATAAATTTTCACTAAGTGAAATGTTTTGAGAGATATTTTTATCATCTCCTTTTTTTAATAGAGTACCAAAATCTTCTTTGTAAGTAGCATTTAATTCATTTTCTATACCTTTAGTAATATTTACTTTTTTTATTATAGAGTCTTTTTTAGCAAGTTCTTTGTAAGAGTAATTGTTAAATCCATAATCTAATAATTTTTGTGCTTCAGAAAAGCGTAATTTAGTAGTAGGTGCTTTCATTATTACAGCTATTAGAGAAAGTCCATTTCTAGTAGCACTTGCAGATAAATTATATAGAGCAAGCGAAGTGGAACCTGTTTTCAAACCGAGTTGCACCTTGATAATTTCTAATTAACTTGTTTGTATTTACAAGTTCAGATTTCCCATCTCTTAAACTATCCATCCATATACTTGTATATTGTGTGATAGAAGGATGTTTTGTTAATAATTCTCTAGACATGATAGCAATATCATAACTTGAAGTAATATGTCCATCTTCATCTATACCATGGCAGTTTTTAAAACAAGTATCATTCATGCCAAGTTCTTTTGCTTTTGTATTCATTTTTTCCACAAAAGCTTCTTGGCTTCCAGCTATATATTCTGCCATTGCTACAGTACAATCATTAGCAGAAACTACACACATTGCTTTTAACATTTCATTAACTGTTAATTCTTCGGTTTCATTTAACCAAATTTGTGATCCACCCATAGAACTTGCATTAGAGCTGCAAGGAACTTTATCTTCCAAAGTTATTTTTCCTGAATCTAAAGCTTCCATGACTAATAATACACTCATTATCTTTGTTACACTTGCAGGACGTAATTTTTCGTGGATATTATGTTCGTACAAAATTTGACCAGTAGATTGTTCAATTAAGATTGCACTACCAGATTCTAAATTTAGTGTATTAGAATTGGTATTGGGATTTGAATTACTTTCAGAATTTAAATTAGAATTCTGTTCATTAATAGGAGCATTTGTTTTTAAAGATTGTTCAAAATTACTAGAATCAGACCAGATATATGAAGATTCTATTGCAAACGAAGTCGCTGAATAAACAAGACAAAGAATTACTATTAAAATAAATAACAATTTTACTATAAAGTTTTTTAAAATCATATAAAAAACCTCCTAAATAAGATATTAAATATCTATTCAGAAGTATAACAAAATATTCTATAAGATAAAAAAAGACACTAGTATTTTAATACAAGGAGGACTATTTATTATGATTAAATATATTTAAGATAATAAAGATTTTATATAGCAAAATAAAAAAGTCTCCAAATATAAAACTTAGAGACTGAAATTAACTATGATAATTTAACTATTTTTACTGTAACTGTATTTCCATCAGTACTTACATACATCTTTATAGTGTTTTGTAAATTATTTTTAAATTTTAAATCTAGTGAGTTATAAGCAACAGTAGCGTCTTTTCCTTTTTCTATATATGGAACTTTTTTACCATGATCATGATGTTCAGTAACTTTTAAACCTTCACTTGCTAAAACAGCGTTATATAAAGTTGTACTTACCTGACAATTACCACCACCTAGAGCTTGAGTTGTTTTTCCATCTACAAGGATATCAGCTTCTTTATATCCTTGTTCAGCAGTTGATTTTCCGAACTGTGTTACAGAAAGAAAATGTTTTTCCACTTTCTACAGTAAGACCATTTAATTTAGAACAAGTTATTCGAATATTGTTTTGTCTATTTTCACGTTTATCTATAATATTTGTAGAAAAAGTTCCGAGATCTGTTTCAACAGGAATAGGAGTTGAAGAAGGAGAAGCAGAATTATCATTTTTATTTTCAGGTGTATTTTTATTTACAAATGTATTATTATAATCATTACTACTTGAAGGAGGGGAAGTATTTGTAGTTGTACTCAATTTACTTATTTCAGTATTTGATGTATTTTGATTTTCTTGTTTATTATTTTCTTCTTTTTTTGTGCATCCAGATAAAATTAATAATATTGTACATAGTATAAGAAAATAACTAATAAAATTTTTTTTCATATAGCACCTCTAAAATATTTAAATATATAGTAATAGTATTTGTATAAAAGATAAACAATATTCAAAAAAATTATAAAAATATGTAGATAAATTAAATTAGATGAAAAATCAAAAAATATATAATAGGATTATTAAAATTATTCAAAAAATTTAATAAAATTTGGAATCAAATGTATAAAAATACAAATATGCCAAAAAAATTATTAAAATACATACAAAAATAAATAATATAAAAATATAAAATAGAAATACAAAAATAATTATAAATTAAATCAAAAAAAATTAATGTTTGTTAGAAAAAATAACAAAATGTGGAAATAAAAGACTGCCAGGCAATATTTTTGCAAGGCAGTTTATAAAAATTTAATTTAACTAAATATAATTTTAATTAGCTGATTTTACTAGGTCTTTTAAAGTATCCATAGGGGAATAGTGTACTCCTCCTATATTGTCATAAGCATCCCAGTATGAGCAATTAGTGTAAGCTTTATGTTTATCAGCGAAAGATTTATAATCTTTAAGATTATTATTTTTATAATAATCATCTAATAAGTTATAATATCTTACAACATGCAAAACATGAAGGCTATTAGAAGCTGAGCTTTTTAAAACATCGAAATTAGTAACTATTTGAAGCATATTTTTATATTGGGCTTCGATTAAAGTCTTTTTTTCTTCTGATAATTCATCTAGATAAGACACATAAAAGTCTCCTGTAGTATGTTTATCATTAAGAGATTGAAGATATGAATATAATTCAAAATCTTTCTTCTGAGTTAAATAATCTCCAATTTTTAGCAATTTTGAATTAACATCACTATTATCATTAATAGAGTTTATCATAAAGTCACTGGACCTTCTGTATTTTATAGAGCCTTTAATATCTGTATCAAGTACTTCACCAAGTAAATATGATTGTGAAGAATTAGAAGAATGTCCAGAAGCAGCTTTATAAAGAATACCAGTAATTTCTTTTCTAAATATACTATCAGGAGAAATTCTTACTTTTTTTGTAGAACTATTAAACTGGATATTGATAGAGTTGTGAGCTAAAAGAGGTAATTTATTAGATAGATAGTTCATAACTTTAAAAGTATCATCAATTGCAGTTTTACAATCATCAATAGTTACTTTTGTAATTTCTGAGCTAGAGCCAGATGTTGAATTTTGTTTTAAATCTCCTGAATTAGAATCTGAATTAGTTTGACTTTCAGATGAGGTTGAATTATCATTTGAATTATTTTTTTTGTTACAACCAGTTAAAGAAAATAATAAAATAAGTATTAAAAAAATTGATAAAATTTTTTTTGTCATATGTACACCCACGAAATTAAAAATACGAATAGTAAGTTCGTTTACAGCTTTTATAATAACATAAGTATTTTTTTGTGTCTATAAATAAAAATTAAATAGAGTAAAAAATAATTGTAAGTTTTAAATTATAATTTACAATTATTTTTACATAGTATGATATTAAAGATAATGAAAATGTTATAAAATGAAGAGGGACATATTTAAGGCTTTAAATAAAAGAATAAATAAAAATTGTAAAAGTACTTGTAAAATATAAAATTATTGATATAATATTAAAAACATAAGAAAAAATTTACAATTTTATGGAGGAAGTTTATGATTAAAAAAGTAGCAATACTAGCAAATGGTGGAGATGTTTCTCGGGTTTAATGCAGTAATAAGGGCTATTGTAAAAACAGCAGAGCACAATAATATTGAATGTTATGGATTTATAGATGGCTATAGAGGTTTATTAAAAAATAATTATGTTAGATTAAGTACACAAAATAGTAGTTCTGCTTCAGGAATTTTACCAAAGGGAGGATCAATTATTGGATCTTCAACAAATGCTAATGTATTTCATTATAAAGTAGAAGAAAATGGAGAGATCGTATATAAAGATTTATCTGATAAATGTGTAGAAAATGTTAAACAAGATGGTTTTGATTGTATATTCACACTAGGTGGAGATGGAACACAAAAATCTGCAAGAGATTTTTCTTTAAAAGGAATAAACGTAATAGGAGTACCAAAAACAATAGATAATGATGTAGCATGTACAGATATTACATTTGGATACAATACAGCGGTATCTGTTGCAGCAGAAGCATTAGATAGACTTCATACAACAGGAGAAACACATCATAGAATTATGGTGCTAGAAGTTATGGGAAGGTATGCTCGGATGGATTGCTTTAGAGTCAGCTATAGCAGGAGGAGCAGATATTGCTTTAATCCCAGAAATACCATATGATATACAAAGTGCTGTAAAAAAAGTAGAGGAAAGAAGAAAAAAAGGAAAAGAATTTAGTATAGTTGTAGTAGCAGAAGGAGCAATGCCAAAAGGTGGAACAATAACTGTTGCAGCAACAAGAGATAATGGAATAGGTGTAGATAACACAAAATTAGGAGGCGCTGGAGAAAAAGTTGCCAGAGAATTAGAAAAATTAACAGGTTTAGAATCAAGATGTACAGTACTTCGGATATATGCAAAGAGGAGGAACTCCAACAGCATTTGATAGAGTATTATCTACTAAATATGGTGCAAAAGCAATGGAACTTGCAATGGAAGGTAAGTTTAATGTTTTGACAGTAATAAAAGATGGAAAATTAGATTCTGTTTCATTAGAGGATGTTGTAGGCCAAAATAAAAAAATAGGTGCGGTATCTGGAAACACAAAAGAAAGTAATATAAGAAAAGTTACTATGGATCACGATTTAGTTAAAACTGCTAGAAGTATAGGAATATGTCTAGGAGATTAACAAAATAGATAATTAATTTATATAGTCAAGAAATAAAACATTAAAATATATTTTCTTGAAAAGAAAGGGGTATAAAAATGGAAGAAAATAATCAAAATCAAAACCAAAATATTAATGCAGAGGATATTAAAAAGGAAGCAAAAGAAACTGTAAATCAAGTAAAGGATTCTTTTAAAAATGTAGATGTTAAAGAAGAAACAAAAAAAGCTAAAAATTTCTTCTCAGGAATTTTCAGCACACCAGTTAGTAAGATAAAAGAAATAGCACATGATAACACTAATAACTTTTTTAAAACAGCAATAGTTTTAGTAATTATATGGATTGTTATAGCAGGATTCCAACAAGTTGCAAGTATTTTTGGAACAATATTTAAATATGGATTTAAATATTTTGAATTTTCATCTATTTTCAGAATTATTAAAGCAGTAATTACACCAATATTAACTGTTGTAATAGTTTCTGGAATTATATACATATTCAACTCAAAAAATAAAAAATCATTCTTAACAGTATTAAATACAGTAGTTGCTGCTTATTTTCCAGTAGTAGTTGCAAAAGTTGTAAGTTTATTAAACTTAATTCAAGGTGCATATAGAATTACATCACCAATTAATGGTGTTTTAAATATTATATCTATAATATTCACATTCTTTGCTGTTAAAGAATTAAGTGATGAAGAAGATAATGATAAAGCTGTAAAACAATTTATAATAATTGAAGCTGTATATTATGTAGTTTCTTTTGTTTTATCATTCTTGAATTTAAATGTATAATATAAAATGTACTAAAAATAAAGAATAAAATAATAATTATTAATAACAAAATAATTAAATAAATAAAAGCTCAAGTTGTTAAAATTTTTAAATTAGCAACTTGAGTTTTTTTATTTTAAATTTTTATAATATTATACAGATTAATCCGCCACTACCTTCATTTATAATACGTTCTAAAGTATCTTGTAGTTTTAGTTGAGCATCTTCTGGCATTCTATATAATTTGTTTTGTAATCCTTCATTTACAAGTTCATGCAAACTCTTTCCAAAAATATTAGACTCCCAAATTTTTTGTGGATCATTTTCAAATTCTGAAAGAAGATAATTTACAAGTTCTTCAGATTGCTTTTCACTTCCAACAATAGGAGAAACTTCTGTTTCTATATCAGCTCTAATCATATGAATAGATGGTGCTGTTGCTTTTAATTTCACACCAAATCTAGAGCCTTGTTTAACCATTTCAGGTTCATCTAATATTAGTTCATCTATAGATGGTGTAACAATGCCATATCCTTTTGCTTTTACTTCTTCTAATGCATAGGCAATTTTATCATATTCTTTTTTAGTTTTTGCTAAATTAGTTATTGTAGAAAATAAATCCCCTTCATTTGAAATTTCCACACCAGAGATTTCTGTTAAAATTTTGTAAAATAGAGTTTCTTCTAAATTTATAGAAATATTAACACTACCAGTACCAAGTTTTACTTCATTTAATACTGTAGAAGATATAATTTCTGTCTTTTGTAATTTAGATATACTTGCATCTACTTGATTTAATATTTTTACATTTGTAAAAGCATCTTTTATTTCAGAATATAATTCTTTTTTTAGCCAATGATCATCACATAAGCCGTCAACCCACTTTGGAAAAACAATGTTTAGTCTTTCTATTGGAAATTCATATAACATTTTGCTAAATATAAAATTTATATCATCTATATTTAAGTTTGCACAATTAGTAGGAATTACAGGAACCTCATATTTACTTTCTAGTTTTTTTGCTAAACTTTTTGCAAAATCTGAATTACAGTCTTCAGAATTTAAAACTATTACAAAAGGTTTATTTAGTTCTTTTAATTCTTTAACGACTCTTTCTTCAGCTTCTATATAATCTTCTCTTGGAATATCTGTTATAGTACCATCTGTTGTAACTAAAATACCAATTGTAGAATGTTCTTGAATTACTTTTTTAGTACCAATTTCGGCAGCTTTTTCAAAAGGAATTTCATCCTCAGACCAGGGTGTTTTCACCATCCTTGGCATTTCATCTTCTAAATATCCAATTGCATTATTTACAAGATATCCAACACAATCTACCAATCTTGTTTTTAAAGAAATATTATTTCCAAGTTTAATTTCAACTGCTTCATTTGGAATGAATTTTGGCTCAGTAGTCATAATAGTACGACCCGCAGCACTTTGAGGTAGTTCGTCTCTTGCTCTTTCTTGTTTATATTCATTATCAATATTAGGAATAACTAATAAATCCATAAAGTTTTTTATAAAAGTAGACTTTCCTGTTCTTACTGGACCAACTACACCAACATAAATATCGCCATCTGTACGTTTTGCTATATCCTCATATAATTTTAAATTTTCATCCATGTAATAATTTACCCCCTTAAAAAATGTTTGTACAATGCTTTAATTAATGTATATTATGTTTTTTATTAGATATGCATAAAATTTAAATAAAAAATTGAAACTGGATATATTGTTATGTTAAAATTTTGATAGATGCAAAAGAAAAGAGGGGATAATATGTTTTGTAATAAGTGTGGAAGTTCAGATACAGAATATGCAGGGGTGCCATATTTTCCGTATATAGTAATAAGACCATCAGAAGTAAAAAATTCTGAAAATTTAAAATTAATATATACACATGAATTGTTTCATCATTTTCAAAAATATTATTGCGGAGATGGTAAATATAAAGATGCTTCTTCAGGAGATTTTACTAGTGAAACAACAGCCAATTGGGTTAGCGCAAGTATAAATGATTCAAAAGATGAAAAGAACGTTTTTAGTGGCTGGGCTACACATTATGTTTTAAATTCTAATAAAACAATAAATACGGAAAGTGGATATCAAAGTTTTACTTTTGCTAAAGTGTATGAAGAAATTGTAACAGACGGAAAAAAGAAGATGTTAGAATCAATGAAATATGAAGATGCATTGGGATTTTTAGTAAAAAGTGCAGGAGAGAAATTTCCAGAAGTGATGATGGAATTAGCAAAAAGAAATGTTACAAATGAGTATGAACATCAAACTTTTAAAGCATATAAACTTCCTAAAAACACAAAAAAATTATCAGAATCATATCAAAAAAATGAAGAAAATGTTTTAGGGTATGCAATGAATTACTATTATATAGAAAAAGCTAATTTTAAAAATAATACATATATAGATATAAGTAGTGAAAATAATTTGAACTATGTTATTATAGGAAGAAAAAATGTTGTTGGGCTTAAAAGTAATAATTATAGTGAAATAAAAAGGGGAAGTTTAAGAAAAGACAGTCTTGAAATAGAAACACAGAAGTATTTTGAAGATTATGATCAAATTATTATTGCTATAATAAATCCAAATAAACCAAGTCTTAGGTATAATATAAATTGTATGAGAGAAAATTTCTTTAAGTTAGTTTCGGCCGATGATATGACAAACAGAGAAAAAAGAGAAGAGATTTATCAAAAAAATGATTATATAGAAATAAAAATAAAAGATATAAAGGAATTATTGAATTCAATAATAAATATTGGAGAAGCTGGAATACAAGATGGAGATAATGAAAGTGTAAGAAGTCAAATAAGTAATGCTATGGAAGAATTAAATAACGAAAATATTCAATTAGATAAATTTAATACTGTTAGAATATATGAACTTGACCTTGGAAAAATATCATTAACTGAGGATGTTAATGATAGAATAAAGAAAATGTATTCAGGTTTGACTTTTAAAGTGTTTGATAAAACTAATCCGCAAGGATTAAGAATATGTGTTGGAGTCAATATAGGTGCGCTTTCTAAAAATAAATTTAATTTTTATTTAGTTTTTACAGATGATGCAGGAAATGCGAATGCATATTTAGTAGAAATTTTAGAAAATTAGAAAATTTTTACTTTGGGTTGACAATAAAAAAAAATCATAGTACAATAAAAATATGTTAATAAAAAACGAAGAATAAGACAAAGTAAAATAAAGGTTATCTATAGAGAGGATTAGTCAAAAGGCTGCAAGCTAATCTAGAAAAACATATTTGAAAAACTACCTTATTAGTTTCTAGAACAAAAAACTAGACGTATACTTTGCGTTAAAAAGTTTAATTAAGTAAAAAATAGGATGGAACCGTGTTTATATAAAAGCACTCCTATAAATGCACAAATAAGTCATTTATAGGAGTGTCTTTTTGTGTTATTTAAAATTATAAAAAGTAAAAGGAGGAGTATAAAATGATTAAAATTGAACTGAAAGATGGTTCTATAAAAGAGATAGAATCAGGAAAAAGTATTTTTGAAATTGCAAAAAGTATAAGTGAAGGATTAGCAAGAGTTGCAACAGCTGGAAAAGTAAATGGAGAAGTAAAAGATTTAAGAACAATAATAAATGAAGATTGTAGATTAGAAATATTAACATTTGATAGTTGCATAGATGGTAAAAAAGCTTATTGGCATACAACATCACATATTATGGCACAAGCTATAAAAAGATTATTTCCAGAAGTAAAACTTGCAATTGGACCAGCAATAGATGAAGGTTTTTATTATGATTTTGATACAGAAAAACCTTTTACAGATGAAGATAAAGAAAAAATAGAACAAGAAATGAAAAAGATTATTAAAGAAGATTTAGCAATAGAAAGATTTTCTTTACCAAAAAAAGAAGCTTTAGAACTAATGAAAGATGAACCATATAAGCAAGAATTGATAAATGATTTAAAAGATGGTGAGGAAATTAGTTTCTATAAGCAAGGAGAATTTACAGATCTTTGTGCGGGACCACATTTAATGAGTACAGGGAAAGTTAAATCAATCAAAATTTTAAATTCATCTGGTGCATATTGGAGAGGTAGCGAAAAAAACAAAATGCTTCAAAGAATTTATGCAATATCTTTTCCAAAAGCAAGTTTGTTAGAAGAACATATGCATTTATTAGAAGAAGCAAAAGAACGTGATCATAGAAAAATAGGTAAAGAACTAAAATTATTTATGACACATAAACTAGTTGGTTCAGGGCTTCCAATGTATTTACCAAAAGGAGCAACAATAAGAAGAACATTAGAAAGATATATACAAGATAAAGAAATAGCTTTAGGATACAGCCATGTATATACACCATCACTTGCAAATGTTGAGTTATATAAAACAAGTGGACATTGGGATCATTACAAAGATGATATGTTCCCAGCAATGAAGATGGATACAGAAGAAATGGTTTTAAGACCAATGAATTGTCCACATCATATGTTAATATATAAAAATGAATTACATTCTTATAAAGAATTACCTATAAAAATAGGCGAATTAGCACATGATTTTAGATATGAAAATAGTGGAGCTGTTTGTGGACTAGAAAGAGTACGTCAAATGTGTCAAAATGATGCACATTTATTTGTAAGACCAGATCAAATAAAAGAAGAAGTAGGAAGAGTTTTAAATTTAATTTTTGAAGTATACTTAAAAGACTTTGGATTCCCAAGAGAATCATTTTCATTTAGACTATCATTACGTGATAAAAATAATAAAGAAAAATACATAGATAATGATGCAATGTGGGAAACAGCAGAAAGTCAATTAAGAGATATCTTAAAAGAATTAAACATAGACTTCTATGAAGCAGAAGGAGAAGCGGCTTTTTATGGTCCAAAAATAGATATTCAAATTAAAACAGCTTTAAATCATGATGTTACTATTCCAACATGTCAACTAGACTTTGCATTGCCTGAAAGATTTGATTTAACATACATTGGTGAAGATGGAAAAGAGCATAGACCTGTTGTTATACATAGAGCAATACTAGGATCTTCAGATAGATTTATATCATTCTTAATTGAAGAAACAAAAGGGGCTTTTCCAACATGGCTTGCACCAGTACAAGTAAAATTATTACCAATATCAGATTCACAAGTAGAATATTGTCAAAAAATAAAATCAGAACTTATGAAAAATAAGGTACGTGTAGAATTAGATGACAGAAATGAAAAGATAGGATATAAGATTCGTGAAGCACAACTAGAAAAAGTTCCATATATGTTAGTAATAGGTGATAAAGAAGTAGAAGCAAACACAGTTTCAGTTCGTTCAAGAAAAGAAGGAGATATAGGAGCTATTAAAGTAGAAGAATTTATATCTAAAATAAAATATGAAATTGAAAATTATGTGAAATAAAATAAGCTATAAAAAATAAGAAAAATAGTAATAAATTAATAGAAAATAATAAGCAAAAATATTGCTTATTATTTTTTTTATTGATATACTAATATAAAATATTTTAGGAGGTAATTATGCCTGGGGATGTAAAAGAACTGAAAAATAGTATAGATGATAAACTAAAATATATAGATCTAGATTTAAGTAATATACCAACTAATCTAAATCAAGAGAAAAAAATAAATTATAAGATTTTGAAAGAATTTGATGATGCAACATATAAAGTGTATAAATATATATCTGTTGATGAAATTGAAATATTTATTTGCAAGGCACCAAGACTTGCAAGTCTCAAAGAAAAATATAAATCAGCTACACATATATCAAAATATTTTGAGGATAAAAAACAAAGTGAATTATTAGAAGCATTATCTAACACTAATATAGAGGAAATACAGGAAATAGAGCAAGAACAAAAGATATTGAATGAAAAAATGCCATACAGTATAAAATATAAAAATGGTTATAAGTGGCAAATTTATTATTCAGAAAATGACAACAAATATTTTATGTTGGTTCCATTAAGTGAAAAAGATAATGCTGCTTTGTTTTATTTGATAAAAGAAAAAATTAGTTGTTTAAAAAATAATATAGATAAAAAAATTTATGTGCCAATATGTCATGAAGAATATTCTGAAGAACTGCTTAATAAAAAACAAATAGCAGATATAGAAAATTATTTATGGTTTTTTACTAAAAAATGGCCTGCTGTATATGAAGTTTATGACAAAGAAAATAATTTAGAAATACAAATTGTAGGAAAAACTAACATATATAGAGGAGTCGAAAGTGACTACAAATTAATATTAAACAATAAAAGTGAAGCTGATGAAAAATATAAATTAATGAAAGCTTTATTTATTATAGGATCTGATTTAAAATATCTTTATAAATTTGAAAGTAATATAGATGATGATGGTTTATTAAAATTTAGTTTCGATGAGCAAGGAATAGAATTTAAAGATATGGAAGCTTTTATAAAAGAACAAGTTAACGAACAAATAGATACTACAAAAGAACTTATAGAAAAAAATAAAGAATTCGAAGAAAAAATTAATAACTTAAAAGATGATTGCGAAAAGAAAAATCAAGAATATAGTAGCAAAGAAAAACAAATAGTTATGTTTTTGCAATGTAAAAAAACTTTTATTGGAAGATTTAAATATTTTTTCAAATCTAAAAAAAGTAAAAAGAAAATGAATATAAAAAGATTAGATGATATTCCTAAAATAATAGAATTTGCAGAAAATGAAGAAAATGAAGGCGAATTTAATTTCGAAATAAAAGATAGATATACAATAGAAGATTTACTTACTATTTGCCATATATTAGAAAAAAAAGATACAATATATAATAATAAAATATTAGAAATAAAATCACTAGAAGAGAAAATTAAAATTTTAGATAAAAAAATAGAAAATGCAGATTTATATATACAAGAGATAGAAGAACATAAACGTAGCATATTTGAATTTTGGAAATTTACCAATAAAGATGTTCCAAATGCTTTAACAGAAGCAGAAAAATTAGAACAAGAGCAGAAAAATAAAGCTAAAAAAGTGTTTAATTACCAAGAAGATTTAAAAGATTTTGGAAGAAAAATGGATGCTTTACAAAAAAAATTATTATCTAAAAATGAAGTTGATGCATTATATGTTATGAAAGATTATGTAGATATTATAAATATATTTTGTAAAAAAGAAATAGAAGAAGAAGACAATTTATATATTAGTACAGTACTAAAACAAGAAAAGTTGAAAAACGAAAAAGAAAGTAAAGAAAGAGAAGTTATATATTTTGATATATTTGGAAATATAGATAAAAAGCCAGAAGAAATAAAAAAAGAAGAAGACAAAAAAGAAAGAAAAGATAAATATCAAATACTTCATTTAGGGGAAAAAACTACAGTAAAAGATTTTAAAGAAAATATAAGCAAATTTAAAAAAATATTGGAAAAAGAATATGATAAAATAACAATTCCATATGATATTTCTTTATATTCTATATTAAACAAAAATACTATGTCAGACTGGTGTATAGCTAATATTAATCCAGATAATATAATAAAAAAAGAAGCAACAGAAAAAAGTATGGATATAATAAAATATAATCTTCCAGAGGGCTCACCACTACTTTTATACACAAATTGTATTATGTATAAGGGGAATAATATAGAAGAGGGAATAGAAGATAACTCAGAAACTTTATTATATTTGAGTCGATTTGATAGAGAGCTAACAGGAAAATTAAAAAGAAAAATTAGTTTTGCAAAAAACGAATATGAGAATGTAATTAAAACAATAAAGATCTATGAATATAGATTAAAACCAAAGGAGGAAAATGATGATAAATAGAGCGATTATTATTGTACTTGATGGATTTGGAGTAGGAGAGCTTCCAGATGCTAATGTATATGGTGATTGTGGAAGTAATACTTTAGAGGGAATTTATAACAACACATCTCTAAAATTACAAAATATGAGAAAATTAGGGCTTTATAATATTGATGGACTAAAGATAAATGAAAGAATAGATAAAACAACAGGATGTTATGGAAAACTTGCAGAAAAGGCATGTGGTAAAAATAGTCCTGTAGGACATTGGGAGATGTCTGGATATATAAAAAATCCAGGATTTACAACATATCCTAATGCTTTTCCAGAAGAAATGATAGAAGAATTTAAACAAAAAACTGGACTAAAGGGAATCCTTTGCAATGAAGTTGGTTCTGGAACAGAAATATTAAAAAGATTTGGTGAAGAACACATAAAAACTGGATATCCAATTGTGTATACTTCTGCAGATAGTGTTTTTCAAATAGCAGCACATGAAGAGATAATACCTGTAGAAAAATTATACGAAATATGTAAGATTGCAAGAAAAATGTTAGATAATCCAAAATATAATGTAGGAACAGTAATTGCAAGACCTTTTGTAGGAGAAAAAGCAGATAATTTTGTAAGAACATATAATAGAAAAGATTTTGAATCATCTACTTTTGGGAAAAACATGTTGGATGTAATAGAAAAGAATAATAAGTATGAAGTTATTGCAATTGGAAAGATAGAAGATTTGTTTTCAGGAAGGGGAATAACAAAAGCAATTCATACAGAAGGAAATGCAGATGGAATAAATAAAACCATAGAATGTATAAAAAAAGATTCGAAAGGATTAATTTTTACAAATTTAGTAGACTTTGATATGTTGTATGGACATAGAAATAATATAGAAGGATATGGAAAAGCTTTAGAATACTTTGATGGAAAATTACCAGATATAATAAATAGTATGAAAAATACAGATATGTTGATTATCACAGCTGATCATGGAAATGATCCAAGTACAAAAAGTACAGATCATTCAAGAGAATATGTTCCGGTATTGGTATATGGAAAAAATATAAAAGAAAATGTTAACTTAGGAACAAGAGAGACATATGCAGATATTTCAGCTACAATACTAGATATACTTGGACTAGAAAAATTAGAAAATGGAACAAGTTTTAAAAATGAGATTTTACAAGATTAATAAATTATAAAATAATTGTTTAAAGCTAGAAAAATTGTTGGATAATAATAAATAGTTTGTAGTATTTATAAAATAAAAAATATAAGCAATAAATAAAAAAAAGATGGAAACTTTAGAAATACAAAAATAATATTTTATAGTTTTCATCTTTTTTTTAAAATATAAATTTATGTGTTTTTTATTTATACATTTAAACTACTAAAATATTTTTAATATAGCATTAGTAGAATTTGTTTCTTTATTTTTGATTGTTATTATATTAGAATCTTCTAATTTAGAATATAAACAATCAACAGTATCACCAGTTTTTATTTGTTTTTTATATAATATTTCAATGTTTCTAAAATCAAATGAATAAATATCTTCTGGTAATGTTTCATATGCTAAGTTTATATAATTTAAATTGTGCATATGGCCATTTACATCTATATCATATTTTTTACAAGTATATGAATATTTATATTCAGAAACATTAGGTTCTTTTAATTTAGGCACTGTTAGTATATTAAAAACGCTTTTTTCTTCTGGTTCATACTTTCCGAATTACATTGTCTTCAATTTTAATAATGCTACCCATATTAATATCTATTAAAATCCACTTCGAAGTTGCAATAGCAAGTAAGTTATTATTACTATCATAAACTTCAAAATCACGATAAGAACAAATTTTATTAGCATTTCTTGCCCAAGTTTTTATTTTTAAAAATTCACCATATCTGCAATGATTAATTAATTTTAATTTCCAATTAATTAAAGCCCAAGTTAATTTAGTTTTATCAAAATCGTTAAGACCAAGTCCTACACTTGCAGAATGCATTTCTGCTACTTCTTCTAATATAGCTAATAATCCGGACTAAAGTAATTTCACCGATTTTGATTAATATGATTTAATCCTACACGAAATTTTGATTCAAAGAACATATTTAAAAATTCTATTCCATAGAGTTTTGCATTATAGCATATATATCTGGATGAACTTTTTTTGTGTTAATAGGATGTAAATCTTTATTTACTAATGCATGCATAGTAGTTCCAGTACTTATAGGCTTTTCGTCAGGAAATCTATATACTTCATAAGAAAATTCTACTCTTGCAGGTGTTAATTTACTTATTCTAGTTTTTATTTCTAGAGTATCATCATAAAAAGCAGGCTTTATAAATTTGCAGTTTAAACTAACAAGTGGTGTTAGTACTCCGGCTTTTTCCATTTCTTTATAAGGTAGTCCAGCAGCTTTACAAAAATCTGTACGTGCAACCTCATACCAAACAGCATAAACAGAATGATGTACAATACCCATTTGATCTGTTTCTGCATATCTAACATTTAGTTTACTAGTTGAAATCATTATTATATTCCTCCTTTACAAGATAAAATTATATCACTAAATTTTAAAAAATAAAAGAAATTTAAGCTTTTTTTAAGTTTTAATTAATATGCTTGGGGAAAATATGAATTAATATAACAATCATGTCGAAAAAGAAAATACGAAAAAGCAAAAAAGTAGTAATAAAACTAACAAAATAGTGAAATACATGTTATAATTTATTCATGTTTAATTCTCATATATAGAAAGGATAAAAATATGGAATTAAAAGCAAATGAGAAAAAAAGTTTAGAAATAACTGTTGGAGAAAATACATATTGCAGATATGCAATAAAAACTCATTTTGTAAAATTAAATGAAGATTATATAGATATAATTAATAAATATGTTAAACCAGTATATGAAGAAGGAGACAAAATTAGTATAAGTGAGAAAATGATTGCATTATGTCAAAACAGAGTGGTATATAAAGATGAATTACATGTAGGATTTTGGGCAAAATTTTTGTCAAGATTTGCAAGTAAATCTACAGCTGGACAAGGAGTAAATAATACTTTAAAAATGGCATATTGTATACAAAAAACAGGATTATTAAAAACAATATATGCAGCTATTTGTTCTGCTATAGGTAAAATTTTTGGTAAAAAAGGAATATTTTATAAAATAGTAGGAAGAGATGTAGCTGGACTAGATGGTTTTTATTCAAATGTTTTTGAAGAATATGGAAATTATGGAATAGAAAATCCTGATAGACCATATGATGTATGTAGAGAAATTGAAGAAAAAACCAAAATACCATGTATGATAGTAGATGCAAATGATTTAGGTCAAGATTTATTAGGGTATTCACCAAAAATGAAACAAGAATTAACAGAGCAAGAAATGCTTGAAATAATAAAAGATAATCCAGCAGGGCAAGGAAAAGAATTAACACCAATTATACTAATAAGAAAAAAAGATAATATAAAAATAAAAGAAAAAGTAGGATAGAAAAATGAATGTAGAAAAATATCTAGAAAAATGTGAAATTTGTCCACATAAGTGTAAAGTAAATAGATTAAATGGTAATATAGGAAGATGTAAAGCAACTGATAAAATAAAAATAGCATTAGTGTCATTACATCAATATGAGGAACCATGTATTAGTGGTGAAAGTGGTTCTGGAACTATTTTTTTTTCAAACTGTAATATGTCTTGTGAATATTGCCAAAACTATGAAATAAGTCAAAAAGGAAAAGGCTATGAAGTAACAATACAAGAACTTGCAAAAATAATGATTGAGCAACAAGAAAAAGGAGCTCTAAATATTAATTTAGTAACACCTACAATGTATGCAATTCAAATAATTGAAGCAATAAAAATAGCTAAAAAGAATGGATTATATATACCTATTTTATATAATACAAATGGATATGAATGTGTAAAAACAATAAAAATGTTGAATGGATATGTTGATGTATATTTACCAGATTTAAAATATTATTCTGATGAAATTGCGAAAAAGTATTCTCATATAAATAATTATTTTAAAATTGCTACAGAAGCAATAAAAGAAATGATTAGTCAGGTTGGATATCCTGAATTTGATGATAATGGAATAATAAAAAAAGGTGTAATAATAAGACATTTGATATTACCAAATTATATGCAAAATACTAAAAATATTTTAAAATGGATTAAACAAAATTTAGGAGATAATGTTTATATTAGTGTTATGGCACAATATTTTCCTACATATAATGCTAAAAATATAGAATTATTAAATAGGAAAATAACTAAAAAAGAATATAAAATAATAGAAAATTTTTTATATACATTAAATTTTAAAAATGGTTATATTCAAGAATTAGGAGAACATGAAGAAGAGTATGTTCCTGATTTTTAAGTAAGGGTTATATATAAGTAGATAAAAATATATATTTAAGGAAAATTTAAAGATGTAATTTTAACAAAATAGAATTAATACATAAAACACAAGATAAATGATAGATTAGAACTAATATTCGAATTAAAAATTAAAAGATAATTAAAAACTTAATACAAATAAAATATTACGAAAAATCATAAAAAAACTTGCGCAAAATGAACTCTTTTGATATATTAAAGAAAATTTGAATGTATTAAAAGAGTTTTTGATTTTATATATTATAAAACTTTAAAAGTAGGGGGCAGTTTAATTATTTTTGGGAGGACTGCATATGGAAATAAATAATTTTAAAGATAATAATTTAAGTCAAAATATGGATGATAAAATATATTTAGCAAATATATCACATTTTTTAAAAGAGCTTTCAGAAAGGATAGAGAAGATGCAAGATGTTTTAATAATAGATAGGTTTGAAGGTGAATATGCTGTTTGTGAAAAAAGCAAAACAAAAGAAATGATTGATATAAAAATAGAAGATTTGCCAGAAGGTTCAAAAGAAGGAACAGTATTAAAATTAAAAAATGGCAAATATGAAATCGATTTAGAAGAACAAAAGAAAATAGAAGATAGAATAAAACAAAAAATGGATAGTTTATGGAATAATTAGGAAAAAATATTTTGGGGGCAAAAGATGAGAAAAGTTAAAGAAAATAATATTATAAAACTAATTATAACAATTGTTATTGGAATTATACTTTTAGTTTTAGGTGGAACAAATGGTCAAATAGGAAAGTTTGCAGAAAAAAGTACCTCTGCAGATGTAAATAAAGAGTCTTTGGATGGAATAACTATATCATATGGAGAAAATGTAATACAGAAAATTACAGATACAAGCAATCTTAAAGTATATTATTTTGATGTAGGACAAGCCGATAGCATGTTAATAGTTAACAATAATCAAACAATGCTAATAGATGCAGGAAATAATGATGATGGAGAACTAGTTGTAAGTAATATAAAAAAGCTAGGAATAACAAAACTTGATTATGTAATTGGAACACATCCACATGAAGATCATATTGGAGGGCTAGACAATGTAATTGACGCATTTGATATAGGAACTATATATATGCCAAAAGTACAAGCAAATACCAAAACTTTTGAAGATGTACTAGATTCAATTAACAAAAAAGGATTAAGTATTACATCACCTAAAATAGGAGATACTTTTAAAGTTGGAAATGCCAACTGTGAAGTGATGTCAACAGGTGAAGATTCTTCAAATTTAAATTCTACATCTATAGTAATTAGAATGCAATATAATAACAAAAGCTATCTATTTATGGGAGATGCAGAAAAGGTGAATGAAGATGCAAGAAAATGGCCTAAAACAGATATATTAAAAGTTGGTCATCATGGTTCGTCAACAAGTTCTTCACTAAACTTTTTAGAACAAGTACAACCTAAAATTGCTATTATAGAAGTAGGTACAGGAAATAAGTATGGACATCCACATGAAGAAGTGGTTAAAAGATTAGAAAAAATAGGTGCAACAATTTATAGGACAGACTTACAAAAAGATATATTAATAGAACAAGAATAAATTTAATAGATTTTATCAAAAAATAACTAAAAAAGAATATCTAAATTATAGATATTCTTTTTTGATAAAATAAAAAACAACCAAATTTTTATTTTTGATTGTTATATAATGCATTGCTAAATTTAATATATGGAATATGTAATTGGTGCCCAAGGTGGGACTCGAACCCACATGGTTTCCCGCACGATTTTGAGTCGTGTGCGTCTGCCAATTCCGCCACTCGGGCATGAAAAAAATTTCAAATACCTATATATAATAACAGAGATTATAAAAAATCGCAATATATTTTATTGATTTTTTTATGATTTTTGAAAATTAATAGATAATAAATTTAATAGATAGTAAATTAATAGTTTTTTAGAAAAATAAAAAATAAATGTAACCATTTTTTTCACTGTTTAACAACTTTTTGTTAGAATTTTAAGGAATACATTTATTTTTTATTAAATAATAATCTAATAAAAGATAGAAAATAAAAAATTAATCGTCGAATTCTATGTGATATGAATCTTCTATATATTTATATCTATCTAAATGATTATTAATATATACTAAAATTTTATTTTGTGGACTTTGTCTAGCTGCTTTTTTTATTTCTTTTTTTCTTTCTTGGTTGGCAGAGCAGATAACATTTACAGGGAAAACGTTATTATCTTTGTCTGTAAAATATTTAGAAATATCAAAATGAGGAATGTCTAAATATGGAAGTTCTAGATATTTCATTGTGTTTTTTAATGATATTTTGGGATAATGGAATGTACAAGGAAATAGATAGCTTGGTAAATGTACGGACAATATATATTTTGATTGATCTATAGAATCTTGTGTAATTCCCCAATTTGGAATAAGAGAAAAACCATGATTAAGACTTTCGTCTAATAAACGGTCTATAAGTATACTGTTAATATATGTATCTTTAGATGAATATAATTCACCTTTCATATATTCAAAAGCTCTTATTAATTTATAATCTTTTGCAAGATTCATATGTGTATTAAAAATAGGTGATAATAATTGTGAATATGAGTCTTGGAAAGAATTGATATATTCAGTTTCTTGATCTTTATTAAAACTAGAATTATATATTGTTGATAAAAATTGTTTTTGCTTTTGAGCAATTAATAACAACTGATCTTTTTGTGATGTAGATAAAGTACTTGTATCAATATAAGAACTGTCATAATCTAAAAGTATTTGTCCTTCCATAGAATCTAGATATTTAATAAATTTATTAAGCCAAAAGGCAGTTTTTATATAACTTTCAGATTTTGAACAACGTGAATTTCTATCAAATTCAGCATTTAATTGTTCAGGTGAAACATCTAAAACTGAAAGTTTATTTTTAGCACAAATTTTGTTATGTTTATATAACAAAGTATCTATACAGCCGTGTTTCTTGTAAAGCTTTGCATAAATTGCTTAAATTTGTATTTAAAAGCTCACTAAGTTTTTGACTTTGAAATTTTGGCTTTAAATCTGTTTGATTAGAGTCTATTTTAACAATCATAGATTCTATTGATTTAAAATCAGTAAAAAATTGTGAATAAATTTTTAAAAGATGTGTTGCTACTGACATAAAATCAACATCTCTTCCTGGAAATGCTAATTCTAGTTTTCTTTTATAGATATCATATTGTTTTTTTCCTTCAAAAGTAAAGGCAATATCTTTAAATAATGGAGAGTTATTTGAAACTGCTTTTTGTAAAAAATCTAAAGATTTATCAATTTTATAGTTATGCATATTTTATAGTACTCCTTTCATATAATCATATATGTTGATTAAATCATATGTTCTATCAAGAAGAGAATCTTCTGAATCAAAATAGATATATAATATTTGATTTAAAACTCTTTTTTCTCCGAGGGTATAATTTACTAATAAAAGAAATAGTAGTTATAAAATTAATTGGTTCTTGATTTATATAATTTTTTTCTAATAGTATATTTTTAAACAAAGTATTTAATTTATCAATTGTATAATTGTATTTAAACTCTATATCATCATAATTATTCATATATAAAATTCCTTTTTTTATCATAATATATAAATTATAGCATAAAATACATCAAAAGTCTATATTTATGTAAACAATATTATAAATTAGATATTTAATAGAACGTACATAAAAAAATCTATCTTTTTTAGTAGCTACATAAAAAAGATAGATTTTTTTATTAATAATAAATCATATAGTCTATTTCAGGGAAGATACAGTCTTTTTTCTGAATTGATTTTAGAAAATCTTTATCAATTTCATCAGCTTTTATTTGATTATATAATTTTGTAAATCTTCCTATATGATCTTTGATTCTTTTTTTAGCATAATCAACCATTGTTCCGTTTGTTATAATAAATAACCAATCGCTACTTTGAGCTAAGAGAAGTTCTCTTGCACATTGATTTAGAGCTTCTCTTTTTATTGTGTCATTTTCGTTTGGAAATGTATGACATAATTCTACCATTCTATCACCAGCAACATGTAAATGTCTATGGACGTAGTCATTAGTAGGGTTAAGCCAAACTTCGCTATAACCATTTGCACCCCAACTAGAACGGCAAGGAGTACTTTGTTGGATAAGAGGGTATTTATCAATATATTCACCAGGTGTGATTAATTTAAAATTATCTTGGTCGAAATGTATTTTTTTAAATAAAATGTACAACCAATAAGGACCTTCATACCACCAGTGCCCATAAAGTTCAGCATCGTATGGACATAATATTATTGGCGGATTTTCCATTAAAGGGGCAAGATTATTTATTTGAGCTGTTCTACTATCTAAAAAGTGACCAGCTTGTTTTTCTGCTGAATCTTTTGCCCATTGTAAATTATAATAATCTTTATTTTCTGTTTTACCTGTGATTCTATAATATTTTATTCCAGTATGAACTCTTGCTCCGTTTGAGGCAATATATGGTTTTATATATTCATAATCAGCTTCGTAGCCAATATCTCTGTAAAACTCACGATAATTAAAGTCTCCAGGATAACCATTAATAGAACTCCATACTTGTCTTGAAGATTCTATATCACGCCCAAATGCAACAATACCATCTGGAGAAACTATTGGAGCAAATGTACCATAAATAGGAGTAGGGTCAGCATATAAAATACCATGTGATTCTGTTATGATATATTGTATTCCAAACTCCCTTAAATATTTATCTGCTTCAGGAACATAACCGCATTCTGGAAGCCAGATTCCACGAGGATTTTTTCCAAAATATTTTTTATATGTTTGTACACCAACTGCAATTTGAGCTTTAACAGTTTGCTCGGTTGTATAAAGAATGGGAAAATATCCATGTGTTGCTCCACAAGTGATGATTTCTAAAACACCTATATCTTGGAAGTGTTTGAAAGCAGATATTAAATTACAATTATATACATCTTTAAATAAATGTAGATCATTAGAATATCTATCTACATAGTATTTTGAAAGACTGTTTAATCGTTCATCATATAAAGTTCTTTTTAATTCTTTTTTTGCAAGTTCTATATGTTTTTTTAAATATTTTATATATCGTTTTTGTAATAATTTATTATCTAACATATTTAATAGAGGAGGAGTAAGTGACATTGTTATTTTAAAATCAACGTTCTCATCTACTAATTTTTGAAAATTTGTAAGCAATGGTATATATGTTTCAGAAATTGCTTCATATAACCATTGTTCTTCTAAATAATCTTCACTTTCAGGGTGATGTACAAATGGTAAGTGTGCATGAAGTACAAAACTTACATATCCTTTTGGGTTACTCATATATTAATTCTCCTTTGTTTATATTATATTGTTATTGGTATATTGTTGAAATTTAGAAAAAGTATGTCAAAGCTAAAAAGTATGACATACTTTTAATTTATTTAAAAAATGAAGATGAATTACCTGATGATGGATTAGTAAAGTCAAAATTCTTAATATCTTCAGATGGATACATTTTTTTATAAACATCGTAAATATTATAAATTTTTCCTATATTTTGTATAAATGAAAAAGAGGTTATTTTTTTACCTTCTATAATGTTCGTTTTTACATTTCTAAAATAAACTGTATCACCTAATTTATCAAATAAAATATGGTCATTTGGAGCTTCTAATTCGTTTGAAGAAGTTATATAAATATAATTTGTTTTAGTGTGGTTAATATTGTTTTGAATATTTTGTTTATAAATTGGTCGTCTTCCAAGTTCGATATTATATACACATTTGCTATCAGGGATGTGTAAGTACCAACTGTTTGCAAAGTCATTAATATCTACTTCAAATGAATAATTATTTGTTTCATTATGAATTATTAATACAGGTTTAGTTTCTTCAAAAAACTTTTCTCCATAGCTTTTTATTAAATTTTCTCTATCTGAATCTGATATATCCCAATAAACAAATAAAGTTGTTGGAGTTTGTGCTAATAATTTAACAACTGTTTGATTATAACGATAAGGTAAATCGTAGTATTCTAAAATTTCTATTTCCTTTTTTGAAACAGTTTGTTTTTTTGATTTAGAAGTAGCTACTTTTTTTGCTTTTACAACTTTAGTTGTTTTAGAAGCAGTGCTCTTTTTTGATTTAGCTATAGTTTCTGAAATTTTATCAGATTTTCTTGAGTTTTTGTTTATTTTTTTAGATTCTACCTTTTTAGCAGTGGTAGGCTTTTTTTCTTTCTTTGCTGCATTAGAAACCGTTTTTGAAGGAATATCTTCTTTTTTTATATTTTTTTCTACGCTAGTTTGCTTTTTTGTTGGAGTTTTTTTTGAAGAAACAATATTATTTTTTTCTTCTTTATCTTTAGATATTTTTGGCATTTTTTCCTCCTTAGTATAATTCTCATATTTCCTTAGATATACTATAACAGAATGAAAAAAAATACAATAGAAAAAATAAAAAAATGTCTAAAAATATATATTGACTTTTGAATAAAAGTTATATAGAATTATTTGTAGAAAAATAGGGAAATACTAAAGAAAACTGAAAGGAGTAAAAGGGCTAAAATGAAAATTTTGATGTTAACATGGGAGTACCCACCAAGAATAGTAGGAGGAATTGCAAGAGTTGTACATGATTTGTCACATAAATTAGTGAAAGATGGTCATGAAGTTACTGTTGTAACATATAAAGATGGAAATGCATTAGATTATGAAGATGATAAAGGAGTTAAAGTTTATAGAGTTAATAATTACATGATTAGCCCTAATAATTTTATTGACTGGATTATGCAATTGAACTTTAACATGGTAGCAAAAGCAAGTCAAATTATTAATGAACAAGGAAAATTTGATTGTATACATGCACATGATTGGCTTGTAGCATATGCTGCAAAAACATTAAAAAATTCATATGAAATACCAATTGTAGCAACAATACATGCAACAGAATCAGGAAGAAATAGTGGAATACATGATGAGACACAAAGATATATTAATGATACAGAATGGCTTCTTACTTATGAAGCTACAGAAGTAATAGTTAATAGTAATTATATGAAATGTGAATTGCAAAGATTATTTGGGCTACCTTTTGAGAAAATAAATGTAGTTCCAAATGGCATAAATCTTAATAATTTTTCAGGAGTAGAGAAAGATTACGACTTTAGAAGACAATATGCAATGGATAATGAGAAAATAATTCTTTATGTAGGAAGATTAGTTTACGAAAAAGGAATACAAAACCTAATTTCAGCAATGCCAAAAATATTACAAGGTTATCATGATACGAAACTTGTAATTGCTGGTAAAGGTGGAATGTTTGACGAATTAAAGGCTCAAAGTGATAGCATGGGGCTTGGAAATAAAGTGTATTTTACTGGATATTTAAATTCAAAACAGGTACAAAAAATGTATAAATGTGCGGATATAGCAGTTTTTCCAAGTACGTATGAACCTTTTGGAATTGTAGCATTAGAGGCAATGCTTGCAGGAATTCCTACAGTTGTATCTGATGTTGGAGGATTAAATGAAATTGTAGAACATGGAGTAGATGGAATGAAAAGTTATGCTGGAAATCCAAATTCAATTGCAGATTCTGTATTAACTTTATTATATGATCATCAATTATGTGATAATATTTCAAAAAATGCAAAAAATAAAGTTAAAGAACAATTTAACTGGAATAAGATTGCTCAAGATACACATTTTATTTATGAAAAAGCTATTTGTCAGACTATGGCAGAAAAACAAGCAAGAGAAATAGAACAAGAAAAAGCTAAAAAGACAACAAAAGCTAAAAACACAGATAAAGAGATTACAAATTTATTAAGCTTTAAAAAGAGACATGCATATGCATAAAGTTAAGAAAGGAATGAAAGTTTTATGAACAATGTATATGATACAGCAAACAGACTTGCTTATGAAATAAAAGAATCTAAAGAATATAAAGATTATAAATTAGCAAGACAAAAAATAAACGAAAATCCTGAATTAAAAGAAAAAATAGATGAGTTTGAGAAAGTAAGATATGAAGCGCAAGTACTTTCTATAAAAGCAAGAGAAGAAGACAAAGAAAAGATACAAAAATTACAAGAATTATATGATATATTAGTAAAAAACAGTGATATAAAAGAATATTTTGATTTAGAAGTGAAATTTAATGTTATGATAGCTGATATAAACAAGATTATAGCAGAATCAATAAAAGATGTATTAATTTAAAACATTTTATGACGGAGCAATTTTTTTAGTAGTATTAAAAATATAACTAGCAAAGAAGCTGCTCCGTCTAATTTTATTTTTAACAAAAATAAAAAGAAAAAGGGAAAAAAATGGAGTATATTATTATAATAATTATTAGTATAATTTGGTTAATTATTTTGGCACTGGTATATCAAATTAAAGTAAGTGATATTAAAAAAATAAAAGAAATAGGTTTTTCAGAACAACTAAACAAAATAACAGATAAGCTTCCAGAAAATGAGATTGTTTGTAAACAGATTTTAAAACAGTTAAATAGTGATAATAATGTAAAAATAGTTAGCAATGATAATGCAAAAGCTAGTTTATATATTGTTGCAACTAATACAATTAGCATAGCTAAAATAAAAGACTCTTTTACAAGAATTCAAACAATAGCTCATGAATGTATACATTCTGTGCAAAATAAAAAAATAATGATATTTAATTTTATTTATTCTAATTTTTATTTATTGTATTTTGTATGCATTTGTTTGCTTGCAATATTTAATAAAACAGCAAACCAATTATTACAAATATACATATTAACATTTCTAAGTTTTATTTATTACAAAGTTAGAAGCTATTTAGAAACTGATGCTATGACTAGAGCTCCATATGTTGCAAAAGAATATATAAAAAAATGTGGTGATATTTCAAAAGATGAATTAAGTATAATTATGAAAAATTATAATGAAATTAATGGGGTTGGAATAAAACTAGTTAATTTTAACTTGTTTGCAAAATGTATTATAAAAATTATTATATATAGTATTATTTGTTTAGTATGATAAACTTAGTAGTAAAACTATATATAAAAGGAAAATATAAGGTATTGGAAAAGGATAATTAGTATTATGGAAAAAGAAGTTAGATATTATTATTCTTTAACAGAAGAAGACAGAATAATAAAATTTTTAAGAGAAATAAAAAAGTTAAAATATATAGATAGATTTTATGAAAAAACTATTCAGTATGATCATCCAATAGAAGCGGAATCTTTTTATAAAAAGATTGTAGATGGTAGGTTTAGAGTTAGAATTTCTAAAGGAGAAAAACAAACTAAAGCGATGATTACTTGGAAGAGAAGATTAAAAGAAGTTTCTTTAGATGAAGTTAACACAGAAGAAGAGATTGAAGTTAGAATTAATCCAAAAGATTATGACAATCAAATTTATATTATAGAAAATATTTTAAAAATGAAAAAAGTAGAAAGCTATGAAAGATATAGAACAATTTTTAAAAACGAAGAAATCGAAATAGCAGTTGATAGATATCCTTTTGGAATAGCTTTGGAAATAGAAAATAAAATGGACGATTGCAAAGGTGATACAATTATAAAAAAATGGCTAAATATACTAAAATTAGATATAAAAGATTCATATAAATTATCCTGGGATGATAAATATTCTGAATTGTGTAGAAAGCAAAATTTAAAGCAAAGCAAAAATGTTAATTTTAATGTAAAAATGCCAAGCGAGACTAAAAAATTTAAAAGATAAATAAAGTGATAATGAGAATATAGATGATACTTATATAAAAGAGCAATGTAATTTATGAATTAAAACTTCTTGTTTAATTCATTTTTTAGAAAAGCTCTTTTTTTATTTTGAACATATATTGCGTATTTATTCACACTTTTTTTATAAATAGGCTTTAAAAAACAGGAAAAATAGTATACAATATAAGAGAATTTTTAAAAATTAGGGAGAAATATATGAACAAGAAATGGGAATGTTATAATAATAATATTGAAGAAGTACAAAAAATAGCAAAAAATTTTAATGTAAGTAATTTGTTAGCAACAATTTTATCAAATAAAAACATTTCTTCAGAAAACGAAATAGAGAAATTTTTAAATCCTACAAGAAATGATTTTTATGATCCATTTTTAATGCCAGATATGAAAATAGCAGTAGATAGAATATTAGAGGCTATGAGTAAAAAGGAAAAAATAATAATATATGGAGATTATGATGTTGATGGCATTACAAGTATAACTGTTTTAAAACAATTTTTAGAAGACAGAGGAATAGAAGTAGGTCAGTATATACCAAATAGGTTAAATGAAGGATATGGACTAAATAAAAAGGCTATAGAAGAAATAGTAAAACAAAAGTATACATTAATGATTACAGTAGATTGTGGAATTTCAGGAGTAGAGGAAGTTGAATATGCAAATAGTTTAGGAATAGAAACAATTATAACAGATCACCACGAACAAGGAGAAGAAATTCCAAATGCATTAGCAGTTGTTGATGCAAAGAGAAAGGATAATAAATATCCATTTAATCAATTAGCAGGAGTAGGTGTTGTTTTTAAACTTATTCAAGCATTGGGAATTTGTCTTGGATTAGAAGAAAAAGAATATTTAAAATATTTAGATTTAGTTTGTGTAGGAACAATATCAGATATAGTTCCATTAGTTGATGAAAATAGAGTAATTGCAAAACTTGGCTTAAAACTTGTACAAGTTACAAAAAATATAGGGTTAAAAACTCTTTTAGATACAGTAGGATATAAGAAAATTGATTCAATAACAATATCATTTGGAGTTGCGCCTAGAATAAATGCGTGTGGAAGAATGGGATTTCAAAATGAAGCATTAGATTTATTTTTAACTAAAAGTGAAAAAGAGGCAAAGGAAATATCTGATAGATTAAATGAATATAATAGAGAAAGACAAGATACAGAAAAGAAAATTTTTTCAGAAGCTCTTCAAAAAATAGAAAAAAGTGAAAAAGATAAGCCTTGTATAATATTAGGTAGTGAAAATTGGCATCATGGAGTAATTGGAATAGTTGCCTCAAAAGTAACCGATATGTATTTTAAACCAAGTATACTAATCTGTTTTGAAGATGGAATAGGAAAAGGTTCTGGAAGAAGTGTTCCTGGTTTTGATTTACATGAAGCACTTTCTAAGTGTGATAAATATGTTGAAAAATTTGGTGGACATTCAATGGCAATAGGAATAACTGTAACACAAGATAATTTTAATAAATTTAAAGAAGAATTTGAAGAGTACACTAAAAATAGTGATATTGATAAAATAGTTCCAATTATTTATATAGACCAAGAAGTTACTTTAAAAGATATAAATTTGAAAGCTGCTAAAGAATTGCAATTGTTAGAGCCTTTTGGTGAAGGAAATAAAATGCCTCTATTTTTATATAAAAATTTAAGAATAGATTCTATAAGAGCTCTATCTGAAGGAAAACATTTAAAACTAACATTAAAAGATGATAATTATATAATTGATGCAATTGGATTTAATATGGGAGCACTTGCAGATGAATATTTAATAGGAGATAAAATAGATGTTGTTGGAACTCTAGAAATAAATAGTTTTAACAATGTTGAAAAAATACAAATAAATTTAAAAGATGTAAGAAAGTCTTATTAAAAATATAAGCTAAAGGGAGGATGTTGCCTATGTCTGAAATAAAAGATGTAACAATAGATGATATAGTAAAAAGAATGAAACAAAATAATAAAAAAGCAGATACAAAAATAATAATAAGAGCATATGAATATGCTAAATCTCATCATGGGGATCAGTTAAGAAAATCGGGAGAACCATATATTATACATCCAATACAAGTTGCATATATATTAGCCACACTAGAATTAGATGAAAGTACAATATGTGCAGCACTTTTACATGATGTTGTAGAAGATACAGATGTAACTATAAGAGATTTAGCAAAAGAATTTTCAGAAGAAATTGCTCGGAATGGTAGATGGTGTAACAAAACTTGGAAAATTAAAATATACAAGTGCAGAGGAGCAACAAGTAGAAAATTATAGAAAAATGTTTTTGGCTATGGGAAAAGACATTAGAGTAATTTTGATTAAACTTGCGGATAGACTTCATAATATGAGAACTTTAAAATATTTAAGAAGAGATAGACAAATAGCAATTTCTAAAGAAACAATGGATTTATATGCACCGCTTGCAAATAGACTTGGTATGTACAGCTTAAAGTGGGAACTAGAAGATCTATCTTTTAAATATTTATATCCAGAAGATTTTAAAGAAATTGTAGAAGGAATAGACAAAAAAAGAGAAGAAAGATTAGAATTCATTGATAATATAATGGATGAAATAAGAGCAGAATTAAAAAAAGAAAAAATAGAAGCGGAAATAACAGGAAGAGCAAAACATTTATATAGTATATATAGAAAGATGAAAAGAGATGGCAAAAATATAGATCAAATTTATGACTTATTTGCATTGAGAATATTAGTTAATTCTGTAAAAGATTGTTATGCTGCCCTTCGGAGTTGTTCATGAATTATATAATCCTATGCCAGGAAGATTTAAAGATTATATAGCAGTTCCAAAACCAAATATGTATCAATCATTACATACTACACTTATTGGACCAAAAGGAACACCTTTTGAAGTACAAATTCGTACATGGGATATGCATAGAATAGCTGAATTTGGTATTGCTGCACACTGGGCATACAAAGAAGCAAATAAAGATAAAAAAACATCAGTAGTGGTAAATGAAGATAAACTTGCATGGCTTAGAGAAACATTAGAATGGCAAAAAGATATGCAAGATCCACAAGAGTTTTTAAACACATTAAAAACAGAATTATTTGAAGATGAAGTATATGTTTTTACTCCAAGAGGAGAGATAAAAGTATTACCAAGAGGAAGTACTCCTATAGATTTTGCATATAATATTCACGAAGAAATAGGACATCATATGACAGGTGCAAAAATAAATAGCAAAATGATGCCAATTATTACACACTTACATAATGGAGATATTGTAGAAATCATTACATCAGACCAAGCAAAAGGACCAAGTAGAGATTGGCTAAAATTTGTAAAAAGTTCAAGTGCAAAAAATAAAATTCAAGGATGGTTTAAGAAAAACCAAAGAGAAGAAAATATAGTAAAAGGTAAAGATTTAATAGAAAAGGAAATAAAAAGACTAGGAATAAGTTATTCTAGTTTATTTAAAACAGAATATATAAATGCAGCTTTGAATAGATATAAATTTAATACAATAGATGATATGTATTCTAGTGTCGGTTTTGGAGCAATATCTGCAGGAAAAGTAATTGCTAGAATGTTAGAAGAATATAGAAAAGAACACGAGACAGAAAACTTAGAAGAAAAGCTAGAAGAATTGTCAAAAGAAAGAGTAGTACATTCTAAACCATCTAGTGTTGGAGTAGTAGTAGAAGGTATAGATAACTGTTTAGTAAGACTTTCAAAATGTTGTAATCCGGTTCCTGGTGATGAAATAGTTGGATTTATTACAAGAGGAAGAGGAGTTTCTGTCCATCGTAAAGATTGCATTAATATGAAAGATTTGATTAGTCAAGATGGTAGAATGATAGATGTATACTGGTATGATGAACCACGAGCATCTTATAGTGTTGATATAGAAATATATGCAAATGATAGAGCAGGACTTTTATCAGATATTATAAAAGAAGTAGGTAATAATAAATGTAAGTTGATTGCTGTAAATTCTAAGGCAAACAAAGAAAGAATTGCAATGACAGAAATAACAGTAGAAGTTGAAAATTTAGAGGAATTAAATAAAATACTAAAAAACTTAAGAAAAGTTGATAGTGTTTATGAGGTTAAGAGAAAGAAATAAAAAGAAGGGATAAAATGATACTAAAGAGAATAAAAGTAAGAGCTATGATAGATGAACCTACCAATTGTTATATAGTGCAAGATGAAATCTCGAAAGAGACTATGGTTATCGATCCTGGAGCAGAGCCAGACAAAATAATAGAGATGTTAGATGTATTATCTGCAAAAGTTAAATATATATATTTAACACATTGTCATGGAGATCATATAGGAGCAGTTAATGATGTTAAAGAGAAAAAAGGTGGAAAAATATTAATTCATAGATATGATGCAGAAGGACTATATAATGATAGCATTAGTTTATGTTCATATATAGGAATGGAACCACCAAAAGAACTTGAAGCAGACTCAAGAGTTGATGATGGTGATTTGATACATGTTGGAAACTTAGAATTTAGAATAATTCATACACCAGGGCATACAAAAGGAGGAAGTTCTATTTATTGTAAAAAGGAAAATTTACTGTTTTCTGGAGATACAATATTTAGAGGAACTTGGGGAAGAACAGATTTACCAACAGGTAGCTTTACAGATATAATAGATTCTATTATGAATAAAATATTAATTTTACCAGATGATACAATTATTTATCCAGGACATGGAAAATCAACTAAAATAAAAGAAGAAAAACCAATATATTATGAGTTACATGCAAGAAGAGATATGTAATAAAAAAGAGAGGAGGAATGTAGATGATACAAAAACCAAAAGGTACAAAGGATATATTGCCAAGTGAAATATATAAATGGCAATATATTGAGTCTGAAATAAAAGATATATTTGAAAATTATGGATTTAAAGAAATTAGAGTTCCTGTATTTGAAAACACAGAATTATTTCAAAGAGGTGTTGGAGAAACTACAGATGTTGTACAAAAAGAAATGTATACATTTAATGATAAAGGTGGAAGAAGCATTACATTAAGACCAGAGGGAACTGCAGGGGTTGTTAGAGCCTATATAGAAGATGGAATGGCAAGTTTACCATCACCTATAAAAATGTGGTATAACATGTCAATGTATAGATATGAAAATGTTCAGAAAGGTAGATTAAGAGAGTTTCACCAAATTGGGGCTGAAATGATAGAAGCATCTTCATATTTAGCTGATGTTGAAATTATAACAATGGCAAATGAAATTTTTAATAGATTAAATATTAAAGATGTAACTTTAACTATAAACAGTATTGGATGTCCTTCATGTAGAAAAAAATACCAAGAAGCATTAAGAGAGTTTATAAAACCAAATCTTGAAAGCTATTGTGAAACGTGTAAAACTAGATTTGAAAAAAATCCAATGAGAATATTAGATTGTAAAGAAAAAAAATGTAAAGAACTAAATCAAGGGGCACCAATTATTTTAGATTACTTATGTGAAGAATGTAAAGAACATTTTGAAAATGTAAAAAAGATGCTTGATAATTTAGGAATAGAATATATTATAGATCCAGGTATAGTAAGAGGTTTAGATTATTATACAAAAACTGTATTTGAATTTATTTCTAAAAATGAAGGATATACTGTTTTGGCTGGTGGCAGATATGATGGATTAATTAAAGAATTGGATGGAAAAGAAACTAAAGCAATTGGATTTGCAATGGGAGTAGAAAGACTAGTTGAGGTTTATGAAAAATACAATAAAGATAATATGGTAAAAGATAAAACAATGTCTTTATATATAGCCAATATAGGAAATGAAGCTAATATATTTGCTTCGAAATTAGTACAAGAATTAAGACAAGCAGGAATTTTTGTGGAAAAAGATATTTCAGAAAAAAGTTTAAAAGCACAATTAAAGTATGCTGATAAGAAAAACAGCAAATATACAATAATTATTGGTGATGATGAAATAAAACAAGGTGAAGCAAAAATAAAAAATATGGATTCAGGTGAAGAAAATAAAATTAAATTGACAAAAGAAGATATTATAAAATTTATAAATAGATAATAAAACTATCATATTTTTTTATGTACAAGCATATATTTATATAATAGGAAGTTTTTATATAGCTTGTGACAAAGGAGAAAAATATGGTAAGTGTAACAGTTGTAAATAGAAAAGATGCAGTAAAATATCTAGTAAGAATCGGAATAGCTATTATTATAGTTTGGATTTTTACTAGGTATTTTTGTAGTTTAAAAGGTAAAAATACATCTAATGAAGAGGTAAAATGCGAAAATCAAAAAGTTTTTATATCTTGTTTAGATGATACAATTCCTACAATTAAAGAAGTGAATAATGAAGAAAATGATACTGAAGATTCAGTAGAACCATTAAAACTTGCACTAACAAAAGAAATTACGGCATTAAATTCACTTATAGAAAAAGAAAACTTAGAGGATTTAAATTTGGAAAAAGTAGAATCTAGTATAAGTGAAAATGAAGTAAGTAATGTAGAAGAAAAAACAGAAATACAGAAAGCTGCAACAGGAGTTACAACAGAAGTTCAACCGAGTAAAGTTCCGCTAAAATACACAAATACGCATAATGGAGTACAAATAAAAAATGAAAGTAAAAAAAATTTAACAGAAGAAATGTTAAAAACAGATTCTGTAAATGTTAACAATAAAAATGTATTGATTTTTCATACTCATACTTGTGAAAGTTATACAGAAACAGAAAATTCAAAATATAATCAAACAGGAAATTTTAGGACAACAGACTTGAATTTTTCTGTTTCTAGAGTGGGAACAGAACTAGAAAATCAGCTTAAATTATATGGATATAATGTATTACATGATAAAACATATCATGATTATCCATCATATACAGGATCGTATGGAAAATCTTTAGAAACAGTACGAAATTTATTAACAACTAACAAAGATTTTGATGTTGTTTTTGATATTCACAGAGATGCAATTGCAGATAGTTCATATGCTCCTACAGTGAAAATAGGAGATGAATATGTATCACAATTAATGTTTGTAATAGGTACTGACGGATCAGGATTAGAGCATAATAATTGGGTACAAAATTTAAGGTTTGCAATAAAAGTTCAAGAAAAAGCAAATGAAATGTATCCAGGACTTTTTAAACCAATAATTATTAGAAATTCAAGATATAATCAACATTTAGCAAAAGCTGCAAGTATTATAGAAGTAGGAGCTACTGGAAATACTTTAGAACAATCTAATAATAGTATGAAATATTTAGCAAAAGTACTTAGTGAAATTATGAAATAAAAAATAGTGTTAGAGATTACAATTGATATAAAACAAATTTTAATATTATATTGCATAACAATAAGTTTTAATATAAAATTAAAACGATAAATATAAAAATATTATATTTGTTATTTACAAAAGAAGGGTGGCATGATAAAAATGGCGAATATAAAAGTTGACTTTAAAAATAGTGGAATTAATGATAGGTCTATAATGTTATATAAATACAGAATAGAAGATATCCACAATAAAATACATAATAATGCCAAGAAAAAAGAAGAATTTTTAGGTTGGTTAAACTTACCAAGTAATTATGATAAAAAAGAGTTCGAAAAAATAAAACAGAGTGCTAAAAAAATACAAGAATCATCAGATATACTGCTTGTAATAGGAATTGGTGGTTCATATTTAGGCGCAAGAGCAGTTATAGAGTCTTTAACAAATACTTTTTATAACATGCTAGATAAAGAAACAAGAAAAACTCCTCAGATTTTATATGTAGGAAATAATTTAAGTCCAAATTATTTAAATGATTTAATTGATGTTATAGGAAATAAAAATATTTCAATAAATGTTATATCAAAATCTGGAACAACAACAGAGCCAGCTATTGCATTTAGATTTTTTAGAGAATTTTTAGAAAGTAAATATGGACTAAAAGAAGCAAGAAAAAGAATATATGTTACTACAGATAAAAATAAAGGAGCTTTAAGAGAACTTGCAACTAAAGAAAAATATACAACGTTTGTTATACCAGAGAATGTTGGTGGAAGATATTCAGTATTAACAGCTGTTGGATTATTACCAATAGCAACTGCTGGAATAAATATAGATAAACTTATGGAAGGTGCAAAATTTGCGCAAGAAAAATATTCTGATCCAGATATAAAATATAATGAGTGTTATAAATATGCAGTTGTGAGAAACAATTTATATAGTAGTAAAAAAGATATCGAAATTCTAGTTACATATGAACCAAAATTACATTATATTATAGAATGGTGGAAGCAATTATTTGGGGAAAGTGAAGGAAAAGATGGAAAAGGAATTTTTCCAACAGGAGCAGAATTTACTACAGATTTACATTCATTAGGTCAATATATACAAGAGGGAAGAAGAAATTTATTTGAAACGGTTATTAATATTGAACATAGTAAAAGTGATGTAAAAATTAATTCTGATGAAGATGATTTAGATGGATTAAACTATCTTGCAGGAAAAAAGTTATCATTTGTTAATAAAAAGGCTATGCAAGGAACAATAAAGGCTCACGTTGATGGAGATGTTCCAAATATATTAATAAATATTGATGAGCTAAATGAAGAAACAATAGGTCAATTAATATACTTTTTTGAAAAAGCATGTGCTGTTTCAGGAATGCTTTTAGGAATAAATCCATTTAATCAACCAGGAGTAGAAAAATATAAAAATAACATGTTTAAACTATTGAATAAACCAGGGTATGGTAAAGAAAAATGATATTAAATATAAAAAAATGGTTAAAAGAAAATAAAATATCTTTAATAATATGGTTAATATTTGAACTAGTTGCAATTATACTATTTTTAACAACACATAAAATTTTTTATTTATTTAATTTTACATATATAGGTACATGTATATTTTTAGGTGTATATTTATTTTCACATAAAGTTAAATTTGCAAGAAACCTAGTTCAATTTAGTGTTGGATTATATATGCTTATATACTTAGGAATTATATGTCGAGAAAATATGCAGATAGAAGGATTTTGGTATTATTTATTTTTAGGCGTTTTTGAAGCTGCAACAATTCATTATTTTGTTGCCAAAATATGTGGTCCACTGTTTTTTGGTAGAGGTTGGTGTGGATATGCCTGTTGGACAGGAATGATATTAGATTTGTTACCATATAAAGTTCCAAAAGAAGGAAGAAAAAAGTTGGGATTTATTAGATATATAGTATTTCTAATATCACTACTATTTGTTGGTGCTTTGTTTGTTTTTAAAATAGAAAATTTAGAAAGCATTATGTTTTGGGCTTTCATAATAGGAAATATAATATATTATATAATAGGAATTTTATTAGCCTTTGTATTTAAAGATAATAGAGCTTTTTGTAAATATATATGTCCTATTACAATATTTTTAAAACCAGCTAGCTATTTTTCTTATATGAGAATTATATGTAATAATGAAGAATGTATTAATTGCAAAAGATGTATAAAAAATTGTCCTATGAATGTTGATATATTAGACAATTCGAGAAAAAGAAAAAATGGAACTGAATGTATTTTATGTTTGAATTGTATTAATGGATGTCCGAAACATGCACTAAAATTAAAGTAAAGTTTATAAAAAATTAAGAGGAAAATTAACAAAGTTATATTGATGTATTTAAATTTATAACTTATAAAATAAGAAAGCCTCCTTGAGATATTATCTCTTGGTGGCTTGAGCTTTTTATTAGAAAATAGTATAATAAGAATGATTTTTTTAGAAAACTAAAGCTAGTTGTTAAATAGTAATTTATGGAGGTAAAATAACTATGAATATAAAACAGCAAAAACAGATAAAAGCATTTTTAACTGAAAAATTTGGAAATGATAAGGGAAAGAATTTATTTAATAAGCAAGAAATAATACTTAATGAACTTATTAAAAATATAAAAGACAAGTCAGAAAATCAGATGAAAGTGCTTGTACAAACTATTCTTCCTCGTATAGCTTTGTATAAAGTTTTGGCAAAAGATGGTTTTTCGGAAGAGGATGCATATAAGTATATGCAAAAATATATGATTGATAAGGTTGCAACAAAAAAACATTCATCTACGGCAAAAATGGAAATAATACCAGGATTTTACTCAATTTACAGTAATATATTTCTTAAAATCATGCGCAGAACTGATTTGCAGGAAAGTGTACAAAATTACGGTAAAGATTATTTTGATGTAACTATAAAAAAATGTCTTTGGCATACGGCTTGTGTAGAAAATGGTTGTGAAAAGTTATGTCGTCTGTTTTGTGACGTTGATGATGTGACATATGGAGGGTTAAGAAAGATAGGTTTTACACGAACAAAAACATTAGGCTATGGTGGAGATTGTTGCGATTTCCATTTTTATAAAAAATAGTTGATAATATTTATGTAAAAATTTCTAATTTAATGCTTTGGTAGTTAATTAGATAAATAAAAATTTATTATAAGGTAAAATAAAAATTGCATAGGTGAGAAATAAACAGGAATATAGAAATTTAAAAATTATTATTTTGTTATCTTGCAGTTATGTTTTTTAGTACTAATAAAGAACTACTTTATTCAAAATTGTAGTGCTTTATTAGTACTAAAAATTTTATTCTACAATAGGTGGAATAAAATTTTCAATTGCATTTCGAAGTTTTGGATGATGAATTACAAAATGAATAGAAGGACTATTTGCTTTTGAAATCATAACAAAATTTTTTTCAAATATTAAAATTTGTATATTTTTAAATGTAGTATTATTATTGATACTTAACTTATAATTATTATTACTTTTTTCATATTTTTTTGTTAAATTTAAATGCTCTTGATACTCTTCATATGTATAGTAAATCTTTTTTTCATAAAAGTTATCTGCAAGAAAAAGTGAAAGAGGAGATGTTTCAAATTCTTCGAGTGAAAGATTGGAAAATTCATCTTTAACAATATTGTTCTCAATTGTTTCTTTCAATATATTTTTTTGCATATCTACTGCTTTTTTTATTCTTTCAATTTCTTTATCTGAAATATTATTATGCTTTAGTATTCTTAAAAGCAAATCATCAGAAATAGTATGAATTGGTAAAGAAGATAAAATTCTTATACGATTAGCTTTTATTCTTACACTTGAAGCTAAAAAGGCATTATAAGCATTTTTAGAATCTTCTTTATATATTTCCATAAGAGGTGTAGCTTTTCTTAATAAGCACTCTGCTTTTGTTTTATAATATGAGATATCAGTTTTATTAGTAGTTAAAGTATATTTACCCTTGTCGTGATATCCATTTATACATTCTCCAAATAGAGCAACAGTTCCAGATACATAATTAAAATGACAATATATATTATCTTGTGATTTTTTTAAAAAATATGGAGAAATTTGCCCTGTCATATAAATTGGTAGCCAGCTTTCTAATCCTAACATCATTTCATTAAATGGTCTATCAAGATTATGAATAATGTTTAAATGTAAGCCCTTTTTTAGCATTATAGCAATAGCATACATCCATTTTTTACCGAATTCAATATCTTGTGCCATATCTTCCATGGGCATATCACTACACATAAAAATAGAATCATTACTTTTTGAAAGAACAGTTGCTTTAAAAAAGTCTAATTCTCCTTTTTTCATTTCCTCTATACCATAATATGTTTTAGAAAATGCCCTATAAAAAGGAACAATAGGTACTTTTATTTCATCAAAATGTATAGCTTTTATATATTCACCTAGGTTAAAATTATCTAAATTACTCAAAAAATCATTTATATAATTATGAGATGGGATTGAGTTAGTAGAAAACCAGTTTAATAATTTATTATAATAGTTAGAGCTATCTTTTAATTCTTCCAAAGTAGAACCAATGAGAAGAGCTACAGCTTTTTTATCATCTTCTGTTTTGTACTTTTTTACAATAAAATTACAAACAGTTTCAATAAAGTCTTTAGGTTTTGCTGGATTTCTATTTCCAGTACGAATTTTAGAAAGTAGTGAAGAATCATAAGTGCTAGAGCGAGACAACTCAGCCATATTAACATTTAATGTTGTAATAAGTTCGTTAAAGTTTTTATTTAATTGTTCAAAATCAATAGAAATATCATTTAAAGTGTTAGATAAGGTAATATAAATTTCGTCACGTGTTATATTTAATTCTTTAAGATTAGAAAGTTTATATAAGCCATCTACAAGTTGTTCTAATTGCTTAATTCTTATATTTGGATTTCTATCTCCTCTGCGGTAACGGCTAATGACAGAAGTAGTTAAACCTGAAGCAGTTACAAGTTCTTGAGAAGAACATCCTATTTGTTTTATATAATCATTTAATTGTTCACAAAAATTCATTAGAAACCTCCAATACTAATAATTCAAATTTATTATAATATAGCATAAACGCACAGGGAAGACAATCGCCAAATTAACAATGAAACTTTGGCGAAAGATATAAAATAAATAAATTATTATGGTAGAATAAAAAAAATTAAGAGGGGAGGAAAAAAATGGTAAAAGCAAAAGCGTTATCAATATTGTTTATATTTTGCTTATTAGTTAGTCTAATATTTCCAATGTCTATAAGCAAAGTATATGCAGAAAGCCAAAATGAAGTAACATTAAATTTTAAAGGTGGAACAATTCATGATGGTTATGTAGAATATAGCAAAATAGGAAAATTACAATTATTCAAAGGTGAAGAGTTAGTTACTAATATTTCAAATAATATGGTAATAGATTTAAATGAGGCAGAATACAAGTTTGTAATTGAAGAAATTCCAGCTGAAGCTGTAGGTGTTACAAAACCTGCACCAGTAAGATTAAATATTAATCATTGGTATTACCCTATTATGACAACAATAGTAGGTGAAACTAGGTCTACATTCGAATTAGAATCAAGTAAATTTAGTAGAACATTAGATGTTAAACTTGAAAGAATAAGAGCAGCCGTTAATACAAAAGTTGAAAATGTTTATGAAAATATAACATCAAAAGGTGTAATTGATTTAACTGATGGAAAAGAATATGTAATTGATTTTTCTAAAAGTGATGAGTTAGCAGAAGGGTTAAAATCATTTGCAGATTCAGAAAAAACTCTATATTATAAAAATGTTAATGGTGGTTTACTTACTACAGATAATGTAAGTGAAGCTGTTATAAAGATAGTGGGAAATAAATCAGAAAATAAAGCAATATTAACTGCAGTAAATGTAGGAACTAAAAAAAGCGAAAATTTTAAAGGATTTCATACTAAATATACAGGTTCTGCATTGAATTATGATGGCACTGATAGTGGCATTATAAATGAAACAAGAACTGATTATTATACTAGATGTACTTATGAATTTACATTCCAATATGTAAAAAAAGAAGCTGAAGCAAAAGAGTATAAGTTTATCGAAGGAGCAAATCAAACATATATTATTGGCAAATCAAAAAATGCAACATTTAGAATAGATGCAGACTATAGCTTATTTACAAATAAAGTATATGTAGATGAAAAATTAGTAGATTCTACAAATTATGACTCAAAATCAGGAAGTACGGTTATTACTTTAAAAGATGAATACTTAAAAACATTATCTGTTGGAGAACACTCATTAAAAGTTGCTTTTTTAAATGATGGGAAAGCAATAACGAAATTTACAATAAAAGAAAAACAACAAAATGAAGTACCAAAAGATAATAAAAATACAGAAAACACTGAGAACACGGAAAATAATAAAAATGAAGAAAAACAAGAAAATAAGAATTTAACTAACAATGATGTTCAGAATGATAATACAAATGCAAACCCTAAAACAGGAGATAATATTATAGTATATGTTGCAATGTTTGCAATTGCTCTACTTGGAATAATTGCATTAATATTAGTTAACAATGCAAAAAGAAAAAACTCAAGAAAACACTAGGAGGAAAAGAAAATGAAAATTAAAAAAAGTAAAATGTTTATTATTAGTATGTTAATACTTTGTTTTGCTTTATCTATTATGCCAATGAAAGTATTGGCAAATTCAGAAATTGGCGATGTAGATATTGAGGGGGTAACTTTTAATTATAATCCAGGTGATGCTCCAAAAGCAACTGCTTACAAATGTGATCCATGGGATGAACAATATGATATAGAATACGAATACTGGGAAGAGATGGAAAAGAATGCAAAAGGTGAATCTGTTCCAGTAAAATATTGGTACTCTGATGAGAGCAAGAACAATGCTCTTTCACAAGACAAAAAAATAATTACTTTTGAAGAAGGCAAAACTTATATGTACAGTATTTCTCTTAAAGCAAAAGATGGAAATACATTTGCAACTAATAAAAAAGTAATGGTAAATGGGAAGTATGTTAATAGTGCAAATGTAACGAATTCTGGAACAAAGCTTTTTGTAGTTGCTGTAAAAACAATAAAACCTAAAACTGTCACATATCAACATATTAGTGAAGTTGAGATAAATAATGCAACAATTAGTTTTAAAGTAGGTGATAAGCCTGTATTTTCAGGAACAACACCTGAAAATGTTCCATATATTTATCAATCTGAATACTGGAGTACTGATGGAGGTAAAAAATATTATTATGCTGCTGATTTTTGGAATATCAACAATCCTGATGATTTATTTACCAAATTTGAAAGTGGTAAGTCTTATACTTATGGAATATATTTTAAGGCTGCAGAAGGATATTGTTTTACAACTGGTACTAAATTAAAAATAAATGGTAAGTATTACGATTATGACACTACTGACTATGACACGATGTTACAATATAATGAAGGTGAATATGCAACAATGTGGGTTGACACAAGTTTGATAATTACACCAACAGAAAACTCAAAAGAAAACCCAACAACACCAAGTGAGCCCGAAAAACCATCAGATAAGCCAGTTACACCAACGACACCAACACAAGAAAAAGAGCCACAAACAACAGAAAACAAAACAGAACAAACCAATAACAAAACTAATAATGAAACAAATGAGGAAACAAATAATCCAAAAACAGGAGATAATATTATAACAAGTGTAACGCTATTTATAACTTCTATAACAACTATTGGAATGCTAACAGTAATAAATAGAAAAAAAGCAAAAAAATAATATATCAAAATATATAGAGGCTAGCTAGAGTTATTGGCTAGTCTTTATATATGAAAGGACAATGTAAATAATGAGAAAGAAAAAAAATAAAAAATATAAAAAAGTAATTTTTAATCTTATTGTTTATATGATTCTACTTTTGGTATTGGTATATTCTGGAGTTAAAATTTATAAATGGTATAAAGATAATAACAAAAATAACGAAATAGCAGAACAGATAAAAGGAACAGTAGTAGTTGAAGAAAAAAGTGAAGACAAAGAAGAATATACAATAGACTTTAATAAACTAAAAGAACAGAATAAAGAAACTGTTGCTTGGATTAAAGTAAATAATACAAATATTGAGTATCCAGTATTAAAAGCAGACAATAATAATTTTTATTTAAATCATAGTTTTGATAGAAGCAAAAATTCCGCAGGGTGGATTTTTGCGGATTATAGAAATAAGATTGATAATACGGATAAAAATATTGTGATCTATGGACATAATATGAGAGATGGTTCAATGTTTGGTAGTATGAAAAACATATTAAATTCTGATTGGTACGAAAATGAAAAAAATACTAATATTACTTTATATACTGAAAATGAAAAATGTATTTATAAAGTTTTCTCAATTTATAAAATAGAAAGTGAAGATTACTATATAAAAACGGGATTTAATAATGATGATGATTTTGAAAAGTTTATAAAAACCATAAAAGCAAGAAGTATAAAAGAATTTAATGTAGATTGTTTAAAAAATGATAGCATTTTGACATTATCTACTTGCTCTAATAACAATAAATATAGAGTTGTTTTGCATGCTAAAAAAATATAAGAGGAGGAAACAAATGAACGAAAGTAAAAAGAGTAAAATATGGATGATAATTTCTATAGTGGCAGTAATAGTTATTATGGTTCTTATAGCAATGCTTATGAATAACAATAATAAAGAAAATAACAATAAATTAGCAAAAACAGGAAGTGAAGCAAACAAAGAAAATGTAAAAATACTACAAAGTGAAGTAAGTAAAATAACATTAGAAGAATATAAGTCGGATATTTTTTCAATGAAAAAACCAAAAGGGTGGACAGTTGAAACAGGTGGTACAGGGATATTTTATACAATTAGAGTATATGATCCACAAAATACAAATAATCAAGTATACTTAATGACGAAAATTCAACCATTACTAAAAAGTGCATCAGCAAAAAGCTATTGGCAGAATTATTACAATTTAAGTGGAAGTAATTCTCAATATAGGTTATTTGCAGATGCAGTGGTTTTAGATAATCCAACAACAGATGGATTTTACAAAAAGTTTAATGAAATAACAACATACATAAATTCAATAGATCCATCTTTTTCTTCAATTAGATTTCCTAAATTTACTAACTTTAAAAAACAAGAAGAGTTTGAGTCTAGTGCATCTATGAAAAGTGTTGCATTAGATAGTAAAGTATTAAGAGGAACTTTTACTGGAGACAATAATAAATCAGGTGAAGGATTATTTATGGCATCAATAGTTAATTTTGGAAATCAATATAATGGTGGAGTGGATATGCTTTATTATATGGTATATGATATAATGGCAATAACTGCAGAAAAAAATGAATTCATAGACTACAAAGATATATTGCTAGAATCAGTTAATTCAATAGAATTTTCAGATAGCTATATTAAAACAACTATTGATGATGGAAATGCAAAAACAAAACAAGCTCTTGAATTAAATGCTTCAACACAAAAGGCCTTTGATTCATATATGAGTGCATGGGAAAGCAGAAGTAAATCTTATGATATAATGAGTCAAAAACAAAGTGATGCAACATTAGGATATGAAAGAGTATATGATACAGAAAATGGAGATATCTATAAAGCATACAATGGTTTTACAGATAATTATGATGGAGAGAGATATAAACCAATTACAGATGATATGTATACACAAAAAACTTATGGATATATAGAAAAATAGGTAAAAATTAAATATTTACAACTTTTTTTATTTTAACAATTACGATTATTAATTGATGTATAAAAGTAAATTATACTTGAAATAGATTCAAAATGGTATATAGTAGTGATCTTTCAAAACAAAGGAGCCAGCAAAAAAGCTGACTCCAATGCTCCAAGACGTGCAATGCTTGTCCTAGAAAAATAACTAACTTTAACTTTAAGCAATAGAAGTCTGGCGAGCCTGACGAGCAGCATCCCTTAACATGAACCAACGAGATTGGTATGCCATAGGGTAGTCCCAATTAGAGAATGGAACATAGAAAGATTCCTGCTTAAAGTTGGCATAAGAAAGTGCACTGTCCAGTGCCAGGGTGTAAGGTGCGACGTACAGATTGTGTTTGTAAAAAAACGCAATTGTACTATTGTTGAAGGAATAGCATCCATCAAACTTAACGCAGTTTTCCCGAATACCAGTCAGTGGTACGATAGTGTGGTCGTCGAAAACGGCAGACATTCCATCGCAGACACAAAGAGCCTTTTCCAGTACTTCTTCACCCAGAGTTTTGTAGTTGTTAGCCATTTTTAATTACCTCATTAAAAAACCTAATTATGTAAAAATTATTGAAAAAATACCTTGGTATCCTGGCAAAAAGAGTAATGAAATGTTTGAAAAATTGAACTTTGAATCTCATTCTATAACAAAAGAAGAATTAGATATTATTGATATTCCTACTTTAGTTTGTAATGGAGGTATTAAAGATTTAGTGCCAAGAGATGAGGTAAAATATATTTCAAACAATATTAAAAATTCAAAAATGTTTATTTTAGAAAAGGCTGGTCATTGTAATTATATTTTTAATAATAATGATTTTTATAATAAATTATATGAATTTTTAGAGGAATAAATTATAGATAATAATACTGGAAGTAAAAATGGATAAACAAATAACAGTAGATGTAATAAGAAAATTTAGTAAATAATATAATGAGAATTAATTAAATAAAATAATTAAAAACTCTATTATCAAAAGTAGAATTGAAAGATCATGGATAGATAAAAGACGTTTTTTTGAAAGGAAAAAAGTACTATGGACAAAAATTTAGTGATAATATCAACTATTTTGGGATTATTTTTAATTTTATTTTTTATAAAATTACGTTATTCAAAATCAAAGTGCAGTAAAAAAATAGAAGCAATATACTTGAAATGTAATAGTTATACAAGCACAGGGGGACGTGGATGGGTAACAAAATATGCACCGGTATTTAAATATAGTTTTAATGATAAAAAATATATAAATCAATCATTTCAATTATTATCTAAGAAAAAAATACAAAAGTTCATATTTGGTAAGAATTACACTATAATTATAAATGAAAAAAAACCAAACAAATTTATCTTAGATAAAAAGATAGAATTGGATGAAATATTAATATTATTAATGGGAATATTTTTCCTCTTAACAAATATAGTAAATATTATTTTATAAATGTATTTTTAAAAAATTAAAGATGTAAAGCTATGAAATGTTTTCATATGCTGATTTCTTTGATAAAATTTTTAGAGATTATAATGCAAAATTAGGATTTCATTATACAGTTTTAGATGATAAAATAATGATAATTGGATTTGATAGTATTAAGAAAATGTATAAATTCAAAAGATACAAAATGTGTGAGGGAGATATGAAAAAAAGACAAGAAGTTTATGATTTGTATTGGTATTTTGCTTGTGAAAGACAAAATATATTTATAAAAAAATTAAATGGTGAACCTGCACCATGGACAAAAGACCATATATTGCAAGAGTATAAATTTTGTAATAGTTATAGAGTTAATGATAGAGTTAGTCAGTATTTATTAAAAAACGTAATTTACAATGGTAAAAGTTATGCTGATGAAGATATGTTGTTTAGAATACTTTTATTTAAACTATTTAATAAAGAATCGACTTGGGAACTTTTATTAAACAATTTTGAAGATATTAATTTAAAAAATTTCAATTTTAATGAGTATGGTAGTGTATTAGAAAAAGCTATTTCAAATGGAATAAAAATTTATAATGATGCTTATATTAGTTGTGCTAATAAAGCTTTTGGATATGATAGAAAGCATGATAATCATTTAGCGCTTTTAAACAAAATGTTTAATGAAGATAAAATTCAAGAAAAATTTATTAAATGTGAAACTATGCAAGAAGCATTTAATATAATTAAGAGTTATCCATTAATTGGAAACTTTATGGCTTATCAATTAGTAACTGATATAAATTATAGTGAAGTGGTAAATTGGAAAGAAAATGAATTTACAGTTGCAGGACCAGGTTCACTTCGTGGAATTAAAAAATGTTTTATTGATAAGGGTAAAATGAGTAATGAAGATATTATTAGATATATGTATGAACATCAAGACGAAGAATTTAAAAGACTTAACCTAGATTTTAAAAGAATTGGTAATAGGCCTCTACAACTTATTGATTGCCAAAATATATTTTGTGAATTAGATAAATATTGCAGACAAGCATTACCTGAATTAAAGTCAAATAGAACTAAGATAAAAAAACATTACGTTCCAAAGAAAGAACGAATAGAATATGTTTATCCGTTAAAATGGAATTTGAAAGACTAACAAATCAATTTTATATTTAGAATTTAAAGGGAAGATGAACTTATAGAAAAATTTGATATAAAGTACTAGAAAAAGACTAAGAAATATAATTGAAAGTGTGAAATAGAAAGAGGAGAAAAAATGAGTAAATATTACGATAATGTTAACAAAGATATAAAAGAATATTTTAAAATATTAGAATCAGATTTTCCAGAGTGGTTAAATGAATATATAGATACAAAGGAATTATTATCACAACAATATATTAGCGTTACTTGTGGCACTATATATTCTAATTTGTTTGAAAGCGATTTTTTCTTTTCAAGTTTAGATCATTCTGTTGCAGTTGCTTTAATTGTTTGGCATTTCACACATGATAAAAAACAAACTTTATCTGGATTATTTCACGATATAGCAACGCCTACATTTAAGCACTGTGTAGACTTTCTTAATGGAGATTATATGACTCAAGAATCAACAGAAGATTTAACAACAGAAATAATAAAAGGTTCAAAAGAAATTATCACATTATTAAAAAGAGATAATATTAAAATATCAGAAATAGATAATTATCATTTATATTCTATTGCTGATAATGACACACCTAAATTATCTGCTGATAGGTTAGAGTATTCATTATCAAATGCTTTATTTACATATAAATTATTAGATAAGGCAAGTATTAAAGAAATATATGATGATATTGAGATACAAACTAATGAAGAAAGAGAAATAGAATTGGGATTTAAAACTAAAAAACATGCTAGAAACTTTGTTAATGTTACAAGCAGATTATCTGTTATATATCGTGAAGATAGAACTAGATATTCTATGCAATTAATTGCTGATATTTTAAAAAGATTAAGTGATGAAAATAAAATATCTAAAAAAGATTTATATGAATTAAAAGAAAGTGAAGTAATAGATATTATAGAGTCTTCTAAATATAATGATATATTTAATATTTGGAAAAATGCTAAAAAAGTAAAATTATCAAAAGAAGAGCCTCAAAATGTTTATTATGTACATCATGGAGCAAAGATTAGATATATTGATCCATTATTTAATGGTGAAAGAATTTCAAAATGTTGCAAAATTGCTAACAAAATGATTGAAAATAATTTATCTTATGATATGAATAATTATGTATATTTAGATTTTAATTTTTAGTAATAATAAAAAGAAAAGAGGATAAAATTAGTTAATAATTTTTCCTCTTTAATATATAATAAAGATACAATAGATTATGAAGTGATTTCTGATAAAGTTTATAACGATTTTATGATGCATGAATGCATTGCATTAAATGATAGAAAGACAATTATTGATTATTGGTTATGTGTTATTGCTTTTATTTATGATTTAAATTTTACTGTTTCTTTAAAATATGTTAAAGACAATAATTATGTTAATAAGCTTATCGATAGATTAGATTATAAAAATATAGAAACTAAACAAACTAAATTTGACATTAATATTATATGATTTGGTTTATAAATTTATACTAATTTTTAATTAATTACCGACTATAGCAATATTATTGAAACTTGGTTATGTCATCAATTCTTCCAGCAAAATATGGTTTTGTTTTACCTTTTTCTCTTAAAAAGATTGCGAATGTATCATCCACATAAAAATATCTTGGTTCATCTGCTTTTGGCTTTGACACTACTGATGTTACACTTGCCGTCATATCTATAGCTGCTTCACTTTTAATTTCTCCACCTTTTTCATCTAATGAAAATTTTATAGTTTGTATTGCTTTTTGTATCTCTGCTGTATCATAATATGGATCTGCTGTTTTAAATTCTTTATTTGCCAATTCTGTATACTCTTTTTTCTCATCAAATTCTAAATTTGGAGCTTTAAATTCATCTACATTTTTAAAAGATCTGCTTCCTGTATATTTATTAGATTCATTATTCATATTTTCATATATTTCATTAAAATTGCTTCCATTAGGACTTTTACAGAAAATTACTTCATCATCTGTTTTAGTATTTACAATAATTGCAAAATCATCTTTTGAATTATAATATAATACTGTAATTTGATTTCCTACGGAATTTTCTGTATTTTCATCTATACCAAAATATTGAACATCTTTATATTTATTTCCAAATTTACCATTATCAAGTTTATCAAACTCTTGTAAAAATTCGAATTTTCTATATAACATTGTATAGAAAAAATATCTTCTTACATTTGGATTATTAGGATTATCTAGTTCACTCTCTGACCAATTAAAATCATTTAATATATCGCTTGTTTGATTAAATTTTTCTTTTAGTCCATTCTCTAATTGTTCTTTTAAAGCTAGACTTTTTAGTCCATAAATCTTATAATAGTAATCTTCAGAAAGCATTGTTTCATTAAAATCTTCTTTGTTTAAATTTTTTACCATATCTAATTGAGGATTAAATATAACATCTTTCTTTACAACTTCATTTTTCATATCATTCCATACTAATTGAAAAGTTCCACACCAACTACTATCAGCTGTTATTGTATCGTTCATTGTAGGTACAACTGTAATTCCTTCAACTGATTGTAATTTTGTTACTTTTTTGCTAAATATATTTGCTTTGTTTATTACAACAAATACAATTATAAATAATATTATTAAAATTCCAAATATTATTAATATTTTTCTTTTTTTATTCATATACATCATCTCCTGATTTTTATTCTATCATATTTGTTAAACACTGTATATATTTTTGTCATATTTAGTTATTAATTTTTTTATCATTTCTTTCAAATTTTTATAAAGGGTTTGGGATTGAGTTCCATATTTCGAATTTTGACTAGGGAGGAAAAATTCAGTGCTTGTTAGGAACTATATGGGTGTACAAAAATATCTGCTATGCCTAACTTAAAAAACTTTGTTAATTGTTCAATATAACTACTTCTAAAATTTATTTTATCAATATAAAAATAAAATTCTTCGTTTTTTGTTCTTTAATAATGTCATTGATTCAATAAATTTTGAAATAAATTCTTGCTTTTCTTCTTTTGATTTTTTGTTCCTCCAGAACCTTTACATTTCATAATTCTGCTACATTTAGGACATTTTAGTTTTTGAAAAAATATATAAACTCTATCTCTTGTGTAACTTCTTTGATTTTTCTCTTTTTGATGTTGTGCCTCATTCCACATAGCACGACTAATTATTGGCTCTACTACATTCATATAAATCAAAGTATCTTTATTATTTGATTTTCCTTTTTCAAGATAAAGGCGAAAAAAAATCAACCTTTACAGTTGATTTTTCAATACTTCGCCAAAGTGCGACGATTTTACTTAATGGAGCGGTTAAACAGCAGGTTACGAACCATAATGCTCTCTTTCTAAAAATATTATATATGTGTCGTTATTAAATTTCAATAGGCATATGGAAAAAAAGGTCTAAATATTGTATAATTTTTATAGTTTAAAATTAGTAAAAATTCGGAGGATATACATGAAGATAGGAATAGATATAGACAATGTAATATCAAATTTTAATGATACTTTATTAACTGAGTATTTATTACATGACAAAGAATTGAGAAATTCGGGTATTATAAATAAAAACGCTGATTATATTAGAAAAGGAATGTTTGATTGGAATGAGGATGAAGAAATCAATTTTTACAAAAATAATATAGAAAGAATAGCAAAAAAATTAGGCGTTATTGAAGGTGCTAAAGAATACATAGATAAGCTTCATGATGATGGTCATATTATTTGTATTATCACAGGAAGAAATAATGGAGAATATACAGATCCATATAATATGACAAAAAAGTGGCTTGAAGATAATAATATTTATTATGATAACTTGATTTTAACAGATGCCTATGATAAATGCGCTAAAACTAAGCAATGTTTAAAGCATAATATTGATATTATGATTGATGATTCTGTTCGTATATGTAGTGATTGTATTGAAAATGGAATAACAACAATTTTAATGGATACACCTTATAACAGATATTCTAATATACAAAGAGTTAAAAGTTGGAAAGAATTTTATAGATATGTCTCAAATAATAAAAAAAAATTAATTTAATATTAGATACCGATACTTATAATGAATGTGATGGTCAATTTGCATTATCATATTTAATAAAATCAAAAGACTTATTTAATATTGAGGCAATAACAGTTGCACCATATTCTCATACAAAAAGAGATGTAACAGTAAGAGATGAACAAGAGTTAAGTTATAATGAAATTTTAAAGATATGTAATTGGTTAAACTTTAATACAGATAATAAGGTGTTTAAAGGTTCAATGGATAAATAAAAATTGGTTTGAAACGGAACAAATAAGTTGTCCCAATATAAGAAAGAATACTTCTTATGAAGTATTGGACTATAGACATAATATTACTTTGGTTACTAAATTAGATAGAAATAAAATATATGATGATTTATTTAAAAAGTTAGGAGAATAAAGATGATATTAACAAGTAAAGAAGCAAGAACATTATTAGAAATAGAAAGAAAAAATACAACAGATGATAGATGGATAGAACACTGTATATCTGTAGGTGATAGTGCTGGAAGAATTGCTAAAGCATTATGTGAAAAAGAAATAAATGTAGATATAGACAAAGCAATTACTCTAGGATATTTACATGATATTGGTAAGTATAATGGTGAGTCACATGGACATGTTATGAGAGGATATGAATATTTAAAAAACAAAGGATATGATGATGAATATGCTAATATATGTTTAACTCATTCATATTTAAATAATGATATAATATGTACTGCAGGAGGAGTTCCAAATCCAAAAGATAATCCGTTTTTAACAAAGTTTATAAAAAATCATGAATACACTATAGAAGAAAAATTAATAAATTTATGTGACTTGATGTGTCCACAAGGAAATAAAGTATTTACAATTGATAAAAGGTTGATTGATATAATGATTAGAAGAGGTGCATATTCTAACACTCAGTATCATATTAAAGAAACATATAAATTAAAAGAATATTTTGATAATTTATTAGGATATAATTTGTATGATTTGTTTCCAAAAATAAAAGAAAATTTATAAAAGGGTTTGTTGCTACAATACTTCCAAGAATATCTTGTACGGTTTTCCAGAAAATTCTAATTCAATAAAAATCACATTTCTACTTGCTATAATTGTATATTTTGCTTTATTTATATATGTTAAATTTAGAAATAATGAAAACACTAAAGACAATGCTTAGTTAGCATTGTCTTTAGTGTTATAAAGTATTAGATTTATAAAAAATAAAATAATATACTTGTTACTATAATGGAATCAGGTGAATGTGAAGCTGCTATATTATCATATTTTTAGTAAATTATAATAGCTTTAAATAAGTTTTTCTAAATTGGACTAGACCCATTAACACCAACATTATTAAAAAGATTAATACGTATATAAGTGAATACTTGAGTAATATTAAAGATATACAACATCCAAATATTGCCTTAAATATTTTATATGAAAGTGACAAATATGTAAGTGCTGATTGATGTTCTTCTGAATTTGAATTTCTTAATATTGCATCTTGAATAACAGCATTGAATGAGTCTATCAATACTACAATTATTGCATAAGCAAAACCCATAATTGAAAATTTAATTAATAAATTACTTATTAAATAATAACTAAATATTAATAAAATAAATGATATTAATAGTAAAATAGGTAATATATAAATTAATTTCTCTCTAAATTTAATATATACTTTATTAAAAATTATGTTAGATATAATTCTTACTATTCTTGATATAAATATGATTATACCAAAATAATATGTTGTATTTGTAATATCAAAGAAAGTTTTCAAATTATCCTGTATAAATAACTCTGTATTACTAAATCCTAAAGCTATACATGCTCTTATTATTCCAAAAAATAAAATAATATTAAATATTGTATTACTTTTTGGAATAATCTTACTAAAATTGCTTTTTTCTTCAATCTCTTCTGTACTTAATAATTTTACATCATTTATAAATAAAGACATTAAAGAAATTATTATACAGGAGCCAGCACAAAAAAACATAGGAAGGTAATGATTTAAATTAAATAAATAACTTGCTAATAATGCTATTATTGCTGTTAAAACTGAATATAACAAAAATGATTTGTTCTTATATTTAATATATTCATTATCTTTATTTAAAAATTTTAAATTATTACGAAGTATTATATTTATCATATCATTAAAAACAAAAGCAATTGACTCTAATATAAATCCCAACATTATTATATAAAAATTTCCAAAAGTAATACATAATACTGATATTAATAACATAAATGCGCCTATGCGTACAGAATAGGTGTTACCAATTTTCTTCATAATTTTTAAAATAAATGGTTGAGATATTATGCTTATTATTGTTGAAATTGTACCAAGCATTGTTATTTGCGATAGGCTTAAATTTTTAGCTATTGTAAAAAATAATGTACTTATTGGAGTATAAAATAATAATCCATATGAAATTCCCATATACCAAGGAAGTATTTTTAATATTTTTTTTGATTTATTTATTTGATCCATTTGTATACCTCATCTACTTAATTTATATCAATTTATTAGAGTAATAAATATAGAGTATCTTCAATAATTACTTTGTGTAGTTCAACATATTAATTATTCTAATCATATCATATCGCACTTTTCTTTGCAATAACGCACAAAAAAATCAACTATTACTAGTTGATTTAATCATTAACGTCACATTGGTGCAACGATTTTACCTTATGGAGCGGTTAAGCAACAGCTTACGAACTAAGTTCTCTTTATAGAAATATTATATATGAATTATTATTAAATTTCAATGGTAGTGTAGAAAAATTTAACGACTAATGGTATAATTTTTTTAGCTAGTTAATTATAAATTGATTTTATAATTTGTATACAATAAAAAAATAAGGGGTAGAAAATGAAAAGATTATTTCGAATAAGTTTTGATATATTTTTAACATCTGTAACACCAATTTTAGGATGGTTTTTACTTGGTATTTTAGTGGATAAAAATTTAATTAATATATTTTCACTTATATATCCAATGCAGTTTGTTATAAGTAGTATACAGAGTATTTTTGGAACAGGTGCCAATATAAGTGCTATTAAGGATGATAATAAAGATAGTGTCTTTTCAGGATTTATATTGGGTACAATTTTAGGAGTATTAATATTAGGTAGTATTGTTTTAAATATAGATAAATATATAACATTTATGAATATGGATATACAAACATATAGAATATTTGCGGTTTATGCTGTAATTCAAATGTTCTTACAATTATTATTGAATCTTGCATTGTGTAAGTTGTATTATGAAGATAATAATAAAAGAGCAAACAAATATAGTTTCTTTTTTAATTTAATAAACTTTTTGACATTAGTAATTATGAGTATAATAACAAAAAATCAAATTGTAATTTCTAGTACTTCGTTATTTGCTACAACAATATTTACTTTGCTTATGATATTTAGAACAGTAAAAATAACTGGATTTAAAATTAATTTAAGAAATTGTATCAAATATGATTCTGTTTATTTATTTGCAAAAATCAGTATGTTTATAATTTATTTATTTGGTTTTAAGAATACATTTAATTTTGGTGCAAAATATATTTTAGCAACTTCTTTTGCAGTCTTAATAACTGATACTCAATGGGATATATCTTATGCCATAAAAACAGTTGCTCAAATTGATATTACAAAAAGAATTTTTTCATATAAACAACATATAAAAAATAGTAGAAAACTAATTTATATTTTGATTTTATCTACTTTTATAATGGGAGTGATTTTATATCCAAGTTATAAATCAGATTTAACTGCTACATTATTTATTGTAAGTATAGAATTAATATCTTTATATTTATATCCTGTTTATATAACAAAATTGACATTTATACAATTAGAGTATTCTGCTATAAAAGCAACAATTAGTAAACAAATTGCAAATATATTGCGTATATTTTGCTCTTTCATACCATCGCCATTTTGTACTTCGTTTGGACTTGCAGCTTCTGTTGTTTATCAGTTAACATCAACACATTATATGATTAATAAAAATAACCTTAATCTAGAAATGATAAATAATGTACAAGATTTAGGTAAAATAAAAACTTACGAATAATTAAGTTCGTAAGTTTATTTCTTATGGAGCGATTAAGCTACAGCTTACGAACTACAACGCTCTCTTTCTAAAATTATTATATATGAATTAGCATTAAATTTCAATGGGAGTATATGAATATTTTAGTATTTATTGTATAATTAAATCATGGGAGGATTTTATGCTTGATAATTTAGTGGATAATAGAAAATTAGAAAAATATAACGAACATATAACTAGATTAGAGGATTTATTTAAAAGTGTTGTAATTGTAGGAAATTATGAAGAATATCGTTTAGCACCTTGCCTTATGCTGTTTAATTTTATTGATTTATTAAGAGGTGTTACTATTTTAGATTCTAACCATATGGTAACATCTGGAAATATTATTATTCGTTCAATGTTTGAAATTTTACTTGATTTTTTATATTGTGAAACGGATAGAAAGTTGTATTTAAGATTTGGGGAATATCAAGATGTTAATCGTGTACTGTTATATAAAAGTGTGCCACAAAATATTAAAGATAAGGTTGATAAAGAAGATTATAATAATATAACAGTCCCTAATTTTGAAAGGTTTAAAATTAAATATAATATTAAAAATGAAAAAAAAGAACTTTCAAATTGGTGCGGCAAATCAATATTTCAGAGGGTAAAAATAGTATCTAAAAAAATTCCAGAAATATTAGATTTATATTATAATATTTACAAACTAAATTGTGATTATACTCACAATTACGCTGGAACTATAACGCAGTATGTTAATTATAATAATAAGAGTCTCAATGCTAATTATAGTAATAAACATAATAAAGATAAGTTTTGTTTAATAAGACAAATAAACAGTCTTACTGACATCTTTTATAATGAATTTAAAAAACAATATGCAAATGTATCTTTAGCAAATTTAGAATTTTAAAATAGGGAGGTTATAATTATGTTGCAAGAATTTTATGAGAGAATAAATCTTAAAACTGATTTATCTCAATTAGCAAAAATAATATGTAAAAAATATAGTTTAGGAGAATATTTATCTGAAGAAATGATTTTAGTTGGATATGAAGATTTTAATTTTATATTAACAACTAATAAAGGAAAATACTGTGTGAAAGTATTTAATAAAGATAGAACTTTTGAAGATGTAAATATGTATATTGATAGAATAAAATTAGCAAATACACTCAAAATAAATACTCCAAAAGTATATGAATGTGATAGTGATATATTATGTGAGATAGAATTAGATAATGTTAATTTTAGGTTATGTGTATTTGAATATGTAGATGGCAAAAGTTTCTATGACTTAAATGAAATACCAACCGAAAAGGAAATAAAAAATATTATTTCTCAAATGGCACAGATACATAATGCTAAATTAGAATCAGATTTTATTTATGATAAATGGACTATAACTAATTTTATTAAAGAATATGAAGAAAAAGGAAAGTATTTAGATAGTAAATATAATAACATTTTTGAAAGTTTAGTAAAAAGATTAAAGAATATTAAATTAGATAACTTGCCAACAAGTTTTGTACATGGAGATATTATTAGTCCAAATGTTATGAAAGATAATAAAGATAGATTATGGATTATTGATTTTGCAGTATCAAATTATTTACCTAGAATTGTTGATTTAGCAGTAACATCTTGTAATTTATGTTTAAACCCAAATAATAAAGATAAGACAATACAAAGTACAAAAATGATATTAGATGAATATCAAAAATATAATAAATTAACTGATTATGAATTAGAATGTTTTCCGTTATTTTATGATCTTGCAAATGCAATGGGAATATTACAGATTAGTTATCTAAGTAGTCTTGGAGAAACATCAGAAGAGGATGAATTTTGGTTAAGTGAAAGTGAAAAAGGATTAAGTTTTAGTACACCATGTTTTTGGAAACAAATCATTAAATAAATTTAAAGGGTATGGGAATTCCCATATAAGAATTTGTATGGGAGTACAAATTCAGTGCTGGCTAGACAAGAACTTTACTCCCATACTTAATAAAATAAAAAAAGAGGATTAAATTATTTTGATAATTTTTTCCTCTTTTTTGATGATTATTTATACAAAAACATATTCATTTAAGACAATTTCTTCAGCCATATTTTTGTAATTATTCATTAACTTTGTCCATTCAATTGAATTTAATTTTTTACTTTTTTCAGATAGTTTTTCATCATTTTTAATATAATTTTCCATTAGTATTTTGTATAAACTTTCACAAGAATCACTAACTAAAAGGAGATGATGAGTTAGTTTATTTGTCATCAAAAGTGTCTCATAAAGTGCTTGTTTATTTTGAACAATAAAGTGTAATCTTAGTATTCCATATTTGCCAATTCTGCCGCAATCTTCATCCTTTTCTAAATATAAATTTGGTATTAAATAATCTCCTTGTCTTGTATATTTTATTTCCATAATTTTATCATTCCTTTCTTTGTTTTTAAAAATTTATTAGTTCAGTTTTTGGTATTAGAATTAAAGTATCAACTATATTATTGCCCTCAATATAAGGACAATTTATGATTCCATCTACATAGAAATGTTCCTTAATTAAATCAATATAGTTATTTAATTCTTCTTCAGAATATAGATTATTTTCCATTTTTTCTAACGACATAATAGTATAATCTTTTTCTAATTCTTTTAATTTTTCTTTATTGATTTGTTCCTTGTAAGTTATACCAATATTGTTATCAGTTAGCAATTCATTTAAATAATCAATATAATCTTTTGTACTTTTTGAGATAAATTCTTCCGTAAATTTGATATTCTTAATCTCGATATTGTAGTTATCATCTCTAGTTATTTCAATAGAAGATATTAATCTATTTATTAATTCTTTTTGTGCTTTTCTATTTAGACTATCAAATAAATATGCAAAACTTAAATTGTTTTTAAATATAATATCTTCATTATCTCTTTCACAATCTAACTTTTTAAGTAGTTCTACTGTATATTCTTTAAAGTCATTATCTGGATCAAGAGTAGTTTTCTTTTTAGTTAGTTTATCAATTTCTTTTTTAATAATATCGTTTTTATGATTAATAGTTTCTACATCAAGAGTAGAACTTAAATACAAATCAACTAATCTTTTTTCTTGAACTTTTAATTTTTTAATGGCTTTTTCTATTTCTTTTATTTCTTTGCTTTTAGTAGAACTACAAGTTATTATTTCGTTAGAATTATCATACATAAATCTAGTTAATTCATTTAAAATTCTTTTTAGTTTGTCTTCAATTTTATCTGAATTATAGTGATAACCATAACCTTTACAATTAGAGTTTTTACATCTCAAATGATAATAAATTTTAGTTTCATTCTTGTATTTCTTAAATGATTCACTAGCAGCAAGTATTTCACCACATAAAGGACATTTTACTAAACCTGCAAATAAATGAATATGCTCTCCATAATTTGGATGTTTATTCTTTTCAAGATTTGCTCTTGTAATATTCCAAGTATTGATATCTATTATAGGTTCACAATAATCTTCAACTTTTAAAACATCTTGAGGTTTTCTTTTGTATTTTCCATATTCAAATATACCAATATAAATAGAATTAGTAAGTATCTTATAAACTCTATCTGCCTTCCATTTGCCTTGTTTTAAATAAGCATTATTATCTTTCATAATAGTAGCAATATTTCTTATTGAGTGTCCTTTTTTACATAGTTCAAATATTTCTTTTACTACCTGTGCTTCAATTGGCTCTACTTCTAAATGACCAGTATCTTTGTTTCTAATATAGCCATAAGGTGCTTTACTAGGGTGGACTTTTTCCAGTGCCATTTCTTCCATAGCGCGTTTAGTTCTAGCTCCAATTTCTTTTCTTTCTCGTTGCCCAAATACCAGATTCATACCGAATATCATTTCACCATTAGCAGTAGATACATCATAAGGTTCAAGTATTAGTTCAATCTTAACATCGTGTTCTTCACAATAATTAAGTAACCAAAAACCATCATAGTTATTTCTAGTTAATCTATCTACTTTAATAGCAACTAACTTATCAATCTTCTTTGATTTGATATCTTTAAGTAGTCTTTGCATTTCTGGTCTCATTAAATCTTTTCCAGAATGACCCGCATCATTATAAACATCTACAATATCATAATCATTTTTTTCACAGTATTCTTTAATCATTCTAAGTTGTGAATCAATAGAATAACCATTATCTCTTTGGTCATCAGTAGATACTCGTACATAAACTCCACATCTCATAATTTTCCTCCTTTCCTTAAATTTTGAGAAATATTAAAATACCTCTCATATGTTTCCTAACTCAAACGCAAAATAACAAACACCAAATTAAAAATTTTTAATATTTTTCATTAGTTTCCTCATTTAAAGTGAGTTTTACGAAGTCTAATTTTAATACTTCTCTATATGTTTCCCCACTTAAACGCAAAAAAGTGTAGTCTAAATTTAAAATTTTTTTAAAAAAGTTTCAATTTCTTTCAAATTATACTTTTCTTTACGCTCTTTAATGTAGAATGGTTTATTACTAATCTCATTTACTTTATATTCAAGTATAGTAAGAGTAGTTGGATATGTAATTAAATATTGGGTTGGTACAATAAACTGTAAATTAGTATTTAGAAGAACTTTAACTTTTCCTTTTTTAGTTTTATAAGTATAGTTTTTTATAAGTTCTAATAGTTTAGGATTAAGTTTTAGTTCTTCAATAGTCTTAAATTCAAGCATAAAAAATGTCCTCCTTCCTAGAAAGAGAACTTTTTAAATTTTATATAAAATAAAAACTTACGAACTTTAATTAGTCCGTAAGTTGATTTCAAATGGAGCGGGTAGCGGGAATCGAACCCGCGCTATCAGGTCGGAAGCATGACATTCTACCACTAAATTATACCCGCATATAAATAACATTATAAAAAAATCCACATTGCTTATAAATAAACAATGTGGTTAATTTTATGGAGCAGGTAGCGGGAATCGAACCCGCATAGCCAGCTTGGAAGGCTGGAATTCTACCATTGAACTACACCTGCATCTCTTCTCAAGAACAGTACTTATTATAAACAAACTAAAACTGATTGTCAATACTTTTTTATATATTTTTTTAAAATTTATTAATTGACTAACAAATTTTAATGTAATATTATATATCTAGATTGTTAGTAAGTAGAAAAAATCTAAATTTTAGGGGAGAAAGAACATATGATATATGAATTTGAAATACCAGGGAAAATAATAGGAAAGGGAAGACCAAGATTAAACAGTTATACAGGAGCAGTATATACACCAACAAGAACAAAGGATTATGAAAATTTAGTTATGCAATATTTTATGATAAAATATCCAAAATTTAAACAATTAGAAGGAAGAGTATCTGTAGAAATTGTAGCTAATTTTGAGGTACCAAAAAGTACAAAAAAACAAGATAAAATACTTATGCTAGAAAATAAAATAAATCCAATAAAAAAGCCAGATATAGATAATATTGTAAAAATTATTTTAGATGCTATGAATGAAATTGCATTTAAAGATGATACTCAAATTACAAAGTTAAATGTAGAAAAAAAATATTCTGAAACAGAAAGTGTATTTGTAAAAATAGAAGAATATTAATAAGAATTAAAAAAGATATTTTAAAAATAACAAAATAATAGTTATAGTTTTTAGGCTATAACTATTATTTGTTAATATTTACTTTTTAAAGATCTTGACATTTTATTATATTATTTAATATTTCGTCTTCAGTTTTGAAAAAATCGAAAACTAAATGATGACATTGTTTTTTATTAAAGAAAGCTTTTAATAAAATGAATTCAGTTGCCCAGTAACCAATTCCTCTTTTGGTTAAATATTTACAAGAATATAATGTACAAGCTAAACATTTAGCATCACATTTTCCACTTTTTAAGTGTGAGCAATGTCCAAAATTTGTATAACAGCATCCATTCTTTCGTGTGATAGGGTATGTTCTAAATAAATGTCTTTGTAATACACACTTGTTATTGCAAAAATTACAATAGCAATTTGAAATAAAATCTTTTTGTAAATAATTATATATATTGTTATAAATTTTTTTGTTTCGCTCTTCTGAATTAGTTATATTAATAATATTAAACGCTTCTTTTAGTTGGTCTTCTTTGAAAAGAGCTTCTTCATTAATTTCTTTTGCAATAAATGTAAAATTAAATTCTTTGTTTAAATTTGATTTTTTTTCTTTATCAAGATTTTTTATAAAATCAACAATATCGATTTGATCGATAGGTTTTAAAAATTCACGTTTAGGTTTTAAGTAAATAGCTTTGTGTAAAAATTTATGAGGACTATTTAAAATGTCATCTATATTAGTATTTGATATTAAATCTACAATCTTTGATATTTTATATTTCATTCTAGTGTGAAAATAGGGAGCAACCCAGATTGTATCTAAGTCAATAATATTGCTATCTAAGCAGGTAATTGAGTTTGAATTAAGTATAGATGTTTTTTCTCTCATTTCAGAATAGCTTTTTCTATCTTTTAGATATGAACTACATAGTCTTATTATAAGATCTGAATCTTCTGTATTTAATTTTTTTATTATATTCAATTTTTCTAATAAAGCTTCATACATTTTTTTTCTCCTATCTTTTTAATCTTAAGTAAACTTTATACTGATCTATTAAAATTGCCGTTTGTAAAATCTTTTCCCTCTAATTTAGTGTCATTTAATACATTTGATATTAATGTATTTATAGTAGATATATCTTCATCTAGAATATCTAATCTGATAGATCCACAATTGATTTTTGAAGAGTTTATAAAAGTAATTTTACTATTATAAATAGTAGTAACTGTATCTATATTATCTGGTATAACTCTAAAATCAAAACCAAGTCTATCTTTAATATAGAATTTGTTATTTGAAGTGCATTTGTGGCAACAGTTTGAATAACAGTGATTAGATTTTCCAAGTAAACAATAATTCATATTCATAATAGGCGTATTTCCATAAACAATCATTTCACAATTGTCCTTATTTTCAAAATTTATTAAATCATCTTGATTTAATTCTACTGAAAATGTTGATATATCAATTCCTAAATCTTCTAGACTATTTTTAGTTAAATTATTAAAAATATTAAAAGTATAATTTCCGATAAAATCATATTTTGATTTATAATCTTTTAATATTTCGAAATTACTAATGTTAGATAATACAAATCCTTTTATATCAAAGTTCTTTAATATATCTTTTATATTATTTTTTATTAGAGTAATATAACTTTTTCGCATTATTGTAGGCATATATATATATAAATTATAATTCTTACTAAATAACTTTAAAACATTATAATAATCTTTATTAACAAAATATTTTAAAGGAATATATATATTATTAACATTTTTTAGTAAAGAGTAATCAAAATTTTTGTTTAGTAAATTAAGTAATATAGAAATTTTTGGCCTTTTTAATTTTATGTTAGATAAATTATTAAAATTATGTGAAATAAATGTAGGAAGAGGAGAGGTATCTAATTTATTATTACAATATTTTTCTTTTATTATATTTTGTAATTTTTCAATACAATTTCTTCTTAACTCATTTAAATCAGATATATGTGGAATGTAGATATTATCATCTAAATTGACATAGATTTCTCTAAATTCATATGGAGTATTAGATGTTTTGGAAAGTTGCTTTATAATTCTTTCTTTAGTTATAGGTTGATTTATAGACTTTTCTGGGATTATATTAGATATAATTGTAAAATCTATATTATTATAAAAACTTTCTGTTTCATTTATAGTTTTTATATTTATTTTTATAGGAAGATTATATTGTACATCTATAGTACAGAGTAAAGGAATCTTTTTATTTTCGCAATTAGAATATGAATTTAAAGCTTTTAAAGATAACTCTTTACTAGCTATTTTAAATACATTGCTTCCATATTTTATATTACCTTTCATTCTACCAAGTTTTACAATATTTCCAGATGAAGCAGTAGGGGAGTTTTTATTATTTATTAGTAGTTCAGAAACTTTATAACTTCCACTTTCACTATCAATTGAAATTGAATCTCCTATACTTATAGAATCTAGCAATTTTAATGTTATATAACCTTTAGCTGAATTATAGTTAGTTATACTTCCTAGAGGAATTCCCATATTATTTTGTTTTTTAGAAAAAACTAGTGATTTATTAGGTTTAGAAGATAAATGACCACTAGAAAATAGGCCTCTGTTAAAAACTTGTAGTAATTCCTTTTTGTCTTTTTCATCTATAACATAATTTTTATTTGATAAAACTAAATTTATATATTTTCTATATATCCTAGTTACTGTTGCAACATATTCAGGGGACTTTAAACGACCTTCTATTTTAAAGCATGTGACACCAGCTTTTATTAATTGTGGTAAATATTCTAAAGAGCATAAATCTCTAGTACTAAGTAGATAACCATCATCTAATTTTAAAACTTTATCTGAAGTTTCTTCAAATAGAGTATATGGAAGTCTACATGGTTGAGCGCATTTTCCTCTATTTCCAGAACGACCTCCAATCATGCTAGAAGCTAAACATTGACCGGAATATGAAATGCAAAGAGCACCGTGAACAAAAGCTTCTATTTCTACAGTAGAATTTTTACAAATATATTCAATTTCATTTGCAGATAATTCTCTTGAAAGAACTATTCTTTTAAATCCTAAATTTTGCAATTTTAGGGCACCTTCTAAATTATGAACACTCATTTGAGTACTAGCATGAATAGGCAAATTTGGTAAGTGTTTTATTAAAAATTCTGCAAGACCTAAATCTTGAACTATAATTGCATCTATTCCAAATTTATAAGCTGTTTTAGCAATCAAAATTGCATCATTTAGTTCATTATTTTTTACTAGAGTGTTTAATGTTAAATTGGTTTTTACATTTCTTATTTTACAATATTCTATTGCATTTTTTAGACCGCTGTTATCAAAATTACTTGCAGAAGCTCTAGCATTAAATGAACTTGCTCCAAAGTATATGCTATCAGCTCCATTTTGAACAGCAGCTTTTATACATTCAAAATCACCAGCAGGTGAAAGTAGTTCTATTTTGCTCATATATATTCTAAAATTCCTTTCTTAATGTAAGTTTATATAAAATAAAAGATTTTTCTATAAATTTATACATAATATTATTCTTCATAATTGTAACACAAAAATTAAAATTTGCATATGATATCATATAAAATAAAAAGGAGGGAAAAGAATATGCCAGAAGAAGGAAGAAATTGCGGATGTGGATGCAATAATAATGGAGGATTTTTAAATGGACTATTTGGAGGATGTGGATGTGATAGTGAAATTTTATTTTTTATAATAATATTTTTACTTCTTTTCACAAACTTTGGATGTGGATGTCAAAGATAATTTAAAATCGAAATACTTAAGAAGTGATTATAGATATATTTTGAAGAGTTATAGCAAAAAAAGCTATAACTTTTTTTATGATTTAATTGACTCGAAAAAACAAGAATGATATACTATGATTGCAAAAAATGTAGCAAAAGAGGAGGATAAAAATGTTAAGTAATAATGTTTTTATAGAAAATAAACATAGAATAAAAGAAGTCATAACAATAGTAATGATTTTAAATATATTAGTATATTTTGTTTTAGGTATATTAGGTGAAAATAAAGTATACGCTACACAAACAAAAGAAAGTGTATCAAGCAAGCTAAATAATTATCCAGGATATGCAGAATTAATTAATAAATTAAGAGCAGCACATCCAAATTGGAACTTTACAATTTTTTATACTGGATTAAATTGGAATCAAGTTATAAAAAATGAAACAACAGCATGGCATGGAAGAAATTTAATAAGTTCAAATAAAACTGGAGATTGGATTTGTCCTACATGTAATGATAAAAAATATGATAATGGTAGCTGGAGATGTGCATCAGAAGCAACAGTATCTTATTATATGGATCCAAGAAATTTTTTAAATGATACAGATATTTTTCAATTTGAACAGTCTGTTTATAATTCTTCAATACATAGTGTAGATGGAGTTATGAGTATGACAAGTGGTTCATTCTTAGCAGGAAGAGAAAATGCAGAAGCAATGATAGAAGCATGTAAAAGGGTGAATATAAATCCATATCAAGTAGTTGCAAGAATATTACAAGAACAAGGGAAAAATGGTTCAACTATGAGTAGAGGAAACCAAGGGTATTATAATGTATTTAATGTTGGTGCTTCAGGAAATACATCAGCACAAATTATTGCAAATGCAACAACATATGCAAGAAATAGTGGATGGAATACTTTGGCAAAATCAATAGTTGGAGGAATAGATTTTTTGAAATCTAAATATATTGGAATAGGACAAAATACTTTATATTTACAAAAATTTGATGTTGATAATAGTGATGGAAGCTTATATTACCACCAATATATGCAAAATGTTTCAGCAGCAATAACTGAGAGCTATACTGTAAAAAATGTATATCAAAGAATGGGAACAATAAATAATAGTGTTAGTTTTTTAATACCTGTTTATGAAAATATGCCAAATGAAAAATGTCCAATACCAGGAACTCAGGGAGTTGTTACTCAAAATGTAAAAATAAAAGGTAGCAATATAAACATAAGAGAAAGTAAAAGTACAAGTTCTAATATTTTAGCAACTTTAAATTCTGGAGATATAATACTTAGAATAGAAGTAGCAAATGTAAAAGAAAATGGATATTACTGGGATAAAGTAGTTTTATCAGATGGTAGAAAAGGTTATGTTTCAAATGCATATGTAGAAAAAATAAATGATGTAACAAACTGTAATGATAGTGTAATAGCAAATACTGATGTTAATTTAAGAAACGGACCAGGAACCAATAATACGGCTGTAATTACAACATTAACAAATGGCCAGGCACTAACAAGAATTGAAACAGGTAAATATAATGGACTTGATGGATATAATTGGGATAGAGTAAAATTATCAGATGGAAGACAAGGGTATTTAGTAAGTTCATATATAAGTAAAGCAGGAGAAAATAATGGAGGAACAACAACGAGTGAACTTGTAAAGGTAATTTGTGGTTCTGGATTAAAAGTTAGAGAGTCTCCTAGTACAGGTGCAAATGTAGTAACATATCTTAATAAGGGGGATATAATAACTAGAATAGAGAAAAATTCTTCAAACGCAAATGGATATGTGTGGGATAAAATAGTTACAGGAACAGGTGTTACAGGATATATTGCAAGAGGAGATAGTAAAGAAAGCTATATAGAGGTGGTTTCAAATAATAATAACAACAATAACAATAATAACCAACCAGCATCAGAGAGAGAATGTGATATAGATGGAAATGGAGTTGTTAATTCAGGAGATTTATATCAAGTAATAAAATTTTTAAAACAAAATACAAATGGATATGATAAAAAATATGATGTTAATAAGGATAATAAAGTTAATTCAAGTGATTTATATCAAATTATATTATATTTAAGGCAACATTAATAAAAAACGGAGGATAAAAATGAAAAAAGTATTTTATAAAATAGGATTAATAATGTTTTTTGCAATTGCTTATTTGCTTATCAGTAACTCTACCAGCAATGCAGCAACAGCAGGAATTTCAGCAAGCAGTAGAAGTGTTAGTGCAGGAGATAGTGTTAGTATTAATGTATCTGTTAATGCTATTGCATGGAATTTAAAAGTTAGTGGATCTGGAGTATCAGATTCAATTGTTGGAGGAAATTTAGATGAATTAGCTAATAAATCAACAAGTAAGTCATATAAACTAAATACTTCTACTCCAGGAACTTATACAGTTAACTTATCAGGAGATGTAACTGATGCAAGTGGAACAACTACAGATGTGTCATCATCTGTAACTGTACAAGTATCAGCAAAATCAAATGCAGATTCAAATGATAATAAAGGAAATACGGGAAATACAGGAAGTACAGATAAAAAAAATGAAGAAAAAACTACAGAACCAACTTTTTCAACAGTAAACCAAACTGTATATTCTACAACAGAAGGCATAAATGTTAGAAGTAGCTATAGTACATCAAGCAGTAGTGTTGGAACTTTAAAAAAAGGAGAATCTGTTACAAGAATAGGTGTATCAAATAATGGGTGGAGTAAAGTTAAATATAATGGAGCAATTGCATATATTAGTAGCAGTTTATTAACAACAACAAAACCTGAAGAAGAAGATAAATCTGATGTTAAAGCACTAAAATCTTTAGTAATAAGTCCAGGAACTTTATCTCCAGAATTTAATGCTGAAACAACAAAATATACAATGTCAGTTGGAGCAGATGTTGATAAACTAAACATAGAAGCTTTATTAGAAGATGAAAAATCAAAATTATCAATTTCAGGAAATGACAGTTTGGAGATGGGAGAAAATACTGTAAAAATAGTTGTTACAGCTGAAGATGGAACAGCAAGAACGTATACAATAATAGTTACTAAAGAAGAACAAGAACAAATTAAATTATCAACTTTAACTATTAAAGGAGTAGAATTAGATCCTAAATTTGATCCATCAGTGTACGAATATACAGTAGAAGTAGATAGTAGTGTATCAAAATTAGATATACAGGCTCTATGCGATGTAGAAAATGCTACAGTAGAAATATTAGGTAATGAAGATTTAACTATAGGTGAAAATACTATAACTATAATGGTAAAATCAGAAGATGGAAAACAAAATGTAACATATCAAATAGTTGTAAATAAAACAGATAAAGCTGCTATAACTCAGAATACTACTAACACAGATGATAATATGAAATATATTATTGTGGGTGGAGTTTTAGGAACAATATTACTTATAATAATTATTGTATTAATAGTAAAAAAAGTAAGAAAAAATAAATCTGATGATGGAATAGAATTAAACTTCATGGACGATATAAAAAAGATGGACGAAGGTGAAGATAAATTAGATTTTTATAAACAAGATAGTAATGATAATAAGTCTAAGGAAGATTATAAAGATGATGGATACATAGAAATGAATACTAATTCTAGTATAAAAACAAATAAACTATATAATATAGAAGATGAAGTCGATTTTAGTGATGTTGATAAAGATAAAAAAAGAAGAAAAAAAGGTAAACATTTCTAAAATGACATATAAAATAAAAATGGCTATAAAATGAAATTAACTAAAAATAAAAATATAGCCATTTTTATTTTTATAGAATTTATAAAAAATAGAGTGAGGGATTTTTATAAAAGTGATTGAATTTTAGAAAAAATATGTTAGAATAAAAGTATATTAATATATAAATGCTTCTATAGCTCAGTTGGTAGAGCAACAGATTCGTAACCTGTAGGTCGCCAGTTCGATTCTGGCTAGAAGCTCCAATTTTGAAATCAACTTACAGACTTAATTGTGTGTAAGTTTTTTCATAAAAAGTGCAAAAAAGTATTTAACAAATATAGAATCATTTAATATTCAATTAAACATTGTTTTTTTTTATGTCTAATTATTTTAGATAAAAAATGAAATAGAAAAATATGTGTAATAAATAGGTAAAAGGAGATTTTGTTTATGAATAAAAAAATTAAAAACATATTAAAATTTGTAGTACCAATAATCATAGTTTATTTAATTATTAGTTCAATATATATTTTTGCTCATATAGGTATTGGAACTGCACAAAGTTTAGGATGTAAGGAAATTAATAGAGCTACAAATATATTACGAGTTTTTATGGGATTACCAAGTACGCAATCTGCTTATATGGGAGTAGATCAGACATATTTGATACAAGTTGCCATAAAAATTGTTATAGCGGTAGTTCTTTTGATTTTTTATCCAAAAGTGAGTGAAAAAAATAATAGAAAATGGACTATTATAGCAATACTAGTATTAATAGTAACTACATTGTGTATAGGAGTTAAAGTAATAAAAAATAATATACAGGTAGATGGAGAAGTAGAAGGAAAATATACAGGGTACCAATTAATTTTAAGAGCTGATTATGGAGGCTCTGGAATAGCTGGTCAAGATTTAAGCAGTGGAACGATTATAAAAGTATATAATGTCAATGATAATGATACTTTTTTTGAAGACATATTTGGAGGAATATGGGAACTTAATATTGAAAATACTTCAGAAAAAGGAAGTACAATTCTTAAAATTAATCAAATAGGAGAAGAGAAAATAGAAATAGAATATAAAGATAAGAAATATACAGCAAAATATGGTGAGATAATTAAGATACCTTCCAATATATCTGTAGAAGATGGAATAAACTATTATTATACAATACAATTTTGTAAATACAAATAGATTGTTAAATGCTTGAAAATATAATATTTTAAGATAAAAAAGAACATGTTTTTAGGCGTAAAATTTATATAAAAACTAGATCCTAAATAAGGACTCTAGTTTTTATTTTTATAATGTTAAAATAATTAAAGAATAGTTTATAAAAAGAAAATACTTGACATTAACAAACAAATGTTTTAATATATATAACTAAAAGGAGCTACAATATGAGAAAAAAACAATTGATATGTCAAGAAAAATTCTTAAATAAAGATATAAAAAATTTAATATATACAATAAGAGGGATGCAAGTTATGTTAGATAGTGATGTCGCAAATCTTTTTAAATATACTACTAAAAACATTAATAAAAGTGTAAAAAACAATGCAGAGAAATTTCCTGAATATTATTGTTTTCAACTTACAACAAAAGAATATAATTTTCTAATAACTAGAAGATATAACATAACCAAAATTGGAAGATCTAATAACAGAAAGTATTTACCATATGTATTTACTGAATATGGAATTACTATGCTTGCGGCATTATTAAAAAGTGAGGTAGCAGTTAATATAAGTATAAAAATTGTAAATACATTTATGCAAATGAGAAAAAATTTTTCTGAAAATAATCAAGTATTTGAAAGATTAACGAGCTTAGAATATAAATTATTAGAACAGGAGAAAAAAATAAATAATATTTTGGGTGATCTGAAATTTGAAGAAAATATTAAACAAAAAATATTTTTTAAAGGCCAAATCTATGATGCATATAGCATTATTATTGATATTATAAAGAGTGCAAATAAAAAAATATTAATAATAGATAATTATATTGATGATAATGTACTAAAAATGTTATCTAAAAAGAAAAAAGATGTAGAAGTAACTATTTTAACATCAATTAAAAGTAATATCGAAAAATTGGATATAAAGAAGTTTAATAAAGAATATCCTATTCTTAAGCTTGAAAAAACCAATAAATTCCATGATAGATTTATAATAGTTGATAATAAGGAAATGTATCATTTAGGTGCATCAATAAAAGACTTAGGGAAAAAATGTTTTGGAATTAATAAAATAGAAGATGTAAAAATTGTTGAAAAAATTATTAATTTATAAATAAAAATATTAAAAAGCTAGTTAGAAATAACTAGTTGCTACTTTTACTATTTTATGCTATACTAACAAAGGTAATTAATCAAATAATTATTAGTTAAAAATAAAAAATATTTAATATTATGTACAAAAGGACGGAGGAAATTGAATGGGCTTTTTTAGTAAATTAAAAGAAGGTTTAAGCAAAACAAAAAATTCTTTTAATGAGAAGATGAACAATGTTTTTAGCAATTTTAGAAAAGTTGATGAAGAATTACTAGAAGAATTAGAAGAAGTGCTAATTATGTCAGATGTTGGAGTTGAAACATCACTAAAAATTATAGATAATTTAAGAACAAGAATAAAAAGGGAAAAAATAGAAGATGAAGAAGGGGTAAAAAAAGCTCTTAGAGAAGAAATTAAAAAAATATTTGATGATGTTCAAGAAAATAATGAAGAAAAGAGCAAGCCATCAGTTATATTGGTCGTTGGAGTTAATGGTGTTGGAAAAACTACATCTATTGGTAAAATTGCCAATAGACTAAGGCAAGATGGTAAAAAAGTAGTAATTGCAGCGGCAGATACTTTTAGAGCAGCAGCGGTAGAACAATTAGAAATATGGGCAGATAGAGCAGACTGCGATATTGTGAAAAGAAAAGAAGGTTCAGATCCAGCGTCTGTTGTATATGATGCTATAAAAGTTGCAAAAGAAAAAAATGCAGATATATTAATATGTGATACAGCAGGAAGATTACATAATAAAAAATATTTAATGGACGAATTAGAAAAAATAAAAAAAGTAATAGATAAAGAACTACCAGATTCATCTAAAGAAGTTTTAATGGTGTTAGATGCAACAACAGGACAAAATGCAATCTCACAAGTTAAGGCTTTTAAAGAAACTGTAGATATTAATGGAATAATATTAACAAAATTAGATGGAACAGCAAAAGGTGGAGCTATAATAGGAATTGTATCTGAAAATAATATACCTGTTAAATTTATTGGAGTTGGAGAACAAATAGATGATATGGAGAAATTTAACAGTGAAGATTTTGTTAAAGCTTTAATATAAAATAGGAAGGTTAGTGATAAAATTGGAAGAAAATAATAATGTAAAAACAGAACAACCAAACAATATAAAAAAAGCAGAAAAAAGCAATAAAAAACAAAGAAACAAAAGAAATATTTTAGTAATAATAGCATGTGTTATATCTTTAATAGTAGCATATGTATTATTTAGAGGTTCATACCTAGAAACCTTAGAAATAGGCGATAATTATATTAATATATTTTGGCAAAATATAAAATATATGTCAATTACTTTGATTATTAACTTTTTTATTGTATATACTATGATATATTTGACAACTAATAAGATAAAAACAACATTAAAGGATTTCTTTAAAGCAGAAAATAAACAGGTGCCAAAGTTACCTAATAAGTCTATATCATTTATATTAGGAATTCTAGTAAGTGCATTTACATCAAAATTTATATTAGGAAAAATTTTATTGTGTTTTAATGCGACTTTATTTGGAGAAACAGATCCTGTGCTTGGATATGATATTGGGTATTTTATATTTCAAAAACCGTTTATAGAATTAGTTATAATGTATTTTTTAGTTGCAATAGTTGCGCTTTCAATATATTCAGCAATTTATTATATTGCTAGTTTTAATATTTATTTTGAAGGAATAGATAGACAAACTCTAAGAAAAAGTGCAATATTGAAACAATTAACTAAAAATATAAAAATATTTGCAATTTTAATTGCAGCATTTGTTTTTATAAAAACACAAGATGTAGGATTACAAAAGTTCTTGAATATTAAAGATGATTCAAATACTTATTCGCTAGTAGGAGCCGGATTTACAGATGCAACTATAAAATTATGGGGATATAGAATACTTAGCATTGTTATTATAGTTTCAGTATTTATGGCAATAAAAGCCTTTTATGATGGGAAAATAAAAAAAGTTATTACATCAATTGTTATAGTACCATCATACATAATAATATTATTAATTGTTACTATAGGATTTAATATAATTTTTGTTAATTCAAATGAACTTGATAAAGAAAAGAAATATATACAAGCAAATATAAATTATACAAAGAATGCATATGGAATAAATATAGAAGAAGTTAATGTGGAAAATGGCGGAACGATAACAGAAGAATCTGTAAGCAAGAATGCTGATTTATTAAATAATGTAGCAATTGTAAGTAAAGATATTGTTCTTAAAGATTTAAAGGGGTCACAAACAAGTAAAGGATACTATTCTTATAGAGATACTAAAATAGGCAAATATACAATAAATGGAAAAGATAAATTAGTATATGTTTCACCAAGAGAAATTGTAAGTAGTAATGGAACATATAATAATAAAACATATGAATATACTCATGGATATGGAGCAATAATTACATCAGCTTCAACAACTAATAATAGTGGAAACTTAGAACATATTCAAAAAAGTTTTGAAAATACGGATGAAGCTATAAAGATAACAGAACCAAGAATATATTTTGGATTAGAGACAAATGATACTGTTGTTACAAATAGTAGCACAAAAAAAGAATTTGATTATCCTAATGTAGATTCAAGTAGTGCAGATAACGCAGAGAATACATATAATGGACAGGCAGGATTAAGTTTGAATTTTTTAGATAGAGTTATTTTATCAATAAAAGAGGGAAATTTAAAATTAGCACTTACTGGTGATGTTACAAGTGAGAGTAAAATATTAACTAATAGAAATATTATAAATAGAGCAAAAAAGATTATGCCATATTTAACATATGATGAAAATCCATATATGGTAGTGAATAATGAAGGAAAATTAATTTGGGTATTAGATGCATATACAACTTCTAATGAGTATCCATATTCACAAAGAACTATATTAAATCAAAACTCAGTGGCAAAAACAGAAATAAATTATATCAGAAATTCTGTAAAAATTTTAATAGATAGTTATGATGGAACTATGAAGTTTTATATAACAGATAGAACAGATCCTATAGCAATGGCATATAGAAATATTTATCCAGATCTATTCGAAGATTTAGAAGAAACAATTCCAGAAGATATTAGTAGTCACTTTGTGTATCCAGAATATTTATATAAAATTCAGGCAGAAGTGTTAAAAAGATATCATAACATACAACCTGATGTATTATATAGAAATGATGATGTATGGGATATAGCTACACATAATACTGGAAAAGTATTAACAAAAACAGGAACTGAAATAGAACCATATTACACAATGTTAAAAACAAAAGATAGTGAAAGTTCTACATTGGGATTAGTTCTACCATATACACCATATGATAAACAAAATGTTATTTCATATTTAGTTGGAACATATGATGAAAATGGAAAAGCAAGATTAACTACATATAAATTCCCAGATGATAGTAATGTACTAGGACCAATGCAATTAGATACCCAAATAGAACAAGATGAAACAATTTCTAAAGATATAGAAAGTTTAAATGTAAATGGAACAAAAATTACTAAAAATATGGTGATAGTTCCTATTGATGATACATTATTATATATAGAACCTATCTATCAACAATATATTAATGAGGAAAATGCACTTCCAACATTAAAGAAAGTAGTTGTTGCATCTGGAAATAAGGTAGCAATAGGTAATAATTTTAAAGAAGCATTAACAAATTTGGTATCAAGATATGCAGTTGATATTGAAGTTGAAAATACAGATAGTGTTGAAGATTTAGTAACAGCTATTGTAAAGGCAAATAAAAATTTACAAACTTCTACTAACAACAATGACTGGGAAATGGTAGGAAAAGATATGAAAAAATTACAAGATTTAATAAATAAATTAGAAGTTGTAAAAAAAGAAGAGGATGAAAAACAAAATGAAATTTTAAATCAAACTAAAAATAATACAGTAGATAATACAGTTTCAAATAATAATTCTGTACAATAAAGGAAAGTTTACTTTAAATATTTGACAAAAAATCCATAACAAGTATAAAATATAAATGTAAACCTAAGTAAGGGATTGCAAGTAGTATTTTACCCACAGTAGCTTTATTAAGGAGGGACATTGTGTTGTGGAACAGATAATGCAATTGATTTTTTGCATAGAGTTGCTTATAGTGTTTATTCTTGCGGTTATTGCATGTGTACTAAAAGCAAAGCAAAAAAAAGAGAAGCGGAATTATAAAAAAGAACTTAACTATCTAGAATATGCAGTTTATTTAGAGTTGTTTTTAATGGTGATTTCTGTTCTATTATACGTAATTTTCAAAGTATAACGATAAAGAGAAGCAAAGAATATACTTAAAACCAAATGATCGTTGGAAAGTATAAACTTTGCTTCTTTTTGTTTTTTTTCTATATTACGAAAATATTACACTGGTGTTACAAAAATATGAAAAAACAATTAAATTAAACAAAAATAATTTGGGGTATGTTATAGTATAAAATAGAGGAGGGGACAAAAGAAAAAATATTATAAATAAATGAAAAATAAAATATGAAATTAAGAAAGTGATATAAAGGGGGAAAATAATATATGAAAAATAGGAAGATAATATGTATTATATTAATGATATTTTTAACATTTTTTATTACAAAACAAGCATATGCAGAACAAGATAATGAAATAAATGAAAATGTTAATATAAATAAAATGGAAATAGAACTTACAGGTGTGGATGCTGGAAAGAATTGTGAAAATAAAGAAGCAATGGTAGATGTAAGTATAAATAATGCAAACTATGTAAATGGTGGAACAATACAAATTAAATATGATTCAGATTTAACTTTTGTAAGTGCAGAAAATAAAAACGAGAATTATTCTATGGAAGTAGTAAACAATCAAGATGAAAGTATATTAATAATTGCCTTTACATCAAATGAAGGACAATCAGGAGATATTAAGCTATGTTCTTTGAAATTTAGATTACCAAAAACAATAAAAGAAGAAAAATATTATAATATATCTTTTGGAGAATCAACCAATATAACAACAACGCAAAATTTAGGAAGTGAATATAATCTTTTTCCAACAACAATACATTGCGAAAAAAGCAATAAAACTATGACAATTATTAAATGGATATTAATTATTGTTGGTATAGTATTAATAGTGGTAATTATAAAAAATTTGATAAAAAATAAAAAAAGAGGGTGAGATTCAATGAAAAAAAGTATAAAAATATTAATAGTTACATTTATTATTATAGTAATATTAGGAACAGTATTTTATGCAATAGCAAATAAAAATAAAGAAAAAAATATTAGCGAAGAAGAAGCTTTAGTAATAGCAAAAGAAAAATATAATTTATTATTAGAATATGCAGAGGCAAACAATATGAATTTATCTGGTAATAGTGATAACCAGGAAGGGTATTCTTTTAATGGGGAATATTACTTAAAGATTGATAATTATGATGATACAATAAAAGCTAATATTGCAGATGAAAATATAGAAAATTTTAAAAATATAGCGCAGATAATAGAAAATAATGGAATTTATTATATTAATGTAGATAGAGTAGGATTAAAAAAAGATTCTACATATAGTTCTACACAAATAGTTTTAAAAAGTATAACAAAGGACGAAATTGTATGTAATGCAGAGTCGTTTTATATAAGTTATGACGAACAGGGAAATAAACAAAATAGCAAAATTATACAAGAATTTAAATTAAAAAAGGTAAACAAAATTTGGAAAGTATCAGAATTTGAATTACCATATTAAATAAAAAAAATATATAAATAGAAAGGGATGTAACAAGAGATGAAAATTAAACGAAAACTAAAGAAAATTCAAATGTTTATATTAGTAATAGTTATGCTAAGCTCATATTTTATTATAATACCAAAAAAAGTTTTGGCTAAAGAAAGCAAATATTACTATTATTCAAAAAATAGTTCTATTTCAGCAGTTGGAAATGAACTTAAAGGAAAGTATCAAGGAGCTCCTGTAAAGACAATAAGGTTAATAAGAACAGAATTTAAATATAAAGTAACTAAAAATAAAGAAACGTTTGTAAATTTAACTGCAACACTTTCGAATTATAGTTATTCTGGGGCAAAAGCACAATTGAATAAGACAACATATAATGGATATCCGATAGTGAGCAAAAGTATGAGTCCTTCAGTATATAATTATGGTGCAAATGAATATAAGCAATATAAAGTAAACTATACATATAGATATAAAGTAAATGAAGAACAAACAACAACAACTAGTTGGACAACTGAAAAAAGAAAAAATCCAATAGATACAAGATATTATTATGAAATAACTACTACTAGCGAATCACCAGAAATATTAACTGATGAAAATGGAAAAAAATATAAGAAAACGTCTTATATGAGTAATGGCACTGTTTTGGAAAAAACTTATATAAAAGACAATGGACAAACTGATTATGTTGAACAATATGATAAGGATAGTGGTAGAGTTTTATTGAAAATTGAATATGGTAAAGACAACAAAAAAGTAAAAGAAACTAAATATTATGAAGCTCCAGATCTTAAGTTTGATTATCATATTCTATATACAATAACATATGATAGTAATGGAAAATGGAAAGAAAAGACTTGCTATGAGAGAGATGGTACAGAAATTTTTAGAATGCGTAATAATGAAAATGGTATTATTTCGGCGAAATATAGTAATAATGGTAAAGAATCTGAAAATTGTACTTTTTATTTATATGAATCTAAAAATAGTGATGCACCGGTATCAAAATTGGGGTGGATAAGAACTTATAAAGAACGTGATGGAGTAGAGTATTATGTTTTGTATTATATAGAAAGAGAGGATTCTTCTTATCAAATGGTTGCAGTAGATGATGTTGAGGCATATGAAAAAGGAGAAAATTGTAATATAATAGTTAGAGAGGGATATAAACTTACTGATACTAGCTTTTTCGATCAACAATATGAAGAAGGATTGCGTAAACAGTCTAAAATACCAGTAATGAGTAAATGTGAATACCGTTATGCAGCATATAAAGCAGTTGATGAAAATCGGTGAAAAATCATTAAAATTGGACTTGAGAAAATATAGCGATTTATCAACAGATCAATGGGGATATAGAACTGGATATGATGTAACTCATAACGTTGCATTTGATAAAAATGGATATATAACATATTATAAGGATGGAAAATCAATAACAAAAGCTATTGAGTTTAAAAATGAACAATCTGAAGAAAAAAAACAGGATATTCAAGAAGCAACTGAAGAAAATTCAACAGGAGAGGAAAATGTAAAAAAAGACTATAATGAAGCAGTAAAAAAGTCAAAAGATACTGGCAAAAAAACGGTCGAAGTAATAGAAAAAACAAATGAAGTGATAAATAAAATTGAAGATGTAGATAAGGAAATATACAAAAATGATACAAGTGATACAAATTTATCAGATATATCAAAAGGAGATATACTAAAGTTTAAAGGGTATGCATGGTATTTAAGAGATTTATCAACAAAAGAAACATTAAATAAATTTATAAATGAAGGAAATACTTTAGAAGTATTGGAAGTAGAAAATAATTACTTAAAAATAAAGATGTTAAGTGGTGAATATGAGAATCAAGAATTCTATATAAAATATGGATCAGATGGAAATAAGTATTTTGAAAAAGTATCAGCAGTGTCAGCAGGAGATTCAAATTCAGATAGTAAATTTAGCCAAACAACAGATGATGAAAAAAGTGATTCACTTTTAAAAATTTTCTTTAAAAAGATATATTTAAATTATTTTAAGAAGACAGAAGAAGAAACGAATAAATTACTAGAATCAGAGATGATTACAACATATATAAATGATATAAAAAGTGGAAAATTAACTATATGTGATGTAATAGCAAAGATATTTACAGAAGATGTAATATATGATAGTAAAATTAGTGATGAAGAATTTGTGAAAAGAGTTTATGGAGCATTTACATATAAAAATCCAACAGCAGATGAAATAAAAGCATATACAAGTAGAATAGGAAGCAATACAGACAACAAAATGTCTCGTTCAGAAGTGATAGAATCAGTACTTTTATCAGAAGATTTTAAAAATGTATGTAAAGAACTTATGATAGATGAAAAAAATATTGGTAAATATACTGTAGTAAAAGCAAATGACGAAATAGATAAAGATAAAGCAACTGGATTTATAAATGATATATATAAAATAGCCAATATAACTATAACAAATGATGAAAAAGACAAAAAAGTTAATAATGTAATTAATTCTAAATTATCTGGTTCTGCAATTATAAAATCAATTGTAGAAAGTGAAGAGTTTAAAAATTTAGGATTAACAGATGAAGAATATGTAAAAACAATAGGAAAAATTTGCTTAGATGAAGATTTATCGAGTGATGAAGTAAATAAATATGCAGAACAATTAATATCAGGAACAAATAGAAATGAATTGTTAAAAACATTTATAAATAATAATAAATTTGTTACAAAGTGTAATAAATTTGGTTTAGAAAAAGGAGAATATACAGCATCAAAAATAGTTTCTACTAGTAAATTAGCAGAGGAATATGTGAAAAATGCATATGAGGAGTTAATAAACAAAAATTCAGATAACTTAGGAAATATAAAACAAGAAGTTGCATCAGGAAAAACAACAGTAACAAAAATGTTACAAACATTTATAGAATCTAATGCATTTAAAAATAGAAATTTAAGCAACGAAGATTATGTGAAATCTTTGTTTAAGGCATCTTTAAATAGAGAACCAAGTAGTGAAGAAAAGGAAAAATATACTAAAGAATTGGAAACAGCTTCTAAAGAGGACATATTTAAAGAAATAGTAGATACAAATGAATTTAAGAAATTATGTAATAAAAATTATTTAGTTGCAGATAAGGTTGTAGAGGTTATTCAAGATAGTGAAAAACAGCAAACTGAAACTCATGGTAAGTTACAAATAAAAAGAAGTGAAAAAACAACTAAAGATGGTAAAAAAATAGTATATTTAGACGATGTTGTGTTTGATTTATCTAAAAAGACTAAAGGTGATGTAAATGGAGATGGAAAAGTTAGTGTAGAGGATGCATCATATGTTTTAACAAAAACTGTTGCTTTAATGCTTAATGATGTTGAACTTAGTCAAGATGAATTAGAATATGTAGATATAAATGGAGATAAAATGATAACAGCAGAAGATGCAAAATTAATATTAGTATATTATGCAAAAACAGCAGCAGGTTTAAAACCAACATGGGAAGATGTTATAAATAATTCAAACACAAGCGATAAATAAGAAAGATAAAAAGTATAAGGCTACAAAAGTTAATGTAGTCTTATATTTTTTGTTTAGTGATACTTTTCACTTTCTATTGATTTTTTATTTTGAATTGTATATAATTTAAGAAATTTAAAACCAAGGAGGAAAATATGAATTTAGCAAATAAATTAACAATTTTTAGAATTATACTTGTTCCGATTATGGTTATAATACCTTTTTTAGGAATAAATGGAGAAGTGTTTAATGTACCATTAACATGGATTATAATAGACTTTATTTTTATACTAGCTTCAATTACAGATAAGTTAGATGGATATATAGCAAGGTCTAGAAATCAAATTACTACATTTGGTAAGTTCTTAGATCCAATTGCTGATAAAATACTTGTTTTAGCAGCAATGATAATGCTTGTAGAATCAAATAGATTACCAGCGTGGATTCCTATTATAGTTCTATTTAGAGAATTTATTGTTTCAGGATATAGATTAGTGGCAGTAGAAAAAGGTGGAAAAGTTATTGCAGCATCAATTTGGGGAAAATTAAAAACTGTTACGCAAATGTTAGCATTGGTGTTAGCAATTATCGATGTAAATCCATTTTTTGAGAGCTTTAAAGGAAGTTTGTCTGGCACAAGTTTAATAATAAATAGTGCTTCAACTATATTGATGATTATATCAGTTTTTGCAACAATTTTTTCAGGTGTTAATTATATAACTGCAGGAAAAGATTTGTTTAAAGAATAAAACTTATTCAAATTAGGAAAGGAAGAAAATAATACTAAAAAGTATTATAAAAAATTATGAAAGAAAAAGAAGCTAAAATTAAGATTGATGAATTAAAAGAAAAGTTAGAATATTATGCTAAGAAATATTATGATGATGATAAGCCAGAAATATCAGATTATGAATATGATATGATGATGCTAGAATTAAAAGCTTTAGAAAAGGAGTTTCCTGAATTAATTACTAAAGATTCACTGACACAAAAAGTTGGTGGACATGTAAAAGAAGGTTTTAAAGAAGTTGTACATGAAGTTCCTCTTCAAAGTTTACAAGATGTGTTTTCTTTTGAAGAATTAATGGAATTTGATAATAGGGTAAAAAAACAATTAAATAAAGAAGATATAAAATATGTTGTAGAAACAAAGATTGATGGACTTTCACTTGCGCTTAAGTATAAAGATGGCGTTTTAATACAAGGTGCAACAAGAGGAAATGGATTGATTGGAGAAGATGTTACAGACAATATAAAAACAATAAAATCAATTCCAGCTAAGCTAAAAGAAAATGTAACAGTAACAGTTCGTGGAGAAGTGTTTATAGGAAAAAAAGAGTTTGAAAAATTAAACGAAGAAAGAGAAGTTTTAGGGGAAAGTTTATTTGCAAATGCAAGAAATGCAGCTGCAGGATCTTTAAGGCAATTAAATCCTAAAATTACTGCAAAAAGACCGCTTGATATATTTATATTTAATGTTCAAAAAATAGAAAACAACAATTTAAATTCACATTATGAACAATTACTGTATCTAGAAACATTAGGATTTAATGTAAATCCAGTAAAAATATACTGTAATGGAATAGATGAAGCGATAGAAGCAATAAAAAAAATTGGAGAAGATAGGGAAAAATTAAAATTTGGAATAGATGGTGCTGTTGTTAAAGTAGATAATTTAGAAGATAGGAAAATTTTAGGTACAACATATAAAGTTCCAAAATGGGCAATTGCATACAAATATCCACCAGAACAAAAAGAAACAATTTTAAAAGATATAGTTTGCCAAGTAGGAAGAACAGGAGCAATTACTCCAATGGCAATTTTAGAACCAGTAAAAGTAGCACGGATCAACTATTTCAAAAACAACATTGCATAATGAAGATTTTATTAAAGAAAAAGATTTAAGAATAGGTGATACAGTAGTTATCCAAAAAGCAGGAGATGTAATACCTGAAGTAGTAGAAGTAAAAAAAGAAAAAAGAACAGGAAAAGAGATAGAATTTAAAATGCCAGATAGGTGTCCTGTATGTGGAGCAGAAGCAGTAAGAGAAGAGGGAGAAGCTGTAAAGCGTTGCATAGGAATTGAATGTTCTGCTAAAGCTTTAAGAAGTATAGTACATTTTGCTTCAAAAGAAGGAATGGAAATAGAAGGTCTTCGGATATAGTATTATAGAACAATTAATAGATAAAAAATTAATAAAAAATATTGCAGATATATATAGTTTAAAATTAAATGATATTGCATCATTAAAAAAGAATGGAAAGAAATTTGCAGAAAACTTGATAAATGCAATAGATGAAAGCAAAAGAAGAGATCTATTTAAATTAATTACAGCATTGGGAATTAGGCATGTAGGTGCAAAAAGTGCAAAAAGTTTAGCTAAAATTTATAAAAGTTTAGATAATTTAATGAATGCAACTTTAGAAGATTTAAGTAATCAAAATGATGTTGGGGAAATTACAGCTAAAAGTATATATGAGTTTTTTAGACAAGAACAAACTATAGATTTAATTAATAAATTAAAAGCTGCAGGTGTAAATACTATTTTACTAGAAGAAGTAACTTCGGATAATCGCTTTGAGGGCAAAACATTTGTATTAACGGGAACTTTAGAAAAATATACAAGAGATGAAGCAAGTGATATTATAGAGAAATTTGGTGGAAAAACATCAAGCTCTGTTTCTAAAAAAACAAGTTATGTATTAGCCGGACAAGAAGCTGGAAGTAAACTTATAAAAGCTCAGAATTTGGGCGTTGAAATAATTACAGAGCAGCAATTTGAAGAAATGGTAAAAGAGTAAAAATACTATAATTAAAAATAAAGAAAAAGAGCGCCAGAAAGTCACACTTAGTGTAGCGTAAGTTTCTAGCACCCTGTACCAATCCAAATGGTTTTAGCGAATATACCAGGACTGGATTTTGTCCAAGAACATATTTATTGCATAAATAATATCCTGGAGCAAGTTCACCAGGGAAACCCCGATAAACTTATACATGCCGAAATCAATCAGCATCAGCAAAACGATGACGGTCAAAGCCTTCAACAAGCCAATGCCGAGAGATTTTGCAAAACCGACGAACTTATCCATTTGTTCGTCTCCTTCCTAAATCCTTTGATTCTATACCCATTACCTGCCGGATTTAGAGGCAAACCTAATAGGGGTGAGCTCGAATTAGCTCAAATGCAATTATATTATAACATCTTTTTATGTAAATAACAAGCTGAAATTAAAAAAAAGGAGAAATTTATGAATTCAAATTATACTTTTAAAGAATTAGAAAAAAATTTAGATGATGGTTATCAAATTTTTTGTACATATGTTAGAAATAGATATTTAATATTTAAAACTGCAGAAAATTGTTATACACAGAAATTATTGTCTATTGATGAAAAAAATCCACAACCTAGGAATATAGTTATAACACATAGAAGATTAAAAGAAATGTTTCCTTTTATGGAACATATAGAGTATAAAGTTGGAATATAATCTAGAGGTGAAAGTTTAGAATGGATGATATAAAGACTATAAAAGAAAATAATGAAAATAAGGAATATATATTAAAAATAGTAAAAGAAAAAGGGAGTTATCTCGAATGGGCTTCAAAGGAATTGCAAAATGATAAAGAGGTTGTGATGGAAGCTGTAAAGCAAGATGGAGGAGCTTTGGAATTTGCAAGTGATAATTTAAAAGATGATAAAGAGATTTTGATGCAAGCATTAGAGAAAGTGGGATGGGTTGCATGTTATGCAAGTGATAGATTAAAAGATGATAAAGATGTAATATTAAAAGCAGTAAAAAAAGATGGACAGATATTATATTATGCGAGTGAAAAACTAAGAAATGATAAGGAAGTAGTTTTAGAAGCTGTAAAAAATAAAGCCATTATTTTAAAATATGCAAGTAAAGAATTGAGAGAAGATAGAGATATTGCAATAGCAGCATTAACACAAAATAAAAAATCTAAAAGTTATATCTCAGAAAAATTGCTTGATGATGAAGAAATTAAAAATATTTTAAATAGTTAAAATATAAATATGAGTGAGTATAAAAATAAATAAAACAAAGATATAAACAATGTAAAAATTTAATATATTTTATATTGAGTATATCTTTGTTTTATTTTTTTAGTTTTAATAGTAAAATTATTAGTAAAAATATGAGTAAATATATGTTATAGTCAAAAAATGTTTACTATAATTATTGTTAATAAAAATGTTTGAATAGAAATAATTATAATAATTATTTTTTAAAAAAGAAAAATTATTAATTATGCTTTGGATATAGGATTAACATATAATGTTTTATTATTTGTATATATTACCATTCCGAGGTTTACTTCCAGAAGGCTTTTTTACATATTTTACAAAAGTATAATCTACAGGAACGTTACTAGAAAGTTTTGCTTTAGAAAAATGAGCTGCTAAACTTGCACATTTTTCTAATACTTCTATAGGAGGAGTCTGTCCATTAGTTTTTAGAATTACATGGCTTCCGTGAATGTCTTTAGTATGAAACCAAATGTCATCTTTTTTTGCAAATTTTGTACTTAAATAATCATTTTGCTTGTTGTTCTTACCAACAAATACAGAGAAGCCATCTACTTGAAATGTTAATGGAGAGATAGAACTTGAGTATTTTTTGGTAGAGACTTTTGTTATACTCTTATTTTTTACTTTTTTTATATTGTCAAACAATGAACTCTCTGAAATCTCACTATATATTTCATCTATATCAGATATAGTTTTTGCAGTTTCTAATTCATAAATTATACTTTCTAAGTAGTTTAATTCTTTTTGTGCTTCTTTTTTTTGAATACTTACTACTTCTAAAGCACTTTTTAATTTATTATATTTTTTAAAATAATTTTTGGCATTGTCTGAAATAGAAAACCTAGTATTTATAGGAATTGTAATTAAGTTATTATTATCATAATAATTTTCTAATGTAATACTTTGACTAGTTTCGTTATTAAGTCTATAAAGATTAGCAATAATCAATTCGCCATATAATTTATATAAATCCATATTTTTACATTCCTTTAATTTGGTATTGATGTTAGATAATTTTTTATTTACTTTTTTTAGTGTTAATAAAACTAGTTTAGATAAATTTGTTCTGTATTCGATAAAAATATTTTCATTTTCTTTTTTTGTATAATAATCATCAATAAAATAGTTAATTTGTAATGGTAAAGTATTTGGAGTTATAGTAATAATATAGTCATTTTCAATTTCTTTACAAGACAGATTAGTTGTGCCAATATTGTTTAATAAACTTTTTAAATAATTATATAATTTGTAGCTGTTTTCAGAATTTATATTATTGTTAATCCCTAGAACTTCTATAGTATTTTCAATAAAGAAATAGCTTATTCCATTAAAATTAGAAGAAATTGCTTCTGCTAGATTTTTATAGTTTTTATTAATTATTGAATAAAAATCTTCAGAATTTGTAATTTTATATAAATCTTCTTTTTCTGACGTAGGAAAAACATATTCATGTGCGGGTAAAATGTCACGGTAAGATTTAGAGTAAGTATCTAAATGTCTAAGACTATCTATAATTCTATTATTTTCATTAACAAGGATAATATTGCTGTGTTTTCCCATGAGTTCAACAATTAACTTTTTTCTTATTAAATCATTAAGTTCGTTGTAACATTCAAGTTCAAAAATAACTACTCTTTCAAGTCCAAGGTTATATATTTTTCTTATTTTGGAACCGTGTTAAATGCTTTCTAAGAAGCATGCAAAAACCTGGTGCATTAAAAGGATTAGGCTTGTTTGCTTTAGTTAAGCAAAGTCTGTAATTTCCAGAAGAAATGCATAAATCAAGGGAGTAGTTATTACCATTTGAATAAATTCCAAAAATAATTTCGTTTTTGTTTGGCTCAAATATTTTATTTATTTTTCCACCAAGAAGTGAGTTGTTTAGTTCACCAATAATACTTTTTAAAGTAATTCCATCAAAAGACATAAAAAAATCTCCTTTTATTAATTTTATAAAATAATACATAAAAAATTAAATAATAACATATTTTTTTAGATTATAGTATAAATACAAGAATTTATCAATATTTCAGCAAATTTCTATTGACATTAAAAAGATTACTAGATTATAATACATACGAGAATAAAAAGCATATCATCAGAAGGGAGAACATAAAAACTATGAAAGATAGTAGAAATGTGTGGAATTCTACAAATGTAAATTACGATAATATAGCAGATGAAGATTTAATTAGAATTATTAAATCTGGTGATAAGCAAGCACTTAATTATTTAATAGACAAATATAAAGAATTAGTTAATATAAAAGTTAGCAAGTATTTTATGATAGGAGCAGAAAAAGAAGATATTATACAAGAAGGATTAATTGGCTTATTTAAAGCTATAAAAAGTTACGACTTAGACAAACAAAATTCTTTTAAAACTTTTGCTAATCTATGTATAGAAAGACAACTTATTACAGCAATAAAAACTTCTAATAGACAAAAGCATTCTCCACTAAATTTTTATTTGTCTTTAAATGTATCAGCTTATGATAATGACGAAACAGATAGTTCTCTAATAGACATTTTTAATTCGAACTTAATAGAAGATCCATTAGATACTATTACTAAAAAAGAATATTATGAAACAGTGGAAAATACTATAGATAAACATTTAAGTGACTTCGAAAAACAAGTTCTTAGTAAATATATAAACGGAAAATCATATGTAACAATTGCTCAAGAGTTAAATACACCTGTTAAATCTATAGATAATGCTATACAAAGAATAAGAAAAAAAGCAATAAAAAATATAAACAATGATGAATAAGAAATTTAATATAAATATATAAATTGTATTTGAATCTTATTCTTTTAATTTGCTTCTATAGCTCAGGAGGTAGAGCACTACCTTGGTAAGGTAGAGGTCACCGGTTCAAATCCGGTTGGAAGCTCCAAACTAATTTCACTTAGGAGGAATAAATTTGAATAAAATATTTAAAAATACTAATTTGATGATATTTTTGTTGGTTGCTATTGTTATTGTAACCAATATTATTATTATATATACATGTACATATACTTTTTCAAGTAAAGAAAGAACTGTGCAAGAAGTAACTGTTAAAGATATTAGTCAAAAATCTCCAATAGTTGTAGAAGCCTTGGAAGAAAACGAAGAAAATTTAGAAGAAATTTATCCAACAGGAACTACAAAATATTACATAAAAGTAAATTGCAAAAGCCAAACTGTTAATGTATATGAAAAAGATGAAAATAATAAATATTCAAAACCTGTTAAGGTTATGTTATGTTCTACAGGAGTTGAAACACCCAAAACAGGAGTTTATAAGATAACAAGTTTTAAACAAGAATGGTTAGGTCTTCAAGGAAATGTTTATGGACAATATTGTACTCAAATTGTAGGAAATATATTGTTTCATTCAGTTCCATATATAGAAAAAAATAATCCATCAAGTTTGGAATATTGGGAATATGATAAACTTGGAGAAGAAGCATCTCTAGGTTGCATTAGATTAACAGTAGAAAGTGCAAAGTGGATTTTTGATAATTGTGAAACTGGTACACAAGTTGAATTTTATTCATCAGAAGATCCAGGACCATTGGGAAAACCAGAAACGCAAAAAATATCAGACTATTCAGAAGAATTGAAAAATTGGGATCCAACAGATGAAAAACAAGAAAATCCATGGATTATTTATAAGAAAAAAGTAAAAGAACAAGAAGAATTAAGAAAAAAACGTTATGATGCGGCAATACAAGCAACTATAAATGTTAGTAAGTTTAATAGATAAATAAAAGAAAGAAGGAAGAAAAATGAAAATTGGTATAGTAGGACTTCCTAATGTTGGAAAGAGTACTTTATTTAATGCAATTACTAATGCAGGAGCAGAATGTGCAAATTATCCATTTTGTACAATAGAACCAAATGTTGGGGTTGTTCCTGTACCAGATGAAAGATTGGATGAATTAGCTAAAATGTATAATCCAGAAAAAGTAACACATGCAATTATAGAATTTGTTGATATTGCAGGGTTAGTAAAAGGTGCAAGTAAAGGTGAAGGTTTAGGAAATAAATTTTTATCACATATAAGAGAAGTTGATAGTATAGTTCAAGTTGTAAGATGCTTTGAAGATCCAAACATTGTTCATGTTGATGGAAGTGTGAACCCATTAAGAGATATTGAAACTATAAATTTGGAATTAATATTTGCAGATATAGAAACAGTTGATAAAAGATTAGATAGAGCCAAAAAGATGCTAAAAGCAGACAAAAAATATCAAGCAGAGATTGATGTATTAGAAAAAATAAAGAAAGTACTAGAAGAAGGAAAATCTGCAAGAACAATAGAACTTTCAGATGAAGAGAAAGATCTTATAAAAGAAACATATTTGCTAACAATGAAGCCTATTTTATATATTGCAAACATTTCAGAATCAGATATAGAAAATCCAAAAAGCAATGAATTAGTAAAACAAGTAGAAGAATATGCTAAAGCTGAAAAAGCACAAGTCATACCATTATGTATAAAAATTGAAGAAGAACTTGCAAGTCTAGATGGAGAAGATAAAAAAGAAATGCTAGAAGCTATTGGATTAAAAGAGTCTGGACTTGATAGAGTTATAAAAGCAAGTTATGATTTACTTGGACTTATGTCTTTTTTAACAGCAGGAGAACCAGAAGTTAGAGCATGGACTATAAAAAAAGGTACTAAGGCACCAGAAGCTGCAGGAAAAATTCATTCAGATATTGAAAGAGGTTTTATACGTGCTGAGATAGTATCATTTGATGATTTAATTAAAGAAGGTTCGATGGTAGCTGCAAAAGAAAAAGGATTAGTTAGATCTGAAGGTAAAGAATATATAATGAAAGATGGAGATATTGTATTATTTCGTTTTAATGTGTGATTTTTTTGAAAAAAATGTTGACTATATAAAAAATTAAGTATAAAATGTAATAGAAAGTAAAAAAGTTGTTTATATTTTTTTGAATATTAAAACAAAAAAATATAGATAATAATAGTAATATCAAAAGAAAAAAGGAGAAAAGAGTTATGAAAAAAGTTAGTAAAATTTTAAGTGTGATGTTAATGGTTAGTTTAATGTTTGTTCTTTTACATTCTACAGTATTGGCTACAGAAGACAATTATCAAGATATTTTGGATGTATTAAATGGTGATACAAACAATACAACAAATACAGCTGCAAATAATGCAACAAATAATACAGCAGCTAATACAACAAACAATACTGTAAATAATATAGTTGAAAATACAAATACAAATGCTTCAACAAACGAAACATTACCTAAAACAGGTGTAACAGAAGATTATGCAATAATAGCTTTTGCAGTAGTATGCGGAATTTCAGCAATATATGCTTATAAAAAAGTAAAAAAATATAATGTTAAATAATATTAAAATAAAAAAATGTTGTGCTATAAATATTCTAGTATAAGTCTAGTATATTTATAGCACTTTTGCTTTTATTTGTAGTCTTTTTCCAGATATGTTGTTACAAGTAATTAATGTTACAATTATATTTCCATTTGTTTCTTGAGATGTACAAGATAAATCTGTCGACAATATTTCTCGTTTTTCATAAATAATATAATCCAGTTTTTTCCCAGACAAGTCATATATACTAATTTTATCGTTTAAAGATAATTCTTTTAATCTTCCAAAAAAACGTTTATCTGCATAATTGTGACCAGCAATACATAAATTTCCTACATTGTTAGGAAGTGGACCTGCAAATCTACAAGGAGAAATTTCAAGAAGTTCTTTACTTTGAGTAGATAAAATCGGATAGTTTAGTTTTATTTTTTCTATTTCTATAATGCCGATTACAAAAGAGTTATTATTTACTTTAGAGATAACGTCATTTTGATAATTAGCATATAAAGAATTACTGAAGGAATCTAATAATTCTTTTGAAATTTCTTCGTTTTTAGACTTGCTATATGTTAAAGTAGAAAAAACAGTTGTTAGAATGATAAATAGGATAGCTGAAATATAAAATTGCAACTTAAATCTAATTCTTTTTTTTCGTGATTTATAAATATATTTTTTAGTTATTAATATTTGATTCATATCTTTAATAATCAATCAAAAGTATAAAATAATAGATTGAATCCTTTCTTAAATAAAATAGTTGTTTATAATATTTTTTGCATAAAAAATAAAATTATTAAGGGAATAATTGAGATTTTAAATTTAAAATCATAAAAAGTGAAATAAAAAATAAAATTGAAAATATTATAAAATTTCTGATTTATAGTACTTTTTATTTATATATTTTTTATATAACAAATTTGATAAAAAATTATAAAAATTTTCAAAAAATACTGCAAAAATCTTTTATTATATGGTACAATAGCAAAGTATAAAAATATAAAGGAGAGAAAATAATTATGTCTGATATTAAATATAAGAGAGTTTTATTAAAATTAAGTGGAGAAGCTTTGGCAGGAGAAGAAAAACATGGAATTTCACCAGAAGTATTAGGAAAAATTTGTGAACAAATAAAAAACATGTTAGATTTAGGAGTTCAAGTAGCAGTAGTTGTTGGTGCAGGAAATTTCTGGCGTGGAAGATATGGAAAAGAAATGGAAAGAACAACATCAGATTATATGGGAATGATTGCAACAACAATGAATGCATTAGCACTTCAAGATGCATTAGAAGCTAGAGGAATGTATACTAGAGTACAAACAGCAATAGAAATGAGAGAAGTTGCAGAACCATATATAAAAAGAAAAGCTACTAAGCATTTAGAAAAAGGAAGAGTTGTAATTTTTGCATGCGGTTCTGGTAATCCATTTTTTACAACAGATACAGCAGCAGCATTAAGAGCAGCAGAAATTGAAGCAGAAGTAATATTAGTTGCAAAAACAATTGATGGTGTTTATTCAGCAGACCCAAAACAAGATCCAAATGCTATAAAATATGACGAAATAACTTATCTAGACATATTAAATAAAGATTTAAAGGTAATGGATTCTACAGCAATATCTTTATGTAAAGACAACAATATACCTCTTATAGTATTTGCAATGGATAATCCAAGCAATATAATAAAAGCTGTAAAAGGTGAGAAAATAGGAACATTAGTTAAATAATATAAAAAATTAAAATGAAAAGGAGAAATTTATTATGGATTATACAAGTTTAGAAGAAAAAATGAAAAAATCAGTTAGTGTTTATGAAGAAAATTTAGCAGAAGTAAGAGCTGGTCGTGCAAATCCAAGTATATTAAATAAAATAAAAGTAGATTATTATGGAGTGCCTACACCAATAAATCAAGTAGCTGGAATTTCTGTTCCAGAAGCAAGATTAATTGTAATTCAACCATGGGATTTAGGAATTTTAAAAGAAATAGAAAAAGAAATATTAAAATCAGATATTGGAATTAATCCAAATAATGATGGAAAAGTAATAAGATTAAATTTTCCAGAGTTAAACGAAGAAAGAAGAAAAGAATTAGTAAAAGAAGTTAAAAAAATGGCAGAAGAAGCTAAAATAGCTGTTAGAGCTATTCGTAGAGATGCTATAGAAAATTATAGAAAAATGCAAAAAGATAGTGAAATAACAGAAGATGAATTAAAAACAGCAGAAGAAGATGTTCAAAAAATAACAGATAAAAATGTAAATGAAATTGATAAAATTCTTGAAAATAAAGAAACAGAAATAATGAGTATATAAGAAGAAAGGAAATAATAAATAAAAATAATATTTTTTGATATTTAATATTTATTATTTGAGAAAGAAATATAGTTATGGAATTAAAAAATATGCTAACAGAAGATGCTAATATTATAAATAATAGTTTTGAAAAATATTTTAAAAGTGAAGATTGTCCAGAAGGAATATTAAATAAATCTACAAAATATAGTTTAACAGCAGGTGGAAAAAGATTAAGACCAATATTAATATTAGAAACTTATAAGTTATTTAATGATAACATAGAAGAATGTTTACCATTTGCAGTTTCTATGGAAATGATTCATACATTTTCTCTTATTCATGATGATTTGCCAGGAATTGATAATGACGATTATAGAAGGGGAAAATTAACAAATCATAAAAAATTTAATGAGGCAACAGCAATATTAGCAGGAGATTCTTTATTAAATAATGCATATACAATAATGATTAATGATATTATTAATTGTAAAGATGAAGAAACTAAAAAAAGAAAGCTTACTGCAATGAAAGAAATTTCAATTGGAGTAGATAGAATGATTGCTGGTGAATATGTAGATACAGAATATGAAGGAAAAGAGATATCTAATAAATATTTAGAATATATGCATCAAAATAAGACAGGAGCACTAATAAAGTCTTCTGTTAGAGTAGGAGCAATTATCGCAGGAGCATCTGAAAAAGATATTAATGAATTATCAGTATATGCTGAAAAAATAGGTTTAGCTTTCCAAATAAGAGATGATATATTGTCTGAAATTGGTGACGAAAAAATTTTAGGAAAACCAGTAGGAAATGATAAAGAAAGAGGAAAGTGTACATATGTTAGCAAATATGGATTAAAAGAAGCCGAAAAAATGCTTGAGAACATAACAAAAGAAGCAATAAATATTATAGATAATTATAAAACAGAAGATGAATTTTTAAAAGAATTAGCATTATATATCGCAAATAGAAATAAATAAAAGGAGAAAAGTATGAATAATATAAGTTCCGAACAAAATAATTATCCAGCACATATTGCAATTATTATGGATGGAAATAGAAGATGGGCAAGACAAAAAAATTTAGATATTAGAGAAGGACATAAAAAGGGTGCAGAAACTTTAGAGAAAATAGCAAAATATTGTAATAAAATAGGAATAAAATATTTAACAGTATATGCGTTTTCTACAGAAAACTGGAAAAGAAGCAGTGAAGAAGTAGGAGCTTTAATGATTCTATTACAAAATTATTTAAATGATTTTTCAAAAAGAGCTAATACAGAAAATATTAAGATAAAAGTATTAGGAGATATATCAGTTCTTTCAAAAGGAATGCAAAATAGTATAAACAAAGCAATAGAAAGAACAAAAGAAAATACAGGTCTAACTTTAAATATTGCTTTTAATTATGGAGGAAGAGCTGAAATAACATATGCTCTAAAACAAATAGCTGAAAAAATAAAAAACAATGAATTAAGTATAGATGATATAAGTGAAGATTTAATATCAAATCATTTATATACGAAAGGACAGCCAGATCCTGATTTATTAATAAGAACTAGTGGTGAGTTAAGAACAAGTAACTTTTTACCTTGGCAAATAGCATATACAGAGTTCTATTTTGATAACAAATATTGGCCTGATTTTTCTGAAGAAGATTTGCTAAAAGCAATAGAAATATATGAAGGTAGAAATAGAAAATTTGGAGGAAAATAATAAATGAATTTAAATCGTATATTAACAACAGTTATAGGATTACCAATTGTTATTGTTATACTAGTATTTGGAAACATATATTTAATTGATGTGCTATTTGCAATAATTGCAGCAATGAGTATACATGAATATTTCGATAGTTTTAAAGGTAAAACAAATCCTGTCTCTTGGCTGGGATTTGTAGCTTGTGGTTTAATTGCTTTTATACATTTAATACCAAAGCAATATACTATTATAACTATAGGAATATTAGTTCCAACAAGTATATTAATATTATTTTTACAGGTAATAATTTCTAACATGAAAACTAATGTTCAAGATATAGCTGTTACTTTTTTTGGAATTTGTTATATACCATTATTCTTGATGTATTTACCATTATTAATGGGATCAGAAAATGGAAAAATACTAATTTGGTTTGTAATTATTGCAGCATGGGGAACAGACATATTTGCCTATATAATAGGAAAAAAACTAGGCAAGCATAAATTTAGTAAAATTAGTCCTAATAAATCAATAGAAGGTTGCATAGGAGGTACGTTAGGTGCAATTATTATAGCTTTAATTTATACATTTTGTATAAATGCATGTTTGAAAATGAATATAAATTATTTATTTATAAGTGTAATTACATTATTACTAAGTGTAGTTGGTCAATTAGGAGATTTTTCAGCATCAAGTATAAAAAGATATGTTGGGATTAAAGATTTTAGTAATTTGTTACCAGGACATGGAGGGATGTTAGATAGAATTGATAGTCTAATATTTATAGCTCCATTTGCATATTTTTTATTAAATTTATTATAATGGAGGAAAGAAGAATTGTTAACTTTTTTAATAAATGCTATAAAAATAATATTTCTTTTAGGCTTATTAATTTTCATTCATGAAGGTGGACATTTTATAGTGGCTAAACTTTGCAAAGTAAAGGTAAATGAATTTGCAATAGGATTTGGACCAACAATTTGGAAAAAACAAGGAAAAGAAACAAAATATGCATTGAGATTAATTCCTTTAGGGGGATTTGTCAGCATGGAAGGTGAAGAAGAACGCTCTTTAGAAGAGGGTTCTTTTAGTAAAGCTTCTATTCCAAAAAGAATTGCTATAGTAGTAGCTCGGTCGGAATGGTTAATATAATATTTGCAATAATTATATACTTTTGTCTAATGACAACAAATAATAATTTTACAACTAATAAAATAGAGTTGGTATTAGACGGGTATAATGCTAAAATAGCAGGATTACAAGCAGATGACGAAATAGTAAAAATTAATGGAAAAAGAGTTATTAATCAGGAAGAAATAAATAACCAGGTATCAAATTCTAAAGGAGAAAAAGTAAAAGTTCTAGTAAAAAGGGAAAACGATCTAATAGAATATGAAATTATTCCAAATGAACAAAAATATAAAGAAACAGGAATTTATCTAAAAGATGGAGATTCTACTAAAATTGTAGCACTGCAAGAAAATAGTTCAGCAAAGTTGCAAGGAATGCAAGAAAATGATGTTATATTGAAAATAAATGATGAAGATGTTGAAAATAATATAGAAAAACTTATAGAATCAATTAATGAAAATGAAAATAAAGAATTAAGGATTTTAGTAAGAAGAAATAATGAAGAAAAAGAATTTACAATAACTCCAGAAGAAAAATCTAAATATTATTTAGGAATAAATTTAAAAGTGGCAGAAAATACAGTTGGAAATAAATTATATTATTCATTTCATGAAACTTTAGATTTCTGTTTTTCAATAATAGAAAATTTAAAACAGTTATTTACAGGAAAAGTATCGACAAATCAATTAATGGGACCAGTTGGAATATCAAGTGTTGTTTCGTCAACTGAAGGCTTAAAAGAATATATTTATATTATTGCATTAATATCTTTGTCTTTGGGAGTTACAAATTTACTTCCATTTCCACCACTTGATGGAGGAAAGATTCTACTTTTAATAATAACAGCAGTTAGAAGAAAAGAATTTGAAGAAAAAACTGAAATGTTTATACAATCTGCAGGATTTTTTATATTAATTACTTTATCGATATATATAACCTGCAATGATGTATGGAGAATTTTTAAATAAAATTAAATAAAAAAAGGAGGATAAAATATTAAAAATATGAGTGATACAAAATTAAAAATGCTAAAAGAAGTTTTTAAGGATTTTGAAGTAAATAATAATATAATAAATACTAAAATAGAATCTATAAATTTATATAAAAAAACTAATAAATTAGAAGTTAATATTTTATCCGACAAACCTATAAAAGTAAAAGCAGTTGGATACTTTGAGAGGTATCTTGTAAAAAGATTTATGCTTAAAGAAGCTGTAATACATGTTAAATATATAGAAGATATTTCTCAAGATTTTACAAAAGAATGGGAAGATATTCTAGATTATTTATCATATAAACATCCACTAACAAAAGCATTATTAAGAGATAGTGAAATCTTAGTTGAAGATAATATTATTAATATAAACTTGAAGTTATCAGGAGCAGATATACTAGTTGCAAGAGGAATGGATGTAATACTTTCAGATTTATTGTTTAACGTATTTGGAAAGCGATATAAAGTTAAATATATAGATAACAATTCAGTAGAAACTAAAAGAAAAGTTGAAGAATATACTAAAAATGTTCAAACAGAAGTTATCAAAAAATTCCAAGAACAATTAGTTGTTAATGAAGAAAAAGAAGAAAAGGTTTCAAAAGAAATACTTAAGGAAAAACAAGAAAATAAAGTAAAACAAGATAGTAATAAGAATATAGAAAAACAAGAAAATAAAGAAGAAGTAGAAGAAATTACTCCTTTAATTTTAGGAAGGAATCAAAATATTAAAGAACCATTAGTAAAAGTAATAGATGTATCCATAGATAGTGGAAAAATTGCTCTTGATGGTGAAGTAATAAATACAGACTCAAGAGAATTAAAAAATGGAAAGTTTCTATTTATGTTTGATTTATATGATGGTACAAGTACAATAACTTGTAAATCTTTTATAGAAAAAGAAAAATTTAAAGCTGTTTCTCGGAAGAATAAAATCAGCTAAAGGAATAAAAATAGGTGGAACAGCACAATTTGATCCTTTTGCAAAAGAATTAGGAGTAATTGCAAATACTATTGTAGAAACATCTGGAATTAAAAGAAAAGAAAGAAAAGATGAAGCAAAAGTAAAAAGAGTAGAACTTCATATGCATACACAAATGAGTCAAATGGATGGAATGACTTCTGCAAAAGATTTAATAAAAAGAGCAATGAAATGGGGAATGAAATCTATTGCAATAACAGACCATGGTGTTGTACAGGCATTTCCAGAAGCACATAAATTATTAGGTTTTGATAATAAAGATATGAAAGTAATTTATGGAGTAGAAGCATATTTAGTGCCAGACAAAACTCCTTGCGTATCTTTTCCAAAAGGACAAGATATAGATACTACTTATTGTGTTTTAGACTTAGAAACAACAGGTTTTTCTTTTAGAACAGAAAAAATTACAGAAGTTGGAATAATGAAATTTAAAAATGGTGAAGTAATTGATGAGTTTTCATGTTTTGTAAATCCAGAAAAACCAATACCACAAAGAGTAATCGAAGTAACAAATATAACAGATGATATGGTAAAAGATGCAGAAACAATAGAAAAGGTTATGCCAAAAATTATAGAGTTTGTAGGAGATAGTGTTTTAGTTGCACATAATGCAGATTTTGATATAGGATTTTTAAAATATAATGCAAAATTATTAGGACTTTCTTTAGAAAATACATATCTAGATACTTTAAGACTTGCAAAAGAGCTTTTTCCAGAATTTAAAAAATATAAATTAGGACTTATTGCAGAAAAATTAGGAATAAAAGTAGAAGTTGCACATAGAGCTTTAGATGATGTAGATACTACAGTTAAGGTATTAAAGGTTATGCTTGATATGTTAAAAGAAAAAAATGTAAAAACAGTAGATGATATTGATAAACTTAATATAGGAAAAGCAGATTATAAAAGATTACCAAGTTATCATGCAATAATTTTGGCAAAAAATTATGTAGGACTTAAAAACTTATATAAATTAATATCACTTTCTCATTTACACTATTTTTATAAAAAACCTCGTATTTTAAAATCTATATATAAAAAATATTCTGAAGGTTTAATGATTGGTAGTGCTTGTGAGGCAGGAGAACTATATAGAGCTATAATTGCAGGAAAAGAAGATGAAGAAATAGAAGATATTGCAAAAGATTATGACTATTTGGAGATTCAACCAATTGGAAATAATATGTTTATGGTTCGAAATGAAACAGTTCCAGATACAAGAGCATTAGAAGAAATAAATGAAAAAATTGTTCATTTAGGAGAAAAATTAGGTAAACTTGTAGTAGCAACTTGTGATGTGCACTTTATGGATCCACAAGATGAAGTATATAGAAGAATATTAATGGCAGGACAAGGTTTTGATGATGCAGACCAGCAAGCACCACTTTATTTAAGAACAACAGAGGAGATGCTTAAAGAATTTGAGTACTTAGGAGAAGAAAAAGCATATGAAGTTGTTGTAACAAATACAAATAAAATAGCTGATATGTGTGAGAGGATAAGTCCAATTTCTCCAGAAAAGTGTCCACCATATATCGATAATTGTGAACAAACAATAAAAGATATTGCATATACAAAGGCACATGAACTATATGGAGAAAATCTTCCAGAAATAGTAGCAAATAGATTACAAAAGGAATTAGATTCAATTATAAAAAATGGGTTCTCTGTTATGTACATAATTGCACAAAAATTAGTATGGAAATCTAATGAAGATGGATATTTGGTTGGATCACGTGGATCTGTTGGATCATCATTTGTTGCAAATATGACAGGAATTACAGAGGTTAATTCTCTTCCTGCGCATTATAGATGTCCAAATTGTAAATATTCAGACTTTACTGACTATGGATATAAAAATGGATTTGATTTACCAGATAAAACATGTCCTAAATGTGGTCATAAGTTAGACAAAGATGGAATGGATATACCTTTTGAGACATTCCTTCGGATTTAATGGGGATAAAGAACCAGATATAGATTTAAACTTTTCAGGAGAATATCAAGCAAAAGCACATAGATATACTGAAGTGATTTTTGGAAAAGGAACTACATTTAAAGCTGGAACAGTTGGTACTGTTGCAGATAAAACAGCATATGGCTATGTAAAAAAATATTATGAAGAAAGAGGAATTCCAATAAATAATGCAGAAGTTTTAAGACTAGCATCAGGATGTACAGGAATAAAAAGAACAACAGGTCAGCATCCAGGAGGAATTATAGTTGTACCAAAGGGAAGAGAAATATACGAATTTACACCGGTACAACATCCAGCTGATGATCCAAATTCTGATATTATAACAACTCATTTTGATTATCACTCTATAGATCAGAACTTACTAAAACTAGACATTCTGGGACATGATGATCCGACTATTATTCGTATGCTTCAAGATATAACAGGAGTAAATCCTCAAAAGATACCACTTGATGACCAAGAAACAATGTCAATTTTTAGTTCAACAGAAGCTTTAGGAGTAACACCAGAACAAATAAATTCACAAGTTGGAAGTTTTGGGGTTCCAGAGTTTGGAACAAAGTTTGTAAGACGGAATGCTTTTAGATACAAGACCAAAAACATTTGATGAATTAATTCGTATTTCTGGATTATCACATGGTACAGATGTATGGCTTGGAAATGCACAAAGTTTAATAGAAGAAGGAACAGTAACATTAAATGAAGCAATATGTTGTAGAGATGATATTATGATTTATTTAATAAAACAAGGATTACCACCAAATCCAAGTTTTAAGATAATGGAAACAGTGCGTAAAGGAAAAGCACTAAAAGATCCGGCAAAATGGGAAGAGTATAAAGCTTTAATGAAAGAACACAATGTTCCAGATTGGTATATTAAATCTTGTGAAAAAATAAAATACATGTTTCCTAAGGCCCATGCGGCTGCATATGTAACAATGGCCTTTAGAATAGCATGGTTTAAGGTACATATACCAAAAGCATATTATTCTGCATATTTTTCTATAAGAGCAAAACAGTTTGATAGTGAAATAATGTGTCATGGAAAAGAAAGAGTAAAAAATAAAATGAAAGAAATAGATTTAGAGGGAAATAGTGCACAAAATAAAGACAAAGAAATGTATCCGGTTTTAGAGCTTGTTTTGGAAATGTATGAAAGAGGAATAAACTTTTTACCAATAGATTTATATTTGTCACACCATGATAAATTTATAATGGAGGAAGATGGAATTCGTCCACCACTAAATGCTATTCCTGGACTTGGACCAATAGATGCAGAAGGAATATATAATGCAGCAAAAGAAGGAAAGTTTATGTCTATAGACGATATGAAAATAAGGTCAAAAATTGGAAAAGTTGCAATAGAAACATTAAAAAATGTAGGATGTTTAAAAGGAATGAGCCAAAGCAACCAAATGAGTTTATTTGGTTAATTCATAATTTTAATTATAGTTTTATAAAGAAAAAAATATATAAACTAAGCATTTTATAAAAATATTTAATTTTGTAAATATTAGAGAAGGTTATAAAGTAATAGAAAGGAAGAATCTTATATGAATCCAAGTGTAAATATGACAGATGTGTTTAACATAAGAAATATAATAATTTATTTTATAGCAATTAATATAATAGCGTTTTTAGCAATGTGGATAGATAAAGAAAAAGCAAAAAGGCGGTTCTTGGAGAATTAAAGAAGCAACTTTATTTATGTTTGTATTACTTGGAGGAGGAATTGGAGGAATAGCTGGAATGTATACTTTTAGGCATAAAACAAAAAAGATTCAGTTTGTGATAGGTTTTCCAGTTATACTAATTTCTGAAATAATATTATTAATATACTTAAAAGTATATATGTTTTAAAATTATAAATTATTAAAATAGGAAATATAGAAAGTATAAATAATAATAGAAGATCTAATAATATTAAATTATATGTAAAAAATAAATATAAAAAAAGATATAAAAAAGCAAAGAGCATATACTATTTTTTAGTAGTTTTTGGTACTTTGCTTTTTTTATGTTAAAAGTTAAAATTTTTACTAGAAAAAAGGTGTTACTAATTTTGTGAAATATTATTAGTAATAATAAAGAGTATTAAGGTTATTTTGATTCATAAAAATTTAATATTTGGCAAATTGAAAAAATGTTTTACAACTTTTTGTTTGATAAACATAATGAAATGATACATGCTGTTATTTTGCGGATGCTATGAATGTTGAAAAGTATGTGAATAAAATGACCTATAAAACACATACATATCAATTATTCACAAGGTTATCCACATTATCCACAAATACAATATGAAATAAAAAAACAAACAGAGGGAAACATAATATTTGTAAATGAAATGATTAAGCAATAATTTTGTAATATAAGGCTAAGATTTGTAACAGTATAAGCAAAAAAATATATATAAACAAAAAAATCGACAATAAATAACATATAAAATAGAGTAAAATGAATTCCTTAAAATATATTTAAAAAATATATTAAATATGATAAAATACGATGTGTAAAAAAATAGATAACTAAAGAATAAATAATTATTTTACCAAACATAAAGTAAAAAGTTAAGATAGGAGAGATACAAATGGAAAAGAAAATTGAAGAGTTAAATGGTTTTAAAGATTTAAGGATAGTAGATAATTTTTATCAAACATCAAGTTTTTTTCCAATGCCAACAACAGAAATAGGAACATTAAGTGAATCAGGAGAAACAAATTTAGGATCATATTCATTATGTTTCCCATATTACATAGCAGGAAAAGATTATTATGCAATGTTATTGTGTTGTAGAAATAATTCAAATACAGCAAAAAATATATTAAGAACAGGAAAATGTTCAATCAATTTTATAACAGATAAAAGAAAATATTTTAAAGAAGCAGTAAGATTAGGATATCCAGGAGAAACAACAGAAGAAAAAATGAAAGATTGTATATTTAATTTGGTTGATGGAAAAAGAGCAAGAGAAAATCAAAATGAACAATATCCAAAGATAATTAGTGAGGCTTTTCAAGTATTTGAATGTACTTGGGTTAAAGAGTTAGATGGTGCAGAAAATGACAAAGTACAAGATGAATATTTACCACCATATCATCAATTTAATGGTATAACAAGCCAATATGGAGCACACTTTATATTAAAAATTGATAATATATTAATGAAGCCAAAGTATTATAATGCAATATTAAATGGAGTAAATGCAAATGTATTTCCACGAGTTCCAGTAGATTATGGATATCGTGATAATAAGAACTTTTGGTATACAAGATTTAAAAGACCAATATCTGAACCAATTCCAGCGAATAAAGGAATTAGTTTAAATACAGTGAAATATGCAGCATCAAGAATTGATACTGAAGTTAAATTTACAGATGAAGCATGTGCAAAATTAATAAAAGTTCCAAGAGTGTTTTTAAATACTGTTTTAAAAGGTTGTGTCGCCTGGGCAAAAGAAAATAATGTAACATTAATTACCGAAAAAGAAATGGAGATAATTCAAGATAAAAGAAGTAAAGAAAAAAATAATTAAATAATATAAATAAAATAGTAAATTTCTTTTTGAAATAATAATGTACAAAAGTTAATAATATTTAAAGCAAATAAAAATTTATATAGAAAAAAAATGGAAAAGTTAAGTGATTAAAAAATAAAGAAGTATAGCTCTTTAAATATATTAAGTAAACTATTGACTTTTAAATCTATAATTGATAAAATAAAACAAATTAAAAAGGTGTTGAAAAAGAAAAAATATATTTTATTATTAAAAAGAGAGTTAGTAATAGGTGAAAGCTAATAATAATAAATATATGGGGAGCTTTGGAGCCAAGACAAAAATAAAGAGGATAGATATAAAAATATACTATCAATTAGGGTGGAACCGCGGAATTTATAAACTTTCGTCCCTAGCTTTTAAGCTAGTAGTGTGATGAGAGTTTTTTTGTTTTAGAAAAAATTTAAAATGAAAAACTATTAGTTAAATTTAAACATACTAGCAAATATATTATTTTAGGAGGTAGGTTTTATGGAAAAATTAACAATGGACAAAATAGTATCACTTTGTAAAAACAGAGGATATATTTATGCTGGTTCAGAAATTTATGGTGGATTAGCTAATACTTGGGATTATGGACCATTAGGAGTAGAATTAAAGAATAATATAAAAAATGCTTGGAGAAAAAAGTTTATACAAGAAAACAAATATAATGTAGGTCTTGATGCAGCGATTTTAATGAATCCAGAGACATGGGTTGCATCAGGGCATGTTGGAGGATTTAGTGATCCATTAATAGATTGTAAAGAATGTAAAACAAGACACAGAGCAGATAAATTAATAGAAGAGTGGGCTCATAATAACGGAAAAGATATGATTGCAGATGGAATGACAGATGATGAAATGATAAAATTTATGAATGAGAATAATATAAATTGTCCAAATTGTGGAGCTCATAATTTTACAGAAATAAGAAAATTCAATTTGATGTTTAAAACTTTTCAAGGAGTAACAGAGGATAAAACATCAGAAATTTACTTAAGACCAGAAACAGCACAGGGAATCTTTGTGAACTTTAAAAATGTACAAAGAACAACAAGAAGAAAATTGCCAATGGGAATTGCTCAAATTGGTAAAGCTTTTAGAAATGAAATTACACCAGGAAACTTTACATTTAGAACACGTGAATTTGAACAAATGGAACTTGAATTTTTCTGTAAACCAGGAACAGATTTAGAATGGTTTGAATATTGGAGAAGTTTTTGTAAGAATTGGTTATTGAATTTAGGAATGAAAGAGAATAATATTCGTCTTCGTGATCATAGTAAGGAAGAATTAGTTTTTTATAGTAAAGGAACAACAGATATTGAATTTGCATTTCCTTTTGGATGGGGAGAACTATGGGGAATAGCAGATAGAACTAATTATGATTTAAATAAGCATATGGAACATTCTAAACAAGATATGTCATATTTAGATCCAGAAACAAATGAAAAATATGTACCATATGTAATAGAACCTTCACTTGGATGTGATAGAGTAGCTTTAGCATTTTTATGTAACAGCTATGAGGAAGAAGAAATTGCAGAAGGTGATACAAGAACTGTACTTCATTTACATCCAGCTTTAGCACCATATAAGATTGCTGTACTTCCACTTTCTAAAAAGTTAAGTGAAAAAGCACAAGAGGTATATGAAAAATTATCAAGTAAATTTATGTGTGATTATGATGAAGCAGGAAGTATAGGAAAAAGATATAGAAGAGAAGATGAAATTGGTACACCATATTGTGTAACAGTAGATTTTGATAGTTTAGAAGATAATTCTGTAACTATTAGAGATAGAGATACAATGGAACAAATAAGACTTCCAATAGAAGAAGTAGAATCATGGGTTTCAGAAAAGATTGAGTTTTAAAAATAAAAAATGTAATAAAATGTGATAGACTTTTTATAAAAGCTGAAATAAAAGTTATATAGAAAATAGTGTAAATGTCTAAAATTAATAAAAAGAAAAATACCAAGTAAAAATGATACTTGGTATTTTTGGTATTAAATTATTTTTTAAAAGAACTAATAATTGTATCTATATTTTCTTGATTATAGTTTTCATTTCTAGAAGTTATAGTTAAAATATATGCAGTATTGTTATCAATAAAACATATTTGAGTTGCTTTTACTTTAATATCATTCTGAGATATTGTATAAGAAATGATATAAGCATCTTTTCCATTTAAACTTACAAATTCTTTAGATATATCTCCATCAAGTTTATCTCCAAAAACTGATTTTAAACTTGATATAGTTGCATCTATATATGAAGATAAAGTATATGAGCTTGAGACTGAATCTGTTACTAAGTTTATATTTGAACCAGTTGTAGTATCTGCAAATATTATACCAGTTTTACCAGAAGGTGTTACCCAAGATTCAGGATAAGCAAATTGTATTCCGAGTAGTAGAATCTTTATAAACTGTATATCCAGTTAAATCTTTTTCTGTAATAGTTTTTTTATCAGCGTCTGGATCAAGTTTTGACAATATATCTTTTGGAAGATCAATTCCTAAAAGTTTTGCCTTTTCAGGTAAAACCTTTTGTAAATTTGAATAAATTTCTTTGTAAAGATCATTCATTTTTGTGTTAGATATAGTATTTAAAAGTTCACCATTATTTGAACTTAAATCATCAATATTAATATCATCAGTATAAGTTGTAGAATTATTTAAATTTAAGTTTATTTCTAAATCATCCTCTTCTTTAAATTTCAAATTACAAACAGTTTCTATAGTGCCTTTACCAATTTGACCATTAGAATCAATATTTAATTCAAGAACAGAATTAGAAGAGTCATTAATTTTAAAATTAATTTTATTTTTATCTTTTTTATGTTCTATATATAAGTTAGCAAATTCAGTATCATTATCTTCATAAAGTACGATTGTTGCTTTTTTCTCTTTTTTTGAAGAAGAATAATTAGCTTTTATATATGTAGTATCGTCAGAATTAAGCGTAATTATTTCTTCAGATTTATTGTGTGTTATTTCTATAGAAAAAGCAGAAGTTTCATCACTACCATTTTTGAATTCAATTTTAGCTGTTTTTCCTTTATATGAATAAACTATTATTTGAACACTTTCATCAGCTGAGAAGTTGTCTTTTGAATCTTGCAAAGATTCAATTAAAGTTTGAATATCATCTTTTAAACTGTCTTTAGTAAAAGTAATTTGAATTTCATCATCATTATTATCAGATGATATAGAATATATAGAACTTTGGATATTTTCTTGAGTTTCGTAAGCTTTTGTAACACCAGATTTTTCACATTTTTCTATAATTAAATCTAATGTTTGGTCATCATCTTTTAAAGTTTGGAAAAAGCTAAGTAAAATATCATATGCATGTTCACCATTTATAGTTAAAGTGTATGCATTAGCTTTTACATTTGTACCATTTACAGATGTTGTAACTTTTTTGTTTGATGTAAACATATCTTTTGTTAACTTTGAGTCTAATAGTTTTTGATATCTATCAACAATTTGAGTTCTTGAATCAGCAGAAATGTTTAATAATTCATATATATCAACTTTTTCAAGCTTATCTGGAATATATTTAGAATCTATTCCAAATTTAGAAACAAGAGTTTTTAAATTATTGTTTTCAAAATATACATATTTATCATATAAATCTGTACATTTTGCGCCATAACTATCATTATCTGCTAATAGTTCTAGATTAGTAATTTCTGAATCATTGTAGTTAGGTTTTATACTAGCGTGATATTTATTCTTGCTTGGTATGGATTCTATAGAATATTCTATTTTAGAATTGTTAATAGCATCTTCAATAGATTTAGATGAAGAAGATGTGTTTGATGAATTATCAGTAATTGAACCTGTTATTTCACCAGTAGATTTTGAAGATTTTTGAGATAATTCTTTATAGTTTGCTAAAGATTTATCATAGTTAAAGTTTTTTGTTGAAGATACAGACTCTCCAAGATATTTAAAAAATAATTGCTTTGGAGATTTAAAAAGATCTGTTTTAAAATATAAAAATGCAGATACTCCTGCTAGAGCTACCAATAGTATAATTATGACAATTGGTATAATTAGTATTTTTTTGTTTTTCATTTAATAAATTCCTCCTTTTACTTTTGTATAGAATAAATTATAACATAAAAAGTAAAAAGTAAATATATAAATGCATAAAAATAAAAAAATAAAATAATAAAGATAAAAACAATAACTTGGATATTTTACTTTATTACTTTATTTTTTTATAAATTTTATTCCATAATATATGTAGAGTTTGAACTTACTTGAGGAGTATATATTGTTTCTTGTTCCAAAATAGACAAACAATCATTTAAGGAAGGAGAAACACAAATACTATTAGGTAAATTGTTATTTTCTATTCCTAATTCGGAAAAGGTTATGTATTGTTTTAATAAATTATCAAATGTATGATTTTTATTTACTAATATTAATTTCTTTAGACTTATTGGATCTTCTGTTTGAGTTATAAGGCTTCTATTTAACATAGAAAAATAATAAACTAAATCTGAACCACCATGGTGCAATATTACATAATCAAAATTATTACATAATAATTCTGCTGGATTATTAAAGAAATAATTGCTATTAATACGAGGAAAATATTCAGTTTGTGTAGGAGCATTTCTTATATCAGAAACACTTACGGTATTTGTAGTAGTAAAAATATTTCTGTGATAAGAATTTTTTTGATCTCGTGGAAAGATCTGATTAAACGTATTAATATTATTAGGTGAATCAAATATAACACTGGCGCTTCTATAACTAGTGTTATCTAGATATGTTGTGATCAGATTTTGAAGTAAACCATCTTTATATTTAAAGCAAGCTAATTGTGAATATTGGATATTGGAATCTGAAGCAATTTGTTTAATAAAATTTAAACTTTCACTAAATAATTCACTAGTTTTTTCAGAAAGTTCTTCATCTTGAGTTACTAATAACATTTTTTTCATAAAAAGCACCTCGCACAATAAATATATTCTTTAATATATCATATTTACATAATAAAATCAATGCAAATATGCCAAGATATATATATTTAAAATAATTGCCCCGTCCCCAATTGAAAATATTTTTTTATTATGATAATATTCTATAAAAATTATAAGACGAAAGGAGTTAATTATGAGATATCCAGATTTTATAAAAATTGGAGATACAATAGGAATTACAGCGCCATCTGCAGGAATAACTAAAAAGGAAGATTGGTTAAGATTGGATAATGTAAAAAATAATTTTGGAAGTTTGGGATATAAAGTAAGAGAAACTGAAGATGTTCGAAAATGTGAATTGGGAAGAAGCGCAGATGCTAAAAAAAGAGCAGAAGAATTTATGGAGTTATGGAATGATGAAAATATTTCTGCAATTATTATGGCAACAGGAGGAGATTTTTTAGCAGAAATTTTAGAGTATTTAGATTTTAATAAAATTAGTAAAAGTAAATTAAAATGGATTCAAGGATATTCAAATATTACAGTAATCTCATTTGTTTTTACAACTATGCTGGATATTGCAACAATATATGGACCAAATATAAAAGCATATGGAATGAGAAATTTATATAAAAATTTAACAGATTCAATCAGAATGCTGGAAGGAAAAGATGTTATTCAAGAGAGTTTTGAAAAATGTGAAGATAAAAATTTAATGTGTGAAAGAGTAGATCCACTAGAAGAATATAAACTAGAAGTAGTGTCATCTTGGAAAAGTTTAAAGGGTGATGAATTTTTAAACTTCTCAGGTAGAAGTATTGGTGGATGTATGGATGATATATTAAATTTAATTGGAACTAAATATGACTTTGTAAGTCAATACATTGAAAAATATAAATATGATGGAATTGTATGGTTTTTAGAAGTATATGAAATGAGTAGCAGTCAGGTTATGAGAAATTTATGGCAAATGAAAAGTGCTGGATATTTTGAAAATTGTAGAGGAATAATATTTGGAAGACCACTTTTTGTAAGAGAGGATTATGGAGTTAAATTTTACGAAGCAGTTTTGGGAGCATTAAAAGATTTAAATATTCCAATTATTTATGATGTAGATATAGGTCATGTAGCGCCTCAAATGGCAGTGGTAAATGGAGCTATAATAGATGTTGTTTATGAAAAAGGAAAAGGAAAAATAAAAACTATATTCGAATGATCAAAACTAAAAGGATGAAAAAAGTAAATAAAAATTAAGGGGAATAAGTATAAAAAGAGAAGCTATTTAATTAACAAAATAACTTCTCTTTAAATTTTATATAAATAATTATTTTTTTGAATTTATTAATCTATTTCATCAAAATTTGGAAGTGGGTTAATGCTTATAGGAGCTGTTTTAGAGTTATTACTATAGCTACTATGTTTTGGTTCAAACATAGAACAAATTGAAACTGAATTTCCAGTTGATAAATCTGACTGATAAAAAGCATCATGTAAAGTTTGTGGAATATTATTTAATAAGCTTATATGTTGGATGCAAGTTGGTTTAGAATCTCTAGAATGGCGTAAATAATTTATAATAATAGTTTTTAAATTTTCCTGAATTTGTGGAATTATGCAAGACATATCTAGTTGTGCTAATTCGTTTTCAATACTATTAATATTATCTATTGTGATATTAGTAGGATGAGTTTTAAAAAACTTTAATATACTTGTAGATATATTTTGAGGCAAATCGTAATTAAATAAGTTTGTGTCTTTATCATAATAATTGTTTAATACAATAGGCAATCTTTCTATTAAATCAGCTCTAAAGAGATAGTCTGCTGTAAGTGAATTTTCTTTGCGTTTTTTTCTTTCTTTTAAATAATTCATAATATTTCCAGGCTTTAAAGGTTCATTTTGCTTTTCTTCTACTTTTGGCATATATTTAGAAATAGGACCTTGATATGTAAGAATATTTGTTATTTTAAAAAAATCTTTAAGGTCGATAAATCCTCCATAAACATAGCTGCATAAATCACATAGAATTATGTGTGAAAGTGGTGAAAAATCATAAAAAGATAAATCATGTTGTTTATAATAAATTCCAACTTCTACAATTTTATTATTTAAAGTTGTAGAAATATTAGGAATTTTATCAAAGTCAATAGCAGTAAAGTATGAAGGGTCTGCAGAAGCATATAATTTTATATTATGAATAATATTTTTTATGCGATTGGATAAATCATAAATACCACTAAAAAAAGTATCTATATCATCATTTGGTGTATTTTGCATGTAATAAACCTCCTGTAAATTGAGTCAATATATTATATTATAACATAATAAGTAAAAATAATCAAATAAATTAGATAGAAAAAAGAGCACTTTTTTGTCTTATTTTGTGCTCTTTTGTCGTAAAAAATAAATTCTTGTTATAAGTTATACATTATAAAAAATGTTAATCTAATTTGTTTTGATTATTTGAGTTGGTATTTGATGTAGTAGAATTTGTAGTGTTTTTTGAAGTGGAAGTATTAGTGTTAGTATTTTTATTTGATGTAGTATTATTGATGGTGTTATTTTTTGTAGGATTATTATTACTTGTATTTGTATTAGAGGTATTATTATGTGTAGTATTATTATTTTTTGTAGAGTTTGATGATGTGTTATTGTTTGTATTGGTGTTTGTTTTATTAGTGATATTTTGGTTTGTATTATTTTGGGTTGTATCATTTTCTATTATATTATTTTGTGTAGTGTTAGTTATAGAATTGTCGTAAATGGAGTTATTAGAAACATTATTGGATATTGTATTATTTTGGTTTTGTGTAGTGTTATTTTTGTTATTCTTATTAGAAGAATTATGTTCTTTACAAGTAGATGGAAGAGTACCTTTTAAATAGTATTCTGTATAAGTATCTGGACAATTTCCATTTGCAAGTTCACCAGATGAAGAACAAATAGTTGCACTAAGTACATTATTTGGCTTTTGGAATTTACTTTTGTCTAATTTTTTATGAATAGAAGACATGACATTAGACCATAAAACACTAGCAGGATTTTGATTACCAGCAAAATCAATGTTTTCATTAAAATCGAAACCATACCAAGTAACGGCTGTATAATAATTTGTAAAACCGCAAAGCCAACGATCATAATCATCATCTGTTGTTCCTGTTTTTGCTGCCACATCCATTCCTGATATTGAGCAATTAGTAGCGGTACCATGTGAACCAGTTACAGGACTAGTTAGTAAGTTTTTTATAATGTAAGCAACAGAATTAGAAATAACTTTTTGTCTTTTTTGTTTTTTAGTAACTAAAGTTTTTCCATTAGAATGTGCTATTTTTGTATAAAAAATAGGTTCGATATATACTCCGTCATTTGCAATGGAACTGTAAGCTCCAGCCATTTCAAGAGGACTAACTCCTTTTTCTAGGCCTCCTAATGCAAGAGCTAAATTACTATCTTCTTCTGTTAGGGTAGTAATTCCCATTTTCTCTAAATATTTTATAGAAGTAGCAGGAGTTATTTTTTCCATCATTTCAACAAATGGGATGTTTTGTGATGATTCTAATGCTCTTCTTACAGTTATTTTTCCTAAATAATTAGCATTATTTGTAGGAGAATAGTTTTCCTTCTTTTTATCTAAAAATGTCGTTTTAGTATCATCAAATATAGTAGAAGCTGTAAAAAGTTTTTTGTCAATACCAGGAACAAGAACAGTTAAAGGTTTACTTGCAGAACCGGTTTGTCTAATTCCTTGAGTCGCACGGTTAAATCCTCTAGAAGTAGTTTTTTTACCAAGTCCACCGAACACACCCAACAACATATCCATTAGTATGATCAATTATAACCATTGCAGCCTGTGAAGTAGTAGAAGAATCATTTTTAGATTTTATTTGATATTTAGTTTTTTCAAATTCGGTTTCCATTTCTTTTTGAATGCTAGAATCTTGTGTACTATATATAGTAAGACCAGCCATATTTAAGTAATTAGTTGCAAATGTAGTATCCATTTTTTGCTTTTTTTCAATATCTGAAATTATTCCGAGATATTACAGCATCAGTATGATAAGAATATACAACATTATTTGAAGCAATATCTCCTTTTTTAAAATTTAATCCTTTTTCTAGATTAGAAGTGGCAGTTTCATAATCTTCATTAGAAATATAGTTTAATTCTAACATTTTATCTAATACTAATTTAGTTCTCTTTTTTATTTTTTCAGACTTTTTATCTGTGTCTTGAAAAGGGTTATATGAATTAGGACTGTGATTTATACCTGCTAAAAAAGCACATTCTTCTAATGTAAGATCTTTGACATCTTTATTAAAGTAATATTTAGCACCCATTTCAACTCCATAGATGTTTGGACCAACATAAATAATATTTAAGTATGATTCTAAAATTTCTTCTTTGGATAAACAAAATTCTAATTCAATAGCCTTAGACCATTCTTCTACTTTTCTGGAAATAGAGGAAGCATCATTTCCAGTAATATTTTTTACTAATTGTTGAGTTATAGAACTTCCACCAAATGAAGATGAACCAAAATGTATTACATATGAAAATATTGCTGAACTTGTTCTTTTTACATCAACACCATGATGTTTATAAAATCTTTCGTCTTCTATAGCTACATAGGCATTTTTTAAATTGTTTGGCATTTGTGACAAAGTAGTATTTTTATGAATCTTTTCAGTTCCTAATGTAGCAATAGTATTTCCGTCTTTATCTAAAATAATAGAACCTGTATTTGTAACCATTTCTTTTGCAATAGATTGCCATTTGTGAATAGATATTCCTTTAACAATTGCAAAAATTATTATAAAAATAAAAAGAATAATTAATGTTATTTTTTTTATTTTTCTTTTTAATTTTGAATCACTTTTTTTTATTTTTTTAGAATCTTTTTTTCTTCTCTTTAGTTCTTTTTCAGAAAAATTCTGTTCCAATTCTTGGGTATTTGTATTATTTTTTTTGTTCTTTCTATTTTTAGTATTATTTTCTTTTTTTATATCTATTTTCTTTTTTGAATGTTTTCCCATAGGTAATCCTCTCAATAAATTATTTTTTGCTAATTATATCATAATATATATAAAATGAGACAATTTTTTTGTGAAGAAATAAATAATATTAGATTTTGACTTAAATACATTTTAATCTTAAAATAAAAAAATTTAAGATTTATTTGACTTGTTTTTTTCTTTAAGTTATATAATATATATAATCATATGTAAAACAAAAGAAAAAGGAGATTTTAATATATGAATCAAGAAGAAATAGATAAATTATTTGAAGCAATGAAAAAGGCAGATAAAAAATATATTTTAGAATGTGCGGAAGTAGAATGTAATGTTACAGATTTTTATGAAAGAGAAGATGAGATATATAAGAAAATTGTTGAGAAAATAGAAAAAAGTGATTGGCAGTATTTTTTGACATATAAAGAAAGTAAAGAATATAGTAATTGTGCGCCCAGCAAAGGGTAAGTAA
>HF999520.1 GCA_000434015.1 Clostridium sp. CAG:571
CATTACTGGTGCATCATCTATATCATCTTCTCCTGGTACTTTATTATTTGGTGTTGAGTCGATATCAGGTGTTCCATATTCATTATAATCTTTACTTATTTCTGCTACATTTACTTTTAATCCCATATTATCTTCTCTATTTATCCATGTCAATAATATTGTTACTTCTTTACTTTCTCCTGGTTGCATTATTTGTCCTGCTAATTGATCTGTTACTACTTTTCCATCTACTTCTTTCCATAATGGGTTATCTGCTGCTACAAATTTTAATCCTTCTGGTATATAATCTGATATTTCTTCTACACTTCCTGCTATTTGTCCTTCATTTGTTACTCTTATTTGATATTCAAATTTTACTACTACATCTTTTATTTTACTCTTCTTTAAATCTACTTTTACTACTTCTTCTGGATCATCTTCTGCTTTATGTCCTGTTTCTGTTACTGTTTCTTTTCCATTTTCTGTTACTATCGCTTTTGTTACCCATTTTCTTAATGCTAAGTCAAAATATTGTACTTTTATTTTCTCGATGTCTTGATCATCTTCTCCTTCTATCCATTCATTTGGTGTTGAATCTTTATCTGTTACTTCATTTCCATCTTCATCACTATC
>HF999521.1 GCA_000434015.1 Clostridium sp. CAG:571
CAGACCCAACACCAGATCCAACACCGGATCCAACACCAGATAATCCATCAAAAGGAGACAATGGAGATGAAATTGTTGTACCTATGCCAGATAATAGTAATGTCAATGGAAATAGTGGAAATCAAATAAGTAATTCTGATAAATCAAATCAAAATGAAGAAAATAATTCATCAAAATCTGAAAATAATAATATTGATGATAGTGCTAATAATAATACTAATAATAGCACAGATAGCATAATCAACCAAGTAACAAAAAACAATACTAATAATTTTGAAACAACAAGTCCAACTAATATAAACGAGGCACAGGATATTAATAGTAGTAATGATGAAACACTTCCAAAAACTGGAGCCGAAGATACAGGAATTATATTATCAATAATTGCATTTACAGGAATTGCAATTATATCATTAATAAAATTTATAAAAATAAAATAAGAAAGATAGGCTAAAAAAATGAAGTGAACTTTAAAGTTCACTTCATAAAAAGCCTTTTTTTATTCTTTATAAATTTCTGCAAATTTTGTGTTATAGTAAGTTTTTGTATTGTTTTTTGTTACTATAATGTAATTAGAATATATTGAAACTTGGCTATCACTGTCAAAGTTCATAGATTTTCCTGTTAATAAATTGTAAACAGAAGTTTCTTCTGAATCTGAAAGAGTAGCTTTTACAAATGTGCTATAACTATATGAATCAATATTAGAGGATTTAAAACTAAATATAGTTTTTTTGTTTTTTAAGTTAATAATATTATAAGTATCATTTGTTTTGGCTAGAATTAATTCTTTTCTTGTTTTTGATTTTATATAGTTAAATGTTGGTGGTGATAAAAATTCTATATCATCATATTCACATGATAAAACTGTTTTATCTTTTTTCATGACCCCGTGCTTATTATTTGAAGTAAAAGATTTATATCCTGTTAAACTTTCAATAGAATTTATTGAATCCTTTACAGGTTTTTCTGATAATGTGGTTTGTTTTTTTAAATCATAGTAAGAATATCTATCAGAATAGTCTTTTGAGCTATTATAAATTTGAAGAATTTTGTTTTCTATATCATAATAAGATAAGTCTATATTTTCATCTGTTTCATATGCGATCTTGTTTTTTGATATGCAAATTACTTTTTTATTATTTGAGTTAACATTCGAAATTGTAAAAATGTTATCATTATCAACTAAAATAGAATCTTCTGTAAAATCATATACAATTTTACCATTTTTTAAATTTATTATAGCATATTTTTTGTTATCTACATTAATTTTGGCATATTGTTCACCTAATCTTTCATCAGCTTCAGAAATTGTACATGAAAAGAATTCTTCGGAATCCTTAAACTTGTATGAATAGACTTTTTTTCCTTTGTTATTTATAATTCCACACTCAGTTGCTTTATGGTTTTTGTCATATTGTATAAAAGAAGAATATCCGTAACTTCTGTAAGTAATATCTGAATTATCATCAGATATTTGTTTTAGTTTTTCATTATATAATTTACTATCTGCAACGAATAGACCATATTCTGTAATATACTTTATAGATGATTTAGAAGATATTTTAGTATTACCTTTTTTATCAATTATACAATATTTATAAGAATTGTCTTCTTTCAATTCCACAATGGCATAATCACCATAAAATGGTTCTGCAGAAATATATTTTGCAGAAATTAGTTCTTTACCATTTGAAGATGAAATATATCCATATAAATTATTTTGTTTAACAGGAATAGGCTTATCGGGGTCGAAAGTTAAGCCTAAAGTTTTATCATCATTTCCACGTCCTAAAGTAAAAATTAAAGTAGTAATTACAAGTACTAGGATAAGTACTGATGCAATAATTACTGGCAATAACTTTTTTACTTTTTGTTTTAAATTTTCATCCATATATTTGTCTCCTCCTTCATATAAATTGTATATAAAGATATTATAAAAGTCAATTAAAAAATAAGATAATAAAAAGGATAAAAATAACAATAGATATTATAGTTAATATATTGACTTTTTTCAGTAAAAAATTATAAAATAATAAAAGGAGGTTATAATTCAAAGGATAAAGACAGACTAAAAGTTTATAATCTACATATTACAAATTTAAAAATATATATTGGAGAGCATAATGGACTTTTTATTAGGTTTTTTAGGAGCAATTTTAGGTATAATAGTTATAATAACAGTTTTAGTTTTAATAGTATATAGTTATATGAAAAAAATAATAGGAAAAAGTAAAACTAAAGAACTAATAAATTTAGCTAAAAATGCTAAAATGATTCAAAATGAAGAATATACAAGAGTAAAGAATGTAAATGGAATGACAAAATTGCTAGAGCCAGAAATAATAAGAGACTTTCCGGATTTTAATAGAGAATTGTTATTTTCAAAAGTAGAGTCAAATTTAATAAAAATATTTAATGCAATACAGTATAAAACAATAAGTAACATAAAGGATGATGACGAATTAAAACTTTTATACTTTAAAGTAGAAGATAATATAAAAAAACTAAAGTTAAATAATCAAACAATAAAATATGATAATATAAAATTTCATGAACATGCAATAAAGGAATATATAAAAAGTCAAGGTATGGCGACAATAACAACATCATCAACAGTAGAATATTATTATAAAAATACAGCAGAAAATAATGAAATGTCAAATTTAAAAAAACAGACAAGATATACTTGTAAATTTGTATATATATATGATGAAAACAAAATTGGAAATAATAGAAATAGTTTTTCAATTAGTTGTCCAAATTGTGGAGCTCCATTAATAGGAATTGGAAATTATGTTTGTGAATATTGTTCGTCACAAATAACACCAATTAACTTAAAAACATGGAAAATGTCTTCTTATAAAGAAGATTATAAATAAAATATAAATATTAGGAGGAAAAAATATGGGATTAATTAAAGCAGCAGTAGGTGCTATAGGAAGTACTTTAAAAGATCAATGGAAGGAAGCCATTAGATGTGAAGATTTGGGAAATGATATACTTATGATGAAAAAGACAAGTCAAACAGGAGTAATATCAAACAAAAGTACAGTTATTGTTGGACCAGGACAATGTGCTATTATATATGATAATGGTAGGGTAATAGATGCTACAGCAGAAGAAGGAGTATATACTTTTGATGATTCAAGTACACCTTCATTTTTTGCGGGGCAATTTGGTGAAGTATTTAAAGAAATGTGGCAAAGATTTACATACAATGGTGCTACAGCAAAACAACAAGCTGTCTTCTTCTTTAATATAAAAGAAATAATAAAAAATAATTTTGGAACACCAGCACCAATACCATTTCAAGATTGGTCACATCCAATACCAAATCAAATGACAGGTCAAATGATACCATTAAGAGTAGAAGTAAAATGTTTTGGAAAATATACTTTTAAAATTTCTAATCCAGCAGCATTCATGAATGAGATTGCAGGAACAGCAAATGTATATAGAAAAGCAGACCTTCTTGAACAAATGAGAGCAGAAGTTATAGCATCTTTTCAAAATGTGTTAAATGAGTTGGGAAATTCAGAACATAAAGTTCCTGTTTTAGAATTACCAAGTAGAACAGACGAAATAAAAAGAACAATGGATGAAAAGGTATTTGATGAACCACTTAGAAGAAGAGGAATTTCAATTATAGGATTTGCTGTAGAATCTGTTACATTAGATGAAGATTCTGAAAAGAAAATAGATAGTTATGAATTAAGTTCAAATTCATATATGCAACAGGGGACTTTGGTTGGAGCTTATTCAAATGCTGTTCAAGATGCAGCCAAAAATGCAAATGGAGCTGCAAATGGATTTATGGGAATAGGAATGATGAATATGGCATCAGGAAATGTAATGACAGGTGCTGCGACAGGACCTTGGCAAAATGGTAATACAAACAATCAAACAATAACTAATGAACAAGTAGTAGACAAAAAAGATACTTGGGAATGTCCAAATTGTAAAAAAGAAGTGGAAGGAAACTTCTGCTCTACGTGTGGAACAAAAAAACAAACAGAAAAATTTTGTCCTAATTGTGGAAAAAAAGTAAGTAATGATGCAAAATTTTGTACAGAATGTGGAACAAAATTATAATAAATAATATAAAAATAGTGCGATTTTTAAGCAAAACAGGAAATAGTGTGATTTAAAGTCACACTATTTTTGTATTTATACGAATAATTAAAAGAAAAGGGAAAATAATAATATAAATTTAATAGGAGGATTTGTATTATGGAAATTATGATAAATGACTTGAATCAATTGCTTGCAGATTTAAATGTATTTTTTAGAAAAGTACAAAACTATCATTGGAATATTGAAGGAAAGAATTTTTTTGTATTTCATGAAAAATTAGAGGAATATTATAATATAATTTTTAAACAGATTGACGAATTAGCAGAGCATATACTAATTCTTGGGAATGAACCATTAGGAAGATTGAGTGATTATATGTCTGTAACAAAAATAAAAGAAGCAGAAAATAAAAAAGTAAAATCAGATGAGATCATTACTAATTTGATAACAGATTTTCAGACAATTCTAACAGATGCAATAAAAATAAAGAGTAGAGCAGATGAATTAAAAAAATACGAGACATCAATTTTGATGGATGAATATATAAAAGAATATACAAAAATAATTTGGATGTTAAAACAAAGTTTATAAAAATGAAAAGGCAAAGAAAGTAAGTAATTATTACTATATTTCTTTGCTTTTTACATGAATAAATCTAAGAAAAAATAATATATATTAATGATAAATATATTAGTGGAGGATAATTTATGATAAAAATGATTGATTTACCATATCCAATGAATGCACTCGAACCATATTATACAATGGAAACATTAAAATTACATTATGATATATTATATAAAGGATATGTGGAAAATTTTAATAAAACAGAAGAAAAGTTAAAAGAAGCTAGAGAGATAAATGAGTACTCTAATATAAAATGTTTAGAAAAAAATTTAAGCTTTTTTGGATCAGGCGTGATTTTACATGAAATGTTTTTTAAAAATTTAGGACCTGCAATTCCAACAAGTCCAAGCATAGAACTTATGGAACAAATAATAAGTGATTTTGGAAGTTTTGATAAATTTAAAAAACAATTTTCAGAAGCAGCAATTCAAGTGGAAGCATCTGGATGGTGTTTGCTAGTTTGGACTAATCGATTGAAAAGATTAAATGTTTTACAATGTGAAAAACATCAAAACTTAACACTTTGGGGATGTAAACCAATTCTTGTAATAGATATGTGGGAACATTCGTATTATTTACAGTATAAAACAAAAAGAACAGAATATATAGATGCTTTTTGGAATATTTTAAACTGGAACATAGTTAATTCAAGATTTAAAACAATAAAAAATAAAAAATAATAAATAAACAAATAAACAAATAACAAGTTTCTTTCATAAAATAAAAGTAATAAAATTAAAGAAAGGAGCTTGTTACATTTTGAATAAAATATTTATTATTATTATATGCATAATAATTTGCTTTTTTACAATTATATATCCAACATTTGCAATTGAACCGATTGGAAATAAGATATATGAAGGAATAGATGTAAGTGCTTGGCAAGGGATAATAGATTACGAAAAAGTAAAAAGTGATGGGGTAGAAATAGTATATATTAAAGCAAGTGAGGGAAATGGATATGTAGATCCGTATTTTGAAAATAATTATCAAAAGGCTAAAAAAAGTGGACTATATGTGGGAGTATACCATTATTTAACTGCTAGAAATATAAAAGAAGCCGAAGTTCAAGCTCAATTTTTTGTGTCTGTAATAGGTGGAAAAAATATTGATTGTAAATTAGCTATGGATTTCGAAAGTTTTGAAGGTTTAGCTGAAGAAGAAGTAAATAAAATAGGAGTCGCTTTTTTGAACAAAGTAAAAGAGTTAAGTAAAAAAGATGTTATAATTTATAGCGATACATATAATGCTACAAATATATTTAAAGGAACAATAACGTCTTTTCCTTTATGGGTTGCTCAATATTATGTAAAAGAACCTAGTTATAATGGAAATTGGAATAATTGGGTTGGTTTTCAATATACAGACAAAGGAGTTGTTAGTGGAATTGTTGGTAATGTAGATAAAAATAGATTTACAAATAAAGTGTTTTTAGATGATACAAAAGAGATACCAGTTATAGAACCTCCAGAACCAGTAAAACAAGATACAAAAACAAAGCCAATAGTAATACAGTATGGAGATACTTTAAGCGAAATTGCAATAAAATATAATACTACAGTACAAAAATTAGTAGAAATTAACAATATAAAAAATCCAAATTTAATTTATGCAGGTGAAATTCTATTAGTTCCTATGAATAATAATGCGGAAATAGGAAGTGATATAATATATATAGTGAAAAAAGGAGATACGTTATGGAATATAGCAAAAGTATATGATACTACTGTAAGTCAGATAGTAAGAATAAATAACATAAAAAATCCAAACTATATATATGCAGGGCAAAGAATAATTATTCCTACTCAGTCACAGTTGATATATAATAAGAAAAATTATGTTTTATATAAAATAAGATATGGAGATACTTTATATAGCATATCCAGAAGATATAATACTTCAATAGCAAACATTGTTAGATTAAATAGAATACAAAATCCGAATTTGATATATGCAGGAGAAATAATAAAAATATAAACTAAATTAACAAAAATAAATTCAAGTATTGACAATATTAACCAACTTAGAGTATAATAATGTGCGTACGTAGGTAGGATTGCAAATATATAAATCCTCCTTAAATATACATCCCATATAAGGTGATATTCGGATATGCCGGAAGGAGGGGAATACTAATGTCAGAGGTAAAAGTTAATAATGGAAATATAGAAGATGCTCTAAAAAGGTTCAAAAGACAATGTGCCAGAAATGGAGTGTTACAAGAAGTTCGTAAAAGAGAACACTATGAAAAGCCTAGTGTAAAAAGAAAGAAAAAATCAGAGGCTGCAAGAAAAAGAAAATTCTAAAATAATAAATTTAGGCGTTTCCAATAGGAAATGTCTTTTTTTATATAATTAGTAAAATAAGAAAGGAAGAATTTTTATGATTAAAGAAGACTTATTAGAAGATTTAAAAAAAGCTATGAAAGAAAAAAATGAAATTAGAAAAAATACAGTACAAATGGTTAGAGCAGCAATACTACAAGTAGAAAAAGATAAAAATATAAAGTTGGACGATGAAAAAGTATTAGAAGTAATTGCTAAAGAATGCAAGAAAAGAAAAGACTCTTTGGCAGATTATGAAAGATCAGGAAGAGAAGATCTAATAAATCAAATAAAAGAAGAGATAAGTATTTTGGAAGAATATTTACCAAGACAAATGGGAGAAGGAGAATTAACAAAAATTATAGAAGAAGTAATAAAGGATGTAGATGCAACAAGTATTAAAGATATGGGAAAAGTAATGAAGGAAGCAAAAACAAGAGTGGGAGTATCTGCAGATGGAAGAAAAATAAACGAGATTGTAAAAAAATTATTGGGGTAATGAATGAAAGAAAGAATACTAAAAAAAATAAATCCGGATTTTATTGCAATTTTTATATTCGCAATTTTAATAGGTAGTATTAATTTTTATATAAAGTTTGAAATAAATGATGAATTGTGGAATTTTTCTAATGTATATAAAATGTGCAATGGATATCAAATTTATAAAGATTTAAATGTAATAATAACTCCGCTATTTTTTTATTTAGGAGAGTTATTTTTAAAGGTGTTTGGCACAAATTATTTTTCATTTAAAATATACAACTTTTTTATATATTTATTGTTATATACGGCTGTATATTCTATATTTAAAAATTTAAACAAAAGAAGAATAAAGGCTTTTATATACACAATAATTGTATTTTTATTTTCATTTATAGATATTAGAGCTGGGGCAAATTATAATACTTTAGCTATAGCAATAGTTCTAATAGGCATATTGGTAAACTTAAAAATAGATAAAGATAAATGGCATTTGCCATATTTACAAGGAATAATTACTTTTGCTATATTTATGACAAAGCAAAATATAGCAGTGTTTTATTTTATGGGAATTTTTATAAGTGATTTATTTATTTGTAAATCAAAAAAATGTATTATAAAAATAATTAAATTTTATTTAAAACAAGTTTTAACTATTATAATATTAGTAATAATTTTTATTGGTGTTTTAAAATTACAGGGAAACTTATATGATTTTATAAATTTTTGTGTATTGGGAATTAATGAGTTTGCAAGTAATAACGTCATCTTTAAAGAAAATGTTATTGGTATTGTTTGCATAAACTTTATAAATATAATATTAAGCATTATATTTATAAAGAATAAAATAATAGAAAACAAAATAAAATATATTAACATGAAAATATTACCAATATCTATATTACTAATATTAATGGGCTATCCAATATTTAATATATATCATGCCACACTAGGAAGTATAGTATGTATGATATTATTATTATACAATATAGATTATATGATTGTAGAAAAAGTTTTTGATGATAAAATTGAAATGGTAATAAAAACATATAAAATAATAGCATGTATTACATTTTTTGTTGGAATTATAATATGCATTACATATAACATTTTTTATGTACAAAAAAGCCAAAATCCAATTCCAATCTATAATGGTAGTGTAATGACGGAAGAACAAATAGAAAAAATAAATAAAATATGTAAATATATTAAAAGCAATGAAGAAAATGGTAAAAGTGTAAAAATTATATCCTGTAATGCAAATTTATATATGAATGTACTTAATAAAAATAATGGGGTACTAGATTTACCTTTTTATGGAAACTTCGGAAATAAAGGTGAGAATATAGTAATAGACTATATTAAAGATGCAGAAAATGCAAAAATTTTAATCCAAAAAGATGAGAAAATACCATGGCAAGAGTCTTATAAAATAAGAAATTACATAAAAGAAAATTTAAAATTTGAAGGAGAAATAGAAGATTTTTTAATATATTCAAAATAAAGGAGTGTAAGATTTAAGTTTTTATAATAAAATTTAAATCTTATTTTTTATTATCTTGTATAAATTTTCCTTTATATATTATAATAATATGTAAATAGTGAAAAGGAGGAGTTAAATGAAATATTATAAAGAAAATATAAAAAAAGGAATAGAATTTCATAAAATTAATACTAACAAGTTTAAAACTAATTTGTTTGCAGTTTTTTTAACTACGCCATTAAAAAAAGAAACCGTTACAATGAATGCTTTGATGCCATTAGTGTTAAAAAGAGGAACAAATAGATTAAACTCTCAAGAATTAATAAGTGAAAAATTAGAAGAGATGTATGGAGCAGGATTTGACTGTGGTATAGAAAAGTCTGGAAATAATCAAGTAATAAAATTTTATGTAGAGTCGTTAAATGATGAATATATTCCAGAAAAAAAAGATATGATTGAGGAGTCTTTTAACATATTATTTGATATAATCTTTAATCCTTTTATTAAAGAAAATAAATTTAATAAAGAATATGTAGAGGGAGAGAAAAACAAATTAAAAAAAATAATAGAATCAAAAATAGATAATAAAGCAGGATATGCGTTGGACAGATGTATAGAAGAAATGTATAAAAACAAACCATATGGATTATATAAATATGGATATATTGAAGATTTAGAAAATATAAATGAGGAAAATTTATTTAATTACTATAATGAATTAGTAAAAAAATGTAAAATTGATATATTTATTTCTGGTAAAGTAGATAAAGAAACTATAGATAAGGTAAAAAATAATGAGCTTATAAAAAAATTAAATGAAAGACAGCCAGATTATATAAAAAATGGCGATAATGAAAAAAAAGAAAACTTAGAGATAAAAGTTGTAGAAGAGTCTATGGATGTAATGCAAGGAAAATTAGTTTTAGGATTAGATATATTAAATATCAATGAAGAAGAAAAATATGCAGTTTCAATATATAATATAATATTGGGAGGAAGTGCAAATTCAAAATTATTTCAAAATGTAAGGGAAAAAGCAAGTCTTGCTTATACAGCTGGCTCTAATTATTTAAGACAAAAAAATAACATATTAATAAGATGTGGAATAGAAATACAAAATTATCAAAAAGCAGTAGAAATTATAAAACAACAATTAAAAGATATGGAAGAGGAAAAGTTTAATGAAGATGATATAAATAATGCAAAAAATATAATTATATCAACAGTTGATGGAATTGAGGATTCACAAGATTCAGAAATATCTTATTATTTTTCGCAAGAATTAACAAGCAATTTTGTTTCAATAAAAGATTATATAAAAAATATAAATAAAGTAACAAAGGAAAATGTTGTTACAATAGCTAAAAAGATAAAGATAAATACAATTTATTTTTTGAAAAATAATTAATTTGCGGAGGAAAAGATGAAGATAATAGAAAGTTTAAATATAAAAGAAAAAGCATATATAGAAAAGTTAGAAAATGGAATGACTGTTATTATTATTCCTAAAAATACAACTAAAAAGAAATATGTGATTTGGGGAGTAAATTTTGGATCTATAGATAATCATTTTAAAGTGAATGGGGAGGAAATTTATATACCAGATGGTGTAGCACATTTTCTGGAGCATAAAATGTTCGAACAGGAGAATGGAAAGAATAGTTTAGATACATTAATGGCACTGGGAATAGATGCAAATGCATATACAACTAGTGATCATACAGCTTATTTATTTGAATGTACAGACCATTTTTATGAAGGATTAGATGAACTTATGAATTATGTGCAAAATCCGTATTTTACAAATGAAAATGTAGAAAAAGAAAAAGGAATAATAGCACAAGAAATAAAGATGTATGATGATGATCCAGGGTGGCAACTTTATATGGGAATATTAGATTGCTTATATAAAAATAATCCAATAAAAGTAGATATAGCAGGAACCGTAGAGTCTATTAGTAAAATAACACCAGAAGTATTATATAAATGCTATAATACTTTTTATGCTCTAGACAATATGACATTAGTTATATGTGGAGATTTTGAACCAGAAAAACTCTTGGAAGAAGTGAAAAAAAGACTAACTAAAAATAAAACATATGAAAAAATAGAAAGAATTTATCCGGAGAAAGAAAAAACTATAAATAAAAAATATGTAGAAAAAAACATGAATGTAAGTATGCCAATATTTGCTATAGGAATTAAAGATGTAAGTAAAATGGATTCTGAAATAGTAAAAAAACATATAGCAATAGAAATATTACTAAATATGATAATTGGAAAAAGTTCGGATTTATATAAAAAAATGTATAATCAAGGTTTATTATTAGAAGAACCAAGCATAGATTATGAGTTTTCAGAAGAATATGCACATATTGTGATTTCAGGACAATCTAATGATTCGGAAGAAGTTTATAAAATGTTTAAAGAGGAGATAGAAAATTATAAAAACAATGAACTAAATATAGATCATTTTGAAAGAATAAAAAAGAAAATATATGGAGATTATGTTGTAGAATATAATAGTGTTTCTGAAATTGCTAGAATGTTTTTAACAGATCATATGAAAAAAATTTCTTCGTTTGATTATATTGAACAATATAAAGTAATAACAAAAGAGTATGTAGAACAAGTTTTAAAAGAAATTTTTAACAATGAATATATGGCTTTAGCAATTGTAAAAGAAAAAGATTAAGTTATAAAAATATTATAAAAAATATAAAGCTTATAAATTTTTTGAGGATATAAATAAAAATGTGTCAAATGCGATTTTTACACTATTTTCAAAGATTATAGAAGACAGTAAAGCTAAATAAACAACTGTGTCAAAAAATGTAGAAAAAAATAAAAAAAAGTAACACGAAAAAACTGTAAACTCCTTTTAAAACCAGAAAATTTTGTTGACGTATATGTAAAAATATGGTATTTTAAATATATACGAAAGAGAAATACACGAAAAAAAGGAGTGTGATTATATGTTAGATGAAAGAATCTGTAAACTAAGGCAAAAATTAAACGATAGCATATTAAAAGAACAAGATTATAATGTAACATATAAGTTGAGTGTAGAATTAGATGAATTAATAGTACAATATTATCGAAGAAATTTAAAGGGAATAAACAGAAAAATAAATATGCGAAGAGGAAAGATAAAAAATCTATAATATCTGTTCTTTAAAGAGTAGAGCTCAAGAGTGTTAGCTTTACTCTGATTTTTTTAAAATATAGCAAATTTTGATGAAATATGATTGACATTTATTAAAAAATAGGCTATCATAAAATTATATAAACAATTATATATGATATATAAGGAGGAAAGTGTTATGTTAGAAAATAATAAATTATTAAAAATAACAAAAGTTGCACTAATTATAATGACAGTTGTATCAGTATTGTTTGCTATAATGGGCGCTGCTTCAGCTAATAATGGCGAGGGCGTATTTAGAGTACCAGGTGCTTCAGGGGGCCCTGGAGTAGACAAAGTATATAGCATTTCAGGAGTAATATTAGGAATAGTACAAGCTGTTGGTATGTCTATAGCAGTTATTATACTTGTATGGCTAGGTGTTAAATATATAATGGCTTCACCAGATGGAAAAGCAGAAATAAAGAAACAAGCCTTTGGATATATTTTAGGTGCTGTATTACTATTTGGTGCATCATGGTTAGTACCATTATTGAAAAATGTAATAGATGGATTAAGCTCTTAGTAGTTGAGAAGTGAAAAATATGAAAAAATTTAAAAAATTAAGTTTTATAGTAATACAAATTATGTTTTGTTTATTAACAGTTAGCAATAATATATATGCTGCGGGTTCTGCAGGAAATAGTGGGATGTTTAAAATATATAATCCTATAAACAATCCTTTTTCAAATACAGTGTCTGCAGTTATTGGAGTTATACAAGCTGTTGGTATGTCTACAGCAGTTATAACACTAACAGTAATAGGAATAAAATATATACTAACTTCACCAGAAGGAAAAGCAGAAGTAAAAAAACAAATGTATCCATACATAATAGGATGTATTCTTTTATTTGCTGGATCAGGATTGGTAGGAGTTATTGCAAATGTAGCAAATGATAAAATAAGGTAAAAAAGTGTTAAGATTATTTCAAATAATCTTAGCACTTTTTGCTTTAACAAACAAAATAATGAAATAGAATATAAAAATAAGTTTTTTGGATTTTATACTAAACGAACAGAAAAATAATTTTTTGTTTAACCCGTAAGAAAAAATGAAAAATATGATTAAGAAGAAATAGCAATTAATAATGAAAACAAATTGTAACAAAAATTTAAAATATGATATTTTTTAGATGAATATTAAATAAATTTTTTTTAACAAACATGTTTCCGTAAGAATGTGACAAAAACATGAAATGTTACAGTATTACAAATTAATTAAATTTTTGAAAAATAGCTTGATATCAGGGCTTTTTGTGTTGAAAAAAGGACAAAAAGAGAGTATAATAAATAAAAATGAGGTGATTATATATGAAGAAAATTTTAATAAGTATATTAGCAATAATAGTTGTATTTATCACTGTTTCAGCAATTGTACCCAATAGGACATATGCTATTGGTTTAGATGATATGCAAAAAAAAGCCCAAAGCTTTTTTAATAAAGGAAAACCAGAAGCTGATAAAATATTGCCACAGAACACTTTGGAAGAAAAATTTATCCCAGTTGGACAAATATTAGTAACAGCAGCGAGCATTGTACTAGTTATTGTTACTTTGATAATGGCAATAAAATATATAACAGCAAATCCAGAACAAAGGGGAAAACTAAAACAGCAGTTAATAGGATTGGTTATCTCTATTGTTGTTATATATGGAGCAGTAGGAATATGGTCAATTGTTAAAACAACTATGGAAAATTCAGGATTATAAAATACAAAGGAGGAAAATAGTATGGCAACACATTATATACCAAGAAATGTAAAGGGTGAAGGTAGAATTTTATATATTTTTACCACTAAAGCTTTAATAACAACAGCTATAGGTGGCGGTATTGGTTTTTTATTATATTTCATATTTAGTATTGTTGGAATAAAAATGGTTGGAATAATATTACTTATTATTTTTGCCTTGTTAGGATTTGCGGTAGGTACAGTAAAAATACCAGCTGTTACAGGAATTAAGTTTACCAAGAATGTCGCTGGAGATTCAATTGATGATATAATAATGAGATATGCAAAATTTAAAGTAAACAAAAAAATATATGTATATACAAAGGAGGAAGAATAGTAATGGGAGGTTCAAGTACAATATTTTGGCTAAACATGATTCTAGTAATATTAGTTATAGCAATTTTAGTGTTAGGAGGAATTGTTTTTCTTATTGTTTTGAGAAAGAAAAAACAGGAACAAGAAAATAGCTATGGTGAGGAAGAAAAGGATAAAAACAAAAATAATAGTGATAAAGTATTAGGAAAAGATTCAGTACATAAATTTATGGAATTTGATGAAATAGTTGATAATATGATAGTTAGAAAAAATAGAACACAATATGTTATGGTTATTCAATGTAAAGGAATAAACTATGATTTATTATCTGAGGCAGAAAAGGAAGCTGTTGAAAATGGATTTACACAATTTTTAAATACATTAAGATTTCCGATACAGTTATATGTGCAAACAAGGAGTTTGAATTTACATGATATAATAGAACAATATAGAGAAAAAGTTAACAATGTTCAATTAGAAATAAATCAATTAGATGCAAGAATAAAAAAAGCTAAAATTGCTGGAAATAGAGCGATAGTTGAAAAATTAGAATTCGAGAGAAGAAGAAAAAACAATGTATTAGAATATGGAAATGATATATCAAACTATGTTGAAAGAATGAGTCAAAATCAAAATGTATTACAACAAAATACATATGTTATTATTTCTTATTATACAGCAGAGTTTGGTGGAGAAATTAATAATTATTCAAAAGAAGAAGTTGACAATATTTGTTTTTCTGAATTATATACTAGAACGCAAACAGTTATTAGAAGTTTAGCTTCTGCAGAGGTTTATGGTAGAGTGTTAGATTCTGAAGAATTAGCAGAATTATTATATGTAGCATATAACAGAGATGAATCAGAAGTACTTAACTTGAGAAAAGCTTTAAATGCTGGCTATGATGCTTTCTATGTTACTGCACCAGATATATTAGAAAAGAAAAAGAGAAAAATCGAAAAAGAAGTTGAAGATGAAGCAATAGAATTAGCTACAGCTAGCTTATTAGAAGCTGATAGAATAAGAATGCTAGAGAGTAGTAAAAAACAAAAAGTAAAAGACAGAGCAAATGAAATTGTTGATTCATATAGAGAGTCTATGGACAAAGACTTATATGAAGAGACAAAAAGACAAATAGAAAAATCTGATGAAGATGAGGAAGAAGTTAGAGAAGAAAAACAAAAAAGAGGAAGAAAAAAGAAAAATTCTTAAACATAAGAAGAATATAAAAAGAAGGAGAATGATTTTATGAATTTTGAAAATCGTAAAAACTCTGAAAAAGAAAAGGAAATTCAAAAAAATAAAGAAAAAAAGAATGATAGTATCTTAAAAAGAAATCAAAATAATTTAAAGGATTTGATTGCACCAGCGGGTATAGATGCAACAAATACAAATCACTTAGAAATAATTTCAAATAAAAGTAGATTTGCAAGAAGTGCAATAGTTTCTACAATACCAAGAACATGTACTTTTCCAGAATTTTTGAGAAGTATGTATACTTTTGGAGATATAAATGTTTCTGTATACATAAAGCCAATAAATGAAAGTACTTCGCAAGCAGAATTAAATAGACAAATAAACCAGCTAGAATCTGAAAGAATTGTAGCCGTAGACAGAGGAGACATTAACCGTGAAAGAATTTTAGCACAAAAAAGAGCAGAAACAGAAGAACTTAGAGATTCAATAGCAGCAGGGTTTAATAAATTGTTTGATTCATCTATTGTATGTACATTGTTTGCATATAGTTTAGATGAACTAGATAAACAAACAGAATTATTAGCATCAGAAATGTCTAAAACATCTATAGGTATAAAACCAGCATGGGCTATGCAAGAAGAAGCATTTAAATCAAATTTACCATTTTTGGAAAATAAATTAAAAATAAGCCATACTTTTGACCGTGGTTCTATGGCAACGGTGTTTCCTTTCTTTAACTCAGAAGTAGGACATGAAAATGGTATACCCTTAGGGTTTAACAGACAAACAGGGTTACCTATTTTATTTGATAATTTTAGTCCATCACTAACTAACTATAATATGGTTGTGTTTGGTAAATCTGGTGCTGGTAAAGGTGTAACTATTAAAACACTTACTTCTCGTTCATCTGTTTTAATGGGAATAGAAAGTTTAGCATTAGACGCAGAAGGTGAATATGGAGTAGTTGCAGAAGCTTTAGGTGGAATAAATGTTGTAATTAGCCCAAACTCAAAGACTGTTATAAACTTATTTGATATAGAACCAGAAACATTAAAAGATGAGATAACAGGAAAAGAAAGAACAGTATTAAATGTAGAAAATAAAGTAGAAGACGTTACACAAGCTTTATTAACAATGGCAAGAGGTTCAACAAGAAGTACAGAAGTAAACGAGCTTACAAAACAAATTATTGCAGAATCTGTAGCTGAGGAATATGCAGCAAACGGAATTAATAACAATATAAATAGTTTATATAGTAAAAAAAGTGCGAACAATTCCGATTTAGATTTCTTAGGACACCAAAAAAAGCCAATGCCTACTATAGGATCATGGTATAGAAGATTATTAAAAAAAGCAAAAGAAAACAGAAATGAAGATTATAGATTTCATTACAGTTATTTAGTAAAGGTAATGAGACAATATGTAAGAGAATTAGATGGTCAGATGGCATATTTTGATGGACAATCTACATTTGAGTTATTAGATGGAGTGCCATTTATAAATCTTGATATTTCTCAATTGGAAGAGAGATTTGCAAGACCACTTGCACAACAAATATTATTATCTTGGATTTGGGAAAAATATGTTAAAAAGAATAGTGAAGATAAAACGAAAGCTGCTAAAAAGAGGGTTTTAGTTGATGAGGCTTGGATGTTACTTCCATACCCAGAGGCTGTAGATTTCTTAAATACTATGGCAAGACGTGCTAGAAAAAGAAATGTTTCATTAGCAGTTATTTCACAAAAATTCCAAGACTTTTATGAAAAAGCAGAAGTTCAAGCTGTACTTACATCATCTGATACTAAACTATTTTTAGCACAAGATAAATCTGAAATAGAATATATAAAAGAAGTATTTAAATTAAGTGATGGTGAAGCATATTTCTTAACAACTTGTGCTAGGGGAGAAGGCTTATTAAAAGTTGGAGAAGATACAGCAATTATAGCAATAAAACCAACTAAGAAAGAGTTTGAATTCGTAGAAACAAACTTAAATAAATTAAGAAAAGAAGAAGAGTAATACTAAAGGAGTATAAATGAAAAGAAGTGTAACCATAGTATTAATAATAGTAATATTAATTAATACAATATTTCCTAATTTCATATATGCAAGTGATTATGGTAGTTATGAAGAGGCACAAGAACATCAACAAGAAGGTGGAACAATAAATAACAAATTGTGGGAAGAAGGAACTGCAAATGTTATATCAGACAAAAGTTCCAGAACAGAGGATATAACCGAAAGTAATACAGTTTCTAATTTGGTTGCCGATGTATTGGGAGGAATTATAGCTATACTACCTAAAGCTGTAAATACAGTATTAACTGTTGTTGTATATAGTACGCAAGAAGATGGGTTTTCTGGCCCTTTTGGAGCTGCATATGCAGTTATAAATAAAGAATTTACTATAGAGGATTTAATTTTTGGAAAATATACTTTATTTGATATAAATTATTTTGATTATGGAGAAGCTTCTGGAGAAAAAAATGTTAATACAACGATAAAAGAAAATATTGCAAGTTGGTATTTTGTTTTAAGAAATATTGCTATGATAATAAGTGTATTAGTATTAATATATGTAGGAATAAGAATGGCAATATCTACTGTAGCATCAGAACAAGCAAAATACAAAAAAATGTTAATTTCGTGGGTAACAAGTTTTATTTTACTGTTTGTTATGCAGTACATATTTATATTTTTACTGGGATTGCAGGAGTCTTTATTAGAAATAGTAGCAACATGGGCAAATGGCAAAGGATTTGAAGAGCAAATTGTTGAAAGTATACTAGCAACAATCCTAAGTGCTTCCGGATTTAATATTATTGCTGCTGCAATTGAATATTGTATGCTTGTATATTATCAAGTAAAGTTCTTCTTATTATATTTCAAAAGGTTTTTAGAAGTTGGTTTTTTGTTAGTAATAAGTCCATTAGTAACAATTACATATCCAATTGATAAGATTGGTGACGGAAAAGCACAAGCATATAGTGCATGGTTTACAAGAATTGTTTATAATATGTTTTTACAGTTAATACATGCAACAGTATACATAATTTTTATTTATTCAGCAGGGGAAATAGCAAAGAAAGCACCTATTTTAGGAATATTGTTTTTAACAACTTTGTCTAGAATAGAAAAAATAATAAGAGCAACATTTGGTCTTAGAGGACAAGGTCTATCTGATGAGAAATTATTAGATAAAATAAAGAGAGGTTAAAAATATGGGAAGAAATATTAAAGATAAAAAAATGATTAAAATTATAGTTTCCATAATTATACTTCTTGCTTTATTGGTGGCTATATTATTGGTTAGGCAAAGCATTACAAAACAATCAGATCAAAAAGAAATAGAAAAAATAAAATCATATACAACTATGGATGAATTTAAATCTGTTGAAGAAGTAGCAAAATATATGGAGTGTAATTATATTAAGGAAGAAGCGTCTGAAGAAGAAAATTACAAATTAGATATATATATGCAAATAAAAGTATTACCATATAGTGATGATACCAGTAATGAAGCATTTTACAATAATTTGATTTCATATTGTGCGAAAGTATTAAAATTTGAGAACTTTAGGATTATTGATAAGAAAAATAATATTACAATTGAAGTTATTTGTGATAAAGAAAAAGAAGCAATAAAAAGCATAATAATAAATGGAGAAAGTGACTATTTTGCCAAAAGAGATTCTGAAACACAAATAAAAAATTATAAAGAAACAAAACAAATTAATATTACAGTACAGTCTGAAATATTAAAAAATCTAATAAATAATAAATGGAGACTAAAAGAATCTGATATAGGAACTAAAGAAAGTACTTTTAATTCTTATGATATATACTTTGATGAAGGAGTTGAAGTAAGAAGAGTAGATAATAAAGTATTTAATATAGTTTTTACAGATAAATATAAACAGAGTGTAGCAAATAATATTACAACAGCAACTAGTAAAGAAGCTATTATAAAAAGACTAGGAACACCAACATTTGAAGATTTACAAACAGGCGTATTTGGTTATAAAGGAAATGAAATATATGTATTTTTTAATACAGAAAATGAGATTTCTATTTACAGTATTTTTGATACAAATGAACAAGACGATAAGTTTACAGAGTTGATAGATTCGTATTTAAATGATGGCGATATAAATAACTTTAGAAACAAATTAAAAAATTTATGGACAGATTATAACAAAGCGGAAACAAAACAGGAGAATGTATTACAATATGCATTGAAAGGTTTTGAAATTTATGATAGTAACATAAATATATATTCTAATTTTAAGTCAAAGTTATACAAAAATTTTAGTATAGATGATTTAAAAACGGAATTATTAAATAAAGATAAAATTCAATTTAAAAATCTGGATTTAGTGTTTAAAAACGAATTAGATAGAAACAAAGGTGTCAATAGTACAAAATATGCATTAGATAATTTTGTAACTGTAAACTATGATGAAAATCAAAATGAAAATAATAAAAAAAGTAATAACAAATTTTTAGATTACAAAGAATATAGTGATAAAAATATATTTAGTGTTAAATTTATTTCTAAAACAAAAGAATATGCTAATAGTGAATTAAAAGAATATGTTAATTATGGAATGTGGCTTAATGAAAATATATACATATATAGCATCAAAAACAAAGGAATTTATATGTATAATGCGATTACTAGAAAATATGGAACATTAATAGAAGGTAATGATGAATTTAAGTTAATAAGCTGTCAAAATAATATTATAAAGTATGATGAAAAACAAATAAAATTGAAATAAAAAATGTATTGAGAGAGGAGGTAATATATATTGGTTAAAATTAAAAAAATTATAGTTATAATGTTAATTATTTGTATATTATTTCCTAAAAATGTATTAGCTATGTCTCAAGAACAAGCTGGAGAAACAATAGCACAATTTGCAGAAAATCTGGTTAATAATTATTCAGCAGAATTTATTTATTCATGGACGGACTCTCAAAGATATGCTGCATATAAATGTCAAAAAACATCGGGTGTAACAAATTATGGAATAGATTATAACGATAAATATGCACTTGATTGTGTTGGGTTTGTAAGTTTCTGTGTACATAATTCATTAAAAATAGGAAATGAGGATTTTACATTTTTCGTTACTCCGCAAAGTGGGGCGTATGCACCATATTTTGAAGAAATAACTCCGAAACCAGATTTAAGTAATTTGAAAAGAGGAGATATAATTGGAAATGGATATCCTCATGTTATGATATATTTAGGCAATGGAAAAATGGCGAATTGCGTAACAAGTGCACCTTATATAAAAATTGGAGATGTAACTACAAGTGCTGGAGTATATAATTCATATGAGTTTGTAGCAAGAATTACAAAAGAAACAGCAGATGGTATAAATGCAAATAACTGTACAACGGTTTTTAATACTGTAACAGGAGCAGCAGATGAGGATTATGGGAAATTTTATGGTACAACTGAAGGTTCATATGCAGGTTCATATACTTTAGGACAATGGTTATTTAGTAAATTTGTAGGGTTTTTTGATTATATTGCAGGTATATTAACATATGTGTTTAAAATGCAATTTTTAGGATGGAGTAATATTGTAGAAGTTTTAATAAATGATGCAATATGTAAAAGTACAGGAATGGAAACGGCTGTTATAGGACAAGAGACTTCTTCAGAAGAAGAAAACTCTAGCACGTCAAATGAATCTACAACTACAAGTAATAGTAGATTGTATAAACCTTCTGCAACTGAGATGAATAATAGAATTGATATAGAAGACATAATTTATAATAGAGTGCCATTTCTAGATGTAAACTTCTTAGATGTTGAGTTGGATAAATATAAAAATTTAGAAGCAGAACAAAGAAAACAAGCTTCTGACGGAGATAAAATACAAGTACTTAGTAAAGATAGTATAGTATATAGTTTACGTGCAAATATAGCAAAGTGGTATATAGTAATTAGACAAATTTGTATTATAATTTTACTACTTATGTTGATTTATTTAGGAATTAGGCTTGCAATAGCTACAACTGCAGGAGGAAAAGCGGTTTATAAAACTATGTTGGTTTCATGGCTTACAAGTTTTATTCTAGTATTTGGAATTCATTATTATATGATGGTTGTAATTGATATAAACGAATTTTTTGTAGATACATTTTCAAAGGTTGCACAAAATGCAATGGATGAATCGGATAATGGAACGGGAAGTCAATCTATATATGATACAATTAGAACAAGAGCATATTCACTTAAATTAAGTGAAGGTTGGCCAGCAACAATATTTTACATGGTATTAATATACTTTTTAATTAGATTTTTATTTATATACATAAAGCGATATTTTACAGTTATGATATTAGCACTTATAGGACCAGTAATGGCAACTAAAAATTGTTTCGATGTTGTGACTACAGGAAAATCTAAAAAGGCTATGGGGAAATGGATGATGGACTTCGCCATGAATGTATTTTTACAAACTATACATGCAGTATTATATTGTATATTTATGGTTATGGCTTTTGACTTATCTACAACTTCTATTCCAGGATTTGTAATGGCATTAATATTTTTAAACTTTATATTTAAGGCAGAAAAAATATTTATGAATATATTCAAATTTGATGGAAGTTCATTAAGAGATGTAAATCAAAGTAAAAATTATTTTGCAGAAGCATATAAAGTCGCTATAGGAGTAGCATTCTTCGGTGGGGATATAGCAAAACATAGTTTTGGAATTGTAAAAGGAAGTGGAAAATTCTTAGGACAAACTACACTTGCTACTGCTCAAATTGGAACATCAGCTATTAATAGATTAGCATGGGCAATAAGAAATAATAAATCTATAAAACATGGTAATGGAGCTATAGATTATGTTCCAATTGATCTTACAGAATCTTTAAAAAATAAGAAAGCAAACATTTTAAATGGTGCAGCTGATAAAGTAAATAATTTCATAGAAAATAAAACTCCATTTGAAAGAAGTTTGAGATTAGATATGCATAACATGGAAAAAAGAGATCCAGAATTATATGAACAAACAAAGCAAGCTCTTAAATTAAAGAAAGAAACAAGACGTAAAACAATGAAAAGAGCTTTTGGAAGCAGTGTAAATTCAATTCGTTATATGGCAGAATTAATGGCAGGAATACCAATGCTAGTAGTGGATACACAATCAGGTTTTTCTACACTTATGGATGCTAGAAGTGGACTTGCAAATGCTTCAAGAAGAAAAGTAGGATATGGACACGGAAGGAAAAAGTCAAATGCTGCAACAAAGGCTTTAAATGCTGCAACTTTTGGTGCAGTAAATTCTACACTAAACAGTGTGGATAATTTTAAAAAAGATCATAAAGCAATTAAAAAGAATGGCATAGTAATGAATGATTTAGAAAAGGCAAATGCTTTGGAACATAAGATAAATCTTGAGGTAGATAAAATGGTAAAAGCAGGAAAATCAAAACAAGATGTAGAAGAGCAAATGAAAGAGGCTCTATCTCAAGTTATGAGTGCAAGTAAAATTAAAGAGGCAGTTAGAAAATATATGGTGCAAAAGGGAATGAAAGAAATTAGTGAATCAGACTTAAATGAAATTGTAGATACAATAAATAGTGAAATTTTTGGTAGCAGTGTAGATAAAAGTATAGAAAAATATATTAAAAAAGCTAAAAAGGATAAATTAGATTCAGAAGATATAGATAAAATTTTAGATAGTATAGGCAAAAAAGTAGAGTCTGGTGTTTCTGCAGTATTAAATGACGAATCTTCAGGAGATGCTAGTCATAAAAAGATAAAAGAAAAAATAAAAAAACATATGGAAGACAGCGGAGTAGATAAAATAGATGCAGATACAGCAAAAGTATTATTAAAATCTGATGATTCGAAATCAGATTTTGGAATAGGAACTACAGATGAAGTAAGAAGAGGGATTGAAGCAGTATCTAAAGGTACTGATAAAAAACCACAAAAAACTTTTGACAAAAAACAGGCTGTTAGTGCAATTGAGGATGCTATGCTTGCTGGAACAACAAAAGCAAGTAGTAGTGACTTAAGTAAAATGTTAAGAGAATTAAAAACACTTAAGGAAAAATCTAAAAACAATAATGGAACAACAATTGTTGACTTAGCAGAATTTACAAAAGGATTAAGTGATAAATTTGAATAGGGTAGGTGTAAATAATGAATAAGCTCAAGAAATTAATAAAAAAACTAAGTTTCATATTAATTGTTTCTGTTACTATGCTAACGACGTTAGAAAGTACTTTTGCTCCATATGAAATTTATGCAGATACCACAACAACTACAACCACAACGGATCAAGCTAAATCAGAACAGGATTTGCTTACGAAGACTGGAAGTGCTATAGGAACTGCTGGAGACTTTTTAGTTGGACTTGCACTTTATATTCCAAAAGCAATGGCTATGGGGTTAGCAAGTTTACTTAGAGTATTGGTATATGGAATTACTAGTATAGGTAGTTCTGGAGATGGTATTGGTTCTGTAGATGCAATTATATTTAATGAAGCAGAAATTACAAGTATAGACTTTTTTGATACATCTTCAAATGGCACAGTAAATAAAATTAGAGAAAATATATCTATTTGGTATTATGTTTTTAGAAATTTATCAATAGTAATATTATTAGGAATCTTATTATATGTAGGAATAAGAATGGCAATGTCTACTGTAGCATCTGATGAAGCAAAATATAAAAAAATGTTTAAAGATTGGGTTGTTAGTTTAGCTTTAGTATTTGTTTTACAATATATAATGATTTTTACAATAGGAGTAAATAATGTATTAGTAGATGTACTAAATGATGCAAGAAATAATGTTCAGACAAGCGAAGCTGGAAAACAATATGACAATGCACTTGACCAAATTGCATCACAGGCTTGGAATGTCGATTTTACAGTAGGAGTATCATCAACATTAGTATATATAATTTTAGTTGGTATAACTATTTTATTTTTAATAATGTATATAAAACGTATGCTTACGATAGGATTTTTAATAGTTATATCGCCACTTATTACGATAACATATTCGATAGACAAAATGGGAGATGGAAAGTCGCAAGCATTAAATGCCTGGCTAAAAGAATTTGTATTTAATGTATTAATACAACCATTCCATTGTATTATATATTTAATTTTTGCTAGTACAGCAATTAATTTACTTACAGAACAACAAACCCTTGCAGCAGCAGTTTTATCTATTTGTATGATATTATTTATATTTAAAGGAGAAAAAATTGTTAGAGAAATATTTAACTTTAGAGCAAGTAGTTTAGGAGAAGCAATAGGTGGAGCAGCAGCAATTACAACAGGAATTTCTATGTTAAAAGCTAGAGGAGAAAAAGATAAGAAGAAAAATATAGATACTAAAAAATTACCTAAGATGGAAGATCCAGGAAAGAAAACAGGTAAACCAGGAGGAACGCAACCAGGAGGAACGCAACCAGGAGGAACACAACCAGGGGAAACGCAACCAGGAGGAACACAACCAGGGGAAACGCAACCAGGAGGAACACAACCAGGGGAAACGCAACCAGGAGGAACACAACCAGGGGAAACGCAACCAGGAGGAACACAGCTAGGAGGAACACAACCAGCAAAAAGAAAAACAAATAAATTCGTAGCAGCAGTAGGAAAAATCAAAGCAGGTGCAAGTAAAGCGGTTAATAGTGTTGAAGAAGCATATGATGGATTGCCACCTGCAATAAAAGGCACTATTGCAGCGAGCGCAAAAATTGCAACAGTTGGTACACTGGCAGCATTAGGAGCATCAACAGGGTCTAGCAAGGGAGCTTTGGCTGGTATGCATGCAGGAAATTCATTAGCAGAAGGAGCTGGTGGAATTGCAAGTTCAAGAAAAGCTAACAGATTAGTTATGGATAATGAAGAGAGCTTTGCTCAAGCATATCAAAATTATAGACAATCGACAGGTTATACAAATGATCAAATTGCAACAAAAACAGAACAATATTTGAATGGTGATATTAAGGCTGAAGAAATGAATGATGCAGACAAAGAATACTTTAGTTATGCAAGTAAGATGCAAAAGACATACAAGGTTGTTGGCGAGGAAGACACTAAAGAAAAAATGCAGGAAACATTAGGATTAATTGCAGCAGGACAAATACAACCGCCAAAGCAAAAGGTACCAAAGAAAAGAAAACCAAAGAAATAGAGTGTTATAGTAATAAGAAAGTGGGTGAATAGTATATGGCAGGAAGTTCAGGAGGAGCACCAGCAGGTGGCTCAGGAGGAGCACCAGCAGGTGGCTCAGGAGGAGCACCAAAAGGTGGCTCAGGAGGAGCATCAGCAGGTGGTTCAGGAGGAATACTAGTAGGTGGTTCAAGAGGAGTACCAAAGGGTAGTTCAGGAGGAGCACCAAAGGGTAGTTCAGGAGGAGCACCAAAAGGTGGTTCAGGAGGAGCACCAAAAGGTGGCTCTGCAAAACAAGCATTTGGGGATGCTAAGGGATTAATAAAAAGTAATAGAGGAACTAGAAGTTCTGATAGCCAGTCTAATAGCGAGTCAGATGATAACCAAGCAGAAGCTGGTAATGCAATGGAAACAGCATCTACTGGTGGAAAAGGAAAGAATGCAGCTAAAAAAGGAAAAGATGCAGCTAAAAAAGCAGGAGATCTTTTAAAAAAAGCCAAAAATATTAAATCTTTAGCTCCAATTGTTTCTGCTTTAAGTGCTATTCGGAATTGCTTTACTTATTATATTTTTAATAATAGGATTTATAGGATTTTTTGTAACTTTGCCAGGTTTGGGCATGGAGAAAGTTACAGAAGCATGTAAAAATTTTTGGAACTGGGTAAAAGGTGCTGAAAAAATAGAAGTTAGTGAAACTGATTTGGTAGACTTAGCCAATTACATACAAAATTTAGGATATGGTCTAAGAGAATATGGTTTTGCAACTGAAGAACAAATAGGATTTGATTCTAATACTGGAAAAGTAAATAAAGTATCTACTGAATATAAGGAAAAAGATGAAGATACTCCAAATTATTTATATGCATATATATTACAAAATGAAAGAACATATACTTTAAGAGGTGTTCAAAAAACAGGTTTTAATAAATTATTGTCTTGTATTCCAATAATAGGGAATATATCGAATGCTCTAGAAGATTCAATTAGAAATACTAAATATATAAATAATAAGGATCAATATGGAATGATACATTTTGATCCTGATTCTATGAACGAAGATTGGTGGAATAGCATAGATGATTTTAGTGCATCAATTGATAGAGATAATAATAGATTAACAATAAAAACAGGAACTCTTGTTACAAGCCAGATGAACTGGGATTTAACAGGATGGACAGGAAGATACGGTAAACCAATAGAATTATCATTAGCATTACATTTATCTACTATGGCACCAGATTTTGTATATGACTTTTGTACTGATGGAGATCTTCAAACAGATATTGAATTAAGTACACAAGAAATGGAGTACAATGTTGAATATGCTTTCCACATAAATGATAGCAATCAGACTATAAGTAAAGAGCAAATTGTGAATGAATATAATTCGCTTAAAGAAACAGTTAGTGTAAATGCAAATTATGATGCATTGTTTAGCAAAGCAGATAAATTAGAGCGATATGAATGGGATGGACAGAGCTGCCATACAGCAACAATGGATACGATAGAAGGTACTAATATAGTGAAAGTTACTGATTCTGATACAAACGAAACTATGTACTATAAGGCATTAGATAAAGATGGAAATCCTATAAAACTAGTTAATAGAACAACAGGGGAACTTATATCATATTCAATAAAGGTTGATGGATCAGGAAAACCAACATTTACAGAAGATAACGGAAATGATTCTTGGAACATAGCTTCTGAGAAAGAGTACTATGTTGAACAATACATGATAGAATATGACTGTCTAAGCTTTCAAGATTTAAAAGCAATATTAAATGGAAAAAGCGATAAAGCAAAACTTGATGCTTTAATTTATTTAGAAACTGAAACTGGTTCAGTTAATGCGTATACCCACGAAATGGGGTTATATGAGTTATTAAATAGTATAGATATGTGTATCGATTATATGAAAAAATATGATGATAAAATTACTTGGAATAAACCAGATGATGGTTATCAAAATTATTATAGGTTAAAAGCAAAAGAAATGTTTGAAAAGTATGGTACAACTTTTAATGGTGTGGATGAGAAAAATATAAGAGATAGAATAGAGTTAGATGAACTTTGCAAAAAATTGAATGAGTTATTAATAGATGTAGAGGGAAAAATACAACAGGATAAAGCAAAGATACAAAATAATGTAGAACCAATAATAGAAGAAAATCTATCCTCTGTAGAAAATCAATGGGGAATAGATCCAGATGTATTTCTATTATTGTATAAAGTAATGTCTACACAATCTACAAGTGTACATACATTTAAACCATATATTAATAAGGTTACACATCACTGGTATAGAGACTTATATTTTGTAAAAACACCAGGTAAAACCCCAGATAGCTGGGATAGTGCATATGACTTCACAAAAGAAATAAATGGAAAAGAAGATGAATTTAATCCAGAAGGATTAGCAGATTCAGAAGTTATTCAAAAATTAAATGAAACAGGTAAGATAATGTATACATTAACTGGAAAAGATGGTAATAACAAAGATGTGGAGCAGATAAATCAACCATATATTATAAAGGATGAAAAATGGCATAACAAAGTAAAGAACTGGTTAACTAATGGATACTATTTTATTTATGATGGTACACTTGAAACTGCAGAAGAAATTGAATCTGCAAGAAAATATTTATCAAACTTTGGATATGAACCATCAAACCCATTGTTAATAAATTATGATAATTCAAAAGTATTAACAGATAAGGATAATAATGTTTCAGATACTGCAACTGTAGAAGAAATAGAAAAGAAAGCACAAGAACTTAATAACGAATTAGCAAATGCATCATATAAAGTAGGACAAAATGGAGATTCTGGACAGAAATATAAAGTTAGGTTACAGAAAATTAGTTTTGCAAAAAAATCATCACTTGCAGCATTTTCAATATTAGAAAATGTTCATACACAAGATGGAGAGTACATATATCATGATTTAAAAGAATTTTTGATTGAGTTGGGATACTTTACAGAAGCAGATTTTAAATCAATTGAGACAGGAGTTTTAGATTGGCTTATTCCAGCATATACTCCGGAAGTATGGCCAGATAAAAAGTACGAAAAGAAAGATAATGAATATGGAACATATATTCGTTCGAAAGCTAGTTTGGATGCTGAAAAAGCAGAAAATGGAGAAGAGGAAGAAGAAGAGGAAGAAGAAATTTCAGCAAGTTCAAGCAATACAGATTTGGATAAAACACAAACTGTTAATGGTGTAACATATATTAATTATAAACAAGGACCATATGGTGCATATGGTGTTGGTGCTTGGGGAGATTGGTCTAATGTACCTGGATATGATAATGAAAATGGCTGTGGTGCAACGTCAACTGCAGTTTTGGCATCTGGATATGGTTGTACTACTACACCTGATATAATGGCCAAATATATACCATATAGAAATGTAGAGGGAATAGCAGATGCAATGCAAGCAGAAGCTGGAGTAACTTGTAGTATAGCAAAAGCTGGACAATCAACTGATTTTTATATAGATACGATTAATCAAGCTTTAAGTGAAGGAAAGCCGATGATTGTATGTGTAACTGGTGCAGTTGATTCAAGATTTACGTCTGGAGCACATTATATTGTTATACTTGGTCAAAAATCAGATGGAACTTTAATATTAAGTAATCCAGGTAATGGTTCTAATCCTTATAAGGCAAAATATGAAGGTGGAGTAAAATCATTTGTAGAAAGATATATGATAAGTGGAGCCGATGGGCATTATCATGGTATTGTAGTTCCTGATACACTTCCAACAGGAGGTTCTGCTCCAAGCAAAAAGAAAAAACATACTGTTGGTTTTGAAGCAGGATTAGATGTTATAACTCCAGGAGAAGCAAAAGTTATAAAGATAGATGGAAATTCAATAACATTAAAATTTACAGCAGATACTACAGTTAAAAATATGACTATGAAAATTGAGGGAATAACTATAAATTCTGATATAACAGAAGGAGCTCAATTGGAAAAATCACAAGTAATAGGAGTAACAACAGATGAAGATATAAAATTATTGATGCGTGATGAAAAGAAGGCTATTATTAACAATATAGAAGATTATATGAAAGCACCTAAGAAAAAATCAGGAAGTTTAGACGATTCGAAATATGAATTTTTCTATTTTACATATTATGAAGCAGGAAAATGGTGTATAGAAGGATGTGGACCAGCTAGTGTTGGTGCATGTCAACCAGGAATTGAACATGGTGTTGGAATATGTCAGTGGACTACAATGACAAGTGGACTTGCAAATATACAGGCACTTTGTGGTAAACTTGCTGAATTAGATAGTAACTTATGTGGAAGTTTGGCTAAATATGCAGATGTAGATAGTGTAACGTTAATTAACAAGTATGCAATGCAGCCAACTTTTGAAGATAGTTATTTAAAACGAGATTTTAAAGCTATAACAGAGAGAGATAAAGAAGCATTTTTGGATTTACAAATACAGATAGCATTAGAAGAAAAATATCAAAATTTTGACGATTTAGAGTTATCATGGATGAAAGAAAGACCGGCTGTTGTACAAGGAACTTTAGGGTCTTTGGTAAACTGGGGACCATATATGGGATGGGAAAATGCAATAAATGAATCAATGAGTGATGAAGAAATTATTATTAATTTATTAAAATATGCATGTACCAAAACTAGTACAGTAGGTAGTTTAAATACTAGATGGAATGCACAAGCTAAATTAGCACTTGATATTTTACATGGTGAGACTGATGCAAAAAGATTTTTAGAAGAAGAAGGATATGGAGATGAGTATGGAACTGGTGGACAATATGTTAACTTCTTATCTACTCAATAAAATATTTAAGGGTGATAAATATGAAAAAAGTAAATTTATTAAAAAGTATAATAGTAATATTAATTATTATTGCTTTGCTAATAATGTTAATTATTAATATTATACGAATGAATAATAGTGCATCGGAAAATGTACTCCAATATAGTAAGAGTGAACAATTTATTTTTGAAGATATTAGTGAAGATTTGGTAAAACCACAATTTTCAGGATTAGTATTGATGAAATATAAAGGTAGTGCATCTCAAGAAGATGTAATAAGGGCAATTTATGTAATGGCAAATGATTTAATACCAAGGTATTACAAGATGTTTAACGGAAAATCAGAATCAGATATAAAAAAATATTATAATGTAACTGCAAATCAGGAATATGCAAAAAGAAAATTGGGAATAACAAGCTATGATTGTTTTAGTAAATTGCAATATAATATTCAGCAGCTAAAGGGTGAAACGTTAAAGTTTAAATCGTATAAATTTATAAAAGACTCAGTAGAAGAAGTTGAAGAAGGAGTAAAAGCAAAATTAACAATATTATATGAAAATAATAAAGAGCTACAATTAGAAATATTCTTAAAAAATAACGTTAAAGATAACGAATCAATATTAGAAGTTTTATAAAAGACTAGTATTAAAAATGTTAACTGATAATATTTGAAAAAAGTGTAAAAATATAAGAATAAGCATTATAACAAAATAACTAAAAAGAAAGGAGTTTCGTATAATGATTAGAGTTATACTGTTATTATACGAGAGGTTATGATGAAAAATAGTTTTAATTTAAAGAATATAATAATAATATTAGTTATATTAGTGCTAATATGTACAAACATAATATTAATTTTAAATAGAAAGACAGTAAAAAATACTGGTAATGTAAATAATGTTAATATAAGTAATAGTACTAATACAAATACAGTACAAGATGAAGAACAAGAAACTTTAGAAAAATTAAAATCTATGAAAGAAAGAGAAAGAATGGAATATTACTTTTCTGAGTTTATGGAATATATAGAAAATGCAAAATATCAAGAGGCATATGATTTATTATATCCAGAATTTAGAGATAAATATTTTAAAACTTTGGATGACTTTAAGAAATATGTAAATAAAACATATCCTGACTTTGTTTCTTTTAGTTATAATGATATAGATAGGCAAGGATATATTTATGTACTTACTATAACTGTTATTAATCCGGATGTAGATAAAACTGAGGCTAAAAAAAGTCAGAGAATTGTAGTAAAAGAAAATAATTTTAACGATTTTGTATTATCATTCCAAGTTATATAAGGAGAAAAGTAAATGAAATTTTGGTTAGATTTTAGATTAAAAGTAAGGAAGTTTTTTAGAGAACATAAAAGAGTAATAATTATAATTGTAATTATTTGGGGATTGATTATTGCAATAAATTATTTTTTGAAAGGTAAGCAAGAACCGGTAAAACCAATTACTACATATGATCCACATAGTCCGGTAATGGATGAAACAGATAAAGTGCCTGATGAATATAAAGAGCCAATTAACAATCTTATAGACAATTATGTGAATTATTGTAATAATAAAGAGTATGAAAATGCATATAATTTGTTGAGTAATGAATTTAAATCTAAATATTGTAATACCCTTGATGGTTTTAAATCATATGTTGATGAATTGTTTGATGAAAAGAAAATCTATAATATTCAGAATTATTCTAATGTAGATAATGTATATGTCTATAGAATAAGATTATTAGAAGATATTTTAGCTACTGGAACAACTGATGGATATGAATATAAAGAAGAAAAAATAGCTATACAAAAAGAAAATGGTGTTTTAAAATTATCACTAAATGGTTATATAGGAGAGAAACAATTAGGAATTATAGCAGAAGATGAGTATATGAGAATAAATATTGTAAAAAAAGATGTAACATATGAAGCAGAAAATTATACGGTTGAAATTACTAATAAAACAGGAAACTATATAAACCTATTAGACAATACAGAATCTGATGAAGTTGTTATGAAAGTTAATGGAGATACAAGAACTGTTAAAGGATTAGAAAATGGAAACTTAGTTGTTTTACCTAATAGTAAAAAGACTATACAACTACCTTTTGATAAATATTTTGATGATGGTGCAAATGCCGATTCACTTGTGTTTAATGCAATAAGAATATTACCAGAATTCTCAGGAAATAAAGATAAAGCAAAGCAAGAAAAAGACAAAGCAGTAAAACTTTATAGTTTGACAATAAATTTACAACCAAATAATAAATAAAATAATAGTAATAAAAATCGCCTTTATAAAATATAAATTATAAAGGTGATTTTTTATGTTTGGGAAGAAGGTTATATTTTGTTTAGTTATTTTTATTTTATTATTTAGTTTTGTACGGAGTTATATATGCAGATGATGAGTTGGAAGAGAATTTAGAAGAAAAGGAATTAAGTGAAGTAATTAATGTTGCAAGCAAAAGTATTGCAGAACCAATAATAAATTCTAGAATAGGAATTATATATGATAGAAAATCTGGGAAAGTAATATGGGGAAAGAACGAAAATAAAAGAAGTGCAATGGCTTCAACAACAAAAATAATGACATGCATAGTTGTAATAGAAAATGCTGATTTAAATGCTGAAGTTAAGGTATCGGCTAAAGCTGCAGGAACAGGTGGTTCGAGACTTGGACTAAAAAAAGATGATAAAATTACAATTAAAGATTTATTATATGGTTTAATGTTACGTTCTGGAAATGATGCAGCCGTAGCACTTGCAGAATATGTTGGAAAAGATAAGGAAGGATTTGCTAATTTGATGAATAAAAAGGCAAAGGAGTTAGGATTAAAAGATACACACTTTGTTACACCACATGGCTTAGATGATCCAGAGCATTATACAACTGCATATGAACTTGCTAAGATAGCAGATTATGCACTGAAAAATGAAATGTTTGCAAAAATTGTAGGTACAAAAGAACATACAATTAATATTAATGGATATGCTAAACAATTATGTAACACAAATGAATTATTAGGTTATTTGCAGGGAGTTAGTGGTGTAAAAACAGGTTTTACTAATAATGCAGGAAGATGTTTAGTTACATCTGTTAATAGAAATGATTTTGAAATAATTACAGTAGTGCTTGGAGCAGATACTAAAAAGATAAGAACTGCAGATAGTATAAATTTGATAGAATATGCATATGAAAATTATAAATATCTAAATATAGAAGATATAGTAAATGAAAAGTTTGGTAATTGGAAAGAAATAAATAAAAAAAGAATACAAGTTGAAAAAGGAAAAAATAAAACTGTTGTATTGAAGTTAAGAGAAATAAAAAACAAAGTAATACCAGTAAAAAAATCTGATATTGATAATATAAATATAGAAATTAATTGTTTATATTATTTGAAAGCGCCAATAGAAAAAGGTGATGTAATTGGAAATTTAAAAATAACATTAAATGAAGAAGTAGTAGAAGTAGTAGATATAGTAAATAATGAAGAAATAAAAAAGAAAGATAGAAAAGATTACTTTTTAGAATTTTTGAAATCTACATATTGACTTTTATAATTAAATTTGTTATTATAGTAATTGCTTCTGGAAAAAGAAGCATATGCGGGAATAGCTCAGTTGATAGAGCGCTGCCTTGCCAAGGCAGAGGTCGCGGGTTTGAGCCCCGTTTCCCGCTCCAAATTTTATTATATAAATTTTTAAAATTAGTGTCATATCTAATAAGTAAAAGCATATAATAAAATATAAAGAAAACAAACGACATACCAAAATTAAATATAGTATAGAAACAAAATATTTGGTATATAGTCTTATGTAGTTTATGGCGATATAGCCAAGTGGTAAGGCACGAGTCTGCAAAACTCTGATCCCCGGTTCGAATCCGGGTGTCGCCTCCAAAGCAAAGTGTATAAATGTTGATAAAACAACATTTATACACTTTTTTTATTATAATAAAATACCAAACAATGTTTATGAAAGTTTGAAATAGATTTGTAATAGTAAAGTAGTGTTAGAATTAAAAAAGTAAAAGAAATACAATTGTTTTATAAAGAAGATTACATAACTTCTGAGTGAATTTTATAACTGAGAAGTATGCATTAAAAACATATAAGTATTAGATTGACAAGTTTGTTATTTTGATAAAACAAAACAATATTTTTGCATAATAAAGTACTATAAATATTATTATAAACAAAAACTGTGAAAGGCTACGGAAAATAGGAAAAAAACAAAAAAATATATGTAAAATAGTTGCTTTTGTAATGAAATTGTAATATAATTGTAATATGGGTTTTAAAAATATAATCGTACAAAAGATAAATAAAAATATAGTAAATATCATATAAATAATTATGATATTTAATTGTTTTAAAGTTAAAATAAATAAAATATAAGGAGTGTTTATTTGTATGAAGGAGAATGTATTTAAAAAATTAGTTTGTGTACTAATAATAGTTTGCATGCTAGCTATGATGTTTGTACCAACTTATGTTAAGTCAGCTAATGTTGTTGTTTCAAATATGAGCAATACAGGACGTGGTATAGGAAAAACATCAATATATACTGTAAAAATTAATGGATATAATAATTTATATTGTGTTAGAGGTGGAGCTACTCTAAAATCAGGTATGCAATTAAGCGATGATGGAGTAAGCTTATATACAACTACAGGAGCTGTTGTAAAAGATTCTAGTGCAATTCAATGGATATTAGATAATATGTATTTAACAGAAGGAACAGATGCAAACACACAAAAAGTAATGAGACAAAATCTTATTAATATAATGAAAAAATATAATACATATAAAGATGCAAACGGAAATGGATTGTTAAATCAAAAATTGCATGGAAATGGAATTAATGATAAATGGATAACTAACGCAATAGATGATGTTTTAAATGATAAGACAACATTATATGCAGTTCAACAATATGCAATATGGGATCATGTAAAAAATTCTGTAAGTGCATATGACAATACAATGAAAAATTCAGATGGAAGTTATAATGCTATTCCAGGTGCAAAAGCAAAGCAAGTTCATTATACAGCACTATATATTACATTAAGTGAATTAGCAGCTGAAGCACAAAAAAATGGTTATAAATCACCAAATAATTCAGGACGTAGTTTTGATGTTCAAATAGAAAAACAAGCTAATACTAAAGTAACAGTAGCAAATGATGGTAAATCAGCACTAATAGGTCCATATAAATTAAAAAATAATCATTCATCTGTATCAAAATCTTTTAGTGCAACAATTAACTCAGATAAAGCAGATAAAGTTGAAACTGTAAATGCAAGTGGAAATGCTGTTAGCGTATCAGAAACTCAAGGTGAGTTTTATGTAAAAGTTACATATAATAAAGGTTTTGCAAAAGGAACAAAATATAATATAGGTATTAATGTAGGATTAAGTGGTTATAAAACTATAGCTACACTATTAGATACAACTAATAAATATCATCAACCATTAGTAACAATTAGAAAACAACCATATAATAGTAATACTAAAACAGAAATCGTAGAAGAAGAAAATTTAAATGGAGACTATAGTTTAGTATTAGAAAAAATATCAGTTGGTGGAGAAAAAGTTTCTGGAGTTACATTTAAAGTAAAAGAAGGAAATGGAGAAGAAAAAGCTTACGGACCAACAGATTCTAACGGAGAAATTAAAGTATTCGAAGGAAAACAAATAACAAAAGAAGGTGTAGATGAATATACAATTACAGAAGTAAATGTAGGTAAAAATAAATTAATAAAAGTACAAGATCAAATTAAAATATATGTTACTAAAACAATAGCAGATGGAAAATATGTTGTATCAAAAGCTTCTTTTGAAAAAGATAAAGATGTTAAAGAAAAGACTGTAACATTAGAAGATGGAACAAAAGGAACTGTAACTATGACTAATACAAATAGTTTAGTTAAAGTAATTGTACCAAATAAAAAAGATGAACCAAAAGAATTTGATTTAGCATTAAGAAAAAATATAGCAGAAATAAAAAGAGATGGAAAAAATGTAGATATAGGAAATGATAGAAATCCAGAAATAAATGTAAATTCAGCAACTAAATATTTACAAACTAAAACAGCGGGATATTATCACACAAAAAATCCTGTTACAGTTAAACCAGGAGATACAGTAGTATATTCAATTAGAGTATATAACGAAGGTTATATAGATGGATATGCAAAAGAAATAACAGATTATTTACCAGCTGGATTAGAGTTTATAAAAGATAGCCAAATTAACAAAGATAATGGTTGGACAGCAACAGAAAACCAAGATGGAACAACAACAGTAAAAACAAATAAATTACAAGGAGAATTAATTAAAGCATCACAAGGTGCAGACGGTTTCTTAAATTATGTAGCACAAAAATCAGCAGGAAATAGTGTAAAAGAACCAGAATTTAGTAAAATGGTTCAAATAGAATGCAAAATAAAAGATGATGTACAAGATAGTAAATTATTAGTAAATGTAGCAGAAATTACAAACTATGGATATACAGGTGAAGATGGAAATTATATAGAAGCCAATAAAGATGGTGTAGATGTAGATTCTGAAGAAGATAATGTATTTAAAAAGAATGACAAAATTAAAAATATAGATGATTATTATAACAATAATGTAAAACCTCAATATAAAGAAGACAACAAAGATTATAAAGGTGAACAAGATGACGATGATTTCGAAAATGTAATAGTTAAACCAGATTCAAATCAATTTAAATTTGTTTTAAATAAAGTAGACGAAGAAGGAAATCCTTTAATTGGAGCAGACTTTACAGTAGAAAGATTTAAAGAAAACAAAAATGATGTATTATTAGATAATAAAGAAGTTAAAGGTACTTATGAAGTTTTAGAAGACAATGTAAAAATTAATACTACATATTTATATAAAGTTGTTGAAGTTGAAAGTGCTCCACAATATGTAAATGTAATGAATGGAAAATACATTACAATTGCAACATATATGAATAGTGATAAAAAATTAGTCTTAGGTGCTTACCAAAAAGATGAAACAGCCAATGAGTATTATTCAAAATATGGATTTACTATAAATAATAATGATGGAAGTATAGTAACAAAAGATCAAACAGATTTATATGATAAGATTAAAGTTGCAGTTAAAAATGAAACAGAACCACAACAAGTAACAATTACTATACCAAACGAAAAAGAAGTAATTCCAGGAAAATATAATATTCAAATTAAAAAGGTAGATGCCAAGGATCAAAATAAAGTATTACAAAATGCTGTATTTACAGTATTAGATAGAAATAAAATTTCATCAGAAGTAACAACAAATGCAAGTGGAATTGCAACAGTTGCAAAAGATGTTGATATAACCAAAACAGAAAAAGATAAAACATCAATAGATAATTATGTAATTGCAGAAAAATCTGTACCAGATGGTTATGTATTAATAAAAGATCATCAACTTATAGTTAGAGTAACAACAGGATTAACATCTGATAATAAAAATTATGAAGTAAAAGATGTAGATGTAAGTATTTCACAAAAAAGTGGTTCAGAAAATACACAAGCAGAAAAAGAAATGCTTGAAAAAGGTGTAAGCAAAAAAATAAGTGGAAATACAATTACAATTACAATACCAAATAATCCAGAAGATAAAGAATTTGATTTAGCATTAAGAAAATTTATTACAGGTGTAAATGGAAAAGAAGTTACAACAAGAATACCAGTATTTAAAATAGACGAACAAGGAAAGTATATATATGAACATACTAAAGAACCAGTATTAGTTGCAAACTCTAATATAGTAACATATACATTAAGAGTATATAATGAAGGTGAAGTTGCAGGATATGCAAAAGAAATAAAAGATGATGTCCCAGAAGGACTAGAATTTTTACCTGATGACGAAACAAACAAAGAATATAGATGGATTATGTTAGATAAATATGGTAAAGAAACTGATAATGCAAGTGATGCAAAATATATAACAAGTGATTATTTATCAAAAGAACAAGAAAAAACAGCAGGAGAAAACTTGTTAAAAGCATTTGATAAAAAAGCATATGAAGCAGGAAGCATAAAAGAACCAGATTATAGAGAAGTAAAAATTTCATTTAAAGTAAATATGCCAGATAAATCTGAAGAAATTATTATAAATCAAGCACAAATCTCAGATGATAGTGATGAAGATGGAAATGAAGTAACAGATAAAGATTCAACACCAAATGAATGGATAGATGGTGAAGATGATCAAGATATAGAAAAGATTAAAATACAATATTTTGATTTAGCATTAAGAAAATGGGTAACAAAGGCAATAGTTACAGAAAATGGAAAAGAAACAGTAACAGAAACAGGACATAAAGCAGAAGATGATCCAGAAGCTGTAGTAAAAGTGGATTTAAAGAAGTCTGATATAAATAAAGTAACAGTAAAATTTGAATATAAAATTAGAATTGAAAATCAAGGTAAAATTGCAGGATATGCAAAAGAAATATCAGATTATATACCAGAAGGATTAGAATTTGTTAAAGAAGATAATCCATTATGGGAAGAAGTAGATGGAAAAGTAGTAACAGATCAATTAAAAGATACATTATTACAACCAGGAGAAACTGCTGAAGTTAGTATATTATTAACATGGATAAACAGCGAAGATAATATGGGATTAAAAGTAAACACAGCAGAAATAAGCAAAGATTATAATGAATATGGAGCACCAGATATTGATTCAACACCAAATAACAAAGTACCAGGAGAAGATGATATAGATGATGCACCAGTAATGCTTTCAGTTACAACAGGTGAAGAACAATCATATGTAATTCTTACAGTAGCTGTACTTGGAATTTTAGCAGGTGGTTTAATTTTAGTAAAGAAATTTGTATTATAATAAAATAAACAAAGTACTATAAATAGGGAAGAGATATAAAAACTCGTTTAAAAGAGGGGTTTATACCTCTTCTTTTTTTTGTGCGAATTTTACAAAAATATTACAAAAAGTATGAATAAATAATTGAATAATATTAATATTACAAACTTGTTACTAAAGTGTAATTTAAAATTAATATAAAAATTATAAAACATAAAAAATAATCATCCGTATAGTGATTTTATTGCTTAAAGAAAAAGTGGTATCTATGGCATATTGACCAGATTAAAAAAAAATATTTAAATAAAATTAATTATAAAAAAAGGGAGAGTAATGTTATGAAGAAGACAAAAAGAAAAGCAATTTTATTTATTGTAATGATTTTAGCTATTATTACAGTTATTGTTGGTACATATATCTTTATATGTGCTAGAAGTAGCAAATCTGATATTACAACAGATATAGTTAGTTTGAGTGAAGAAGAACAAATTAAAGCTTCAATATCATTATCATTAAATCGAAATGGATATAAGTTTCAAAACTTCTATATGGGAAACTTTATAGTTAATAGAAATTTATATGATGGGTATTGTATGGCATATGGAAAGGGTATTCCAAGTGGAATAACAAATAAAGGCTCTGCATATAGCTGGTATCAATCTAGTATATATAATAAATTAAAATGGTTTTTTGACAATATGGTTGTAGTATTTCAGCCGATAAATGATAGTGTTTATGGAGCTGATTTACCTAATGAAATAACTATGTATAAGAAAAATATAAATTTATTAATTAGTAAATATGGATATAGTGGAAATATTGATAATTTGACCGAAAAAGAAATATTTGAAGTACAACAAATGATAATATGGAATAAAATACAAGGGGCAGGTCTTTCAATAAGTGGTTTCTCAACAAATCAACTTGCAATGTATAATGCATTAACAAAAGGAATGGAAGATAATACAAATTATAGTTCTGATGGTACAGACATAGTTACTGTTACTGAAGATGAAGAAAGTGGTTTAAAATTAAGTAGTGATGGAAAAATAGGACCATTTAAATTAAATAACAGTAATGGTAAAATAAATAAAATTAATGTAGAAAACTTTAGTGGTATTGATGGTGGATATACTATTGTTGATAATAGTGGTAAAAAAATAGATGAATATAATAAGTACAATGGAACTTTTTATATAAAATTAAATAAGACATTATCTAAGGGAACAAAATATAATATTAAAGGAAGTGTATCTGTTAAATCTTATAAAACAGGTGTTACTATGTATTGGGATAATAATAATGGTAGACAACCAATAACTACGTATTCAAGAGATCCAGAGAGAAGCTCTGTTGATTTTGATAGTAATTATTTTTCTGGATATTTAGACTTAGCATTAAAAAAACAAATAACACAAATAAATGGTGTAAATGTAGATTCCAATGTAAGAAGTCTTAACATTGATGCAAATGGCTTATTAAATAATACATCAGTAGATGCTACATATAATATGAGAAAAACTCCAGTTAGTGTAGATATTGGCGATTCAGTAAAATATGAAATCAAAATATTTAATGAAAGTAAAGATTTAGATGGATATGCAAAAGAGATAACTGATTATCTACCAGATGGACTAAAATTTAATATTTCAAGTGATGTAAATGCTAAAAACAATTGGAGATTATATACCAGCGATGGTAGTGAAGCTAAATGGAATGACGAAGATTCTAAAAAGCTTATTGCGAAATTATACAAACAAGTATTAAATAGAAAAGAAACAGAAGAACAATTAAAAAAGAATCCAGATGTTTTGACCTATTGGAATAGTTTTAGAGCAGGTAGAATAACAATTGAAAAAACAATTTCTGATATTATTAATAGTACAGAGGGAAAAAATAATACAAGTAAACTAACAAATAAAAAGTATATAACTTTATTATATAATGTTATACTTGGAAGAGAACCAGATATTAATGGATTAACATCAAACATGAAGTATCTTGCCGAAAATCCTAATGGTAGAGAGCAGTTGGTAGCAAACTTCTTAAATTCAACAGAATTTAGAAAATTAAAATATTCTAAGATACCAGATACAGAACTTGATAATGTTAAATATATTACAACAGAAAGATTGGCAAATAATAAAATAGCAAAACTTACAAATCAAGCATCTTTGACAGCAAATTCTAAAAGTGTGGAAGTAGAATTGATAGTAAAAAACGGTGCATCAGGAGTATTAACTAATATTGCAGAAATAACAAAATATGGTTATATGGATGGATCTAATTTTATAGAAGCAAATAAAGCAAAAGTGGATAGAGATTCTATACAAGGAAATGTAACAGTACCATCTGAAAAGACAAGCTTAGAAAATTATTGGGGAAAAGATGGAAAACAAAAATCTGAGCCAGCAAATTATCCAGGGCAACAAGATGATGATGATTTTGAAAAAGTTAAAGTAAATAAAATAGTTGATTTAGCATTAAAGAAATCAATAATTAGTATCGGAGATACAAATTATAAAAGATTAGGAGAAATAGATGTTACACCATTAAAACAAGGTGAAACTACAGCAAATTATCATATAAATAAATATGTATTATATGCAACTCAAGGTGATATTGTTACATATCGTATATATATTTTTAATGAAGGTTCTGTAGATGCAACAGCAAGTGAAATTAAAGATTATCTACCAGAAGAATTAGAGTTTTTACCAGATGATGAATTAAATAAAAGCTATGGATGGACAGCTGAAACAAATAATGAAACTAAAATTACAACATTAACAACTACATATTTGAAAAATAGATTTATAGATAAATATACTAAACAAATGCAAGAATATGATGTAGATCCAAATTGTGCATTTGTAGATGTTAGATGTAAAGTAAAAGATGATGCAAAACCAGATAAAAGACTTGTTAATATTGCAGAAATAAATGAGTATCAAACTAGTGGAGCTACTCTAACAAAAGATGTGGATTCTGGAACAAAACAAAATGGTAGTGTTAAACTTCCAACTATAGCTGCGTGGGAAAATTATGTAACGAAATATAACATTAATGATATGGATAAAAATGGTTATTATGTCTTCTATGGTCAGGAAGATGATGACGATTATGATTCTTTAACTGTAAGAAAAAATAAAAAATTTGATTTAGCTTTAAGAAAATTTATAACAGGTGTAAATGATGAAGGAATAACTAATAGAGTTCCAAATGTTGATGAACAATCATATGCAGAATTATTATTAAGAAATACAGCATTATACAAACATACAAAAGAAGCTGTTGAAGTTAATAATGGTGATGTTATTACATACACAATAAGAGTATATAATGAAGGAGAAAAAGCGGGAAAAGCGACAGAAATAACAGATTATTTACCTGAAGGACTAGAATTTTATTCATCAGAAGTTGATGGAATAAATTATGGCTGGAGTGTTGTAGAAGGAACAAATGGAAAAGAAATAAAAACATCATATTTAGCAGATAAAAATTTTATTGTGGCAGCAGAAAGTTATGACGTGTTTAAAAATGATGGATATGCAGATGTAAAAGTAAAATGTAAAGTTAATTTACAAAATACAAATCAAACAGTATATTTAACAAATAGAGCAGAAATTACAGCTCATATAGACGAAGATGGAAATGTACAAAGAGAAGGATTAGATAGAGATTCTACTCCAAAAGATGTAAAAGATAAACATGTAGCAGATATGTTAAATTATGATTCAAGTATTACATATGATTCAAATAAATATTATCCAGGATATGACGATGATGACGATAAAGAAACTGTATTTGTAAAGCAAACAACAAACTTTAGTATTAATTTACTAAAAGTTAGTAAAAAACAATTAGATGATAATACTCCAACAGCATTAAATGGAGCTAAATTTACTTTAGCAGAAGTTAATCCAGATAACATGGATGAAGTAATAAATAATTTAGCCCCAATAACAACTGGAAATAGTCAAATGCAAATTATTAGTAGAGATAATTGTAAAATAGGAAGTACTTATTTATATAAATTACAAGAAACAGAGGCACCAGATGGATTTAACATATTAATAGATATTCCAATATATATACAAGTAACTATAAATGAAGATGGAAGCTTTGATACTGCAAGAACAAGAATATTATATAATGCAGAAAATGGAAGTGATGTTTCAGAATTTTATAGATTTGCTATAGAAGGAAATAACATAAATATAAGAATTGCAAATGAAGAAAAGGGATTTGATTTAGCTTTAAGAAAATATATAACAGGAATTGAAAGGGATGGCATAACTAGTGAAGTGAAAAACAGAATACCAGACTTAAATGTATTTTCATTAGTAATGTGGAAGCGAAATGGAACAGCAGGATATTATCATACAAAAGAAGCAGTAGCTGTTAAAAAAGATGATATTATAACTTATACAATAAGTGTTTACAATGAAGGATTTGTAAAGGGATATGCAACAGAGATAACAGATTACTTACCAAGTGGTTTAGAATACATTAATAACGACTTTAATAGAAACAATGGTTGGTCTGGAACTAAAAACAGTGATGGAACAACTACTGTAAAGACTACTAAACTTGCAAATACTTTATTAAATGAAAATCAATTACAAAACTATTTACTTAATAGTCCAACTACAACATGGAAGACTAGTGTTCAAATACAATGTAAGGTGGTAAATGATCCAAAATATGAAGTGCAATATTTAACAAATAGAGCAGAAATTACACAAGATAAGGCTGTAAGTATTGATGATAATGGAAATGAAACTGTACTAAATGTTACAGATAGAGATTCTAAACCAAACAATGTAAAAGCAGAACATTCAGCAGATATGTTAGATTACGATTCAAATATCACATATGATTCAAATGAATATTACCCAGGATATGAAGATGATGATGATAAAGAAACTGTAAAAATAGAACCAATAACAGATATAGAGTTTAAATTAAAGAAAGTTGATAATATTACAAGAGAAGAATTAGAAGGAGCAGTATTTAATATTGAACCTGTTTCTGATAGTAAAATAACGAGTATTGTTGATAGTAATGGAAATGAAATAAGTAAAGATTCTGATGGTAATATTACTATACCAATAGGTGGTGCGATAATAAAAGCAACAGGAGTAGATGTTGGTAGAGGATATGCTTATAATATACGAGAGATGAAAGCTCCAGACAAACATAAAAAAGTCGTAGATAATATGGTTATTGTAGTTAATGTAGACAAAGAAGGAAAATCATCAGCTGAGATAGGAGCAATGAGTGTATATGAAATATCAAATAAAAATGGACATGAAGTTGAAGAATTAAAACGTTATGATAATGTAGGAGAAGGTACTGAAGATAAAGTAACTGTTAAAAAAGAAAATAACGAAATAGTAGTTACAGTTGCAAATAAAAATACAGATACATTTGATTTGGCTTTAAGAAAGTTTATTACTAATGTAAATGATACAGAATTAACTAAAGAAAATTCGAGAGTTCCAACTTTTAGTATTACATCACAAGTTGCATTAAATTCAAAAGGAACAGCTAATTATTATCATAAAAAAGATGCTGTTACTGTAAAAAATGGAGATATTGTAACATATACAATAAGAGTATACAATGAAAGTGATATTAAAGGTAAGGTTGCCGAAATTACAGATTACTTACCAAAAGGATTAGAGTTTTATTCATCAGAAGTTGATGGAGTAAACTATGATTGGAAAGTAACTAAAAATAATGATGGAACAACAACTTTAAAAACAAACTACTTAAAAAATACAGAATTGGAAAAAAATCAACTTATGGAACAATTAGTTGGATTACAAACAACAGGTTGGTTTGCAGATGTTAAATTGAAATGTAAAGTAACAGAAGATTCAGGATATACTATAAAATATTTAACAAACAGAGCAGAAATTACAGCACATGAGGATGAAAGAGGCAACAAATATGGTGAATATTATGGAGAAACAAAAAATACAGATAGAGATTCTTTACCAGATACAATTAAAAATACATTGAATTTGGATAATTATTATAAAGAAAATGTATTAGATAAAGAAAATTTAAGTTATTATCCTGGTGCTCAAGATGATGATGACTTTGAAACATTACAAATAGAACCAGTAACAGATATTAGCTTTAATATAGAAAAACGTAATTTCTTAAATAATTTAAAATTAACTGATGGAATTACTTTTAAAATAGAAGAAATAAATCCAGATATTGATATTTGGAATGGTATAAATGATAAAGATATACTTAGTTCTAAAACTGTTGATATAGTAGGAGAAGGAAATATTGATATTAAAACTAAAGTAGCATATAATACAATGTATCGTTATAGAATAATAGAAGAGAAAGTTCCAGAAACTTACAGCACATCTGTAAGAGAAGTAATCGTAAAAATTAAAGTAGATAGTAATGGTGTTGCACAGGCTACAATAGAAAAATGGAATGATTCTACATGGAATAGTGTAATTGGTAAAAAATATACATACATAACAGATAAGGGAAATAACAATATACTATTAACAGTAAAAAATGAACCAATAGCTAAATATAATTTAAAACTTATAAAAGTTAATGAAGCTACAGGAAAGCAGATTACAGATAAAACTGATTTTAGTGTGTTAGATAAAGATCAGATATATCATAGAGTATCAACTGGACTTGGATATACAGGAATGATAGCTAATGATATAAAAATAACAACAGATAAAGGAGAAGATACATATGTTATTTCTGAAATAACACCACCAGAGGGATATATAAAAATTACAGACTTTGATTTAATAATTAGACTTAAAAAAGGTATTTCTTCAGATAGAAGCAATTATGCAATTACAAAATACGAAAAGATACTTTCACAAAGAAGTGCTTCAGCTAGTACTGAAAAACAAAGAGAAATATTAGAAAAAGCAACAATTGAGCCTGATAAAAATGATGCAAATACAATAATAGTAAGTTTCCCAAATGAAAAATTAGAAGGTAAATACTATTTGAATTTAAATAAAGTAGATACTGATGGAAATACAATAAATGACAAAGAAGCAACTTTCATTGTTAATGGAGATGAAAAGGTTACCAAAAAAGGATTTTTATCAATCGATGAAGGAAAAGGTTTTGATATAACAAGTAAAAATCAAAATGATAAGTATGTAATAAATGAATCACTAGCACCAGAAGGTTATTTCAAGTTTGAAGGAAAAATTACTTTGGATGTTAAAGTGAAAGAACAAGATGGGGCATATAAGTTAGATTCTAATAAAACAACATTAATTGTTGAAGAAAATGGTACAACTTATCAAGTAAGTAAAAATGATGATTCAAAACAAGTAATGTTTACAATAAATGAAGATACAGGACACATAAACATTAAAGTAAAAAATCCTAAATTAACAGGTAAATATAAAATACAAGTAAAGAAAAGAGATGCAAATAATCCAAGCCAAGCAATACAAGGGGTAGTATTTAATGGATTAAATCCAAAACAAATCTCTACTGGTGATAAAGTAACAGCTGGAGATGAAGGTATAGCAGTATTATGGGATGAGGTAGAAATATCTAAACCAAATAGTAATGGAGATATTTATACTATTAAAGAAAAATCTGTTCCAGAAGGATATACAAAGATTGAAGATCATCAACTAATTGTAAGAGTTAAAACTGGAGTTTCTGATGATGGAAAATCTTACGTTGTAAAAGATGCAACAGTTTCTATAAATCAAATGAAATCTTCAGAAAATACAAAACAAGAAAGCGAAATGCTAGAAAAAGGATTAGATATTAAAGTTGATGATAAGACTCAAACAATAACAGTTACAGTTCCAAATCAAAAAACTACAAAGTATAATTTGGAAATTAATAAAGTTGATGCAGAAGTATCAAGCGAATATTTAAATAAAGCAAGATTTACAATTAATGGTCCTAATGGAAATATACAAACAGATAAAGCTTTACAAAGAACTACAGATGATGAACCAACTGGTAGATTTGTAAAAGAAGAAAGCGGTGTAAGAGTTAATAAGACTTATACATATACGATAGAAGAAACATATGCACAAGATTTATATGAAAATGTATTTAAGGATTTCAGAATAAAATTAGAAGTAGCAATTGATAAAAATGGAAAAGTAGATAAAGAAAATACAGTAGTAAAAGTAGAACCAAAAGATCTAAATAATACATCTGGATTAGCCAAGGCAGTGGATATGGTAAAAGATGGATTAAGTATTAATGAAGAGACTAATACAGTTACTCTAAATATTAAAAATCCACAAACCACACGAGACTATTCTTTGAGTTTATTTAAACATGAACTTGGAGATAAAAATAAAGAAATATCAGGTGTAAAATTCAATATTGAAAGAAAACAAAGAGATGATGATGGGTGGACTGTAATAAATGATTCACTTATTACAGATAGTAGTAAAGAAGAAAAAATTGATAGCCAAGAAAAAGTAAAATTAGGCACAACATATTATTATCAAGTAGAAGAAAAAGAAAAACCAAACAAAAACTATGTAAACAAAATTAAAAAAGCAGTATTAAAAATAGTTGTTGATGAGGATGGAACTGTTAAAGGAGAAATTATTAGTGTAGTAGAAGAAGGCAAAACTGAAACAACAAAATATGATGCAAATACATATGGAAAATATATAGAATTAGTAAAAGATTCAGGGAATGAAAATAAATTTGTTTTAAAAATTGCAAATAGTATTTCATACCATATGACTTTAAGAAAAAGAGCTGATAATAAATCAACAACAGATATAACTGGATGTAAAATATTAGAAGGCGGAACATTTAAAATAGATAAAATTTCTAGAAATTCTAGAGGACAAATAAGTACTACAGAAATATATAAAGGTTCAGCAACATGGGATTTTGCAGATATAGAAGCTGTTCCAAATTCTGTGTATGAATATTACATTCAAGAAACAAATGCACCAGAAGGATTTAATAATGATTTCGAAAACATTAAAGTGCACTTAACTATAAGAATAGATGCTAATGGAAATGTAGCAGATGTTGGAAGAAATGGAACAAATGTTGATTTTGAATCTGTAGATGGAACACAATTACAAGATAAGATAAAAACATTATTGTATAGTAAATGTGTATTAGAAGTAGAAGATAATACTATTACTATAAATATGAAAGACTCAGAGATTGTAAAAGAGCCAGAAAAATATGGATTCCAAATTGTAAAAGTTGATAAAGATAATGTAGAGAAAAAACTTGAAGGTGTAGAATTTAGAGTTAGAATGCGTGCAGGAAATGCAGCAGATTGGATAGCATATGATACTAACTCTGATGAGCCAGGAACACAAAATCCTGTAACTAATTCAAATGGTGTAATTAATATTCAAGATATTGAACTTGTAACAGGTGGAAAAGATATATTCCAACTTGATGAAGTAAAAGGAAAAGATGGATATAAATTATTATCAGGTGTTACTGTACAAGTAACTATAGATCTAAATGGAGTTACAAATGTTAAACAAATTACAGAAGATCATATTAAAGTAGAATTAATTGGTGAAAATGCAGCAAGTTATCCAGAAGGCTATATGACAACTAATATTACTAATGATGGAATGATTCAAATAATTGTTCCAAATCAGGAAACAAATTTTGAATTTGTTTTAAATAAAAAAGATGAAAAAGGAAATTTAATTACAGCAGATAGAAGTGAAAATGGTAAGTTAGATGGAGCAGCAATAAGAGTAAGAGAACAAGAATCAGATAAGATTATTGTACCAGATGTTATTTTAGAAGATGGTACAACAAGTAGAACTATAAGCTGTATGCAAAATAAAACATATACATACTTAATAGATGAAACTCAAAATAAAACAGGTTATAAAAACTGTATATCAGGATATTTTGTAGTATTACAAGTAGTAACAGATGAAAAAGGAGAAGTAAAAGATACAAATCCAGATGATCCAAATGATACAAATTACACTAGAGTTTCTATTGTAAAAGTAAATCCACATACACCTGTAACTGAAGAAGAAGCAAAATCTTGTGTAAGTGTAAGTGTTGGATGGGTAAATGGAAAAAGACAAGTTACATTAGATATTAAAAACCCATTTGTATATAATTTAAAACTAAAGAAAGTTGATTCAAATAAAAAAGAATTAGATAAAGCAGTTTTAAAAGCAACAATAAAAGGTGGCAATACTTATACAATGAATAAAGTATCTAATATGGAAATACCACAAATAGAAATAGCTGATAATGAAACACAAACATGGTATATTAGAGAAGAAAATGTAGAAGCACCTTACTATAATATTTTAGGAAGTAACAAATATATACAAATAGATGTTACAAGAGTTAGTGGAACATTAAAAGTTAAAGATTATGCAATTTATGATAATGAATCAGGAATGGTTAGCAAAAATAATGAAATATATAAATATATTAACGTAGAAGATCCTGTAGTAGTTGGAAGTGAATATATAATTAATGTTACTATAGAAAATCCAATGCAATATAAATATAAGTTAACAAAAACAAAGACAGATCCAAATAAAACAGAATTGGGTGGAGCTACAGTTAAAGTAAATGAAAAAACTGTTATAGATGGAGGAAATTCAAGTTACGAAGTTTCTGAAATTGTAAAATTAGGGGAAGAAAGACATTATATGATAAGTGAGACATCAACTACAGCAAATCATGTTAATATATTAGAAAACAAATTTGCAGTTGTTTTAGTTCGTATGTCAGAACAAGGAGAAATAAGTGTTGTTCAAAAATTAATTTATGAGATTACTAGTGTAGGAGCAGTTCTTCTACCACAAACAGATGAAGTATATGATTATTTAACAATAGATATAACAAGAGGTTCTGATGGAATACAAGTTGTTGATATAAAACTAGAAAACCCAGCAAAATACAAATTTGAATTAACAAAAGTAAAATCAGATGAAGAAAAGACTGAATTATCAGGAGCTGTATTAACAGTAAATGGTAAAGAAGCAATTAGTGATGGAAAATCAAAATATAACATTACAGAGAAGATTAATATAGGTCAAACAAAGAGCTATATAATAAAAGAATCATCAACAATAACAAACCATATTAATGTATTAAAAGATAAATTTATTGTATTGGTTGTTAGATTAGATGAACAAGAAAAACTAAGCATTGTAACACAATCAGCTTTTGATATATCTAGCGGAACAGCTGTTACAGCATCTCCTGATGTATGGAACTATGTAGATGTATATTTTGAAGAAGAAAATGGTGTTCAAATATTAAAAGTTGATGTTGTTAACCCAGTAGAATATAAATTTAAAGTTATGAAAACTAAATCAGATAAAGCTTCTACACCATTATCTGGTGCAACTATTACAATAAATGGTGAACCACTAATAAAAGATGGACTATCTAGTTATGAAATTACAAAATCAATTAAGATTGGTGAAAAACAAACATTTTATGTAAGAGAGAATGCAACAAAACCAGGGTATAAGAATATATTAGAAAATAAATATTTATTATTTAATATAGTATTAACAGAAGATGAAAAGATAGAAATAGAGAGTAAGGCAATTTTTGATACATCAGGCAAAGCTCCAACAGTGGTTTCAAGTGATGACCCTGTATATGATTATGTTGATGTTTATATGTCAGCAGATTCTAATGGTGTTCAAACAGTTAATATAAAAATAATAAATCCATTAGAAACTAAATTTAGACTTGTAAAAGTAACATCAGATGGAAAAACTGAGTTAAATGGAGCAAAAGTTACAGTAAATGGTGATGAAGTTATAAAAAATGGAAATAGCTCATATGAAACTACAGAAACAATGAAGATTGGAGATACAAGAGTATATAATATAGATGAGTTAGAAACAGTAGCTGGTCATATTAATATTTTGGAAAACAAGCAATTAGTTGTTATTACTAGAATGTATGAAGATGAAAAATTACATATAGTAGATACAATGATTATAGATAAAAAGACTAGAAAAACTTTAGAAGATAGTAGACCAGAATATAAGTATATTACTACTAATATAACTACAGAAAATGAGGTACAAACAGTACAAGTAAATATTATAAACCCAGAAGAATATAATTTTAAATTATACAAAGTGGACAAAGATACAAATGAAAAAATGAATGAAGTTTTCTTTGATATTAAAGTAGTAGATGAACAAAATAATGAAGTTGAACTTAAAGATTCAAAGACTTTTGAGCCTAAATCTTTAAAAACATTAAAAACAACTAATATTTCAGGCGTTGACGGTGTAATTTCTATTGATAATATATTAATAGAAAAACCAGGAACATATGACTTCATCATAAAAGAGTATTCTCCAGAATTATATGTAGAAAATGGAGAAATAAGAGTAAGAGTATTTATAACAAATGAAAATGGAAGTTATAAAGTTTCTAATATGAGAATTATAGAAGGTGAAGATTCAGTTGAATTTGCTAATAGCAAAGTAATTGAAGATGAACCAGAAACAGTAGAAGTTCAAGTAAATAACGAAAGAATAAAAGGAAAATATGATTTAGTTATTAACAAATTGGATAACTATACTAAGAAACTTCTAGATGGTTCTAAGTTTAATATTACTGTAGAAAGAGATGGAAAAGAATCTGAACTTTATAAATCAAATGATGATGTAAAATCTAAAGATGTAATTATTCCAAGTGAAGTAGAAGTAAAAAACGGTAATTTGGTAATTAGAGATATTAGAATAGAAAAACCAGAAACATATATTATAAAAATAAAAGAAACAAAAGCTCCAGAAACATATTTAGAATTAGAAGAAGAAATTAAATTAAAAGTAACAACAGGAATTGAAGGAGAAGGAAAAGAAGCAAGATATGTTATAAAAGATGTAGAAATGATAAGTGGAGACAATAATGGTTTAGTAACAAAATCTAATGTAGAAAATAAAATACAATTAGATGTACAAAATGAACAATTTGATTTAAGTTTAAGAAAGAGTATAACAGAAGTAATAGCAAACGAAGGAAAAGAGGACGAAAGAGTAACAAAAATTGATAATAGAATTCCAGATCCACAAACAGATGGATTAAAGAATAAAACAGCAACAACAGCAGTATATAATCATACAAAACAACCAATTAGAGTTTATGCTGGAAATACAGTAATTTACACATTAAGAGTTTATAATGAAGGACAAGTAGATGGATATGCAGAAGAAGTAACAGACCATTTACCAGAGTATTTGGAATTTGTAAATGATGAATTTAATAGTAGTTATGGTTGGTTATTAGATGAAAAAGATAAATCATTAAGAACAATAAAAACAAATTATTTATCTAAAGCTGTAAATGCAGAAGATAATTTAATAAAAGCTTTTGATAGAGAAAGCGGAAAATTAGATTATAAAGAGATAAAAATTAAGTGTAAAGTAAAAAGTAATGTACCAGTGAAAGAAAAACTAACTAATATTGCAGAAATTACAAAGTATATCGGTAAAAATGGAAGACAAGTAAAAGATAGAGACTCATTTAAAAATGTTGAATTGCCTACAGATGATAAACTATCATCATATAAAGATGATGAAATAAATAAATCATATGTTCCAGGTCAAGAAGACGATGATGACTTTGAAAAAGTACTTGTTGAAGAATTTGATTTAGCATTAAGAAAATATATCACAAAAGTTGATAATAAAGAAATTACTGATAGAGTTCCAGTATTTAAAATAGATGAAAATGGTAACTATGTATATAATCATACAAAAGAGCCAGTATTAGTTGGTGATTCTGATGTTGTAACATATAACATTCGAGTTTATAATGAAGGAACAGTTGCAGGTTATGCAGAAGAAGTAGAAGATGATATTCCAGAAGGATTAGTATTCTTACCAGATAATGAGACAAATCAAAAATTTGGATGGAAAATGTTAGATGCAAATAAACAAGAAACAAACGATCCTAAAGAAGCAAAATACATAAGAACAAAATACTTATCAAGTGCTAATAAAGATAATTTATTAAAGGCTTTTGATAAAAATAGTATGAGTGAACCAGATTCAAAATTTGTACAAGTAGCATTTAAAGTTGATGTGCCAGATGCAACAGATGAAATTATAATTAATAAGGCACAAATTACAGATGACAAAGATGAAGATGGAAAAGATGTAACAGATAAAGACTCAACACCAAATAAATGGATAGATGGAGAAGATGATCAAGACATTGAGAAAATTAAATTAACATATTTTGATCTAGCATTAAGAAAATTCATAACTAAAGTAAATGATACAGAAGTAACAGATAGAGTACCAGTATTTAAAGTAGATGAAAATGGAAAATATGTATATGAACATACAAAAGAGCCAGTAATAGTAAATAATACTAATGTAGTAACATATACTTTAAGAGTTTACAATGAAGGAACAAGAGAAGGATATGCAAAAGAAATAAAAGATGATATTCCACAAGGATTAGAATTCTTACCAGACAATGAATTAAATAAAGAATATAGATGGATAATGTTAGATGAAGAAGGAAATGAAACAGATGATGTAACAAAAGCAAAATATATAACAAGTGATTATTTATCAAAAGAACAAGAAAAATCAGAAGGAGAAAACTTATTAAAGGCGTTCGATAAAGAAGCATATGATGCAGGAAAAATAACAGAACCAGATTATAAAGAAGTACAAGTGTCATTTAAAGTAACAGAACCAAACACTTCTGATAGAATAATAATAAACAAAGCGCAAATCTCAGATGATAGTGATGAAGATGGAAATGAAGTAACAGATA
>HF999522.1 GCA_000434015.1 Clostridium sp. CAG:571
CTGAGAAAATAGGTTGTCGCCAGGTTTTTTTTATTTATTTTAATAAGACATAAATTAGAAATATAAATTAATTATTTTTAATTTATGTCTTATTTTCGGTAAAATTCTATAAAATATGTTATAATTCTAATTAAATAGAATAATCTTATTTGATTAGAATTATTTTATTTAAATTATAAATTATAAGGAGAAAATAAAATGTCAAAAATAATGTGGAAGCCAGGAACCTTTTTATATCCAATACCAGCTGTTATGGTATCATGTGGAACAATGGAAAAATCAAATATTATAACAGTTGCATGGACAGGAATTTTAAATACTAATCCTGCTATGTGTTATATATCAGTAAGACCAGAGCGTTATTCGTACAACTTAATAAAAGAAAATATGGAATTTGTTATAAATTTAACAAATGAAAAGCTAGCATATATAACGGATTGGTGTGGAGTAAAAACAGGAGCAAAGGTAAATAAATTTGAAGAGATGAGATTAACAAAAGAAAAAGCTAATTTTGTGTCTTGTCCAATGATAAAAGAAAGTCCTGTTTCTGTAGAATGTAAAGTTAAAGAAATAAAAGAACTGGGAAGTCACCATATGTTTGTTGCAGAAATTTTAGCAATTCATGCTAGCGAAGAATATATAGACGATAATGGAGCTTTTGATATTTCTAAATGTCATTTAATAGCATATTCAAATGGAGGATATTATGCATTAGGAAAAAAAATTGGAAAATTTGGATTTTCTGTACAGAAGAAAGTACAAAAAAACAGTAAAAATGAAAAGGTGATAGGTAAGAATTTAAATAAAAAGAGTAATAAAAGTAATAAAAATAATAAAATAGCAGATAAAGTAAAGAAAAGTAAAATAAAAAACAACAAAAATAAAAAAGGAAAAAATAAAAGATATAGAAAATAAAAAAATTTATAAAAAAAATATTTTGGAAAAATTTTAAAGCATTGTTATATAAGTTAAAAAATCCTAAAAAGTATATATTGACAAACTAGAAAAAGAAAGTTATCATAAAAACAAGGGGGAAGAAAAAATGACAAAAAAACAAAAGATAATAAATATAGTAATAACAATTCTTTGCATTAATACTTTATTAATAGGAATTTCAGTATTTGGAAAAAATAATAATTATAGAATAGAGTCTAATGCAAAATCTTTAAAGTTAAATGATCAATTTACAGTAACATTAATAGCTGATCTAAATGAACCTACAACATCAATACAAGGAAGAATAGAGTATAGTGATGATGTTGAATTAGTAGACGAAAAAAATTTTTATGAATATGGAGATTTTTATGATGTAAATAATTCAGATTTGTCTCAAATTGCGTTAGGAAGAAATAATAAAGTAGGATTTGGATTTGCTAAAAATTCTAGTGGAGGAAAAGATTCTGCAGTAACTGGAACTAAAAAAATATTAACGCTAAAATTTAAAGTTATTGGATCAATGGAAAAAAATGTAGTTATTACTTGGAAAGAGAAAAATCAAAAAGGTACTTATGTATTAACCAATATAACGATACCACGCTCAGATATCAATAGTGCTATAGTAGTTCCTGTAGAACCAGATGGTGAAAATAAAGAAGATCAGAATATAATATCTGATGAAAAAAAAGATAATCCAGAAAATAGTAAAAACAACGAAAATAGTAGTAAAGAAAATAATAGTGGTATAAGTTCAATAAATAACAAAGGGCAACAAGTACAAGTAAAAGAAAAAAATCAAAATATACAAGATAATAGCACATATAATAAAAAGAACAGAATATTACCTAAAACAGGTGAGAGTTATATATTGATTGTTAGTATTATTGCAATAATTGTATTTTCAATTTATACAATAATAAAATATAGAAAAAGCAAGATTTAACGGAAGGAGAGACTATATGAAAAGAACAATATTAAGAATAAGTTTAATAGTGGTAATATTTATTACAGCGATATTATTACATAATGTTATTTTTGCAACAAGTACTGGAACAGAGGGAAATAATCAAACAGAAACAGAAGATTCTAACTATTTAAAAAATATAGGTTTAAAAGTAGAAGGAAAAGATTATTATGTAGGTGATGCAGATGGAGACATGCAAACAGAAGCTACAGGAAATATATCTGTGGAAGATGCGGTAATTACATTAAATGTAGTTGCAAATTATATGGCAGGAAACTATGAAACAACAGAAAATGATAGTGCTTATGTTACTTATGTTGGATTAGTAAAAGATAATAAAATAAAAGAAAATAAAGGAATAAAAAATTCGGATGATTTTTATAAAGTATTTGATGTAAATGAGGATGGAGATGTAACAGCAGAAGATGCACAGCAAATCCTTAAATATTATGCATGTAAAGCTGCAGGATTAGTTAAACAATAATAAATAAAACTAAAAAAATAGAATTTATGTTATAAAAAAATAAAAATATAGGCAAATAAAAATAGCCTATATTTTTTTTTATTAATCTTTTAAAGGAACACCATTTGCATCTGTTGCAATAGATCCAGTAAGAATCATAATACCTTCAACAAGTCCCCATATTTCAATTGCTACTGTAGCTATACCACAAGTAATTAATCCACCTATTATAGAAACTAATAGTTGTACAACAGCTTTAGTAGTATATCCTAAATAAAAGTTGTGAATACCAAAAGCTCCTAAAAATATACCAAGTAAACCAGCACATAATTTAGATTTTGCTTGAGGATTATTATTAACTTGACCATTATTTATAACTGTAGCATTTTGTGGGTTTGAATATGTTGTGTTTTGATTATTATTTACAGTTTGATTTTGAGCTGCATTGTTTGCTGTAGTTTCAGTAGCTGTAACATTTTGAGCTTTTGTAGCACATTCATCACATAATTCTTTTCCATCTGGAATTTCTTTTCCACACATTTTACAGAACATATCTAAATTTCTCCTTTCTAAAATAATATAAATATATTATACATTATTCTACATGATTTTCAAGTATATTATATGAAAAGTTTTTTATTTTATATGTAATTGCAATAAACTTATGTATAAATATATAAATAATAAATTTGTTCTTTGAAGTAATTGTATGCAAGAAAATCATAAAAAATTCTAATAACATGGTACTTTTTATAGAACTTTTTATTGTAATATTAGCAAAAAGATGATAGAATTTAGAATGTTAAAAAGCAAAATATATTAGAAAATAGGAAGGTGATTAAATGGACGTAAAAGAAATATATAATCAATTAGAAAAAGAAATACCACTATCTAATATAAAAGTAAATGAAGAAATGAAAAAACATACTTCATTCAAAATAGGAGGATGTGCAGATATATTAGTTATTGCACAGAAAGTAGACGAAATAAAACACGTATTAAAAATTGCAAAGGAATTTAATGTACCATTAACAATTATAGGAAATGGTACTAATATATTAGTTAAAGACAATGGAATAAGAGGAATTGTTTTAAAAATAGATTTACAAAATATAAAAATACAAAAAGAAAAACAAGACGTAGAAATGCAAGTGTGTTATGATAAGGTAGCAGAAGAGGAAGAAGTTTATAATTATAAAAATGTAATAGTAGATGTAGGAGCTGGTGTGAAACTTGCTTTATTAGCTCAAAAATTATTAAAAGAAGAGATTGAAGGATTTGAATTCGCATCAGGAATACCAGGAACTATTGGCGGAGCAATAAGAATGAATGCAGGAGCACATCGGAGGAGAATTTAAAGATATTGTTTTAGAAACTACGTATATGGATTTAAATGGAAATCTACATAAAATAAATAATGAAGAGCAAAAATTTTCATATAGAAATAGCATTTTTAGTACAGAAAAATATATAATAGTTTCTGCTAAACTAAAATTAAAATATGGAAATAAAACAAATATAAAAGAAAAAATGCAAGAGTATGCTAATTTTAGAAAAGAAAAACAACCATTAAATATGCCAAGTGCTGGAAGTACATTTAAAAGAGGTTCTGATTTTATAACAGCTAAAATAATTGATGAATGCGGTTTAAAAGGTTTTTCTATTGGTGGAGCAGAAGTTTCTAATAAACATGCAGGATTTGTTGTAAACAAAGGAGAAGCTACAGCAGCAGATGTTTTAAATTTAGTTGAATATGTAAAAAAAGTAGTATATGAAAAAACTAACAAAAACATTGAGCTAGAAATAGAGGTTATAGGAGAATAAATAGAAGAAAGGTTTGAGAATATAAATGAACGGCTTTTTTAAATGGTTTAAATCAAATACAAAAATGAAAAGATGGATATTTTTAATATTATTAGGAATTATACTATTATTATTTTCAATATCTAATATATTAGTGGTAAAAGAACTAGATTTTAACCAGGTAGGAAAAATTGTAATTACTTTTATTTTGGGGTTTGTAGCTATAGTTATAGGTATAGTTTGTATTCAAAAAAGAACTCTAGAATTATTAATAGAAAATACAGATTCAAGAAAAAATGTAGATGTTAAATCTTTGATTTTTAATAAAAAAGTATATAATCAAGGTCCAAGAATTGTTGTAATAGGTGGAGGAACAGGATTAAATAGTGTTTTAAGAGGTTTAAAAAATTACACAGATAATATAACTGCCATTGTCGCTATTTCAGATTATGGTTTTAATTTATCAGATTCTAGAAGAATTTTAGCAACAATGCCACTAGATGATGTAAAAGATAGTATTATTTCATTAGCAACTGATGAAGAAACAATGAAAGGAATTATAGACTTAAAATTTACAGAAGGAAGATTACAATCATTGGCTTTTGGAGATATATTATTATATGCAATGAATGAATATTGTAAAGATTTTACACAATCAATAGAAAAAACAAAAGATATTTTAAATATGACTGGAAAAGTATTACCCGTTACATTAGATGAAATAAAAGTATGTGCAGAATTAGAAGACGGTACAACAATTGAAGGAAAAGCAAACATTCCAGATGTAGTAAATAGTAAAACAAGTAAAATAAATAGAATATATATTACGCCATATAGCTGTAAACCAGCACCACGGAGTAATAGAAGCTATAATGGAAGCAGATGCAGTTGTTATAGCACCAGGAAGTTTATATACAAATATAATACCAAACTTATTAGTAAAAGGTGTAACAAAAGCAATTAGAGAGAGCAAAGCTTTTAAAATATATGTAAGTAATTTAATGACAGAGCCTGGTCAGACATATAATTATAGTTTATCAGATCATATTAGTGCAATTAATGCACATGCAGGTGGACCAATAATAGATTATTGTATTTATGACACATCAGAAATTGTTCCAGAATATATAAGAAAATATAATATGCAAGGATATGAATTAATAGAACAAGATATACAAAAAGTAAAAAATCTTGGAGTTAAAGTTATGCAAAGGAATATAGCAACAGTGCAAGATGAATATATAAGACATGATCCAGATGCAGTAGCACAAGCAATTATAGAACTTGTATGTGAAGATCTAAAATTTAAAGATAAGCAAAATGATATGAAATATATGTTATTAAATGATAGATTAAAATCAAGTAAAAAACATAACAAAAGGATAAAAAGAAATAGAGAAAAGAAAAACAAAAAACAACTACAAGGAAAAAGTAAATTTTTTGAAAAATATCAAGATAGAATAAGTTCTATACAAGAAAGTGATATAAAACTTAAAGAAAAAGAAAAGCTAAATAAGATGCAAGAAAAATTAAGAAAAAAGCAACAGACAAAAATAACAAAAAGAAAAGCAGAAGTAAAAAAAGAAGAGATAAATGTTCAAATGCCAAATAAAATAGATCAACTAGATGAAAACGAAAGAAAAAAAATTATAGATACAATTAATAAACTTAGAAGATAAAATCTATAAAATAGATGGAGGAAACTAGAAAGATGAAATATGGAAAGAAATATATTAATTTAGAAAAGGGATTAAAAAAAGAGTGGATTATTACTAATGGTATTGGAGGATATGCAAGTTCTACAATAATAGGAGCAAATACTAGAAAATATCATGGGTTATTAATAGCTCCATTAACTCCACCAGCAAGAAGATTTTTAATTTTATCGAAAGTAGATGAAGCAATTGAAATAGAAGGAAAAAAGCATGGCCTTTATACAAATGTATGTAAAAATTATATATCAGATGGATATAAGTATCAGCAAAATTTTGAAAAAGATATTATTCCAACATTTAGTTATAAAGTAGAAGATACTGTTATTAAAAAAAGTATCTGTATGGAGTATGGAAAAAATACAGTAATAGTACTATATGAAATAAAAAATGGTGATTATCCTTGTAAATTAACAATTGCACCACTTATGAATTATAGAGATTTCCATACAATGAGTACAAACCATAATTATACATTAAGACAAAGAGATAAAGGAAGAAAAATTAAAATTTGTATAGATGGACATTCGGACTTTCCAATATATATTAATCTTTCAGAAGGAAAATATATAGAACATTATAATGATAAATTTAATAATATGTTTTATATTGAAGAAGAAAATAGAGGTTTTTATCCAGAAGAAGACCATGTAGTACCAGGAAGATATGAAGTGGAAGTTCTGCCAAATGAGAAAAAAGAGATAACTTTTGTATGTTCTTTAGAAGAAAACATTGAAGAAATAAATGCAAAAGAAATAATAAAAAAAGAAAAAAATAGAATAAATAAATTAGTAGAAGAATCAGAACTTATTGATGAAGAAAATGAAGAAACAAAAAAATTAATAGAAGAGTATATTATAGCATCAGATAATTTTATAGTAAACAGACCATCTTTTGGACTACATACAGTAATTGCAGGATATCCATGGTTCTTAGATTGGGGAAGAGATACATTAATTTCATTTGAAGGACTTTTGCTAATATCAAAAAGATATAAAATAGCAAAAGAAGTATTACTAACAATGGTAAGAGATGTAAAATATGGTTTGGTTCCAAATGGATATTCAGGATATGATAATAGACCATTATATAATAGTGTAGATAGCTCATTGCTTTTATTTGAACAAATAAAAAAATATATAGATTATACTGGTGATGATGAATTTGTTAAGGAAAATTTTTATGATATTTTAGTAAAAATAATTTATTCATATACTCAAGGGATAAATGTAGATAATAATAACATTTATTTAGATAAAGATTTCCTAATTGTATCAGGAACAGAAACTACACAAAATACATGGATGGATGCTAAAATTGGAAATTTTGCTGTTACACCTAGAAATGGTAAAGCTGTAGAAGTTAATAGTATGTGGTACAATGCACTAAAAATAATGGAAGAACTAACAGAAAAATATTTTGATAAAAAGTTTGCAAAACAGTATGGAAATATGGCTGCTAAATGTAAAAAGTCATTTAATGAAAAGTTTTATAATAAAAGAAGAAAATGTTTGTATGACGTGTTAGGAGATTCTAAAATAAGACCAAATCAACTTTTTTCATTAAGCTTGTCATATCAAGTGGTAGATCCTGGTTCAGAAATTGCACTAAATATACTTGATGTTGTAACTAAAAAATTACTTAATAAATATGGATTAAAAACATTAGCAAAAAATGAAGAAAACTATGTAGAAATATATGAAGGAAACAGTGTTAAAAGAGATATGAGCTACCATCAAGGAATAACTTGGCCTTGGCTTTTAGGTTTATATAATAATGCATTTGAAAATGTAATTAAAAATACAAAACTAAAAACAAAAAAACAAGAATTGCAAGATAAGTATAATGAATTTGTACAAGATGTAAAAAATACATTTATTACAGAATTAGAAAATGGAAAAACAGTTGGAAGTATATCAGAACTTTATGATTCAAAGAAACCATTTGAATCAAAAGGCGCTTTTGCACAAGCTTGGAGTGTGGCAGAAGTTTTTAGAATTATACTAAAAAATTTATAAGACTTAATTTTATTATAAAAAACGAAATTATAACAATAAAAACCATATAAAGAGAAAGGAGTAAAGATATGTCAGTAGAAACAATTGAAAAAGATTTAAAATTAGGCAAATTAAACTCTATATATTTATTGTATGGTGAGGAAACATTTCTATTAGAAAGTTGTTTGAAAAAAATAAAAAATAATTTTGGAGAATTGGTAAATGGAATTAATTTTATAAAAATTGATGAATCAAATATAGAAAATATAATATCAGATATAAGTACACCAGCATTTGGTTATGAAAAAAAATTAATAATTGCAAGAGATACAGGAATTTTTAAAAAAGAAGCTAAGAAAAAAGAATCTAAAAATACTATAATCCAAAAAAAGATAAGTGACTATATAAAAGAGAATATAGAAATGATACAAGAAGCAACTGTGTTAGTATTTGTAGAAAAAGAAGCGGATAAAGTAGAATTATATAAAACGATAGAAAGTTATGGAGAAGTTTGCAATTTTGAAAAACTAAAACCTGTCCAAATAGCCAAAAGATTAAAAGCAATATGTAATGCATATAAAGTAAATGTGGATGAAAGTACTATTATGTACTTAATAGAAATTTGCGGAACATCTATGCAAGATTTAATAAATGAAATAAGAAAACTTATAGAATATGCAGGAGAAAATGGAACTATCAACAAGCAGGATGTAGATAAACTTGCAATAAAACAAATAGATAGTGTTATATTTGATTTGACAGACTCACTAGGAAAAAAGGATATACCATCTGCAATGGAAACATTAAAAGGCCTTATATATAATAAAGAGCCTATACAAAAAATATTAATTACTTTATATAATCATTTTAAAAAATTATATTTACTAAAGCTTGCAGAAAAGTACAATAGAAATTTGGCAGAAAGTATGAAATTAAAACCAAATCAAATGTTTTTAGTAAATAAATATAAAAGACAAGCTGATTATTTTAAAGAGGAAGAATTAAGAAAAATAATTGAAGAATTAATTGATTTAGACTCTAATTATAAAATAGGATTAATAGATATTAATATAGGACTAGAAGCAATATTATGCAAATATTGTAGTAAGTAATTAAGATGTTTTAAAAAGTGTAAAAATCTTTATTAATATAAATTATATATTAATAATATACTAATTTAATTATCAACATATATTAATATAAAGCAAAAAAATAATTAATATTATAAATTAATAGATATAAAAAAATAAAAATACGAATAAAATCTCTCATTTTTCTAAAAATAAAAGAAGGAAGAGAGGTTTTTTTATGTATAATTTTAGAACTGATATGGCTGATGAAAGAAGAGATATTTATAAAAAAGCAAATAATATAGAAAATGAAGTTCCAGGAATAGAAGTTAATAATTGGCAAGATGGAGATAATATAAAAATTTCGAAAGTTAGCATTTTAGACAAAGAGGGAGAGGATGCAATTGGAAAACCACAAGGAGAATATATTACTATAGATATTAAAAATTTAAAAGTAGCAACAGAAGATGAGATACAAAAAGCATCAGAAAGTGTAACAAGAGAATTAAAAAGATTAATAGATAAGCATATACAAAAAGAAGATGGAATATTAATAGTAGGGCTTGGAAATGCAGAAGTAACACCAGATGCATTGGGACCAAAAGTAGTTTCAGAAGTGGATATAACAAGACACCTATTAACATATGCACCACAGTATCTAAAGGAAGGGACAAGGTCTGTTAGTGCAGTTTCACCACGGTGTACTTGGAACAACAGGAATTGAAACTTTAGAAATAATAAAAGGAATTGTAGATAATATAAAACCAAAGATGTTAATAGTAATAGATAGTTTAGCATCCAAAAGTATAGAAAGAATTAGTAGTACAATTCAAATTGCTGATACAGGAATTGTTCCAGGAGCAGGTGTGGGAAATACAAGAAAAGAATTAAGTAAAAATACATTAGGAATACCAGTAATAGCAATAGGAGTTCCTATGGTTGTAGATTTGGCAACAATTACAGATGATTGTTTAAACATATTTATAACAAAATTACAGCAAGAAGCTAAATCAAATGATTATTTAAATAATTTAAAAGAAAACGATAATTATGAAGAAATAAAAGATGCATTAATACCAAATGATTTTAATATGATAGTAACACCAAAAGAAATTGATGATTTAATAGAAAATATGGGGAGTGTTGTCGCAAGAGGAATTAACTTTAGTATAAATTAGTAAGAAGTAAAGTAGTAAATTTATTTTATAAACGTTACTTAAGAAATAGCAACGTTTATAAAATATAAAGCAAGCATGTGCAAAGGGTAAAAAGCATAAAGGAGATATTTTACTTTTTTTCCTTGTTTGCCATTATAAAGAATAATAAAAAATATGCTAGAAGCGGTACCAAGTAAAAGAAGCATATAAATATAGTGAAAATTATATGCTAATAAATAGGGTAAGTATTTTAAAAGGCAAGATAAAAGATATAATAAGCACATCCAAATTTTTTTATCTTTAAAAATGTAAAAAATCATTATAATACAAACTCCCCAAGCACCATAATCAGTTTTGATTAATTGGGCTAATGCACAAAGAAAAATTGTTACTAAAATACCTAAAAATTTATTATGTGACTTATCATAAATATATATTGCAAAAAGTCCAATAAAAAGTGTAAAAAATATATTTAAGCTAAAACGTGATGTGAAGGTAGATGAAAAAAGCATAAAAGGTATTTGAGATATGATAGCAAAAATAATAAGTCTTTTAAAATATTTTTTTAAGTTTTTAGTATGAATATATCCTTCTGTTAGCTGAAATGCAAAAATAGGAAAGGCTATTCTACCAAGTACATTAAAAAAAGAGAATGGTTTTAAAATAGCATCTCCAAAATGGTCACACAGCATAAATATAATAGCAATTATTTTTAAAGTAAAACTACTAAACATTAAAGTTTACCTCCTTCAAATTAAAAGGTAATTTAGATAAACAAAAAGTTTGAGAGTTTAAGTATTTTAATTTCTTTGTTTGTGGCAAAGTATGGAAAGTAATGCTGTAACTACATAGTTGCTGTGTAGAACAATGAAACTTTTTGTTTATTTTATTTAATCCATATTTTCCATCACCTAAAATTGGATATCCAATATGAGCAAGATGTGCTCTAATTTGATGAGTTCTACCAGTGTGTAGAGTAACATCTAAAAGTGCCAAATTATTTTCTTTATCTAAAGATATTACATTATAAGATGTTTTTATTTCTTGATATCCCTTTTTCTTTTCATCGGAAATATATACAAGAGACTTTTTTTGATCCTTAAATAAATAAGCAGTCATATATTGATATTTTATTTTGGGAATACCATATGTAATTGCGCGATAATGTTTTTCAATTTTACTTTCTTTAAACATTGTTAAAGCATCTGATAAAGAATCTTCATTTTTCGCATATAGAATAAGACCACTAGTATTTCTATCTAATCGGTGGCAAGGTTTTATAAAATTTAATCCTTTTTCTTTATAATTACTTTCTAAATAAGAAGTAAGAGAATTACTACCAGTTACTTCTATGTTAATTGGTTTATTAACTAAAACAATATTTTCATCTTCATATATTATTTCAAAAGATTTTGAATTAGAATTAAATAAAAGTTCATCTACAATAAAAATCTTTACTTCATCTCCTGTATGTAGAATTACATTTTCATTAACTTTTACATTATTAATTCTAATGTCTTTTTTTCTTAAAGCTTTATAAATAGTGTTAGAACTTAAACCACTAAATTTATTAAGTAAAAAAGTATTCAATTTTTTTTCATTAAATTTTTCTTCAACAACTAAAATTTTCATAAAAATATTATACGAATAAAAATTAGGTTAGTCAATCAAATATTGAATTTTAGTAATTAATAAATAAGTGCTGTACATTTAGTAAAAATTAAGATAAAATAATTAAAACATAAAAATAAAGGAAAAAGATATGCAAGTATTTGATTTAAAAGATAAAAAAGAATATATAAAAGAAGTAATGATTTTGGAACACAATGAATGGGGAGAAAATCCAGAAGTAAATTTTGATAAAAGAATCGATAAAAAAATTAAAAAATATGAGGAAAATATTAATGATTTATATTTTTGTAAATTAGTTTTATTAGATAATAATACTTTAATAGGTTTTATTTCAATTTTTCCACATGATGGAGAAGAAATAAATTTAACTCCTTGGTATGCAACTATGTATGTAAAAAAAGAATATAGGGGAAAAGGATACTCTAAAATACTTAATGATGCAATTTTAAAAGAAGCAAAAAAAAGAAATATAAAAACATTGTATTTAAAAACAGAATTAATAAATTATTATGAAAAGTTTGGCGCAAAATATATAAAGAATATAGGAAAAAATGAGCAGTTGTTTAAGATAAATGTCATTTAGTATAAAATATAGCTAAAGTGCAAAAATGAGAGTGAGAGAATTTTTATAGCAGTATATGAAAATAAATAAAATTAAAAGGAGAAAAAATGGAATTAAAAGAGTTGATTGGAAAAGAAAAATTAAATAAAAGAATAAAAGAATTAGCAAATCAAATAGAAAAAAATTATAAAGGTGAAGAAGTTCTTGCAATATGTGTACTAAATGGTGCGGTATTTTTTGCAACAGAATTAACATTAAATATGAATGTAAAAATGCAAATGGAATTTGTAAAAATATCAAGTTATGAGGGAACAGAAAGTACAGGAAATGTAAATCAATATTTAGATATAGATGAATCAAAAATTTCTGGTAAAAATATATTAATAATAGAAGACATAGTTGATACAGGAAGAAGCATGGATTATCTAGTAAAACATTTAAAAGAAAAAAATCCAAAAGATATAAAATTATGTGTGCTATTAAGTAAGCCAAGTAGAAGAGAAATTGAAGTTAATATAGATTACTTAGGATTTGAAATTCCAAATAAATTTGTAGTAGGATATGGGTTTGATGATGAAAATGGATTTTATAGAAATATGCCATATATAGGTTGTAAATAATAAATTAAATATAAGATAGGAGAGTATAATATGAAAAAATTTGTAGAAAAAATAAAAAAAATATGTGAAGAAAATAATAAAGTAGGGATGTTTATTGATATGGATGGAACAATAAATGAGTATACATTATATTCTGATGCGACAATATTAAAACAAATGAGTGATAATTATAGTAGTACAGAGCCAATTTTAAGTGTAATAGAAACATTAGAAGAAATATCTAAAATTCCAAATATAAGTTTATATATTTTATCTTTATCTAAAAGTGTAAAAATTACAGAAGAAAAATATAAGTGGCTTTCAAAATATGTAAATTTTATTCCAAGAGAAAATTGGCTTGTACTTACAAAAGAAACCGGAGGATATAATAGTGAAAATAGAGATTTTATAAAACCAAGTAAAATGCAAGAAAAATTAAACGAATATGATCATGTAATATTGCTTGATGATGATCATAAAATACTAAGAAAATCAATAGATATGTTACAAAATAAAGCTGATGTATTTCATGTGACATCTGCACTTATCTAATAGTATAGGATATAAAAAAATCAACATAATTTTGAAATGAAATAAAAAGTTTAATATAAAATAAGAGGGAATAACAAAATGGATAGATATAAGTCTACAAAAAGAGCAAGTATTTTAGGGATAATTGGAAATATATTTTTGTTACTAATAAAAGGAACTATAGGACTTTTGACTAATAGTCAAGCTATGATTGCTGATAGTTTCAATAGCGCAGGAGATATATTTTCATCAGTAATGACATTTATTGGAAATAAAATAGCAAGTAAACCAAGTGATGAATCACATAATTTGGGACATGGAAAAGCAGAATATATTTTTTCTTTACTAATAAGTCTATCTATGATTTTGGTTTCGGTAAAATTGCTAATAGATTCAGTAGAATCATTAATTAATCCAGAAGGGTATACTTTTTCGTGGTTGCTTATTGTTGTATGTATTGTAACAATAGTAACAAAATTTTCTTTATATATATATACACATTCATTATCTAAAAAATATAACAATTTGCTAATTGAAGCAAATGCAAATGATCATAGAAATGACTGTGTAGTTACTATGTTTAACTTAATAGCAGCAATATTAAGTTTAAAACATATATTATGGTTTGATGGGGCTGTAGGAATAGGAATTTCATTATGGATTTGTTATACTGGAGTAAAAATATTTATAGAAAGTTATAATGTTTTAATGGATAAATCTATAAATGAAAAAGATAAAGCAAAAGTTTTAGAATTAATAAAGAGGCATCCAGAAATAAAAAAAATTCAACATTTTAATTCAACACCTGTAGGATACAAATATCAAATTTCTTTTACGATATATGTAGATGGAAATTTAAGCACATATCAAAGTCATGAAATTGCAAATAATTTAGAAAAAGAAATTGATAATGAGATAGAAGAAATATATTTAACAGTAATACATGTAAATCCAGTTTAAAATAACATATAAAAAAGGAATAAAAAATAAAATGATTATTAATGTAAATAATGTAAAGTTGTATTATGAAATTTATGGACAAGGGAAACCAATTATATTAGTACATGGAAATAGTGAGACACATGAAATATTTGATGTTCTTATAGAAAATCTAAAAGAAAATTATAAAGTATATGCACTTGATAGTAGATGTCATGGAAAAAGTCAAAATACAAATAAAATATCATATGATTTAATGGCAGAAGATATGATTGAATTTATAAAAAAATTAAATATTAGTAAACCTGTATTTTATGGATTTAGTGATGGTGGAATAGTAGGATTATTAATAGCAATAAAAGAACCAAAATTATTATCTAAAATAATTATAAGTGGAGCTAATTTAAATCCTAAAGGAATGAAAAAATCTATGTTATTAGTGTCAAAAATAGGATATTTTTTTACTAAAAATAAATTTTTAAAAATGATGATAAAAGAACCAAATATAACTATAGAAGATTTAGGCAAAATAGAAATACCAGCATATATTTTAGCAGGACAAAAAGATGTTATAAAAGAAGAACATACTAAACTAATTGCTAAAAATATAAAAAATAGTAAATTAGTAATAATTCCTAAAGAAAATCATTTTAGTTATATAGTACATAGTGAAAAAATATACCAAATAATAAAAGATTTTATATAAAAATATATTAAAGTTTGGGAGTAAAATGCTTAATAATATAAGAAAATATTTTATTCAAAAAAGAGGTAAACTTTATGATAAGATGTAAATGGTGCAATTTAAATAATCAAAAATATATAAAATATCATGATAATGAATGGTGCAAACCAAATTTTGATGATAAATATTTATTTGAAATGCTAATTTTAGAGTCTTTTCAAGCAGGTCTTTCATGGGAGTGTGTTTTAAACAAAAGAGAAGACTTTAGAAAAGCATTTGATAATTTTAATATAAATAGGATCTGTAACTACAATAATGAAAAAGTACAAGAGTTATTAAAAAATGAAAAAATCATAAGAAATAAATTAAAAATAAATGCTACTATAAATAATAGTAAAATTTTTAAAGAAATCCAAAGTGAATATGGTTCATTTTACAATTATTTAAAAATATTTACAAAAGATAAAGTTATTTATGAAATAGGTAAAACTACAAATCAATTATCAGATGAAATATCGAAAGATTTACAAAAAAGAGAAATGAAATTTGTAGGAAGTACAATCATATATTCTTATTTACAAGCAATAGGAATTATTTATTCACATGATAAAGAATGCTTTTTATATAAAAAATAATCTTATTTAAGATAAACACAGTTTTTTTAAATTAATATTAGTATGTACAAATTTATAATATAATAAAAGACTAGATGAATGAAAAGATTAGTTATTAATAGTAGATAATAATATTTTTATAATAAAAGAGGGATAGAAAAATCTCTCTTTTTGTGTTATTATGATGATAAAAATAAAGTTAGTTATAAAATTAATAAGTAATGTAAGGGAGGATGAAAATGATAGAAATTGAATATACAGATAATTTAGACAAATTTGATGATATAATAAATAGCGAATTTAATAAATATGCTAAAAAAAATGGTGTGAATTGTAATTATAAATCATTTGCTTTTGTGGCAAAAGAAGATAGCAAAATATTAGGTATAATAACAGGAAAATCATATTATAAAGAAGTTCATATAAGTGATCTTATTATTGTAGAGGAATATCGAAATAAACGAATTGGAAGTAAATTAATTGAAACTGTTGAAAAATATTATAAAGATAAAGATTTTGAAAATATAAATTTAACAACTTATGGTTTTCAGGCTCCAGAGTTTTATAAAAAATGCGGATTTGAAGTGGAATTTGTAAGAGAAAATAAAAAAAATCCTAAACTTAATAAATATTTTTTAGTTAAATATTTTTAAAAAGTTACAATACAATTAGATGTTTTGCATAATAAAATTAAGTGAAGATAAAATATAATGAAAATTAATAAGGAGGATTAAAGTTATGGATAAATTTAAGGAAATAAGACCAATTGTTTTAGGTATAGTAAAAAGGAAAAATAAAATTTTAGTTAGTAAAGGGTATGACAAGGCAAAAAATGAAATATTTTATAGAAGTATTGGTGGAGGTATCGAATTTTTAGAAAATAGTAAAGATGCATTAAAAAGAGAGTTTAAAGAAGAACTTAATATAGAAATTAATGTAGGAGAATTTTTAGGTATATCTGAAAATATATTTACCTACAATGGAAAAAATGCACATGAACTTATATTATTTTACAATGTTTATATAAATGATTCAGATTACAAAGAAAAATATCATATAATTGATGATAATAGTGAAAGTGATGCAATATGGATTGATGTTGATAAATTTATAAACAAAGAATTAAAGTTATATCCAGAGGACGTATTTAAATATTTAAATGCTTAATAATTTTTAAGTTTAAAAAACAAAGAGGAGAAAAGAAGAAGATATGTTGAGCAAATTTATTGAACGCGATGCAGATAAAATTAGTACTAATAAAATGAAAATAGAAGAATTAAAGAAAGAATATGATAAATTGCAAATAAAATATGGTGCTAAACAGTTAGATTCAATATATAATGGTGGATGTGAAGAAAATCCTAACGTTTGCTTTGTTTTTATGAATCCTACTGGTAAAAATATTGCAAGTGATAAGTCTTGGGAAGGAAGAAAATCACCTTGGCTTGGAACAAAGAATATATGGAAACTATTTTATAAAGTAAATTTACTAAATGAAGATATATTAAATCAAATAAATGAGAAAAAACCTAAAGATTGGGATTATCAATTTTGTGATTATGTTTACGATGAAATTAGTAAAAACAAAGTATTTATTACTAATTTAGGAAAATGTACTCAAATTGACGCTAGACCACTTCCTAATGAAGTTTTAAAAAAATATCTTGATTTATTATTTAAAGAAATAGACATTATTAAACCAAAAGTAATTATTGCTTTTGGAAATCAAGTAAGTTCTATCATTTTAAACAAAAAGATATCGGTATCTGAAAATAGAAAAGTATGTCATAAAATAGAAATAAACAATAATGAATATAAAGTATATCCCGTTTATTATCCAGTTGGAAATGGAATTTTTAATATTGATAAATCAATAGAAGATATTAAATGGATAATCGAAAATGAAATAAAAGAAAACAGCTAATATTTAATTATAAATAGTAATAAAGATAAGAGGAGCAATAGAAATGATTAAATATATAATACTAGATTTTCGGAATGGTGTTAGCATATCCAACTACAGGAAATTGGCATATAACACCTAAATTTTTAGAACTTATAGATGTGAATAAAATAGATGTTGAAAGGTTAAAAAGAGCTATTAGGGAAAATAAAGAGATCTTAAATAGAAAAATATTAAATCTTGAAGAAGAATATAATATGTTTCTGGAATTTTATAGTAAAATATTATTGAAAGTAAAATATCCTGATTATAATATAGAAATATGTAAAAAAATTGCATATAACAGAACATATGAAAATGATAAATACAAACCATACAATGGTATAAAAGAAGAATTAAAGGAATTATCATTAAAATATAAATTATTACTATTATCAGATAATTGGCCAGATGTAATTAATTCATTGAAAGAATATGAAATATATAATTTGTTTGAAAAAATTTATGTTTCATCAATATATGGACAGTTAAAGAAAGATGGAGACTTCTTTGATAATCCGATAAATGACTTTAAAATTATAGATGGAGAGGCAGTTTTTATAGATGATAGTGAAAAGTTACTAGAGATAGCAAAAAGCAAAGGATTAAAAGTTAAACTAATGGATAGAGAGAAAAAAATACAAAAATCTAAATTTGATATAATTAATAATTTAAAAAATATAGATTTAACAAAATAGATTATATGAATCAAATTTTGATTTTTTGAGAAAGCAAACAAATGAATCGTGATTTACTGGAATGAGAGGAACAGACTTATGAAAATGATTAAATATAGTGATGAAGAAGGAATTATTAAATCAGAAGGAATAAGAGCTAAGAATGATAAAAAAATGAAAAAACACTATTAAACCCTTGGAAATAAAGGAAAAAATAAAATTTTAAGTATTCTTTTCAAAAAAACACTTAAAATAAATGTGTAGAGCTTATTAAAAATCATAAATAAAATTTGAAAGGAGTAAACTATGATTCAAATTAGAGAGAACATAAATGATGTAGCTGAGTTTAATTTATTATATGATTCGGTTGGCTGGGGAGCATATGATAAAAAAATAACAAAAAAAGCAATGGAAAATACTTATTATTCTGTAAGTATATATGATGATAAAAAAATAATTGGGTATGGTAGACTTATTGGTGATGGCATTTGTTTTATGTATATTCAAGATGTAATGGTTATACCAGAATATCAAAACAGAAAAATCGGGACACTAATTATGGAAAAGTTAATTTCAAAAATAAATAAAATGCAAGAGCGTAATTCAGATATGAGAACTTATTTAGGTGCTTCAAAAGGAAAAGAAAAATTTTATGAAAAGTTTGGATTTATAACAAGGATTGATGCTGGATTAGGTTCAGGAATGATTTTAAAAAATAAATAATCATATTTTATTTAACTTTTGTTGATTATAACATTAAGGAGAGGATATAGATGCTTGAAAAAGACTTTAAAGAAACAATCGTAAATATAAAAAGTGAAATTATTAATACCAAAACACAAATTGATATAAGGAAAGAAGGCGAATAGTATTATGGATATGTACCAAAAAAGAAAAATCAGAGCTGAAAACAAAAAAAATAATAGTCAAAAAAGTTTTCCATCAGTCGGAATCAACTGGTATCCTGGTCACATGGCAAAAACCAAAAAACAAATAATTGAAGATTTAAAACTAATAGATATAGTGGTAGAGATATTAGATGCGAGAATACCACTAGCTAGTCAAAATCCAGATGTAAAAGAATATACAAAAGGAAAAAGAAAGATAATGGTACTAAATAAAAGTGACTTGGCAGATGAAAAAGAAACAAAAAAGTGGATTAAGTATTTTAATAAACAAGGAGTATCAGCAGTAATAACAGACGCAAATGCAGGAAAAGGAATAAATGATGTAATAACAGAAATAAAAAGAATATCTAGAGAAAATCAAGACAAATACATAAACAAGGGAAGAATTGGCAAATCTGTTAGAGTTTTAATACTTGGTATACCTAATGTAGGTAAATCATCTTTTATTAATAGAATAACTAAAAAATCTACAGCAAAAGTTGGAAATAAACCAGGAGTTACAAGGCAAAAGCAATGGATAAGATTAGCAGAAGGAATAGAACTAATGGATACTCCAGGTGTACTTTGGCCTAAATTTGAATCAAATGAGATAGCGCATAACTTAGCTTTTACAGGAACAATAAAAGATGATATACTAGAAAAAGTAGAAATAGCTTATGAACTTCTTAAATATTTAATAGAGAATTATGAAGAAAATATTATAGAAAGATATAAATTAGATAAGCAAGAAATAGATAGTATAATGGAAAAAGATATAGAAGAAAATGACAAAATATATACTATAATGCAAATTATTGCTAAAAAAAGAGGAGCAATTCTTTCAGGAGGAAGAATTGATGATGAAAAAATATCTGGAATAATATTAGACGAATTTAGAAGCGGAAAATTAGGAAAAATAACTTTAGAAAAAGCTAATATATAGGAGGAAAAATTGATAGAATTAATAGAAAGAGAAAAAAAAGAAGTAGATGTTAATTTATTATCGCCACTTACTTGGGCATATGTAGGAGATAGTGTATATGAATTATTTATACGAACTCATTTAATAAATAAAACAAAGTTAAAACCACATAAATTACATATTGAAGCTATAAAATATGTAAAAGCTAAAGCACAAGCAGAAATATTAAAAAAAATTGAGCCAAATTTAACAGAAGAAGAAAAAGATATAGTAAGAAGAGGAAGAAATGCAGAAAATCATCACTTACCTAAAAACGCAAACGTAGAAGAATATATGTATTCTACAGCTTTTGAAGCACTGATTGGGTATTTATATCTAACAAAAAAAGATGAAAGATTAAAAGAAATTTTAAATATGTGCATATAAAATATTGACGAAATTATAGAAAATGTGTTATAAATATTAAGTAACACATTCATGGCCCGTTGGTCAAGCGGTTAAGACGCAGCCCTCTCAAGGCTGAATCATGGGTTCGATTCCCGTACGGGTCACCAAATATTAAAATGATAGAGTATCAAGGATTAAAAGAAAAACTTGATACTCTATTTTTATATTTAACTACTTGGCGTTTATAAAATATATATTATAAATACTTGTAAAAAGTATTGACAAAATAAAAAATAGGGACTAAAATACAAAACATAAGTTCTATAAAACGGAGGTTCGCAAAATATGATTTCTACTTTACATATAAAAAATATAGGTATTATTGATGATTTAACGATAGATTTGAATAATGGTTTTAATGTGCTTACAGGAGAGACTGGTGCAGGAAAAACTTTAATAATAGATTCTCTTCGGAATTATATCAGGGGAGAGGTTTTCAAAAGAGATGATACGAAGAGGAGAAAATCATTCTTTTATAGAATTAAATTTATATTTACCACAACACGAAAAAGCAATAGATGGTAATATTACAGTTTCAAGGGAAATATATACTAATGGAAAAAATTCATGCAAAATAAATGGAAGGTTAGTAACAGTTAACGAATTAAAACAATTCATGAGAGAAATAATAGATATTCATGGGCAAAATGATACACAAAAGATAATGAGCAAACAAGAACATATTAATTATTTAGATCACTTTATAGGTGAAAAAATATTAAAAATAAAAAAAGAATATAAGAATTTATATTTAGAATTTAATGAAGTGAAGAAGTCTTTAAAAGAAAATTATGGAGATGAGAAAGAAAAACAAAGAAAGTTAGATTTGTTACAATACCAATTTAGAGAAATAGACGAAGCAGAATTAAAAGATGGCGAAGAAGAAAAATTGGATTCTCAAAGAAAAATCATATTAAATAGTGAAAAAATCAGCAAAAATTTAATAGAGGCAGACAATAGTTTAAACAATAATGTAATAGATGCACTAAATGTAGCTATTAGGTCATTAGAAAAAATAGAAGACTTTAATTCAGAATATAAAGAAAAATTATCTGAATTGAAAAATGTTTATTATGATGTTCAAGAAATAACAAGAGAAATTTCACATCTTAGAGATGAAAATATATTTGATGAATCACAAAGAAATGAAATAGAAGAAAGGTTAGATTTAATATTTTCATTAAAAAGAAAATATGGAAATAGTATAAAGGAAATATTAGAGTATAAAAAAGATGTTCAGCGAGAAATAGAAAATATAGAAAATGCAGAAGAAATAAATGAAAAGTTAAGAGAAAAATTAAAATCCATAGAAGAAAAAATGCAAATATTAGCAGAAGAGATGACAAAAATTAGAAAAGATAAATCTATAGAATTAACTGAAAAAATAAATGAACAATTACATGATTTAGAAATGAAAAATGCAAAATTTAATGTATTAATGAAAAAAAATAATGACTTTTTAGAAAATGGTATAGATGACATAGAATTTATGATACGTACTAATATTGGAGATGAAGAAAAAGCATTAATAAAAATAGCATCAGGAGGAGAAGTATCAAGAATAATGCTTGCCATAAAAACAGTATTAGCAGATACAGATAAAGTGCCAGTAATGATATTTGATGAAATAGATACAGGAATTAGTGGAAAAGCTGCAAAATCAGTAGCAGAAAAAATGAAAATAATAGCCAAAAAACACCAAGTATTATGTATAACACATCAAGCTAATATTGCCGCAAAAGGTGACTATAATTACTATATTAGCAAAAATGTACAAGGAGAAAATACAGTTACTAGTGTTAAATTGTTATCAGAAGATGAAGTGATAAATGAAATTGCCAGAATATCAAGTGGAGATATTACACAAACCGCTATAAATCATGCTAAAGAGATGAGAAAAGCAGTATAGAAAAGCCTTTACAAATCCCATAAACTGTTATATAATCATCCAAACAAAATATGCAGGAAAGAGGTTTTTTTATGGAAAATAATCAAGAGCAAGAATTAGATTTAAACCAACTAATGAAAGTAAGAAGAGATAAATTAGAAAACTTAAAAGAAGAAGGAAAAAATCCTTATGAAATAACAAAATTTAATAGAACAAATACAGCAGGAGAAATAAAGGCTAATTATGATAAATTTGCAGAAAAAGATGTTACTGTAGCAGGTAGAATTATAGCTAAAAGAATAATGGGAAAAGCATCTTTTTGTACTATACAAGATAGTGATGAAAAAATACAAAGTTATGTAAGTATAAATGATTTAGGAGAAGAAAGTTACAAAGCTTTTAAAACATTTGATATAGGAGATATTATAGGAATAACAGGTTTTGTATTTAAAACAAGAACAGAGGAGATATCTGTTCATGCTAAAGAAGTAACATTGCTTTCAAAATCTTTAAGACCACTACCAGAAAAATTCCATGGACTAAAAGATCCAGATTTAAGATACAGACAAAGATATGTAGACTTAATTATGAATCCTGAAGTAAAGAAAACTTTTGAGACAAGAGGAAAAATAATAACAGAAATTAGAAGAATATTAGATGAAAAAGGTTACTTAGAAGTAGATACACCAATACTAAATACTATATCTGGAGGAGCTACTGCAAAACCATTTATTACACATCATAATGCATTAGATTTAACAATGTATTTAAGAATAGCAACAGAGTTGAATTTAAAAAGACTAATTGTTGGTGGTTATGACAAAGTATATGAAATGGGAAGAATATTTAGAAACGAAGGAATGGATGTTAGACATAATCCAGAGTTTACATCAATAGAATTATATGCAGCATATCAAGACTACAACGATATGATGGATATAACAGAAGAAATATTCACAAAATGTGCTATGAAAGTTCTTGGAACAACAAAAATAACATATCAAGGACAAGATATAGATTTAACACCAGGATGGAAAAGAATTACTATGATAGATAGTATTAAAGAAGCTTGTGGAGTAGACTTTAATCAAATTAATTCAGACGAAGAAGCAGTTAAATTAGCTAAAGAAAGAGGATTAGAAATTCCAGATGCAACTAAAGAAACTAGAGGAGATGTAATTAGTTTATTCTTTGACGAATATGTAGAAAAAACATTAATTCAACCAACATTTATATATGACTATCCAGTAGAAATATCACCACTTGCTAAAAGAAGTCCAAAAGATCCAAGATTAACAGAAAGATTTGAAATATTTATTGGTGGAAGAGAATATGGAAATGCATTCTCAGAACTAAATGATCCAATAGATCAATATGAAAGATTTAAAAAACAAGTAGAGGCAAGAAATGCAGGAGATGAAGAAGCAGGAATGATGGACGAAGACTTTATTCAAGCTTTAGAATATGGAATGCCACCAACAGGAGGATTAGGAATAGGAGTAGATAGACTTATAATGTTATTAACAGATGCTGCATCAATAAGAGATGTATTACTATTCCCTACAATGAAGCCACTTGCAGAACACTAAATTTAGTTAATAAATTTGTTCTCTTAGCAGAATAATTGTTAAGAGAACAAAAGCTTATATAACAAAGTAAGATAAATAAAAAATAAAAGTATAAAAATGGTAAATAGTAAATGTTAAAAATATTATAATAAAATTATGAGGTTTATAGGTAAATCCTTAAAAATCTAAATTTATTTAAAGTAAGGAATTTTAATATTGGAAATTGATAAAAGATATATATATATATTTATTACAATTGCACTTATATTAGCTTCAGTAAGCTACATGTATCAACCATCTAAATTAATAGGATTAATATTAGCTCTTCCAGCTGTTATTATTGCAATGACATTTCATGAATTTGCACATGCTTTTGCAGCAGACAAATTAGGAGATGAGACACCAAGAAATCAAGGAAGAGTAACATTAAATCCTCTAAAACATATAGATCCTATTGGTTTTTTTATGCTATTATTTACAAGATTTGGATGGGGAAAACCAGTACAGATAAATCCGACAAGATTTAATAGGAATGTTAGCATGTCCAAAGGCGAAGCAATTGTTGCTTTTGCAGGGCCACTTATGAATTTTATATTAGCTTTAGTATTTTCTTTTTTACTAGGTATAGTATACAAATTTAATTTATTAAATAATATAGCTAGTTCATATGCTGAACTAATTATAATCTTTTTAATTCAAGTGATATTTATGAACATTGGACTAGGAGTATTTAATTTAATACCAGTACCTCCATTAGATGGTTCAAAAGTATTGAGACATTTTTTGCCAGCAAATGCTAGACAATGGTTTGATAAAAATCAACGTATATTTTACTATGTATTTATAGTAATGTGGATATCAGGTTTAGCAAGTAGTATAACTATGCCAATAACACAAATTATAGCTAAAGGAATAATGTTAATTGTATCAAATTTGCTTGGAATTAATTTAGTAATAATATAATAATCAAATAAAAATTATTAATATTAAAAAATAAATTCATAGAAAGTAAAAATAAAAAAGAGGAAAAGTATGGAAGAAAAAGAATTGTTAGTATTAGGAATTGAATCAAGCTGTGACGAAACTTCTTGTGCCATTGTAAAAAATGGCAGAGAAGTTCTTTCAAATGTAATAAATTCTCAAATAAAAATTCATGAGAAGTTTGGAGGCGTAGTGCCAGAAATAGCATCTAGAAGTCATGTTGAAGTCATTTCAAGAGTTGTAAAAGAGGCTCTTGAAGAAGCGAAGATTACATTTGATGATGTAGATGTAGTTGCATGTACATATGGACCTGGTTTAGTTGGAGCTTTACTAGTTGGAGTTTCATATGCAAAAGCTTTAAGTTATGCCATAAATAAGCCATTAGTTGGTACAAACCATATAGAAGGGCACATTGCAGCAAATTATATTACTCATCCAGATCTAAAACCACCATTTTTATGTTTGGTTATATCTGGAGGACATACGCATCTAGTACATATAAAAAATTATAAAGAATTTGAGATATTAGGCAAAACTAGAGATGATGCAATAGGAGAAGCTTTTGATAAAGTAGCAAGAGTAATTGGTCTTGGATATCCAGGAGGACCAAAGGTTGATAAATTAGCAAAAGAAGGAGAAAATAATATAAAAATTCCTAAAACACATTTTGATAATTTAGACTTTAGTTTTAGTGGAATAAAAACAGCAATAATAAATATGCACCATAAAAATCCAGATATAAATAAAGCAGATTTATGTGCAAGTTTTGAAGCGACTGTAACAGAAATATTAATAGAAAATACATTAAAAGCAGCTAAAAAATTAAATATTAATAAAATTGCTCTAGCAGGAGGAGTATCAGCCAATAGCTATATAAGAGAAAAATTTATAGAATTAGAAAAAACAAACCAAATGCAAATATATTATCCAAAACCAATTTTGTGTACAGATAACGCAGCAATGATAGCTTCGGCAGGATACTATAATTATATTAATGGAAAGATTTCCAACTTAGAATTAAATGCAATTCCAAATTTGAAAATTGGAGAATAGCATAAAAAGTAGTGAGCAGCAACAAAATAAATTAAATAATAAAGTAATAAAAAATAAAAGTGTTTGACTAAAAGGAAAACAAATAAAAAAGTATAATGACAGTGAGAAATAAGGAACAATAATTAGCGAATATAAAAATAAAAGAATAAAAAGTAATAATTACTATTAATATAAAAGTGAAAGGAAATAAAATATGTCTATTTATGTAATAGCAGATTTACATTTATCTTTTAAAGAGCCAAAACCAATGAATATATTTGGAAACAATTGGACAGACCATCCAGAGAGAATCAGAAAAAATTGGTTAGAAAAAGTAAAAGAAGAAGATTTAGTGGTTTTGCCAGGAGATTTTTCATGGGCAATGCACTTAGAAGATACATATGAAGATTTTAAATATTTAAATAGTTTGCCAGGAAAAAAGTTATTATTAAAAGGAAATCATGACTATTGGTGGACAACACTAAAAAAAATGCGAGAATTTTTAAAGAAAAATAATTTTTCTAATATAGATTTCATATATAATAATTCATATATGTATGAAAATACAATACTTACAGGAACAAGAGGATGGGCAGTACTAGATTCAGATAATAGTAAAAAAATGATAAAAAGAGAAGATATAAGACTTAAACTAGCTATAGAAGAAGGAATAAAAGAATATGGAACAGATAAAGAAATAATAGTATTTATGCACTATCCACCCTTAATATCTAAAAATCTATTAGAAAATCCAAATTTAGATTTCTATAAAACCTTAAAACAGTATAATGTTAAAAAATGTTATTATGGACATTTGCATGGAAATGCACATAAAGATGCTGTAGAAGGTGAAGTACAGGGAATTAACTTTAGTTTAATAAGTGCAGACTATTTACAATTCGATTTAAAGAAAATTAAATAATGTGCGTAAAATGAGCTTTATAAACGCAAAAAATAAATAATGTAAACATAAACTATTGCAAAATTTACAAATTGTGGTATAATAAAAAAGCTAGTTTTATTTAAATGGCAGGGAAAGGATGAAAAATAATATGAGTATTAAAGTAGAAAAAACAGAAAAAAATAATGAGTTAAAATTAACTTTTACTATTGAAGCAGCTAAATTTGATGAAGGAATGAAAAAAGTATATGCAAAAACAGCTAAATATTTTAATGTTCCTGGATTCAGAAGAGGTAAAGCTCCAATGAATATAATAGAAAGACAATATGGTTCAGAAATATTTTATGAAGATACATTCAACGAAATAGTACCAGCAATATATGATGAAGAATTAAAAGCAAATAAAATAGAAGCTGTAAGCAGACCTGACATAGAAATTACACAAATAGGAAAAGGTCAAGATTTAATCTTTACAGCAGTTGTACAAACTAAACCAGAAGTAAAACTTGGAAAATATAAAGGTATACAATTAAAGAAAATTGAGTATAATGTAACAGACGAAGATATAGATCATGAAATTGGTCATATGGCAGAAAAAAATTCAAGATTAGTTTCTGTAGAAGATAGACCAGTCGAAGAAAAAGATAAAGCAGTAATAGATTTTGAAGGTTTTGTTGATGGAGTTGCATTTAATGGAGGAAAAGCAGAAGGATACGAACTAGAAATTGGAAGTAAAACATTTATACCAGGATTTGAAGATCAAATTATAGGAATGAAAATAGGAGAAGAAAGAGATATAAATGTAAAATTCCCAGAAGAATATATGTCTAAAGAATTAGCTGGAAAAGATGCAACATTTAAAGTAAAAGTAAATGAAATAAAGAAAAAAGAATTACCTAAAATAGATGATGAATTTGCAAAAGACGTTAGTGAATTTGATACAATTAAAGAATTAAAAGCAAGTATTAAAGAAAAACTAGAAAAAGAAAACGAAAATAGAGCAAAATATGAAATAGAAGATGCAGCAATAAAGAAAGTTTGCGATGCAGTAGAAGTAGAAATTCCATCAGGAATGATTGAATCAGAAATAGATAATATGATGAAAGAATTTGAAGCAAGAATATCATATCAAGGTTTAAATTTAGATCAATATCTACATATGATGAATAAAACAGAAGAAGATTTAAGAAAAGGTTATGAAGAACAAGCTAAAAACTCTGTAAAATCTAGATTAGTATTAGAAGCAATAGTAGATGATGCTAAAATAGAAATTACAGACGAAGAATTAAGTGAAAAGATAAAAGAAATGGCTACTAATTATGGTAAAAAAGAAGAAGAACTTATGCAAAATGAAAATCTAAAAGATTATTTAGAAAAAAATATGAAGATTGAAAAAGCAATAAAATTCATAGTAGACAACGCAAAAATTAAATAAATAATAAAAGAGTTAATAGTATAAATTATGAAAGAGTTAGGGGTAGTTTTTATAAAATGTAAAAAACCACTAACTTCTTTTTATTAAAAATAAAATTTGTAAAAAAAGGTTATTAAATGTTTATATTAATACATTTATGATATTTTATGAATTAAGCAGAAAATAAATAAAAAATAAAATTAATTTAATTGAATAATATTAATATAAATGTATTGAAAAATTTAAATTTATAGTATACAATTCAGAAAAGAAAGAATAATAAGGAGGAAATTATGTTAGAAAAAAATAGTTTAGTCCCATATGTAATTGAACAAACAGCAAAAGGAGAAAGATCATATGATATTTTCTCTAGATTATTAAAAGATAGAATTATATTTTTAGGAGAAGATGTAAACCAAGCATCAGCTGGATTAGTAATAGCACAATTATTATTTTTAGAGTCAGAAGATCCAGATAAAGAAATCCATTTATATATAAATAGCCCTGGAGGATCTATAACAGATGGAATGGGAATAGTAGATACAATGAATTATATAAGTTGTCCTGTATCTACAATATGTATAGGAATGGCTGCTAGTATGGGAGCAGTATTGTTAGCTTCAGGAGAAAAAGGAAGAAGATTTGCGACACCAAATTCAGAAATTTTAATTCATCAACCATTAATTGCAGGTGGTGGATTATCTGGACAAACTACAGAAATAAAAATTCATGCTGACCATATGGTTAAGACAAGAGAAAAATTAAATAAATTATTAAGTGATAGAACAGGTCAACCATTAGAAATAATTGAAAAAGATACAGAAAGAGATAATTATATGACAGCACAAGAAGCCTTAAATTATGGATTAATAGATGGCATAATGGATAAAAGAGCATAATATATAAATAAATATAATTAAAAGGAGTGCTATAATGGCAAAAAACGATCAACAAAAAAATATTAAATGTTCATTTTGTGGAAAAACGCAAAATGCTGTGGAAAGAATTATTGCAGGTCCAGGTGTATACATTTGTGATGAGTGTATAAAAGTTTGTAATAATATATTAGAAGATGATAATTATGAAAATAATGAAGTTGCATATACAATAAATGACGAAGACAAACTTTTGAGTCCACAAGAAATAAAGGAAATATTAGACTCTTATGTAATAGGGCAAGAAGAGGCTAAAAAAACATTAGCAGTAGCTGTATACAACCATTATAAAAGAATAAATAATAAAACAGATAAAAAAGATGACGTAGAAATACAAAAAAGTAATGTATTATTATTAGGACCTACAGGTTGTGGAAAAACTTTACTTGCACAAACTCTAGCAAAAATACTAAATGTTCCATTTGCAATAGCAGATGCAACCACATTAACAGAAGCAGGATATGTTGGTGAAGACGTAGAAAACATTTTGCTTAAATTAATTCAAGCTGCAGATTATGATATAGAAAAAGCAGAAAGAGGAATAATTTATATAGATGAAATAGATAAAATTTCAAGAAAATCAGAAAATCCATCTATAACAAGAGATGTAAGTGGTGAAGGAGTACAACAAGCACTATTAAAAATAATAGAAGGTACAGTGGCTTCAGTTCCACCTCAAGGAGGTAGAAAACATCCACATCAAGAATTCTTACAAATTAATACTGAAAACATTTTATTTATATGTGGAGGAGCTTTTGAAGGTCTAGAAAAAATTGTAAAAGATAGAACAGGAAAAAAATCTATAGGATTTGGTGCTCAAATTGATAGTAATAAAGATATGAGCAAATATTCAATCTTTGAAAAATTATTACCACAAGATTTATTAAAATTTGGATTGATTCCAGAGTTTGTTGGAAGATTGCCAATTATTGCAACTTTAAAAGAATTAGATAAAGAAGCTTTAATTGATATTGTTACAAAGCCAAAAAATGCTTTAGTAAAGCAATATAAAAAGTTAATGGAATTAGATAATGTGGAATTAGAATTTGAACCAGAAGCTTTAGAATTAATAGTTGATAAAGCAATAGAAAGAAAAACAGGAGCAAGAGGATTACGTTCTATTATAGAAGATATAATGCGTGATATAATGTTTGAAATACCATCAAATCCAAAAATTGAAAAATGTATTGTGACTAAAGAAACAGTTCAATTAGGTGAACCACCAAAAGTAATTATTAATAATAATAGAGAAGATAAAAAAACAGTTAGAACAGAAAGATTGTCAACTAGCAATAGAGAAGAAACAGCATAAATTTTAAATATTGATATTTAAGTTTGCTTTTTTTAGATATATATGCTAAAATAGACAAAGATTTTAAGTTATTCTAAAGTTAAGGAGAGTGTAACAATGCAAATAGCAAAATATGTAGTATTAGGTTTATATTTAATTGTTTGTATAGCTTTAATAGTATTAGCAACAATACAAACAAAAGAAACACAAGGAGCATCTGCTACTATTACAGGTTCAACAACAAACAATTTCTTCGAAAAGAATAAAGGAAGAACTAAAGAAGGAAAATTAAAAAAATGGACAATTATATTAGGAATAGTGTTTGTTGTATTAGCAGTTGTATTAGGAATATTATTTGTAATGTAAAAAAATTATTATAAACCGCATGTTTCCATGCGGTTTTATTTGTAAAAATATTAAAACAAACATTATGAACAAATTAAAATTTGTTCTAACTCTATTTTATAAGGAGCGAATATGAAAAAAGAGAAAAATAAAATAAGTTTGCCAAAAGCTGAAAAAAATGAAATTGAAAAAAAAATAAAAGAAGGTAAGGAAATTAAAGAAAAAACAGAAAAAGAAAAAACAAATAAATTAAGGGTAGCAGAAAATAAAGTAAAAGAAAATAAATTTAAAAGAGATAATAAAGATAATATAGTAAATGAAATACAAAAAAAATCACAAAGTATACAAAATCAGGAAGAAAGAAAAAATAAAATTTTGGATTTTATGAAAAACGAACAGTATGTACCAATGAAAGTAAAAGAAATAGCAGTAGTATTTAATGTACCTAAAAATGAATATGAAGATTTTAGAAAAATAATAAATGAGTTAGAAACAGAAAATAAGATTGAAAAAAATAAAAAATCAAAATATAAGTTAATAGATAGTTCAAAATTTCTAACAGGAATTTTTAGAGGAAATCAGAGAGGATATGGTTTTGTAAAAATAGAAGATTCTGATGAAGAAATATATGTATCAGGACATAATACTAAAAATGCACTAAATGGAGACAAAGTATTTGTAGAAATAACAGATACAGATATTGAAAATATTCATAAAGAAGGAAAAATTGTAAAAATATTAAAACATGAAAAAGATACTGTTGTTGGTTTATTTCAAAAAAGTAAAAATTTTGCATTTGTTGTTCCAGATGATAAAAGATTAGGAACAGATATATTCATATCAAAAAAGAATTTTGGAAAAGCAAGAAATAATCATAAAGTATTAGTAAAAATACTTAAGTATCCTGAAAGAGGAAAAAATGCAGAAGGAAAAGTTATAGAAGTAATAGGAAATGTAAATGAAGCAGGTGTAGACATGCTTTCATTAATAAAGGAATATAATCTACCATATAAATTTCCAGATCCTGTTGTAGAAGAAGCTAAAAAAATTAATTCAGAAATATCAAAAGAAGATATAAAAAATAGATTAGATTTAAGACAAGAGGAGATTTTTACAATAGATGGAGAAGATGCTAAAGATTTAGATGATGCAGTTTATGTAAAAAAATTAACTTCAGGAAATTATGAACTAGGAGTTCATATTGCAGATGTAAGCTACTATGTAAAAGAAAATTCAAAATTAGATAAAGAAGCAATATTAAGAGGAACAAGTATATATATGATGGATAGAGTAATTCCAATGCTTCCAAGAGAATTATCTAATGGAATATGTAGCCTAAATCAAGGGGAAGATAGATTTGCAATATCAGTAATTATGGAAATAAATAAAGATGGTAAAGTTGTATCATCAGATATTAAAAAAAGTGTTATAAATGTAACTAGAAGAATGAATTATAAAGATGTAACAACATTATTAGAATATGCAGAAAAAATAGACGGTAAAGAAAATATTAAAATTGAAAAAAATAATGAAAGTAAAGTAGATTTTGAAACTAACATTGAAAATAAAGCAAACTTTGAAGGCAATATTGAAAATAAAGTAGATACTGAAAATGAAAAAAATATAGAAAATATAGTTATAGAAAAGTACAAAGAATTTATTCCACATTTTGTTAGAATGAAAGAACTTGCTAAAATTTTATTAGAAAAAAGAAAAAGAGATGGAAGTTTAGATTTAGATATTCCAGAAAGTAAAATTATATTAAATGAAGATGGTATTGCGATCGATGTAAAAAAATATGAGCTTACAATTTCGAACAGCATAATAGAGCAATTTATGTTAATTACAAACGAAACTGTTGCAGAAAAGTTTTATTGGTTAGAAGCACCTTTTATTTATCGTGTTCATGAGGCACCAGATATAGAAAAAATAGAAGAACTTAACAAATTTTTATATAACTTTGGTTACAAAATAAAAGGCAGCAAAGACAATATACATCCTAAAGCATTTGCACAGGTTTTAGAAAGTATAAAAGGAAAACCAGAAGAAAGAGTAGTATCTAATTTGATACTAAGAACTTTAAAAGTAGCAAGATATGAAAGCGAAAATAAAGGACATTTTGGTATTGCAAGCAAATACTATTGTCACTTTACATCACCAATAAGGAGATATCCAGATTTATTTATACACAGAGTAATATCAAAATATTTAGAAAACAATTATAATATTTCAGATAGAATAAAGGAAAAATACCATATAGATTCTATAGATTATGCAGATAGTTCTTCAGAAAGAGAAAGAGTAGCACAAAAGGTAGAACGTGATAGTATAGATATTAAAAAGGCAGAATACATGCAAGATAAAATTGGAAATATTTATGATGGAATTGTTTCGAATGTTACTTCATTTGGAGTTTTTGTAGAGTTAGAAAATACAGTAGAAGGTTTAATCAGATTTGAAAATTTAGGTGATGAGTACTTTATTTATGATGAAGAGCATAAACATTTAATAGGTGAGCATTCAAATGAAATAATAAAAGTTGGAGATGCCATGACGATAAAAGTAATAGAAGCGAATAAGGAATCAAGAAGAATATCATTTAGAAGAGTTCAAAATAATAGAAAGAAGGTAATTTTATGAAAAAAAGTGTGAAACCACAAACAGCATTAGCTCCAGTACCAGTAGCGATGGTATCATGTGGAGATGAAGAAAATTCAAATATTACTACTATAGCTTGGACAGGAATAATCAATTCAGAACCACCACTTGTATATGTTTCAATAAGACCAACAAGACATTCATATTCTATAATAAAAGAAAAAGGTGAATTTGTAATAAATATACCAGATGAAAAATTAGTTGTAGCAGCTGACTTCTGTGGTACAAAATCTGGTAGAGATGTAGACAAATTTAAAGAAGCTAAATTAGATAAAGAAAAAGCTCAAATAGTAAAAGCACCATTAATAAAACAATGTCCAATTAATTTAGAATGTAAAGTAAAAGAAATAAAACATTTAGGATCACATGATATGTTTATCGGAGAAATTATAGCTGTAAATGTAGACGATGAATGTGTAAAAGAAAATGGAAATATAGATTATGGAAAAGCCAATATAATTACGTACATGGGGCAAGAATATTTTGTGGCTAATAAAAAAATAGCTGATAGAGGAATATGTTTAAAATAAATTATAAAAAATCTACAAAGAAATTTGATTTTTCTTTGTAGATTTTTTTGTACTTTTGTTAAGAGTTAGAAAAAACAATCTTTTTATTACTTAATACTAAAGAGATACTTATTATAAGAGCTGTTACTCTTGCTAATAATAAAAAATGTCAAATGTGTTTTGGTGCTAAGTAATTATGATTCAAGTGTGATTATCTAATATATACCATATAAGTAGGTAAGAATAAAATTATTGTTGCAAGAACTATTACAAAAATTCCACCAAAAATGTTTTGATTATTTTTTATTTCATATAAACCATATGAAACTGTTTTAAAAAATACAAATATAGAAAAAAACAATACAATTATAATCATTTTTTATCCTTCCTATCTATAAAAATTAAACTTCTGTAAAAAGTAAGCTAGATATTACTGTACAATTTACATTAACATTAAATATAGAATTTTTATAATTTTCTAACCAATTATAACTTTCCCAATTAGAATTTGTTTTAAATTGCGATACACCATATTTTCCAAGTGAACATATATCAGAATTATAATCTAAAGATGTTTTGTATAGAAAATTTGAAATTTGTTTTTCTAAATAACTATTAACTGATTGTTCAAGTTTTTCTATATTTTCATTTGTAAGTTCTTCAGAATTTTTATTTGTAGACACAATTCGAGCTTTTATAGAAACATCAACATCAATATAAGGCGAGTCGTTTATAAAATATACTTTCTTTTTAGTATTTCTTTTTTTATAAATATATAAATCTACAGTTGTACCATTGTCTATAGGATTTACAATAGATATTGTACAGTTTTCCAATTTATTTGTTAACAATAAATAACAAGCAGTTTCAACACCGAGATAGCTCGCCTACTAATTTATCACCTTTAAAAACAGCAAGTCCAATTGTTTCAGCAGTTGTTTTGGAAGAAAGTGTTGAAGTTCCAGCTTTTACATTTGCATTTTTTTCAGAATTAGATAAAGAATTCAAATCGTCATTATTTGACTTATTAGAACTTACACCACCGAAGAATTGCACAAGGTTCACTAAAATTACTTTTTAATTGATTAAAAAAATATGAAATCTTTATATAAGCAGTATAACCTGTAAATTCTGTAGTTGCAGGAACAATTTCATAGTATTTAGATACTAAAGTTTCAAAAGTAGGTTTTGAGTTTTCTATAAAATATTTTGAATCACATTTACTAATAATTAAACCAGTATCTGGTCTTAATTGTACATCATTAATTAAAGTATATACTTCTTTTTCAATTCCTTTATTGTAAGCTAATTCTTCAGAAATAACTAAAACTTTGCAATGTGATAAATTAATTTGCTTACTAATATAATTATTTACTAAGTTAATAGCAGAACTAACAGAAGAAGCATCTACAGTGTATATATATGTTTGAGCAGCTCCAGAACCACCACTGCCTTCACCACCTGAGCTACTAGGTCTTGTGAATTGAAAATGTACTTTTAAATTATTAGAATCTCCAGAATCGATACCAATAGCAACAGCATATGCAAAATCATCAATGTCTTGTTCGTGATTAAATCCAATGGTAAAAACTATAATGATTACTAAGATAATAGCTATTTTTAAAATAACAAGAAGTATGTTTTTCAACCTAAAATTTCCTCCTTATTTTTATTTTTTAGTTTGTTTTTTATATTAGCTAAAATTAAAATAAGCACACTTGTAAGAATAACAAAGTATAAAGTAGAGTTTTTATAAAAAGTTTTGTCAAAAGTATTAATATCTGCTAAATTTCTTGGAAGCAGACTAAAACAAAAGATTAATAAACAAACTGGGTATACTAAGCTAGAACTACTTTCTATACAAGTTATCTTTTTTAATATTCTTAAAACAATCATAACAATAATATTTAAATATAAACCGACTTCCGAAATCCAAAGAAGTAAAAATATTGCATCAATTCTTTGGAAAAATGTTCCGAATTCTATATATCTGCTTGCTAAGTAAATTGGCATTATTCCATTTTCTTGAGTAATAAAAGAAAATATGAAGGTTAATGAAAATACGCAAAGTATTAGGTATATGGCAGAAATAACTATAGAAGTAACAGCAATCTTTTTAAATTTACTAGTGTCTTTTAAGAAAGGAGGCATAAATAAAATAAGAAAAAGACAGCTGTAAGAATAAATATTGCTTGTTCCAATAATAAATGTTTCATTTGCCCCGTCCCCAAGAAGAGGAAACATTCTTTGAGGTACAAAATTCTTGATGTTAGCTAAAAAAATGAATATGATACCAGCTAAAATAAGTGGAAGAATTAATGTATTACTACGTATAATAGACTTTTCACCAGACATATTACTAAAAGCAGCAAGTAGTACAAAAAGAGCAACAATAAAATAAATATTAGTTCTTTTAAAATATATTATTTTTAAACATTCACAAAAATCTCTAAGAAGAATACTGCTAGTAAGTAAAATATATATAATAAATAAAAATCCAATTATAAATTTAAACCACTTTCCAAATAAAAAATTAGACACATCTAAAATATCAGCTCCAGGAAATTTTTTAAATAAACTACATACAAATAATGTAAGTAAAATGGCTAAAATACTTATATATATAGTATTTAAAGGAGCAGAAGAACCGGGTGGTACTAAATACAATTCTTGGAATATTTAAAATTATATGATTTACCATAAGAGTTACAATTAAAAATATAGCAGCAATAGAACTTACTTTTGCATTATTCATAAATATTTTTCCTTTCTAGCTAAAAAGCATTTTTTAATTTTGCCTATTCCAATATCTCCACTTCATACTAATATGATTTTGAGATAGTCCTTTTTTAGTATTTAAATAATCAGGTCTTTGTTCACGTCTCCAAGTAGGAGGAACTAAATATTTAGTACTTGTTTTTGTTGTAAGAGGCGCATATGGAACCATATAAGGTACTCCAAAAGATTTTATACTGCATAATAGTGAAATATAGAATAGTATTCCTAAAGATATACCTAAAAAACCAGACATATATGCAAGTATAATAAATAAAAATCTTGAAATTCTTAAATGAAATCCAAACGAAAAATCTGGAATAGCAAATGATGCAATACCTGTGATTGCAATAATAATTATTAAAATAGGGCTAACTATGCTGGCACTTACAGCAGCTTGACCAAGAACTAAAGCACCAACAATGCCGAATAGTAGGTCCAATTGGAGAAGGAACTCTTAATCCCGCCTCTCTGATAAGCTCAAAAGATATTTCCATTAAAACAACTTCAAATATCACAGGAAAAGGAACATTTGCTCTTGAAGCCATAATAGAAAATAAAAGCTCTGTAGGTATAAGTTCTTGATGAAAATTAGTTACACCAACCCATATTCCTGGAAGAAGTAGGGTTAAAAATATAGCAATTCCTCTGATAAATTTTAAAAAATTTGCAAAAAATGGATTAAGATTAGTATCTTCAGGTGAAGCTATAAAATCCATAAATACAGCAGGTGCTATCAAAACATATGGGTTACCATTTACTATAATGATTACTTTACCATCAAATAAATGCTTAGTTGCTCTATCTGGACGTTCAGTAGACAAAAGAACTGGAATTCCACATTTACTATCTTCAGTTATTAACTGCTCTAATTCTCCAGTAGAAAGCAAAGAATCTATATCCAAATTGTTTAATCTGAATTTTACTTCTGAAACTAAATTGTTATTGGTTATGTTTTTCATATAGCAAACAGCACATTTTGTTTTACTTATTTTACCAACTTCAATGTTTTCAATAACAAGATTTTCATTATTTACAATACGTCTAATTAAAGATGTATTAGTCCTTAAATTTTCAACAAAGCCTTCCTGAGGACCTTTTATAACAATTTCATTATTAGGACTATCGACACTTCTTTGCTTAAAACCTTTTACATCAATATCAAAAGCAATATTAATTGAATCTACAAAAAGAGCACAGTTGCCAGAATTTATTCCAGAAATTATACTGTCAAAATCTTTATCTTTTTCTACACTATTCTGAGGAAGTAAACATTCATCTATATAGTTTATAATGTTAAATTTTTTTACTTTTCTTATTCTAATATTATTATTGGTTATTTCTGAAACTACTTTTTCCTGTTCACCATCAAAACTATTAGCAGTGTTTTTTAGCATTAAGGGATTTAAAATAAAGTCGTTTACTAATTTTTGATCAACCATTCCATCTATATAAAATAAGAAAGCTGCAAATTGTTTGTTTCTAGCATTTAAAGTAAATTCTCTAATAATAACGTCACTACTAATCATAGAATTATATTTTACTTTCATAAAATTTAAATTATTTTCTAACACATTAGAAATAGGTTTTTTTAAATCATCTTCTGGTGAGTTATTAGTATTAGGAAATTCAGAAAGCGTAAAATTGTAATTTGTTTTAGGATGATAAGCAAAGGTATTCAAAAAAAATGTTTTAAAATCATTAATAAATCTATTCATATATACAAATTTACTCCATTTAAATTTTAAGATTAGTTTTTCCCAAAAAATGAATAATATGTATAAAAATCTATAAAATAATATTAAAACATATAAAAGTGATTAAAATAGAAAAAATATAACTATAAATAAGAGTTAAAAATATGTTTTCATATAAGGAAATTCTTAAAACAAAAATTTAAAACATAAAAAATTTGTGTAATAGAGTTGGTTAAAATAAAAGTTTAGTTGACTTTTATAAGCTTAATCTATATAATAGTTACATAAAATTAATGAGTGAAAAATAATTTTGTTAAGAAAGAGGATATGAAAATGATAGATTATAGGTGCGAGATAGCAAAAAAAATATCAGATGTTACAAATATTTCAAAAGAAGAATTAGCTAATTACATAGAAAAGCCAAAAAACAGTGAAATGGGAGATTATGCATTTCCTTGTTTTAAGCTTGCAAAAGAATTAAAAAAGGCTCCAGCAATAATAGCAGAAGAGTTAAAAAACAATATGGATATAGATAAAAATTTAATAGAAAAAGTAGAAATAGTAGGAGGATACCTAAACTTTTATATAAATAAAGAAAGTTTAGCAAGAGAGGTAATAAAAGAATTCGATTTAAAAAAAGAAAAGTATGGTTCATCTAATGAAGGAGAAAATAAAAACGTAGTTATAGATTATTCATCTCCAAATATTGCAAAACCTTTTCATATTGGACATTTAAGGTCTACTGTAATAGGACAATCTCTATATAATATATATAAATTTTTAGGCTATAATTCTATAGGAATTAATCATTTAGGTGATTGGGGAACTCAATTTGGTAAACTAATAGAAGGCTATAAAAGATGGGGAAAAGAATATAACATAGATAAAAATCCGATTGATGAATTAACAAAATTATATGTAAGAATTAATGAAGAATGTAAAAAAGATGAGAGTGTATTAGAAGAATGCAGAAAGAACTTTAAAAAGTTAGAAGATGGAGACAAAACTTGTGTAGAGTTATGGAAAAAATTTAGAGAGGTAAGTTTAAAGGAATTCCAAAAAGTATATGATATATTAGGAACAAAATTTGAATCTGTATGTGGAGAATCTTTTTATACAGACAAGATGCCAGAAATAGTAGAAATGCTAGAAAAGTCTGGAAAACTAATAGAATCACAAGGAGCTAAAGTAGTAGATTTAGAAGAAAAAAATATGCCACCATGCATAATAATAAAATCAAACAAATCAACAACATATGAAACACGTGATTTAGCAGCAATATTATATAGAGCAAGAACATATGATTTCTGCAAAGCAATATATGTAACTTCATATGAACAAATATTACACTTTGAACAAATATTTGAAGTAGCAAAATTACTAGACATGAATGAAAAGTATAAAGAAAATTTAGTACATGTACCTTTTGGAATGGTTAGACTAAAAGAAGGTAAAATGTCAACTAGAGAAGGAAATATTATAAAGTTAGAAGATTTATTAAATGAAGCGGTTTCAAGAGTAGAAAAAATAATAGAAGAAAAAAATCCGGAATTAGAAAATAAAAAAGAAATTGCTAAAAAAGTTGGGATAGGCGCAGTAATATTTAATGATTTATCAAATAGTAGAATTAAAGATGAAATTTTTGATTGGGATACAATGTTAAACTTTAACGGAGAAACAGGTCCTTATATTCAATATATTTATGTAAGAACAAAAAGTGTACTAAATAAAGCAGGATATATACCAAAAATTGAAGATGTAAAAATAGATAATTTATTAGATAAAAGTTCTATGGAAGTATTAAAACTAATATATAGTTTTAATGAAATAGTTAAACTTTCAATAAGTAAAAATGAACCATATATTATTGCAAGATTTCTAATAGATTTAGCTAAGGCATATAGTGTTTTTTATACAGAAAATCAAATAATGATAGAAAATACTGAAATAAAAGATGCAAGAATATATTTAACTTATATGGTAAATGTAGTTTTAGAAACAGGAGCAAATTTACTTGGTATACAAATGCCAGAAAGAATGTAATAATGGTGATGAAGTAAAGAATATATTAAGAAAGAGTAAATTTAAATTTTGCTCTTTTTTATTATTTTTGGGGGAGATATAAGAAAGAGTAAAATTGACATAATGTGTAAGAAGGTGTATAATATAAGAAGTTACATTAGATTATGTAACATGTACGTAATCCGAATTCGTTAAAGCCAAAAGGAGGTATTACAATGGCTAAAAGACGAACTCATCTGGAGATCGAAATGGATATCCGGAAAATCATCAAATACAGCATCTTGGGCAAAGATAGAATTTGCACGATGCAAGAATTGGCAGATCTGCTGAAAATTTCAAAAAATCAGTTGTTGTACACACTGAAAGTAATGAAAAACCAGTCTGCAAAGCAGGGCGAAGAACTGAAAGACTCAGTAAAGCGCCTGGAAAGCAATTTGCGAAGAGGTAAGACACAAACGATTTCCTTTCCAAACCAAACAACTCTTGGGATGGTCTACGGACAGCCAAAATTAACAGGACTTTTTTTGAAACCTGTGCTTTTGGATTTGGTAATTGTTCAAGGTCTTTTTACCCCAAACAGAAGAGACATCATTTATGTTGTCGAAGAGAAAAGCCGACAGAAGTTCGATGTAAAACTTGAAGTTAAACAGTATCTTGTGTTAGATTTTTTGTACCAAGAAGACCTGATGAAGCTTGAAGTATTGCAAATGGACCAATATGTCGTAAACTCTGTATCTGAACTGCAAGAGAAGCTGGGACGGCGTTTTTGAGAAAGTAAAGCCTGAGGCAATTTGATTTTGATGGTTTAGCTAAAAATGGCTCTCGTGTAAATTACCGTAAGGTGATTGAAACGGGAGCTGTTTTTATATAATAGAGATTTATCTAAATTTATTATATAGAAAAGTTTTAGAAAAGATTAATGTAGAAAATTGAAATTTAATGTGTGGTTACTAATTATAAAATTAGAAAAAGAAAGTCTAGAGAAATAATAGCTAAAAAATAATAACATAGAAAGAAATTGACATAATACGTGTAATGCTATATAATATAATAAGTTACACTATGTAACATTGTACGTAAGAAGTTCGTTTGACCAGCCAGGAGGAGGAATTACACATGGCTAAAAGACGAAGAACGAATCAGCAAATTAAAGCTGATATCCAAAAGTTGGAAGAGTTTTGGCTCAAATATAGAGGCAGAATAATTTCAATGGCGGAACTGGCAAAAACACAAGGCCTTTCAGAAGCACAATTAGACTACACGCTAAAAGTGATGAAAGAAAGATCTGTGGAAGAAGCGGCAATGGCAAAAGAAATCAAAGACTCCGTTAATCACCTTTCAAAACTCACAAAAACAGCAGCAAAGCAGAAAGATTTGGTTTTTTCAACTAGCAGTAAATTGGGGATTAAGTATAGTCCTTCCAAAGTGAGTGGACTATTTATTGATCCGACTTCACTTGATTTCATTTTGGAACAAGGGGCATTTAACCCGAGACCATTTGACATCATTTACTGGGTAGAAAAGAAAATTACAAGAAATTTTTGCAAAGTAAAGTATGCAAAGTATCTTGTACTTTCTGTTGCAACACAGAAAAGCAACAAACAAATATCTGTTATTGTTTTAGACTGTTTTGAGTGTTCTGAAGAAGAGATGGAAAAAAAGCTGGAGTACTATATAAGCGATGGTATAGATCGTTATATTATCTCCAGAGTTTGATTAGTTGATTTGATTTTGCCGAAAATGGCTCTCGTAGAGATTACCACAAGGTGATTGAAACGAGAGTCGTTTTTTATAAATAAGAAAAATAAAAAAATAAGCATAAATATTGAAAAATAAAATAAATGCACATAAATATTTAAAAAATTTATGTGCACATTTTATTTAAATTTTATCTATATCCTGTTTTATTAATAATGCTTGTACTAATATTTTTAACTGTATCGCTAGGATTATAATCTGTTTCATTAAATAAATCTTTATGTAATTTTGAAACATTTTCTTCCAAAGTAACAGGAACACCATACCATCTATCTAAAGTAATGCCTTTTACTTCGTAAGGCCAACCAATACTTTCATTAACATTAATATTTGTTAATTGTGGAAGCATACCAATTGCCTCATTAATATTAATATTAGTAGAAACATGAGGGAGAATAGTATCTGATAAAGAATTAAGATCTGATACACTCATTGTTTTCGCTTTTTCAAATACAGCAATTAAAACATCTCTCATACGTTCGGTTCTTTTATAATCTCCACCTTCTGTATAACGAATTCTAGAATAAGCCAAAGCTTGTACACCGTTTAAAGTTTGCTTTCCTGTAGTTGTGATTTTTTGTGTAGATGTACCAAATTGCTTATCAGCAGCAGTAATATAATTGTTTATATATTTTAATTCAGATTGTTCTATATTAATATCAACACCACCAACACTATCTACAACAGTGTGTACAGTATCAAAATTTACTGCAACGAATTCTGTAATATTTAAATCTAAGTTTTTATTTAAAGTGCTAAGTGCAAGTTTTGGTCCTCCATAAGAATATGCATGAGTAACTTTATCAAGTCCATGACCATCAATATTTAAGTAAGTATCTCTATAAACAGAGGCAATTTTTACATTTTTTGTTTCTTGATTTAAACTAATAATCATAATACAGTCGCTACGATTTCCTGTTCCAAAGCTATCTTCTCTAGCGTCAAGTCCAAGTAAAACTATATTACGATAGCCTTTCAAAGATTCATTTACACCTGGATTAACTTCTATGTCGCTACTAGACAAATCGACATAATCCATTTTGTCCCATTTGTGCTTAGCCCAAAAATAACCAGAAACTCCAGCCACTAAAACAAAAATTATAATGGCAATAAATATAATTAACAAAATTTTAGGAACTAATCCCATTTTCTTTTTTTCTTTTACTTCAGAATGTTTAGACAAAATTATCAACTTCTTTCTAAATAGATTTTTTATACATTATATAACAAATTAAAAAAAAGTAAAGAAAAATACTTTTAAAAGTTGTATGAAGAAAATAACTAGTATATAATTTTATAAGAAATAAAATAAGGAGAATTAAAATACTATGATACAAAAAAGAAAGATAAATATAAATAGAATGCTATTACTAATATTAATACTTATAATTTTTATAACAATATTTCGTTTTTCTTCAGAAAATTCAACTAAATCTGAAGATACTAGTGGAAAAGTAGTAAATGCTGTAATAAAAATTAATCCAAAAAGTAAAAAGTTAAATGAATTAGAAAAAAAACGACTGGGAGAAAAAATGGTAAAGCCAATAAGAAAACTTGCACATTTTACTATATATATGATGTTAGGAATTGCTGTTATGAATTATATGAATACATATAAAATGGATAACAAAAGAAGAATAATTTTAACCATTATAGTAGGTATGTTATATGCTACTTCTGATGAAATACATCAGTTTTTTGTGCCAGGAAGGAGTGCTGAAGTAAGAGATGTATGTATAGATACATTAGGGGTGATATGTGGAGTAATAATTGCAACAGTTGTAAAAAATACAATATTCGACAAAATTAGTAGTGAAGATTTTAAAAAAATAGAAGATATAAGCAGTAAATAAATATAAAACACTAAAAATGGCTAAATTCTTAACAAATATGACATAAAAACTTGAAATTTCTGTAAAATTCTAGTATAATAATACTACTTGATGTTGTATGAACGAAAATAAAAAATGGAGTATAAAAATATAAATAAAAGGATGTAAAAAATAAATATAGGGGATGATTTAAAATGAATCTTGCTGAAGAAGATATATCTATATTAAATAAAGATGAAATGATATTGCTAAAATCAGAAAAGAAACAAGATTTATTACAAAAGAAAGCTTTAAATATAATAAACAAAACAGGAAAGAGACTTATAGATATAATAGCTGGAATAGTAGGTACAATTATGCTTATACCAATAACACTAATAATAGCTATTATTAATTTTTTTGAAAAAGATAAAAGATTAAAAGAATTTAATAAAACCACCTATGAACTAAAGGAGGTGGCATAAATGATGACAGTAAAATCTACAGTTTTAGAGATGGAAGAAAACAAAAAAAGTCAAAATGAAATTATTGAAATACCTGTTCAAGAAAATGTTGTATTACCTATAAACTTAAAAAAAACAGAGTCAACTTTTTCTAGAATAGAAAGAATAACATATTTTATTATAAAAAGAGTATTTGATATATTGTGTTCTATATTTGGAATATTTATGTTAATTCCAATATCATTAGTGACAAAAATATGTTATATAGCAGTGGGAGATAAGAAATCTATTTTTTACAAACAAAAAAGAGTGGGAAAAAATGGAAAAATTATATATATATATAAATTTAGAAGTATGGTTTATAATGCAGACGAAGTTTTAAATGAATTATTAAAAGATCCTAAATATAGAAAAGAATGGGATATAAATCAAAAGTTTGAAAATGATCCTAGAGTAACAAAAATAGGAAAAATATTAAGAAAAACATCTTTGGATGAAATACCACAGTTTATTAATGTACTTAAAGGTGATATGTCATTAATAGGACCTAGACCACTTGTTGAAGGAGAACTTGATCAACATAGAGGAAATCATCAAATATATGAAAGTGTTCGTCCCGGAATCAGCGGATGGTGGGCATCTCACGGCAGATCTGCAACTACTTATGAGAAGAGATTGGATTTAGAATATTATTATTGTAAAAATTGTAGTTTATTATTAGATATAAAATGTATTATTGCTACAATAAAAGTTGTAATATTTAGAGATGGAGCTAAATAATATAGAGATAATTGATAAAATTATTTCTATTTAATTTATATAAATAAATTTTAGGAGTTAGTAGTAAAATACTAGCTCTTTTTTTGTTAAAAGTCCTTTCAAAATTACACATGCCACTTTTTAGGTGGCTATATTTAAAAAGAAAGGAGATGATGAAAAATGTCTAAATGTGAAGTAATTGCTATTGCAAATCAAAAAGGTGGTGTAGGTAAAACTACTACAACATTTAATCTTGGAGAGGCACTTGCTAGTCAAGGTAAAAAGGTATTGCTAATAGATGAAGATCCACAAAGTAATTTAACTACTTATATGGGATGGGAAGATGAAGAAATTAAGACTTCCATAAATGATGTATTCTTAAATACTTTAAATGGTAAAGAAACAGATTTTAGTGAATGTATAAAACATTATAATGAAAATCTAGATTTATTGCCGAGTGATATTCAATTAGCAAATACAGATACCATTTTAGTTGGAGCAATGAGTAGAGAATACACATTAAGAAATTCAATTAAAAATATCAAAGATAATTATGACTATATATTAATTGATACACAATCATCATTAGGTATGTTACCAATTAATGCTCTAGCGTGTGCAGATAAAGTAATAATTCCAGTACAACCACAATTCTTTGCAGCAAAAGGAATGACACGGTTATTATCAACCATTATGAAGATAAGGCAACAAATTAATCCTAATCTAAAGTTAGATGGTATAGTAATAACATTGTCAGATACTAGAACTAATTTTACAAAAGATATATACACACAATTAAAAGAGAGTTATGGAAATGTAATTAAGATTTATGATACACAGATACCAAGAGCAATAAAAGTAGCAGAGGCTTATTCATCTCTTGCGAGGGAGGTGTTATCTAATGGAAAAGAAAGAAACAAAAATGCAAATTCCAAAGATTACACTAGATGATTTATTTACAACACAAGAGCAAAGAGATAATGCTAAATTGGAGAAGATTATTGATATTAAAATAAGTGATATGGATGATTTTCCAAATCATCCATTTAAAGTTATTGATAACGAAGAAATGGAACTGATGAAAGAAAGTATTATTGATAATGGAGTATTAGTACTTGCACTTGTTAGACCAAAAGCAGATGGTAAATATGAAATGATTTCTGGACATAGAAGAAAGTTTGCAAGTGAATTAGCATTTAAAGAAACTATGCCTTGTATTGTTAGAGATTTATCAGATGATGAGGCTATTATTATTATGGTTGATAGTAATATGCAAAGGGAAGAAATATTGCCTAGTGAAAGAGCATTTGCTTATAAAATGAAATTAGAAACACTTAATCATCAATGTAAAAGAAATGATTTAACTTCTGGACAAGTTGGCCAAAAGTTAAATAGTAGAAAATTACTTGCTGAAACAAGTGAAGATAGTGCAAGACAAATTCAAAGATATATTCGTCTAACAAATCTTATTCCAGAACTACTAGACAAAGTAGATGAAAAGATTATTGCGTTTAATCCAGCAGTTGAATTGTCATACCTAAAAGAAGAAGAACAAGAAAATATTGAAGAAGAAATAGTTCCAGAATTTACTAAAAAGAAAATGAGTAAGGTTAATACTTTTGATATTCATCCAGAAATTAGTATGAATGATAGAAATCAATATAGAATTACTGATAATAATTTAGGAGTAGATACACCTAAAAATAGGTTTAGTAATAATATTGAGGCAATTAAAGTATTAAAGAAATGTGAAGAAGAAAATAGATTTGCTACAAAAGAGGAACAAGAAATATTATCAAAATATGTTGGCTGGGGAGTTTTATCTCAAGCATTTAAAGAAGATGATTCATCTTGGAGTAATGAAAACTTGTGGCTCATTAACAGAAGTTAAGAAACCAGAACATGCTTTAAAACTATTCATAAGATTCGCTATTGCAAAGATAGTAGTAACTTATGGAATGGATTTACTCTTATCAATATTTAAAATAGTTCAAGGTGTAATATCCAACAATAATGACAACGGCAGGATTTAATAGTGCTTCTGCTACTACACTTCCAAATGAAATAATAACGGCAGTAGAAAATTGTGGATTTTTTGAATCTGTACCATTATGGACAGTAACTTTAATTGGTGGACTTGTAGTAACAGTCTTATCTTTTATTATGATAATGACCGTATATGGAAGATTTTTTTAATTGTATTTATATACAGCAATAGCACCAATACATTTATCAACTTTTGCAGGAGAACCTACACAACAAGTTGGTAAAAGTTTTCTTAAATCATATTGTGCAGTTTGTTTAGAGGGAACAATTATAGTTCTTGCTTGTATAATCTTCTCATTATTTGCCTCAACACCACCAGTAATTGATACTGACGCAACAGCAGTAACTCAAGTATGGAAATATATAGGAGAACTTGTATTTAATATGTTAGTTCTGGTAGGAACTATTAAATTGTCAGATAGAGTAGTAAGATAAATGATGGGATTATAGGAGGTGTATATGAAATATTTAATAACCGATATTAAAGGTAAAGAAGAAAAATTAAAACTAGAAGAAATGGGACTTTATTGTTATGACTTACGAGATAGTGATGATGATAGAGATGTTGCAAGTATTGAAAAGCACGTTATAGTTAATAGAATTGGAACAATGATAACAAATAAAGAAATTAAGTTAGGAGATAAATATCCAAATGACTTTGTTGACTATAACACTTTTGTAAATAATGAAGATAATAAAGCAGTATTTACCATTCAAGAATTATTAGAGAAAGATAAAGTAAAAGAAAATGATAAGGGAGGGAGATAACTTATGAATAAGATAGTAGAACAAGTTAAAAATGATGTTGAATCTTTTTTAATGGAAGATATGGAAAATCAAGAAATGAGAGTAGATTTTATTTTATATAATCCAGACAATAATAATACTTAAGTATTAGCAAGTGATGGAGTAGAAAAAATTATATTATTTGCTCCATTTACAAAGTCTTTAGAAAATGGATATATGGAAGTTCCAGATATAATAAAATATTATGATATACCAAATGGATTTGTAGGATATAGTGGCAATAATGTATCTATGTCAAAGGATTATTTTAGTAAGCAAAATGAAATATCTTATATATCTTTTGTTTTAGGATATGATTATTTAAACGATAAACTTAAAAAATCAGAAAGTCCAGAATGCGATTTAAGTTATGATATTTGCTCAAGTATAGCAGAACAATTTATGAAAAGCGAAGAATATAAAAATCTTAATCATTCAACTTATGAAATGTTAGGAGAATGGGTTAATAATAATCAAGATTTAATAAATGGTTATTTAAACACAAATGAAAAAACTAGAATGTTAGATAATGGTATTTATGTAATTGATTTAGGTTATAGAAATAAGCAACCAATTGCATTAGTTCAAAGAGGTAAAGGGGAATATACTGAATATGTAGTTGCTTTTAATTATAGAATTAAAGACAACAAGATGGATTGGGCTTATGCTTATTACTATGATAAAGACATTGATAAAGCAAAACAAGATTTTGAAAAAGTGTTACAAGGTGGTAATTTATCTAAGACTTTTGAAAGAAAGGAAGATAGATAATATGGAAGTTAAGATTAATAGAAAAATAAGAAACTATACAGAAAGTATATTTTTTGGACTGTCATTAAGGCAGTTCATTTTTTCTGTAATGGCTTGTGGTATTGCAGTTTTATTATACTTTCTATTAAAAGGACATTTTGGAATAGAAACATTATCTTGGGTATGTATTCTAGGTGCAGCAATAGGATTTGTTACTTACAATGGAATGACAGCAGAAAAGTTTATATATGCTTGGATAAAATCAGAGTTTTTAATTCCAAAACATTTAACCTTTAAACCAGTTAATTTTTATAATGAATTACTAAAAGAAAAACTAGAAAAGGAAGTATATTAGTTTATGAGAACATTAAAAATGCTATTTAAAAAAGATAAAGAGGCATTTGTTGTTCCAAAAGGTGTGCAAGATATTATACCTGTCAATAGAATTTGGGAAGATGGTATATTTCAAGTAGGAAAAGAAAAATATTCTAAATGCTATAAGTTTAGTGATATAAATTATGCAGTAGCCTCTAGGTCAGATAAAGAGGGAATGTTTTTAGAATATTCAGAACTACTTAATTCTTTTGATACAGGAGCAACAACTAAAATAACAATCTTGAATAGAAGATTAAATAAAATTGATTTTGAAAAAACTATTCTTTTACCACTTGCAGAAGATAGACTTGATGATTACAGAAAAGAATATAATAAAATGCTTTTAGATAAAGCAACAGGAGCGAATGGAATTATACAAGAAAAGTTTATAACTATACCTATAAATAAAAAGAGTGTTGATGAGACGAGAAATTATTTTGCTAGAATTGGTAGTGATTTAATTTCTCATTTTTCTGGTTTAGGCTCTAAATATATAGAACTAGACGCAGTAGATAGATTAAGACTTTGTCACGATTTTTATAGAGCAGGAGAAGAAAATGCTTTTAGTTTTGATTTAATAAAAACAATGAGAAAAGGACATAGTTTTAAAGATACAATATGTCCAGATACTTTGGAATTTAAAAATGATTATTTTAAAATGGGTAAAAAGTATGGTAGAGTTATTTTCTTAAAAGAATATGCTAGTTATATTAAAGATAATATGGTAGCAGAATTAACTGACTTAAATAGAAATTTAATGATGAGTATTGATGTTGTACCAATACCAATGGATGAGGCAGTAAGAGAAGTTGAAAATAGAATATTAGGTGTAGAAACTAATATTACTAACTGGCAGAGAAGACAAAAATCTAGTAACAATTTTAGTGCAGTCATTCCTTATGATATGGAACAACAAAGAATTGAATCAAAAGAATTTTTAGATGACTTAACAACAAGAGATACAGAAAGTTTGCTTACAACTGCTAGAAAACATTTATGTCAGTTTGCAATATTAAAATGGCAACAAATGGACGGACTTAATACTACAATGCCTTTTGGAGTTAGAAAAATAGATACTTTAAGAACAATTACTACTGAAAGTTTAGCAGTATTTATGCCATTTAGAGTACAAGAAATAAATCACGAAAATGGTATTTATTATGGACAAAATGTAATAAGTAAAAATATGATAATAGCAAATAGACGAGAATTACTGAATGGTAATTCTTTTATTTTAGGTGTAAGTGGTAGTGGTAAGTCATTTACTGGTAAAAATGAAATTGTATCAGTAATACTTCGTGATCCTAATGCAGATGTTATTATCATAGATCCAGAAAGAATTAATAAATGCTTTAGGTGGAGAGGTTATTCATATATCAGCAACAAGTGAAAATCATATTAATGCAATGGATATGAGTAGTGAATATGGAGATGGAGCAAACCCTGTAATATTAAAATCAGAGTTTATTTTATCTTTATGTGAGCAATTAATTGGTGGAAGTAATCTAGGTCCAAAACAGAAGTCAATCATAGATAGATGTACTGCTTCTGTTTATAGACATTTTCAACAAGGAAATTATATGGGAACTCCACCAACATTACAAGATTTTAGAGAAGAACTATTAAGACAGACAGAGCCAGAGGCAAAAGAAATAGCACTTGCAATAGAATTATTTACAGATGGAAGTCTAAATACTTTTGCAAAGAATACAAATGTTGATACTAATAATAGATTACTTTGTTATGATATATTAGATTTAGGAAAACAATTACAACCAATAGGAATGTTAGTCGTTTTAGATAGCATTTTAAATAGAATAACAATGAATAGACAAAAAGGTAGAAATACATTTATTTTTATTGACGAAATATATCTATTATTTCAATACGAATATTCTGCTAATTTCTTATTTACTTTATGGAAAAGAGTTAGAAAATACGGAGCATATTGTACTGGTATAACACAAAATGTTGATGAACTATTACAAAGTCATACTGCAAGAACTATGTTAGCAAACTCTGAATTTATTGTAATGTTAGATCAAGCAAGTACAGATAGATTAGAACTTGCAAAACTTCTTAGTATATCAGACTTACTAAATTGATGACAACTAAACCAGGAGAAGGTAATTAAAGGAAGTAGGTGCAAAAGTATTGGCAGATATTAAAACAAGAGATTCCAAACCTAAAACTATAAAAAACTTAAATAAAGCAGTAGTTGGTACTCAAAATATTAAAGACAATTTAGTTAGTACAAAAGAAAAAGTAAAAGAAAATACTCCTCAAAATAGTAATGAAGAAAATACTATTGATTATGGTAGCAATAAAATAACAGGTGATAGTAGTATAACTGCTAGTACCGTTGCTACTGAATTTAATAAATATGGAAAGAAATCATTGTATGAAACAAAAGACAATGTAATTAAAGCAAATGAAAAACTTAAAGATACGGCAATTAAAACTAAAGTTAAAATAAAAGAATTTAAAGATAAGCAACTTGCTAAAAGATTAGAAAAACAAGCAGTTAAAACAAGTAAAGGAACAATTAAAACAGGAAAGAACACTATTAAAAGTGGGAAAACAGCTGTAAAAACTAGCAAAGAAGTTGCTATTAAATCTCAAAAAGTAGCAAAGGAAAGTGCAAAAGCGAGTAAGAAAGCATTACAGGTTGCAAAAGAAACGGCAAAGGCAAACTGCTAAAGGGGAATAAAGTTAGCAATAAAAGCAACTATATCAGCAATTAAAGGAATAATAGCAGGAACAAAAGCATTAGTTTCAGCAATTGTTGCAGGAGGTTGGGGAGCAGTTGTAATAATATTAGTTGTATGTTTAGTTGGACTACTTTGCAGTTCTATTTTTGGTATATTTTTATCTAGTGAAAAAACTGGTAGTAATTCAATAACTATGAAAGATGTAGTTGCAGAATGTAATCAAAAATTTGCAGATAAATTACAAAGTATTCAAGATAGTAATCCTCACGATGATTATGTATTAGAGGGCAGTATGGCTTCTTGGAAAGATATTTTACTTGTTTATACAATTAAACAATCAAAAGGTATAAATGAACAAGAAGTAATAACTATGGATGAATCAAAAAAGAAAATAGTTAAAGAGATATTCTGGGATATGAATAGTTTATCATCAGAAGTTAAAACAGAAAGTGTAACAGAACAAGGAATTAATACTGATGAATTACCAAAACAAGTTGAGAAAAGAGTATTACACATAACTATTAATTTTAAAACAGCAGAACAGATGAAAAGTGAGTACAGCTTTAATTCAGCACAGATAAAACAATATAATGAATTATCTAGTAATAAGTATGCAAGTTTATGGAATGGAGCAATATATGGTAGCATTGATTCTGGAGAATATACTACTTGGAGGCAATCTGGACAAAGTTGGTCTAATATTAAAATAGGTAATACTAGTAGTACACTTGGACAAACAGGTTGTTTAGTAACATCAATTGCTATTTTAATTGAAAAGTCTGGTTGTAATACAACGATTAATCCATTTAATCCTGGAACTTTTTTAGAGGCATTAAATGATAATAATGCTTTTGATGGTAATGGTAATTTGCAATATGCAGGAGTAACAAAAGCAGTACCTAATTTTCAATATGGTGGCAATGTTAATTTAAGAGATAAATCAAGAAGTGAAAAATTAGCACTTATTACTCAATACTTTAATCAAGGATATTATCTTACTATTGAAGTAAAGGGAGCAACTCCAGGTAATCAGCATTGGGTAGCAATAACAGGAGTAAGTGGTAATAATGTTACTATTGTAGACCCTGCAAGAGATGGTATAGATTTATGGAGTTCTTATGAATGGAACAAATCATCTCAATTTAATTATTTTAAGGCAAATTAAATGATAAAAGCATTAATTAAATTATTTATAGGTATTGGAATCTTATATTTAAAAATTAAAAAGGTTATTTCTAAATTTAAAAAGAAATAGCATTGTACATACAAAAATGTAAAATTAAATTAATTTATGATTAACTGCTAAAAATATAAGAAATTGTGATATAATTGACTTATGTTAACGAATACACATAAAGTTGATAAAAATTAACAAAATTTAGCAGAAAATTGCCCAAAATTGTTGAAAAATTAAATGAAATAGTATATAATAAAACTTGAATTTTCTCGTTAGAGCGAAATACCATCACAATTTATTATATATTAAGAGAAAATTATTATAAGTAGAGTGATGAAACATAACAAGATGATAATAGTTAATTAATGAAAACATTGTATTATCTCTCTATAAGGAATTATATTGGGGATTATACAATAGGTGATTTGGGTGAATATATGAAGTCGATGCATTGTATAATGCACCGACTTTTTTAAGGAGAAGTGAATTTTGTGGAAAAAAAAAGAAATAAAAATATCAATTATAATGCCAGTTTATAATGTAGAAAATTTTGTTGCAAAAACAATAGAAAGTGTTTTAGGTCAAACATTAAAAGAAATAGAATTTTTTGCAATAGATGATGGATCTCCAGATAATAGCGGTAAAATATGCGATGAATATGCTAAAAAAGATTCAAGATTAAAAGTTATACATAAGGAAAATGGAGGAGCACCTGAGGCGAGAAATATTGCTATTGACCAAGCAAAAGGAAAGTATATGTATTTTATTGACTCAGATGATTGGATTGAAGAAGATTATTTAGAAAAAATGTATGATTTAGCTGAAAAAAATAATGCTGATTCAGTAATTACAGGATTTTATATGGAATATTATCAAAATGGAAAAGATGTAACTTATGAGACAAATTGTGATGATAATGTTTATACTTCAGAAGAATTTAGATTAAATGCATATAAATATTTAAACAAAAGTATTTTAAGCTTACCATGGAATAAACTATACAAATCTGAAAGAATTATAAAGGAGAATATAAGATTTCCAAAAACTAAATGGGACGATCATCATTTTAATATGGATTTTTTTATGAATAATGGAATAGTTGTAACTTCTTCGATGAAAAAATATCATTGGTATCGTTCAAGAAAAGGCTCTGAAACTATGATTAATTATAGTGATCCGAATATGTTTAATAAAAGAAAAGAACATTTTGATCATATATTAAAATTATATAGTCATTGGAATATAAAAGATGAAAATAGTATAGATTCAATTAATTGTTATTATGCTGGGAGATTGTTTCAATGCGTACAAGAACTAGTTGATAACAAAAAAATAACATATAAAGAAAAAAGAAGTAAAGTAAAAGAAATATTAAATGATGAACAAACTATAAAATCTTTAAAACTTGCAAAGACATTATCATTAAAATTTAAAATTTTGACATTTCCAATGAAAATAAAGTCAGTAAGTATTTCTATGTTTTTTGGAAGAATAGTTAGCGTAGTTAGAAGAATTTTGCCTGGATTATTTATTAAATTAAAGGAAAAGGAAGTTCATGGAAAATAATAAAATATATAAAATTATTGATAAATATGATGTTATAAGTTTTGATATATTTGATACTTTGATAAAAAGAGTAGTAAATAGTCCAAAACAAATATTTGATATTGTAGAAAAAAAATACAATGAAACTTATAGTAAAAAAATTTCATCTTTTAAAATGAAGAGAATAGCAAGTGAAAATGAAATAAAAGATCATATTGCAACTCTTACTGATATATATGACAATATGAAAAAATATTATTCTAAGGATGAATGTGACTCTCTAAAAGAAATAGAAATTTTAACAGAAGTAGAATATTGTATTTCTAACTCTAATATGAAAGAAATATATGACTATTGTAAAAGAAAAAATAAAAAAATATATGCAGTAAGTGATATGTATTTGTCTTCTGATATCTTAAAGAGGATTTTAAAAAATAATTCTTATGAGATAGAAAATATAATTGTTTCTTGTGAGTATAACTGTAATAAAAATAGCTCTGAACTATTTAAATTTATTCCTGAATATGGCAAAAATAAAATACTTCATATTGGAGATTCATTAAGAGCGGATTATATTGGAGCTAAAAAAGCAGGAATAGGTGCTTTTAAAATTAAAAAAAATATAGTAGAAAATAATAATGATAATTATGAAGCAATATTATCATTAAGAAATAACAATAAATATTTTTATAGTTTAGGATATTCAATTCTAGGACCAGTGTTATTGGAATTTGCTAAATGGTTAAAAATAAAATTTAAAAATGAAAATGTAAATGATATATATTTTTTTGCGAGAGAAGGAAAAATATATAAAAGTGTTTTTGATATTTTATATAATGAAAGATTTAATACAAATTATTTATATATTTCCAGAAGGGCTATTACAATGTCTAATTTTAAATATATGAAATTTGATGATTTAAATAGCATTTTAAAATATTTTACTATTAAGAAAAATTCAACTTTAGGAGATACAATTAAATATTTAAATTTAAGTTTAGATTTAAATGAAATTGATATAAATCAAAATGTATATTCATTTTTAAAAAATGACGATTTATATAACAAGATTAATTATGCATTAAAACTAGAAAGCAATAAAGTTAATGAAATTACATTAGAGTATTTAAAACAAGAAAAAGTTGAAAAAAAATTCTCAATAGTTGATATTGGATGGAATGGAACAATGCAAAAATGCCTTATTACATTTCTAGATAATAATAATATTAATTTTGAATTAAATGGGCACTATTTCTTGATGTTAAAAGAATTAGAAAAGAGTCATTCATTTATAAAATTAAATACTACATTTAGTTATTCAATTATGGACAATCCTCTATTGATTGAAAATTTATTTCAATGTGTTGATGGAAGCACAATTGGGTATAGAAAAAATAATAATATAGTTGAGCCTATAAAAAAAGAAATTGAATTTGATGATTATAGCAAAGAAGCTATTAATGATATTGATAAAGGTATAATTGATTTCATTTTAAATTGGAAAGAATATGGATTTGTTTTAGATGAAGAAAAATTTAAGACAGATAGTTTAAATAGATTTATGGATTTTATTGACAATCCAAATAGGATTGATGTTAATGAATTTTCAAAATTCTGTTATAGTGATATAAAGAATGATTGTAAGTTAATTTCATCTGACTTAAATATAAAAAAAGGATTATATAATAGTGGATGGAAATATGGATATTTAAAGTCAAAATTAAAAGTAAAATTAAATTATAAATTTATAATAAAAGTATTAAAAAAAATTGGTGGAGATAAATTATGAAATATGATTATTTAATTGTTGGATCTGGTTTATTTGGTGCAACATTTGCAAATTTGGCAAAAAAAGATGGAAAGAAAGTATTAGTTATTGAAAAAAGACCAAATATTGCTGGAAATATTTATACTGAAGAAGTTGAAGGAATACAAGTACATAGATATGGAGCTCATATTTTTCACACAGATTATAAAGAAGTGTGGGATTATGTTAATTCATTTGTAGAATTTAATAGATATACAAATTCACCAGTTGCAAGATTTGGTAATGAAATATACAATATGCCTTTCAATATGAACACATTTGCTAAAATATGGGATGATGTTTTTGCACCACAAGATGCATTAAGACACATTAATGAAGAAAGAAAAGAAATGGAAGGGAAAGAACCACAAAATCTTGAAGAACAAGCAATATCTTTAGTTGGTAGAACAATATATGAAAAGTTAGTTAAAGGATATACTGAAAAGCAATGGAATAGAGATTGTAAAGACTTACCTGCATTTATTATTAAAAGATTACCAGTTAGATTAGTATATGATAATAATTATTTTAATGATAAATATCAAGGAATACCTATTGGTGGTTATACAAAATTAGTTGAAAATATGCTTGATTGTATTGAGGTCAAATTAAATACTAATTATTTTGATAATAAAGAGTATTATGATTCCATTGCTGATAAAGTTGTATATACAGGTCCAATTGATGAATATTTTGATTATTCGCTAGGTAAACTTGATTGGAGAAGTTTAAGATTTGATACTAAAATACTAAATCAATCTAATTATCAAGGAAATGCAGTAGTAAATTATACAGGACATGAAGCAAATTATACGAGAGTAATTGAACATAAACATTTTGAATTTGATACTACAAGTCCTAAAACAGTAGTTACATTTGAATATCCAGCAGATTATGAAGAAGGAATGGAAAAATATTATACAATTAATGATGATAAGAATAACGAATTAGCAGATAAGTATAGAGAACTTACTAAAAATGAAAAAAAAGTAATATTTGGAGGAAGACTTGCTGAATATAAATATTATGACATGGATGATGTAATAAAATCTGCAATGAGCAAAATAGAGGAGTTAAAAAATATTGGAGGTGAAAATTAAAATGAAAAAAGTTTTAATTTTGGGTTATTCCTCTATGATTGGCGGAGTAGAAACATATATTGCTAATCTATTAAAATATATTGATAAAAAAAAATTTACAGTTGATTTACTTGTTCAAGATGACATTACTGGGATTAATGCTGAAAGAATTAAAAATAATTATAATAAAATTTTTATAGTAGAAAATTTAAAAAGACATCCATTTAAGGCTTACAGAACATTAGTAAAAATATACAAAGAAAATAATTATGATGTAATTTATATGTGTTTATCAACAGCTAGTTCTTTTCTTTATGCTTTACCTGCCAAAAAATATATACAGGATGTTAAAATTGTTGTTCATAGTCATAATGGAAGTGATAAAAAAATTTTTCAACATCTTTTATTTAGAGGAACTTTAAATAAAATGGCAGACAAAAAATTAGCATGTTCTAAATTGGCTGCAGAATGGATGTATGGTAAGAAAGAATTAAAAAAAGATAAAGTCGTTCTTATAAATAATGCAATCGAAAGTGATATGTTTCTATTTAATAAAAATATTAGGAAAAAAATTAGAGAAGATTTAAAGTTAAATGATAATCAATTTTTAATTGGACATGTTGGAAGATTTAATGAACAAAAAAACCACACAGAATTACTAGATATCTTTTTTGAATTGTTAAAAAAGGATAAAAGTTTCAAGTTGTTATTAATTGGTGATGGTGAATTAAAAAATCAAATAATTAGTAAAAGCAAAGAAATTGGGATTTTTGATAAAATAATATTTTTAGAAGCGAAAAAAAATATATATGATTATTATCAAGCAATGGATTTATTTATTATGCCATCTATATTTGAAGGATTACCAATTGTCGGTATAGAGGCACAAACCTCAGGACTTAAATGTATTTTTTCTAAAAATATTACAGAAGAATCTAATATAACAGGAAATGTATCTTTTGTAGAATTAGAAAATCATAATGAATGGTGTAATCAAATTATTGAAAAAAGAAATAATTATACTATTTCAGGTAGAACAGATAATAAAATTATTAAATCTTTGATAGAAAGTGGATATGATTTGAAAAATGAGACTAAAAAAATAGAAAATATTTTCGATTCTTTGATTAATTAAGTATTATTAAATGAAAGGAAAATAATATATGAAGATTAATAAACCGAAATTAAACACAAATAAAATTTTTTTGATAATTTTACTTTTATTTCCTTTTTATAAGCCAGACTGTTTAACTTCATTTTATTATATAAATTATATTTATACATTAATGAGCATAGCAGTGTTTACATTTCTTTTTATAATTTATATAAAAAAAATGAAAATAAATAAATTTGATATATTAATTTGGCTTTTTTATGGTATTTTAATGATTTCCACCTTTTTAAATGAAGGTAGTATGCTTAAAGTAATATCGGATTTATCTTTAAATATTGGCATAGTACTACTGGCAAATTTATTTTTGAAAGAGAATAAACTAGAATTTTTAAAAGCATTATCTATATATTTTTATGCTTTACTTATACTGAATACGATATCTATTGTTGTCTTTCCAAATGGGATAGCTCAAACAGAATATTTAAAGACACCTATATATTTGATTGGTATAGATAATCGTTTTGCATTTACATATCTACCAGGATTATGCATTATTGCAATATATGATTATTTAATTAATAAAAAGTTTACTAAATTTACATATATTTATTTTTTAGCTACATATATTACATTTTTATATTTTTGGTCTGCTGGAGCTCTTGTGGCAGAAACACTTTTTATAATTTTCTATATATTAGTATATAAATTTAAAAAGAAAAAGCTTGTAAATAAATATTTTCCAACAGTAATTATATTATTTTTTACCTTAGTGATATTTAGATTGCAAAATTTATTTAAGTATATAATTGTAAACGTATTACATAAAGACTTAACTTTAAGTTCTAGAACATTGATTTGGGATAAAGTAATTGAAATAATTTCAGAACATAAAATTTTAGGAATTGGAGTTCAAAAGTCAAATACAATGATAGCTCTTATATCTGCATATCATTCGCATTCTTATTTTTTAAATATAATGTTACAAGCGGGGATTATAGGAATAATTATATATATTATAATTGTTTTTAAAGTTTTCAAAAGATTAAATAACAATAGAGAAAACTTTATTTCTCAAATAATTGCATTTTCCTTATTTGTCTTATACATTATGTTGTTAGTTGACACTTTTGATATAACAGCGAATTTATTTTTGTTGTTAACAATAGGATATAATATTAAATATTTAATAAATGATAATATAATTATCAAAAAGGAGAGTAAAGAATGAAGAAAGAAAAAAAAGTTGGAATTATGACACTGTTTAATTGCTATAATTATGGTGCAGTATTGCAAGCATATGCGACATACAAATTTATAAAAAATTTAGGTTATGAAAATGTAGAATTAATTAATTATGAAAATGAATATGAATCAAAAATGAAAAAAACGCTTCCATTCATTTTTAGTGGTAATTTAAAAGAGATAATTAAAAAATTCATTCAATTTGTCTTTTTGGGTAAGAATAGACATTTAAAAAGTGGATTTAAACATTTTTGTAATTCGTTAATAAAATCAAATAAAAAATATAAAAATATTGAAGAATTAACTGAATCTAATTATGATATATTGGTATCCGGTAGTGATCAAATATGGAATCCTGTTATTTTTAATGCATTAGACACAAGTTATTTGCTTGATTTTTCAGATAAAGCAAAAAAAATTTCAATTTCTTCTAGTGCCGGTAGCTATAAATTTAGTGGAAGTGATAAAAAAAATATTGTAAGGTGTTTAAACAAATATAATGCAATTTCTGTAAGAGAAGAAAGTTTAAAGAAACAACTACAAAGTGAAATAGAAAATGAGATTTTTGTTTCTACTGATCCTACATTATTATTAAGCCATGAAGAATGGATTAATGATTTAAAATCATTAAATAGATACAATGAACAAAATTCTAAATATATTTTAATGTATATTGTTGATGCTAACTTAAATACATATTCTGAAGAATTAGAAATATTAAGAAAACGATTAAATTTACCAATATGGCTTATAACACCATATAAGTTTAAAATGAAATATATAGATAGAAATATTGTAAGTGCAACACCAAATGATTTTATTTCATTATTTGATAATGCTGAATTTGTTATAACTAATTCATATCATGGTGTAATATTTTCAACCAATTTTAAGAAAAAATTTATAGCATTAGAAAATCATAAAAATCCAGTCAGAACAAAAGATTATTTGAATAAAATTCAAATATCTGAAAAAATCATTAAAAATAAAAAAGATGCTGAAACAATTAATTTAGAAGACAATAACTTTGAATATTATGAAAAGTTAAAGAAAATTGTTAATGACACAAAAAAATGGATAGGAGATAGTTTCAGTGAACAATAATATAAATGTAATTAGTGATAAATGTTGTGGATGTGGATTATGTAAAAATATTTGCCCATTTAATGCAATAAAATTTATTGAAAATGACGAAGGTTTTTTATACCCAATAATAAATGAGGATAAATGTAAGGAATGTGGCAAATGTTTAAGACAATGCCCTATAAATCAAAATAATAAATTTAATATAAGTGATAATGAATTTAATACAAAAGCTTATATGGTAATATCTAAAGATAAAGTTATTTATAAAAATAGTGCTTCTGGAGGTTTTGCAACAGTTATATCTAAATATGTAATTAGAAATTTAAATGGAATAGTTTATGGCTGTGCAATGGATGAGGATGGAAATGTAAATCATATAAGAATAGACAAAGAAGAAGAATTAAATAAAATACAAGATTCTAAATATGTTCAAAGCAATATTATTAACATTTTTTCTAAAATAAATGTAGATTTAAAAGATAGGAATGTATTATTTATAGGGACACCTTGTCAAGTTAATGCTATAAAAAATTATTGCAATAAAGATTTACAAAAAAATTTAATTACATGTGATTTAATATGTCACGGAGTACCAAGTCCAGGAATATTTAAAAAGTATTATAATTATATATCAAAAAAATATAATAATAATCTTAAAAAATATAGGTTTAGAAACAAATCATTGTTTGATAAATGTGGTTTTAGAGGTAAATTAACCATAGGCAAAAAAAATAAATATTTTTTTGCAAATGAAGATATTTTTTATGATGACTTTTTAAAAGAAAGAAATTTTAGGTTATCATGTTATGATTGTAAATATAAAGAAAGTAAAAGAATTGGTGATTTTACATTAGGGGATGTTAATTCTTGGGAACTTTACTATGACTTTTATCCTGAATTATCTTCTTCTCTTGTTATTGTAAATAATGAAAAAGCAAAAAAATTATTTGATATGTTAGAAAGCGATATTTTATATAGAGAAATTTCTTATGAAAAAGAGAAAACAATAAATAAAGCATTGGGAAGACAAACTTTATATCCAAATGAGCGAAAAAATATATATGATAAATACGATAATCTATATAATAATGAAATAAAAATAGAAAAGAACTTAAAACTAAAACTGAAAAATATTTTAAAATTAATTTTCCCATTTAAATGTAGAATATTTATAAAAAAATTTTTAAAAAGAAAGGAAAAAAATGAATAAAAAGAATGAATATATAAAAAATACTATTATATTATTTATAGGCAAATTTTCTTCACAATTAGTTTCTTTTATTCTTTTGCCATTATATACTTATAAATTGCTTACAGATAATTATGGATATGTAGATTTAATACAAACATACATTAGCATAATTGCCCCGGTGTTATTATTACAACTTGATAGTGCTGTTTTTAGATTTTTAGTAGATTGCAGAGAAAAGGAAAAAGAAAAAGAGAAAGAGAAAATTATCACTACATCTTTTGTATTTGTAATTAGTATTCTAGTTATAAGTACTGCAATAATGCTTATTATAAGAAAAGTTATAAATATTAAATATTATTTATTAATTATTTTAAATACAATTGCTATGATTATTAATATGTATTTCTTATCTATAGCAAGGGGAAATGGTGATAATAAAGCATATTCAATATCAAGTATAATATCAGCATTTAGTAATTTAATAATGAACTTTATATTAATTCTTATATTTAATTTTGATGCTAAATGTATTCTGATAGCTAGTATTGTTTCCAATATTTTAGGAAGTGTATATCTATTTAAAAAAGAAAAAGTATTTAAATATCTAAAAATTAAAGAAAATAATACTAAATGTTTGAAAGAACTTTTAATATATTCAGTACCTATGATTCCAAACGTGTTATCATGGTGGATTGTAAATGTATCTGATAGGACAATTATTGTATATTTTATTTCTGCAGCAGCAAATGGCGTATATGCTATATCATGTAAGTTCTCTAATGTTTTAAATAGTATTTTTTCGATATTCAATTTATCATGGCAAGAAACAATATCATTACATATAAAAGATGACGATGCTAGTAATTTTATTTCATCAATGATGTCAAAAATATTTTGTTTATTTATTATGGCATTATGTTGTATTATTGGCTTAATGCCATTGGTTTTTAACATTGTGATTGGTGAAAATTATAATGAAGCATATAATTATATTCCCATATTATTAATAGGAAATATTTTTAGTGTACTTGTAGGTTTATTAGGTGGAGTATATGTTGCAAATAAGATGACTAAAAAAGTTGCTTCAACTACAATTATTTCTGCAATTATTAATATTGTTATTAATATATGTTTTATAAAAAAGATAGGATTATATGCAGCATGTATTTCAACTGTAATTGCATATTTTGTAATGATGATATATAGATATTTTGATGTTCAAAAATACATAAAAGTAAAACTATATTGGAAAATGATAGTTAAGTATGTAATTATATTAATAATTTGTGTAACTTTATATTATATGAGAATAAAAATACTCTCATTAATTATTACACTTATTTCAATATTGCTTTATTTGAAAGATAACAAAACTTTTTTATTAGAAACAATAAAAAAGATAAAAAAATAAATATATATTTTTGTGTTAAAGAATATCGCCATTTTTCGACAATATTCTTTTATTTTTGCTGATTTTTAAAGAAAAAAATCAATAAATTTGCCCCAAAGTAGTGAAATTATAAGAAAAAGAATATATAATACATCACAAGCCTTTAGTAAGCTATTGTGATATATGAAAGAATAAAGGGTATAAAAGAATAAGATGGTTAAGTAATGGACTAATTAGGAGGCACAAAAGAAGATAACTTTTTTGTGATGGATCTTAATGGCATTAGCTCTATATAAGGGAGGTATTCGACTTATGAGAGCCATTACACACTATACTTTATTTACTACATTATTTATTATAATAAAAGAATACATAATTACTGGGATGAATACTCATCTCTAATTAAAGGCGAATTATAGGTATAGAAGTCCACCGACTTTGGTCAATTAAAAAAATTTAAGTTGATCGGAGGTACAAAGGTGGAAAGACCAAAAAGAAGAAAGCATAAGGACAGCCATTATGTTTTATTAGAATTGGAAGAAAATAATACATATAAAATATCATTTAAAGATGGTATAGGAACTACAATGTAATATCTGCATTTAGTTTACAAACATATATAAGCATATTGATTTTGTTTATTATGATTATTGGAACAACATTTCAACTAACGTGGTTATTCCAAGGAAAACAAGATATGAAATTTATTACAATTATTAATGTAACATCAAGAATTATATCTGTTATATTAATCTTTTTATTGGTTAAGAAACCAAATGATATATATTTATATTGTGCTCTTTATTATTATCTAGTATAATAAGTATGATTGTTGCTAGAAAAAAATATAATTTAAAATTTAAATTTGCAAAATTTGATGATATGATAAAAGAATTTAAAGATGGAATTTATCTTTTTGCATCTTCAGCAATGACAAAGATATTTAGTGGATTTGGTGTAACAATATTGGGAATATATACTACTGCTTCGACTACAGGAATTTTTTCGGCTATTTATAAAATTCCTTATATACTTACTATGCTTTTTTCTCCAATATCTCAAGCAATTTACCCATTCGTTAGTAAAGAATTTTCTAAAGGTGGTGAAGTGGGAAAAAAATTGGAATACCAATTTTTTTTATGTTTGGAATATTTTCAATATTAATAATAGTTTTTAATAAAATTATTATTAATTTATTATTTGGAGCTGAATATTCAAATTATTCAATTATAGTTATACCTTTGGTAATTCAATTTTTACTTGCAATTGTTAATAATTTTATAGGAATACAAATGTTAGTTGCAAGTGGTAAACAGAAAAATTATAGTAAAGCATTTGCAATAGGGTGCATGGCAATAATTGTTAGTAATATGTTATTAGGAAAATTATATGGGATATATGGTGTAAGTATTGCAGCACCAATTGGTGAATTTGTATTGACTATTAGTTTAATATTTCAATTAAAAAGTTTAGAAAGAAGTGAAAAAGATGATTAAAGTATTGAGCGTTTTTGGAACGCGCCCAGAAGCTATAAAAATGGTACCACTAATTAAAGAATTAGAAAAAAGAGAAGAAGTAAAGTCAATTGTTGCTCTTACAGCACAACATAGAGAAATGTTAGATTAGGTATTAAAAATAGTTGATATTAAACCTGATTATGATTTAAATATTATGAAGCAAGGTCAAACGTTGGCTAGTATAACTACGAGAGCTTTACAAGGACTAGAAGATGTTATAAAAAAAATGTAAAACTGATATTGTTTTAGTTCACGGAGATACTACAACAACATTTGCAGGATCTTTGGCAGCATTTTAATAATCAAGTTGCAATAGGTCATGTAGAAGCTGGACTTAGAACATATGATAAATACAGCCCTTGGCCAGAAGAAATGAATAGACAAATGGTTGATTGTATGACCGATATGTATTTTGCTCCGACTAATTTAAGTAAACAAAATTTATGTTACAGGAAATACTGCAATTGATGCAATGGCTACAACAGTGAATAAAAACTATAAACATGAAGTATATATTCAAAGCTATTAAGAGGTTAGTTGATGAATTTGAAGATATTAAAGTTGTATATCCAATTCATAAAAATCCGTTAATAAGAAAATTGCCAATGAAATGTTACAAGAAAATAAAAGAGTAAGATTAATTGAGCCACTAGAAGTTTTGGATTTTCATAATTTTCAAAATAAAAGTTTTATGATTATGTCTGATTCAGGAGGTATTCAAGAAGAAGCACCTTCACTCGGAAAACCTGTACTTGTTTTAAGAGATACAACCGATAGACCCGAAGGTATTGATGCAGGTACATCGAAGCTAGTTGGTACTGATGAAAATGTAATTTATAGTGAAGCAAAAAAATTGCTGACTGATAAAAGAAGTATATGATAAAATGAGTAAAGCATCAAATCCATATGGAGATGGACATGCTTCCGAAAAAATTGTTGAAGCAATTGTTAAATATTTTAATATTTAACACATTCAACAAATTTTATTAAGTGCACTTTTATTTAATGGTTTTGAATGTTGATAATCTACTATGATCATTATAAAAAAAGTAAATAATTTTTATTATAGAAAAGAATTTTTAAAACTAAAAGTTAGATTGCAAAAAATCTGACTTTTTTGCATATATAACAAAATTCGACAGAAAATGCAAAATCAGTATGATACTATTATTATAAATAAATGGGGATTATATATGCAAAAGAAAAAGTACTAAAAGTAAAATATTATTATCATTATATAAGAGAGGATGAATATTCAGGAATTATATTGACAGAAAAATTAGAAATTCATATAATAGAATTAAAGAAGTTAAAAGTAAATAATAACCAAAAAAGGAAAGTATAAAAGATTAGAAAATTGGTTAAAATTTATCTGTAATCCAGAAAAAAATGGAGGAAAAAGGTTGTTACTGATCTAACTAAAGAGGAAATAGAAAAAATAGAAAAATGATAGTTATAAAAAGGACGTAGAAGATGAAATCAGATAAACAAATATTACAATTAGTAGAACAAAAAATATATAGTGCAATAAGTCATAGATTAAGAAGATTTATAAAACCAAATTTAGCATTAAATCAAGTAGATGAAATTAATTTAGAACTGGTAAAAAAGCTAAAATCTACGTATGGAATAGGTGGGCTAATTTTAGATGTAGATGAAACGTTAAGAAAAAATATGATGAATATTCCAACATGTAATAAAAGATGGATTGAGTTTATGAAGCAAGAATTTAAGGTGTTAATACTGTCAAATGGATATGATCAACAAGTAAAAGGCTTTGCAAACGAAAATGGAATTGAATATATAGGATTTGCTAAGAAACCATTAAAAAGGTATTTTCTAGATGCATGTAATAAAATGGGCCTAAATCCAGAAAATGTACTAGTTATAGGTGACGATATTATTAATGATATTCATGGAGCAAATAAATGTGGAATGATTACAGCAATTGTAGATAATGTAAAAAGTGACGAAATAGAAATATAAAAATTTAGAAACTTGCTATTTTTATAGTGAGTTTTTTTGATAAAATAAGTAAAATATGTTAGAATTTATGCAAACACAATGGAAAAGATATATCTAAAATATAAATATATATTAAGTATAACAAAATAAAAATATAAGGATGATAAAAATGAATTATAGAATAACAAATGGCTCTGTATCTTATGGAGCAGAAACTATCTTAGAAGAAATAAATTTTGAAGTAAAAGGAAGCGAAAAAGTTGCGATAGTAGGTAGAAATGGATGTGGCAAATCTACTTTATTAAAGGCAATTGTTAATAATGAATTACTAGAAGAAGGTATAGGAGAAGAAAAGTTTAATATCTACAAAGAAGGAAATCCTGTAATTGGATATTTAAAGCAAATAGAATTTGAAGATGATAATGTTAAAATGATAGATGAAATTTTAAAAGTTTATAAGCCTATATTAGATTTAGAAAAAAAGATAAATAATTTAGTAGAAAAAATGCAAAATAATTCTTCAGAAGAGCTAGTAAAAGAATTTTCTAAAGCAAATGATAGATATGAATTTTTAGGTGGATATACATATAAAAAAGAATACGAAACAGCAATAAACAAATTAGGTTTTTCTAAGGAAGATAAATATAAAAAAATAGGAGAATTTTCAGGGGGACAAAGAACAAAAATTGCATTTATAAAATTATTGCTTAGTAAACCAGACATACTTCTACTAGATGAGCCAACCAACCATTTAGATATAAAAGCTATAGAATGGCTAGAACAATATTTAAAAAATTATCCAAGTGCAGTTGTAATTGTCTCACATGATAGAATGTTTTTAGATAGGATAGTAAATAAAGTTTATGAAATAGAATATGGAGCAATTACGAAGTATTCAGGAAATTATACATTTTTTGAAAATAAGAAAAAAGAAAATTATTTGAAACAATTGAAAGATTATGAATATCAACAAAAAGAGATAAAAAGGCTAAATGATATAGCAATTAGATTTAAAGCAAAACCAACAAAGGCGAAAATGGCTATGTCTAAACTAAAGCAAATTGAGAGAATGGTTAAAATAGAAGCTCCAAATAAATATGATTTAACAACATTTAAAACAAATTTTAAGATAAAAAAAGAAAGTGGCAAACAGGTTTTAAGTGTAAGAAATTTGGAAGTTGGATATAATAAAGCAATTCAAAATATATCATTTGATTTATATAAAAAACAGAGGTTAGCTGTTATTGGAGAAAATGGAATAGGTAAATCTACGTTATTGAAAACTTTAGTTGGTAAAATAGAAAAGATTAGTGGAAAATACGAATTTGGTTATAATGTAACAATTGGGTATTTTGACCAACAAATGGCTTTATTAGATTCTAATAAAACAGTGATAGATGACTTTTATGCAGAGTTTCCAGATTTAACTCAAACAGAAATTAGAAATTCGCTAGCATCATTTATGTTTTATGGAGAAGATGTTTTTAAAGAAATACGAATGCTATCTGGAGGGGAAAAAGTTAGGTTACAATTGTGTAAAATATTAAAAAAAGGACCAAATTTATTAATATTAGATGAACCAACAAATCATATGGATATTATAGGAAAAGAGAGCTTAGAAAATTTATTACAAAACTATGATGGAACAGTAATTTTTGTATCACACGACAGATTTTTTGTTAACAAAATTTCTGACTGTTTGTTAATATTTGAAAAAAATAAAGTTACATATTATGATGGAAAATATGAAGAATATGAGGCAAACAAAAAAGATGAAGAGCAAGATGTAATTATTGAAAAGAAAAAAGATAAAGCTATAAATAATACATATTTAATGCAAAAAGAGAAAAATAAAATGTTAACCAAAGTAAAAAAATTGGAAAGAGATATAGAATTAGATGAAAAACAAATAGATACATTAAATGAGAAATTATCAAAAGAAGAAATATATACAAATTATGAAAAAGTTCAAGAAATTCAAAATGAAATTAATGTATTAAATGAAAATATAAAAAATAATATGGAGTTATGGGAATCTTTGCAAGAAAAATTAGAAGAATAAGAAGAATATTAGTGAGTGTTAAAAAGAATAAAACAATTGGAGTTAAGATTAGTTTTTAGGTAAAATCGTATAATGAATTGTAAATAAAAATATAATTAATAAAAAACGTAGGAAGTGTGAATTTTTGAATTACAAACTTGAATGAAAAAAGTAAAAATAAAGCATTGAACTTTATGTAAATTTATGGTATAATTTATATTAGGTTTGCCAAAAGGTGAATCAAAAATTTTTATATTGAAAGGAGGTTTCCTTTATGGTTAAGAAGGAAGCCAAGCGGTTGCTGATGATGGCGATTGCAGTTGTGCTTTTGTGCACGATAGCAATTTCTTCAAAGGCAACAGCACTCAGAACGTACGCAGAAACCCAAACGACCACATCTTCCATGAAAGGAGATACAGATGGTGACGGAAAAATCACTGTCAATGATGCCTATAACCTGCTTTTGGCGTATGCCAAGATTGGTGCTGGGTATGACATTTCCGTAGACATGAGTATTTACGATGTTGATGGAAATGGAAAAATCGACATGGAAGATTCCTGGATAACTCTGATGTATATTGCAAAAGAGGGGGCAGGATACAAAAATCTGGTTTGGCCGCCGGTTAATGGGAGTATAGACCCGGTTGATCCGGCGACTACTACTACAAAGGCAACTACCACAACCAAGCTGACCACTACTACGGTGAAGAATGCGACATCTCGGTTTAATGTTGGTGAGAGTCTCGTCTTCAATGGAACTCATTGGAATATCCGAAACGGAAAAAATCTTAAAGATGATAGTAACATTGTTGGTGCTCTCACCCATGGTACAGAGTTTAAGATTTTATCCGTAGAAGAAAACGAATGGTACGTAGTTAATGCAGCAGGAACAGTAGGATATGTCAATCTGGCGGATTATTGGTACTTCAACGTAAAAAGTGATGCAACCACAACCACTACACGTGAGACCACTACCACTATGCAGACAACTACGAAAGCAACCACTACCACAACCAAGCTGACGACGACTACAGTTAAGAAAACGACAGCGACGGCTAAATCTCGGTTTAATGTTGGTGAGACACTCATTTTCAATGGAACTCATTGGAATATCCGAAACGGAAAAAATCTTAAAGATGATAGTAACATTGTTGGTGCTTTCACCCATGGTACAGAGTTTAAGATTTTATCCGTAGAAGGAGACGAGTGGTACGTAGTTAATGCAGCAGGAACAGTAGGATATGTCAATCTGGCGGATTATTGGTACTTCAATGTAAAAAGTGAGGCAACCACAACAGCTACACGTGAGACTACCACTACTGCACAGACTACTACAAAAGCAACCACTACCACAGAAGCAACCATTCAGGAACCTGAACAATATGAAGCAGGCGACTTGGTCCAGCTTTGTAACAGTGACAACTGGAGAGTCAGAGATTCTGTTTGGGGCAACACTATTGGTCAAATCTACGAAGATCAATATGTGGAGATTGTGGCAAATACTTCAACTGACGGGTGGTACATTATCCGCTGGAATGATGGTATCGGCTATATTGGAATTGGACCTGGAAGACAGTACTTTAAATTAGTTGGTTATAAAAAACCGGCATTGAAAAGAGTAATGTCTGCAGATTTGATTTCTACAGGAACCAAGCTCCACTACTATGGTTCGAAGCCGATTGACCTCGGAAATGTTTCTATTGAAAATGGAAATGTTTTAGAGGTGCTCCGCAAGGATAACACCCAAATTACAGTAAGTATCGATACTTGGGTATTTCCTGTTAAGCCCGAAATCTTTGACTCAGGGGATTTTTATCAGGAGAACTAAAAGCTTTTCGATAGGACTGGAATTTATCATACGCATACGACAAAACTTTCAAGCAATAAGGACTCTGCAATGGGGTCCTTTTTTGCGCAAAATAAATAATAAGAGTAAAAATCTATGTAGATTAAATATATGATAGAAAATGAAAATAAAAATATTGAATTTTATGTAAATTTGTGATAAAATATGCACTAGATTTGCTAAATGGTAAATCAAATTTATACTAAAGACGAAAGGAGGGTTCCTTATCATGATGAAGAGAGGAACCAAAAGATTGCTTGTAACAGTAATGGCTTCGACGCTTTTAAGCACAGCAGCTTTTACTGCAATGGCAACCAAATCATACGCAGAACAGGAAAAAACACAGACAACACTGAAAGGCGATACTGATGGCGATGGAAAAATCACTATTACTGATGCATACAATATCAGAACTCTTGCAGAAAAAGTGTTGAATGGAGACGCCAATGATATGGATGTTAACATTTATGATGTTGACGGAAATGGTAGCATTGACAGAACAGATGCCAAATTAACAATGGAATATGTCACCAAAGTTAATGAGGGATATAAAAATCTGATCTGGCCTCCTGTGAACGGAAGCATATATCCAAGTACCACAAGTACAACAACTGAAGTTAATGCTAAATCTCATTTTAGTGTAGGTCAGGAGTTGGTATTTATTGGGGTGCACTGGAATATAAGAAACAGTAAAGATCTTAATAGCGATAATAATATCGTAGGGGCCTTAGAAAAAGGCTCAGAGTTTAAGATTTTGGCTGTAGAAAATGACGAATGGTATTACATAAAATCGAACAACACGTTTGGTTATGTTAATTTGTCAAAATATTGGAATTTTGCGACCAAAAAACAGGTAACAACTACTACCACTATTGCGACAGCGACAACTGAAAAGACGACTACAACAAAGGCAACCGCTACAACCGAGAAAAAGATCACAACAGCTAGAAATGACAAATCAAAGTTTGTTGCTGGTCAGACTCTTGTATTCACAGGAACACACTGGAATGTGAGAAATGCCAAAGATCTTGAGAATGATAAGAATATCATAGGAGCTCTTACAAAGGACTCTAACTTCAAGATCTTGCTGGATGAATCAAATGGTTGGTACTTGATTAAAACAGGTTCTGGTATCATAGGATATGTAAACCTTTCTCAATATTGGTACTTTAAAGTCCAAAAACAGGAAGAGTTAACTACATGTGAGACCACAACTACTGTAAAAACGACTACCACAACAAAGGCAACAACTACAACTGAAAAGGCCACTACAACAACTGAGAAGAAGACGACAGTAGCAGCTGAAACGACTAAATCAAGGTTTTCGGTGGGTCAAACTCTTGTGTTCAAAGGTGAAAAATGGAATATAAGAAGTGAAAAAAATCTTGAGAATGATAAAAATGTTATTGGTGTACTTGAGCCAGGCGATGAATTTGATATTTTATCTGCCGAAGGTGAAGAGTGGTACCAAATTAATTCTAATGGAAGGGTTGGATATGTTAATTTATCCCAATATTGGAATTTTTATAGCAAATGCCTCAAGTCTGTCGCAGCTACAGCAAGAAATGCGTAAAGAACTTTCTAAACAAAGAAGGATCCTATAATAGGGTCCTTTTTTGTGCGAAAAAATAATAAAAGGAAGAATTTTGTTATTGACAAAAAAAATCATTATTGTATAATTTTTATAGAATAAATTTTACTGGAGATGAGAATTTGAAAAAAATAAATAAAACCATGATGCAGTATTTTGAGTGGTATTTACCATCAGATTTTGGATTATGGAAGAAAATATTAGAAGAATCAAAAAATATAAGTGATATAGGAATAACAAGTGTATGGTTACCTCCTGCATATAAAGCAAGTGATGGAATAAATGGGGTTGGCTATGCAGTTTATGATTTATATGATTTAGGAGAATTCGACCAAAAAGGAGCAATTCGAACAAAATATGGAACAAAAGAAGAATATTTAAATGCAATAAAAAGCTTACAAGAAAATGGAGTAAAAGTGTTTGCAGATATAGTGTTAAATCATCGTTTAGGTGCAGATGGTACAGAAGAAGTTTATGCAATAGAGGATTTACCATCAGATAGAAATGTAGACATATCTAAACCATTTCCAATACAAGCATGGACAAAATATGAATTTCCAGGAAGAAGAGGAAAATATTCAGATTTTAAATGGAATTGGACACACTTCCATGGAGTAGATTGGGATGAATTTCAAAAAAGAAGTTCAATATATAAATTTTATGGAAAACATTGGGATAAAGATGTAGATAAAGAAAATGGAAATTTTGATTATTTAATGGGAGCAGATATTGACTTAAATAATGTAGATGTAACAGAAGAATTAAAAAAGTGGGGATTATGGTATGCTCAATTTACTAATATAGATGGTTTTAGAATGGATGCTGTAAAACATATGAGAGCAAGTTTTATGGAATCTTGGCTTAATTATGTTAGAAACAATACCAATAGGACACTACCAGCTGTAGGGGAATATTGGAGCACAAGTTTAGAAAATTTGAAGAATTACATAAAAGAAACAAATGCTAGTTTAAGTTTGTTTGATGTACCATTACATTATAATTTATTCAATGCATCAAATAGTGGCGGAAATTATGACATGAAAACAATTTTTGATAATACACTAGTTAATAGTGATCCAGATTTAGCTGTAACTTTTGTAGATAATCATGATACACAATTAGGTCAGTCTCTACAATCTTGGGTTCAAGATTGGTTTAAGCCAATAGCGTATGCATTAATTTTGTTAAGAAAAGATGGATATCCTTGTGTTTTTTTTGGAGATTATTATGGAATACCACATGATAATATTCAAAGTAAAAAAGATATCTTAGATACTTTTATAAAAATAAGAAGAGATAAAGTATATGGAAAACAAAATGATTATTTTAATGATTTTAACATTATAGGATGGACAATAGAAGGCGACGAAGAACATGAAAATTCAGGTATGGCAGTAATTCTTTCGGATGGACCTGGAGGATCTAAATGTATGAATGTTGGAAAAGGTTTAGCAAATTCAGTATTAAAAGATTGTACAGGGAATATAAAAGAAACAGTATATGTAGATAATGATGGAAATGGAATTTTCTATTGTAATGGTGGTAGTGTTTCTGTTTGGGTAAAAGAATAAATGTAAATTATTTTTTAAAAAATATAAAAATATACAAGTTAAGGGGGAGAAAAATGAAAAATAATTTAAAAAGTAAATTAAAAAATGTGCTGAAAATTGTACTAATTTTAGCATTAGTATTATCAGCAAGCATTATTATGAAACAAGATAAAAGTAATGCTGATGCTGGATATCATTCAAGCTACAGTGGTGGTAGCAGTTCTTCTAGTCATAGTAGCTCATCGTCTAGAAGTAGTAGTCATAGTCGGAAGTAGTTACTCTGGAAGTAGTCATAGTAGTTCTTCATCTAGCAGTGGAAGCTCATTATTAGGTTTTGTAATATTTATGATAATTATAATTATTTATATTATAATTGTAACTACAAACAAGAAGAAAGAAATACCTAAAAATAATGCTATACCGGTTGTTAATAATCCTCAAGCTATAGAAGAAATAAAGAAACATATTCCGGATTTCGATGTAAACAAATTCCTTTCAACTGGATATAATATTTACTTAAATATTGAAAATGCTTGGATGAACTTTGAATTAGATAAAGTAAGAGATGTAATGACAGATGAAATGTTTAATATGTATGAATCACAACTAACTAGCATGGAAATGAAAGGTGAACAAAACATAATGAAAGACTTCAGATTATTAAATTCAGCAATTACAAATGCTAGTCTTCAAAATAATATGATGCAAGTAACTACAAGATATGTTATAGAATTCTATGATTACATTATTAATAAAGATACAAAACAAGTAGTTAGAGGAAATAGTAACAGAAAGATAAGAATGGTTTATGAAATGACATTCATTGAAAAATTGGAAAAAGCAAAATTAGATAAATGTCCTAACTGTGGAGCACCAATTAATATGAATTCAACAGGAATATGTGAATATTGTAATTCTAAGATTGTTGCAGAAAATACAGAATGGGTAATGTCTAAAAAGGTTTCATTAAGACAAGAAAATTTATAATTTATTAAATTTTAATTTGATAAAATTAAAATAAAAATATTGTAAAGGATGGAAGAATTAGATTAACATGGCTTTCTTCCGTCCTTTAATTAATAAAAGGAGAAAAAATATGGATGAATTAATACAAAAAATTGTAATGGAAGATAGTACTTTTTCAGAATCAACTTTTAAAGCAAAAGCAGATAATATTTTTATACAGTTGTATACAGCTGTTATGAAAAAAAACTTAGAAAGAGTAAAACATTTTTTATCAGAAGAGGTATATGAAGAATTTGCTAGAAAAGTACAAAATTTAAATGAAAGAAATTTAATTCAAATTTATGGAGAGTTGAATGTTTCTGATACTAATATTGTTAAGATTACAGAAAACGAAGACGATTTTGAAATAGAAATAAGTTTATTAACAAAATATTTAGATTATCAATTAGATGGAACTACTAGACAAATGGTATCTGGTGACGATCAAGTAAGAAAAGAGCAATATATGAGAATGATTTTTTCTAAAAGAAAAAATGCAAAAAATTTAGGAACTGCAAGAAAATGTCCTGGATGTGGTGCTAATATGGATATTGCGATAAATGGTAAATGTGAATATTGTGGAACTATCTTTAAATTAGAAGAATATGATTGGGTACTAAAAAGCATAAGATAATATACAAAATATAGAGGCGAAAAAAGTCGAATTAAGATATAAAAATAACATATATATTACAAGAATATTAAAAATGTATTAATATATTGAAAATGTATAGTATATTAGTATATAATGGCATTAAAATAAAAAATAAAAGAAGAAAGAGGTAAAGAAAATAATGGAAGAAATCGATTTAAGAGACCTTTTAAAATTATTTTGGAAAAGAAAAGCTATTATACTTTTAACAACTATGGCTTTTTTATTTATTGGATATGTTTATAATGCTTTTGTTACAACACCACAATACAAATCTGCTACTACTTTAATATTAGTAAAAGCAGAAAATAGTGGAACAACAACAAATGATGTTACATTAAATCAAAAGTTAGTTTATACATATAGTGAACTTGTAAAGAGTGATTCTGTTCTAAATGAAGTTATAAGCAGAGTTCAATTAGATAAAACTACAGCACAATTAAGAAAAAATGTAACAATAGAGTCTGTAAAAAATACTGAAATTATAAAAATTTCAGTACAAGATTCAAATAAAGATGAAGCTCCAATTATTGCAAATAGCATTGCAGAGGTATTTTCTGAACAAATTAAAGAAATTTATAATATGGAAAATATTCGTGTTGTAGATAAAGCAGTAGCACCATCTGCACCAAGTAATATTAATCCAGTTAAATATGCAGGTGTATTTGCAGTAGTAGGATTTGCTCTATCTATAGGAGTAATTTTAATACTAAACTTATTTGATAGTACTGTTAAAAACGACAAAGATATAGAAAAAGCTTTAAATATAAAAACTTTGGCTACATTTGCTAGAAATCCAAATATTAAGCAAGGTTTAATAGATTTAGATCCAAAATCACAATGTGCAGAAGGATTTAAATCTTTAAGAACAAATTTACAATTTATGAATGGATCTGAAGGATTAAAGAGTGTTTTAATTACTAGTGCTCTGCCAGGGGCTGGAAAAAGTTGGGTGGCTACAAATTTAGCAATTACTTTTGCTCGTGGTGGTTATAGAACAATATTAGTAGATGCCGATATGAGAAAAGGTATACAACATAAAAAGTTCAGATTAAATCAAGTACCAGGTCTTTCTGACTTTTTAAGTAGTAGTTCAGAAAATTTAGAAGAAGAGTTACAAAAATGTATACAACCAACAGAACTTGATAATTTATGTGTATTAACATGTGGAAGTATAACATATGATTCTTCGGAGCTATTATTATCAAATAAAATAATAAAAGCAGTAGAAATACTAAAGAAAAATTGCGATATAGTTATTTTTGATGCTACACCAAGTAATCTAGTAACAGACGCTATTGTTTTATCTAGATTAGTAGATACAAGCTTTATTGTTACAGAGCATGAAAAAACTCAAATAGAAGATATAGAAAAAATAAAAACTCAAATAGAAGATGTTGGAGGAAACATTGCTGGAATTGTAATAAATAAAGTACAAGATGAAAAAAGCTCAAAAGGGAATTATTATTACATGAATGAAGAAGATATAAAAAGGAAAAAAAGAAAGAGAAGCGAGCATCATTAAAAATTGTTTAAATATTTCTTGTCTTGATTTTGGGAGCAACTGAAAATTAATTTTAAGAAAAGCTGGTAAAAATATTTTGATTAAAAATTATTAAAATATCTAGAAAAAGTTAGATAAAAATTATAAAAAACAGGGATTTAGGGGGGAAGTCTAAATGCCTGTTTTTTATATATTGACTAATTTCGACAAATAGATTATTATATTTTCATACAAATGAGGAGGAGATTTTTATGGAAAACATAGAAAATGAAAAAAAACATGATAAAAAACAATTTAAAATATTTGGATTTACATTAACTAAGATTATGGCGTATTTTATTATATATAGTGTGCTAGGATATATTGTAGAAACTTTATTTGGACTAGTTACAAAAGGAGTAATAGAGAGTAGGCAAAGCTTTTTGTATGGACCTTTTTGTGCAATATATGGCCTTGGAGCGGTTATTATGATATTAGGATTACAACGTTTTAATAAAAATAACTATACTTTATTTTTTGGAGGTTTTGTAATTGGGTCAATAGTAGAATATATAATTAGTCTTATAGGCGAAATTATTTTTAATATAAAATGGTGGGATTATTCTTCTATGGCATTTAATATAAATGGTAGAGTATGTATTGCATTTTCATTCTTTTGGGGAGTGCTAGCAATATATCTAATGAGTCATTTAAATCCTTTGGTAGATAAATTCTTAGACAAAATTTCACCTAAAGTGCTAAAAATATCTGTAATAATAGGAATTATTATTATGCTTTTAGATTTTTTAGTTACAAGTTTTGCTTTAAAAATGTTTTTTACGAGATTAGTTAATAATTATAATTTAGAAATTGCAGGTTTAGATAAAGTTATATGGAAATGTGATGAATTATACAAAAATGAAAAAATAAGTGATTTTACATACAAATATTTTTCAGATGAGAAGATGTTAAAAACATTTCCAAATATTAAATTAACTAAAAAAGATGGAGATATTATTTATGTAAGTGATATTTTAAATAATATAACACCATATTATTTTAGAATATTCACACCAAAATACTAAAGATTAATAAAAATTATTAAAAAGAAAATATATGATTAAAAGAGTGTTAATTCATATATTTTCTTTTTTGGTAAAAAAATACAAAAATATTACAAAAACATTACAAAAATATTACAAAAAACTTGTAAAAGGCTAGTATATTATGTATAATATATCATATTTGTAATAATGGAGGGAAAAATGGAAGAACTAGATTTGAAACAGTTAGTTAATATTTTTTGGAACAAAAGATTACATGTTATAAGCATAGTGCTTATATTTTTAATTATAGGAACAGTATATACATTTTTATTTGTTACACCTAAATATAAATCATATACATCTTTAGTACTTGCAAGGTCAGAAAGTACCAAAGAAAATGAAACAGATACAAGTACAATAACTCAAACAGATATAACCTTAAATCAAAAATTAGTTTCTACATATAGTGAGTTAGTTAAAAGTAAAAATGTACTACGTGAAGTGATTAAAAATTTAAATATAAATGAAAGTGAAGAAAATTTAAAAGATAATATCACAGTAAGTGCTGTGAAGGATACAGAGCTTATACAAATAACAGTAACAAATTACTATCCAGATAGAGCAAGTGATATAGCAAATGAAATTGCAAAGGTTTTTACAAAAAAAGTTGGAGAAATATACAATATAAATAATGTATATATAGTAGATGAAGCAGAAAGAGCCAATACTCCATACAATATAAATCATATTAAGGATATTGCAATTTTTATAGCTATTGGACTTATAGTGTCTGTTGGATATGTTTTAATATCTAACTTATTAGATACTACAGTAAAATCTGCAGAAGATATAGAAAAAGAATTAGGTGTTGTTGCTCTAGCATCTATTCCACTATTAAAAGATGATACAAAAAAAATGAAGGGAGGTATTATATAAAATGAGAAATGAATTAATAACATTTACATCTCCTAAAGCTTCTGTATCAGAAGTTTTCAGAACATTAAGAACTAATATTCAATTTATGAATGTTAATAATAAACTAAAATCATTATTGGTAACAAGTACAGTTCCTGGAGAGGGAAAAAGCTGGGTATCTGCTAATTTAGCAATAACATTTGCACAAGCTGGAAAAAGAGTTGTTTTAGTAGATGCTGATATGAGAAAAGGGAGACAACATGAATTGTTCGAAGTATCTAATGAAAATGGGTTATCAAATTACTTGATTACTGCAAGTGATGCTAAAGTGGATTTAGCAGATTATATTAAGCCAACATTAATAGAAAACTTGTATATAATTACAGCAGGAATAGTACCTCCAAATCCATCAGAACTATTGACAAGCAAAAAAATGTCTGATTTAATAAAGGCACTAGAAAAGAGCGCTGATATAGTGATATTTGACGGTACACCGAGTACAATTGTAACAGATGCAATAATATTATCTAGATTTGTAGGTTCTACTTTAATAGTTGCTTCTCATAAAATAACTAAAATAGATGATTTAAAACAAGTAAAAAGAAATATAGAAAACGTTGATGGAAAAATAGCTGGTGTAATAGTAAATAAAATGCCAATAGCACATAAAAAATATGAAAACAAATATTATTATGAGAGTTCTATGGTATTAAATAAAAAGAAAAATTGGTTTTCAAATATTTTAAAACATACAGAATCAATAAAAGAAAAAGAAATACCTAAAGTTAAAAAGAATTTAGATATAGTAGCAAAGGCAGAAAATAAATTAGAAAAGCAAAAATCAGAAAAAATAACAAAGAAAAAAGAAGCAGAAAAAAGTAACGAAGAAGATATAGATATTAATGCAGTTCTAAAACAATTAACTAAATATTTATCAGAAGAGAAAAAGTAAAAAGTTTGGAGTGACAAATAAATGATAGATATACATTGCCATTTATTAAATGAAGTTGATGATGGATCTGAAAGTATAGAGCAATCTTTAGAAGCTTTACGATTAGCAGAAGAAGCAGGTTTTACAGATATTATATTAACACCTCATTATATAAAAGGGTATTATGATAATAGTATAGAAAATACTAAAGAAAAAATAAAAAATTTAAAACAAGAAGTGTTTAAAAATAATATTTTAATAAATATACATCATGGAAATGAAATTTATATTTGTGATGATTTGTGTGAATTACTATTAGCTAATGTACCAGCTACATTAGCTAATAGTAAATATGTATTATTTGAATTACCATTAAACAATAAATTGTTTAATGTAATGGAAATAGTAGTTAAATTAAAAGAAAAAGGATATATACCAGTTTTGGCACATCCAGAAAGATATTCATATGTTCAAGAGGATCCAAATCAAGTAATGGAGTTTATACGTGCAGGAGTGTTTATTCAAAGCAATTATGGAAGTATTGTTGGAAGATATGGTAAAGAAGCAAAAGAGACACTTGGTAAATTGCTTAAGCATAATATGGTTCATATTTTAGCCTCAGATACACATAAAAAAGGATTTATTTATGAGAATATTCAAGATATCTTAAAAGAGCTTGGCAAATATACTAGTAAACAGGCTATAAAAAGATTGACTAAAATAAATCCGAACTGTATAATACAGGATGAAGAATTTCAAATAGAAGTACCAACTAGAATAGAAGAAAGAAAAAAATTCTTTTTTATATAATATGTTTTATTATTTCTATTTTAAAAGTAAACTTTATATAAAATATACATATACTTAGAAACAAGAGGAGGAATCTAAAAATGAGAAAATATTTTGGAACAGATGGAATTAGGAGAATAGCAAATACAGAGCTTTCACCAGAATTGGTTTATAAAGTAGCAAAAGCTGGTGCGTATGTGTTATCTAAGCATACAGACCATGCACCTACAATTTTAATAGGCAGAGATACAAGAATTTCTGGTTCTTTAATTGAAAGTGCGATGGTAGCTGGCTTTTTAAGTTATGGTGCAAATGTAAAAATTCTAGGTGTAATGCCAACACCTGCAGTTGCATATTTAACAAGAAGATTTAAAGCAGATGCCAGTGTTGTAATATCTGCATCACATAATACTTATGAATTTAATGGAGTAAAATACTTTAGCAATAAAGGAATGAAAATTCCTGATGAACTAGAAGAAGAAATAGAAGAAGTAATGGATTCAGGAAAAATAGATGAATTAACAGCTGTTAATGATAAAATTGGTGTATCAGAAATAAGAATAGATTTATTAGAAGAGTACGTATATTTCTTTAGAAAAAATTTTGAAGAAGAATTAGAAAACTTAGATAAAGAAAATTTTGTTATAGCAGTGGATACAGCCAATGGTGCTACATCTGTTGTTGCAGAAAAGGTATTTGAAAAATTAGGAATAAAACATCATATAATAAATAATAATCCAGATGGAATAAATATTAACGATAACTGTGGTTCAACACACTTAGAAGGATTAAAAAAATTCGTTGTAGAAAATAAATGTTCATTAGGTGTTGCATATGATGGTGATGGCGACAGATGTTTATTAGTAGACGAAAATGGAAATGAAATAGATGGAGATAAAATATTAGCAGTAATCTCTAATTATTTAAAGAAAAAAGGTGAACTGAAGAAAGATACTGTTGTAGCAACTGTAATGAGTAATCTAGGGTTAAATAAATATACAGAAAATAATGGTTTAAAATTAGTACAAACCAAAGTTGGAGATAGGTATGTTTTAGAAGAAATGATGAAAAATGGATACAATTTAGGAGGAGAACAATCTGGCCATGTTATTTTATTAGATTATAATCCAACAGGAGATGGAATTCTAACATCAATAATGTTTATAAAAACTTTATTAGAAGAAAATAAAAAAGCATCAGAATTATGCAATATAATAAAATTATATCCACAAGTTCTAGTAAATGCAAAAGTATCATCAGATAAAAAATATGATTTTGACAAAGACGAAGAAATAAAAGAAGAAATAAAAAAATTAGAAGAAGAGTTTTCTGGAAATGGAAGAGTTTTAATAAGAACATCTGGAACTGAACCATTAGTAAGAGTAATGATTGAGGGCGAAAACCAAGAATATATTAAAGCAAAAGCTGAAAAATTAGCGAAGCTAATAGAAAAAAAATTATCATAGGGGACGGAGCAAAAAAATAAAGTCAACATAAAAACAAACAAAAAATCAAATAAACTTTTATAAAAAAGTTAAATAAAAGTTTTAAAGAAGATGTACATTAAGTACGCTAGAGGGGCAAATTAAAAATAAGGATTGGTGAATTGATATGTCTCGAATAGCAAGAAAAAACTTAAATGCATCTTTTTTTCATGTCATGTCACAAGGAATTAACAGAGAAGATATATTTCATAATAAAAGCTATTGCGCAAGATATCTAAAATTGATGAAGGAAAGTGAAAAAATTTATAATGTAGAAATTATTGCTTATTGTATTATGTCAAATCATGTGCATATGCTAATGTATGCAGATAAAATTACAGAATTATCAAGATTTATGCATAAGATAAATACAAAATATGCAAGTTACTTTAATTGGAGGGAAAGTCGTGTTGGTTATGTTTTTAGAGATAGATTTAAAAGTGAACCGATATTAGATGAAAAGTATTTATGGCAATGTATAAAATACATTCATGAAAATCCCGTGAAAGCCCATATGGTTAATGAGTGTAAGGAATATAAATTTTCATCGTACAACGATTATAAAAATGGAATTGGAGTGGGAAAAAATAAAATTTTACGCGAAATGTATGGCGCTAAAAATTATTTTTCAAAAATAGAAGCTATAGATGATTTTTGTGGCTTTATAGATGACAAAATTGACAAAAAAGAAATTATGGAAGAATATATAAGAGTATTTTTGGACAAGCACAATATAATAATTGATGATATTATTAGTGATAAAAAACTGCTGAAAGAATTGATAAAAATACTTATATATAATGTTAATGTAACAAAAAAAGACATAGAAAATAGGTTTAATATATCTTTGTGGAAAATATCGAAAATAATAAAGGATTAAAAAAGTAATAGCAAAATAAAATAAAAAATAGCAAAATTAGTATAAAAATGATTTTGCTATTTGCTATTTTTTATAAAATAATTTATCTTTTTGCCCCGTCCCCAATGTAAATATTTCTTGACTTAAATTGCCTATGATTATATAATTATAGGGAATTTTAATTGTAAAGAGGAGATGGGCTTTATTTATGAATAATAGCAAAAAATTTTATATAACAACACCAATTTATTATCCAAGTGGTAAGTTTCATATAGGAACAGCATATGCAACAACATTAACAGATTGCATAAGAAGATATAAAAAGGCTAGAGGCTTTGATACATATATGCTAACAGGTCTTGATGAACATGGCCAAAAAGTTCAAACTGTGGCAGAAAAAAGAGGATTAACACCTCAAGAGCATGTAGACGAAATGGCAGCTGATGCTAAAAAGCTATGGAAATTAATGGATATTGGATATAATGATTTTATAAGAACAACAGATGAACGACATGTTAAAGCAGTACAAAAAATAGTAGAAAAATTCATTGAAAATGGTGACATTTACAAAGGAACATATGAAGGTTGGTACTGTATGCCTTGTGAAAATTATTTCACAGAAACTCAATTAGTAGATGGAAAATGTCCAGATTGTGGTAGAGAAGTAACAAAAATGCAAGAAGAATCATATTTCTTTAACATGAAAAAATATGAAGGTTGGTTAAAAGAATTTTACAAAGAAAATCCACATTTTATAGAGCCAGAATCAAGAAAAAATGAAATATTTAATAATTTTATAAATCCAGGACTTGAAGATTTATGTATAAGCCGTACAACATTTGATTGGGGGATTCCAATGCCAAATGATCCAAAACATGTGCTATATGTATGGTTAGATGCTCTAACAAACTACATTACAGCTTTAGGCTATATGTCAGATGATGATTCTTTATTCAAAAAGTATTGGCCAGCAGATTTACATATAGTAGGAAAAGAAATAATAAGATTTCATGGGATTTATTGGCCAATTTTCTTACATGCATTAGGGTTAGAACTTCCTAAAAAAATATATGCACATAGTTGGATTGTAATGAAAGATGGAAAAATGTCAAAGTCTGTAGGAAATGTAATATACCCAGAAACATTAATTGAAAGATATGGTTTAGATGCAACAAAGTATTATTTGTTAAGATTAATGAGTTTTGCACAAGATTCTATGTTTACTCCAGAAGATTTTGTCGAAAGATTTAATTCTGATTTGGCAAATGATTTGGGAAATTTGTTAAATAGAACAATTGGAATGATGAATAAATATTTTGATGGAAAAATACCAACAGATATTAAAGAAAGAACAGAGTTTGATGATGTTTTAGAAGAATATACGAAACTTCAAATTGAAAAAGTAGAAAATAGTATGGATACATATCATATAAGTAACGCAATTTCAGAAATTTGGGCAATAATTGCAAGAACTAATAAGTATATAGATGAAACATCACCATGGGTACTTGCAAAATCAGAAGAAGGAAAAGAAATGCTAAAATCTGTAATGAATCATTTAGCAGAAAATTTAAGAAAAATAGCAATATTAATAGGTCCAATTATGCCAGAAACATCAAAGAAAATTTTAAAACAACTAGGATTATCAGAAGAATATAAATCTTGGGAAACTTTAAATTCAAACAGTGAAATAAAAGAAGGTACGAAAGTAATAGAAAAAGGTGAACCTTTATTTGTAAGATTAGACAAAGAAGAAGAAATAGAATTTATAAGAAATCAAATGAAGAAATAAGAAAGTTTAAGTTAGAAATTAGTAAAATAAACTTGTTATAAAAATGAATTTAAATTAAGGCAAGAAAGTAATAAAGAAAGGAGAAGCAGAGTGTATTTAAAGAGATTAAATATATTCTGCTATTTAATAATATGGGAAAATTATTTGTTATAGATGGAACAGATGGAAGCGGAAAGCAAACACAATTTAAAAAATTACAAGAAAGATTAACAAAAGAAGGGATAGATTATAAAACAGTGAGCTTTCCAAATTATGATAGTCCTTCATCATCTCTTGTGAAAATGTATTTGGCTGGAGAGTTTGGTGAAAATGCAAAACAGGTAAGTCCATATATAGCTTCAACTTTTTATGCTGCAGACAGATATGCTACATTTAAAAAAGAATTAGAAGAGTATTATAATAATGGAGGAACTATATTGGCAGATAGATATACAACTGCTAACATGATACACCAAGCAGGAAAAATACAAGATAAAAATGAGAGAAAAAAACTTTTAGACTGGATATGGGATTTCGAATTTAATTTATATGGTTTGCCAGTGCCTTCAGAAGTATTTTTATTAAAAATGCCTCCAGAAGTGAGTATAGAATTAATGAAAGATAGAGAAAACAAATTTACACATGAAGCAGCTAAAGATATTCATGAAAGGGATAAAAATCATCTTATAGATGCTTATAATGCAGCTTGTGATGTTGCAAAGGATTATGGTTGGTTTACAATTGAATGTGTTAAAGATGGAAAAATAAGAACCATTGAAGATATCCATGAAGAAATATATAAAGAATTAAAAAATAAATTATAAAATAATAAGAATTGTTTATAAAAATATTACTAATATATAGTAAGGAGTAATATAAATGAAAAACATAAACATAGAGCAATATATAGAAGATTATGAAAATGGTAAAATAACAACTATTCAAATAGCTAAAAAAGAAAATGTAGCTCGAGGAACAGTAAATGTTAAAATAAATGCTTATTATAAAAGTATTCGGTAAAGAAAGACCAAAATTACCTAAAACAACGCACAAAAAGAAAATTGATATAGCAAAGTATATAAAAGATTACGAAAATGGATTATTATCAGTTGAAGAAATAGCTAAGAAAGAAAATACAAGCAAAGTTACTATAAATATTAGAATAAATAAGTATTACGAAGAAATTGGAAAAAGTAGAAAGAAAATATCTAAAGAAAAAATAATAGATATGGAAAAATATATAAAGGATTACGAAGCTGGATTACTATCAGTTAAAGAAATTGCCAAGAGAGAAAATACAACTACAGTTACAATAAATGTAAAAATGAATGAATATTATAGAAAAAATGGCAAAAGAAGACCGGTGCTTAAAAGAAAAAAAGAAATAGACATAGAAAAATATATAAAAGATTATGAAGAGGGAAAAATTACAATTGAAAAAATGGCCAAGCTAGAAGGAATATCCAGAAATACAATGAATAAAATTTTATGTGAATATTATATAGAATGTGGAAGAGAAAAGCCTAAACTAAATCAAAGAATGGATATAAAAATAGAAAAATATATAGAAGACTATGAAAATAGAAGAATAACAGTTTCTGAAATAGCAGAAAAAGAAAATGCATCTATTTCAACAATTAGTTCTAAAATTAAAAAATATTATAATTTGAGAAGAGAACAAAAATTAAAAACAGTAAAAAAGTCAAAGAGTGATTTAATAGAAAAATATATAGAAGATTTAGAAAATGGAAAAATTACGCCAAAAGAACTTGCGGAAAAGCTATTAGTTTCGCAATCATCAATAAATATGCTGATTAGAGAGTTTTATAAAAGTAAAAATAGAACAGAGCCAAAGTACAGACGGTTTACAAAATAAACTTATAAGATTGATAAAAGCGGGATATACAGAAACACAAATAAGAGAAGAAGCTAAAAAAAGAAATATGATAATTTCTGATGAGGATTTAAAAAAGGCTAGAGAAGCGTTAATAAAAAAGAATGACAAATCTGAACGAGAAGATGATGAAATTTCAATGTAAAAATAAAATGACAATTTAAATTAAAAACGATGATATTAAAAAATTAGAGTAATAATATTAAAAAACTATTTAACCAAAAAGCAAGATGTGATATAATGCAGTTTGCAGAAAAAATTAATTAAAGGAAGTGTTTTTTATGATAGAAAAGAGAAAAGTTGTATTAGTAGGAACAGGGTTTGTAGGAATGAGTATGGCATATTCATTATTAAACCAAGGAGGAATTAATGAACTTGTATTAATAGATGTATTAAAAGAAAAAGCAGTAGGTGAAGCAATGGACTTAGCACATGGAATTCCTTGTGCACCAGCAAGAATAGACATAAAAGCAGGAGATTATGATGAATGTAAAGATGCTGATATAGTAGTAATTACAGCAGGATTAGCACAAAAACCAGGACAAACAAGATTAGACTTGGCAAAAACAAATGCTAAAATAATGAAAGATATTACAAAAAGTGTTGTTGATTCAGGTTTTGATGGAATATTTGTTATAGCAAGCAATCCTGTAGATTTAATGACATATGTTGTACAAAAAGTATCAGGATTTCCAACAAATAAAGTAATTGGTTCTGGAACTGTACTAGATACAGCAAGATTAAGATATTTAATAGGTGAACATCTACATGTTTGTAGCAAAAATGTTCATGCATATATTATGGGAGAGCATGGAGATTCTTCATTTGTTCCATGGTCACATAGTTATGTTGGATGCAAAAGCTTAATAAATATATTAAAACAAAAACATGAGGATTTATCTATATTAGACAAAATTTATACAGATGTTCAACAAGCAGCCTATGAAATAATTAATAGAAAAAAAGCAACTTACTATGGAATAGGATTAGGATTAACTAAAATAATAAAAGCAATATTAAATGATGAAAATGAAATATTAACAGTTTCAACATATTTAGATGGACAATATAATCATGATGGTATTTTTATAGGTGTTCCAGCAATAATTAACCATCAAGGTGTACAAGAAATTTTGGAATTAAATCTAGATAAAGAAGAACAAGGAAAATTAGATAATAGTTGCAATGTTTTAAATGATATGTTAAAAGAGATTGAATCTGAAATTTAATAAATAAAAAGATAAATATAAAAAAGAGTGATTATTGAAAATTAGCATTAATCACTTCTTTTAATTTATCCTAAAAATTAATATATTTAATAATTATTTTAATCAAATGATTTTACTTTACAAATACTAAAAAAAGCAAATATTGTAAAAATATGAGAAAAAGCTTTAAAAGAAAATTGATGGCGGGTCATATTTTATAAAAATATCCTGTCATTTTTAATATTTTAGTTTAAATAAAAAATCGAAATTAATAGCTTTAAGTAAAATTATATGATATAATACAAAAGATTAAGGAAGGTTAGAAATAGTATGTTAAGAGAATTTAAAGAAGCAGATATCGACAAGATTATGCAGATATGGAGAGATGGAAATTTTAAAGCTCATAATTTTATACCAAATAAATATTGGTCAGATAATTATATAAGAGTTCAAAATGAATATTTAAGAAAATCGAATACATGGGTATATACTGAAAATGAAGAAATTCAGGCTTTTATTAGCGTTATGGATGATGGATATATTGGAGCACTTTTTGTTATACCTAAGATACAAAGAGATGGAATAGGAACAATGTTAGTAAATCATGTTAAGGAAAAATATGATAAATTATATTTAAATGTTTATGAAAAAAATGTCCCTGCTACTATGTTTTATAAAGCGATGGGATTTAGAAAAATAAGAGTGCAAATAGATGAAGCAACACAAGAAAAAGAATATATAATGGAATGGAATAAGAGCGATAAAGAAAGAGTAAGTGTTGTATATTTTGACAATAGCATCAGAGAAGAAGTTATAAAAAAATATATTAATGATGATATAATGGAATTAAGTAATATGCAAATATATACAAGTGAGCAAGTAGAAAAAATAAATAATATTGACATAAAGCCATTACTAACAGTATCTCCATTTGGAATAAAAGTAAAAGATCATATAGCTCTAATAGCAGCATTTAGTAAAGCTTTTAGAAATAAAAAAGCTGTTTTATACATAAATAATAATAATAATTATGATATGATTGAAGAAATATTAAAAGAGTTTATAAAAGTAAAAAGAATAGAATTATTAGTAGTAATTCAAAAACCATTTCTAATTGAAGGAAACAAAAAAATAAAACAATCAGAATTGTTAGAGCAAAAATATAAAATGTTTCCAATTTACAAATGTAATTATGATCAAAAGGGTGAAAAACTTTCTTTCAAGGAGGCTTTTTATAAAAGAGATGAAGAATGTTTAAAAGAAATAAAAGAAATATGTAAAAATTTTAATAATAATAAATAGTAGCTTTTTTAGATATAGTCCAAAATTTGTAATAAAGGAGTAGTTATGGAAGAAAAACTAGAAATAAAAAAATTAATAGAAGAAAATAATCTTTTTAAAAAAATATCTGGGTATTCAAAAGAATATTTAATGTTAATAAAATTATATTTAATTAATGGTGCATGTGGGTTAAAAAAACAAACAGAAGATCAAGTAGCAAACAATATGATAACTGGATATACTATAAAATCATGTGCAAATGAAAACTATGACTATTTACCATATGTTGTAAATTGTAAACAAAAAATAGAATTAGGTAGTTCAAGATTTGTAAAAGATTATAAAATAGGACAATTTCTTCCTAAATGCAAAGAATGTAAACTTAAAGAAGAATGTATAAAGTTTATAATAGTAAATTTTATATATGAGATTAATAAATACAATCAAGAAAATAGTACTAATATAGGCTATTTAGATGTGATTAATGAAATGCTTGCTGAGCCACAAGAAGAGTTAAAAAATTTTACGGATAAATCTATTTTTGAAAAAGTAGATTTCTATGATCTTATTTTTATAAAAACAATATTACAATCAAAATTTATTTATATGTCTGAATTTAATGAAGAAACTAAAAAAGCAAAATTTAATTATATAAAATTAGATAGCAGAGAAGGCTACGTTCTTTATATAAACAAATTATACGACTTCTATAAAGGTGCGTTCTATAGCCAAATTGAGATTGATGTTAATAATTTCAATTTTGAACAAGGAAAAGAAGAAACTAAAAGAGAATATATTTATAAAATAGCGGCTATTTACAGCTATTATATGGAGCATGACAAGTTAGATATTATAAAAGCACTAGAAGAGTATTTAAAAGATGGTTGTGGATTGATTAATTCAGAAAGATCATATTATTTTTATGCAAAGTATAAAAATAAAGTGGCCGAATTACCATATAGTCAAAAAGTTAAACAAACAATAATTAACTTATTTAATTATGTAATTAACTATAATTATAATGGAAATACACCATATATTCCTATTAATATATTAATGTATACAGAAGATAAAGAAAGTGTAGAAAATATAACAAGAATAATATCTGATTTTATGTGGTTTTTTAACTTTTTACCAGAAAATAAGGGTTTTTATAAAGAATCTATGAATGATATGATTTTAGATAGACATGTCATTGGAAAAATTTATTATAACTTAGAAACAAAAGAACAAAGAAAAGGAACTTTAATAATAGAAAATTTTGAAAACCTAATGTATACAGATGACCTTAACTGTAATATGATAATGAATCTATTAACAGATCAATTAGAAAGATGTAAAGGTATTTGTACAGTAATATATGGTAAAAAAGAAACAATAGGAACAATAATAGAAAAACATCCTAAACTTAATTATAAAATATTCGATATAAAATTAGAGTTAGATGAATTAGATATAGATAATTTGTATAAAGTTACTTTTGATAAATTGTCTAGAACAGAAAGAATAGAAGAAAAAGCAAAAACAAAATTATATAATTATATTAAATCTTCATATTCTAAAAGTGAAGTAAAAGAAATGGATTATATAAGTGAACTATATACAAAAATAATTCTAGATAAAAATAAAACTGTAAATGCAGATAAAACAAAAATGATATTAGAGTCAAATATACCAGATGTATATAATACAAGAAATTTAGGAGAAATATTAGAGGAATTAAACTCTTTGGTTGGACTATATAATATAAAAAATCAATTAGATAAATTAATACATTTATTAAAATTTAATAAAAAAGTTAATATGGATATGTCCGAAACAAATTTGCATATGGTATTTACAGGAAATCCAGGAACAGGAAAAACTACAGTCGCAAGAATAGTTAGTGATATATTATACAATTTAGGATATATAAAACAAAATAAACTAGTAGAAGTATCTGCGAAAGATTTAATAGCAGAGTACGTTGGACAAACTTCTGGAAAAACATATAGAACAATGAAATCAGCATTTGGAGGAGTTTTATTTATAGATGAGGCATATTCTATATTATCACAAGGTAAAACATCATTTGGACCTGAATGTATAGCAACAATTATAAAAATAATGGAAGATCATAAAAATGAATTAGTAGTAATTTTTGCTGGATATGAAAAAGAAATGGAAGAGTTTATAAGATCAAATCCAGGACTTAAATCTAGAATTGGTTATCTAATTAAATTTAAAGATTATAATGTGGATGAACTTATGGAGATATTTAATAAGTTGCTAGAAAAAAACAAATTAAAAATAGAAGATTTAGCAAAAGAAACGGTAAGACAAGTAATAACAGATTCTTCTAAGATAGATAATTTTGGTAATGGTAGATTTATAAATAATTTATTCCAAAATATATTAATTGAACATGCTAAAAATACAAGCGAATTAGAAGATTTAGATAGGCTATATACAATTACTTTACAAGATATTAATAAAGAAGATTTAGTTGTAAAAAGTAATGAAAGAAAAAGGATTGGATTTTAAAATGTATTATGTATATATGTTGAGATGTAAAGATAATTCTATATACACAGGAATTACAAAAGATTTAACAAGAAGGATGAAAGAACACTTTGAAAAAACAGATAAGTGTGCTAAATATACACGTTATCATGAGGCTTCTAAATTAGAATTAGCTTGGCAAACAGAAACAAAAGCTTTAGCTTCTAAATTAGAATATCATATAAAAAAAGATTTAAATAAAAAACAAAAAGAAGAATTAATAAGAAAACCAGAGAATATAGAGAAATTCTTGTCTGATAAAATTAATTGTGATGAATTTATTCATATGAAAAGTAAAGTATAAAAATTTTATCTTTTTGCCCCGTCCCCGATGGCAAAGTTTGGAGGAATGATAGTGAAAAAAGAAGATGTACAAAAACAAATGGAGTTTATAACAAAAGTTAAAAAAATAAATGAAGGAAAAAATTTAAATTATTATATTCTAACAATGGGATGTCAGTTGAATGAAAATGATTCTGAAAAAATTTGTGGAATGATAGAAAATATGGGATATTCTAAAACTGATGATTTAAATGAAGCTGATCTTGTGTTATTTAATACTTGTTGTGTTAGAGAAAATGCAGAAGATAAACTTTTTGGAAAATTAGGTGAGGTTAAAAAAATAAAGGAAAAAAGAGGTACAATTATTGCTATTGGTGGATGTATGATGCAAGAAAAACATATTCAAGAAAAATTAAAAAAGAGTTATCCTTTTTTTGATATTATTTTTGGAACACATACTATTCATAAGTTTCCAGAAGATTTGTATAGGGTAATGCAAAATGAAAAACAAATTCAAGATATATTAGATATAGATGGAGAGATAATAGAAGGTTTACCAATAAAAAGAAATGATAAAATTAGAGCATCTGTTACTATAATGAATGGTTGTAATAATTTTTGTACATATTGTATTGTTCCATATGTGCGTGGAAGAGAAAGAAGTAGGGATCCTGAAGATATTATTAATGAAGTAAAAAGTTTAGCCAAAGAAGGGTATAAAGAGATAACTCTTTTGGGACAGAATGTAAATTCATATAAAGGAAATGGAAATTTAGGAATAAATAAATTTTCTGAACTTTTGAGAGCAGTAAATGAAATTGACGGACTAGAAAGAATAAGATTTATATCTCCACATCCAAAAGATTTTACAGATGATGTAATAGAAGCGGTTAGAGATTGTAAAAAAGTTTGCAAGATAATACATTTACCACTTCAATCTGGAAGTAGCAAAGTGTTAAAAACAATGAATAGAAAATATACAAAAGAAAAATATTTAGATTTAGTTGAAAAAATGAAAAAGAAAATACCAGATCTTAAATTATCAACAGATATTATTGTAGGTTTTCCTGGTGAAACAGAAGAAGATTTTGAAGATACTTTAGATGTTGTAAGTAAAGTGAAATTTGAACAAGTATTTATGTTTATATATTCAAGAAGAGTTGGAACTCCAGCAGATAAAATGGAAAATCAAATTCCAGAAGAAGTGAAACATAAAAGATTTGACAAATTAAAAGCTTTAGTGGAAAGTCAGATAGAAGAAAATAATAAAAAATATGTAGGGACTAAACAAAAAATATTAATAGAAGGAAAAAGTAAAACAAACGAAAAAGTATTAACAGGAAGAACAGATAGTAATAAGGTTGTTAATTTAGAAGCAAGCGAAGACTTGATAGGAAAATATGTTAATGTTAATATTGTTTCTGAACATATGTGGTATTTGAAAGGGGAAATAAATGAATAGTAAAGAAGATAAAAATAGTATTTCTGAAGGAAAGATTAGAGAAGTAGCAAATCGCATTTTTGTTGGAGATATAACATGGGAGCAAGCAGCAAAAACTTTAAAGATGGCAGAAAAAACATTAAGAAAACAAGTAAGCGAACTTTGTAAAAAAGATGAAGAGTTAAGAAGAAGGTTCTTTGTATATTCTACAACAAGAAGAAATAAACATGAAGAAATAAATATGCCAGCAGTTATAATAGATATGGTAGAAAAAGAAAAATCTTTATTTCAAATGGCAGAAACTTTAGGAATAACAAAAGAAAGTTTAAGAACTTTAATAAAAAAACAACAAGATCCGATTTTAAATGATTTATTAAGAGAACATTTTGATAGAAAAAAACATAAAAAACTAATGGAGGCTCCAGAAAAAGAACGAGTTCAAAAGAAAGTAAAAGAATATATTTTTGAACATCCTGAATATATTCCAAAGCTAAAATTAGATTCAAGTTCTATTCAAGTAGAAAAAACTAAAGTGGATAGTTTCCTTTTTGAAGTGGAAAAAAAGAAAAGCGGAGGAATGACAGAAAAAGCAATAGCTGAATCTATGGGAATTGGACCAGAATATATAAGAAGAGCAAGACAAAGAGCAGCTAAATTAAGAATGCTATTAGAAGAACAAAAAAAGAATTATGGTATAGAAGAACATTAATAAGCTTAAAAGAAACTGAGAAGGGATAGGAAAAGAGGAGAAAATATGGCAGAATATTCACCAATGATGCAACATTATTTGGATACAAAAAGTAAATATAAAGATTGTATTTTATTTTATCGTTTAGGCGATTTTTATGAAATGTTTTTTGATGATGCAATTACAACATCTAGAGAATTAGAACTTACTTTAACAGGAAAAGATTGTGGACAAGAGGAAAGAGCTCCAATGTGTGGTATACCATTTCATGCAGCTGAGAATTATATAGCAAAACTTATAACAAAAGGATATAAGGTTGCTATTTGTGAGCAATTAGAAGATCCAAAACAAGCCAAAGGAATAGTAAAAAGAGATGTAATAAGAGTAGTAACTCCTGGAACAGTTATTGAAACAAATTTACTAGAAGAAAAGAAAAATAATTATATAATGGCAATATACAAAACTGGAATATTTTTTGGAATAGCGGTTTGTGATATATCTACAGGTGATTTTTATGGAGCAGAAATTAAAGAAACTAATAATTTTGCAAAATTATTAGATGAAATATCAAGATATTCTCCAGCAGAAATTGTTGTAAATAATATGATGTATGCTTCTATAGATGAAATAAATAAAATAAAAGAAAGATTTAATTTATATATATCTAAAGTTGAGGAGAGTACTTTTTCAGAAGATACTGATAGATTGTTAAAAGAATATGAAATAATAGATGATGCACAAAATAAAATAAAAAATCTTAAAAATAATATATCTGTTTTAGCTATTAATGCACTTCTTACATATTTAAATGATACACAAAAAACAAGACTTGATCATATAAATAAAATTATAATATATAACCAAGTAAAATATATGGCACTTGATATAAATGCAAGAAGAAACTTAGAGCTAACAGAAAAAATGAGAGATAAGTCTAAAAAAGGTACATTACTTTGGGTTTTAGATAAAACATCTACTTCTATGGGAGGTAGACTTTTAAGAAGATGGATTAATGATCCATTAGTAGATGTAAATGAAATTAATTTAAGATTAGAAGCGGTAAAAGAGTTAAAAAATAGTATCATTTTAAGAGGAGATATAATAGAAGCTTTAAAAAAGGTATATGATATAGAAAGACTTGCTGCTAAAATTGCATATGGAAGTGCAAACGGTAGAGATTTAATATCTTTAAAGAATTCTGCAAAGCAACTTCCAAAGGTAAAACAAGTATTAAGTGAAACAAATTCTGTTTTGCTTAGCAGTATATATCAAAATTTAGATGTATTAGATGATATTTATGCTCTTATAGATAAGGCAATTGTAGATGAACCACCAATTTCTGTTAAGGAAGGTGACTTAATAAAAATTGGGTATGACGAGGAAATAGATAAATTGAAAACAGCAACAACACAAGGAAAAAATTGGATTATTGAATTAGAAGCAAAAGAAAGAGAAAAAACAGGAATAAAAGGATTAAAAGTAGGATTTAATAAGGTTTTTGGATATTTTATCGAAGTTACTAAATCAAATTTATCACAAGTTCCAGATAGATTTATAAGAAAACAAACATTAGCAAATTGTGAAAGATATATAACAGAGGAGTTAAAAAATTTAGAAAATCAAATTCTAGGAGCAGAAGAAAAAGTTGTAAATTTAGAATATAATGCTTTTACAAAAGTAAGAGAAAGCATAGAAAATCAGATACAAAGACTTCAAAAATCAGCTCATTTAATAGCTACTTTAGATGTACTTTGTTCACTTGCAACTGTGGCAGAAGATTATAATTATAATATGCCAATAGTTGATGAAGAAGGAATTATAGATATAAAAGATGGTCGTCATCCTGTTATAGAAAAAATGTTACCAACAGGAAGTTTTGTACGGAAATGATACATATTTAGATGAAGATGATAATCGCTTAGCAATAATTACAGGACCAAATATGGCTGGTAAATCTACATATATGAGACAAGTTGCATTAATAGTACTTATGGCACAAATTGGAAGTTTTGTACCAGCAAGTTATGCCAAAATAGGTGTTGTAGATAAAATTTTTACAAGAGTTGGTGCATCTGATGATTTAAGCATGGGACAAAGTACTTTTATGGTAGAGATGATGGAGGTTGCATCAATATTAAAAGAAGCAACTAAAAATAGTTTGGTTATATTAGATGAAATAGGAAGAGGAACATCTACATATGATGGACTTTCAATTGCTTGGGCTGTTGCTGAGTATATAGCAGACAAAGAAAAATGTGGGGCTAAAACACTTTTTGCAACACACTATCATGAATTAACAGAGTTAGAAAACAAACTAGATGGTGTTAAAAACTATTCAATAGCAGTAAAAGAAAAAGGTGAAGACATTATATTTTTACGAAAAATTGTAGAAGGCGGAACAGATGAAAGTTATGGTGTACATGTAGCAAGACTTGCAGGTGTTCCACAAAATGTAACTAAAAGAGCAAACGAAATATTAAGAAGTTTGGAAAGAAAAAGTGTTTTAAGGGATAATAAATCTAAAGAAAAAGAAGATAAAAAACAAGTAGCAGGTCAATTTGATATGTTTAATTATAAAATAGCTGAAATTGCACATGAAATAGACAAAATTGATTTGAACCGGTTTAACACCAATAGAAGCTTTGAATACATTGATGAGAATAAAAGAAAAAATGAGCTAAAAAGTACAAAATATGAAAAAAGATATAAGTTAAAATAAAAATTAAAAATATTTAAATATATGCAATAAAAAGATGTTATTTAGTAATAAATTTAGGTAGATATATATATAATAATTTAATATAAAAAATAAAATGTATTAAAATATATTTATATATTCCTCAAAATTATATGATTTTGAAAAAATATATAAAGTTTAAAATTTAAATACATTTTATTTTTTTGGTTTTACACAATTATTAATAAAGCTATTAAAAAATATTGCTAGTTTTTATATATAATATTAAGGTTCATTTTCATATAAATCTTCTATATAAACATTTCTTTCTTCATTATTATCAATAAATCCAACTTTTGCAATATTATTATCAATTTCTTGAATCCATACAGGTCTATCATCATAATATACATCATGCAATTTTTTGTTTTTTAATATTTCAGAAACTCTTTTGTTATTCATAAAAATACCTCCAATTGTTATACATTAATAATAGTATATACAAACTGTAGGAAAAATATGTAATTTTTATTTTAAAAGTTATAAAAAAAGATATGATTATAATAAAATGTAATATATATTTTATTATATATAGGTTATATAAGTTAGGTGAAAAGTTAAATAAAAAATAACAAATGTAAGTAAAAATTATTTTTAATAATATTAATAGAATAAAGAATTATATGATAAAGCTAAGATTGAAAGAGTATAAGTAATATAAGATAAAAAATCAAATATAGTTACAAGCTTTAAAAGTAGAGAAATAAGAATGCTTGACTTAGTATAAATAAAGTTATAAAATGTCTTACAGACAAATGAGGAGGAAAATTTATGCAAATTATATATGAAGAATACATAATTGATGTAAAAAAAGGAACTAGAGTAGTAGATTTGTTAAAAGACGAAATAGCTAAATCTAGAAATAAAGTAATAGCTTGTCGTTTTAATAATGAAGTCAAATCACTTAGTTATGAAATAGATTCAGATGGAAAAATAGAATTGATAGATCTTACAGATAAAGATGGAATAAGAATTTATAGAAGAGGATTAATTTATATAATAGGAAAAGCTTTTTATGAAACTTACCCAGAAGCACTTCTTACAATAAATTACCAATTATCAAATAGTTTACTTGGTGAAGTTGACAATATGAAAGTTACAAAAGAAATGATAGAAAAAGTAGATAAAAAGGTAAAAGAAATAATAAAAAGAGATGCAGAGATAAAAAAAGTTGCAATGACAAAAGAAGAAGCTGAAAAATTTTATCAAGAAAATCATACTCTAAAAGGTAAATTACAATTAGATGTAAAAAATAAAAAAGAAATTATGCTATATTATTGTGAGGATTATTATAATTATTTTTATGGAGTAATGCCACTATCTACTGGAATTATTGATATTTATGAATTATTAGAATATGACGGTAGATTTTTAGTTAGATATCCAAGTAGAAAAAATCCAAACGAATTACCTGAATTCAAAGAAAATAAAAAACTTTTAGCAACATTAGATGAATATGAAGATTTACATGAAACGTTAAATGTTCATACATTATATAAATTAAATAAAATAGTTGATGAAAATAGAATAAAAGATTATATTTTATTAGATGAAGCTTTGCACGAAAAGAAAATGGCACAGATAGCAGATGATATTGTAAAAAGAGGCAAAGTAAAAGTAGTATTAATTGCAGGTCCATCATCTTCAGGAAAAACAACTTTTGCAAGAAGATTAGGCTTACAATTAAGATTAAATGGATTAAAACCAGTTACTATATCTGTAGATAATTATTTTGTAGAAAGAAATCAAAATCCAAAAGATGAATTTGGAAATTATGATTTTGAATGTTTAGAAGCAATAGATATAGATTTATTTAATAGTCATATTTTGAAATTATTAAATGGTGAAGAGATAAAAGTTCCAACATTTGATTTTGAACATGGTACTAAATTATATAAAGGAAATACAATGAAACTTGAGGATGACCAAATCTTGGTAATAGAAGGTATACATTGTTTAAATGATAAACTTACTCCACTAATACCAAAAGAACAAAAATATAAAGTATATATTAGTGCTTTAACTGTTTTAAATATAGATTATTATAATAGAATTTCTACAACAGATACAAGATTAATTAGAAGAATTGTTAGAGATAATCAGTTTAGAGGGTATTCAGCATTACATACATTAAAAATGTGGGATTCTGTAAATAGAGGGGAAGAAAGAAATATATTCCCATATCAAGAAGAAGCAGATAGTATGTTTAATTCATCTTTAATATATGAACTAGCAGTATTAAAAGATTATGCAATGCCATTATTAAAAGAAATAGACAATTCTCATCCAGAGTTTTCAGAAGCAAAAAGAATATATAGAATGCTTGGATATTTTGAATCAATTCCTGGAGAGTATGTACCACAAAATTCTTTATTAAGAGAATTTATAGGAGAAAGTATTTTCGAAGAATAATATAAATAAAATAGTCTTTTATTTTGGAGGAAAAAAATGTTAAGTAACTTTACAAAAATTGATGAAGAATTTATATGTGAAAATTGTGGTAAGCATGTACCAAAATTAGGTTATACATGTAGAAATCATTGTCCATATTGTTTACATTCTAAACATGTAGATATAAATCCAGGAGATAGAGCAGAAACTTGCCATGGAACATTAGAACCAATCGGCTTAGAAATAGATTCTAAAAAAGGATATGTAATTATATTTAAATGTAAAAAATGTGGTAAAATTAGAAAAAATAAAGCTGCTAAAGATGATAATATGGATTTAATAATAAAATTAAGTGCAAAGCATTAGAAAAGAAGGTATTTTAAGGAAAAGCTATAAATTTTATTTGCTAGCTTTTCCTAATTCAGAATATAGATAAAGTAAATGGAAATAATAAATTTAAAGAGGTGAATAAATATGCAAACAGAAAGTATAGATGCGGGAAGAAGAATTATAAAAATTCCTAGATATACGCTAGGGGAAGAATTGATTAGTGCAATATCACATGGAATAGGAGCAGGACTTGGAATTGCAGCATTAGTACTTTGTATAATAAAATCAGCAATTCATCATAATCCTACTGCTGTTGTAAGCTCAAGTATATATGGAAGTACATTAATAATATTATATTTAATTTCAACGTTATATCATAGTTTTAAACCAAGCATTAGAGCTAAAAAAGTATTTAGAATATTTGATCATTGTAGTATATTTTTATTAATATTTGGAACATATACACCATTTGCATTAGTTACTTTAAATGGTGCAATAGGATGGGTGATTTTTTCTGTAATATTAGCTTCTACTATAGTTGGAATAGTGTTAAATTCTGTAAATTTAGAAAAATATAAGAAAATATCAATGGCTTGCTATATAATTATGGGCTGGATTATAGTATTTGCATTTAAAACAATTTTTCAAAGTATGAATATTAATGGAATAATATTGTTAGTACTTGGAGGAATTGTGTATACTATAGGTGCAATAATATATGGAATAGGAAAAAAAGTTAAATATATGCATTCTTTATGGCACTTTTTTGTACTAGCTGGTAGTATATTACACTTCTTCTGCATTTATCTATATGTTATATAGTAACAATTAATAATATACTAATAAAACGATTTATATTTTTGGAAAATCTGCAAAAACAGCTATTAAAGATACAAGTATCTTCATAATAAGAAAATATAGAAATGTAAAAATCTTTATATAAAAAACACAAAAATCTTGAAAAAGAAATTTTATAGTGTTAAAATAAAACATATTTAAAGGGGAGTAGCTTAAAAAGATACTAATCAACAATCTCGAAAAAATTCTCTGGTTAGTAACCTTATAAAAAGTAAGGAAGCAAGACTTTTAAAGAAACTATTATATGGACTAAAAATATATAATAAATTCTTTAAAAGTCTTATTTTTATATAAAATATGATTGATAGAATGAATTTATATGAATTATACTCCATATAAAAATTAATAAAAAAGGAGAGGGCGGTAATTGGAAAAAAATTGGTTTAGTAAAAGTGTAGACGAAGTAAAAAAAGAATTATTAACAGATCTTGAAAAAGGTCTTACAGACGAGCAAATATCAAAACAAAGAGAAAAATTTGGTAAAAATGAATTAAAAGCACAAAAAAAGAAAAGTTTATTTGTAAAATTTTTAGAGCAATTTAAAGATTTTATGATAATAGTATTAATTATTGCAGCAATAATATCAGGTGTTGTTGGTTATATGCAAGGAGAAGGAATAACAGATTCAATTATTATATTAATAGTTGTTATAGTAAATGCAATTATTGGTGTGGCACAAGAAGCAAAAGCTGAAAAGTCATTAGAAGCTCTTCAAAAATTAAGTAGTCACTCTGCTAAAGTTATGAGAAATGGAATATTAACAGTAGTTCCATCTAAAGAACTTGTTCCAGGAGATATTGTGATATTAGATACAGGTGATTTTGTACCAGCAGATTTAAGAATTATAGAAGCTGCAAACTTAAAATCACAAGAATCATCATTAACAGGCGAATCTGTACCAGTAGAAAAATATTCAGAAGTAATAAAAGATGAAAAAGTAGGAATTGGAGATAGAGTAAATATGCTATTTTCTTCAAGTCTTATTACCTATGGAAGAGGAAAAGGTATTGTTGTAGAAACTGGTATGAATACAGAAGTAGGAAAAATAGCAGGAATTATTAATGATACTGAAAAAGCAGAAACACCACTGCAAATAAAATTAAATAAATTAGGAAAAACATTAGGACTAGTAGCACTTGCTATTTGTGCATTTATATTTATAATTGGGCTAATATATGGAAAAGAGCCACTAGATATGTTTATGACAGCTGTTAGCCTAGCTGTTGCAGCGATTCCGGAAGGGCTTGCAGCTGTTTCTACAATAGTTTTGGCAATAGGTGTACAAAGAATGGTTAAGAAACATGCTATTGTAAAAAAACTTCCAGCAGTAGAAACTTTAGGTAGTGCAACAGTTATCTGCTCAGATAAAACAGGAACACTAACTCAAAATAAAATGACTGTTAAGAAAATTTTCTATGATAACAAACTAGTGGATATAGATAAAATAGAACAAAATGAAATAAAAGATGATTTAGAAAAATTAGTGTATGTTAGTATGCTATGTAATGACACAAAAGTTGGAAGAGATAATGAACTAACAGGTGATCCAACAGAAACAGCTTTAGTAGATATGGGATTTGTTTTAGATTTTAAACCAGAATTATTTGAAATGTTACCAAGAGTTGGAGAAATACCTTTTGATTCAAATAGAAAATTAATGACAACAATTCATAAATATGAAGATAAGTATTTAGTATATACCAAAGGTGGAGTAGATGAACTATTAAAAAGATGTAACAAATATATATTAAATAATGAAATAAAAAATGATTTGAATAACTTTAAAAATAGCATTCAAAACATAAATGAAAAAATGGCAAAAGAAGCATTAAGAGTTTTAGCAATGGGATATAAAGAATTAGATCATATGCCTTCTGATGAAGAAATGAAAAATATTGAATCAGATTTAATATATGTAGGTATGGTTGGGATGATAGATCCACCAAGAGAAGAAGCAAAAGTAGCTGTAGAAAAATGTAAAACTGCTGGGATTAAAACTGTAATGATAACAGGAGACCATAAAATAACAGCAACAGCAATAGCAAAATCTCTAGGAATATTAGAAAATGAATCGGAAGCAATTACAGGAGCAGAACTAGAAGAAATGTCTGATGAAGACTTAGCAAAAAATATAAGAAAATATTCTGTTTATGCAAGAGTATCACCTGAACATAAAGTAAGAATAGTTAGAGCATGGCAAAAAAATGGAGAAATTGTAGCAATGACTGGTGATGGAGTAAATGATGCTCCAGCTTTAAAAAAAGCAGACATTGGCTGTGCTATGGGAATGGTAGGAACAGATGTTGCAAAAGAAGCAGCAGATGTAATATTAACAGATGATAATTTCGCAACAGTAGTTTCAGCAGTAGAAGAAGGAAGACGTATTTATGACAATATATTAAAAGCAATTCAATTTTTACTTTCAAGTAATGTTGGAGAGATAATAGTATTATTTGTTGCTATTTTAATAACACCATTATTAAGTAAAGCTTTTGGAATAGATATAAAACTAATAGAGCCACTACTTCCAATTCATATTTTATGGGTAAACTTGGTAACAGATTCTTTACCAGCATTAGCTCTAGCTGTAGATCCTGCAGAAAAAGATGTAATGACAAGAAAGCCTTTAAAACCAGGGAAAGGAATATTTACAAAAGGAATGACATGGAGAATTGTGTACCAAGGTATTATGATAGGATTATTAACACTTGCGGCTTTTTGTATAGGTCTTGCAACACCAGAAAGCAGTTTACCAGAAGTATATAATAATGAAGGTGTTAGACTATCAAATGAAGAAGTAAAAGTAGAAATTGGTCAAACTATGGCGTTTACAGTACTTGCACTTTCTGAGTTGGTTCATGTATTTAATATTAGAAATAATAAAAAATCAATATTTAAAACAGGAATATTTAATAATAGTAAATTAATACTTGCAATTGCAGTATCAGCAGCATTAATGTTTGTAATATTATTAATTCCATCACTAAGACAAATATTTAGTATACCAGTATTACCTCTTGGAAATATTATAGAGACAATATTATTAGTACTTGCACCACTTGCTATTGTAGAATTGTTTAAATTATTTAAAATTAATACAATAAAGGGTGAGTAATAAATAAAATATTAAAAAGATGTTAAATAAAAGTTTAATGTTTATTGGAGAGAAGTAAACAAAAAGAAATGTAAAGTAAAAATATTTTATAAAAAATACACTTTAAATGTTATAAAAAAATTGACAATTAAAGTGTATTTTAATATATTATAGAAATAAATAATTAAGTGTGATAAACTAAATTTAATAAAAAAGAAAAGGGGATTTATAGGTAATGAAAGAAAAGTTTTTTAAAGATTTAGGTTTAGATGATGATAATGGAAAGATGAAAAAATTAGAAAATCAATACAATTTAGATGATTTATTTGAGAAAAAAGAAGAGAAAAAAGACGACAAAAAGGAAAAAGTAGAAAATAAATCAGAGAAAAAAATTTCTGAAGAAAATTAATATAGGTTAGGTGATTTAGTTTGGAAGTTCCAGTAAAAAAGAATAAAGAGTATTTAGTAGAAATTATAGATCAAGGTTTTGAAGGAGAAGGAATAGCTAAAATAGAAGGTTTTACTATATTTATAGAAGGAGCCATAAAAGGAGAAAAGTGTAGAATTTTAATAGTGAAAGTTACTTCATCACATGCTTTTGGAAAATTAGTAGAAATATTAGAAAAATCAAAATATAGAGTAGAACCTGATTGTGCAACATATAAAAGATGTGGAGGTTGTAATTTAAGACATATAGATTATGAAGAAACCCTAAATATTAAACAAAATACAGTTCAAAATTTAGTAAATAAAACATTAAATAACAAAATAAAAGTAGAAATGACAGTTGGAATGGGAAATCCATATAATTATAGAAATAAAGCACAATATCCAGTTGGATTTGATAAATCTGGAGAACCTGTTATGGGAGTATATGCAAAAAGAACACATGAAATTATTCCAATGAGAAATTGTATGATACAAAACCCTGTGTCTGAAAAAATAGCAAATGTAGTATTGGGCTTTTTTATAAAAAATAATATTCCAATATATAATGAAAAAAACGGAGAAGGTTTATTAAGACATATAGTAATAAAAGTGGGAATTAAAACACATGAAATTATGTGCATATTAGTTCTTAATAAAAAGGAACTAAAAAAAGAAAAAGAGTTAATAAAAGTGCTTATAAGAGAATTTCCAGAAATAAAAACAATTGTGAAGAATTATAACATGAAAAATACAAATGTTATTTTAGGCAATGAAAATGAAGTTATATATGGAGATGGATACATATATGATGAACTTGGAGACTATACATTTAAAATTTCTCCATTATCTTTTTATCAAATAAATCCTATTCAAACAGAAGCTTTATACAATATTGCCATAGAGATGGCCGATTTAAAGAAAACAGATACTTTATTTGACTTGTATTGTGGAATTGGAACAATTGGAATATTTGCATCGCCATATGTTAATAGAGTTTATGGAATAGAAATTGTAAAGCAAGCAATAGAAGATGCAAAAGAAAATGCTAATATTAATAATATTAGAAATATAGAATTCTTTGCAGGAGATGTAGAAAAAGTTTTTGAGAATGTACTAAAAGAGCATAATGTTAAACCAGATGTTATTTTTGTGGATCCACCAAGAAAGGGATTAGACAAACATACAATAGAAAATATTTTAAATATAAAACCAGAAAAAATAGTTTACATTAGTTGTAATCCAGCAAGTTTAGTAAGAGATCTAAAATTGTTAGAAGAAAGTTACGAGATAAAAAAAATTCAACCAGTTGATATGTTTCCTTTTACAAGCCACGTTGAGTGTGTTGCGGTGATGTGTATAAAATAAAACTTAAAACCATTGCGAGAGTAATAAAATTTAAAAATATAAAGAAAAATATAATTGATTAAAAACTAAAAAAATTATACAAAATATAAAAAAATTATTGAAATTAAAATTAACCTGGTAAATGGTTGATTGGTAAAAATAAATAGAACAACTATATATTTTCCGAAAGTAAAGCATTTTTGATGCTTTATTTTTTTGAACTTTTTTGGAGGTTGATATTGTATGAAAAATAAAATAATAAAAGAAAAAATAAATAAAATGACTAAGATATCTAAAGAAATTTATGACGAAATAGTAATAGAAAAATTTTTAGAGATGAATTTGAATAAAAAATTAGATGAGCGTGTATTAGAAAGAATAATATTAGCTCATCTTTCATTTTTTTCAGATAATGATTTTTATGAGTATGAAAAATTAAGTATATATGAAAAAAACATATATTTTCGAATGATAACTCAGGGAATGGTTTCTTTGTATCTAAATAACAAATATTTAGATAGGCAAGATTATAGAAAAAAATTTCAAATCTTAGATGAAATAACAAAAATATTAGTATATCTATAATTATTTAATAAAAAAAATTTTACTATACAATTAGACATTTAATGTTAAAAAGTGCTATAAAATCGATTGTGGTGCGAATAAAAAGGAGAATAAGTAGATGAAAATATAAAAATTTAATTATAGTAAAAATAACAAGTAAAAGAAATGGAGGAATTTAAATTGAAATATAAAAGATATTTTTTAACAAGTGAAAGTGTAACAGAAGGGCATCCAGATAAAGTAGCTGATTTAATATCAGATGCAATATTGGATGAATGTTTAAAACAAGATAAAAATTCAAGAGTAGCAGTTGAAACTCTTATATCAAAAGACAAGGTAATTGTTGCAGGACAAATAACATCAAATGCAACAATTGATATAGAAAAAATAGTAAGAGAAAAATTAAAAGAAGTAGGTTATACAGATTCAAAAATAAATATGGATTATAAAACTTGCGATGTAGAAATAAATATTACAAAACAAAGTAATGATATAGCAATGGGAGTTGATTATGGAGGAGCAGGTGATCAAGGAATTATGTTTGGTTATGCTACAGATGAATCAGAAGATTATATGCCATATCCAATAAGCATTGCAAATAGACTTGCAAAACAGTTGGCAACAGTTAGAAAAAATGGAGAAATTCCATATTTGAAATCAGATGGAAAAGTACAGGTGACTGTTGAGTATGTTAATGACGAGCCATTCAGAATTGATACGATATTAATATCAACACAACATTCAGAAAATGTGGATATTGAAATTTTACAAAAGGATATATTAAAAAAAGTAATAATGCCAATAGTAAAAGAAGATATGATCGATGTGGAAACAAAATTTTATATTAATCCGACAGGAAGATTTGTTTTAGGAGGAGCTATTGCTGATACAGGATTAACAGGAAGAAAAATAATTGTAGATACTTATGGAGGAGTGGCACATCATGGAGGAGGTGCTTTTTCTGGTAAAGATGGAACAAAAGTGGACAGATCAGCATCATATATGTTAAGACATATTGCAAAAAATGTTGTTGCTAATGGACTTACAAGAAAATGTGAAATACAACTTTCTTATGCAATAGGAGTAAGAGAGCCAATATCAATTTATATAAATTGCTTTAATACAAATAGAGTACCAGAGTGGTTAATAATAAAATTGATAAAATCAAAATTTGATTTAACTCCGCAAGGTATAATTGAATATTTGAAATTAAGAGAGCCAATATTTTCTAAAACTACAAATTATGGTCATTTTGGAAGAGAAGGCTTTACATGGGAAGAATTTGTACAAATGTAATGAAAAATTAAATAGGACTTGTATAAAGTGAGTGTAAGAGTTAAGATACAACACAAACTTTATATAAGCTCTTTTTTTATAAAAAATGGAGGAATTAAAGTGTATATTTTAATATTAATAGGTGTAGCAATGATAAGTTCTTTTTTAACATTGTTACTACATTGTTGTTTAATCGTAGGAAAGGAAAGTGACAGAAGATGGGAGGAAGAAGTGATTACGAAGAAAGAAGAAAAAGAAGAATAGAAAGGTATAAGGAATTATCTCTAAAAGCACAAGAAAGATCTAGCCAATATAGTAATTCAAACGCCAATAGAATACTACAAATTGCACCTGGACAACCAATATTGGTAGGACATCATTCTGAAAAAAGACATAGGAAATTAATCAAAAAGGCACAAGATGATATTAGGAAATCAATAGAAGAAGATAATAAAAGTAACTTTTATAAGGAAAGGGCAGAAAATGCTGAAAATAGTAAAGTAATATATAGTGATGATCCACAAGCAATAATTAAACTAAAAGAAAAATTGGAAAGATTGGAAAATGAAAAAGCTAGTATAAAAGCAAGAGAACATAGTACATGGGAACTTACTAATATAGGAGCAACAATAAGAGAAACTAAAAAAAGAATCGAAAGACTTGAAAAATTAGAGAATATAGAATTCCAAGAAATTAATTTTGAAAATGGAAAAGTTATTCATAATAAAGAAATAAATAGAATTCAATTTTTATTTGACAATATTCCAGATGAAGACACGAGAAAAATATTAAAGTCTTATGGATTTAGATGGTCTAGATATGAAAAAGCATGGCAGAGAGTGTTTAATTTGAACTGTATAAGGGCAACTAATATTATAGTAAAAGAAATTGCTGAAAAAGCAAAAGAAAAAGAGGAGGATGAAGAATTTGAATAAGATAGAATTATTAGAAGAAATGTATGAAATGGAAGCACACAATTGGATATGCTATTCAAAAGATTTATCATTAACAGAGGCGAAAAAAGGATTTTCAAAGGAATGGGAAGAAAGCAAAGAAAAAATAGGTTTATTACAAGAAATGATAGATGAACAAAAAAGTGAAGAAAAAGTTAATCATCCAAAAAGACAAATAAATGAAGAAGAATTTGAGTAACACAAGTTAGGAGATGAAGAAAATTGTTAATTGCTAAAATTGATATGGTAAATAAAAAAGAATATGAAGAATCAGAAATATATAAGGAAATAAAAATTATAATTCCCAGAAGTAGAGAAGAGTTAGAAAAAGATTTTGAATATCTTGGATTAAATTACAACAATTATACAACACAAGATACACATATAAAAGAATGTATATTTATGGATAAAGAAGATGAAGATTTTGCTGTTGATATTTCTAGCTATGTTAATGATATGATTTGTAAAGCAAATAGATCAGGATATACTACTCCATTTCAAGATATAAAAAAGTTTTACAATATTGTTAAAAATTTTAAGGAATATGATAAATATAAAATACTTGCAATAATGGAAGCAGAAGAAGATAACATTAGAAATATTAAAGATGTTTTAAAATATGCAAAAAATATTGAGTCTTTTGATTTAACTGAAGCATATGATGACAAAGAACTTGGAAGGAGATTAGTATATGATGGAAAAATTGATGTAGAAGATTTAATAGAATATACTGATATGAGAAGATTAGGCAAGGAATATGCCGAAGATAAAAACATGAAGCATACTTCATACGGTTATTTAAAACAAGAAAGAGATTTAGCTGAATATATCGAACAAGATAATGAAGAAGAATTAGAATAAAGAATCAAGAAAGGAAAAATTATTACAATGAAAATTAAATTAAGTGATATAAGAGAAGCAACATATGATGCTTACTTAGATACAGAATATAGAGAAGCTCTAGCTCATAGTTTAATGGGGTTAGGATATGTAAGTGATTCACCACTAAACTTGGCTATGGGAACACAAAAAGAAAAAGAAGAAATTGAAAGAGTCGAAAGAAAAGCATTAAGCTCAAATCAGATAAGTGAAATTATACATTTAATGATGTATGAGATGAGAAATGATTTTCAATATGGAAAATTTAAACCAATCGCATTGGAATTTTTAAATATTTCAGAAAAGATGAGAAAGACAGAAGAAAAAAATAAGATAAATAATGAAATAAAAGAAAAGCCAAAATGTAATATTGATAATGAACGAGGTGTAATGTACGATATCATTTGTGAAGTTTCAAAAACATTAAAAGATAATAAGCTATTTAATGAATCAAGAGAAATGATTGAAAGAGCAACAACAACTTACAGTTATGACGAAGCATTTGATATCATAAATGAATATGTTGAAATTGTTGAAGAAAGAGAAAATGAGGAGGATGAAGAATTTGAATAAATCTGAAAAACCAAAGTGCAAATTATTAGGAGAAGACGGAAATATTTATAACTTAATGGGAATTGCATCTAGAACATTAAAGAAAAATGGACTAGAAGAAGAGGCAAAAGAAATGTTTAATAAGATAACTACAGAAGCAAAAAGTTATGATGAAGCGTTATGTATTATAATGGATTATGTAGATGTTACAGGAGAAGAAATATCAGAAGATGAAGAATATTGATAAAAATTAAGAAAATTTGAGGATGTCTAAATGACTACCTCTATTTTTTAAAGCACCCAGCTAAAAGCCACGCTTTTAGGCAGTTTTGGGGTGACAGTAGGTCGCCCTGATCCTGCAAAATTGCTTGAAGGCAATTTTGATTGATAAAGTGGGAGCAAGGAGGAAGTTTGGAAAATAAAAAATCAAGTGAAAAATTAGAAAAATTAACTATAAGAATTTCAAAAAGTAAAAAAGAAATGCTAAAAAAGATGGTAGAAAAAAGTTCATATAATAGTCTTTCTGAAATAGCAAGGGCAGGGATTGAAAAAGAACTAAATGTTGAAATGTATAAAGAAAGTTTGGATTTTATAGTAAAAGCATTAGATCAAATGTTAGATGAAAAGTTAAAACCATTTATAGCAAGTCAAAGAAAAATAAATGCAAAATATTTAAGAACATCAGTAATAAACACATATTTGCAGGGAGAAGTAATGTATAAATTACTAGGAGATGATATGCATAAGGAGTTCATAAATATGTTAAATAATGCTCGTAAAAAAGCCAATTATTATATATCACGAGACACAGAAAAAATGAACAAACAGGATTTATATGATTTTTATACAATAGGAGAATTATATAGAAATGAATAATATAATTTTCTTATTTGAAACATTTAATCCAAATAAAAGAACTACATTTTTTAAACATAAAAATTATACAAATTATTTGGCATATAGTGAATATGCTATAAAAAATAAAAATACTGAACATGGATTATTTGGAAAGATTGCAGATTTTCCAGATATAGAAAAAATGAAAGATATAGAGCCAGTAAATTCATATATAACTAATTTAGCATATAACAAAATGCCAATATTCAGATGTACGATATCATTAGATGAATATGATGCAATAAGATTGGGGTATGATTCAAAAGAAAAATGGAAAGAACTTTTTGAAAGTAAGTTAATAAGTTTTGCTAAAAAAATGAATATAAAATATGAAGATTTACAATATGCAGGTGCTGTTCATTTAGAAAGTGGACATCCACATTTACAAGTAATGATGTGGAGTAAGCAAAAAGAAAAAATGAATTATTTTATAAAATATAATGTAATAAATAAAATGAAAGATGAATTTACTAATAGCATTTTTAGAGATGATTTATTACAATTATATAAGGAAAAGGATATTGCTAAAAAGAAGATAATACAAGAAAATATAACATTACAAAATTTGAAAAAAATAAGTAGTGATAGTAAATTTTTAAAAGACATGATGAGATATGAAAAAGATTATCAAAATAAGAAAATTATTCCACAAAGACTTAAATATAGAAATATAAAAAATATTGCATTAGATTTATTAGAATTAAGAAAATTATTAAAAGAAACAAGTGGAAGTATAAAATATCAATATTTAAAGAAGTATCCTGAAGTTATAAAAAAAGTAGATGATTTATCACAAAAAATTATTGAGAAGTCATTAGATACACAAAAGCAAATTAATGAATATATATTGGCAAAACAGAAAATTATTACTTTTAAGTATAGTGATAAAAATAAAATTGAAGAAGCACAAAAATTGGAAAAAGAAAAAGCAGAAGAAGAAATAAAAAAGATAATAGGAAATCAAATTTTGAATTTTGAGAGAGCCTTATTAAATCAAAAAATAGAAGATGATAAAACAATGTACTATAATGAAACTGAAAGTTTGATATGGAGAATATTTAATTGTGTTTATTTTTCAGCAAGACAAGAGGAAAAGTATGTGAAAAATTTTGAAATAAAATATAAAAAACAATTATCTAAACAAGCAAAAAAAGATATTGCAATTAATAAAATGAATGCATCTAGTTTTAACTGGGAAAAATAATAATGAACATTTATTATAAAGTAGATGTTCTTTTAATTTACATGAAAAGGAGGAATGTGGAGTTCCAAAAAAGGAGAAAAAATATAAATAGAAAAATTTTACTTATAATAGCGATAATATTTAGTATAGGGATATGTGCTTATACATCTGTAAATTTACATTTTTTATTTAGTAAAGATTTTGAAAGTATGTTAAATTTGAATTTACAAGAGATAATAAAAACATTGTTCGCAGATAAAAGAATACTATTGATATTTATAATATTAGAAACTATAGTAATAACATTTTTATTATTATTTACAAATAAAACTAAAAATATATATCATAGTAAAACAGTAAAATTAACAGATAAGATAGAAGTACCAGTGCCAGCAGGAGATGGGCAATATGGTACGGCTTGGTGGTTACAAAAAAAAGACTATGACAAGATATTTAATTACAATATAATTGATAGAAACAAGGAATATAAAGAAAGTTGTTTTGATTCAGGTGGAATAATAACTAATTTTGAAAGAAATGGAAATCTAGAAAAAATACATTTCATTGGAGACAATTTACATACGATTTTAATAGGTAGTTCAGGATCAGGAAAGTCAAGGTCAATTTTAATTCCAAGTATAACAATGCTTGGGTTAGCATCAGAAAATATGCTAATTAGTGATGTAAAAGGTGAATTATATTTATATACAGCACCAAAATTAAAAGAACTTGGATATAATGTAATTGCATTAGATTTTATAAATTTTTTAAAAAGTAATCATTATAATTTTTTAGATTTAGTTATAAATGCAGTAGAAGATGATAATATTCCACTTGCTGAAAGTCTTGTAAATGATATTGTAAATATATTAGTAGAAAAGAATGATAAAACAGAGCCTATCTGGGTTAATGGAGAACAGAGTGTAATAAAAACAGCAATTATGGCTGTGGTACTTGAAAATAAAGGCAGAAGAGAATATCAAACTTTAACAAATGCTTATTATTTTGTGGCTGAAATGTTTAAAACAGCAGATGATGGTGAAATGTTAATTGACAAATATATGAAAAATAAAACAGCAGAAGATCCTATAAAAAAGTTTTTTGCAGTAGCAGGTACAGCACCATCAAAAACAAGAGGAAGTTTTGTGGCGGCAGCACTTTCTACTTTACAAATGTTTGTAAGTGAATATGTTGCAGATACAATACAAAAATCAGATTTTGATTTAAGAGATTTTGCAACAAAGAAAACAGTAATATACATTTTATTGAGTGACGATAAATTAACATATCATAAATTACGGTAGTCTATTAGTACAACAGTTATATACAGCAATTGTAGATAGCAGTAGAAATTCAGGAGGAGAGCTACCTATAAGAATGAATTTTATATTGGATGAATTTGCTAACTTTACAAAAATTGATACATTTCAGTCAATGCTAACAGTTTCAAGACGGTAGAAATTGCAGATTTACAATTGCAATTCAAAGTTTTGGACAACTAGAAGAAAAATACGGAAAAGAAGGAGCACAGAATATTTTAGACAATGCTACTCTAATATATTTAAAATCAAATAGTGTTGAAACAGCAACTAAAATATCAGACAAATTACGGAGTATATTCAGCACAAAGTTATGGTGAAAGTAGTAACACGAATATTAAATATGATAATAGTAGTAGCAGTATGAGTTTGATTTCTAGAAAGATGTTAACAGCAGATGAAGTGTTAAGAATACAAAGTCCAATTATTTTAGTAATGATTGCAGGTGAATATTCAGCTATATTATATGTTCCAGATATATCAAAAATGTATTTTAATAAATTAAATGGAATGGGAACAAAAGAAGAAAATAAAAAATTAAGAATTAAAAGAGAGGAAGAAAGACCAATAAGAGAAATTCAAAAGGTTAAAATATGGAACATTTGGGATGAAATAAATAATATGGATGAAGAAGATTTTGAAGAAAGACAGAATTTAAAAGAACTTCGTGAAAACTGGAGAGTAAGTAGGAAGAGAAAGGATAATGATGAATAAAAATAAAGAAAAAATAAAAACAGCAATTAAGATTGGTTTAAGAATAATCTTATTTGTTGTTTTATTATTTGCAATGCAACAGATAGTTCATGCAGCAAGTTTTGAAGAAACTAAATTAGTTATAGGAACACAAAATTTAGTTAATGCAGTAATTAAATGGCTAACTGGTATAGGAATAACAATTTGTGGTGGTTATTTCATTTACTATGTTTATTGCCTAAAAACAAATGATGAGGGAGAAAGAAGAAGAAATATGCAAAATATTAAAACAACTTTAATATCAATGGTATTAATTACTTGTGGTTTGGCACTTATAGATGTAATTCTTGGATTCTACAGATAAAGAAAATTATTGAATTTTCTTTGAATAGAGGTGATAAAAAATGGCAGATATGCTTGTAGAATTAATTCAAAAATTTATTGATGGATCAGAGGCAACACTAAATTCATTATTTAAAAGTATGGTGAATTTGGTGTTTTTTATAGAAAGAGAATTAAATAGCATACAAGTTCAGGGTGGCAGCAAAATAGATTTCAACGGAATATATCAAGTTGTATTTAATTATGCTTGTTTTATTTTAGTAATTGTATTTATTGCAAAATTAATAAAGATATATTTTTTACAAAATGATGGAGATGCAGAGAAAAATCCAATTCATTTAATTGTCGGAATGCTAAAAGCAGTAATAATTATGATTTGTTGTAAAGAAATTTATGATATATTTGTCGGAATCACAAGTAGTTTTCTAAATAGCATTTTAGGTGCTATGCCCGTTAAAACGGTAAGTTTATCTGAAGTGTTAAGTGGAAATATTGCAGGAGGTATTTTTACAGCAGTAGCATGTTTAGTATTATTGATAACTTGGCTAGTTTTAATTTGTCAATTTATTATGAAGGGAATTGAAATGCTACTAATGAGAATGGGAATACCATTTGCAAGTATTCGGACTTTTAAATTCAGATGGAGGAGTATTTCCTGAATATATAAGAGGCTTTTTAATGACAGCATTTACATTGGTAATACAATTAACACTTATGAATTTGTCAATTTTAGTAACAATAAATGGACATTTAATTTATGCTATTGCAATAGCAATAATATCAGTAAATACACCAATGATACTATCAAAATATTTGGTAAAACCAAATGGAAGCATTATAAATTCAGCAGGAAATACGGCACGTAATTTAAGGGCATTGACACCAAGATTAAGAAGGAGGAGATAAAAATCGAAACTTTACAAGAAATAATACGAGTTTTAAGAAACATTGGCATCGCTATTGGAAGTGTAACATTTATTATCTTATTAATAAAAATGAGTGTAGAACCTGACAACAAAATGAAGTATATTAAATTAGCAAAAAATACAGTTATAGCAAGTATATTAATAACATTGTCACTAAGCCTTTTAGAAATTCCTAAAAGTTATTTTGGAACACCTACTGGAATTGCAGATGATGAAACAAGTGATATTACATTTGCTAAAATAGAAGATAAAGATTGTCAAAATAGAGAAGTTGTAAATATAGATGGAAAAAGATATGTTATAACAGATTCAAATAAAACAATTGCAGCATTAACTGACAATGAAGAATTACATGAAGCCTTTGGACTATATTCTTCAGCTAAAGTAGTAGAAAATGTAAGTTATTTAAGACTATTTAATGACTGTCAAGGTTTTTGGAAAGGCTATTATGCAGATATAGCATATTATAGAGATTCAGATGGATTTATTTTTCCTTCTAATTTTACATATCAAGATTATATAAATCATAAGGAAAATAATTCATTTGGTCGGAGGAGCAGGTGGAGGTGGTAGTAGATGAAAAAAACTGTAAAAATACCATCGCAAATTAAATTGCAAACTGAATTTTTTGAAGGATATGGTATGGCTGAATTAATAAAAAGTATTATTGCTTTGGCTATATCAAGTATAATTGCATATTGCATATATAAAATAACAAAAACCACTTTATTAGCAACATTCTTAGTTATAGGAAGTACAGCAATTTCAGTTGTATTTGTTACTAAAAATAGAAGTGGTTTTTCTTTAATGGATAATATAAAAAATATCGTAAAATATGAACTTATGCAAAAAGGGTATAAGTATGAAAGAGGGAATTTCAATAAAAGAGAATAAATCATTAAATGAATTTTTAAATATTAGAAAAATTGAAGATAACTTTTTATATACATTAGATAAACAAGTAATTTCTTTTATAAGAGTACACCCAATAAATACGGAATTATTTTCAGAAGAGGAACTTATACAAAAAATGAATAGTTCAAGTGTTGAGTTTAGTAATGAACAACAACCATATACTATTTTTATAATTCCTAGAAAAGTAGATATTGCAGATTTTATAAAAGAACAAGAAGATTTAAAGAAAAAATTAAAAGATGAGGCAAGTATAAGAATTGTTGAAAAAAGAATTATAGCAACACATGAAATGGTTGCAAATAAAAACATTATCGAAAATGAATTTTATCTATGTATATGGGAGAATGCATCAGAGAATGTTGAAGAAAAATTAGAAAAAAGAGCAATAAACTGGAAAAATAGATTAAAACAATGTGATTTGGAATCTGAAATATTAGAGAAGACAGAAATTATATTATTAATTAAAAGTTTTACAATTCCAGAATTTGCTCGAAAGGAGAGTGTGGATTATGATGATAGCATCATAAAAATAAGGAGAAGTAGTGTTAAAAATAAATAATGTTTACAATATGGATTGTATGGAAGGAATAAAATTATTAGATGATAAAAGTATCGATTTAGTGATAATAGATCCGCCATATAAATTAAATTTAAGCAAATTAAAACATCCATCAAGTTTTAATAGTTATGCAAATGAACTATTAGATTTAAAGGATGGATTTGATTTAAAAGTATTAGATTTATTAGTACAAAAAATGAAAAAGATAAATATATACATTTACTGTTCTAAAAGGCAGGTAAAGGAATTACTGGAATATTTTATGAATAAAGATTGTAATTATGAAATATTAACATGGCATAAAATGAATCCTAGTCCATTAACAAATAATAATTATTTGCCTGATACAGAATATGTAGTATTTGCAAGAGAAAAGGGAGTAAGGCTATATGGAAATTATCATACTAAAAGAAAATATTATATTTCAGGAGTAAATCAAGTCGACAAGAAAAAATGGAAACATCCAACTATAAAACCATTACCGTTTATAGAAAATCACATAATAAATTCAAGTAACGAGGGTGATTTGATTTTAGATTGTTTTGCTGGAAGTGGCACAACTCTGGTTGGAGCAATAAATCAAAATAGAAATTTTATAGGTTTTGAAATAAATAGCCAATATTATGAAATAGCAAAACAAAGAATAAAAGAAGCATTAGAAACAAAGGCAGGTGATAAAAAATAAAAAAACAAGAAGCAGATTATAATTTAATAGATTTAATTACACCAACTGGAGGACTAACATTTGAAAGAAATAAAATATATTTTGGAAGTAGATATTGTAAAGTATATACAATTGTTCATTATCCATCAAATGTAGAATTAAAGTGGTTAGGAAATTTAGTTAGAAACATAGGAGCAATATTCTCGATAAATATTGAGCCCACAGATAATGCAGAATTAATTGATTCATTAGATGCAAGAATCAGAGATGCTTCAGGATTATTACAAATATCAAAAAATGAATCAAGTAGACAAATTAGAGAAAAAGAAATAAATGAGGCAAGTGAAATTATAAATAGAATGATACAGAATAATGAAGTTGTATCATATCTAACAATATACATTTTAGTTTCAGCAGATGAGAAAGAAGAATTAAAACAAAAATGTAAAGAAGTTGAAAATGAAGTACAACATCAAAAATTGAAAATAAGGAATCTAACGAATTATTTGCAATTTGATGGTTTTAAAGCAGTAGCACCTTTTTTTACAATTCAAACTGAGTTAAGTAAAAAATTTAAAAGAAATATATTAACAAGCTCTTTTACAGGAGGATTTCTATTTAATACAGAAACTTTTATTGATAAAAACGGATATTATTGGGGAATAAATCAAAATGGTGGTATTATTATTTTTAATTTATGGCAGCAAGATATAATGAGAGGCAACAGCAATATGTTTGTAGTAGGAAGTTCAGGCTCTCGGAAAAAGTATGGCAGTAAAGCATATGATATTAAATGAAATTCCTACAACCAAAATTTTAATAATAGATGTAGAAAATGAATATAATCATTTATGTAAAAAATTAAATGGCAAAGTAATAGAATGTGACGGAATAGATAGTGGAGGAGTTTTAAATCCATTACAAGTGAGAATAAATAGAGATGATGAAATAGGAAAAAATGCTTTATCATTGCATTTTCAATTTTTAGAAACATTTTTTCAAATATTGTATCCATCATTAACAGAAATAGAGTTTTCAAAATTAGATTTAATATTTGAGAAACTATATGCTAAATTTAATATTACGAAAGAAACAGATATTTCAAAATTAAAAAATACAGATTTTCCGATTCTAGAAGATTTGTATTTTTTTATTGATAATGAAAACAAAAAATATCAAGATGCAGTCTATGAAAAATTATTAGCCTTAATTAGACCAATATGCATCGGACAAGCATCTAGTATATGGAATGGATATACAAACATTGAAGTAGATACTAGAATAACAACATTTAATACATCAACAATGCAAAAGTTTCAAATTCAATATAAAAGAGCACAGTATTATAATATTTTGTCTTATGCTTGGGATATTTTAAGTAAAGATGTTAATGAAAGAACAATGCTTGTAGCTGATGAATGTCATATTCTAATAGATCCTAACATTCCACAAACATTGGAATATGTGAGATACATTAGTAAAATGGCAAGAAAGCATAATTCTTCAATTTGTGTAATTTCACAAAGTATTGAAGATTATCTAAATGAAAAAATTAGATTATATGGTCAAAGTTTATTGGCAAATTCAACCAATAAACTATTTTTTAAATGTGATGGAAAGGACTTAAAAGACATAGTAAACATATTTAATTTGACTGAACAGGAAGAAAAAATGATACTAAATGCAAAAGTAGGAGAGTGTTTATTTATGTGTGGTACAAGAAAATTATATATGATTTTTAAGTTATTTGATTACGAATTAGAAATGATAGATTCAAAATTTGCAAAGAGTGATGTATATGAGTAAAAAAATATATTTAATAATTGGAATAATAATATTTATATTAATAATAGGCTCATATTTTCAAATAACAAGTTCAAATTCAAAATCGACTAATAATACAGAAAAAGGTAATATAGAAAATGAAACAGAAATAGGAGAAACTGTATATAATGGCAAATTTGCTATGCCAATTGAAAATTTTATTCAAGTTACAAGTAAATTTGGGTATAGAGAATCACATGGAGTAGTACATTCAAATCATACAGGAATAGATTTATGTGGAAGTCTTGGCAGTAAAGTTATGGCTGTTGACAATGGAGAAGTAACACATTCAGGGTGGCAAAATGGATATGGGAATTGTGTAGAAATAAAACATATAGATGAACAAGGAAATATATTTTATACATTTTATGGGCACATGAGAGATAATTCATTACAAGTTACTAAAGGCCAGCAAGTTGCAGTAGGACAAGTAATTGGAATACAAGGCTCTACTGGAAATTCCACAGGAGATCATTTACATTTTGAGGTAAGAAAAAGTAGTGGTACTAATAAAGATACCATTGATCCTGCACCATATTTATTTGGTGAGAAAGAGAGGGAATAATGCAAAGAAAAAAATATTATGATTTATATGAATTATATACAAGAGAAGAAATGTCTGAAATTGCCAATAAAGAAGGTTTTTTATTTGTCGAAACTTCAAATGGAGATAATTATGAAATTAGAAAAAGTGATGTTGCAGATTTTATTGTTTTAGAAGCAGAACGATGTGGACATGCAGTTGATATAAAAATGTATGTACCTAATTATGAAATTGAAGAGCCATTTGTATCCACTTATGGATGTTTTTTAAATAAGATAAATCCAACATTTAGAGAAGAAATTATTGAAAGACTTATTAAATTACAAACGACAAATACAAAACCAAGAAAGGTAAAGGTTTTTGACAACGGTATTTTTGAGAAAATGACATTCGAAGAATTAGGAGAGAAAGAAGGGAAAACATTGCAATATGATAAATTTTATAAAAAATATTATCAACAACACAAAAGAGAGAATATCGATGAATTGGAGGTAGAATGATGAACAGAGATAAGAAGGAAATGTTTTGCTATTTGGCTATATTTATTATTTTACTGATAATTGTAGTATTAAATAATGTATTCTGGAAACTAGGCAAAAATACTGGAGATACTACCAATAATACTGAATACTTGAAATCTAACAATGTAATATATAATGTACCGTATGAAGAGAGGGTACTTGATTAGGAGGGGAGTATAATGTTAAGTTACATTGCAAGTAATCCTATGGAAGATTTAATAAAGGGTGTTTGTGAAGAATTAAATATCACGATATTAAGTAAAATAGGAGAAATAGATTTTTTACAATATATAAAAGAAACAAAAGTAAACTTTAAATTGATAAAATATATTATTATTGAATTAAAAAGTTTAAAGGGAACAGAAGAAAATATTATAAATGGTATAAGTTATTTTTATGAAGTATATCCAAATATAAGAATAATAATTTTAGCAAGTGGATATGATGATCAAAATGATATTTTAACTAATTTGTACGAAAAAGGTATATATAATATTATAAATTCTGTTGAATTAGAAAAAATAAAATCTGAATTGAAAAAATCATTAATATCAGATGGATTGTCAAAAAAAGAGAGTAAAAAATTTAAAAAGGCTGAAATTATAAAGAAACAAAAAAGAAATAATTTGAAAAAATACATTACGAGTATGAAGAAAAATAAAAAATTGAATAGTGAAGGTATAGAAAAAACACAAGTAAATAATACAAGTGTTTATTTTTTTACACTTTTAATTCAGGCAGTAGATAAATTATTAGAGCTTTTAGGAACAGCTATTATATTTGGATTAACATCACTAGGACTTACGATTATTTTTAATGAATCATTAAGGAACATTGTATTTCAAATGTTAGGTTTGAAATAGGAAAGGAAAAAATGTGGGATATTATAGTGAAGTAATGATTGCAGTAACGAAAAAAGATTTTAAGAAGGTAGAAGATGCACAAGCTAAAATGACAGAAAATTTGTTAGACTATGTTAATAAACACGACTATAAAGAAAATAATAAAGATTGTGTATTTATGTATTGGGATTCTTTAAAATACTATAAAGAATTTGAAGAAGTTCAAGCACTTGAAAAAAGTTTAAGTAAATTAAAAGATGGATATGTTTTTTGTAGACTTGGAGAAGAAAGTGGAGATATAGAATTTAGAAAAAGAACAAAAATCCCTGAATTAATGAAGGAATTTCAATTTATAAGGGACATAAGAAAAAAATTAAATGAAGAATTAAAAGAAGAGGAGGAAGGAGAATTTGAATAAATCAAGAATTATAGGATTGAGTATGTTAATACTAACACTTTTTTCAACAAATTGTTTTGCATCAAATATTGAATTAAAAGATTATGAAATAAATGAAACAATATCAATAGAGAATGCTGAAGAATTTGAAAAAAATATTCAAAAAAATATTAATATTGATAATGTTAAATATGAATTACAAGATGTGGCAAAACAAGAAAATAAACAAAATATTAATAAAGAAGAAACTCAAACAAAACAAAAAATAGTATATACGAATAATAAATACGATGTGTTAAATATGTTTGAAAATAAAATTGAAATGACAAAGGATGGAATGTCAGGAATTTTAGAATTACAAAATAATTCATTAGATATAAAAACAAATGATAGTTATATAGAGCAATACAAAGTATCATTAACAAAAAAATATGAAAATGTACCAACTAATGAATTAAACGATATTCCAAAGAGTATTGAAGAAAATGGAGTTACTTATTATTTAGTAAATCCAATTTGGAATATTTCACAAGTAGAAAAGATTGAAGGGCAAGATGTTCCAATAGCATATGATGGAGAGATGCAATATGAAGGAATAAAAGAAAGGAAAATAGTAAAAAGCTATTTGGCAACTGTAACATATATAGGAACATTGGAAAAAGAAGAAACAGAGTCAATAACCTTTAATATAAAATATAAAGAAATGCCTCAAGAAGATGTAGAAGAAAAAACAAATTATACACCAATAGTAGTAGCAACAGCAGGAACTAGTATTTTAGTAATAAGTGGAATATTTCTTTGGAAAAGAAAAAAGAAAGATAAAATTGCACAGTAGGAGGATGGAATGAAAAATAACATGGTTATAATAAGTATTTGCATTTTATTGGTTATAATAATTGGTAGTACTTTGTATTATTGCATTGTATATGATAAAAATTTAGTTGATCCCAATAATATAACAACAGATTCTAAATTTGAAAATATTACATATAATCAAGCAGACGATTCAGACATATTAAAAGATGGAATATTAGGAATAATTAGTATTGAAAAAATACGGTTTAAAAGCTGAGGTAAAAGAAGGTAGTAGTAATGAAATATTAAACGAATACATAGGGCATATAGAAAATACATCAATTTATGATGGCAATGTTGGACTTGCAGGACATAATAGAGGTAATAAAAATTCGTATTTTGCTAGATTAAATGAATTAGAAAATGGAGATATAATTACATATAAAACAAATTTTTTTACAAGAAAGTATAAAGTTGATAATATACAAACAATACTAGAAACAGACTGGAATTTATTAAAAGAAACAGATCAAAATAAATTAACATTAATAACTTGTATTGCAAATAAGAAATTGCAAAGGTTATGTGTGCAAGCAACAGAAATTGTGGAAAATAACTTGAAATAAAAATGAAAATGGGTTACAATAAGCACAAGGAAGAGGATGTGGTTTATATGAAAAAAGAGAAAGACAAAGTTTATAAAGTCGAAATAAAGCCAAAATGGGAACTAAATTTTGCAGCAAAATTTTATCTTGTTTGCATCATAGTTTTTGTGCTTTTAGTAGCTTATATTCAAATATATAGACATATACATAGAGATAAAATAATACAAAATATAATTGAAAGAGAAAATAAAGTAGTTGTAGAAAATGAAATTAAATAAAAAATAATAGAACACCTTTTAGGGTGTTTTTTTAATGGAGGTAGAAAATGAAATTAAAAAAATTAGTTAGTATAATATTACTAATTTTAATATTAGTAAATTCAATGTCAGGCATTGCAAATGCTTTTGAAGTTAATTCTGCATATGTAGAAAATTTAGGAGATTGTGGTCAACATTTACAATTTAAAACTACATCAGGAATATGGAGTTATGTTATTACAACAATGGTTGGATATAGAAATAATGGGGTATTACATTATGCATATTGCTTAAATGTTGATAAACATGGTGTTGGAGAAGAACAAAATTATAGTGTAAATGTAACAGAAATATTATCAGATGTTCAAGTGTGGAGAGCAATAGTAAATGGATTTCCATATAAAAGTGCATCAGAACTTGGAGTAGAAAATGATCAAGATGCATTTGTAGCAACAAAACAAGCAGTATATTCAGTTATATATAACAGAGATGTAGATAGTTTTTATCGTGGTGGAGATGCAAGAGGAACAAAAATATTTAATGCAATAAAAAACATTGTAAATCAAGCAAGATATGGATCAGAAACACCATCAGTAAACAGTGTACTAAATGCAAATAAAATAGGAAGCTTTAAAGCAGATGGAAGTAACTATTATTCACAAGAGTATAGTGTTACAAGTAATGTAAATGTATCTAATTATATAGTTACATCAATTAGTAATTTTCCAGAAGGAAGTTATATTGCCGATTTAAGTGGTAATGCTAAAACTACATTTAATGGCAATGAACATTTTAAAGTTGTAGTTCCTAAAGACAAAATTTTAGATAATTTTGATGGAAAAATATCACTAAATGGTAAAGTTAAAAGCTATCCAGTATTTTTTGGACAAAGTCCAAATTCTAATTGGCAAAATTATGCATTAACTTATGATGCATATTACACAGCAGGTGGTGAGGCAACTCTATCAGTAGATGCATATAAATCAAAAATTAAAGTTATAAAAATAGATAACGAAACTAAAAAATCAATAGAAGGAGTAGAATTTAATTTTAGATATAGTGATGGACAAAATATCGGGAATTATAAAACAAATGCACAAGGTTGTATTGAACTAAATAAATTAAGACAAGGAAAAGTAATTGCCACAGAAATAGCAACAAAATCTGAATATATTTTAGATGATAAAGAAAATGAAATTCTTTTGGACTATGATACATATAAAGAATTAACAATTGGAAATGAACACAAAAGAGGAGATTTAAGTGTATATAAAGTAGATAGTGACAATAAAAAAATAACTTTGGGTGGAGTTAAATTCGCATTATATTCACACGAATTTCAAAAAGTAACAGGGCATTATACAACAGATGCAAATGGTGAAATTCATATTAAAGGTTTAAGAACAGGAAATTGGTCATTAATTGAAGAAGAAACAGGAAAATGGTATAATCTTAATGAGAATCCAATTGAAATTAAAATTAATTGGAATGAAACTACTAACACAACAGTAGAAAATGAATTAAAAAAATCACAAATAAAAATTATAAAAGTTGATAAGGAAAATCATGAAGTAAAATTAAAAGATGTTGAACTTGAAGTTTTAGACAAAGATGGGAATGTTTTAGAAAAATTAAAAACAGATAAAAATGGAGAATGTTATACAAAAAGATATGCAGTAAGAGATTACCCTGAATTATATATAAGAGAAACAAAAACAAATGAAAAATATGTATTAGATACAGAAATGAAGAAAATCATATTAAAAGAAAATGAGATTGTTAATTATACATTTGAAAATCAAAAAATATATGGACAAATTAAAGTAATAAAAACATCAGAAGAAGACAACAAAATAAATGGAGATAAAAAAGGAACACCAATTCCAAATGTATCTTTTGGAGTATATGATGAAAACAAAAACTTTATAGAGAAAATTACAACAGGAGCAGATGGAATTGCAATTACAAGTAAATTAGAAAAAGGCAAAAAATATATAAAAGAATTGGAAGGGGAATCTGGAGAATGGTATCAATTAAACGAAAATGAATATTCAGCAGAGATAGTTAAACATGGTGAAATTGTTGAATTAAACATTACCAATAAACCTGATAATCCAGATATAGATGTTGAAAAAGATGGAATTATTCAGACAACAGCAAATCAAGAGATTAAATATGATTTTACAATAAAAAATACAGGTAATGTGCCATTAAAAGATTTTACTTGGTATGATTATTTACCAACAGACTATGTAACTGCTACAAAACTTGTAACTGGAACATATAATCAAGATTTAAATTATGCCGTATATTATAAAACGAATAAAAAGGATTATAGATTATTAAGAGATAATTTGAATACACAAACAAATAACTATATTGATTTTTCAAATTTAGAATTAGAAGCGGATGAGTATGTAACAGAATTTAAAGCAGAGTTTGGAAAAGTAGATGTAGGATTTTCTTCAGTAGAAAAACCACAATTATTTGTAAAAGTTAAAGCTTCAGTAAAAGAAGATGATACATTTACAAACAAAACAAAAGTAGAAGGATATCACAAAACATATTATGTATTTGATGAGGATGATCACACTACAAAAGTATATGAAAAAAAATTAGAAGTAAAATTACCAAGAACAGGATGTTAGAATATATTTTGGAGAGTTCAAATAGAACTCTCCTTTTTGAAAAAAGAAAGGATTGATAATATGAAAAACATAAAATTAGAACAAATGGAAGAATTGGATGCCAAAATTGAAAAAATAAATTATGATTTATCAGGATTAGAATCAAGAAAAAAAGAAATGGAAAATAGTAAATTTGATAAACAACAAAACATAGAAAAATTAGAAGAAGAAAAAAGAGCAATATTAGCCAAAACAGATAAAATGAATAGATTAGAGAAAATAATTTATATAGCATTTGCATCAAAAAATGATTTAAAACAAGTAGATTTACTAAATGCAAAAATTACAGAGTTAAGAAATGAAAAAGATAGTATACAGGGAAAAATCGATATTCAAAATAAATTATATGCAGATACAATTAAAGAAAAAGATAATTATATAGAACAGAGAAGACAATTATATGTTGAAAATACAAAGATTCATGTACAAGAAAAAGAAGATACAGTAAAAACAACACATGTACAGGATTTGGCTAGAATTCATAAGATTGCAAAACAATATGAGAGTAGTGAAATTATGCAAAAAGTATCTCAAACAATAGAAAAATATATTAATAAGATATTTGAAAATACCAAAGAAAATGAAAAAAATGAAGTGGATAAAGAGGAAGAGGCAGAAGCATAGAAGGAGAAAAGTTGAAAGAAGTAGTAGTAAAAAAAATAAGAAAAGAAAATTCAGGATATAAAAAGATTTATTCTACAATGAGTTATAATATAAAAATTAAGAAAAGTTTGAAAAAGAAAGCAGGTGATTAATATAGATGATAGAGTACAAGAATTAATAAATAGTACAAATGAAATGGCACAAGAAACATTTGAAAATCCAAGTAAAATGCGTGACTTTTTAAAAACATTAGCAACAATGTATAATACAAGTTACAATAATATTCTATTATTGAAATCACAAAGAGATAATGTATCATTTATAGCAACTAAAGAAGAATATCAAAAATATAAATATAAAATTAAAGATGACGAAAAACCACTTGAAATAATAAAAAGAATAAAAATAAATAATGATGTTAAATTTAAGGTAGTAGAAGTTTACGATATATCACAAACAGATGCTATAATAAAAAAGAAGGAATATAAAAAAGAATATATAGATACGATCTTAAAAGGAATGTGTGCTAGAAGAAGTTTATATTATGATACCAATAGTCAAATGGCTAATATTGAATCAATTGTTAGTGATATAAGTCATAATACAAGAAATTCAAATATTCCATATTTTGATGTTGATAAATATGCAAGTCAAAGTCAGACAGAGGTTATAGCAACTATTTTTGCAGTAGCAAAAAAATTAGGAATTAATACAAGAAACTATAACATAACAGAAGTATGTAAATGGGGAGTTGATAAAGAAAATCGAAGGTTAAAAGAAAGTTTGAAATATATGCAAAAATTTGTGAATTATTTCGTTAAAGATTTTGAATCACAGGAAAAGATATATAAAATAGAAAAGCAAAAAGAAGATGAAGAAGAAATGGAATAAAGAACTCCATTTAAGAAAGGTGATTATGGAAGAAAAATTTTCAATAGAAATGAATAAAGATGAAATGTTAAGGTACTATGAAAATAAAATAGTAGAAGATGGAATAAAAAGTTGTTCTGAATTTAATACAATAGTGAACTTGACAGATTACAATACTAAAGAAATAAAGTTAGAAAAATATAAAAATGAAATATTACAATTATTATATCGAGATGAAAGAGTAGCAGATGTAGTAATTGATGACGAATTTAATGTAGATATGGTTTTTTATACAGATTATTGTCCATTTTATTATGATGATGAAAAAAATATTATATATAATCAAATAATGGATAGCCCAACTTATCAAGGAATAGAATTAGCAGAATTTGTTGGGTATATGGGAAAAAGAGTAATAGAAGATTCTTATATAAGTACAAGAAATTTAATTAATAACTATGTTCAAACTAAAAGTTTAAAAGATACAGATAAAGAAATTTTAGCAAATTTTTTGAAAAAGAGTATTATAGAAACAGGTTTTTCTGAAAAATATATAGATAATATAAATGTATTTGTAACTTATAAAAATTTTCAAGAATTAGAAAAAGGATTAATGGAGATTGTAAAACAAAAGGATAATGAAGCACTAAAAAAATTCGAAGAAGAGGAATTTGAATAGCAAAAAAGGCTCTAGCTTATAAATTGGCTAGAGTTTTTTATTTATTAAAATGAATAAGAGAACGAGAGATGCCATAAACTCGTTATAAAATAATAAAGTGATAGCTCTGATGGAGGCGATGCTATAAAGTCCATTCGTATGATTACAAAGAATCTATTTGTAAGAAATGCGTCAGTGAGATTTTGTAACATATACTCACAATAAATAAAGAGTTTCAGGAGGCAAAACTTGTAAAAGGGATACACGAGTGTAAAAAGTTTGGGCAAGGATGGACAATGTTATTTTATATAACAGCATTTGTGGTAAATATTATTATTTACATACTAGATTATCATAAACGAAATGATGGGATGAGGGGTTTCGTTTATGGTGTATTATTTTTTTGAATATAAGGGGATAATACATCATTTTACTCATTCAAGGATTTCAGGGTTTCAGATTTTTATAAAATCTGTAAAGATAAGTTGACAATTAGTTTAAACAGAGTTAATATCACACACAACTTAAGAGAGGAGGAGTTGTGATGAGAAGGCTTGTTATTATTGATCAAGATGGAAATTCAATTAAAAATGATATCTTTGAAAAAATATTTGATATTAGAGAAAGTGAAATTGAAAGAAAATTGGAAGTAAGAGAAAGTTTTATAAAAGAAAATAATTTAAAAGATATAACACATGATGATGTAATTAAAGAAATTCAAACAATACCAAATATTGATTCAAGGCAAAAAAAAGAATACTTGATATGATAGATAAGTTATTAGAAAATAGATCAAGGATTCAAAGTTTTGATTGTAAATTGTATTATGAGTCAGGAATCCAAGATGTTATAGGTATATTATTTAGAGAAAAAAGTTATTAAAATAGAACATATTTATAATGAGATTGTTATTAAAAAGTAAGTGGTAAGAAAATCACTTATTTTTTAATGAAAATTTTTAGTTTTTAAATAAAAATATTTGATATGAAAAATGGATTGATAGTTGATAATTATGCACTTTTGTGATATAAAAAAATAAGTTTATGTAAGAAATAGAAGAGGTAACAAACAATGCAATTTTCAAACAAAGATATTCAATTATTTAATGAAGCAGGAATAGATGTAGAAAATAAGAACTATACAAATGATGAAGTTGAGAGATTAAAAATTAAAGTAACAGAATTTATTATTAGTCAAAGTACAAAAGATATTGATAAATATAGTAAAAAATTTAGTAGTTTATTATAAAATGGATTAGATATGGATAAAGAAGAAATAATAAAATATTGTTTAACATTAGAAGATACATTTAAAGACTGCCCATTTCCAGATGACTTTGAATCTGTAACAATGAAACATTGTAAAAACAAAAAGTGGTTTGCACTAATTATGAATGTTAATAATAAGTTATATCTTAATGTAAAAACAGATCCGAATTATTCAGATATATTAAGAAATACTTATGATTATATAATACCTGCTTATCATATGAATAAGGAACATTGGAATACAATTATTATTGATGGAAAAGTCGACAAGGTGTTAGTAAAAGAATTGATAAAAGAAAGTTATAAATTAACAAAGTAAAAAGAAAATAGTAAGTTGTAGGGAAGATATAAAAAATGAAAGTAATAACAATATGTGGAAGTTTAAAATTTCAAAAAGAAAT
>HF999523.1:0-45339 GCA_000434015.1 Clostridium sp. CAG:571
TAGTATGCTATAATCATCTTGATAAATTACAATTATTGTTGCTAAAACTAAATTTTAAAATGTGAGTTTTGTAATTTGCTCTAAATTTTAAAATAAAAAATTTTTGTAAAAATATTATACAAAAACAAAATATTTCAGTACTTTTTATGAAATTATGTATAAGCTAAAAATGTCCAAATTTCCGAGTAAAATAAATTCCTAAATTGGACATTTTAATAATTGGCAAAACCAGCATTACCAATGCTTTTGAACAAATAGATGACATATTTTACTAACTAGGGTAGGTGTGTGATAGTGAAAACTATCGCATAGCTACCCTAGAACTATTTATGAACAGATACGGACATACTAAAAAAATCAAAAATAAATTTTAATATAAGGGAGAATTTTTATAAGAAAACGGATGTATATATAGTATAGGGAGAGTGAGTTGATATGAGTGAAACTTTCAAAATCAATATATACTTCGATGAAAAAGGTGAAGAGTTAGAAGGATTAATAAAACACTTAATAATTAATATCTTAAAAAAAGATATTTTTGAGCATTAAAATTTTATTCAAAATAAGCTATAATAAAAATCAATTCAAATTGTTTTATCCAAGCATAGGAGGGAGGAACAATGCTTGAACAATTAGAAAAAACAATATACAAGGTAGCAATATATATAAGGTTATCAAAAGAAGATGTAGATAGAGGTTATGATGAAAGTGAAAGTATAAAAAATCAAAGAACATTACTAACAGAATATGTGCAAAAATTAGGATGGAAGTACCAATTAAAAGATACATATATAGATCAAGGTTTTACAGGAACAAATTTTAATAGACCAGATTTTCAAAGAATGGTAAGAGATATAGAAAACGGAAAAATTAATATGGTTGTAACAAAAGATTTATCACGTTTAGGTCGTGATTATATAGAAACAGGCGAATATATAGAAAAATGGTTTCCAGAAAATAATGTAAGATATGTTTCAGTAACAGATGGAATAGATACTTTTGAAGCATCAAATGGCAACAATGATATTGCACCATTTAAATCAATATTAAATGATATGTATTCTAAAGATTTATCAAAGAAAATTAGAACAGCACTTCACACTATGCAAAAACAAGGAAAATGGGTGGGAGGAAAAACACCACTTGGATATACAAAAGATTCAAATGATAAAAATAAGTTAATAATTTATGAGCCAGAAGCTCAAATTGTAAGGACTATTTTTAATATGGCATCTAGTGGAAATCAAGTTGGAACAATAAGAGATTACTTAAACAATAGCAATATTCCAACGGTTAATAAATCAAGATATAATAAGGAAACGTTTTGGGAAAATAAAACTGTAAAAAACATATTAAAAAATAAAGCTTATATAGGTACAACTGTACAAAATAAAAGAAGTAGAATAAGTTATAAAAATAGAAAAATTAGAACAAATCCAGAAGAAAAATGGATAGAAGTAGAAAATACACATGAACCAATAATAGATAAAAAAATATTTAATGCTGTGCAAAAAATGGTAATAGTTCAAAACTACAATAGAAACGAAAAGAAAAATATGTTTTTATTAGATGGTTTACTTTTTTGTTACGAATGCAAACATAAAATAGGAGTAAGAGGAAAAAATAATGGTAATTACTATATGGTATGTAATAATTATCGCAGAAATTCAAAATTAAAACTTTGCACATCACATGGTTTTAGCTATTCTAATTTAGAATATACAGTAATTAATTATATTAAAAATTTATTTCAAAAAATAGATAGTGAAAAAATAGAATTAGAAGTAAAAAAGGGAATGACAAAATATGATTATGGAAAAAAACTTCAAAAACTAGAAAACGAGATAAAATTAATAAATAACAATATTGATCAAATGTATGTAGACAAATTAAATAATAAAATAAGTGAAGAAATGTATGAAAGATTATTGATAAAATTTGGTGATGAAATAAAACAAAAGGAAAAAGAATACATGGAAATTAAACAACAAAAAGAAGAAGCAAAACAAGATGATACAGAAAAAATAAAAAGTGTTGTACAGGATTTTCTAAGTCTAAATAAACCGACATCAGAAATTATGAAAGTAATTATTAATAGAATTGAAATACATCAAAATAAACAGGTAGATTTGTATTTTAATTTTAAACAATTAAATAATTTAAAAGAAAAAATATAAGGCTAATTTAATGCTAAATATTAGATTAGCAAAAAATAAGGATTTAAACTGTCTACTTTGACTTCAACCAGAGGGAATATCTATGGCTGTGCCAATGAAGAATGGGGGAATAAAAACAAGTAAAGTGATATTTTGTGTGATTTTATCTGGAATCACTACAGGAGTAGGGGCTTATTTTGGAGCAATAATAGGTAATGTTTCTCAAAGTGTAATAGCAATATGCCTTGCATTTGCTGCAGGTGCAATGTTATATATTGTATCTGGAGAGTTAGTACCAGAATCTAATAAATTATATAATGGAAGGATGAATGCTATAGGAAATATTATAGGATTTGTTTTGGGAATCTTTTCTAGTGTAATTTAAAGCAAAATAAACTATGTAAAAGTAAAATGAGCAAAATAACAAGTAAATAGGGAATTTTAGCTTGCATTTCAAAATGATAGTTGCTATAATTTAGAAAAAAGATGGAAGGAAAAATCTTATGAAAGTAATGTTTATTTGTACAGGAAATATTTGCAGGAGTGCAATGGCAGAAGCGTTTATGAAAAAAGTTGCAAAAGAAAGAAGTCTAGATATAGAGGTTTGTTCAAGTGGTACTTTTGCAGAAAATGGTGCATTTGCTTCATATAATGCAATAGAAGCAATGAAAATATATGATATAGATTTAAGAAGCCATCGTTCGACCAATATTGCAGATTCAGGCATATTGAATATGGATTTGATTTTGTGTGCTACTTTATCACATAAAATTAGTGTAATGCATATGTATCCAGAAATAAAAGAAAAGGTTTATACAATGAAAGAATATGCAGAAATTTTAGGTAAAGATAGAGATTATGACATAAAAGATCCATGGGGATATAATTTAGATACATTTTTATCTTGTGCAAGTGAAATAGAAGGATGCGTAGAAAAAATAATAGATAAGATACAGAAAAATAATAAAGAAGATTAAGGAGTTTTAGTTAATGCAAAATTTATTAGAGGAATTAAACAATAAACAAAAAGAAGCAGTTGAAAATACAGAAGGACCAGTTCTTGTAATTGCTGGTGCAGGAAGTGGGAAAACAAAAGTTTTAACACATAAAATTGCTTTTTTGATTCAAGAAAAACAAGTAAAACCATGGAATATTTTGGCTATTACTTTTACAAATAAAGCAGCAAATGAGATGAAACAAAGAGTAGAAAATCTTTTATCAGATTCATCAAATGATATTTGGATGGGAACATTTCACTCAATATGTGTAAGAATTTTAAGAAGATATATAGATAGGATAGGATTTGATAGTTCTTTTATAATCTTTGACACATCCGATCAAAGAACTTTAGTTAAAGATTGTTTAAAAGAATTAAAAGTAGATGATAAATTGTTTACGGATAGAGCAGTTTTGTCTGAAATTAGTAATGCTAAAAATGAAATGTTAGAACCAAAGGCATATAGTGTAAAATACGCTAATGATTTTAGAAAAGAAACGATAGGAAAAGTATATGAATTATATCAAAAGCGACTAAGAGAAAATAATGCAATTGATTTTGATGATATTATTAATTATACAATAAAAATATTAACAGAGAATCAAGATGTATTAGAGTATTATACAGAAAAGTTTAAATATGTATTAGTTGATGAGTATCAGGATACAAACAAAGCACAGTTTATGCTTATATCTATTTTGGCATCAAAGTATGGAAATATAACAGTAGTAGGAGATAATGATCAAGGAATTTATTCTTTTAGAGGAGCAGATATTTCTAATATACTAAATTTCGAAAGAGATTTTCCTGGGACTAAAATAATAAAATTAGAACAGAACTATAGATGTACAGGAAATATATTAAAAGCTGCTAATGCAGTAATAAAACATAATGAAACTAAATATGATAAAAAATTATGGACAGAAAATAATGAAGGAAATATTCCTTGCATATATAGTGGTGATGATGAATATGATGAGGCTTCATATATAATAAACCAAATTAGGTTCTTGAAGACAGAAGAATATTTTAAATTTTCTGATTTTGCAGTTCTTTATAGAATGAACTCACAATCAAGAGCAATAGAAGATATTTTAAGAAGAGAAGATATTCCATATAAAATAATTGGGGGATTAAAATTTTATGAGAGAAAAGAAATAAAAGATATAATTGCATACTTAAGATTAATATTTAATCCATCAGATAATATGTCATTAAAAAGAATAATAAATGAACCAAAACGTGGAATAGGAAAAACAAGTTTAGACAACATTGCTAAAATATCAGAAGAAACAGGAAATTCAATGTATGATATCATAAAAAACGCAGAAAAATATGGACTAAATAGAGTATATTTAAATTCTAGAGAGTTTATAGAAGCAATAGAAGAGTTAAGATCTAAAAAAGATAATATGCTTATATCAGATTTAATAAAAGAGACATTAAAAAAGACAGGATATACAAAAGCTTTAGAATTGGAAAATACTGTTGAGGCAGAAACTAGAATACAAAACTTAGACGAATTTTTGACAGTAGCAATAGAATTCGAGGAAGAATCAGCAGATAATACTCTTGCAGAGTTCCTAGAGGGGATAACATTATCTAGTGATGTTGATAATTTAGAAGACGAAGAAGAGTCTGTAACATTAATGACTTTACATAGTGCAAAAGGACTTGAGTTTCCAGTAGTGTTTTTAGTAGGAATGGAAGAAGGAATATTCCCGGGATACAAATCTATTGGAGAGCCAAAAGAATTAGAAGAAGAAAGGAGATTGTTTTATGTTGGAATAACTAGAGCAAAACAATATTTATATTTAACATGTGCAAAAAGAAGAACTATTTTTGGCTCTACAAGTTACAATTCTATATCTAGATTTGTTAAGGAAATACCATCAGAATTATTAGATGGATATGAAGAAATAGTTAATTCTAAAAATGAAGAGACATTTAATGATAGCTCTTATAAATGGGAATATGGAAAAGCATCTGGATCAAAAGTGAAAACATATAAAATAGACAATAATGCTTCGGAAATAAAAAATGTAGCTAGCAATACAAATAATAATACAAGTAATTTTGCGTTTAGAACTGCTGAAAGTTTTTTAAAGTCATTTGAAAGCAAAAAAAATGTAAATATACAAGAATATGAAGCAGGTCAAAGAGTTTATCACAAAAAATTTGGAGAGGGTACGATTAATAAAGTAGAACAAGAAGGTGATGACTTAAAAGTAGATATTTGTTTTGATAAAGTAGGAAATAAGAGATTAATGGCTAAATTTGCAGGACTACAAATAATATAATTTTATAAAATGTGCTAATTTATAATTTAATTCTAAAATTAAATTTATAGGTTAGCACTTTTTTTGAACTATAAAGATTTAAAATTTAAATTGAGATTTAATGATAAAACTTATACAAAAATATTTTGATAGTATGAAAATTTGTATAAAAAAAATAAAAGTGGAAACAATCTAAATATATATATATGGAAAGGAATGATTTAATATGGCAGATTTAAGTCAAGTTGAATTACAAAATTTAAGACATTTAATAGGCGCACATGAAACATCATATCAAAAATTAAACACATATGCTTCTCAGGCTGTAGATCCACAAATTAAGCAAATATTTACAAAATCAGCACAAGATGCATTAAATACTAAACAAAAATTAATGTCTTTTTTAAATAATTAATAGGAGGAAACTATGGACGAGAAAACAATGGTTAATGATATATTAAATGGTGTAAAGTCAGAACTTACTACTTATCAAGGAGTAATATCTGAAACAGAAAATATGCAATTAAGACAAACAATTCAACAAATCAGAAATAATGATGAAAGCTTTCAATATGAACTATTTAAGATAGCAGAAACAAAAGGATATTATAAACCTGCTAGTAAAGCAACTGTTACTGAAATACAAACAGTAAAAACAGAGTTACAACAATAATAATAAAAAATCGGTTGAAATCGTGTCGATTTCAACCGATTTTTGCAATAAACAGGAGAAAAACAGAGAAAAAAGAATAGGAATAATCTCTTAAAAGAAAATTAACTAGAAAAAACAAGAAAATGAAAAAAAATAAAAGTTGTGAAAAAAAATTAAATATTATAAAATCCCCTTACGACTAAATTTATGGGAGAGAGAGAATGTTAAAAAAAGTATTAATACATATGAGAACATCAGCTAGAGTTGTTACATTATTTATTATTGCAATTATATTAATAATAGGAGTAGTTTTTTTTGTATATAAACCTACATATAGTGTAAGTCTAAATGGAAAATTTATTGGATATTGTGATAATAAAAATAATCTTCAGACAAAAATAAATGAGTATATAGAAAATGGAGATTCAAAAAATGTAGCATTTGTTCAAGTAGATGAAATGCCAGAATATAAATTATGTTTATTAAAAAGAGATGTGCTTACAAACGAAGATGACATATATAATGAAGTAATAACATCAGGAACAACATATTATAAAATATATGCTTTAGTAGAAAATGGAGAAGAAAAGATGTATTTATCTAATTTTGAACAAGCAGAGGATGTTGTAAATAAATTAAAAGAAAAAAATAGTAGTAATAAAGATAATATAAGTATTTTGGAAAAGTATGGAACAGAAAGTAAAGAACTTTCGAGTGTAGATGAATGTGTAAATAACTTATACCAAGAAGTTAAGACAGTAAAAGTGGCAAGTACTAATACTACATCAAAAAGTAAAAACAATACAATTAGTAAGACTACTACAAGTATAGGTGTGGATTTTATAACACCTATTACAGGGACAATAACATCAAGATTTGGAATTAGATCAAGAGATAACCATAAAGGGCTTGATATTGCAGCACCAAAAGGGACACAAATAAAAGCAGCAGCTTCAGGAACTGTTATACATTCAGGAAATAAAAATGATGGGTATGGAAACTATATTATTTTGTCACATTCAAATGGAATACAAACATATTATGCACATTGTAGTGAGCTATTAGTAGCAAAAGGCGAGAAAGTTGAGCAAGGGCAAATAATAGCAAAAGTGGGTTCAACAGGTATTTCAACAGGAAATCACTTGCATTTTGAGGTGAGAATAAACGGCGTAGCACAAAATCCTCAAAACTATGTATATAAATAAAAAAAGAATTGCTATCTATTTTAGATAACAATTCGTTTTTTTTTATTTAATAAAGATTAAATATACTAATTAAAGTATTTTTGGCAAATCTTTATAGCATTATTTTTTATAAAAATCTCAGCACACTCACATAGTTTTCTAGAAAATAGTTCTGGATTATTTACATATGTACTAAATTCTGCTAATAGACTAAAAAGTTTTTTGCTATATTTGTAATTAGGGTTAACATTAGATAAAACTAAATAGTATATATCTTTATATTTATACAAAATAATAGTTTTGGAAATAGAATTTATATTCTTTATATTGGAATTTTTTATAAAATCTGTAAAGTTACAAAAATCTTCAAATGAATAAAATTTATAAACTAAATGATTAGAGTTAGTGTTCACAGCTTTTCTTTTGAATTTTAACTTAGGCGGTTTTTGTGACTCCTTTTCTTTGGTTCCGTTCTACAAGTCTAGTGACTGTAAAGATAAAATCGCCGTCATTCATTGCTAAAGCTTCAATTCTAACTTTATAGTCCTTTGTTACAAATCCTACTTTCTTTTCAGCTTCCTCTAAGATGTCTAAAAATAGATCTTGGGATTTTATAGAATTAGACATAAATGAATGAAAATCAATGTCTTTTTCTATTAAGTCTTGAGTGCTTAAAGTTATTCTAATTTTATTTTCGTTAAGTTTTTCAAATTTCATTTTTGTAACCTCCATATAGATTATAATATAATTATACAACTAATTTAATAAAAAATAAATGAGAAATATTTGGTAAAAATATTGTTTATATATTATATTAATAATAATAAAAAATGTACTAAATAGAATAACATACTTTTAAGGAAAATGAAAGAGAAATCAAGGAAAAAATTGTATGTTTGTATTGAAAAAAAAGTGAATTCAATATATAATATGAAAAGTATAAAAAAGAGTTCCGTAAGGATGGAGGAGGAATTATGGCAACAAAAGAAAAAAATATATGGATACTAATTATATTTATATTATCTGGATTAGTAGTAGGAGGATTATTAGGAGAGTTAGCGTCAAGAGTGGACTTCTTATGGTGGCTTGCTTATGGAAACAGTTTTGGATTATCTAGTCCGTTAGAGTTGGATTTAAGTATCATGAAAATAACTTTTGGATTAACTTTTAGAATGAATATAGCTAGTATCATTGGAATGATATTATCAATTTTTATTTATAGAAAAGTTTAGTTTAGAATAATATGGGGGTACGGTAATAGAAAGGATTTTTATGACAATTAAAGAATTACCAGAATTAGAGAGGCCCTACGAAAAGTTACAAATATATGGACCAAAAAAATTATCGAATGCAGAATTACTGTCAATAATAATAAAAAATGGTACAAAAGAGAATACTTCTATAGAATTAGCAAATAAAATATTAAAATTAAAAAACAATAAAAGTCAAAACAATTTAAGATTTTTGCAAGATATTTCTATGGAAGAATATATGCAAATAAAAGGAATAGGAAAAGTAAAAGCTATACAATTAAAGGCTATTTGTGAACTAGCCAAGAGAATGTCTAGTCCAATAAATATTTTAAAAATAAAAATTAAAAGTGGACAAGATGTGGCAAATATGTTTATGGAAGAATTAAGATATGAAAAAAGAGAAATTGTAAAGATAATAATATTAAATACAAAGAACAATATTATAAAAATAGAAGACGTTGCAGTAGGCGGAGTAGATTTTGTAAATGTAAGTCCAAAAGATATTTTGACAGAAGTTATAAAAGTAAATGCACCTAAAATGATTATAATACATAATCATCCAAGTGGAGACCCAACGCCAAGCAGAGCAGACATAGAAATAACAAATAGAATTTATGCATGTTGTGAACTTTTTCAAATAAAGTTATTAGATCATATTGTTATAGGAGATGGAAAATTTGAGAGTATTTTTTCAAAGAAAGGATTGTGGAATTAATATGAATTTTTTTAATTTTGTATCAAAAGATATTGGTATTGACCTAGGGACAGCTAATTTATTAGTTACATTAAAAGGAAAGGGAATTGTGTTAAAAGAACCATCTGTTGTTGCAATAGATAGAAGAAGTGGAAATATACTTGCAACTCGGATATGAAGCAAAAGAAATGCTTGGAAGAACACCAGATACAATAAAAGCTGTAAGACCAATGAAAGATGGAGTAATTGCTGATTTTACAGCAACTCAATTAATGCTAAAAAATATAATAAAAAAGGTTTGTCAAAGATATAATGCAGGAAGACCAAGAATAGTTGTTGGTGTTCCATCAGGAATTACAGAAGTAGAAGAAAGAGCAGTTGAGGAAGCTGTACTTCAAGCAGGTGCAAAAGAAGTTTATTTAATAGAAGAACCAATGGCAGCAGCAATAGGAGCCAATATAGACGTTGCAGAACCAAGTGGAAGTATAATTGTTGATATAGGCGGTGGAACAACAGAAGTTGCAGTAATATCACTAGGAGGAGTTGTAGTAAGTAATTCCCTAAGAGTTGCTGGTGATGAATTAGATGAAGATATAGTAAATTATATAAAAAGAGAAATGAATTTAGCTATAGGAGAAACAACTGCAGAACAAATAAAAATGGAAATAGGATGCGCAATGCCATTAATGACAGATATGAATATGGAAATAAGAGGTAGAGATTTAAGCACTGGACTTCCAAAGAATGTGATTGTATCATCTTCACAAATTGAAGAAGCAATGCAAGAATCAATAAGTAAAATTGTAGAAATAGTAAAACAAACATTAGAAAGAACTCCACCAGAACTTGCGTCAGATATAATGGAAAAAGGAATTGTTCTTGCAGGCGGAGGAGCGCTAATTAGAAACTTGGACAAACTATTGAGTAACAATACTGGAATGCCAGTATACGTTGCAGAAGATCCTTTGGATTGTGTTGCAAAAGGGGCTGGAAGGACTTTAGAGGATTTAGAAAAATTAAAAACAGTATTAATTAATGCTAGAAAAAGAAGATAGAAAGGAAATGTTATGTATAAAAAGAAGGCTAATAATGGATTAGTAGGGATAATAATAACAATCATTATTCTAATAGTTTTGGTAATTGTTTCTAATTTAAAATTAGAAAAATGGTCATATATTGGAAATACTTTTAGTTCATTAGTAATGCCTATTCAAAATGGACTAACATATTTAAAAAACAAAGTATCTGGAAATGATACTTTCTTTTCTAACATAAAGGAATTAAAAGCAGAAAATGAAAATTTGAAAAATGAAAACAGTGAATTAGAAAAAAAAGCAAGAGAATTAGAAATTGTAAAAGCAGAAAATGAAACACTTAAAGAATATGTAAATCTAAAAGATAAATATTCAGAATATACTACATTACCAGCTGAAGTTATACAAAGAGATTTAAGTAACTATAGCAAAGTGATAGTCATAAATGCTGGAAAAAAAGATGGAATAGATGTAAATATGACAGTTATATCAGATAAAGGATTAGTTCGGACATATTATATCTGTTACAGATAATACAGCAAAAGTACAAACAATAATAGATACAGCAAGTTCAGTTAGTAGTACAATAACAACTACAAGAGATAGTATAAGCGTAAAAGGAACATTAGATAGCAATAATATTTTAAAAGGAACATATATACCAACAGATGCAACTATTTTGGAAGGAGATACTATAGAAACATCAGGTATAGGTGGAATATATCCTAAAGGAATTCATATAGGAAAGATAAAGGAAATAATAAGTACTAAAAATATAACAGATAGATATGCAAATATAGAAACAGCAGTAGATTTTTCTAAATTAGAAACAGTTCTTATAATAACAAATAAATAAAATAATACTAAAATAAATTAATCAAAGAGGTGAATAATCTGAAAAAAGTAATATCAATAGTTAGCTTATGCTTTATATTTTTTATTATATATTTCTTGCAAGCCAACTTTTTTAGTTGGTTCAATATTGCAGGAATAAAACCTAATTTAATCATTTTATTAATGCTGGTAATTGGATTATTTATAGGGAAAAAAGTAGGAATAATATTTGCAATAATAACAGGTATTCTACTGGACTTATTAGGAGGTAAAATAATAGGAATAACAAGTATAATGTTTATTATAATAGTTATTTTATCAGATATATATGATAAAAATTTTTCAAAGGATAGTAAAATTGCAATAATGCTTATGGTCATAAGTACAACTACCATATATGAAGTTGGAGTATATATGTTAAATATAATAAAAACATCTTCAAATATAGAGATTTTTGCTTTTACTAAAATACTTGTTGTAGAAATTATATTTAATGCAATACTAACAATAATATTATATCCAATAATTCAAAAAGCAGGAATGTATTTAGAAAATAATTTTAAAGAACCAAAGATATTGACAAGATATTTTTAAAATGGAGAAGGTGAAAAATTGAACAAAGCAAAATTAAATGAACATGAAATAAGATATAATATAATGCTAATTATTGTATATATAATAGGAGTAATTCTGTTAGTTCAACTTTTTAATTTACAAATTATCAATGGTGAAAAATATAGAAAAGAATCTAATACTAGATTAACAAGAGAAACAACATTAGAAGCAGCAAGAGGAGAAATATTAGATAGAACAGGAAATAAATTAGTAACTACGACAATGAACTTTAGCATAGAAATATATAAAACAAAAGTTGATAATGAAATATTAAATAATACATTATTAAAATTAGCTAATTTGTTAGAGCAAGATAATGATACATATATAGATAACTTCCCAATAAGTATAGAACCATACGAATTTAAGATACAAGAATCAGAGCAAAAAACTTTTAAAAAATCTAATAATATTGATGAAGAATATTCGGCAGAACAGTGTTTTGAGTTTTTTAAAAATAAATATGATATAAAGGAAACTGATGTACAAAATATAAGAAAAATAATTGTAATGAGATATGAGATAGCTAGAAATGGATATAGCAATACAAAAGCTGTTCAGCTAGCAAAAAATGTTAGTAGAAATAGTATTTTAAAAATATCTGAAGAAAATTCTGAATTCCCTGGCATAGATATTGTAACAAAACCATCTGTAGAATATCCATCAGGAACATTAGCATCACATATATTAGGTACTGTAGGGAAAATTACAGAGAGTGAATTAAAAGATAAACAAGACTCATATGGATATAATGATATCATAGGAAAAACCGGAATAGAATATGTATATGAAGATTATTTAAAAGGAAAAAATGGTACAAGACAAATAGATATGTCTGTAAATGGAACGGCAACAGATGAATATATATCAAAAGAAGCTACAGCAGGTTCTAATGTTGTACTAACAATTGATGCTAATCTACAAAAAGTTACGGAACAAGCACTGAAGTCTAATATTGAAAAGATTAAAAATGGAGGATTTTCAGAGAAAAGTAATGCAGATGCAGGAGCCGTAGCAGTAATGAATGTAAATACTGGTGAAGTGTTGGCACTAGCAAGTTATCCAGATTATGAGCCACAACTTTTTGCAGAAGGAATAAGTACAGAAAAATATAACGAATATACAAATTCAAATTTAAAACCGCTATTTAATAGAGCTATTAGTGGAGCATATGCACCAGGTTCAACATTTAAAATGGTAACAGCAATTGCGGGATTAGAAAGTAACAAAATAACACCATCAGAAAAGATAAATGATACAGGTGTATATCCTAGAGGATATAATCCGGTATGTTGGTATTGGTCAAGTTATCATAGAGGACATGGATATTTAAATGTATCTGAAGCAATAAAGCATTCATGCAATTATTTCTTTTATGAGACTGGTTATAGAATAGGAATAGATACATTATCAAAATATGCTTCGTATTTTGGGTTAGGTAAAAAAACAGGAATTGAACTTCCAGGAGAAGTAAGTGGAGATTTAGCTACCAGACAAAAAGCAGAAAGTAATAAACAAGAATGGTATATAGGAGATACTTTATCTGCAGCAATTGGACAAAGCTATAATAACTTTACTCCAATACAAATGGCAAAGTATATAAGTATGCTAGTAAATGGAGGCAATCCTGTAGATGTAAGTATAGTAAAATCTATTATCAACTCAGATGGTACAGAGGTGTCAAAACAAGAGATACAAGAAGCTGCTAATAAAAAATTAAATATAAGTAGCGAAAAAACTGAAAATTTAAATATGAAAAAAGAAAATATAAATGCTGTATTAGAAGGAATGAAAGGCGTAACTAGTGAATCAGGAGGAACAGCATATTCAACTTTTAGAAACTTTAATATAGAAGTTGGTGGAAAAACCGGTTCTGCACAAGCAGGAAATAAAACGAATGCATGGTTTGTAGGTTTTGCACCATTTGATAATCCTGAAATAGCAGTAGTGGTTTTAGTTGAAAATGGTGGACATGGTGGATATACAGCAGAAGTTGCAAGAGACATTTTTGCAGAATATTTTGGAATGAATTCAAGTGATGTAACAGAGGATATGACAGCAAAAACAACGGTTGAATCAGTAAGATAAATATAAAAGAAAGGAAGCAGGACGATGAAAAATGGTATTTCAATAATTACAAAAGAAAATGAAATAGTTGTAAAAATAAATGAAGAATTATCCCAAAAGGAAATTTTAGATAGTGTAAAGAAAAAAATTGCAGAAATAAAAAAAATACGTAAAGAAAATGATTTGCCATTGTTTATAACAGGAAAAAATTTATCAGAAGAAGAATCTAAAGAGATAGAAAAGATAATTAAAGATAAAATAGATATACAAATAACATTTGATATACCTAAGATATTAGGATTACATGGTATAAAAAAAGCTTTTAATAAAGAAATTGCAGTTTCTGAAACTAAATTTCATAGAGGAGCATTAAGGTCAGGACAAAGAATAGAATATGAAGGAAGTTTAGTTGTGCTTGGAGATGTTAATGCTGGAGCAGAAGTTATTGCTGGAGAGAATATCGTGGTACTTGGAATACTTAGGGGGCTTGCACATGCGGGAGCTAAAGGAAATAAAGAAGCAATAATTGCAGCAGCATCAATAGAAGCACCTCAAATTAGAATATCTAACATTATAAAAGAAAGAACAAAAGCAGAAATTCAAGATAGAACATTAAAAACAAGTGCTTATATAGATGAAAATGGTGAAATGATTATAGAATAATATTATAAAAAATGATGAGAAAACTAATATGTACCAACAAAAAGTATTGGACAGTGAGGGCTTCCCATCATTTTTTTAACTAAGTAATAATAATATTAACGAAATAAATAGATATTGATCTTTTACACCTTCGTTATATAAGAAAAAAATCAAACAAATTAATAAAATATCATCAAAAAATAACTTTATTCCAAAAATTTCAAAGCATTCTCTAGAATCGTCAGTATTGATGGTTCTCTCTTCTGAAGCAATATTCTGTGAGATGGGTTCACTTTTGGGCAATGTTTTATTATTTGTGCTTTTATTCTGTTCATAAGATTTACTATAAAAATTAGGGTAATTATAAGCATAGTTTGGATATCTTCTATAGGATGGATAAAAATAAGGATAATTATAAGCCATTTTTATTATCACCACCTAGGGGATTAATAACTTCAAAGACTTTACTCATGTTAAAGAGTTTTATATATTGGTCAACCTTTTCTTGTCTACTATTTTTTAGATATGGTTTTAAAGATAATAGTAAATTAGCTCTTGGATCATCTTTATTATTTTTCATAGAATCCATAATTTTCTTCATTTTTAAAATCATTCCAATATCTATATCTGAGTTGCTTTCAGAAGAAGATGTATTAGTAGAGTGTTTGTTTGCTGAAGATATATCTTCAGCATTAGAATTTTTATTGTTGGAAGAAAAATTATTGATAATATTTTTTATATCATCTGGCATATCTTTACTATTAAGCATATTACTTAAATTCTTTATCATATCAGACATATCTTCATTCATAGTTTCACCTACTTACTGTTTTTTGTAATTTCATCTATTATTTTGTTTTTGTCTTTAGAATTTAAAACTTGACTTACTTTAGATAGTCCTTCTTCTAATTGTTTCTTATCCATTTTAGATAATATGTTCATAAGTTTTGAAATATCAATATTTTGATTATTATTCATATCTTTTTATCACCTCTATATAATATATTCTAGAATTATATTTGTATGTTATAATAATATATGCTTAACAATAAAAAAAGTGATAAATATTAAAAAAGATATATATTCTAAAAAGAAAAAATATCTTGTATTTTTAGCTAATTTACGATAAAATTATAAACATAATTTGCGTTATAAATAATAAATATAAAATAAATAATAAAAATATATCACAAGTTGTAAAAAACTTTTCAGGTTCTATGTATTAAAAGCGACAAATAATTAATTTTTTATGTATTAAAATTAGCATAGAATTTTAGAAGTATGAGGTGGTAAGGATGTTTCAAAATATAGCAAAAGACTTTGAAGAAACTGAAAGTCAATATGAGGATGTTGAATTAGATAAAAAAGAGGGGTTAAAAATATTACTAAATAAAATACTTGCAAAAGAAAATATAGTGTTATATTTAATATGCTTTTTAATTTCAATGGTTAATTTTAGACTAGATTCTAATATAAATTTATCGGTATTTGGACTAGCAATATTGGCAGCTGCAATGAGTAATGGAATACCAATTGGAATAATATATATAATTAGTGGAATAGGTACATATATTGGTTCTGGAACAGATGGATTACTTGCGTATATCTTTTCGAGCTTAGTTTTATTTGCAAGCATATATATCATAAGACCAAGAATTGTAAGTGAAACAAATGAAAAGAGAAGAATAGGATTACATTTGTTTTTTTCAAGTTTATTAGTTTCTATAGTACCAATGTTTTTTAATACATTTCTATTATATGACTTTTTAATTTCAGTTATGATAAGTATAGCAATTTATGTTTTTTATAAAATATTTTCTAATTCTATTACAGTAATAAAAGATTATATGAATAAAAAAGCATATTCAATAGAAGAAGTAATAGGTGCGAGTTTGCTTGTGGCAATTGCAGTACTTGCATTAGAACCAATACAAATATTTGGTTTTTCATTAAAAAATATATGTAGTATATTACTTGTTTTAATATTAGGATGGAAACACCGGAATATTAGTAGGTGGAGGAGCAGGAATTACAATAGGTGTTGTATTAGGAATTATTAGTGATGGAGAACCAATTATGGTTGCGTCATATGCAATAGCAGGAATGCTTGCAGGATTATTTAATAAATTTGGTAAAATAGGTGTAATTGTTGGATTTATACTTGGAAATGTGTTGTTAACATATGTTGCAAATGGAAATGTGGTACCAATTATTTTATTTAGAGAAATATTAATTGCATCAATTGCATTATTAGCAATACCAAAAAATGTAGGAATAGAGATTGAAGATTTATTTGGAAAAGAAAAGCTATTACCAGAAACAACAGGTAGAAGTTTAGAAGAAAATAAAGAAACTATTTATAAATTAAATAATATATCAGAAACTATATCTGAAATGGCTAAGAGTTATAAAGAAGCTGCGGCTACTATTGTAGACGATGAAGAATTAGAAAAACAAGAAGAATATAACAAAAATATTTTTGTAAACGAACTAAAAAATAGCTTAGATGGACTTGAAGAAAATATTATATATGACGATATATATAATGATGAAGATATACAAAAAGATATATACAAATGTTTATTAGAAAAAGAAATGATAACAAAAAAAGATTTATTAAATATATTTGCTTTGCATAATAATTATATAGTTGGCTCAAACATAGACGATAATAACAAATCATTAGAAAAAGATTTAAGCAGAATAATAAAATCTATAAATTATGCTTATCGTATAAGTAATTTAAATTTTATATGGAAGAAAAAAGTTGATGAAAGTAAAAAGAATGTATCAACACAACTAGAAGGGGTTTCAGAAGCAATATCTAATTTGGCAGAAGAAATTTCGCCAAGGCAAGTAGAGAAATTTGTAGCAGAAAAAGAAAAAATAAAAATATTTTTAAAGCAAAAAGAAATAGATATAAAAGATATTAGTATAAAACAAGAGGAAACAGGAAGATATAGTGTAACTTTATACACAGGTGTGTGTGAAAATGTGGATGGAACACAATGTAATATTAAAAAAATTGCACAAATATTATCAAAAGTTTTAAATAGTGATATGGTTTTACAAAAACAGGAATGCGGATTAAGATTAAATAAAGAAAATTGTATGTATACATATATTTCTAAAGATAAATATGGATTACAAGTTGGAATTGCAAAATCAACAAAAAAAGGTTCACCTGTTTCAGGAGATACAAGTATACAAACCAAATTGGATGATGGAAAATATTTGTTAGCTTTAAGTGATGGTATGGGATCTGGACCAGAAGCAAGAAAGAGTAGTAAAATAGCAATAAAAATGTTAGAAAGACTATTAACATCTGGTTTTGAAAAAGATACATCAATAAAATTAATAAATTCTACACTGTCTGCAAATACAGAGGAAGATATGTATGCAACTTTAGACATACAAATTTTAGACTTATATTCTGGAAACATTGAGTTTATAAAAAATGGTGCATGCCCAACATATATAAAAAGAGATAATGAAGTGCAAATATTGAAATCTGAATCTTTACCAACAGGAATATTAGAAGATATAGATCTTGAAGTATATGATAAAGATTTAGAAGATGGAGATATTATTGTAATGTGCAGTGATGGAATATTAGATTCTAATACAGAATACTTAAATAAAGAACTTTGGGTAAAATACTTGTTAGAAGATATACAGACAGATGATGTGCAAAAAATAGCAGATATTATTGTAAATGAAGCTAGAGATAATGATTATGGAAGTGAAAAAGATGATATGACTGTAATTGTTGCAAAAGTAAAAAAACGTAAATAAAAAATATACCTTTAGGAAAAAAGATTCCTAAGGGTATATTTTTTTAGTATTGATGTATAAATATGTGTGGCATGCATAATTTTTTTATAAAAACTTGTAAAATTATATAAAAATGTGATATAGTATATAATGTAAGTTAAGCTTATTTGGAGGTAAGAAATGAGTAAAGGAAGAAGATATGATAGTGAAGGAAAGCTGAACATGAAAAAAGTAGCAGCAGTTATTATTGCAATAGCCGTAGTTATAATGTTTGTTGTAGGGCTTAAAAAACTATTAAATACAGAAGTTAAGAAAGATGAGAAAGTAATAGCAATAAATTATTTTTCTGTTTATACAGATGGTAAATGGGGAATAATTGATTCAAATGGAAATACAGTAATAGAACCAACATACTCTGATATGTTACAAGTTCCAGATAAAACAAAACCAGTATTTATTTGTACATATGATATTAATTATAATGATAATACTTATAAAACAAAAGCAATAAATGAAAAAAATGAGCAATTATTTAATAAATATGAAGACATTGAAACTATTCAAAATAGTGATGAAAATAATAACTTGTGGTATGAAACAAATGTGTTAAAAGTTAAAAAAGATGGAAAATACGGAGTTATAAATTTAGATGGTAAAGAAGTTGTGGCATGTGAATATGATGACATAACAGCTTTAAAAGGCGTTACAAATAGTTTGGTTACAACAAAAGATGGAAAAAAAGGACTTGTTGACAATACAGGAAGTGTAATTATAGATAATAACTATAAAGATATAAAAGCACTAACAGATAGATATGAAGATGGATATGTAGTTCAAGATACTAGTGAAAAATTCGGTGTCATAAATTACAATAAAAAAGTAGCTTTAGAATGTAAATATGATTTAATAAAAAATGTTATAGGAAATTCATCATATGTTGTAAAAGAAAATGGAGTGTTAAAAGTTGTAAATAATGAAGGACAAACATATTTAGAAAATAAATATACAGACATAAAAGATATTAATGATGGTATAGCAATTGTTAAACAAGGAAATAGTTATGGATTGGTAAGTTTAACAGGTGAAGAAAAAGTTAAAATAAGTTATCAAGATTTAACATATTTATTTTCAAATTATTACATAGCTAAAAAAGATAATAAATATGGAATTATTAATACTAACAATGAAACTATAATAGATTTTAATTACACAAATTTAGTTTATAGAAAGACAGCGGATTTTATTGAAGGTGTTAAAACAGCAGAAGAAACAGATTTAATTAATAGAGATATGCAAATTAAAGTTACAGGAATAGTATCAGAAGTTAATACAGAAAAAGGTTATTTAAAAGTTAGAGTAAATAATGAGTATAAATATTATAATTTTAAATTTGAAGAAAAGAAGACAAGCGATATATTAAAATCTAATACATTATTCTTAAGTAAAAAAGACGGAAAGTATGGATTTGTTAATAAAGATAATGTAGTTGTGGTAAATTATATTTATGATGACGCTACAGAACAAAATGAGTATGGATTTTCGGCAGTAAAGAAAAATGGCGTATGGGGAGTAATAGACCAAAAGGGAAATGTAATTGTTGAACCTAAATATAATTTGGACAACAATGCTATAGTTAATTTTATTGGAAAATGGCATATAAGTGAGGATTTAAATGCAAATTATTATACGGATAGTAATAACTAAATATAAACAATAAAAATAAGGTCCAGATATTATGAAATATTTGGACCTTATAAAAAATTATGAAGAAGGAGGAGTATAAAGTGAAAAAACACTTTATAAAATTTTTATGCAAATAAAAACGGGGATAGATATAATAGAGGTAAATAGAATAAAAGAAGCTATACAGGATTTAGATGAGAAGTTTTTAAAAAGAGTATATACAAATTATGAAATTGAGTATTGTAACTCTAAAAATAATATGAAGTATCAACATTTTGCAGCTAGATTTGCAGCAAAAGAAGCTGTTTTTAAAGCAATATCAAACAAATTGAAATCAAAATATGATATATCTTGGACTGATATAGAAATAAAAAATGATGAAAATGGGAAGCCTATGTTTTTTATAGATAAATTAAATAAATGTGATATAATAAGTAAAGATATAAGCATGTCACATATAAAAGATTATGCAATAGCTAGTGTAAGTATTTTATTAGAAAACTAAGATTTGGAGGAATTTATGAAAATAGAATATTTTGATTCGCACGCACATTATGATGATTCTAAATTTGATGAAGATAGAAAAGAAATTATACAAAAAATGTATAATGAAGGTGTAACTAAAATAATAAGTGCAGGATATAATTTGGAGTCATCAAAATATGCAAGTAAATTAACGAGTGAATATGATTTTATATATACAACTTGTGGAATATCTCCAAATGATATACCAGAAGGGGAAAAAGAATTTTATAAAGAATTAATAGAAATAAAAGAATTAACAAAAAATGAAAAGTGTGTTGCTATAGGGGAAATTGGATTGGATTATTATTGGAATAAGGAAAATAAAGAATATCAAAAAAGAGCTTTTATAGAGCAAATTAATTTGGCTAATGAAGTTGACCTTCCAATTGTTATTCATTCTAGAGATGCGATTTCAGATACGTTAGAAATATTAAAAAATAATAAAGTAAATAGAAAAGGTGTTTTTCATTGTTGTATGTTAAATAGAGAATTGGTAAAAGAGGCTCTAAAACTAGGTTTTTATATATCATTTGCAGGTCCTGTCACTTTTAAAAATTCTAAAAATGCACAAGAAATTATAAAAATGGTTCCGAATGAAAGATTTTTTATAGAAACGGACAGTCCATATTTATCACCAGAGCCAAACAGGGGAAAAAGGAACGATTCTAGAAATCTTAAATATATTGTAGAAAAAATTGCAAAAGAAAAAGATATAGATATAGAAAAGGTTGCAGAAATTAGTTATAAAAATGCAGTAGAATTTTTTAGAATTAAATAAAAATGAGGGATGTTAAATGGATTATGATAAAGTTGAGATTTTTTTTGATGAAGCAATGGAATTATTAAATGCTCATTGTATAAATTCAATTACAGCAATGGATGAGTCAAATAATATGATTGTAGTTAAAAATAAAGATAGAATTTATATTAAAAGTAAAGAGCATGATGTTGATTTAATGATGATAAGTAGACTTAAAAATAGAAATTTTAATATATATATGAAAGATATTAAAGAAGGGATAAAAGTTCGGTGTTTCATCAGTATATTTGAACGATGAAACTAAAAAAAGGTCTTTTTTAATAGATTATAAAGAAAGAATGGTATTAGTGGAATACTTATCAAAAAATGGAGAATACGAAATAATAAGAACGATTGAGCAGTATAAGCCAGAAGATTTTTCAAGAGTATGTGTAAATAATAGTTTATATGGAAAAGAAGATGATGAACTATTATCTAATTCTGAGTTATCATATGTAGATGAAGAAGCAGTAGATAGCAGTGAAGAAATAGAGGAAGTTGGTGAAATAGAAGAAACTCTAGATATAGAAGAAGAAGAGATGATTCTATCAGAAAGATTAGAAAACTACACAGTTAGAGTAAATAAGAATCAAGTTGAAGGAAGAGATAAAATCTTAAATATTCAATCGATTTTAAGCAATATAAGTGACGATTATAATGGAATGTTGGAAGACATTTTGTGTATACAAGCACAAATAGGTTTAGAAGTAGAAGATTATATAGAAGAATTTGAAAATAATAGTGAAAAAGAGATTTAAATTAAATAAAATAGTCATATTCAAAGTACAAGCAACATATAATAATTATATACGAAATATATTATGTTTATAGTTAAATTTGACATTTGATAAAATAAATGTTATAATATCGATGTGTTGCTTAAAAGGAGGGACATATTTTATATGAAAAAAGATGATAAAGCATCTATATCACTAAAAAAAGTGATAGGTATTAGTTTGATAATAATATTCATTATGGGAATAAGTGTTATGGCAACTAATACAAAATTAAATAGTGTTAAAATTATTCTTTCAAATGGATATGAAATGAATGTTTTAACATCAAAAACTAAAGTTTCAGAGATATTAGATGAGAATCATATTATTTTATTACAAGATGAAAAAAGTGTACCAGATGGAGATTCTGAGTTATCTAGTAATAAAACAATAAGAATAACAAAAACAGAAGAAGAAGTTCAAGAATTAGCAACAGAAGAAAATAAAGAAGTATCAGTTGAAGAATTATTAGAAAATTATGATTCAATTGTAGAAAAAATAGTTAAAGAACAAATTAGTATACCATATGAAACAGTAACTAAAGATGTATCAACGGGAACTGGAACAAAACAAGATCAAGTTGTACAAAATGGTGAAGATGGTATAAAAGAAGTAACATATAAAGTTAAATACAAAAACGATGTTGAAATTGAAAAGGTTGAAATTTCATCACAAGTTATTAAAGAACCAGTAAATAAGATTGTTGAAGTCAGAACAAAACAAGTTACAACAAGAAGTTCAGTAGGAAGAACAGCAACAACAAATCCGGCAACTACAGCAAGTTCATCACTTGCAAAAAAAGTTGAAGGAATAACACCAAAAGTTAAAAATATGAATGCATCAGCATATACAGCATCTACTTGTGGAAAAGCTGCAGGTTCATCTGGATATGGTAGAACAGCTTCTGGAGCTATGGCATCATCTTGGTATACAGTGGCTGCAGGAAGTGGGTATAAATTAGGAACAGTAATTTATATACCATATTTTGCTAATAAACCAAATGGTGGATGGTTTGTAGTTCAAGATAGAGGTGGGGCAATCTCTAATAATAAAATAGATATTTATATGGGTTCATATAGTGATTGTATTAGCTTTGGTAGAAGAAATTTGGAATGTTATATTTATGAATTTTAAAGCAACAAACTTATAAAAATTATTAACAATTTGTATAAGTTAAGATAAAATAAAAGAATGATTTTGTGTTCCGCAAAAAGCGCATGATCATTCTTTTATTTTTAATACATTATAAAATAAAAATAGAGGTGGACAAATGGAGAAAAAAAGTAAAAATATAGGTAAAAAATGGATTTATTGGTTTAGCTTTGCTATGGCTGTTATTTTAATATATAAAGTATTGGATAATTATTCTGAAATAAAAGATTGGATATCAAATTTTTTTAGAATTATAATGCCATTTGTAATTGGAATTATAATAGCATATTTATTATATTTGCCATCGAAAAAAATTGAGAATGTATATAAAAAAGTTAAACTCATAAGAAAAAAATCAAGACTATTAAGCGTAATGACGGTGTATATAATAGCAATAGTTCTTTTTCTATTAATAATAAGATTTGTTGTTCCGATAATATCACAGAGCATAGTAGATTTAGTAAATAATTTTCAAAATTATTACAATTTAACAGTAGAAAAAATAAATGAACTTCCAGACGATTCACCTTTAAAAAGTGAATACTTAATAAATTTGGTAAAAGAATTTAAAAATATAGATTTAAAACAATTTGTTAATGTAGAAAAACTAACTAAATATGCGCAAGGAGCGATAAGTATTGCAAGTGGAATATTTGATTTTTTTGTTTCTATAATTGTATCTGTATACATTTTATTGGAAAGAACTGAGATAGTAAGGTTTATAAAAAAATTAACTAAATCAATATTTGATGAAGATATATATAATAATATAAATAAATATTTTGATAGAACAAATGAAATATTTTTGAAATTTTTAGCAAGTCAGTTTTTAGATGCAATTGTGGTTGGAATTTTAACTTCTGTTGCAATGAGCATTATGGGAGTTAAGTATGGACTATTGCTGGGATTTTTAATAGGTTTGTTTAATATGATTCCATATTTTGGAGCAATAATTGCAGTTACAATATCAATTATAATAACTTTTTTAACTGGTGGAATAAGTCAAGCTATATGGATGGCTGTTGTAGTAATAATTTTACAACAAATTGATGCTAACATTATAAATCCAAAAATAGTAGGAGATTCTTTAAAAATAAGTCCTCTTCTTGTAATATTTGCAGTAACAATAGGTGGAGCATATTTTGGATTTTTAGGAATGTTTTTGGCGGTGCCGATTGTTGCAGTGATAAAAATCGTGTTAATAGATTATATAAATTATAAAGAAAAAACAAAAAAAGTTTGAAATCATAAATACAGAAAAAAATAAAGAATATAAATAATAAATTTTATGATAAAAAAGTAAACACGAAGGGAAAATAAGATTATAAAATATTGTGCAATTTTGCATAATATTTTATGTTGAAAAATGAACAGAATTCACTAAAAAATAGTGGAAAATGTTCGTTTTTTTATTGACAAGCTAATATAAAATAAGGTATAATATAATTCGATATACTAACCAATAATTATAAAGGTGGTTAAAATAGTGATAAAAATAATTATTAAGTAATTTATAAAAATAAACAAAAAGATGTTAGCATAAAAAATGCTGGCTTATCTTTTTGTTGTCGTTATTTTTCGTTATGTAAATTTAAAAATGAGAGGAATTATATTTAGTAGTTACACAAAAGAAATGGAGTCATATAAGCAGTAGGCTTCATTTATTTGTATCTTAACCGTTAAATGTAAGAAGGACTCATTTATTAAATCTTTATATATATTTAAAGTTCTGCTTAAATTTTTTTAGGGGTGATTTATTTTGTTAAAAGAAGTAAAACATGAAAAATGTGTACGAAAGACTTTTGCAAAAATCGGCGATGCAATAGAAATGCCAAATCTAATTAAAGTTCAAAAAGATTCATATGATTGGTTCGTAGAAGAAGGATTAGGAGAAGTATTAAAAGATATTTCACCAATCATAGATTATACAGGAAATTTAGTCTTAGAATTTTTCGATTATTACATGGAAGACAAAACAAAATATACAGTAGAAGAAGCAAAAGAAAGAGATGCAACATATTCAACAAGATTGCATGTAAAGGTTAGATTAATTAACCGTGAAACTGGAGAGATAAAAGAACAAGAGATATACTTAGGAGATTTTCCATTAATGACAGATAGTGGAACTTTCGTAATTAATGGCGCAGAAAGAGTTGTAGTCAGCCAGTTGGTTCGTTCACCAGGATGCTATTATGCAAGTGACTATGATAAAACAGGAAAAAAATTGTATACATCAACTGTTATGCCAATTCGTGGTGCATGGCTTGAATATGAAACTGATAGTAATGATATCTTCTATGTTAGAGTAGATAGAACTAGAAAATTACCAGTAACATCATTATTAAGAGCAATCGGAATAGAAACAGATAGCGATATCTTAGAATTATTTGGAGAAGAACCAAAATTAATTGCAAGTATACAAAAAGATACAGTAAAAACATCTGACGAAGCATTAATAGAAATATATAAAAAATTAAGACCAGGCGAACTTCCAACAGTAGAAGCTGCTAAAAGTCTATTTAGTGGATTATTTTTTGATTCAAGAAGATATGACCTAGCCAAAGTTGGTAGATATAAATTTAATAAAAAATTAAGTTTAGCTACAAGAATAACGGGAAGAATTGCAGCAACAGACATAATAGATCCACAAAGTGGAGAAGTTTTGGTAGAAAAAGGAAATGTAATAGATGCAGATGTAGCAGAAGAAATACAAAATACAGGACTAAATATTGTAGATGTACAAGTTAATGATAAAAATGTAAGAGTTATAGGTAATGGAACAGTAAATATCCACAACTTTGTAACAAATGTGGATATTAGTGACTTACATTTTAAAGAATATGTAAATTATTCTGTATTAAAATCTATATTAGATACAACGGAAGAAAAAGACTTACATAGAGTACTAAAAGAAAGAATGGAAGAATTATTACCAAGACATATTACAAATGAAGATATTATAGCTTCTATTAGTTATTTATTAAACTTAGAATATGGCTTAGGTGAAGTAGACGATATTGACCATTTAGGAAATAGACGTATACGTTGTGTTGGTGAATTATTGCAAAATCAATTTAGAATTGGTTTAACAAGACTTGAAAGAGTTGTTCGTGAGAGAATGACAATACAAGATCTAGATGTAATTACACCACAAACATTAATTAATACAAAACCAATAACATCATCAATAAGAGAATTCTTTGGTAGTTCACAATTATCACAATTTATGGATCAAACAAATCCACTTTCTGAACTTACACATAAAAGAAGAATCTCTGCTTTGGGACCTGGTGGTTTAACAAGAGAAAGAGCTGGATTCGAAGTTAGAGATATTCACCATACTCACTATGGTAGACTATGTCCAGTAGAATCACCTGAAGGACCAAACATTGGACTTATTTCAGCATTATCTTGTTTTGCAACAATAAATGAATATGGATTTATTGAAACACCATATAGAAGAGTAGATAGAAAAACAGGAAAAATAACAGATATAATTGATTATATGTCTGCAGATGAAGAAGATAAACATATTATTGCTCAAGCTTCAGAACCATTAGATGAAGAAGGAAGATTTGTTAATAACAGAATAAAAGTAAGGTATAAAGAAGAAATTACAGAGGTAGATAAAGAATTAGTAGATTATGTGGATGTTTCACCAAGACAACTTGTATCTGTTGCAGCAGCAATGATTCCATTCGTTGAACATGATGATGTTAAACGTTCACTTATGGGTTCTAACATGCAACGTCAAGCAGTACCACTTTTAACAGTGGAAACACCAATTGTAGGAACTGGTATTGAGTATAGAGCTGCAAAAGACTCTGGAATAACAGTTACAGCAAAAAATGAAGGAGTTGTTGAAAAAGTAACTGCAGATGAAGTTATTGTTAGAAACAAGAAAAATTCTTTAGATAAATATAAATTACGTAAATTCAAGAGAACAAATGGTGGAACTTGTATTAATCAAAGACCTGTTGTAGCTAAAGGAGAAATTGTAAAAGCTGGAGATATATTAGCAGATGGACCATCTACAAAAAATGGAGAGATGGCACTTGGAAAAAATGTTCTTATAGCATATACAACATGGGAAGGTTATAACTATGAGGATGCTGTTTTAATAAGTGAAAGATTAGTAAAAGAAGATGTTTATACATCAATACATATAGAAGAATATGATTGTGAATGTCGTGATACAAAACTAGGACCAGAAGAAATTACACGTGACATACCAAATGTTGGTGATGACGGATTAAAAGATTTAGATGAAAATGGTATTATAAGAATTGGTGCAGAAGTAAGACCTGGCGATATTTTAGTTGGTAAAGTAACTCCAAAGGGAGAAACAGAACTTACAGCAGAAGAAAGATTACTTCGTGCTATATTTGGAGAAAAGGCAAGAGAAGTAAGAGATACTTCATTACGTGTTCCACATGGAGAAGCAGGAACAATAGTAGATGTAAAAATATTTACAAGAGATAATTCAGATGAATTAGGACCTGGAGTTAATCAAGTAATACGTTGTTATATAGCAACAAAAAGAAAGATTTCTGTTGGAGATAAGATGGCTGGACGTCATGGTAATAAAGGTGTTATATCAAGAATATTACCAGAAGAAGATATGCCATTTATGCCAGATGGAACACCTGTAGATATAGTATTAAATCCACTTGGTGTACCTTCTCGTATGAATCTTGGTCAGGTTTTAGAGGTTCATTTAGGAATGGCTGCAAGAGCTTTGGGATGGAAAGTTGCAACACCAGTATTTGATGGTGCAAAATCAAATGAAATAGAAGATCTATTAGAAGAAGCTGGTCTTTCAAGAGATGGTAAAACAACTTTATATGATGGAAGAACAGGAGAGGCATTTGACCATCCAATTACAGTTGGTGTTATGTACATGTTAAAATTACACCACTTAGTTGATGATAAAATACATGCTCGTTCAACAGGACCATACTCATTAGTAACTCAACAACCTTTAGGAGGTAAAGCACAATTTGGTGGACAACGTTTTGGTGAAATGGAAGTTTGGGCACTAGAGGCATATGGTGCAGCATATACTCTTCAAGAAATGTTAACAGTAAAATCTGATGATGTAGTAGGAAGAGTAAAAACATATGAAGCAATAGTAAAAGGCGAGAATATTCCAGAACCTGGAGTTCCAGAAAGCTTTAAAGTTTTAATAAAAGAATTACAATCTTTAGGATTAGACATAAGACTATATTCTAGCGATAATAAAGAATTAGAATTAAAAGAAAACATTGATGATGGAATAGATTTTAACATTGAGGCTAACAAAAAGTTAGGAGAAGAGACTATTGCTGATGAATCAGAAATAGAAGAAAATTACATAGAAGCTGACGAAGAATTAGAAGATGAAGATAACCTTCTTTTTGAAGATGTAGCAGATGAAGATGATGAAGATCTATTAATTTTCGATAATGATTTAGCAGAAGATAATATCTTAAGTGATGAAGATATTATAGATGAAGAATAATTGAATATATACATCTAATTACATTTTCTTTTATCAACAACTAATGTCTGCACCAACAGTGTATATAAAAGAAAATGTAAAGATGCACAAAACTAAGGAGACTATAAAGTCTTACCAAAAATAAATAAAAATAGGGGGCTCCTAAATAATGGACGAATTAGAAGTTTTTGATAAAATAAAAATTGGTTTAGCATCAGATGAAAAAATAAGAGAATGGTCAAAAGGTGAAGTAAAAAAACCAGAAACTATTAATTATAGAACATTAAAACCAGAAAAAGATGGATTATTCTGTGAGAGAATATTTGGACCTACAAAAGATTGGGAATGTCATTGTGGAAAATACAAAAGAGTAAGATATAAAGGTATTGTTTGCGATCGTTGTGGAGTTGAAGTAACAAAATCTAAAGTAAGAAGAGAAAGAATGGGACATATAGAGCTTGCAGCACCAGTTGCACATATTTGGTATTTTAAAGGAATTCCAAGTAGAATAGCTTTAATGCTAGATATATCTGCAAGAAATCTAGAAAAAGTAATTTACTTTGCATCTTATATAGTAACAGATAAGGGAACAAGTGGTCTTGTAAAAGCACAAGTTTTAACAGAAAAAGAATATCATGAAGCAATAGAAAAATATGGTAAAGATTCATTCAAAGCAGAAATGGGAGCAGAAGCTTTATACAAATTATTAGCAGAAGTTGACTTAGATAAGCTATCAGAAAAACTAAAAAAAGAATTAGTTAATGCAAGTGAAGTAAAAAAACCAAAAATAGTAAAAAGATTAGATACTGTAGAATCATTTAGATTATCTAATAATAGACCAGAATGGATGATCATGAATGTAGTACCAGTAATTCCACCAGAATTGAGACCAATGGTACAATTAGATGGTGGTAGATTTGCTACATCAGATCTTAATGATTTGTACAGAAGAGTTATCAACAGAAATAATCGTTTAAAAAGATTATTAGAATTAGGTGCACCAGAAATTATTGTAAGAAATGAAAAAAGAATGTTACAAGAATCTGTTGATGCGTTAATAGATAATGGAAGACGTGGAAGACCAGTTACTGGTGCAGGAAATAGACCACTTAAATCATTATCAGATATGTTAAAAGGAAAACAAGGTAGATTTAGACAAAACTTACTTGGTAAACGTGTTGACTATTCAGGACGTTCAGTTATCGTAGTAGGGCCAGAACTTAAAATCTACCAATGTGGACTTCCAAAAGAAATGGCAGTAGAACTATTTAAACCTTTTGTAATGAAAGAATTAGTAGGTCGTGGAATTGCTCATAACATAAAAAATGCAAAAAGAATGGTAGAAAGATTAAGACCAGAAGTATGGGATATACTAGAAGATGTTATTAAAGATCATCCAGTAATGTTAAACCGTGCTCCAACACTACATAGATTAGGTATTCAAGCTTTTGAACCTGTATTAGTAGAAGGTAGAGCTATAAAACTACATCCATTGGTTTGTACAGCTTTTAATGCCGACTTTGATGGTGATCAAATGGCTATTCACGTACCATTATCACCAGAAGCACAAGCAGAAGCAAGATTTTTAATGCTTTCTGTAAACAATCTTTTGAAACCACAAGATGGTAAACCAGTAACAGTTCCTACACAAGATATGATTTTAGGAAGTTATTATTTAACAATGGAAGTAGATGGAGAACCAGGTGAAGGAAAATATTTCTGTTCTCCAGAAGAAGCTGTTATAGCTTACGAAAATCATGACTTAGGAATGCATGCTAAAATAAAAGTTAGAATGTCTAAAATTGAAAACGGAGTAGAAAAACATAAATTAATAGATACAACAGTTGGTAGAATTATATTTAATAAGGGAATACCACAAGATTTAGGATTTGTAGATAGAGAAAATCCAGATAATGAATTTGAATTAGAAATTAATTTCCCTGTAATTAAAAAGAATTTAGGAAAAATTATTGCTAAATCAATAAACACACATGGCTTAAGTGATACAGCAGAATTACTAGATTATATTAAAGCAACTGGATATAAATATTCAACAATAGGAGCTATTACAGTTTCTGTTAGTGATGTTAAAGTACCAGAAGCAAAGAAAACAATATTAGCAGATGCACAAAGCCAAGTTGATACAATATTGAAACAATATAAACGTGGTTTAATAACAGATGAAGAAAGATATAATGCTGTTATTAAAATATGGACTAAAGCAACAGATGATGTAAAAAATGCAATGAAAGATAACTTTGATAGTTTAAATCCAGTTTACATGATGGCAGAATCTGGAGCAAGACGGAAACCTTGACCAATTAAAACAAATTGCAGGTATGCGTGGACTTATGGCTAGTACAACAGGTAAGGTAGTAGAAATTCCTATCAAATCATGCTTTAGGGAAGGTCTAGATGCGATAGAATACTTTATTGCAGCCCATGGAGCAAGAAAAGGACTTTCTGATACAGCTTTAAGAACAGCCGATTCAGGATACTTAACAAGAAGATTAGTTGATGTATCACAAGATATAATTGTAAGAGAAGAAGATTGTGGTACAACTGAAGGTATAGATGTTTATGATATTAAAGATGGAAATCAAGTAGTTGAAAAATTAGAAGAAAGATTAATTGGTAGATATCCATTAGAAGATATTATTAATCCAGAAACTAAGGAAGTAATAGCAGATACAAATACAATGCTTACAGAAAAGATAATTGAGAAGATAATTGGAGCAGGAATAGACAATGTAAAAGTACGTTCAGTTATAGGATGTAGAACAAAACATGGTGTTTGTGCTAAATGTTATGGTATGGGATTAGCAACACGTGAAGAAGCTCAAATAGGAGAAGCAGTTGGTATTATTGCAGCACAATCAATTGGTGAGCCTGGTACACAGCTTACAATGAGAACTATTCACTCTGGTGGTGTTGCCGGTGTTGCTGATATTACACAAGGTCTTCCTAGAGTTGAAGAACTTTTTGAAGCAAGAAAACCAAAGGGACTTGCAATTGTTACAGAAATAGATGGTATAGTTAGAATATCAGATGATAAAGCTAGAAAAGAAGTAAATATAATATCAGATACAGATGCTAAAAAATATTTAATACCATTTGGTGCTAAACTTCGTGTTAAAGAAGGAGACGAGGTAAAAGCTGGAGATCCTATTACAGAAGGTTCTATAAATCCAAATGAAATTTTAGCAATAAAAGGACCTGAAGGAGTATTTGAATACTTAGTACAAGAAGTACAAAAGGTATATCGTAATCAAGGTGTTGATATCAATGATAAACATATTGAAGTTATTGCAAGACAAATGCTTAAAAAAGTAAGAGTAGAAGATAATGGAGATACTAATATGCTTGCAGGTTCATTAGTAGATATGTATGAATTTGAAGATGAAAACAAGCAAGTAGAAGCAGAAGGAAAGAAACCAGCAACAGGAAGAAGAGTTCTTCTTGGAATTACAAAAGCATCTCTTGCAACAGAAAGCTTCTTATCTGCAGCATCTTTCCAAGAAACAACAAGAGTTCTTACAGAAGCTGCAATAAAAGGAAAAACAGATGATTTAATTGGACTAAAAGAAAATGTTATTATAGGAAAATTAATACCTGCAGGTACTGGTATGCAAATGTATAAAAATACACATATAAGCACAGAAAAATTAGAAGAAAATGAAGAAGCAGACCAAAAAGAAGAGGCAGTAGAAGAATAATTTTAAATATAAAAATGGAGCAAAAGCAATAATATAAAGCTTTTGCTCCATTTTTGTCCCTTGACAAATAATATAAAAAAGAGTAAAATAAATATATTATTGTAAAAGGAGATTGATATGTCTAATAATAATAATATAAAGATATTTGATGGACTTGTCTCAAAAACAAAAGCTTATTTAATAATAATTGCGATACTTTTAATTGCATTATGTTTTTTTGAGATAAAGTTAATAATTCCATCAATTATAATATATTTTTTGATTCTAGTTTATACTAGATGGACAAATAAAAAAAGAACTGCAGAATTATCTGAGCACATAAAAGAACTTACAATAAATGTTGATAAAGTGTCAAAAAGGTCACTAATAAATTCACCATTTCCATTAATAATTGTAGAAACAAATGGAAATGTAATCTGGAAAAGCACTAAGTTTGTGCAAGAATTCAATAATATTGATATTAACACCTATTTAAATACAATAGTAAAAGAGTTAAAATTAGAAATAGAAAATTCTAATGAGAAGAAAAATGTAATTAATAATCATGTAACTATTGGAAAAAAACAATATAGAATATTAGGTGAATATGTTAAATCAAAACAAAATGATAAAAAGAAGCAAAAAGAATATATGGCAACATTATATTTTATAGATGAAACAGAACAAATAAAATTACAAGAAAAATATAAAAACTCTAATATGTGTGTTGGAATAGTTATGATAGACAACTATGAAGAAATTATGCAAGGAATTTTAAGTGAGGATAAGCCAGAAGTTATTGCAAAAATAGAAAAAAGTATATATGATTGGGCTACAACATACAAAGGATTAGTACTAAAACAGGAAAGAGATATTTTTGTTTGTATATTTGAACAACAATATTTAGATCAAATTCAAGAAAAAAGATTTAATATTTTAGATACAATAAAAGAATTAGAAATACCAGGAAGAATTCAATCTACATTAAGTATAGCAGTTTCAAATGAGGGCGAAACAAATTATGAAAAGTATAAATTTGCAAAAGCTGCAATGGATATTGCATTAGGACGTGGAGGAGATCAAGCAGTAGTAAGAAGAGAAGGAAAATATTTGTTTTTCGGAGGAAGAGCTCAAGAAGTAGAAAAAAGAACGAGAGTAAAAGCAAGAATTGTTGCACATGCACTAGAGGAACTAATAAGTGAAGCAAAAGATGTTTTAATAATGGGACATACAAACGGAGATATAGACTGTATGGGAGCTAGCCTTGGCGTATACAGAATTGCAAAATCTATAGGAAAAGAAGCTTATATAGTAAATGAAACAAGTGGAATAAGTTTAGATAATTTTATACAAGTTGCTAAAAGTGAAAAAGAATATCAAAATGTAATAATTAATAAAAATGAAGCACTTTCAAAAATAAGTCAAGAAACATTATTGATTATTACAGATACACATAAAAAGACATATGTAGAAGTACCAGAGTTATTAGACAAAACTAATAAAATTGTTGTTATAGATCACCATAGAAGAAGTGCAGATTATATAGAAAATGCAACATTAACTTTTCAAGAAGTATATGCATCATCAGCATCAGAACTTGTTACAGAATTAATAGAATATTCACAAAAACCACTTAAATTATCAGAGCTAGAAGTAGAAGGATTATATGCAGGAATTATGATGGATACTAAAAATTTTACTTTTAAAACTGGTGTAAGAACATTTGAGGCAGCAGCATATTTAAGAAAATGTGGTGTAGATATAATAAAAGTAAAAAAATGGTTCCAGAGTGATATAAAAACATATAATACAATTTCAGAAATTGTTTCTGATGCAGAGATTGTTAATGATACAATTGCAATATCTATTTATTATAAAGAAGATAAAAATGCTAATATTATCTGTGCGAAAGCAGCAGATGAATTATTAACTATTAGTGATATAACAGCATCATTTGTAATTGGATATTTAGGAGAAAAAGTTTGTATTAGTGGTAGATCTATTGGAGATATTAATGTTCAAGTAATACTAGAAAAACTAGGAGGTGGAGGTCATATTACACTTGCTGGTGCACAAGTAGAAGGAATGGACATAGAAGATGTGAAAAATGAATTAATAAATAGAATAAATGAATATTTTAGTGAGATCTCTAGTTAGTATAAAATAGCAAATTTAAATTGTTAAATGGAATTACAAAATTATTTTTACCAAAACAGTTTAAAATTTGCTATTTTTTAATAAAATGATAATGTATCAAAATGACAAAATTTAACATTTTGTATTTTAAAAAGATAATATATATAAAAATAGTTGACAGAAATTTAAACTAATAGTAATATTATAATGTGTTTATTAAACAAGAGAATAAAATAAAGGGGGAGTTATAATGAAAAGCGAAAAAAATTGGTTAACAACATTATTGTTAAGCATATTTTTAGGATCTTTAGGAGTTCATCGTTTTTATGCTGGTAAAATAGGTACAGGTATATTAATGCTTTTGACACTTGGTGGTTGTGGAATTTGGTACTGGATAGACCTAATAATGATTATAATGGGAAAATTCACAGATAAAGACGGAAATATGATTGTTAATGAATAAGAAAATTATTATTTTTATAATAGTGAATTTAATTCTGCTATTAATTTTATATAATATGCCTATGGAAAGTCCTATAGGAAGTATATGTATATATAAAAGAATAACAGGCAAAGAATGCTTTAACTGTGGAATGACTAGAGCATTCTTATCTATATTACATTTTAGATTCCAAGATGCAATTAACTATAATTGGAAAGTAATAATAATATTTCCATATACAGTAATTGTTTATTTGCATTCATGGTATAAATATATTATAAAAAAGGAGAAAATTAATGAATAATAGTAATGATAAAACAAAAGCTATAGTATCATATATAATATTTATATGTGCATTAATATTTTTATTCCAAAAAGATTCTAGTAGAGATCTTAAATTTCATTGTGCTCAATCAATAGTAATAGCAATTGGGTATATATTATTAAGTTTTATATTAGGATTTATTTCAGGATTAACAGGAATAGGAATTTTGAGTAGTCTTGCATATGTTGCTTATATTGTATTTATTATATTAGGTATAGTAAAAGCAAATAATGGAGAAAATCCAGAATTACCTGTTGTTGGAGAATTAGCTAAATCAATATTTAAAAAACAAATTGAAGGATAATTTGTTTTTTAAAATAGAGGATTAATTCTTATTTTAATTTATAACTTTTATAGTAGATTAAGTAGAAAGCTTATCTACTATTTTTTTATATTTAGAATCATTATAACAAATAGGGTAAAGGTATTGAAAAAAAGCACGATTTGTTATAAAATATAGAAAAATTAAGGATTTGGAGGATATTATATATGAAGGTAATATTACTTGATAATATAAAAGGTGTAGGAAAAAAAGATGAAGTTATAAATGCAAGTGACGGATATGCAAGAAATTTTTTATTTCCTAAAAAATTAGCATTAGAAGCAACAAAAGATAATTTGGTTAAGTTAAAAGCAAAACAAGATTCTAATCAACATAAAAAAGATTTAGAAAAAGCAAAAGCTATAGAAATAGCAAATAAATTAAAAGAAATAGTTTTAAAAATTGAAGTTAAAGCAGGAGATAATGGAAAAATTTTTGGAGGTGTTACTTCAAAGGAAATTTCAGAAAATTTAAAAACACAGTATAATATTGATGTAGATAAAAAGAAAATAGTTTTAAAAGAAACTATAAAAGTTTTAGGAACAGTTAATGTAGATATTAAATTATATGAGGGCGTTTTAGCTACATTGAAAGTAAATACAGTAGCTTAAAATATAAGTTAATTTAATTGAAAAATATAATTAATATTATAGAAGTAATAGTTGTTAAATATAAAAAGGAGCGACAAAAATGGAACTAGGAAAAGTGCCACCACACGATGTAGAAGCAGAGCAGGCAGTAATAGGAAGTATGCTTACAGATAAGGATTCTGTTATTTCTGCAGTAGAAACACTTAAAGATGAAGATTTTTATAGAGAAGATAATAAAGTGATATATGGTGCAATAATGAATTTATACAATAGAGGCGAACCTGTTGATATTATTACACTTAAAGACGAACTTGTTTCTTTAGGAAAGTTTGAAGCTGTTGGTGGACTTGAATATTTAGCAGAGCTTCCAGAAAAAGTTCCAACAACAGCTAATGTTGATAAATATATAAAAATAGTAGAAGAAAAATCTATGCTTAGAACACTAATAAAAACAGCAAATGAACTTATTGTTCTAGGATATGACCAAACGCAAGAAGTAGAAGATATAATGGATGTTGCAGAAAAGAAAATTTTTAATGTAATGCAAAGAAAAAATCAAAAAGGGTATTCTTCAATGAAAGACATATTAGTAGAATCTTTTACACAATTAGAAGAATTATATAATAGAAAACAACACATAACTGGAGTGCCAACAGGATTTGCAGATTTAGATTATAAAACAGCTGGACTCCATAATTCAGATTTAATATTAGTTGCAGCAAGACCGGCTATGGGAAAATCTGCATTTGCATTAAATATAGCTTCATATGCAGCAGTTAAAGCTAATGTGCCGGTTGCAATATTTAGTCTCGAAATGTCAAAAGAACAAATGGGTAACAGAATTTTGTGTAGTGAAGCAATGGTAGATAGCAATAAAGTAAGAACAGGTAAAATAGAAGATGAAGATTGGGCAAAGCTTGCAATGGCATCAGGAGAACTTTCAGAGTCACAAATATTTATAGATGATACGCCAGGTATTTCTATTATGGAAATACGTGCAAAATGTAGAAAAATGAAATTAGAAAAAAATATAGGATTAGTTGTAATAGACTATTTGCAGCTTGTGCAAGGAAGTAGTAAAAAAGGTGGCAGTCGTGAACAAGAAATTTCAGAGATCAGTAGATCTTTAAAAATTCTTGCAAAAGAAATAAATGTGCCAGTAATAGCACTTTCACAATTATCTCGTGCACCAGAACAAAGACCAGACCATAGACCAATGCTTTCAGACCTTCGTGAGTCTGGAGCGATAGAGCAAGATGCTGATATAGTTATGTTTTTATATCGTGATGATTATTATAATGAAGATTCAGAAAAGAAAAATATAGCAGAGGTAATTATAGCAAAGCATAGAGCTGGTTCAACAGGAACAGTAGAATTGTTGTGGCTTGGAAATTATACTAAATTTGCTAATATTGAAAAATATAGAGATTAAAATAAAAAACAAAGTAATAAATTATAAAAACAATGAAGAGTAGGAGATAAGTATTTATTTTTAGCTTATTAAAATTAATTAAGTATAAGTGAGAAAAATCATTAATAATAATTATTTATCTTCTAGGCTATCTTGTTTTTTTATTTATAAAAAGGAGAAAAAATTGTTAAAAGATAAAGTATTAAATACAATAAAAGAGTACAAACTAATTAAATCAGGAGATAAAATAGTAGTTCGGAGTTTCAGGACGGCCCAGATTCTATGTGTTTGTTAAATGTTTTAATAGATCTAAAAAAAGAATTGAACTTTGAAATTGTTGTAGCACATATTAATCACATGATTAGAGAAGAAGCAGAGATGGAAACAGAGTATGTACAAAACTTTTGTAAATTAAAACAAATAGAATGTTTTGTGAAAAGAGCAAATGTAATAAAATTAGCAGAAGAAAATAAAATAGGAACAGAAGAAACTGGTAGAAAAATTAGATATGATTTTTTTGAAGAAGTAAAAGTAAAAACAAAGTCTAATAAAATTGCAACTGCACATAATAGTAATGATAATGCAGAAACTGTATTAATGAATATAATTAGAGGCAGTGGAGTTACACGGATTAAGAGGAATTGAACCTGTAAGAGGAAATTTAATAAGACCAATAATAGAATGTAAAAGAGATGAAATTGAAAAATACTGTGAAATATATAATTTAGATCCTAAATATGATAAAACTAATAATGAAAATGTATATACAAGAAATAAAATTAGAAACTTGCTAATACCTTATATAAAAGAAAATTTTAATCCAAATATTGTTGAGTCTATAAACCGATTAACTAGTTTAGTTAGACAAGAAAATAATTATTTTGAACAAGTTGTTAAAGAGGAATATGAAAAATTATTATTAGAAAAAAATGAAAAAAATATAGTTCTTGATTTAAAAAAATTTAATATGTTAAAGAAAGTAATAAAATCGAGAATCATTTTATATACTATTAATGAATTATTAGGTAATTGCCAGGGAATTGAAAAAGTAAATGTGGAAGATATGGTAAAATTATGTGAAAATAATATTGGAAATAAATATCTAATTCCAAACAAAAATATTAAAATTTTAGTAAAAACTAAGAAGATTTTCTTTATAAAAAATGCTTGAAAACATTGATACAATATGGTATATTTGATAAAGTTTACAAAGGAATAATAAAGGAGGAAAATTAATTTTGAAAAATAGTATAAAAACATTAGCTGTTTGGCTAATTATAGGAATTATATTTATGGTATTATTAACTTCAATAGTAGGAAATAATGATACAAAGCTTGCTTATTCGGACTTGGTTTATAAAATAGAAGCAGGAGAAGTAAAAGAAATAGAAATAGATTCTGGACGGAGAATCTGCAAATGTTAAATTAAAAAATGATAATATAACAAAAGAGGTTAATATACCAAGCATAGATAGTTTAATGAATACACTTCAAGAACCTATGAAATCTGGGAATATAACTGTTAAAGAAAAATCAGAATCAATATTTATGTTTATACTTAGTTTATTAACTCCATTTGGAATTTTAATTATATTCTTTATATTCTGGTTCTTATTAATGAATAATAACCAAGGTGGAAGTAAAACAATGTCTTTTGGAAAAAGTAAAGCTAAAATGATTAATACAATAGAAAAAAATAGAGTTACTTTTAAAGATGTTGCAGGTGTAGATGAAGAAAAAGAAGAATTAGAAGAAATTGTAGAATTTCTAAAAAATCCTAAAAAGTTTACAGACATGGGTGCTAGAATACCAAAAGGAGTTTTACTTGTTGGGCATCCTGGTACAGGAAAAACTCTTCTTGCAAAAGCTGTTGCAGGAGAAGCAGGAGTTCCATTTTTCATAATAAGTGGATCAGACTTTGTTGAAATGTTTGTTGGTGTTGGTGCATCACGTGTTAGAGATTTATTTGAACAAGCAAAGAAAAATGCACCTTGTATAATATTTATAGATGAAATTGATGCAGTAGGCCGTCAAAGAGGTGCAGGTCTTGGTGGAGGTCATGATGAAAGAGAACAAACATTAAACCAACTACTAGTAGAAATGGATGGATTTTCTGCAAATGAAGGTGTTATTGTACTTGCAGCAACAAATAGACCAGATGTATTAGATAGAGCACTATTAAGACCGGGTAGATTTGATAGACAAATAGTGGTATCTAGTCCAGATGTAAAAGCAAGAGAACAAATATTAGAAGTTCATAGTAGAAGAAAAAGATTAGCTGACGATGTAGACTTAAGAATAATTGCTAAAAATACATCAGGATTTTCTGGCGCAGATCTAGAAAATGTATTAAATGAAGCAGCTTTGTTAGCTGCTAGAAGAAACTTATTAGAAATAGGAATGAAAGAAATAGAAGATGCAATGGTTAAAGTTACAATGGGACCAGAAAAAAGAACAAGAGTAAGAAGCGATAAAGAAAAGAAATTAGTTGCATATCATGAAGCAGGTCATGCTGTTGTAAGTAGATTTTTACCTACACAAGATGCAGTACATCAAATTTCAATTGTTCCAAGAGGAATGGCTGGAGGATATACTATGTATAGACCGACAGAAGATAAGTCATTTATGTCAAAATCTGAAATGCAAGAAAATATTATTTCATTACTTGGTGGAAGAGTTGCAGAAAAACTAATATTAGATGATATTTCAACAGGAGCAAGTAATGATATAGAAAGAGCAACTAAAATTGCAAGAGATATGGTTACAAAGTATGGTATGAGTGATAGAATAGGAACTATAACTCTAGGATCTAATCAAGAAGAAGTCTTCTTAGGAAGAGATTTTGCACAAAGTAAAGAATATTCTGAAGAAACAGCTGCAATTATAGATGAAGAAGTAAAGAAAATAATTGACTTTGGATATAGAGCAGCAGCAGAAATCTTACAAGCAAACATTGATAAATTACATGCTGTAGCAGGAGTTTTATTAGAAAAAGAAAAAATTGATGGAGATGAATTCGAAGCAATTTTTAGATAAAAAGAGAGTGGAAAAAAGTCCACTCTTTTTTGTGTATTTATAAAGGTGTTTAAAAAAAGTAATAAATATTAAATTTATACTGCTGTAAAAAAACAGCTATAATCTTTTACAAAAATTTTAATTTTTTTTTAATATTTATAGTATATAATTATTAAAAATAAAAAAGGAGATTTATAATTATATGAAAATTTTGATAGTAGAAGATGATAAAATTTTATCAGATACGATAAAGCAGTGTTTAAAAAATGAATATGAAATTGAGCAGGCTTTTGATGGAGAAGAAGGTGTTTTGTATGCAATGCAAGATATATATGATGTAATAATTTTAGATATAATGATGCCAATTATGAATGGATATGAAGTACTTGAAAAAATAAGAAATAAGAAGATATTTACGCCAGTATTGATATTAACAGCTAAAGATGCTTTAAATGATAAAATAAAGGGATTTAAAAGTGGAGCAGATGATTATCTAGTTAAACCTTTTGAAAAAGAAGAATTGCTTGTTAGAATAGAGGCTATGATTAGAAGAAATAATAGGACATATTATAAAAATGAGATAGTATTTAAAGATATGATTTTGGATTTAAGACAAAGAAAAATAACTATAAATGAGAATGAAGTTTTATTACAAGGAAAGCAGTTTGATATGCTTGAATATCTTATTAACTGCAAAAATACTATAATAACAAAAGAGCAGATTTTTGATAAAATATGGGGCTTCAATAGTGAAACAACAACAGATGTAGTTGAAGTATATGCAAGTGGAATAAGAAAAGAGTTAAAAAAAATTTGGATATGATAAATATATAAAAACTATAAGAGGTGTAGGGTATATGCTATCAGAATAATAAATAAGGAGTGAAAATATATTGTATGAGTGAACAAAAAATAATAAAAAATCAACTAATAAAAAATATGATGTTTAATTTAATTGCATTTACTATAATTTTTTCTATATTTGGATTGGTAATATATGGACAATTTAGCAATTCTCTTTATAAATCTGCTGATGAGGAACTTCTAAATAGTAAAAATAAGTTAGACTTTTTGGAAAACAATAATAAAGAAGATATGCCAAATAGAGGAATGAGAGATAATAATTCCAAACCAGATGAGCCAAAAACAAAAACAGGTATGAATCCAAGACTAATATATTTAATAAGAGATGAAGATGGTAATGTTACTGGAAATGGAAATATAGGGTATATTTATACTGATGAATATATAAAAAGTATAAAATTTGATAAAGAAAATTTAAATAAAGTTTATAAAATATCAATAGATAGTACATATCAATATAGATGCATAAATTACAAGGTAGAACAAAATGATAAAATTATATATGTACAAGTTTTAATTAATATAGATGCAGAAGAAAATATAATAGAGAGTTTTTCAAAAATATTAATAATCTGTATTATAATTTCTATTATATTATCTATACTAGCAAGTTATATTTTATCAAAAAAAACATTAAAACCAATAATAAAATCTTGGAAAAAACAAACAGAATTTGTTCAAAATGCTTCACATGAATTACGTACACCTTTAACAATAATTCAGACAAAACAAGAATTATTATTAGAAAATCCAAATAGTAAAATTATAGATAAGGCAAGTGAAATAACAATATCTTTAAATGAAACCAAAAGATTAGCAAAATTAGTAAAAGAATTAATGATTCTTGCAAGAGGAGATTCTAGTGAAGATGTTATTAAAAAAGAAAAATTTGATTTAGACACATTTGTTAAAGATATGTGTACTCCATATAAAGAAATGGCAGAAATTGAGGGAAAAGAATTTGATATAAATTTAAAATAAAAATATAAATGCAGATAAAAATAGAATACATCAATTATTAGTTATTGTGTTAGATAATGCAATTAAATATACAGAAAAAAAAGAAAAAATAGAATTATGTACATACGAAAAAGAAAATAAATGCGTAATAGAGATTAAAGATACTGGAATTGGAATAAGTGATGAAACAAAAAAGCATATGTTTGAAAGGTTTTATAGAGAGGATAAAGCACGTAGTAGACAAACAGGTGGTAGTGGGCTTCGGACTTTCAATAGCAAATTATATAGTAGAAGCACATAAAGGAACTATTAAAGCAGATCATAACAAACCAAAAGGAACAGTAATAACTATAAAATTACCTAAATAAAAAGATAATAAATAACTTTAGATAAAAGAAAGTTATTTATTATAAATTATATATATAATATAAAAAAATAGGCAAAGATTAATATGTAATAAAATAAAAAGGAAAATTACAATTAAAACTTTGCTTATTTTTTTGGATTAATATGAAATATATTTAGAATAAAAAAATTTTTTCTTTAAGTTTTTTTTAAGCTTAGTAGTTTATAGTAAAAATATAAAATAAATAAGGAGGACAAAAAAATGAAAGATAAGATTTTAATGTTAATTATAGGAGTGTTATTAGGAGCAATAATAGCAACAGGATGCTTTATGGTATTTAATAGTGGAAAATCATCAGATAATGCAAATATGCCACAAGGAGGAAAAGATATGAGTAATTTTACTCCGGGTGAAAAACCAGAAGGAATGCCAGGTGATTCGAAAGATAAAACAAACAATACAGTAACTAACCAAAATGCATCACAAGAAAACAGTGTTCAATAAAATAAAGATAGTTATTAAGCTAAAACGATTAAACTAAATTAAAAATTAGGAGGGAATATGAAAAAGGTAAAAAAGTTAGTAACAATTATAATACTAATGGCAATTGTTGGAACTGTAACGTTTTTTATTGGAAAACAAATTGGATTAAATACAGATATATCTTCTGTTAATGTAAATGTAGAAGAAGTAACAGTTGGAACTAAGACTATTAATAAAACATTAACAAGCTCAGGAGAAATTAAATCAGCAAGTGCCGAAAAACTAGAATTATCTACTTCATATTATTATGAAACTATATGTGTAGAAGAAGATGACATCGTAAAAAAAGGAGAAAATATAATAAAATATACAAATGGAACATATTTAACAGCTCCATATGATTTAGTTGTTACTAGCTATTCACTTCCAGAAACAAAGAACAAGGCAACGTCTAGTAATTATATTGAAGTTCAAAATCTAGAAAATTTGATTATTAGTTTAAATATTAATGAAAGTGAAATATCTAATATTAGTTTAGGTCAAGAAGTGGAAATTTCTTTAACAGCAGATAGTTCAAAAGAATATACAGGAAAGATAACCAAAATCGACGCAGTAGGTACATATTCTTCAAGTGGTAGTACTTTTCCTGTAGAAGTTAGTTTAAAAAATGATGGAAATATAAAAATGGGAATGTCAGTTTCATGTACAATAAATATACAAGAATTAACAGATGTTTTGGCAGTTCCAATTAATGCAGTACAAATTAATGGTGATAAAAAATATGTCATAACTGTAGAAAATGGAGAGACAAAAGAGGTGAGCATAGAAACAGGTTTATCTAATGATGAGTATGTAGAAGTAAAATCAGGGTTATCCGGAGGAGAAACTCTACAAGTTACAACTACAACAAAACAAAATACAATTAGAAGTAAAAATAACAGTAAAAATGGAGAGTCTGATATGCCTTCAATGGATAGAGGTCAAGGGATGGACTTTGATATGGATAAGCAATCTATGAAAGGAAAAGAAGGCATAATGGAAAATAATGATTCTGGAGGAACAAAAAATAATTAACAAATAATAAAATAACACGATTTTGAGTCATACAAAATCGTGTTATCTGAAATATTTGGATATTCTGAAAAAATAGGAGGAATCAAAATGATAAAGTTAAAAAATATAAAAAAGAATTTCTATTTAGGTGGAGAAACAATCAGAGCATTAGATGATGTTAACTTTAATGTTAAAATGGGTGAATTTGTTTCAATAATAGGTCCCTCAGGTTCAGGAAAATCAACTCTTATGAATATATTAGGTTTGTTAGATGTACCAGATAGTGGAGATTATTATTTAGATGGTATAAATGTTAGTAAAGCAAGTGAAAATGAACTAGCTAGAATCAGAAATAATAAAATTGGATTTATATTCCAGAATTTTAATTTATTAGGAAAAATGACTGCAGTTGAAAATATTCAAATTCCAATGATATATCAAGGAAAAACAAATGAAGAATCAAAAGAAAGAGCATATAAATTGTTAGAAAAGGTAGGATTAAAAGGAAGAGAAAATCACTTACCAACTCAATTATCTGGAGGGCAACAACAAAGAGTAGCAATAGCAAGAGCTATTGGATGCAATCCAGAAATAATACTTGCAGATGAGCCAACAGGAGCTCTTGATTCAAAAACTAGTATAGATATTATGAATGAATTAGAAAATTTAAATAATAAAGGTCAAACGATAATAATTATTACACATGATATTAATGTAGCTAAAAGAGCAAAAAGAATAGTAAAAATAGCAGATGGAAAGTTATATGAAGATTTCTAAAAATAAAAAGAAAGGATAAAAAAATGACAAAATTTATAAATATTTTAAAAGGATCTTTAAAAAATATAATAAATAATAAATTAAGATCTATACTTACGATACTTGGATTAGTAATAGGTATTGCATCTGTTATTATACTAGTTGGAATTCGGAAATGGAACATCTAGCAAAGTTAATAATGAAGTAGCATCACTTGGTGCTAATGTATTAACTCTAAATATTCAAAGTAATAGTGATGTAACATTAGATTATTCTCGGGTTAGATGACATATTAAAAATTTCAAATATAGAAAATGTAGCACCATATAAGAGTGTAAGTGCTACA
>HF999523.1:45399-263381 GCA_000434015.1 Clostridium sp. CAG:571
GAAGAGCAAATATAATTGCAACAACAAATGGCTATATGGATATAACAAATTTGACGATTAGTAGTGGAAGAGTAATTTCAAAAATAGATTTAGAAAATAACAGTAAAGTATGTTTACTTGGAAATGATATGGCAGAAACATTGTTTAATCTAAGTAATCCAGTTGGGCAAAGTATAAAAATAGATGGTGATAATTATACAGTAATAGGTGTTTTAACAGCAGTTGGCAGTTCTATGGGAAGTAATGTAGATGATATGATAATAATACCATTTACAACAGCAAAATATTTAGGAAGTGACACAAGTATAAATGATTTATATATTAAAATTTCTGACGAAAATAAAGCTGATAGTACAGAAACATTGATAGAAGAATATATAGAATCTAATTTAGGAATTACAACAGATTATTTTAGTGTTTCATCACAAGATTCAATGTTAGATACAATTGATAATATAAACAATACATTGTCATTATTACTTGGTGGAATTGCAAGTATATCTCTAATTGTAGGAGGAATAGGCGTTATGAATGTAATGCTTGTATCTGTTACTGAAAGAACTAAAGAGATAGGAATTAGAAAAGCATTAGGTGCAAAAAGAATAGATATATTAATGCAATTTTTTATAGAAGCACTAGTATTATGTATATTAGGAGGGCTAGTAGGAATTGCAGTAGGTTTAGCAGGAGGAACGATACTTGGAAAAATGGGATATACATTTATTCCGAGTATAGGAATCGTATCAGTTGCTTTTTTATCAAGCGTTTTGATAGGAACGATATTTGGAATATTTCCAGCTAATAAGGCGTCAAAACTAAACCCAATAGATGCATTGCATACACAATAAAAGGAGGGAATTAGTTATGAAGAAAAGTTTTAAAATTACTACAAGTATAATAATGGTAATTGTTTTATTAATAAATGTTATAAATTCTTATGCTGTAACAGACGAAAAAAGTAAAAAATCATTTTTTGAAATACAAAAATCAGAAGTAACAAAAAAAGAGACAATTCAGATGAATCTAAATTTAGAAGAAATTACATATATTAAATTTACATTTAAACTAGAATCAAATGCTAATATAAAAAATGTAAAATTTGACGAAAAATTAGAAAATGATTCTAAAGAAGTAAATATAGAAAAAAGTAATAATGAAATAATAATAGAAATTAATAAAGAAAACACAAATCTAGATGTAATAACGCTAAATTATAATTTGCCAGAGGATTTAGAAGTAAATGATACTATTAGCTTTAAAGCTAGTATAATAAATAATGAAAATAGTAGTAATGAAGAAGGAAAAGAAGAAAAACAGGAAATAGAGAAAAAAGTAAAGATTATAGAAGATGAAAAAAATGATAGTATGAAAAATGATGAAAAAGATAAAGAAGACAACAAAAATGAAAGTGAAGAAAATAATGAAAAATCAGATGAGATTTTAGAAAAGGACAATAAAAATATTAGTAATAATGATTTTAACGAAATAAATAAAAAAATAGAAGATCAAAATACTGTAAAAGAAAACAGTGTAAAAAATGTCCAAAACAGTAACATAAATACTAATACAAAAAATATATCTACAAATCAATCTGAAGAAGAAACTTCTATATATAATGGTTCAAATAATAACTATTTAAGTAATATAATAGTAAATGATTATAGCTTAAATAAAGAATTTACAAAGGATAATTCTACTTATTTTGTAACAGTTGGAAATGATGTTAATTCATTAAATATAACAACAGAAAAAGAAGAAGTTTCTAGCACTGTTTCTATTTATGGAAATGAAAATTTAAGTGTAGGAAAAAATAAAATATTAATCTGTGTTACTGCAGAAAATGGAAATGTTAGAATATATAGAATATATGTAACAAAAAATGCAGAATAAAATTTAAATAAAATATATTAGATTAAAAAATTGCTAGAAAGGAGACACTTTTTAGTGTAAATATGTATGAAAGATAAGAAAGTAAAAAAGAAAAAAATTGATGTTAAAATATGGGTTATTATTTTATTATTAATTGTTTTAATAGTGATGTGTTGTTTCTATATAAAAAAAACTAACAGTATAACTAAGGTAACAAATAACCAGGAAATTAGTAGAAATGCTAATATGAAACAAATGGAAACAAAAAACAAAGTGATTGCTAGTTCAAACGGAGAAATTATATCAGGTCTAACAGAAAACTTAGAATTACATGCAACATATTATTTAGAAGAAGTATATGTAAAAACAAACCAATTAATAAAAAAAGGAGAAAACATATTAAAATATACTAATGGGACATATTTAAAAGCTCCATATGATTGTGTAATAACACAAATTAATATTCCATCTGAAGGAGAAAAATGTACAAATGAACACTATATAGAAATATCATCAAATAATATTTTAAAGGTTAAAGTAAAAATAGATGAAAGTAAAATAAATTTAATAACATTAGGGCAAAATGCTATAGTAGAAGTCTCATCATATGAAGATAAAAAAATAGAAGGAAATATTACCAATATAAGTAATACAGCAAGTAACGGTAAATTTACAGTTACAATAGAATTTGAAAATGATGGAGAAGTAATGATTGGAATGAGTGCTTTAGTTACTATTAAAGAATAGATAAAAAATCTTATGAAAAGTTAATTTCATAAGATTTTTTTTCGTTTATAAAATTAATATTGAACTTTAAAAGTTTTATTAAAATAAATATATATTAGTGTGCACTACTACTTATATCTTCTTGAAGAGTTACAGTAACGACAGTTCCTTCTTCTACAGATTTTCCAGCAATTGGATCTTGTGAAATTACTTTACCAGTGCCAGTTGCTTTAATATTTAAGTTTTTTGATTGTAATGCATTTTTTGCTTGAGATAATGACATTCCTTTTAAATCTGGAACAGTAGATGAAACTCTAGCTTCACTACCTTTACTATATAATTTAACGATAGAACCAGATGTTAAAGAAGTACCAGGTTTTGGCATTTGGTCTGAAACTAAATCATCCAAGCTACCAGATATATTACATTTTAAACCAGCATTTTCTAATATCTTCTTTGCTTCAGAAACTGTTTTGTTTCTGATATCTGGTAATGTTATATTTGTTTCTGTAGAGTTGTTATCATTGCTTTCATCTGAATTAGAAGGAATACCTAAATATGGTAATACTTCTGATAAGACCTGTGAAACAACTGGTGCAGCAATTTTACCACCATAGTAATTAGAACCTTGAGGGTCATATAAAGTTAATAAAACAACCACTTTTGTATTTTCAACAGGTGCTATTGCTACGAAAGAAGAAACATAACCATCTTTTTCATTTCCAGGAGAAGGTTCTGAGGTACCAGTTTTTCCACCAATAGAATATCCTTTTACTTGTCCAAATTTTCCGCCACCTTCTGTAACAACAGATTCCATTATATTAGTCATCTTTTTAGCTGTTTCTTTAGAAATAACTTGTCTTACATTTACAGGGTCTATAGTTGTTATTGCTTTTGTATCTGGATTTTCTATTTGTTTTACAACTCTTGGTTTAACTAAAACACCATCGTTTGCAATAGCAGATACAGCAGTTATTAATTGTATAGGAGTAATAGTAAATCTCTGACCAAAAGATGCTGTTGCGAGTTCAACAGGTCCAACATTGCTGAAATAAATACCTGTTACTTCTCCGAGAAGTATCTATACCGGTTTTATTAAATAAACCAAATGCGTCCATATATTTATATAAACTATCAGCGCCTAATCTTTTTCCAAGTTGAATAAGTGCTGGATTACAAGAGTTTTCCAAAGCTTGTCTTAATGTTTGTTTTCCATGTCCAGATGTACTTGTACAGTGAATTTCTTGACCAGAAACATTTTCATATCCTGTACAATTAAAATCACCTATAGTATCTGTCTCAACAATACCTTCTTCTAATGCAGCTGATGCAGTTATAACTTTAAATGTTGAACCAGGTTCATATGTATCTGATACTGCTTTATTTCTCCACATTTTTTGCAATGCAGTACTTTGAGCAGAAGTAGAAAGTGAATCCCATGAGCTTTTTAGAGAAGTATTGGGCTCAAAAGGAGTATTTAAATTATAGTCAGGATATGTAGCCATTGCTAAAATATCACCATTTGTAGGATCCATAATTATGATATTTCCACCTCTTGAACACTTATTTTCAATAACAGCTTGTTTTAAATATTTTTCAGCAATTAATTGAATATTTAAATCAACTGTAAGTGTTATATTACTACCATTTTCCGCAGGTATATATTGCTCATTTTTATCTGGAATAATAGCCTGTGAAGCATCTTTTGTCGTAGATATTTTTCCGAGGAGTACCAGTAAGTACGCTATCCCAATAATATTCTAGTCCCTCTAGGCCTTGATTATCACTTCCACAAAACCCAATTAGGTTAGAAGCCAAATTATCATAAGGATAATATCTTTTGGTATCTGAATCTATATTAATTCCACTTGAAATATCATTTTCTTTCATCCAAGTTTTTAATGTTGTAATTTTATCTTCTTCTACTTTCTTAGCAATAGTTTCTATAGAATTTTCACTATTTACTTTCTCTAAAGTTTCATTATAGTCTAAACCAAATACGTCTGATAATTCTTTTGCAACTTTTTCTTTTAATTCTTTTGTTTTTTCTTCATTATCATTAACTTGTATTTTACTAGGATTTATAGAAACAGTATCTACTTGAGCACTAAGAGCAAGAGGCTTTCCGGAAGAATCATATATTGTTCCTCTTTTAGTACTGATAACCCTATTTGTAATTAATTGCTTATATGACATTTCTTTTAAATAAGATGATTTTATGAATTGGAGATAGCCAATTCTTAAAACTAATAAGCAAAATAAAATTATAATAAGCACAAAAAATATTTTATATTTTTTAGTTGTGCTATTTTTTTCTTTATCTTTATTTTTTATCTTTTTTGTATCCAAATAATTCACCAACTTTTTCTTTTGATAATGATATTTTATATGAATTGCTAAGAAAAATCAATGGGTACATACTTTATTTATAAAGTTTTTAAATATATTTTTTATGTAATGAAATACTAATTATACTTGTAAAAAAAGTAAAGTTAACATATAATATTATTTAGTAAAATATAATAAGGTGGAATAAATGGAAAATATATTAAATGAGACAAAATTTTTAATGAAAAAATATAAAATTAGTGCTAATAAAAGTTTAGGTCAAAATTTTTTAATAAATGATGAAGCAGTAGATGATATTGTTTCTTCATCAAAAATTTGTAGTGATGATTTAGTTATAGAAATTGGACCAGGGCTTGGAACTTTAACAAAAGAGTTATTAGAAAAAGCGGCAAAAGTAATAGCAATAGAATTAGATACAAGAATGATAAAAATTTTAAATGATAGATTTTCTTTATATAATAATTTTGAAATAATTAATGAAGATGTATTAAAAGTTGATTTGGAAAAATTAATTTCTGATCAAAAAAATAATTTGCCACAAATAAAAAATGTTAAAATTGTTGCAAATTTACCATATTATATAACTACACCAATAATAATGAAATTACTAGAAGACAGATTAAGTATAGATACAATAACTGTTATGATACAAAAAGAAGTTGCAGATAGAATTGTTAGTGTTCCAGGAAGTAAATTGTCAGGAGCAATCACATATACAGTTAATTATTACGCAGAACCAGAATCTATTAGACTTGTTGGAAGAGAATGTTTTATTCCACAGCCAAATGTAGATTCAGAAGTAATAAAACTTAATGTAAGAAAAGAACCTGTAATTAAAGTGAAAAATCAAGAGTTATTTTTTAGTATAATAAAATGTAGTTTTATGCAAAGAAGAAAAACATTAATAAATGCACTTGTTAATGGCAATATAATAGAAAATAAAGAAACTGCAAAAAAAATACTAAATGAACTTAAGTTAAATGAAAATATAAGAGGAGAAGTGCTATCAATAGAAGAATTTGGTAGATTATCAGATTATATTGAAAATATAAAATGAATTTTGTAAAAAAGTGTTTAAAAAAATATAACTAAATGGTATAATATAAATAGTAATATATAATAAGTTTATGGAGGAAAATATGAATCAAATTCTTGTATCAGAGAAATTATATGTAACACCAGAATTAAAAAGAAAAAAGAAAATATATCAATTTGCTTTTTTGATATCTATTATATGTGTGTGCTTATTATCTTCTTATTACATATATGCAGAATATGATAGAACAAAAAGTGAAGAAGTATCACAAGAAATTTTAGCTGAAATAGATAATACTACTATAAATCAAGATGATGGAATATTGAGAGTCGCATTAGAAGCAGATACTCAAGAGCAAAATGTAGAAATACAAGAAACTGAAAGTAACAAATATGTTACTCAATCAGGAGCAACATATACAACAGAAGCAGTACTAAATATACCATCACTAGGAATAAATTATCCCGTACTATCAGATACATCAGAAGAACTATTAAAAATTTCTTTAAATAAATTTTGGGGACCATCACCAAATACAGTTGGAAATTACTGTATAGTAGGTCATAATTACAAAAATAAAAAAATGTTTGGAAAATTAGCAGATATAAAAAATGGTGATATTGTAGAATTGACAGATAATTCAGGAAAAACAATAAAATATGCAGTTTATAATAAGTATGTAGTAAATCCAGAAGATGTAGCATGTACAAGCCAACTAACTAATGGAAATAAAGAAGTTACTTTAATTACATGTACAAATTATGGAAAACAAAGACTTGTAGTAAAAGCAAGAGAAGTATAAATAAAAAGTAACAAATAAAAAAAACTTTCATATTATATAAATATAATATGGAGGTTTTTTTATGGCAAAAATAATTGTATATAATAATGATACTAATCGTATGGAAACATACTATAAAGGAGAACAAGAAGCAATGCCGTATGTTACTAATAGAACTTTAAAAGTTAGTGAATTTAGAGGGTCTAGTAATAGCCAAACTTTATGGACAGAAAAAAGAGCAATGCTTGCTTGGAATAGTCAAAGATATATTTATGGAAAGCCAATACCAGTCGGGTTTGCTTTTAAAAGACCATGGGAAGGTGGGCATGGAAGCCAAAGTCAGCATTATGCAGGAGTAGCTTTTGATGTTGGTCAAAAATTAACAAATAGTCAAAGAAATACACTAAGAAATAGTGCTATAAATTCTGGAGTATGGAGTTATGTAGAGCCAGCATATTTAACACCTACATGGGTACATTTTGACAAAAGAAGAGGAACTCCTGCATGTAGAGGTGCAGCAGGATATCCGCAAATATCACAAGGTTCAAAAGGGGCGTATGTATTAATTGCACAAGATGATTTAAATACACTTGGATATAGAACTGGAGGCTTGGATGGTATTTTTGGAAGTAGAACCAGAGAAGCTGTGATTAATTATCAAAACAGTAGAGGGCTACAAGCAGATGGGGTTATTGGATGTAATACATGGAGATCTTTACAAGAAGATGTTGTTGGAACAGGAAGAACAAATACAACAATAGACTAAAGATGTAATAATAAACTGAGTAAAATTGTGAAAAAAATTTATTTTATTTCAAAAAACGACTTTTTACTAAATTTTATTTTGGCAAAAAGTCGTTTTTATGTTATAATAAAATGTATTTTAAAATTAATAATAAAGGAATATTAAAATGAAAAAATTTTTATAAAAATAATAAAAGTATTAAAAAATAATTATATATACATTTTAGGCGTTATATTATTAACATATAAAGCACTACTTATGAATAAATTACTTGGAATGAATATAAAAAAAGAGATGCTTTGGATAACAGTTTGTATTCCAATGATTATAATGTTTCCATGTATAAATAAAAAAGGGAAAAAAACATTTATTTTAGCAAATATAATATATTTAATTTTTAGCATACTAATATATGCAAATTATGTGTATTATAATTATTCAACTAATTTTTTATCAGTATTCCAAATAGAGAATATAAAATATGCAGAAGAAATAGGAATGAGTTTACAATATTTAATTAATTTAAAATCACTTTTTACATTTTTTATAGATAATATAATATTAGGAATTTTATCTGTAGTAATTTTAAAAAAAAGAAAAAAAGATAAATTAATATTAATAAAAAAATAGATAAAACATATGAAATGTATACATATAATAAAACATTAATGGTAGAAAATATTTCTATATATTATTATCATGTTGAAGATATAAAAGAATATATAAAAGAGAATCTGATAAAAGAAAAAACTGATTATGATCAGCTAAATAAGATATACGAAGAAAATAAAAACAGTAAAAAAGTAAATGAAGAGTTAACAGGAATTGCAAAAGGAAAAAATGTTATGAAAACAAGTGGTCGGATTTATATTCTACATTAAGAGAAAATGGATATTACACATCTTTTATGCATCCGAATGTTAATACGTTTTGGAATAGATATGTAGTATATGATTAAGGGTATAAAATTAATGAATATAATGATATAACAAAATTCAATAATAATGGTGAAATGGCTGGTGAATTTTTTTCAGATGAACAGTTTTTTTCACAGGCGGTTGATAAGATGCAAAATTAAGATAAGCCATTTTTGTGTATGATGTCAGCTATATCTACACACATTCCATATAGTCTAGATGGAATATCAAATTTAGATGATAAAATATCAATTGATGTATCAGAAATAGAAAGTGACGAAATAAGTAGGTATTTGCTAGCTTGTAATTTTGTTGATTATAGTTTTGGAAAATTTATGGAAAAATTAGAAAGTTCTGGATTACTAGAAAATAGTATTTTAATTGTTTATGGAGATCATGGTGCAGAACTTCAAGATTTACAAGATGTAAAAAAGATTTATGAATATAATGGAAAAGATTATAATGAAAACATAGAAAATTTATTAAATGTATATATACCATTTGGAATGAAAATTCCAGATGTAGAAGGACAAAAGGTAGAAAATAGTGTATCAAAAATAGATGTAAAACCAACTATATTAAATTTAATAGGAATTAATGATAAAAATTAAGGATGAGATGTTTTTATCTGATACGATAATAAAAAATAATTTGATTAATAAATATGTTAAATAAAAGAAGTTTTTTTATGAAAGTAATAAAAGTCAAAAATAGTTACTAGGTATAAGAGTTTATTGAATTGATATGTATAATATGATAAGATGATTAAAATGAAAATATAATATAAGAGGTAAAAATATGAAAATAAATATTGTGATGGTAGAGCCAGAAATACCACAAAACACTGGAAATATTGCAAGAACATGTGCTGCAATTGGAGCTAAATTACATTTAGTTAAACCATTAGGATTTGAAATAACAGATAAATATTTAAAAAGAGCAGGTCTTGATTATTGGGACAAATTAGATATTGAAGAACATGAATCATTAAAACATTTTTTTGATAAATACAAAATAGAAGAAAATAATATGTTTTTGGCAACAACAAAAGCTGCCAACTGTTATAGTGATGTTAATTATTCGAATTTTGATGAAGTATTTATATTATTTGGAAAAGAAACAAAAGGATTACCGGAAGATTTATTAGAAGAAAACTTAAATAAAACAATTAGAATTCCAATGAGAGAACATTTGCGTTCTTTAAATTTATCAAATTCGGTAGCTATAATTGTTTATGAAGTGTTAAGACAAAATGGATTTCAAAATTTAGAATCAGAAACAAATTATTTTAACAAATAAATTAAAAATGAAGAACTATAGTGTAATAGAAAAAATAAATAATAATATTATAAGAGTTAGAAGAACAAATAATAAATTGATAGTAAAAGTAAATTTATTTATTGGTTCTTTTAATTTTTTTCATAAAAAGGAATATCTCCGAATATATATATAATATATGGTTGTAAAACATATAAATTTTGTATACAAAGGAGAGATATTTATGTGGCAAACGTTAGGAATAACTGAGATTAAGAGAATGCTAAGGACAAGTACAAAAAGTCGGATTAACAAAAGAGGAATCGCGGTAATAGGTTAAAAGAATTTGGAGAAAACAAATTAGATGATAAAAAGAAGGAAAGTATAGTTATCAGATTTATAAAACAATTTAATGATTTTATGATAATTATATTAATAGTTGCATCATTAATATCAGCTTTGGTTGCAAAATTGGAGGGAAATAATGATTACATAGATTCTATTATAATTATAGCAATTGTAGTATTTAATGCTATAATGGGACTTGTTCAAGAAGAAAAGGCAGAAAAATCATTGGAAGCACTTAAAAAAATGTCAGCACCAATGGCAAAAGTAAAAAGAGAAGGAAAAATAATACAAGTAAAAGGAACAGAAATTGTACCAGGAGATATAGTAATATTAGAAGCTGGAAACTTTGTGCCAGCAGATTGTAGATTAATAGATTCATATAACTTGAAAGTTGAAGAATCAAGTTTGACAGGGGAGACTGTGCCTGTACTAAAAGATGCAAATGGAATATTAAAGGAAAATACACCAATTGGAGATATAGTTAATATGGTTTTTGCAACAACAATTGTTGTAAATGGACATGGAACAGGAATTGTTACAGAAACAGCTATGAATACAAGAGTTGGGAAAATAGCAAAAATGATAATTACAGATGAGGCTCCACAAACACCAATACAAAAAAAATTAGCAGATGTAGGAAAAACACTTGGAATAGGATGTTTATTAATTTGTGCTTTTATATTTATAATAGGATTGATAAAGAAAATCTCACCAGTTGAAATGTTTATGACATCAGTAGGACTTGCTGTTGCAGCGATTCCAGAAGGGTTACCAGCAATAGTAACAATAATGTTATCTATAGGTGTTACTAAAATGGCAAAGAAAAATAGTATAATAAGAAAGCTCCCAGCAGTAGAAACATTAGGTAGTAGTACCGTAATTTGTTCAGATAAAACTGGAACATTAACACAAAATAAAATGCAGGTTGTTAGTATACAAAATGTGAATGGAAAGGTTATAAATCAAAGTGAAAAAGAATTTATATTAGAACTTTCAAGTATGTGTACAGATGTTGAGATAAATTATGAAAAAGGAAAAGAAGATTTAGTCGGAGAACCAACAGAAGTGGCAATTGTATCTTGTGCAAATAGTATTGGAAAAAATAAAATAGAGCTATATAGAAAGTATGAACGTATAAATGATATTCCATTTGATTCTGAAAGAAAAATGATGACTACAATACATAAGATTGGTGATAAATATAGAGTTATAACTAAGGGAGCGCCAGATGTTTTGTTAAAAAGATGTAGTAAATGTTTAAATAAAGAAAAATTAGATGAATTAACAAGCGTTAATTTATCTAAAATAGAAAATGAAAATAATAATATGGCAGATAATGCCTTAAGAGTACTTGCAGTAAGTTATATAGATTTAGAAAAATTGCCAGAAGAAATAAATTCAAATACATTAGAAAATAATCTTATTTTTGTGCGGATTAATAGGAATGATAGATCCTCCAAGAGAAGGTGTAAAAGATGCTGTTGCTACTTGTAAAAAAGCAGGAATAAAAACAGTTATGATAACTGGTGATCATATTGCAACAGCAAAAGCAATTGCAAAAGATTTAGGGATTTTAAGAAAACACGATTTAGCAATAACAGGAGAAGAATTAGATAAGTTAGCAAAAGAAGATCTAGATAAAAATATTATGAGATATTCTGTATTTGCAAGAGTATCACCAGAACATAAAGTTAGAATAGTAAAAGCATTTAGAAAAACTGGTGCTGTTGTGGCAATGACAGGTGATGGTGTAAATGACGCTCCTGCTTTAAAAAATGCAGATATAGGAATATCTATGGGATTAAATGGCACAGATGTTGCAAAAAATGCATCAGATATGATTTTAACAGATGATAACTTTTGTACAATAGTAGAAGCTGTAAAACAAGGAAGAAATATATTTGACAATATAAAAAAAGCTATTCATTTTTTAATTGCAACAAATGTTGGAGAAATAGTAACTATTTTTGTAGGATTATTGTTAGGCTTAAAATCGCCATTACTTGCAATCCAATTATTATGGATTAATTTGGTTACAGATTCGCTTCCAGCAATAGCACTTGGATTAGAGCCACCAGAGAAGAATATAATGAGTAAAAAACCAAGAGATCCTAAAAAAAGTTTATTTGCAGATGGCTTATGGAGTAAAATATTTGTAGAAGGAATTATGCTTGGAATTTTAACTTTATTTGCATTTAGCTTAGGAAATAAACTTTTCGGATTAGAAGTTCGGAAGAACAATGGCTTTTGTTTCTTTAGGAATGTTAGAACTTATTCACAGTTTTAATATAAAAAGTGAACAATCAATATTAAAATCAGAAATATTTAATAATAAATATTTAATTGGAGCATTTATATTAGGAGCAATACTACAAATAGGTGTTGTATTGGTTCCGAAAGTTGCAGATATATTTAAATTAGTACCACTTAGTAATGTTCAATGGTTATATACTTTAGGAATCTCTATTATGCCAATATTTATTATAGAAATACAAAAGAAATTTAATGAAATTAAATTTGGAAAAGTAATATATAATGATTCCAAAATGGAAAATGCGAAAAAATATACAATTTAAAAAAGAATATAAAAAATTAATTCTAAGTTTTTTAGAATTAATTTTTTTATAATTTTATATTAACAATTAAAAAATAATAAAAGAAAGCTACTAAAATATTAAAAATAAATTAAGTAATAATTGTTGTGTTTATACTAAAATTTTTAGTAAAGGAGCCATTTTACATATAGGCAAATTTATAAAAAATGTCTTGTATAATATTGGAAAATATGATATAAAAGGATAAGGACAATAAAAAATCAGTTATATAGTTGCAGAAATGGGGGAAAAATTTTGGAAAGTTCTGTAAATAATAAAAAAACAATATTAATTGTTGATGATGAAAAACCTATAGTTGATATTTTAGTATATAATTTACAAAAAGAAGGATATGATACACTAGAGGCAAATGATGGAGAATTAGCTGTTAGTTTAGCATTAGAAAAAAAACCAGATTTAATCCTTTTAGATATAATGTTACCTAAAATGGATGGACTTGCAGTTTGCAAAAGAATTAGACATACTTTAAATGTACCAATTTTAATGTTATCAGCAAAAGATGAAGAGATTGACAAAATTCTTGGTCTTGAATTAGGTGCAGACGATTATGTAACAAAACCATTTAGTGTAAGAGAATTAATGGCAAGAGTAAAAGCTAATTTAAGAAAAGCTGAAGTTACCACAAATGTAGTAGAAGAAGAAAAAGTAGAACAAGCAGAACATAAAGCTAATAAAATAGAAGTAGGGGACTTAAGTTTAGATTTAGATAAATTCGAAGTTAAAGTAAGGGGACAAATAATAGATCTAACACTTAGAGAATTTGAAGTTTTAAAATATTTAGCAAAACAGCCAGGCCAAGTAGTAACAAGAGAAGTTTTATTAGAAAAAGTTTGGGGATATGAATATTATGGTGATATAAGAACTGTAGATGTTACTGTAAGAAGAATAAGAGAAAAAATCGAAAAAGATACATCAAGTCCTAAAATATTAATTACAAAACGTGGAGTAGGTTATTATATAGCATCTAAATAGTATATATTAATCAAGTTCAAATCTACTGTGATATTACTTATATCATGTAGAATTGAATTTGATTTTTTTTGTAATAAGAAAATAAAAAAGTTTAGTTAAACATTTAAAAATAAAAATTGTAAATTAACAAAGCTTTATATTTCTTTAAGGAATCAAATATAGTAATAAAAATATAAATTTTAGAAAAAATTAAAAAATGAATGGGGCTTGATCTATAATTTAAAATTATTAATAAAATATAAAAAATAAAGGTTTTGCTAATAATAAATTTATATATTTAAACAAAAAATAGTATTATGAAATGTAAAAACTAAATATACTATTTTACAATAAAGGAAGGAATAGCCATGATTAAAAACATACAAATAAAAATTGTGATTTTGTTTATTTTAGTAGGGGTAATACTAGTAGGTAGCCTAGGAGGGTTATATATTCATAATTTACAAGAACTTAATAATGAGGTTTTATCAAATAATGCTGGAAATATACAAGAAATATCAAACTTGATAATAAATCAAATAAGTAATACAAAAGTGATGGTAATAATTTTTATAATTTTGTTTATTATATTATCATTTATAATAGGAATATTTGCTGTAAAAAATATGATGACGCCAATAACAGATTTTGTAAAAAATGCTGGTGACCTATCAAAAACAGATGAGCTAAAAACAAAATACTTATCAGAAGGAAAAGAAAATAAAAACGTTAATGAATTTGTAAGTGCTTTTAATACTGTAACAACAGAACTTAATGAAAATTTAAATGAAATAAAAAAGCAAAAAAAGCAAATAGAAACAATACTTTTACATATGACAGATGGAATAATTGCATTCGATTTAGAAGGCAAAATAACACATATTAATCCAGCAGCAACTAAATTCTTAGAGTTGCAAGAAGCAGATGATAATTTTGAAAAGATATTTAAAAAATTAAATATAGATATAAATATAGAAAAATTAATATATTTAGAAGAATGGACATCATCTGAACAAAATATACATATTGGTGATAGGTATGTTAATATATTTTTTGCACCATTTAAGGATTCAAATGAAAAAACAGCAGGTGTTATGGTCTTAGTACAAGATGTTACAGAACATGTAAAATTAGATAATATGAGAAAAGAGTTTGTAGCAGATGTATCACATGAATTAAAGACCCCAATTACTTCTATTATGGGATATGCAGATACTCTGTTAGAAGGAGAATATGATAAAGATACTCAAAATAGATTTTTAAATGTAATTGCTTCAGAAGCTAGAAGAATGGCAAAATTAGTTACAGATTTATTAACGCTTTCTAGATATGATAATAATAATGTAAAAATAGAAAAACTAGAATTTGACTTAGGTGATCTTGTAAAAAGATGTGAAGAAAAATTAGAATTAGAAATTTCTAAAAAACATCACAATGTAGAATGTTTTGTAACAGCTAATGTGCCACCAGTTCATGCAGACAAATATGGAATAGAAAGAGTTATATTAAATATATTAACAAATAGTATAAAATATACTCCTGAAAATGGAAACATAAAAATTTATGTTGGATTTGTTTATAATGATGCATATATAAAAGTTATAGATAATGGAATAGGAATTCCTGGAGAAGATCTAAATAGAATATTTGATAGATTTTATAGAGTTGATAAAGCAAGAACAAGAGAAATGGGAGGAACTGGACTTCGGACTATCTATAGCAAAAGAAATATTAGATCAAAATGGTGGAAGCATTGATATAAAAAGTGAAGAAGGAAAAGGAACAGAAGTTGTTATAAGAATACCTACAAAGAAATGAAATTACCTTGAAAAATAAAAAATATTAATGTATAATTTAAGATATGTTATAAAGGAAGGAAGAATGTGTAAAAATGATTTTATTAACACCTAAACAAAAGAATATATTAGAATGGGTATATTGTATAATAATTGCAGTAATAATAGCAATTTTAATTAGATATTTTATTGGAACTCCAACAGTCGTAAAACAAACATCAATGTTTCCAACATTGAAACAAGATCAAAGGTTATGGTTAAATAGATGGACAAGAACAACTAAACAAATGCCAAAAAGAGGAGATATTATTACTTTCGAAGCTCCAAGTGAATTATATATAAAAAAGGAAAATGTTGATTTAAACAATCCTGTTGCAAAATATGATAATGAACCACAAGGAATATTTGGGAAATTTACATATTATGTTCTAGAAGTTGATAAAATAAGCTTTATAAAAAGAGTTATAGGGCTTCCAGGAGAACATGTTCAAATAAAAGATGGAAAAGTATATATAAATGATGTGGAACTTGAAGAATCATATTTAAATGAAAATGTATACACTGATTCAATGGATGGAGCTTTTACAGATTTTGTTGTACCAGAAGGATGTGTTTTTGCAATGGGAGACAATCGTTCACAATCTACAGATTGTAGAAAATTTGGTTGTATTCCACTAAACAAAATAGAAAGTAAAGTATTATTTAGATTTTGGCCAATAAATACATTTGGAAAAGTAAAATAATCCTAAAACTATGGAGGATAAATTTTGAGTTTTGAGAATATAATAGGAAATGAAAAAAACAAGGAATTTTTAAATAAAATAATTGATTCCAATAGTACAGTACATAGTTATATGTTCGAAGGAATTGAAGGAATAGGAAAATCTATTTTTGCAAAAGAATTTGCTAAAATGTTGTTATGTATAGGAAACGATAAAAAAAATTGTGCTAGATGTAAATCATGTTTAGAATTTGTTAATTCTAATAATCCAGATTATGTACAAATAGATTCAGATGGAAAAATAATTAAAATAGAACAAATCAGACAAATGCAAGAAAAAATATTGGAAAAACCAATTGTTTCTAGTAAAAAAGTATATGTTATAAATGATGCAGATTTAATGACAAAAGAAGCACAAAATTGTTTGCTAAAAACTCTAGAAGAACCTCCAGAATTCGTAATAATTATTTTAGTATTAGCCAATGAAAGTAAAATATTAAATACAGTAAAGTCTAGATGTATGAGAATATTCTTTAGCAAATTAAAAGATGAAGAATTAAAAAAATATGCATATAGAGAATATAATGAAGCAGAAATAAAAGAGGGCATGATAAAGAATGCATCTGGAAGTATAAGTAAGTTCATAAAAATAAAAGAAAATTTTGATGAATATGAAAATTTAGAAGAATTAGTAAAAAAATTAAAAACAGATAATATTTTGGATATTATAAATAATGCAGATGTATTATATAAAAACAAAGATAAAATAGAAGATTTATTAGATTATATGACTACAGTTTTTTATAATTGGCTTACAAAAGAAGATAACATTAAATACATTAATATTATAAAAATAATTGAAATAGTAAAAAGAAAATTAAAATCTAACAGTAATTTCGATATGAGTATAGATTATTTGATTTTTAATATTTGGGAGGAGATAAATGAAGACAGTAATAGGAGTCAAGTTTAGAAAACCAGGCAAAGTATATTTCTTTGATCCAGAAAATATGCAAATAAAAAAAGAAGATTATGTAATAGTAGAAACATCAATGGGCGAAGAAATTGGGAAAGTAGTAATAGATAATAAAAAAGTAAATGAAGAAAAGTTAGCAAATCCATTAAAAAAAGTAATTAGATTAGCAAGTAAAAAAGATTTGAGACAATACGAAGAAAATAAAAAAAAGGAACCAGAAGCATTAAAAATATGTGAACAAAAAATAAAAAAACATAAACTAAATATGAGGTTAATAGATGTAGAATATAAATTTGATAATAGCAAAATTTTATTTTATTTTACAGCAGAAGGTAGAGTCGATTTTAGAGATTTAGTAAAGGATTTAGCAAGTGTTTTTAAAACAAGAATTGAATTAAGACAAATTGGTGTAAGAGATGAAGTAAGAAGAATAGGTGGAAATGGTATTTGTGGTAGAGAATTGTGTTGTTGTTCTTTCTTAGGAAACTTTGAAACTGTATCTATAAAGATGGCAAAAGAACAAAATATATCACTAAATCCAGCCAAAATTTCTGGAAATTGTGGAAGATTAATGTGTTGTTTAAAGTATGAACAAGAAGTATATGAAGAAAAATTAAAAAGACTACCAAAAGTTGGAGCAATTGTGAAAACAGAAGACGGAGAGGGAACAGTAGAAGAAGTAGAAACTTTAAAAGAAAAAGTTAAAGTTAAAGTAAAAGATGGAGACGATTATTTTTATAAAAAGTATGATTGTTCAGATATAAAAATAATAAAAAATATAGAAAAACATAAAATTGATCCAGAAGAAAAAGAACATCAAAAAGAATTAGAAGAACTAGAAAAATTGGAAAAAACAGATACTGTAGAGGACGATATAGAATAATATTAGTGGAAGGTGGTGAACTTAAAATGGCATATAAAATTACAGATAAATGTATATGTTGTGGTGCATGTGCAGCAGCATGCCCTGTAGAATGTATTTCACAAGGAGAAGAAAAATATGTAATAGATGCAAGTGCATGTATTGGATGCGGAACTTGTGCAGGTGTATGTCCTGTCGAAGCGCCAGAAGAAGAATAAATAACAGAAAAATAGGTAGAATAAATATTTTTTAATCTACCTATTTTTTCTTGACATAAAGATTTAATTAATATAATATTAAAAAAATATTAGAAGGAGAGTATTAAGTATGAGTGATTTTATTTCGTTTTTATTTAAAACAAATGCATTAAATATATGTCCAGAGAATAGTCCATTTTGGTATACATCAGGAAAAATAGGACCATATTATATAAATGCAGAATTTTTATATGGTAGCAAACAAGATTCTAAAGATTTATTGGAATTTATTAATCAAGAAAAGGAAAATGAATTAGAATTACCAATAAAACTTTTTAAAAAAATTGAGAAACAATATACTGAAAATGAAATATACAGATATGTTATTAATGAAATGAAAAACAAAATAGAACAAAACATAGATGTTAACGAAATTGACTATGTTTCTGGTGGGGAAAGAAGAGACTGGTTTTTCTCTTATATGATAGCTAAATTATTAAATAAACCACATATAACAATATATAAAAACTTAAATTCGGTTGTTAGTGATTTTGAATTTACTGATGTAAAACCAATAGAAAATATTGAAGGAAAAAATGTTCTACATGTCGTTGATATGATAAATACATCATCAAGTTATGTACGCGCATGGATCCCAGTTATAGAAAAACTAGGTGGTAAAATCAAATGGAGTATATCTTGTGTAGATAGAATGCAAGGCGGAGCAAAAGTACTAGAAGATAGAGGTATAAAATGTATGTCAATTGTACAAGTTGATAAGACTTTGTTTGATAAAGCTCTAGAATTAAATGTAATTAATAAAGAACAATATAATATGGTAAATGAATATATAAAAAATCCGGATGAAACAATGAGAAAATTTTTGAAAGAACATCCGGAATTTTTAGAAAATGCACTTGTGTCAGATGAAAAAACAGTAGGAAGAGCAAAAATGTGTATAGAACAAAATTTATACGATTTAAAATAATATAAAAATCATTTTAGATATTATTAAATAAAAGTTTATAAAAAAGATTTTATTTCGAAACTGTTTTTGAATATTTACAAAAAAACTTCTTTGTTAAATTTAATTAACAAAGAAGTTTTTTTTATTTATATTTAGAGCTATTTTCTATATTTTATACAGAAAAACATGCTTAATTTTCAGATTCTTTATTTGTTATTTCTTCTAAATCTAATAATTCTTGCCATCTTGAATCAACTTCTTTTTGGAATTCTTCTATCATCCATTCATTTCCTGGTTTAAACATATGTTTAAATCTTCTTTGAGGTTTTAAAAATTCCTCAATTGGTAGTTTATTCTTTGGCTTATAATTTATCTTATATTTTCCATCTATTACTTCATACAAAGGCCAATAACATGTTTCTACAGCAAGTTTTATAATGTCCATTAACATATCTGTAGGATATCCCCATCCTCTAGGACATGGAGTTAAAACATTTAAAAATGTTGGACCTTCTGTGTATATTGCTTTTTCAGATTTTTCATATAAATCTTTAAAATTATTAAGAGGAGCTGTTTGAGCAACATAAGGAATATGATGTCCAACCATAACTTTAGTTAAATCTTTTCTGGCTTGCATTTTTCCTGGAATAACAGTTCCGGCTGGAGTTGTTGTTGTGTCTGCAAATTTTGGAGTTGCAGAAGAACGTTGAATACCAGTATTCATATAAGCACCATTATCATAACATACATATACCATGTCATGACCTCTTTCCATTGCACCAGACAAACTTTGAAGACCTATATCATAAGTACCGCCATCACCACCAAATGAAATAAATTTAGTATGCTCATCTTCAGGTAATTTACCTTGTCTTTTTAGAGATTTATAAGCAGCTTCAACACCGCTAGCTGTGGCTGCTGTACACTCAAAAGCAGTATGAATAAAAGAATCTGTCCATGCTGTATATGGATAAATAAAAGTAGAAACTTCCATACAGCCAGTAGCACAAGATATAACTGCATGGTCATCCTTTTTTAATGCTCTTAAAACCATTCTACCAACTACTGGTGCTCCGCAACCAGCGCACATTCTATGACCTGCAGTGAATCTAGAAGGCTTTTCAGCCATTATTTGTTTTAGATTATATGCCATTTTTTTCATTCCTTTCTAATTATTTCTTAATCCTAAATAACGATATGGATTTTCTATTTTTCCTGTAGATACAATTTCTTGTAAATCATCAAAAACGCTTTCTATATCTGTAACTGATACATCTCTACCACCAATACCATATATATAATTACACATTGGTACAGTTTTTTTATTTACATACATGCCAGATGTAACGTCTTCAAACAAAGCACCACCAGCGGCGTTTAAAGAATCAGCTTTATCTAAAACTGCAACAGCCTTTAATCCAGATAATGCCTTTGCAATTTCATCAGATGGAAAAGGTCTAAATACTCTGATTTTTAAAAGACCTGCTTTTATTCCTTTTTTTCTTAAATTATCTACAACGTATTTAGTTGTACCAGCAGTTGAATTCATACAAACAATTGCAATTTCTGCATCATTTAGTTTATATTCTTCAAAGAATGAATACTTTCTACCTGTTAATTCTTCAAATTCTTTTGCTACATCCAAAATTACCTTTTTCGCATTTTGCATAGCAACAGATTGTTGATATTTATGTTCAAACAAATAAGCTTGTAGGTCAAGAGGGCCAATAGCCATTGGTTCGTTACGATTTAGTAAGTAATGGTCAGGTTTATAAGTTCCAACAAAAGATTTCACTTTATCATCTTCTAATAATTCTATATTTTCTATAGAGTGAGATGTAATAAATCCATCTTGACAGACCATTAATGGAAGTAATACGTCTTTATGTTCGGCAATTTTATGAGCCATTAATAAATTATCATAAGCTTCTTGGTTATTTTCACTAAACAGCATAATCCAACCGCTATCACGAACACCCATTGCGTCAGAATGATCATTATGTATATTTAAAGGACCTGAAACGGCACGGTTTACAAGTGACATTACAATAGGCAATCTTAAGCTAGAAGCAATATAAATCATTTCCCACATAAGAGATAAACCATTTGCAGATGTTGCAGTCATAGCTCGTGAACCAGCAGCTTCAGCACCAATACAAGCACTCATTGCACTATGTTCACTTTCTACTGCAACAAATTCAGTATCTACTTTGCCATTACTAACAAATGTAGAAAAATATTGTGGTATTTCTGTAGAAGGTGTAATAGGAAAAGCTGCTACGACATCAGGATTAATTTGTTTCATAGCAATAGCAGCAGCTTCATTACCACTTAAACGTTCTCTAATTCCCATTTATTCATTACCTCCTTCATCTTTCATTTTAATTGCTCCAAAAGGGCAAACTTTTGCACAAACTCCACAACCTTTGCAATAGTCGTAGTTAAAATCTTCTCTTTGTTGATTTTCATTAACAGGAATTGCATCATCAGGACATACAGGAAAGCATAATCCACATTGTTTACACTTTTCAGAAATAAAAATAGGTTTTATAGATCTCCAATCGCCTGTTTTAAAACATCTTGCATTTCCAGCTTCATATATATTTCCACCGATAGTTAATTTATCAGCTGGTGTATGGATATTAATATTATCAGACATATATTTAAACTCCCTTTCTTTTGATATTAATTTATTTTTTTCACTTCTTTTAAAGCTAAAGTTAAAGCTTTCATATTTCCTTCTATAACTTCAGGTTTTTTAGCAAATTTATGTTTAAAAGAACCTTCCATATCTTTTAAAAGTTCTTCATCTGTCATAACTTTACTAACTTTAACAATTGCAGCAAGCATTGGAGTATTAGGAAAATATTTTCCCAAAGCTTCCATAGAAACTTTTCTTGCATCAATTGTATATATATCACCACTGTATCCATTTAATACAGAATTTAAATAGTTTGCATCTTTAGTTGTATTAATGACAATTGCACCAGATTCTTTTAGACCAGCAGTTACATCTATACTTTCTAAAAGTGTATCATCTACAACAACTACGTAGTCAGGTTTATAAATGTTGCTATGAATACGAATTGGTGAGTTACTAATACGGTTATAAGCAGTAATTGGTGCACCCATTCTTTCTGGACCATATTCTGGAAAACCTTGAATATATTTCCCAGTATTAAAAGCAGCATCAGCAAGTAAAAGAGAAGCTGTTTTAGCACCCTGGCCACCTCTACCATGCCATCTTATTTCTACTAAATCATTCATATTTAAATTGATAACCTCCTTAAGTTAAAATATATGATTAAAGTATATGCCTAAAAGCAAGGAAAGTCAATACTTAAAGAGGTGATGTTAACACATAAAAGGTATAAAGAAATTTATAAAATATAAATTAGTTGAACAAAATCAAATGATACTATATAATTAATCAAGTAAGAAAATAAAAATTTTAGAACAAATATAAATATTTGTTAAATATAGAAATTTTAGTAGTGTTTAATAAAAAAATAGATATTCACAAAAAGGAGACAAGAATGTTTGATCAAAATATTAAATTTAAATACACATGGAGACCTTATCAAGAAAAAGTTTTAAGAGATGTTCAAAAATATATATCAGATGGTAAAGTTAATATTGTTGCAGCACCACGGATCTGGAAAAACTATTTTGGGATTAGAGCTTGCAAGAAGTCTTGGAAAACCAGTAATGATTTTAGCACCAACTGTTACAATAAAAAATCAGTGGATACAAAGGTTTATTTCATCTTTTACAAATTTTACAGATGTTCCGGAGTGGATTAGTACCAATATTTACAATTTGAAATTTTTTAATGTAGTTACATATCAAGCACTTCATTATGCTTTTAAAAAGCAAAAAATTAGAAGTCAAAAAAGTGAAGATACAGATGAAATTGAAGAAAAAGAAGAAGGAATAGAAGATTTAGAAAAAATTAAATCTTACAATTTGATAGAAGAAATTAAAAAAAATAATATTTCTACAATTGTTTTGGATGAGGCACATCATTTAAAATCAGAATGGTGGAAAAGTTTAAGTAAAGTTATAGAATCTTTAAATAATATAAAAATAATTTCTCTAACAGCAACTCCACCATATGATGCAGATTTAAAAACTTGGCAAAGGTATATAGATTTATGTGGAGAAATTGATGCTGAAATATCAGTTCCAGAATTAGTAACAGTTAATAATTTGTGTCCACATCAAGATTACATATATTTTAATTATCCAAGCAAAGAAGAGCAAGAAAAAGTTGACAATTACAAGATAAAATTAAAAAAGATATTAGATGATTTGAAAACAAATCAAACTTTTATTAATGCTATAAAAAATCATCCTTATATGAAAACCCCATATAATTATGAAAGTGAAATATTAGAAAATGTAGAATATTATAGTAGCATGATTATATTTCTAAATAGCTTACAAGAACCAATTAATAAAGAAAATAGAGAGATACTGGGGCATAAAAATACTATTCCAAAATTGACAATAGAATGGATGGAAATACTTTTAAAAAATATAATTTTAATTGATAGAAAAAATTATTTGAATTATGAAGACGAAATTTTAAATATAGAAAAAGAATTAAATAAAATAGGTGTTATAGAAAAAAATACATTTTCGTTTTCTGAAAATAAAACTTTAGAAAAATACTTTATAAATAGTATAGGAAAATTGGACAGTATTTCAAAGATTGTAGATATTGAATATGAATCACTAAAAGAAAAATTAAGAATGGTTATTTTGACAGACTTTATTAGAAAAGAATACTTAGAAACAGATAATATTGAAACAAATAAAATGGGTGTATTTCCAATTTTTAAATCTTTATTAAATAAAAATCCTGAAATAAATTTAGCGGTTTTAACAGGAAGTGTTTTTGTAATTCCAAGTAAACTACAAAAAAATATTTATAATATGTGTGAAGAAAATAATATAGATAAAAGAAAAGTAAAATTTAAAAATTTAATAATTTCAGATAAATATGTACAAGTTGCTATTTCAGATTCAGTGAGAAATAAAGTAATGAATTTAATATCAAAACTATTTGCTGAAGGAAAAATTCAAATTATTATTGGAACAAAATCATTGCTAGGAGAAGGATGGGATGAACCAAGTATTAATAGTTTAATACTTGCAAGTTTTGTAGGTTCATATATGTTGTCAAACCAAATGAGAGGAAGAGCAATACGTGTTAATGAAAATCTGAGAAAAACAGCTAATGTTTGGCATTTGGTTTGTGTAACAGAAGATGATGAAAAAGAAAATAAAATAAAAAATGCAGATTATGAAATGTTAAAGAGAAGATTTGAAGCATTTTCAGGAATTGGATATGAATCAAATTTAATAGAAAACGGATTAGAAAGACTAAATGTAAATCCACCATTTACAAAAGAGAGAGTAGAAGAGTTAAATAAAAATGCTAAAAATTATTCTGTAAAAAGAGAAGAAATGTATGATAGATGGAAAAATTGTATTCAAAATATGGATGTAAAAAATGCCAAGATGATAGATGAAATTGAAGTTCCAAAAGAAGATAAAATGAAAAAAGCTTGGTTTATAGATTCAAAATTTGTTATTATTAGTATAATTGCAATAATGGTTTTACTAGGTTTAATATTAGGTTTTTTGAGACTGAAAATTTTATTTGTTTTAATAGAGATGATACTTGGAATGTATATAGCAACTAAAGTTATAAAAATAAAAAGATTAAGTAGCAGTCAAGGAAGTTTGAAAGAGCTTTCAAAAGTTGTGCTAGATTCTCTATATAGATGTAAGTTTATAAAAACTGGAAAGTCAAGAATAAAAGTAGTTGTGAGAACTGGTGAAAAAGGGAAGATTAATTGTTATTTAACAGGAGCAACGATGCAAGAAAATAATTTGTTTATAGATTCTTTAAAAGAAACATTGGAAAAAACTGTAAATCAAAGATATATACTAGTAAGGTTAAACAAAAAATTAGAAGAAGCTAATGATTATTATAATGTTCCAACAGTTTTATCACAAAACAAAGAAATGGCAGAAGTATTTTATACATATTTTAAAAATAGGATAGGAAAATGTGATTTAATATATACTAAAAATGCAGAAGGTAGAAGATTATTATTGAAAGCTAGAGCAAGTAGTTTGAGTTTAAAAGATAAAATTACAAGAAAACAAGTATATAGTAATTGGAAATAAAATATAAAATTAACATTTTACATAAAGTGTGGCTTTTTGCTTGACTTTTTTCCAGTTTCAGGATAATATATAATAGTAAGAAATTGTGACCATAAATAGATTTTTAGTGGTCTAAGGAGGAAAAATAGTTTATGGGAGAAGTTATAGTTGTAACATCCGGAAAAGGTGGAGTAGGAAAAACAACAACGACAGCTAATCTAGGATCTGCATTGGCATTAAATGGAAAAAAAGTTGTATTAGTCGATACAGATATTGGACTTAGAAATTTAGATGTAGTAATGGGATTAGAAAATAGAATAGTATATGATATAGTAGATGTTGTAGAGGAAAAATGCAAATTAAGACAAGCATTAATAAAAGATAAACGTTTTAATGAACTTTTCTTACTTCCTGCTGCTCAAACAAGAGATAAAAGTGCTGTAAATGAAGAACAAATGAAAGAACTTACAAGTAAACTAAAAGAAGAATTTGATTATATATTAATAGATTGTCCTGCTGGTATAGAGCAAGGTTTTAAAAATGCTATTGCTGGAGCAGATAGAGCAATTGTAGTTACAACAGCAGAAATTTCATCTATACGTGATGCAGATAGAATAATAGGTCTTTTAGAAGCCTCTGAAATAAGAAATCCAGAGTTGATTATTAACAGATTAAGACCTAATATGGTAAAAAGAGGAGAAATGATGGATGTTGATGACATCGTTGATTTACTTTCTATAGATTTAATTGGTGTTATACCAGACGATGAATATATTATTACTCAAACTAATAAAGGAGAACCAGCGGTTTCAAATAAAAAAGCACCTTCAGGAAAAGCTTACTTGGAAATTGCAAGAAGAATATTAGGAGACAATATAGAAGTAACAATTCCAGGAAGAGATGAAGGCTTTTTTACTAAATTATTAAACTTTTTTAGAAGAAAGTAATTACAAATTTGGAGGAAAATAAACATGTTTGATGGTATAATAAATTTTTTTAAAAAGTTTGGAAAAACTGAACAAGAAGAAGTTAAGTCAAAAGATACAGCAAAAGAAAGATTGCATTTAGTTCTTATGCAGGACAGAGCAAATGTTTCAGCAGACTTTTTAGAAATGATGAAACAAGAAATAATTGATGTAATAAAAAAATATATTACTGTAGATGAAAATGAAATAGATGTTAGATTAACAAATAAAACAAATGATGATGGAACTTCTGGTGCACCTGCATTATATGCTAACATACCAATAGTTAGTATAAAAAATGAAAATAAAAGTGCCATAGAAAAAGAAGTAAATAAAAAGGAAGAATCAAAAAGAGAAGAGAAACAATCTAATGAAAGCGAAAGTGAAGAATTAAAAAAAGATGCAAAAGGTACCGAGAAAAAAATAAAAAATAATAACGATAAAGAAGAACTAAAAAAAGATTCAGAAAAAGAAAATAATATAGAAGTTAAAAAAATAGAAAATAAAGAAGAAAATCAATCTGAAAGCAATGAAGAGGATACATCTGAAAAAGAGAAAACTGAAAAAAAATCAAAAACAGTAAAAAAAGTAACAACTAAAAAAGGTACTAAAAAGGTTGCATCAAAAAAGAAAACAAATGCTTAAATAAAATTGGAGATTGTAAAATATGAAGAAAAGAATATTAAAAAATATCGAGTGGGGTATTCTAATTTGTACTGTTCTATTAATTGGAATAGGGATGGTAGCTTTATATTCAGCAACTCAAAGTTCAGGATTTGATGAATTAAAAAAACAAGCAATGTGGTTAATAATTAGTATACCAATAGTTATACTGATTATTTCTATTGATTATGAAACTATAGTTAAATTTTCACCAATTGGTTATGGAATAATACTTGTATTACTAGTGTTAGTATTATTTACCACACCAGTTAATGGTGCTACAAGTTGGTTCGAAATAGGACCATTTTCTTTTCAACCAGCAGAATTTGCAAAAGTATTTGTAATACTTTTGTTAGCAAAAGGGATTACTAAAGCGCAAGAACAAGAAAAATCAGATATAAGTAAACCTAAAAAACTTTTTTTGGTATTATTAATTGTAATGGTTCCTGTTTTACTTATTATAAAACAACCAGATTATGGAACTGCTTTAGCTTTTTTAGTTGCAACTGTATGCATGCTGTTTGCTTCAGGAATTAATAAAAAGTATATAATAGGAGCAATTGTATCTGTTATAATTGTTATTCCATTATTATATTTTTTTGTATTACCTGAACATGCAAAAACAAGAATTGATGTTTTTTTAAATCCAAATTTAGATCCAAGAGGTTCTGGATATAATGTTATACAATCTAAACTTGCAATAGGTGCAGGTCAGCTTTTGGGAATGGGAATTACTAAAGGAAACCAAACTCAGTTAGGATTCTTATATCCAAAAACAACAGATTTTATTTTTTCGGTAATAGGAGAGGAAATGGGATTTATAGTTGGTGCAGGTATTATTGTGCTATATGTTATATTAATTACAAAAGCTATTAATATAGCTAAAACAGCTAAAGATGACTTAGGTGCATATATTGCAATAGGAATTACAGGGATATTTTTATTTCATATGGTTGAAAATATAGGAATGACAATGGGACTTCTACCAATAACTGGTGTACCACTTCCATTTGTTAGTTATGGAGGAAGTTCGTTGTTAACAAATCTTATATTGGTAGGATTATTGTTAAATATAAGTGGAAGAAGAAAAAAAACATTATTTATAGAATAGATAAAGGAAGGTAAAAATGTATATAAAGCCTTTAAAAATAGGAAATGTAAATTTAGAAAATAATATATTATTAGCACCAATGGCAGGGATAACAGACCTGCCATTTAGAATGATATGTAAAAAATTTGGACCATCTTTAGTATGTACAGAAATGGTAAGTGCAAAAGCTCTTTTTTATGGTGATGAAAAAACTAAAAAATTATTAAATACAAAAAACGAGAAAAGACCAATTGCAGTTCAAATATTCGGCAGTGATATAGAGTCTATGGTATATGCTACGAAATATTTACAAGATAAAGCCGATATAATTGATATAAATATGGGATGCCCAGCACCGAAAGTTGTAAAAAATGGTGATGGAAGCAAGTTATTATTAGATCTTAAATTAGTAGAAAAGATAGTTAAAAATGTTGTTAAAGAGTCAAAAATACCAGTAACAGTAAAAATAAGAAAAGGATGGAATGAAGAAAATATTGTTGCAGTAGAAGCTGCAAAAGTTATAGCAGATTCTGGAGCTTCAGCAATTACAATTCATGGGAGAACAAGAGCAGAATTTTATTCTGGTGTTGCAGATTGGGATATAATAAAAGCTGTAAAAGAAAGTGTAACTATACCAGTAATAGGAAATGGAGATATAAAATCACCAGAAGATGCTTTAGAAATTTTTAAGAAGACTAATGTAGATGGGATAATGATAGGAAGAGCTACATTAGGAAATCCGTGGATTTTTAAAAACATTATAGAATATTTAGAAAAAGGAAAATATGATAACAATTTTCCAAGCAATGAAGAAAAATTAAAACTAATAATAGAACACATAAATATGGAAGTTGAAGAAAAAGGTGAAGATATAGGAATAAAGGAAATGAGAAAACATCTTGGTTGGTATATAAAAAATTTAAAAGATGCAAGTAAAATAAGAGAAAAAGTAAATACATTAAAAACTAGACAAGAGGTAATAGATTGTCTGGAAGAATACTTTAGTGTAATATGAATATAAATTAAAAGAATAGAATTTATCTATTCTTTTTTTATATAATAAGAAAATTTTTGAACATCCTATTATATAAAAAAGTTTTGCTAAACATTGTGTAAAAAATGTTAAAGCTTTATTATACTTATATAAAAGGAGAATGACCAAAATGAAAGTAAAAAAAATTATTATATTTGTTTCTTTAATAGTTATTGCAATTTTAATTTTCTTTTTTGTAAAAAATAATTATAAAAAATTTAATATTGGAAATAATATAACTAGTAAATCAATTAAAGAAGTTGAAAATTATATTTTAAATATTAATTCATACAAAGCGAAAATTGAAGTTGAGGTACAAAGTAATAAAAATGAAAACAAGTATATTTTAATGCAGAAGTTTGCAAAACCTAATATATCTAAACAAGAAGTTTTAGAACCTAGTAATGTAAAAGGAATTGAAACAATATATAATGGAAAAGATTTAACTATTAATAATTCGAATTTGGGACTAAGTAGCATTTATGAAAATTATCAATATATGATTGATAATTGTTTGTGGATAAATAGCTTTATAGAAGATTATAAAGAATGTAATGAAGATGAAAAAGCTATAAGAGAAGAAAATGATGAGATTGTAATGGAAACAAAAGTAAGAAAAGAGAGTAAATATATTCAATATAAAAAATTATATATAGATAGTAAAACATATAAACCAAGCAAAATGTTAATACAAGATGTTAACAAAAAAACTCTAGTTTACATATCATATAAAGAGATAGAAATAGATAGTTTAAGTAAAGAAGAGGTTTTAGCATATGCAGTAGAAAATATATAAGTAATAAAAATTATAAATTATTTGAGCTATCATTTTATCTTAGAACTAATATTAAAATATATCAACTAAATAGATTATAGATATACAAATACTGGGAGTTGAGTAAAATGATAGTAAAAAGAGGGGATATGTTTTATGCAGATTTAAGTCCTGTTATTGGCTCAGAACAAGGAGGAATAAGACCTGTAGTTATAATACAAAATGATGTAGGAAATAAACATAGTCCAACAGTAATAGCAGCAGCAATAACATCACAATTAGGGAAAAATAAACTACCTACACATATAGAAATAGGTCCTAAAAATTGCGGACTAAAATCAGAATCGGTAGTTTTAGCAGAACAAATAAGAACAATAGATAAAAGTAGATTAAAAGAAAAAATAGGTCATATAGATGATGAATCTGTAATGAACAAAATAAATAGCGCATTGGGAATTAGTTTTGGTTTAGGAGATTAAAATAAAAAAGTGTATATAAGTGAAAAATATGTGTAAAACTAAATAGGATTTATACATATAACAAACATTTAATATACACTTTTTTGTGCTAATTGAAGTTTTAAATAATTATTAAAAGATTACTAATTATTTAAAAAATCACATTAATTTTTTGATTATTGATATTTCTTTATATAGTTTATCTATTCTATTTTCTCTAATTTGAATTGCATTTTGATAATCTGTTAAAATAGAAAAGTAATTATTTATATTTTCTTCATCTTGAAAAAGTAAATTTATTCCCTCTTCATAATATTTGTGTTTTTTAGGAGTTGATGAAGTATCCATTTTTTTCTTATATTTATCAATTTCTATTAGTCTTTTTTCCTGATTTTTTAAATATTTTATATAAGTATAAAGTCCATCGATTTCATAATATATATCATCAATTACTACTTTGAAAAGTGCTTTTAATACTTTTATATTTATTTTACCCACTTGGTAATTAATTGTTAATTGGTCTAAAGCAATTTCTTTTTTTAAATCTTCTGGTTTTGAATCTTTTATTAATTCTTGTAATGTTTCAGAAATATTAGCATGAGTTTTATATTGTCTTTTAGCTACGATGGCATCATATTCATCAGCAACTCTTATAATTTGAGCAACGTAAGGAATATCATCTTTTAAAAGACCGATAAGGGTATCCGAGAGCCATTTAAGGCCTCATGATGATATAAAGCACCAGCACTATAGGGTTTTAAATTTTTGTCTTTCATGCAAATTTCGTAACCATAAATTGTATGTTTTTTCATGATTTCATATTCTTCATCTGTTAATTTTGCAGGTTTTTGCAAAATTGAACTTGGAATCATTAATTTACCAATATCATGTAAATATGCACAAATCGTACAGTATGCAGTAAAATCTTTTTTACAATGTAAATACTCACAAATTCTACAAACTAAATTTGCAACATTTTCACTATGCTTTCTTGTTACATTATCTAGAGTTCCTAATATTTCTAGTTGATTTTTTACTGTTTCATCTAGGTTATATGACCTTAAATTTATTGGACTATAAAAATTAAAATTTTCCTTTTGCATATATTACTCCTAACAAATTTTTTTTAATAATAACATTATTTAAAATATAAAGCAATAATATGTAAATTAAAATAAAAAGTAAAATACAAATAATTAAATTTAAAGTAGATATTATAAATGTTTTTATAAATAAATTTATAATTAGATAAGTAAAAAATAATGCAATAATAGGTAAAAAAATCCAACTTATATAATTGATTTTAAAATTAGTTATTTTTAAAAGTTCTGTTAAACTAAGAATAGAGTTAAGTAGTTCACTAATGAAAATAATAGTAATATATCCACTAATTCCTTTTAGTGGTAGTAAAAAATAGATACAAGTAATACTTGCTATTAAATCTAAAATGTTAATCCCCATAACTTTTAATTGCTTGTCTAGACCTTTTAAAATACTATCAACAATATTATCTAAATACATAAAAACAATTAAAGGACATAAAATCTTGATATATTTTGATACTTCTACAGTATTATAAAACAAGATACTAAAAGAATCAGAAAAGCATAAAAAAATTCCAATTATACAAAAAGAAAATATAAAAGAGTATTTAAATATTAAATTAAGCATTTTATTCATTTTTGTATATTCGTTCCTAGTATTGTAATAGGAAAATTCTGGTATCAATAATCCTGCAAAAGTATTAATTATAATATTAGGGAAAAGGATTAAAGGAAAAACCATTCCATTAATCATTCCGTATTTAGATAATGCCTCACTGCAGCTAAGACCAGATTTTTCTAAGTTTAATGGAATTAATAACTGCTTAATTGTAGAAAGCCCAGAACGGATATATGAAGTTATTGCAACTGGAATACTTATTCTTAATATTTTATGTGTAAAATCATTTGTTTTATTATTTCTGAATCCGGATAACTTTTTTAAATTCATTTTATATAATAAATATAAAATAAGAAAAGAGCAAATTTCTGAAACTGTAGTTCCAAATACTAGTGAAACAATTGCAAAATCCACAGATTCAAAAGGAAGCAGATTTAGTAAAAAACAAATAATAGAAATTTTAATAATTTGTTCTATTATTTGAACAAATGCAGTTTTTTTAACTAAACGAGATGCAGAAAAATAGCCATTAATACAAGAAGACATTGCAACAAAAGGAAGAGATAAGGCAATTACATAAAAAGGAAAACAAGAAACTTTGTTATGTAAAAAAACACTTGATATGTATGGAGTAAAAATGAAAAGTGCTAAAGCAGAAAATGAGCCGAAAGACAAAACTAAATAATAAACATTTCTTTGCAGCTAATTTTATATTTTGAATATTACCAAAAGCAAGCTCTTCAGACACTAATCGTATACAAGCTAAATTAATTCCAGATAAAGCAAATGTAATAAAAAATAGATATACAGATATAACAAGTTCAAATACACCTACAGATTCAGTTCCTATTTTATTAGAGATATATACATTAAAAAACATACTAATAGTTCTTAATATAAGTGCTGTACAAGTAAGTATAGTACCATTAACTAAAAAAAATTTTATTTTTTTCAAAAATTATCACCTAACCTATCAAAGTATATGTTAAAATCTTTCAAAGAAGAATAATATATAAGAAAAAATATAAATTGCTTCTAGAAGATAGTAGATATAATTGTAAAAATAGATAGAATGGAATAAAATAATTAATGAAGATTAAAAATAAAAAAGTATTTATATATTAAATAGAATAAGGAGAAAAGAGAATGAAAAAGATATTATTTGTATGTGCAATGAAAAAAGAGGCAAAATTAATTGCGGAAAAATTAAAATTACAAAGAATAAATGAAGAATTATATAAAAAAGATAATATTCAACTATTGATAACTGGAATTGGAAAGCAAAAAACAGCAATAAGTTTAGCAACATATTTATGTAAAAATGAAAAACCAGAATTAATAATAAATGTTGGATATGCTGGGTCAACGAATATAACAATAGGAAAATGGGTGAGTATAACTAAAAGTTATAATTATGAATGGGAAATTCCTGGTGAAGAAAAGTATAGTATGAAAGACTTTGGTAATCAAGAATTACAATTATCAGATTGTAATGAATTACAAAAAGTAGATTGTTATTCTGCAGAAAGTTTTGTTACTTCTACTAATTTAAAGGGAAGCATAGCTTTTGATATGGAACTTCATTCAGTTGCAATTTTATGTGATATGTATAAAATTCCACTGATGTCATTAAAAAAGATAAGTGACAATTTAAGTATAGATGATTATTATGATAATTTGAAAGAAGAAAATGTTTTTGAGTTAGAGAGTTGTTTGGATTTTATAAAAGAAATTAATTAATTTTTGAAAAGGGGCTGACTATATTAACAAAATTTATGGCTTGACTCCTTTTTATAAAACTGGCAAAAGTAAAAGAAAGATCTAGAATATAATTTAAAATTGAAAGAAATATTTTAATAAAATAAGAATAAATAAAAACAAAAGTTGACATTAAAAACAAAAAAAAATATAATTACAATGTGAAAATGTGTATAAATACAATTTATATAAAAAATAAAAACAAATAACAACAAAATTTAAGATAAGGGTGAAAATAAATGTACTTAAAAAGATTGGAATTACAAGGATTTAAATCATTTGCTGATAAAACAATTTTAGAATTTAAACCAGGAATCACATCTGTTATTGGACCAAATGGATCTGGAAAAAGTAATATATCAGACAGTATCAGATGGGTTTTAGGAGAACAAAGTATAAAATCTTTAAGAGGGGCCAAATCAGAAGATATAATTTTTGCAGGAACACAAAATAGAAAATCTTTAGGTTTTGCAGAAGCATCAATTGTAATAGACAATTCAGATGGCAAACTACCAATAGAGTATTCAGAGGTAACAGTAACAAGAAAAATATATAGAAGTGGTGAAACAGGATACTATATAAATAAGGTTCCTTGTAGATTAAAAGATATATTAGAATTATTTATGGATACAGGTATAGGAAAAGATGGGTATTCAATTATAGGACAAGGTAAAATTGACGAAATATTAAGTAACAAATCTGAAGACAGAAGACATATTTTTGAAGAAGCAGCAGGTATTGTAAAGTATAGAGTAAGAAAAGCAGAATCAGAAAAAAAATTAGAACAAACAAAACTTAATTTACTTAGAATAAATGATATTATATCAGAAATAGAAAGCAACATAGATCCTCTAAAAATGCAAGCGGAAAAGGCAAAACAATTTTTAGATTTAAGAGAAGAACTAAAAAATATAGAGGTGGGGTTGTTCTTATATAATATAGAAAGCTATAAAGAAAAATTAGAGCAAATTGTAAAAGATATAGAAATAATGGAAAACCATAAACAAGAAGAAGTAGAAAAACAAGAAAAATTACAAAAAAATAAAGATGATTTAAAAATAGCTATAGATAATTTAACAAGTAAAATAGAAGAAGTTCAAAATTTAGGATTTGAAAGTAGTAATAAAATAGAAAAAATTAATTCGGAAATAAGTATTTCTAAAGAAAGAATAATAAATAATAATCAAAATGAAGAGAGAATTAAAAATGAAATTAAAGAATGTGAAGAAAGAATAGAAGAGCTAGAAGAAGAAAAAAAGCAAAAAGTAGAGAAAAAAGACAGTTTATTTTCTAATAAAGAAAAATTCGAAAAAGAGTTAGATGAAAAACAAGAAGAATTAAAAAAAATTATGGAAAAGATGTCTACAAAAGAACTTGAAATAGAAGGAAAAAAACAATTATTAGAAAATTATACAGACGAAAAGTATGAAAAAAGTTCTAATATTAATGCTCAAGATGTAAACTATCAAAACATTCAAAAAAGACAAAATAATTTGAAATTAGAAATATCAGAAGTTATTTCTGAATTAGATGGGCAAAGAGATACTAAACAAGAGTTATCAAGTAAGTTTTTTGAGATAGAAAATAAAAGAAGTAAATTAGTAAATGAAATAGAAGAAGTATCAAAGCAAAAGCAGGAATGTGAAAATAAAATTAATGAATTTGATATATCAATTAATAAAATTGTAGATGAAATGCGAATGAAAAAATCAAGATTAAATTTCTTGATAGAAACAGAAAAAGAAAAAGAAGGATATGTAAAAAGTGTTAAATCAATATTAATTGCTTGCGATCGAGATTTAAATTTAAAAAAAGGAATGCATGGTGTTTTAGCGAATTTAATTTCTGTAGATAAAAAATATGAAACAGCAATAGAGATGTGTTTAGGAGCAAGTCTTCAAAATATAGTAACAGAAAATGAACAAGATGCTAAAAAGTTAGTTGAATACTTAAGAAAAAATAATTTAGGAAGAGCATCTTTTTTACCAATAACAACTGTAAAAGGAAAAAAAATAGATAAGATAAAATCAAAAACTAATGGTGTAATAGGAATTGCATCAGATTTAATCAATACAGATAAAAAGTATAGGCAGATTGTTGAAAGTTTACTTGGAAGAACTGTGATTGTAGATGATATGGATACAGCAATAAATCTTGCAAAACAAAATAGTTATTCTTTTAGAATTGTTACATTAAAAGGAGATGTAATAAATCCATCAGGAGCTATACAAGGTGGATCTGTACAAACTAAAACTGTAAATATCTTAGGTAGAAGTAAAGAAATAGAAGAATTAAAAAATAATATAAATTTATTAGATGAGAAAGTAAAAGCTTTACAAGAAGATAAAGTAAAATACCAAGAATCTGTTTCAAGTGTAATAGAAAAAGCAAAAGAATTTGAAAAAAGTTTACAGGAGATAGATATAACATATGCAACAGAAAAGCAAAAAATATTAGCAATAGAAGAAAAAATAGATTCTTCACAAATAAGACTTTCAAAATTAAAACAAGAAAGTAAGAAAAATGAAGAACAGAAAATAGAAATTCAAAATAATAAAGAAGAAGAAAAAAGAAGAATAGAAGAAATAGAATTAGAAGTTCAAAAATTAAATGAAGTAATACAAGAATTTGCAAGTTTAAATAAAGATAATCAAAAATATGTTGATGATCTAAATTTTGATATAACAAATTTGAAAATTTCAGTATCTTCTTTTGATGAAAGTGGAACATCAATTGATGAAATGATTTTGAGAATAAATCAAGATATTGAAAATAATAAAAAAAGTATTGAAAATAAAAATAATGAATTGAATGTAAAAAATGAAGAAAATAAAGAACTAAACAATAAAATAACAGAATTAAATAATGAAGTTATTGAAATTAAGAATCTTGTAGCCAATAGTTCTACTAAAGTAGAAGAATTGAAAGCTTCGAGATTAAAAAACAATGAAGAATTAGCTAAAATAGAAAAAGATATATCTAGTCAATTTGATGTAATAGAAGACTTAAAAGAACATTGTGTAAAAATTGATGTAAAGAAAACTAAATTAGAACAAGATTTAGAGCAAGTTATTAATACTTTATGGGAAGAATATGAAATTACTCCAAATAATGCAGGAGATTATAAAAAGCCAGATAATGTACTTACAACTCAAAAACAAGTAAATACATTAAGAAATAATATTAAAGACTTAGGAAGTATTAATATAGATGCAATAGAAGAATATAAAAAGACAAAAGAAAGATATGACTTTATGTGTGAACAAAGATTAGATTTAGATGTTACAGCAGGAAAATTAAGAAAAATAATTTATGATATGACAGAAACAATGAAAAATCAATTTTCAGAAAAATTTAAACAAATTAACAAAAACTTTTCTGAAGTATTTGTCGAATTATTTGGTGGAGGAAAAGCAGAGTTAATACTAAATGACGAAGATAATATTTTAGAATGTGGAATAGATATAAAAGTTCAACCGCCAGGTAAAAAATTGCAAAATATGATGCTTTTATCAGGAGGAGAAAAAGCATTTACAGCTATAGCTTTATTGTTTGCTATTTTAAAAATTAATCCAGCGCCATTTTGTATATTAGACGAAATTGAAGCAGCTTTAGATGATGTAAATGTGTATAGATATGCAGAATACTTAAAGAAATTTAGTAATGACACACAATTTTTAGTAATTACTCATAGAAAAGGAACTATGGAAGCTGCAGATACTGTATATGGAATAACAATGGAGGAAAATGGAATAAGTAAGCTTTTATCAATGAAATTAGCTTAAATAAAAAAGTGGTAATCCAAAAAATGGTACCACTTTTTATTTTAATAATTTGATATAGAATTAAGTGAAATTCCTAAAACTAATGCTAAGATTAGCACAACAATTAAAATAATAATTGCAACTAAATATGCACAGAAAAATGAACGTGCATAATTTCTTCTATTTATATTAGAAGAATCAAAAGCAAAAACTATTAGCATAATAAAACCTACTAATGGTATTGCAAATAATATATTATATCCAAAATAGGCCCAAGCAGATAGTGGTCTATATTCATTTGGAATAGTGTTTGGATAATCTTGCATGAAAAATCCCCTCCTTTAATAAAATAATTGTAACACTTGGCAGAAAAATTGACAATATAAAACAAAAAATATTTTTTTTTACAAATATATTAAAATTAAATAAATATTTTACTTATACCAATAAAAATAAGTAATATTCCAGAAACTAGATTCCAAGTGTTATCTGGAATTCGATTATTATTTCCTAAATTAAATGCAAAAAGTCTTCCTAAAGATAAAAAAACTATTTGAAAGATGGAAACTAAAATTGGAAATAAAAGTGAATTTATTCCTAGGATACTTCCACCAATACCAATACAAAATGAATCTATGGATAATGTTATACCAAGATAACATGCTTCTTTTATGTCTATTTTGTTAGAACTGTCAAGATCAGAAGAAATAGGATCTTTTATAATTTGAATAGTAATTCCTAAAAAACTTATAAAAAATTGATAGATTTTTTTATTTTGCTTAGATTTAAATTTATTTTTTGAGGGATCTTTTTTTGTTACTACTTGAAAAATTATTAAACTTCCCATTAGTATTAATAAAAAACTTCCAAGTAAAGATGTTATTATTTCAGGGATAATACAGTTTAAAGTTTTGCCAATAAAAATAGATAAACTAGTAACTGTAACAGAGATAAGAAACAATATTATATTGGAAATAAATGATAACTTTACTCTCCTTAGACCATATGTTATTCCTATTCCAAAAGAATCAATACTGCTTGAAAGTGATAAAATAATACAGTTAAATAACATAATATTCACCTCTTAACATAATATTCAAAATGTATAAAATTTCCACAAAAAAAATTAATAAAATTTACAAAAATGCTTGCATTTTATAAAATGTTGTATTACAATTTGACTTAGGTGGAGTAAAGTGGTACAAAGTGGAACCAAATGATAGTGAGGTGAAAATAAGTGCTAATTGGTGAATATGAACATTCCTTAGACGCCAAAGGCAGATTAATAATGCCATCAAGGCTCAGGGAAGATATAGGAGAAAAGTTCATAGTTACAAAAGGTTTAGATGGATGCTTATTTGGATTTTCACAAAAAGAATGGACAAACTTTGAAGAAAAATTAAAGACACTTCCACTAACAAATAAAAATGCAAGAGATTTTGTTAGATTCTTCCTATCAGGTGCTACAGAATGTGATATTGACAAACAAGGTAGATTTCTAATTACTGGAAATCTAAGAGAATATGCACATATGGAAAAAGAAGTAGTTATTATTGGAGTAGGAACTAGAATTGAAATATGGAATAAAGAAAAATGGAAAGAATATAACAGCGAGGAAAATATCTCTGCAGACAACATTGCAGAAAATATGACTATGCTTGGTATATAACTTGTAAAAGTTTATATAAATAACAAAAGATAAATTAATTAAGATACAAAAGATAAAGCTTTTAGCAAAGAATAAGGATTTTACAAAAGAATTTTAAAATCCAAAAGATAAGTTTATAATTTACTAAAGTAAAATTATATAGATACAAAAGAAAAAATGTACAAAAGAAAATTTTAAAGTTACGAAAGATAAATAAAAAAAGCACTAAAGACAAGAAATTTAAGGCATTTCAGTTGGTATTTTTAAAATACCAACTGCTTATGCTATTAAAACAAAAAAGAAAGTTGAAGGTGGCTATTTGGAATTTAATCATAAACCTGTATTACTAAAGGAGTGCATAGAAGGTCTTAATATAAAAGAAGATGGAGTATATGTAGATGGGACTTTAGGAGGAGCAGGACATAGTAAAGAAATTTTAAAAAGGTTATCAGATAAGGGGACTCTTATAGGAATTGACCGTGATATAGATGCTTTAAACGCAGCTAAAATGAATTTAGCTGAGTTTAATAATGTGAAATATGTACATGGAAATCATGATGACATAAAAACGATTTTAAATGATTTAGATATAGAAAAAGTAGATGGAATATTATTAGATTTAGGAGTTTCATCATATCAATTAGACGAAAGAGAAAGAGGCTTTAGCTATTTGGGTGAAAATAGATTAGACATGCGTATGGACAAAAGTCAAGAATTAACAGCAGAAAAAGTTGTAAATGAATATCCAGAAGATAAACTTTTAAGAATAATCTATGAATATGGTGAAGAAAGATTTGCAAAAAATATTGTAAGAAATATTGTTAAACAAAGAAAAATAAAACCAATAGAAACGACAAATGAATTGGTGAAAATAATAGAGGAATCTATTCCTAAAGCTAAACAAAATAATGGACATCCGGCTAAAAGAACTTTTCAAGCAATTAGAATTGAAGTTAATGATGAAATAAGACCTTTATATAATACTGTAATAAATAGTATTAATTGTTTAAAGGAAAATGGTAGATTATGTATAATTACATTTCATTCTTTAGAAGATAGGGCAGTAAAAGAGGCTTTTAAGGATGCTATGCGGAAAATGTACATGTCCAAAAGAATTGCCATATTGTGTTTGCAATTACAAATCTTTAGGGAAAATAATTAATAAAAAACCAATTGTTGCAAAAGAAGAAGAATTAAAAGAAAATTCAAGGTCAAAAAGTGCAAAACTAAGAATATTTGAAAGAATTAATAAATAAAACAAATGAAAAGAGGTGAGCTTTGTGGCAAATAGCTATTATGGTTATCAATACGAAACCAGTCCAAGAAAATTGCAGCCAGAGTATAAACCTAATAAAAGTAGAAAAAATGTAAAAAGAAATAATAAAAATAAATCTGTAAGAATAGATAAGAATGAAGATAAGAAGAAAAATGTAAAAAAGGTAAATCAAAAATTTAGAGCTGTAAAATATCTAGCTGTGGGTTTTGCGATACTATTTGCTATAAGCTACAGAAATTCTTTAATAAATGAAAGTTTTAATAAAAAAGAGCAGCTAAAAAAAGACTTAAGTGCTATACAAAAAACAAATGAACAATTAGAAGTAAGTATAGAAAATTCACTAAATTTAAATAGTGTAGAAAAATCTGCTAAAGAAAAACTAGGAATGCAGAAACCAACTAATAGTCAAAAAGTATATGTTAGTTTACCTAAAAAAGACTATATTCAACCAGCAACAGAAGAAGTAACTATAGATGAAGAAGGTTCTTGGTTTGCAAAATTAATAAAAGGCTTTACAGAAAGCATAAAATAGAAAAAAGATTAAAATTAATTTATAGATTTTAATCTTTTTTGTTTTAAAAAATGAAGTAATACTTGATATTTAAATAAAAATAACTGATTGCTAATTAAATTAACAATCAGTTATTTTTATTTTTTAATTTGGATTTCCTTTTTTTAAATCAAAGATTATTGCATCTTCATTATTTGTGAAATAGCTTGAATCACTTGTGTCTGTTTGAATTGGATCTATTTCACCTGTGTCAGTATCAGAAAAACCTGTTATTGTTGACTTCTTCTTTTTAGGACGTTTTATTTTATCTTCTTCTGCTATACCACTTGTAAATTTATCAAATCTATATTCTTTTACAGTTTTTGGTTCTTTATACTTTGATTCTAAGAAATCTAATTTACCAGTTCCTACAACGCTCTTTCCTTTCATATTTTTAACTTTATACATACAATTTTTGAATTTTAAAGATTGAACTTTACCAGCCATATAATTAGGTTTCCATTTGTATTTTATTCCTCCAAGTTTAGGATCATAGCTACCCTTAGTTGTATCATAAGATGTAGACCAATCCCATTCACGTTTTTCTCCAAGTTCTTTTTGCCACCATTCGTTATCTTCTGGAGAGTTATTTCCAAATACAATTTTATTAGCACAGTTAGCAAGGATTGTTCTTTTGTATTTACCTTTTTCAACATTTAATTGATCCAAACTTTGAACAGATACAACACTTGCAACTCTATATTTTCTGTATAAAGTAAATAATGCCTCTGTAGAACCACAAATAAAATCTGAGAATTCATCAATATATAAGAAATGAGGAATTCTTGAATTTTCATTTCCAGGTCTTTTTAAAACAGAATATTGCATTAATAAAATAAAGAATAATCCAAATGCTTTATGAGCATTTGCTCCTAAATCACCACGTCTTGTACATACAAGAGTTATTTCACCATTATCTAAAGCACGGTCAAAATCGATGTTACCACTTCTTTTACATAGTATATTTTTAACTCCAGGATATCTTAATAATATTTCTAACTGGCTAGTTGCCGCAGATACATATTTTTCCATATCTGCTTTTCCAGAACTATTTTCATAAAAATTCTTTTTAAAGAAAGAAAGAAGTAGTTTATATTCTTGACGTAATTCTTCGTCTTCTTTCATCTTTTCACATAATGATTCTACTAAACTGAAGTCATTTAAACATTCCATCATATCTTCTAAGTTAGGTAAATCACCATCATGTAGTCTTGGGTACATAACTTTAAGTAAAATTGCTAAATTTTCTATTGCTTGAGTTGACATTACTTCAACATATGCCATATCTATAGTTTTTAGATTTACTGCATATAACCCTTTTAAAACAGTAGAGATTGCTGTAGAAATACTTAAAGGAGAATCAAATATAAAAGGGTTTAAACCTGGAGAATTTATATCATTAGGATCTATTAAATTTACAGGCATTTTATAATTATCTGCTACATCTAATATATGTGATATAGATTCAAAATCAGGTGAAATATAAGTAATACCTAAATTACGATATGTTATTGAATCTTTATTAGTATTTAAAATTAATTTTTTCATAAATGCTTGATATAATTGCATTTTAGAAGAATTAGGTTTTAACATATTTAAATTAAAGTTTTGATTAATATAATCATTTGTATATGGATATTTCAATGTTGCAATTCCTGTTTTTAAAGCAGTAAATGCCATTTCCTTAGATAACTCCTTAAAGAAAAACTTTTTATCAATATCACGTGCTATCATAGGTTCATATATCATTGATGTTTTTCCAGATCCAGAAACTCCAACTACAAGAGTGGATTCAAATCTTTTACTTTCTGGAATTTTTATAGATTTTCCAGAATCTGTATCTTTACATATAGCTATTTCACATGTATATGGTCCTGTTCCAGTAGATGTATCTGATAAATTAATTCCAGCATAGTCTCCAATAGAATCTTTAAGATCTTTAGTATCATCTACAGTAGTAATTAACCAATGTATTGGTTTATAAAATGTAGTAAGAGGGAAAAATAATGCAAGAGCACTAAAAGCAGGTTTTATTAAATCGCTAAAATCTGTTGCTATAATATGATAATTAGGAACAGATAGAAGTGCAAGCCAACATGATAAATTTACCCATTGCGTTATCATTGAAATTATTAAAATATACAATGAAATTATATATACATAAAAAAACGATAGTTTAATTTTTTTAGAATCAGCATATTTAGAAGAACCAGAGAATAGAAATGCAAACACTGGACATAGAATTGCTAAGGTATATTGTATTGGTCCCCAATAAGATCTTGATATTCCAGTAAAAATTAAAAGTAATATCTCAACGATTCTGTCTACAACTAAATATACTGTTAATAAAGTAAGTATATAAGTTAAAAAAGTATTTCTATCAGTTTTTAATACTTTTAAAAATTTATCTATATATTTTAATATAAAACTCAAAAATGAATTGATTGGTCCAAATAAAAATTTCAAGTTATTCACCACTTTCAATTAAAATAATACATATATATTATCTTATAAAATTCGCAAAAAAACAAGTGGTTTCGCAAAAAAATATAGATAATAGAACAGTTTTTTAATAAAAAATTAAGCAAATTTTTATTAAAATATAATAATAGTAATAAGACATAAATAAAATAGTAAAAGAAAAAAATATTTTAGGCATAAAAATATTTATGCAAGGGAGTTTTTTATGCAAAAAAAGAAAATAAAACAAGAAAGTTTTATAAAGGGAATATTAGCACTTATATTTTCACAAATATTAATAAAATTATTTGGATTAATATATAAATTATATTTAACTAATAAGCAAGGATTTGGAGACACTGGAAATGCAATATATAGTTCCGGATTTCAGATATATGCTCTATTATTAACGTTATCATCAATTGGAGTACCAAATGCAGTAGCAAAATTGGTATCAGAAAAAGTTTCAATAGGTGATGAAAAAGGAGCACATAAAATTTTTAAAATAGCTTTTATAACATTTGGTTTTATAGGATTTGTTGGAACTTTAATTTTATTTTTTTCAGCAAAATATATAGCTAATGTAGCTTTAGAAATTCCAGAAGCAGAACTTACATTAGTTGCTCTTTCACCATCTATTTTTTTTGTTTCTATAATATCTGTAATAAGAGGTTATTTTAATGGAAGGCAAACAATGAAAGCAACAGCTAATTCGCAAACAATAGAGCAACTATTTAAAACGATATTTACAGTAGTACTAGTAGAATTTATTGCAATGATTTCTAAAACAGATACAAAATTAATGGCTGCGGGGGCAAATTTTGCAACAACATTAGCAACAATTGGAAGTTTTATATATTTATATAGGTATTATAAGGTAAGAAGAGGTGAAATTGCACATGAAATAAAAAATTCTGTAAATTATAAAAGAAATAGTTCTTTTTCAATTATGAAAAATATATTATTTGTAGCAATACCAATGTCATTAAGTTCTATATTGACATCAATAAATAAAAATGTGGATTCTATTACTGTAGTAAGGGGATTAAAGAAATATTTATCAGATAATGAAGCAAAGGTTCATTATGGAATTTTAAGCGGAAAAGTAGATACATTAGTTACACTTCCTTTATCTTTTAACATTGCATTTGCAACAGCTTTAGTTCCCGCCTTATCTGGAGCAATAGCAAGAAAAGATTTTAAAACAGGAAAAAAGAAAATTTCTTTTTCACTACTAATTACTATATTAATAGCTTTGCCATGTACTGTCCGGAATGATAATTTTTGCAAAACCAATATTGACATTGTTATTTCCAAATGCTAGTTCTGGTGAGATGATATTAAAAATAAGTGCTGTATCTATTATTTTTACAGCTTTAGAACAAACAGTAAATGGAGGTTTGCAGGGAATAGGAAAAACGTTTGTACCAGCAATAGCATTAACTTTTGGAGTTTTGGCAAAAATTATTTTAAATGTTATTTTAGTAGAAATTCCGCAAGAAGTATGTATAATAGGAGGCGCTGCTGGAGCTGCATTTGCAACGACAGTGTGCCATGCTATAGCACTTTTGATTGGATTTTTTGTATTAATGAAAAATATAAAACTGGATATAAACTTTTCTAAATTTATAATAAAACCAATTTTAGCTACATTTATGATGGGAATAGTTTCTTTATATACATATAACTATTTAATAAGAATAATAACTGAAAATATGGCAATAATAATAACACTTATGATTGCAGGAGTTATATATTTTTTATCAATAATTTCTTTAAAAATATTTGATAAAGAAGAAATTTGTATGTTACCATTTGGAAAAAATATATATTATTTTTTGGAAAAAATAGGATTATATAAGTCAAGAAAAACTCTAAAAAATTCAATAAATTAATATAGAAATGCAAATAAAACTTACAGAGATAAAGGTTTCAAAGAAAATAAAGGAAAAAAAAGAAGGATTTTATATAACTTTGGCGAATATTGATAATAGTAGATATTTAAAGAATTCTACATAGACGAAAAACTATAGGAGGAATGTATAATGAACAAATCAGATTTAATCGCAGCAATGGCTGCTAAGACAAACGAAACAAAAAAAGATGCTGAAGCAACATTAAATGCTTTTATAGAAGTTGTTACAGAATCTTTAGCTAAGGGAGAAAAAGTTCAACTAGTTGGATTTGGTTCTTTTGAAGTAAGAAAAAGAGCAGCTAGAAAAGGAAGAAACCCACAAACTAAAGAAGAAATCAAAATACCAGCATCAAAAGCTCCAGTATTCAAAGCTGGTAAAGCTTTAAAAGATTTAGTTAACAAGAAAAAATAATCTGTGAAATTTATATTATATAGATATATGAATTCATATAAAAGGATATAGTAAATAAAACTATATCCTTTTTATTTATTATATTTAATATTACTGAGATCTTATATTTTTTGACAATACTATTTGGGGAAAAGTTAAGCTTAAACTTTTCGACCAATTAATTTGTATTCATAACTTATTATTATTTTTTTAGTAAACTACCGAATTTATCATTTAAGAAAGTATTATTTTCTAAAAAATTTTTTAATTAGTTTCCAAATTTTATTATACCATTTTAAATCATTAATTTGTGTCAAAGCTAATTCTTGTTGTTTTTCTTCAGCGTTTTCAAAAGTACTTTTGGAATAGTTGTAAAAAAGTTTATCTACATTATATTTTTCTTTTTTATCTTCTTCAATTTTCAATCTATCACAGTTTTGTTTTGAAATAATTTTATTTCTTTGTGTTTCAGTTGCCCAATAATCTCTAAATAAGATTGCTATAATACCCTTTGCTATTTTTGATACTTCTTGTTCATCTAATGACTTATTTGGGTCATAATTAAAACTATAATCACTATTTGCATTTGTCTTAAATAATTCAATCTTGTTAGTTGGGATTTTATTATAATCTTCTATTGGAATATATTTTAGTATTTCTAATACTTCACTATATGCATTTGCATACTTAATATCAGCCATTATTTAATCTCCTATTTGTATATTTTCTTGTTCTTCTCTTTGGTTTGAGAGTTCTTTTAGTTGTCTTTCTTGAGCTTGTTCTATATTATCTAAAAAAGCTGTGTCTTTTTGTTCTTCTAGTGTTTCTTTTCCTAAATCTTGTGTGGATTTTTGACCAACAATAGTTCTGTCTTTATATCCGAGCTTTTCTGCAATCTCATTATAGAAATGTGCTTCTTCCTTTAATATATCGACAAAATGTGCTACAATTGTATCAACATAAGATTGATTATTAGGAGTACCTCCAACCAATAAGGCAATCAAATAATTTTGTTCATCTTCAGTTAATTCTCTTTTTTGCCACAAATTAGACTGTCTTATTGTATCTATTTGTGTTTTAGATAAATTTAATTTTCTTGCAACATTATGTAAAAATTGTGCCTTTCTTGTTTTTCCACTTTGAACTTTATTAGCATAATCTGACAGATAATGTAAACCATCCACTTTACTACCATTATCTAATACAACAGTCCTTGATTCTAAGTCTCTTTTTAGCACAATTGAATGCATTATAAAATCTGCATAAGTTTGTCCTTGACCATTAGCTCCAAAATCCATATCTCTTGATTCTATAACGCTTTTTGCCATTTCTACATATTCAGGATATTTTTCTTCATCTATATCCATTACTTGTGGGTCAATTGCTCTTATCATTGCTCTTGCAGTACCCTCAACAAATCCTTCGTTTATAAAATTATGCATTTTAGTATCTCCATTTGGTAATACTTCTCTTGTTGCAAGCCCTGAAGAAAAACAATAATCTTTTCCTAATTGTTTTGTATCTAATCCAAATTTAAATTCACTTAATGGTCTTAAATTTCCGTTTCTATCTTGAAAATATCTTTTTATATTATCTTGTGAATCTCTTTGTGTACTTATTATATATTGTGGTTCTTGAATACTTCCAATATTTTCTGATGTAACATAACTATTTATTCTTTCATAATTTCTATATGTTTTTCCATCTTCACTTTGGTATTCATAATCAATAGTTGGACTTGTACTATCAATAATTTCTTTCTCTGCATTATGTGTCCATTCATGGAATGCTGTTTGTCTTAAATTAGTTAATAAAGATTGTCCTTTACTTAAATCACTAAAATCAATACCATCAATTTTCATATCTACAGAATTACCTTTTTCATCCTTTGCAAATCCTTTTATTGTACCTCTTTCATATATAAAAACAGCTCCTGTAAAATTTCCATCTTTAAAATAATTTAAATGTTGTGCTCCTGCATTCATTACCATTCTATATAGTTTCGAAGTAACTGGTACAGCAGTAGGATCATCAAAACTTTTCCCATACAGGCATTCATTATCCATACCTGGAATAGGATTTCCTATCCTAAATTTCTTTACACCATTAAAAAGTTTATCTAACATATCCTCAAAAGATATTTTTCCTTCTGTTATTCTTTCACTTGCCAAACAATATTCATAAGCTAGTAATTGTGAAATATCTATATGTTGAATAGTATCTCCACTTATTAATTCTATATAAGTATCCCAATTACCACTTGTTTGTTCTATTTTATTTTTAACTTTTTTAAATCTATCTGAATCTGTTGTTTGATATTCTGCTAATAATTTTTCAACTTTATCTTGAAATTCTTTATATTTGGTTTTAGTTATACTATCTAAATTATCTAAATATATTTTCATTTTTTCCTCCAAATTTGATTATATTATATCAATCATAATAAAGTTTTACAATAAATACACTAATCTTTATAAAATAAAGAGATGTATGGAATATAATCAACTCTCTACATCTTATAATTTATATTTTCAACAGTTCAAGCATATCTACAAAATCGTTTTAACTCATTTGTATAAGCTAGATATATAATACCTTCTTTTGGTTTTTTATTAGTTTTTTTTACAATTACTTTATGCAGCTTAATATAAGAAATATTGGTTTTCTCAATTTTTCTTATGCTACCATTAACAAAAGTAGGAGAAATCTCTGAAAACTCACAAATAAATTCTATTTTTTTTTAGTTTTCCTCAAATCATAGTTCTTCTTTAATTGTCTTCGTTTCAAGCACAATCCTTTTTTTAGATATTGGACGATGTCTTTTAGGCAAAGAAAAAACATCATCCAAATACTTGAATGATGTTTTTTCTATCTGTTAGTTTGAACAGATACGTCATTGGTGCAGATGGCCGGAATCGAACCGGCACGGTTTATTCAACCGCAGGATTTTAAGGGGTTAAATTCCATTTATAGATATTCTTAGCTATTACTTTTTATTGATAGTTAAAGATACTCCCAACTATATTAGAATAAGCACTTTCATTCATTTTTTATTTAAAAATTCAAAGATATTTAATTTTCTAAAAAATTTCAAAAATAAAATGATTTGTATACAAATTGTATACTGAAACTTAAAATTAAAATCAAAAGCCAATTTTTTTAACATGAAAATTAAAATTGAAAGGATGATTTATGTATGAAAATTGAATACAACAAACAAGGAGAGTATTATTTTCCAAATTTAGTACCACCAGAAAATTTAAAGAATTTTGAACTTGGTAGATTTGGAAGAATGAGATTAAAATTTTTAAGGGAGCAGAAAAAATCAGAATATATCATCTTATTTATGAACAATAAATTGCAAGAACATTTATTAGAAATTAATAAAACTGCTAATGATAGGTTTGAATTTTTAATGAAACAATTGATTAAAAAAGAAAATATTACAGAAGAATTAAAAGCAACCGACCAATTAAAATGGGTTGGACTCATGAATAATATTAAGAATTCTGTTGATGAAATAATACTAAAAGAATTAATTTATGTATAGAAAAGAGGTAAAAAATGATGGAAGAAACAAGATTATTTGATATAAATTCTATTGAATTAAATGAGTTATTTGATAGTGTACGAATGGAATTAAAAAACAAGAATGATAACTATAAAAAATTAAAAAAACAATACTATGACAGTATGGATAGATTTCCAAATTTGCAATTAATTTTTGAAGATGATGAAGTATTTGAACTAAATAAAGACGAATGTAAAATGCTTCAAAAAGTTATTCAATTAGGTTTAGAAATTAACGAACTAGAAGAATATTCTATCTTCTTTTTAGGTGGTAGAGAAGCGTATTTTTACCTTAAGAAAATGGGAATTCTAAAAGAATAATAAAAAATATTGTCCTAGCAAGCACTGCATTTGTTATCCCGCAAATGCAACTTGCTGTCCCAGCAAGCAATGAATTTGTCTTCCCGCACAAATTCAAAATAAACGGGGACAACCCAATCCTCATTTTAAATTATATAAAGAAAAGAAGTGTTATAATTGAGAGAGAGATATTAAAAAAATCTTTTATTTTAATGAAAAAGAAAATCAAAGATTTAAGAAAAATGCTTTAAAAGCAAATTTATCAGGAAGCAGTTATCTTAGAAGTCTTATTACAAATTATCAGCCTAAAGATGCTCCTTCTGATACAATTCTTTTGCCAATAATAGCTGAACTGAAATCTGTTGGAAAAACTGTAAATGAAATTGCAATAACCGCAAATAGATTTGACTTTATTAATACTAAATATGCTAATAGAGTAATTGAGAGAATAGATTTCATTAGTGATGAGATAAGAGAAAAACTTATAACTTCAATATAGAATATAACAATCCTATACATATTACATTTTAAATGTATAGGATTGTAAAATTATTTTATAAAATACGCAAACTTTTGTTTACTTGTAATTTATAATATGTTATAATTTGAAAAGCGAGGTGAGATTATGAATAATGAAATTCACAATAATATTGAAGAAACTGAAATTTTATTAAATAGTATTAATAATTCTGATGCAATTCAATTTTCTGAATGAACTAAAGAAAAAGCTAATTTAAGATATAATGGAAAACTTCCTAAATTTCCAATATATAATAATTTTATTTATTGGTGCAATCTAGGAATTAATATTGGAAGTGAGCAAAATAAATTAAGACCTGTTTTAATGTTAAAAACTTCTAAAAATTCTCCTATATGTACTATTCTCCCACTAACAACCAAAAGATTAGAAGATGTTTTTTGGTTTCATATTGATTTAGAAGAAGTTAATTCTACTGTTTTAGTTGAGCAATTAAAGGTTGTTAGTAAAATAAGAATCACAGATCCATATAGAAAAAAAGGACAATTAGTTACTATTTCAACGAATGACTGGAATAAAATTAATTCACAACTTGAAAGTTTATATAGGTTAAGACCACTAAAAAATGAATAAAATTCTGAATTTTACTTGACTTTCTGCCATGGAATAGTTTATAATTTAATTAATAAAACATTAGTGTCCGTTCTGAAAAGAACGTAATCATTATAATCCGATAGCTCAAAAGGCTATCGTTTTTTATTGCATATAATTTTGAAATTTTCATATACTATTATTACATTAGTGTCCATAGCATTTTGCTATGTAAGTCATTAGTAAAAGGAGAAAATCTGAAATATTGATTTTCTCTTTTATTTGATTAGCTATATATTTTTAAAATTTTAATCCTTCATCAATAGGATATGTATTTAATGGTGGGATAAATTTATGCTCTTTATTTGCTTCTTCGCACTTTTTTCTCTCTTCAATATTAATACAACATATAAGATTAATAATTAAAGAACGAATGGTTTTTAGTAGAAATAATACAATATCATATAATTCTTCAGTTGAAATATAAAAAGCTAATTTATCGTCAAAACTTTTTTGCTTTTCTTTTAAAATCTTCACTTCCCCTATAGTAAGTATTGTTTTTAGATATTTGTGTTCTAAAGAGTTTCTTATTTTACTAATTTCTGTTATTTTTGGATTTGGCGATGTTTTCTTTCCTTCTATAAAGTCCTTATATATCCAATAGATTCCATATAATCCCCAATTGCTATTTATTTTTTCTTTTATTGGATTATTATATTTATATATAATTTCGCCATTTGCCTTTTTCTTTGCTATATACCATATACTTTTATAATTCACATCATATTCTTTTATTCCAATTTCAAAATATTCATTTAAGAAAAATGCTACTTTATCTAATATTGAATACAAACTCCTAAAAGTCATTCTCATTTTATAGTTATAAATAGAATATGTTGCCAAATCAAAGGTATCTACTAAATGATTTTCTTTATCAGAAAAGTGTTCTGTTTTTCTAGGTTGAATAGATTCATAAAAAAGATATCTTGATGATATAAATTCCTGCTTTATTTCATTCATTAGACCAAAAAATCTCATTTTTTGCTCATCTTTTACATTCATAATCATATTGGGCAAATGCATTATGTCTCTCCATACAACATTATTAGTTAAAATATCATTTAAAGGATTTAAGAATAAGCTATTTTGTGCACACCATTGCCTATAGTTTCTTTCTTCTTTATCTAAAACAGGAAAATTATCAAAAGTCAAACTATTATTCAAAAATTCCTTTGTGTATACTTGTTCTATTTGATTACAATATTTATTAAAGTCTTTTTCAGCATAGTCAAATAAATTCCTTTTATCTTGGAATGATTTTTTAAAATATCTATATGCTTCATGATCTAATATAACTTGATGTGAATTATCATATATAATTCTAGAATATAAAAATATTGCCATACCAAGATTACCATTAGCCATAGCAAAATTAGGATATATATCTAAAGCTTTCTTATAGTATTCTATTCCTTCATTTCTTCTATTTACTTCATCAAACAAATTTCCTAAATTAGTATATACTTTTATTGATATTTCCCTAGGAATATCATTTCCTTCAATCATATCAACAGCTTTTCTTAAATAGAAAAATGATTGCTCTAAATTATACTCAATTTCTTCAACAGAGAGTCTATTTGTCCCAATTTGAATATAATCGCCATGAGCAGTTCCTATCGAGTAATATAAATTACATTTTGATATTTCATCTAATTTTGAATTTAATAATTCTAATGCAGATTCAAAATTATTTTTAATCTTATCCAAATTTTTTTCATCAAAAGCATTATCAAATTCTTTACATATTTTTTGTACTCTTTCATCTATAATAAATTTCTTCATTTCATATTCCACCACTATAAATAATATAATTAGTTTAATTCTAATTTGTATAGTCCTTGTATTCTAGGACTTTTTCTATAAGTATCAAAATCAGATACATACTTCCATCCAAATTTTTCATATAATCCATGATGTTTTGTATATAAATATATTTCATTAAACTCTAAGTTTTTCTCAGCATTTTCTTTTACTGTTTCCATCATTTTTCTACAAAGCCCTTTATTTCTGTATGCTTCATCTATATATACATTCGCTAGCCAAGGATATATATCTGGTCTAATACTCAAATCTTCATAAGCAAATTGATACATACCAACTATTTTATTATCTACAAATATGCCATAAGTTTGTGGTAATCTATTTTCTTGTAAACTATGTTTCATAAAACATTTAACTTCTTCAAATACATATCCATCTTCTTTGCCCCACCAATTATACATCCATTCGGTAATAGTATTTAAAGTATTATCATCAGTTTGTACAATTTTTTTTACTTCTACATTATTCATTATCTTTTCCTCCAAATCTTTTCTCATAAATATATCCTATTTCACTTGATGTATTTCCACATTTATCAGGTTCGCCATTATTAATTACTTTATCATATACTTTACTACAACCACAAGCTTCATAAAATTTGAAATTACAAGATTCATCTGTTAATATTTGAATATTTTTCATATTATCATTTTTAGCATATTCAAATACTTGTGAAAGCATTTTCTTTCCAATACCTTTACCACGATAATTTGAATTTAAAATTAAAATGCTTATCTCTCCATCAAAATAATTTGCTAATTCTTCTGGTGTATAATCATAATCATTATTATATTTATAGATAGCTTTTTTATCTTTTACGAATGGACTCCATATAAGTAGAGTCTTCAAAATATGAAAAAACTTTTTCCTAATTATGTATTTCTTGGAATTCCATTTTGCATATCCACATATTCCAATAACTTTACCATTTTCTTTTTCAATAACCATTTTTTCAGTTTCTTCAAGTATTTCAAACAAATAAATCCAAGCGCACACTTTTCCCTTAGAATGTGAAGGTGTTTTACCTAAATCCCATTCATCATAAAGCATATCTACTGCTTGTTTCATCTCTACTAAATTCATTTCAATAATGCTCCTTTTAATTTCTATATTCCATTCAACCATTCTACATATTCTTCATAAGTAACTTTACCTTTATCAAGTTTATCACGCATTTCTCTGTTATCTTCTTTAAATTTCTCAAACTCTTTTTCATATTGTATATTATCTGGATTTCTTCTTGTTCTCAATAATAGTTTTTGATAAACATTTCTATAAGTTCTTAAATCATTATCATCATTAATCATTTTCTGTTTTACCTTAAAAGAGCCGATTTCTTTGCAAGTTCTGCCATCTTCATAAACATTATTACAATATAATTCATCTGTCCTTTTCTCTGGAACAAAGTATTTTCCACAGTTTTTACACTTTTTAATTTCAAACTTGTCCATGCAAACAATTTCTTGAAGTTCGATAATTAATAATTGGCAAATATCATTACTTTCAAAAGTATATGGTATTGGTAAAATTCTATCTTTATTTACTTTTACCATTTCTATTGCTTGATCTTCATCAATAATATTTAATGGTGCGTTTAATCTTGATAAATCTCCAAGTGCAATATCTAATTTATCATTTTCAAAATGTGATAATGCTTTACTGTTAGTCTTGCTCATAGTTAAAATATAAAATATTTGTAATGATGTTAAATCTTTTATTTCTTCTAATTGATTAATATTAAATAAGTAATTTACATCATAAATAAAATCTTCTTTTATGCTTTCTAATTTATCTCCATATTTTTCTACTAATTCACTTATTAACTTTTCATACTCATCTGTATCATAGATATTCTTTAATTCATTTTTTATTATTTCTGAAAATAGTGTTAAACTATACTCTTGTACAAAATTTTTAACGCTATCAGTAGCTCTAAAATTGCAATTTAAGAAGTCACAAAGTAAAGTACCTATACGATTATCTTTTTGAACTAAAATAGCTTCAAAATCGTTTTTAACCTTTTTGTAACCCACATAAGTAAGATATTCTTTCCTTAAATTTCGATTTACATATAATCTAATTACATTATTAATTTTTCTATCTTTTATAAAATCAATAACATCTTCATTTGAGTTTTTCATAAATTCACCTAACCTTTTATATGATGTAGTTATTTTTTTATATTATTTTATCATAAACTATTGACTCTTGCAAGTATATATGTTATTATTAAGTTAGTTTTAGATATTTTTATAATAAATAATAACAAAAAACTGCACATTGACAATTTCATATTACATAACCCAAATTTTAAAACGGGTAAATAGATTAAAGGAGGTATACATGAATAATTTAGACAACTATCATTTAATGTTTAATAACTATCCAGATGTAGTAAACATTAAACAACTTCGTGAAATGTTAGGTGTAGGAATTACAAAAGCTTATACTTTGGTAAATGACAACATTATTCCTTCAAAGAAAATTGGAAGAGAATATAAAATTCCAAAAGTAACGATAATTGATTACTTAACAAACACAAAATAATTTATTTACCATATTTACTTTAATATCTAAAACTAATGATTTATGTTAAAGTAAATTGGCTGTTATTAGGAAAGGAGATTGTAGATGGTTAAAGTAACAGCAACAATTTACAAAAGGAGTAAAAACTGGGTGGCATTACTTTATATAGTAGATGGTATCAATCCACCTCGTAGGAAATCAGTAACAACTGATGTTCCTATTACAAAATCTGAAAAGACAGCACGAAAAAGTGCTGAAAAAATTAGAAGAAGATATGAAGAAGAACTAAACAATAATTTGAAAGTAACCCAAATGGCACAAAGTGCTAACAATAGTATTTTATTTTGTGATTATATGTTAAATTGGCTTAAAATGATAAAACCTAACATTAGACCAACGACTTATGGTGGATACGAAAGAATAATCAATAAAAGAATTTATCCTTACTTCAAGAACTTAAATATTACACTTACAGAATTAAAGCCGATTCATATTCAAGCATTTTACACTTATCTTTTTAATGAACTAAAATTAAAAGGTGCAACTGTTAAAAAGTATCATGCAAATATTTTATCTGCTCTTTCTTATGCAGAAAAAATGGACTTAATTACTTCTAACCCAGCAAAGAAAGTTGATACACCAAAGGTTGAGCCATATGTTCCGACTTTTTATAATAAAGAAGAACTACAATTGCTTTTTAGTATAATAAGAGATACTAATATTAAAATACCAATTCTAATTGGTGCATTTTATGGATTTCGTAGAGAAGAAATACTTGGACTAAAATGGGATGCTATTGATTTTGAAAATAATTCAATAACAATTAATTTTACAGTAACAGAAGCAAGTTATGATGGAAAACATCAAATTGTGGCAGAAGCTAAAACAAAAACGAGTTCAAGTTATAGAACTTTACTATTAATTCCAGAAATAAAAGAACTATTGATTGAAGAAAAAGAAAAACAAAGAGAAAACAAGAAATTATTTAAAGATAGTTATTTGAATACAGATAATTATGTATGTGTTAATGAAGAAGGCTCACTTATAAAACCAGACTATTTAACACATAAATTTCATCAAATTATTGTAAATAACAAACTAAAGCCTATAAGGTTACATGATTTAAGACACAGTTGTGCGTCACTTCTTCTAAAAAATGCAGTTCACATGAAAGATATTCAAGTATGGCTTGGGCATTCTAGTTTTAATACTACTGCTAATTTATATGCTCATGTAGATAAGACAGCAAGTGAAAACTCAGCAAAAGTAATTGGAAATGTTTTAAGCATAGCAACTGCATAAAATAAAAAAAGTTATTATCTATTGAGAATAGGTAATAACATACATATCAAAATGAAAATTAGATATTTTTGTATACAAATTGTATACTGATAGTATTTTTAAATAAAAAAATAGACTTATCAAAAACTCTAAAAGTATTGATAAATCTGATGGTGCAGATGGCCGGAATCGAACCGGCACGGTTTATTCAACCGCAGGATTTTAAGTCCTGTGCGTCTACCAGTTCCGCCACATCTGCATTAAATGAACTGGTATTTGTCTTACGACGTTACTTATTATAATATCAAAAAAAACATTTGTCAATCATTTTTTTAAGAAAATATGAAAAAATTTTAATTAGTTTTAGAGTTAAGGAGATACTATTCTAAATATGGAGAATAAAAAATAAAAATAATTTTATAATTTAAGGAAAAATTAAGGTTAGAGGTATTTAATATAAATAAAAATATAGAAGGAAAAAATTCTGCAACAGTAACAAATTCAACATTAAGTGCGTCTGGAAAAGGAAATAGAAATAATGTAGACAATTGTGGAGTTATGATTTATCAAAGTATGTCTGGAGATGCAGGAGAAGGAACAGGAACATTTACTGCAAAAAATTCTACATTAAAAATAGATTCAGATTCTGAATATTATTCATCTGCACCATTTTTCTTTATAACTAATACTAATGCAGTTATAAATTTGGAAAATAATAATATAGAATATGGTAGCAATATATTGTTAAAAGCTGCAGCAACAACGGAATGGGGGAAAACAGGCAGTAATGGAGGAGTGGTAACATTAAATGCTAGCAATCAAAAATTGGTAGGCAATATTGAAATTGATAAAATTAGTGAAGCACAAATAAATTTAAAAAATAGTAGCAGCTGGGAGGGAAAAATTAATAGTGATAATATAGCTAAAAGTGCAAGTTTAAGTCTAGATTCAAGTTCTAAAATAAAATTAACAGGAGATTCATATCTTACAACATTTGAAGATGAAGATTCAAGTTTTAATAATATTGACTTTAATGGTTATATGATTTATGTTAATGGTGAAGCGATTAAATAGTAAAGAATGTATCCTAAATAGTTTAAATGATTAAGCTGTTTAGATACATTTTTTATACTTTATATAAGAGTTTAAATAATTATACATAATAAAACAAGTTACAAAAAAGAATTAAAACAAATTTTACATATGAGTATGAACAAAAAGTCGAAGGAAGATTATATAATATTTTAATAAGTGAAATGTTATTAATGTCTGATTTTGTTCTTATAAGAAAGTTTTTGTTTTAAGTAAAATTTGCATATATAAACTTGTAATTTTTGCGAAAACGCTATATAATAAGACACAAATTCAAAAAGGAGATGATTAAATGCAAGTATCAAGAGAAGAAATTTTGCATATAGCAAAATTAGCACATTTAAAATTAGAAGAAAATGAAGTAGACACATATTTATTACATCTACAAGACATTTTAAATTTTGCCAATGTAGTAAATAATGCTCCAGTAGATGGATTGAATCAATCAATAGGTGCAAATGATAATTATAATGTATTTAGAAAAGATGAAATTAAAAATTTCGAAAATAGAGAGTTATTATTACAAAATGCTCCAGAACAAGAAAGAGGAATGTTTAAAATACCAAAAGTAATACAATAATTGTAAAAGCAGGAGAAATATTATATGAACTATGGAATAGACATTGATGATACAATATCAAAAACAGCAGATAAATTTATAGAATATGGAAGAGAATTTAATAAACAAGTATTAAAAAGAGGGTATAATGATAAGTTATCAGAAATACCAGATCATTTTTATTTAAAATATATATTCGGATGGAATCAAGATGAACAAAGAAAGTTTCTAGAAGAATATGGTTATTATAAAAAAATGATAGAAAATGTTGAAGTAAAAGATGATGTAAAAAATACTCTAAAAACAATAAAAAATAATGGTAATAATATTTATTTAATTACTGCAAGATTTAAAACAGATAAGTTTTCTGCGTACGATTTAACAAAAATATGGTTAGAAAAAAATGAGATTCCTTTTGATGAACTTATCATAGATGCAGATGATAAAGCAAAAATTTGCAGAAGTAAAAAAATAGATATTTTTATAGACGATAGCTATAAAAATTGTATACAAGTTGCAAATGAAGGAATAAAAACATATCTAATGACTACTGAATTAAACAAAAATATAGATTCAGGAAATATTCAAAGAGTATATAGTTGGAGAGATATAAAAGTATAAAATATAGGAAGGAGCAAGAAGTAAATGGAACTTTATGAATATACAGTTCATGAATTAATGGACAAATTAGAGAAAAAAGAGATTACAATAACAGAATTAACAAAAGCATATGTAGATAGAATTAATGAAAAAGAAAAAGACGTAGAAGCTTTTGTTACAACTCTTACAGATGAAGCAATTTCTAAATCACAAGAAATTGAAGAAATGGTAAAAAATGGAGAGATAAATTCAAGATTTGCAGGAATTCCAATAGGAATAAAAGATAATATGTGTACAAAAGGTGTAAAAACAACTTGTAGCTCTAAAATGTTAGAAAATTTTATTGCACCATATGATGCCACTGTTATAGAAAAATTAAATAATGAGGGAATTATTAGTTTAGGAAAATTAAATATGGACGAGTTTGCTATGGGAGCTTCTACAGAATATTCAGCTTTTAAGAAAACTAAAAATCCATGGAATTTAAATACAGTACCAGGTGGATCTTCAGGAGGGTCAGCTGCAGCTGTAGCAGCAAATTTAGTACCATGGGCATTAGGAAGTGATACAGGAGGATCTATTCGTCAGCCATCAGCCTTTTGCGGTGTTGTCGGTTTAAAACCTACATATGGATTAGTTTCAAGATATGGATTAGTAGCATTTGCATCATCACTAGATCAAATTGGACCAATAACAAAAGATGTACAAGATGCAGCATTGTTATTAAATTTAATTGCAGGACATGATGAAAAAGATACAACATCAATTAATAATGAAAAAGTAGATTATACAAAATGTTTAAAAAATGATGTAAAAGGATTAAAAATTGGAGTACCAAAAGAATTTTTTGGAGAAGGAATAAATGCTGAAGTTAAAGCTAAATTACAAGAAGCGATAGAAAAATATAAAGAATTAGGAGCAATTGTTGAAGAGTGCTCTTTGGATATTGCAGAATATGCTTTAGCAACATATTATATAATTGCATGTGCAGAAGCAAGTTCAAATTTAGGAAGATTTGATGGTATTAGATATGGATATCGTACTAAAAACTTCGAAAACTTAAAAGATATTTATATTAATTCAAGAAGCGAAGGATTCGGACAAGAAGTAAAAAGAAGAATAATACTTGGAACATATGTATTAAGTTCTGGATATTATGATGCTTATTATAAAAAAGCATTAGAAGTTCGTACATTGGTAAAACAAGAATTTGATAAGAAATTTGAAAAATATGATGTATTACTTACTCCAACATCACCTACTGTAGCATTTGAAATAGGAACAAGATCAAATAATCCATTAGAAATGTATTTAGCAGATATTTGTACTGTTTCTGTAAATATTGCAGGACTTCCAGGAATATCTATACCTTGTGGTGTAGATAGTAAAGGAATGCCAATAGGAATGCAATTAATAGGAGATAAATTTAAAGAAGAAACTATATTAAATGCAGCATATACATATGAACAAGCTACAAAATTTAGAGAAAAATATAAACCAGAATTTAAAAAATAATAAGGAGGAAGATATATGTCAAGACAAGATTATGAGATTGTAATGGGATTAGAAGTTCATGCAGAACTTTCTACAAAGACAAAGATATTTTGTTCTTGTCCAACAGAATTTGGAGGAGAACCAAATACACATTGTTGTCCTATATGTATGGCAATGCCAGGTACACTTCCAGTGTTAAATGAAAAAGTAGTAGAATATGCAGTAAAAGCAGGTTTAGCTACAAATTGTGAAATTTCAAGAGATAGTAAAAATGATAGAAAAAATTATTTTTATCCAGACTTGCCAAAAGCTTACCAAATATCACAATTTGATAAGCCACTTTGCGAAAATGGATATGTAGAAATAGAAGATGACAATGGAGAGAAAAAACAAATTAGATTAGAGAGAATTCATATAGAAGAAGATGCTGGTAAATTAAATCATAATGAGTTTGGTGGAGGAAGTTTAGTTGATTTAAATAGAGCTCGGAGTTCCTTTAATAGAAATAGTATCTAAACCAGATTTGAGAACAAGTAGAGAAGTAGAACAATATTTAAGAAAAATAAAATCAATATTAGAATATATAGAAGTATCTGATTGTAAGATGCAGGAAGGTTCACTTCGTGCAGATGTTAATGTTTCTGTTAGAAAAAAAGGTGAAACAAAACTTGGAACTCGTACAGAAATGAAAAATATGAACTCTTTTCGTTCAATAGTAAGAGCTATTGAATATGAAGCAAATCGTCAAATTGAATTGATAGAAGAAGGAGGAGTAGTAGAACAAAGTACGTTAAGATGGGATGATGTATCTGGAAGAACATTTTCTATGAGAGATAAAGAGGATGCACAAGATTATCGTTATTTTCCAGATCCAGATTTAGTTGCAATTAGACTATCTGAAGAATATATAGAAGGAATAAAAAATAGCCTTCCTGAACTTCCAGAAAGCAGAAAAGCAAGATATATGGATGAATTTGGATTATCTGAAAAAGATTCAAGATTACTTACTAGTTCTAAATATTTATCAGATCTATTTGAAGGAGCAGAAGAAATATGCAAAAATCCAAAAGCTGTAGCAAACTGGATTTTATCTGATATATCAAAAATATTAAATGAAAAAGAATTAGAAGCAGATCAAATACCATTTACTTCAAAAGAACTTGCAACAGTAATAGAATTAATAGATAAAGGAACAATAAGTTCTGCTATTGCAAAAAAAGTTGTAGTAGAATTATTTGAAAACCCTCGTGACCCAGAAGTTATAATTAAAGAAAATGGATGGATTCAAATATCAGATGAAGGAGCAATAAAAGAAGTTGTTCTAAAAGTATTAGAAGAAAATCCACAATCAATAGCAGATTATAAAGGTGGAAAAGATAAAGCTTTAGGATTCTTAGTTGGACAAGCAATGAAAGCAACAAAAGGAAAAGCAAATCCAGGAATGCTTAATAAAATGTTTATAGAAGAATTAAAAAAATAAAGCAAAATGAAAAATATGAAGTAGACTATTTTTTAGTTTACTTCATATTTTTATTTTTGTTTTTGTTGTAAAAGTTAATAGTAGATTGCAAGTTTTTAAGATTGAATAATTTTTAAGTTTTTTTAGTTTTATTCAATTTCATGCTTTATTCTATCAAAAGCAATTCCAAAAATAGTAAAAGTAACAATAAAGAAAAAACCAGACTTTAATAATGAGATACCAGCATAAAAAAGTTCTGGCATGCTAAAAAAATCATATGTAAGTAAAAATAGAGTAGCAAAAATACAAAAGAAAAAAGAGTATTTTAATCCAACTTTCATAATTTTAAAAATGTTTTTATCGATTTTAAAAATTGATTTTATCATAAATTTAAAGTTTTTTTTCATAATATCACGAGCTTTCTATATTATTATAAATATATATTAACATAAATTAAGAAATAAAATCAAAGGTAATTTTAACCAAGAAATATATGATGTATGTAGAAAATAAATAAAAAAATATAAAATATAAAATATAAAGTATAAAAAGATAAAAAATAATAAATATATAACAACAATAAAAAAGAAAATCAAGGAAGAAAATATAGAAGTACTTGTAAAGTAAATAAAAAAACAATCTAGAAAAATACTAGATTGTTTTATATAGTAAAAAACTGTGCACAATTTTTTACTTGGATTATGCTTGAACAGCATTTAACTTTTTAGCTAAGTTAGATTTTTTTCTAGCAGCTGTGTTTTTTACTATAACACCTTTACTGCAAGCTTGATCTATTTTTCTTGTAGCTTGTGAAAATAATGTTTTTGCTTCTTCAACATTACCAGATTCTACAGCTTGTTCGAATTTTTTAACAGCTGATTTATATCCTGATTTAATCATATTATTTCTTAATGTTTTCTTTTCGATAACACTAACACGTTTTATAGCTGATTTTATATTTGGCATATTTTGCACCTCCTCTTACGCTAGTAAATTATAACGAAAAACATTATATCATGAGAATATGAAAAATGCAAGAGGTATGGCTAAAAAACTTGATATATGAATAATAAAACAAGAATAATAAAGTCTTAAAAAAAGCAAAGGATATATATGATAATTGAAAAAAGAAATAAAATATGTTAACATATAAATTAGGATGTGAGAATAAATATGAAAAAATATGCATTTTTTGGAGGAAGCTTTAATCCGCCAACTATAGCACATAAAACGTTAGCAATAAAAGCAGCAGAAAAACTGAATTTAGACAAAGTGTTTTTTGTACCAGTTGGGGATGGGTATAAAAAAGATGGGTTAATAGATGAAAAACACAGATTTAAAATGTTACAATTAATATGTAATAGTAATGAAAAATTAGATGTATGTGATATAGAAATAAATAAAAATTATAATTTTAAAGCAATAGATGTATTTAAATTAATAGATGATATTTACAAAGACGATGAGAAATATTTTATAATGGGAGCAGATAATTTTGTAAATATTCTAAATTGGAAAAATGCAACTGAATTAGTAAGCAATTATAAGTTTATATTGTTAAATAGAAATGAGATAAATTTAAAAGAAACAATAAAAGAAAATGAAACTTTAAATAAAAATAGGTTGAATTTCTATTATATGGACAATATGAATGATATAAAAATAAGTTCTACATGTATAAGAAATGCAATAAAAGATGAAAAGGTACATGATGTAAAAGGTATGGTTGATAAAAATGTATTAGAATATATAAATGAATATAATTTGTATAAAAACTAATTTATTCTAAAAATCGATAAATTACCTTGAAAAAAATGGATAAACAAGATATAATGAAAATATATAGCAACTATGTAGATACTAAACGAAGGATAACAATCACAGGAAGGAGCGATTTTTATGAATATAAAAATAACAGGAAAGGAACTAAAGGCAACAGATTCAATAAAAAACTATATTGAGAAAAAATGCGAAAGATTAGTAAAATACTTTGGAGAAGATTTTGATGTACAAGCAACAATAAAAACAGAAGGTAAAGATCAAGTTGCAGAAATGCATGTAAATACAACAAACGGTGTATTTAGAGCAGTTACAGGAAGTAAAGATCTATATGCTTCTATAGATAAAAATATAGACATTGTTGAAGGTCAAATAAGAAAAATGAAAACAAAAAAAGATAAACAAAATATGACAGAATCTATTCGTTTAAAAGAAACTAATATGAGCTTCGAAAAAGAAGAAGAAATAGAAAACGAAATAGTAAAAACACTGTTTTATGATGTAAAACCAGTTTCACCAGAAGATGCTAAACTTATATTACAAGAAGAACCTCAAAATAAATTTTTAGCATTTGTAAATGTTGAAACAGGAAAAGTAAATGTTATGTATAAATTAAAAGATGGTAAAAATTTTGGTTTAGTAGAACCAGAAGCATAAATATAGAAAAGAATAAGTAATCTTTTTAGATTACTTGTTCTTTTTTTTGTTATATAGTATTATTATGATGAAAAATATAAGAAAATACAATAAATAAAAACAGAATTAATAACAGTATATTAGAAATAATGAATAAAAATGAATAAATACAAATACTATATTAAATAAGTGAGGTAGAATTATGAAAAATAATCTTTTGTATATAATAAAAAAAGAAGAACATAATGAAAGTTGCTTAAAAAAAATATTAAAACTACATACTGAAATAAAGTTTGTATCACTAATGGCTGTAGATTTATCAGGAAATGTAACAGATGAAAGAATTCCTATAAAAGTGTTTTTAGAAGACTTGGAAAAATTTTTATATAAAACTGCTGTTCAAACAGATGGTTCATCAGTAGATTTGCCAGAAATTGCAACAATTAATGATGCAAAAGTTGACATGGTAGTAGATAAAGATTGCAATTGGTTTGTAGATTATAATGAAGACTTATTAGATGAAGAAACTCTTTTACCAATAGGTACAATAATCATTCCTGCATTTTTATATCATAATGGAAAGCAAGTTGACTCTAGAAGTATTTTAAAACTTAGTAACGAAAAAACAAAACAAGAAATAATGGATTTAATAAAAATAAAAAAAGATTTATTTAAAATCTATGAGATAAAACCAGAAGAAATAGAAAAAATAAATTATACAACAGCAACAGAATTAGAATTTTGGGTTAAAACTCCAAATGAAGAAACAGAAATAGAAGAACTTGCAACATCACAAGGAATGCATGAACAATATTGGAATAAAATAAATGGAACAGTGAGAACAGCTATAGAAGAATGTTTAATTATGATGGAAAAATATGAACTAGAACCAGAAATGGGACATAAAGAAGTTGGACGGAGTAAAACCAAAATTAGGATTTTTAGGTAAATATGATCATGTAATGGAACAAATTGAAATAGATTGGAAGTATTCAAATTCTCTTCAAGCAGCAGACAATCAAATTTTTGTTAAAGAATTAGTTAAAAAAATATTTATGAAGTATGGACTAGAAACTACATTTAGAGCAAAGCCAATAGAAAAAGTGGCAGGAAGTGGAATGCATGTACATTTAGGAATGAATGTGCAAAAAAAAGATGGAAAAATAATAAACTTATTTAATAGTTATAAAGATAACTTTTTAAGTTCTTTAGGATATGGAGCTTTAATGGGAATATTAAAAAATTATGAAGTTATGAATCCTTTCATTTCGGCAACAGATGATTCTCTAAGAAGATTAAAACCTGGATATGAAGCTCCTGTATGTATTGTTACATCATTAGGAAAAGAAAAGGATGAACCATCAAGAAATAGAAGTGTTCTAATAGGTTTAGTTAAAGATAAGCAAAATCCATATGCAACAAGATTTGAATTAAGATCTCCGAATCCATCTTCTAATATATATTTAACTATTGCAGTTTCATACTTATCAATGGTAGATGGAATTAAATATGCAATATTAGGAAATAAAACAGAAGAAGAATTATTAAAAGAAATATCTAAAAAACAAAATGAATATTATGGCTATTTGGAGAAAGATAGAGTCTATAGAAGTGAAGAAGATGTGTTTGAATATTATAGTAATTCTGAAAGAGAAGAAATATTTGGAAAATCACCAGTGACAGTTTGGGATAATATAAAAAGTTTAGATAATAAAGTAAAAACTAGCGTTTTACAATATGGTGATATATTAACAGATATAATGATTAAATCTTTTAAAACAGCAACTTTAGAAAAATGGAAGTTAATTATTTGCAAAAGAAAGATAAAAGAATACTTTAATGAAATAAGTTCTTATAAAAGATTAAATAGTATTGATGAAAAAGATAATAATTGCTGGGATGAAATTGAAGAAAAAAGAAAAATTATATATAAAAATACAAATGAGCAACAATCTTTATTTGGAAAAGTTATCGAAGCTTTTGAAAAAGAAGATTGGAAAGAAGCCTCAAGATTGGTTATTGAACTAGAAGAAAAAATGGAAGAATTAAGAAGTTTATACTATATATATAAGAAAAATATAATTGAAGAATAAATATACAAAGAATATTAAAGATTTGGTTGAAAAGTAATGATATAAAATATGAAAAATAAAAAATGAGAAAAGAGGAAAAAAGCTTTGAATATACTAATTAGTGCATGTTTAATGGGAATAAATTGTAGATATAATGGAAAAAGCGAAAAAATTAATGAGTTAGAAGAACTAAAAAATAAATATAATTTAATACCAGTATGTCCAGAAATATATGGAGGATTAAAAACTCCAAGAAATCCATCAGAAATAGTAAATAATAGAGTAGTAACTAATAGTGGAGAAGATGTTACAAAAGAGTATAAAAAAGGTGCAGAAGAAATATTAAGGTTTGCAAAATTTTATGACTGTAAATATGCAATACTTAAAGAAAGAAGTCCTTCTTGTGGGTATGGAAAAATTTATGATGGAACATTTTCTAAAGCACTTATACAAGGAAATGGAATAACAGCAGATTTACTTTCAAAAAATGGAATAAAAATTATAGGAGAGTCTAATATAAAAACTTTACTTTAAAATATAATAAATAAGGCAGGAACACAATTCCTGCCTTTATGTATTCTAAGAATAGAATTCATAAAATCAAGAAAAATATTCCTGTCTTAATTTATTAGATATTAAATAACATTAGTACAAAAACTATTTGTTTGTCATTTGGCTTTCAGCTTGTTGGATTAATTTTCTTACCATGTTACCACCGATTCTACCAGCGTCTCTAGCAGATATATCTCCATTGTAACCTTCTTTTAAGTTAACACCAACTTCTGAAGCTACTTCATATTTGAATTTATTTAAAGCTTCTGTAGCTTCTGGAACTACTTTGTAATTACTGTTGCTTGATGAGTTTGCCATATCGTTCACCTCCTATAGAATGTGTTTTTTATATTTATTAATTTATTTTGTGAAAAACATATTGCCTTTTCACATTATATATATTGCTCAAATATAATTTTTTTAAACTGGAAATTTTTGATAAATTTTGTTGAAATGAATTATAAAGTATATTAGAATTATAAAATAATAATAAAAAAGCAAACATAGGAGAAAATATATATGTATAAATTATTAGCAATAGATTTAGATGGAACTTTACTAAATTCATATGGAACAATATCAAATAAAAATAAACAAGCAATAAAAAAAGCAAAAGAAAAAGGGATAGAAGTTGTAATAGCATCTGGAAGACATATAACATCTGTTAAAAGCTTTGCAAAAGAGATAAATGCAGAAGACTATAGTATATGTGGTAATGGCGCTATTTTATATGATATGAAAAATGACAAAATATTATACAATAAGTTTATAGAAAAAGATAAGATTTTAGAAATAATACAAATGTGTGAACAAAATAGTATATACTATAATGTCTATACAGAAACGGAGATTTTAACAAGAAAAATAGCATACAGTGCACTGTTTTATAAAATGGAAAATGAAAAAAAGGATAGTAAATATCAAACAAATATAAGAGTTGTAGCTGATTTATATAATTATGTTAAAGAAGATAATAAAAACAAATATATAAAAGTTACTATATATGATGATAATTTATCTATATTTAAACATATAATACAAAAATTAAGAGAAATTAAAGATATTGATGTATTAGATGTTGGACATATGTCCAGAAAAATTATAAAAATAAATAATGAAGATGTAGAAATAAAGTATTATTATACAGAAATAACAAAATTAGATGTGAATAAATGGAATGCTATTAAAGAGTTAATTAAAATATTAAATATTGATAGTAACCAAGTAGCTACAATAGGTGATAATGTAAATGACAAAGAAATGCTAGAAAATGCAGGAATGGGAATAGTAATGGAAAATAGTGCAGATTATGTAAAAAAATATGGAAAGAATGTATGTAGAGATAATAATTCAGATGGGGTTTCAGACGCAATAGAAAAGTATGTATTGTAAAATAATTATATTAATAAAAGTTGGGTAAATAGTAGAAGAATAATAAATTATAACATGTACATAATTATAAATGAGGTGTGTTATAATGAAAGATAAAGAATTGAATAATTTAAAAAATGAAATAGGAGAGATTGAAGATGTAACTAAATACGGCGAATTCGTCTCTTCTTATTTTGCTTGGCTTACGTTGTCAAAACAAAAAGAAAGGGCAGAAGATATGGATAACATGACTAAAAATAATAAATAAAAAGTGCAGGCACGGAAAAAAACCATACCTGCGTAAAAGGTCGTTACGTCACTTAAATGTCGGACTCATTAATTGTCGCAAAAACGCGTGAATGCATCTTCTGCCTCGTCTTCACGTTCAGATTCAATTTCTGCACGTTCTTGAGGAGACAGGAGGAAATCAGCATCGTCGTCATCGTCATCATCAGGAAAAATGTCAATTTCTTCTTCTAAAGGAAAGTTGACTAAATTCTCCTCTAATTCATCAACGAGTGTTTCATCAACGAAGAGTTCAAATTCCTCAGCGTCGACATCGTCGATTGAAAGATTGTAACGATAAACGATTGCTTCAACAGAATCTTCCTCAGGGTCGATGTTGTCGACGAAGTCGATCATGTCACCGTTTACGAATACCTTTAAGATCCATAAGCTGTCATCCCAACTAGTGAGAAAAAGCCCTGTAAAATCTTTAGGCATTGCCTGAGGGGAGATTGACGTATAGTATTCCATAATGAAATACCCCTTTCATAAAGTATTCAGCAAAGCTGTCTAATTATATTAACATAAAATCGGAAAAATGTCAATAAAAGTATTGACAAACGAAAAAATAATAGTATAATAAAACGTAGGTCAAAGAAAGTCAAAGTCAAAAGTAAAACAAAACTAAAATAATTCAAAAACGATAAATTAAGAAAGAAAAGGAGCAATAAAATATGAGAATGTCAGATATGATAGAAGAATTTATAAAAGAATTATTTAATGAAAATGATGAATATATAGAAATACAAAGAAACGATTTGGCCGAACATTTTAATTGTGTACCATCACAAATTAATTATGTAATTGCAACAAGATTTAAACCTTCTCAAGGTTATTATGTAGAAAGTAAACGTGGTGGTGGAGGTCACATAAGAATAAAAAAAATAGATATGACAAGAAGTAATTATATTATGCATATAATAGCAAGTTTAGATGAAAAAGTAACATCACAAGAAGTGGATATATATATAAGTAATTTCTTATCATATAATATCATTACAAAAAAAGAAGCAAAGCTTTTAAAAGTAGCAACAAATGATAATGTACTTAATGTACCACATGAATATAAGGACTCTCTAAGATCAAGCATACTAAAAAATATGTTGTTAAATCTTATAGATGATTAAAAAAGGAGGAATAAAATATATGTTATGTCAAAATTGTGGAAATCATGAAGGAAATATAAAATATACACAAATAATTAATGGAGTGAAAAAAGAAATGATTCTTTGTGAGGAATGTGCAAAAGAATTTGGCATAGATGAAATTAATTTTAATATGCCAATTAATTTTTCTAGTTTTTTAGGTGATTTATTAGAAGAATATAATGATAGTTCATTTTTACCAAGTTTTATAAAGAAAAATACACTAAAGTGTGATAATTGTGGATTAACATATGAAGAATTTATAGAAAATGGCAAGTTTGGTTGCGAAAATTGTTATGAAGCATTTAATGAAAAAATTAATTATTTGGTAAAAAACTTACATGGAACATCAAGTCATGTAGGAAGAAAACCAAAATATTTAAAAGAAAACAATATGGAAATAAATAAAGAAGAAACTAAAGAAAATAGTAAAATAGAAAAATTAAAAAAAGAACTTAATCAGGCTGTTAAAGAAGAAAGATATGAAGATGCAGCAAAGATTAGAGACCAAATAAAAGAAATAGAAAAATAAGGAGGAAAGTTTGTTTATTATGAGTAATTGGTATTTACAAAATGGTAAGGAATCAGATGTCGTAATTAGTACAAGGATAAGACTTGCAAGAAATATAAAAGATTTTAGATTTCCAAATAAATATAGTAAAGAAGAAAGTAAAAAAATTTTAGAAAAAATAGAAGAAATAACTCCAAGTTTAGGATATGGACTGAAATTTATTAAATTAGAAAATTTGGATGATATTACAAAAATAAGTTTGATAGAAAAACATTTATTAAGTCCAGAATTTGCAATGTCTAAAAAAGAAAATCAAGCAATGCTAATAAATGAAGAAGAAAATATATGTATAATGATAAATGAAGAAGATCATATACGTATGCAAGTATTTGCAGCAGGTTTCGATTTAGAAAATCTATTAAATTTGAGTATAGAATTAGATCAAAAATTAGAAAATTTAATTAATTATGCATATAGTGAAAAATATGGATATTTAACATCTTGTTTAACTAATATAGGAACTGGAATGAGAGCATCTGTAATGGTACATTTGCCTGCACTTACAATAACAGGAAATATAGGAAAAGTTTTGCAAGCTGCTAATAATTTTGGGATGAATATAAGAGGAATATATGGAGAAGGTTCACAAAGTCAAGGCAATGTATATCAAATATTTAATAATCAGTCATTAGGAATTACAGAACAAGAAATAATAAAAAATGTAAAAGCTATTACAGAAAAAATAATAGAACAAGAAAGACTTGCTAGAAAGTATTTAGGAAAAAAAGCACTAGATTTAGAAAATCGTGTATACAGATCATATGGAATATTAGCTTATTCTAGTAAATTATCATCAGAAGAATGTAGAAAATTACTATCAGATGTTAAACTTGGAACAGATTTAGGAATTATTAAAGAATTAGATGATTTAAAAGTAAATAAATTACAGTTATATACTAAGCCAGGAAATTTACAGAAATATTTTAGCAAACAGTTAAATACAAAAGAACGTGATATAAAAAGAGCAGAAATAGTTAAAAAAATTATTAAAGAAGAAAATGTTTAAAATTAGGGAGGGATGTCTATGACATATAAATTTACTAATAGAGCTCAAAAAGCAATAGAAATTGCAAATGAACTTGCAAACGAACTTGGTCACAATTATATAGGAACAGAGCATCTTTTGTATGGTCTGTCTAAAGAGGGGACTGGTGTTGCAAGCAAAGTTTTAGAAAATCAGAATATTACTCCAGAAAATATATTAGAAGAAATTGAAGAATTAATAGGAAGAGTAGAATTGTCACCAGATAGTCAAGGGACAGTTGGTTTTACTCCTAGAACTAAAAGAGTTATAGAAAATGCTTTTAGAGAAGCAAGAAAGTTAGGAACAGAATATATAGGAACAGAACATTTATTAATTGGAATAATGCTAGAAGGAGACAGTGTTGCAGTTAGAATTATGATGGATTTAAATATAAATCCACAAAAATTGTACAATGAAATTGTAAAAGTAATAAATGAAGATGACGGATTTTCAGGAGAAAATAAAAATAGTCAAACAGGTTTTGGAAGTTATAATTCAACAAATACATTAAATCAATTTGGAACAGATTTAACAAAGTTAGCAAAAGAAGGAAAATTAGATCCTGTTATAGGAAGAGAAGATGAAATAGAAAGAGTAATTCAAATTTTGTCTAGAAGAACAAAAAATAATCCATGTTTAATTGGTGAACCAGGTGTAGGTAAAACAGCTGTGGTAGAAGGTTTAGCACAAAAAATAATAGATGAAGATGTTCCGGAAATGTTAAAAAATAAAAGAGTTGTAAGTGTAGATATTTCTAGTATGGTAGCAGGTGCAAAATATCGTGGAGATTTTGAAGAAAGAATAAAAAAATCATTAAATGAAGTGAAAAAAGCTGGAGATGTAATTTTGTTTATAGATGAGATTCATACAATAGTAGGAGCAGGATCTGCAGAAGGCGCTGTAGATGCGGCTAATATTTTAAAACCACTTCTAGCAAGAGGAGAAATTAAAGTTGTTGGAGCTACTACATTAAATGAGTATAGAAAATATATAGAAAAAGATGCTGCTTTAGAAAGAAGATTTAGTCCAGTTAATGTATTGGAGCCATCAAAAGAAGATACAATAAAAATTTTAAAAGGAATTCGTGATAAATATGAAGCACATCATAATGTGAAAATTACAGATGAAGCTATTGATGCAGCTGTTAATTTATCTGTTAGATATATTAATGATAGATATCTTCCAGACAAAGCCATTGATTTAATAGATGAAGCAGCTTCAAGGGTAAAAATGAGAACATATACAAGACCAGAAAATTTAAAAGAGTTAGAAGATAAAATATTAGAATATGAAAAAGAAAAAGATGAAGCAATAAGGGTTCAGGATTTTGAAAAAGCAGCAAAATTAAGAGATAGTGAAAAAATGGCAAAAGAGAAATTAGAAAAGGATAAACAAAAATGGGAAAACAAAAATAACCGTAGTGTAACAACTCTAGAAGAAGATGATATTGCAGATGTAATTGCTAGTTGGACAAAAATTCCAGTAAAGAAAATAACAGAAGATGAAAATGAAAAATTAAAGCATTTAGAAGATTCTTTGCATAAAAGAGTTGTAGGACAAAAAGAAGCTGTAGAAGCAGTTGCAAAAGCAATAAGAAGAGGAAGAGTAGGATTGAAAGATCCAAATAAGCCAATTGGTTCATTTTTATTCTTAGGACCAACTGGTGTTGGAAAAACAGAGCTTGCAAAATCATTAGCAGAAACATTATTTGGAAATGAAGATTCTATGATAAGAGTTGATATGTCCGAATATATGGAATCACATTCTGTATCTAAATTAATTGGTTCACCTCCAGGATATGTAGGATTTGATGAGGGAGGACAGTTAACTGAGAAAATAAGAAGAAAACCATATTCTGTTATATTATTTGACGAAATAGAAAAAGCACATCCAGATGTTATGAATATGTTACTTCAAATTTTAGATGATGGAAGACTAACAGATAGCCAAGGAAGAACAGTAAATTTCAAAAACACAGTAATTATAATGACATCAAATATAGGTGCAAGACTAATTACAGATAAAAAAACATTAGGATTTGAACAAAATAAAAAAGAAGAAGCAAATAAAAAAGAATATGAAAATGTAAAAAAAGAAGTGTTATCAGAATTAAAACGTGAATTTAAACCAGAGTTTATTAATCGTATAGATGAAATTATAGTATTCCATAAACTAGAAAACAATGAAATCAAACAAATTATTGATATTATGTTAGAACAAGTTAAGAAAAGATTGGAAGAACAAAATATAAAAATAGAAATTGATGATTCTGTAAAAGAATTAATTGCTAAAAAAGGAATTGATTCAAATTATGGTGCAAGACCTTTAAAAAGAGCAATTCAAAGTATGTTAGAAGATAAAATAGCTGAAAGTATATTAGATGGAATAGTAAAACCAGGTAAGGTTTCAAAAGCTATAGTAATTGACGATGATGTAAAAATTATAGAAAATAAAAACTAAAAATATAGCAGTAGTTGATGATAAACTACTGCTATAATATATGTAAAATAAGAAATGTTACAGGAATATTACAGAAAGTTTGCAAAAATATTACATGTATGGTATAATAAAGTATATTAGTAAGAAGGTGGTAAAAATGAGAGTACTAACCATTATTATTTATACTTTAATTTTAATTGTATTTGGATTAATAGGTTTTGCAATTATGCAAATTAGATTAGCTGGAATGACTGTGAAAGACTTCTGGAGTTTTATTGAGGCAAATAAAACTTTAGATAAATTATATAGATTATCTAAACAGTATGAAAATATGAATCCTCAGCAACAAATTATATTTTTAACAGAAGCTGAAGATGTATTTAATGCTTTTGATAAAGTTCCAAATACTATTTGGGAAGAAGAATTTTCAAAATATAGACAAGTTTTAGAGACATATAGAAGCATAAGAGTATTAAGATGGGCAGAACAATCTTAATGATATAGAATAAAAAATATAAGATACAGAACAATAGTAATAATTATTGTTCTGTATTTTTTTTTAAATAGAAAAGTAATAAAATCCATATTTTATAAAAAGGTAAACATTTATAAGAGTTTGTTTTAACTTATAATGTTTAATTTGTGCATAATAAAGTAGAATACAAAGTATAATAAATATTAAGAGTAAAAATTTATAAGTTTATGGGTAAAACTATAAAACCTAAAAATTTAAAAAAGAGGGTAAAAGTATGAATATAAAATATTTTGATCATGCAGCAACTACAAGTGTAAATGAAGACGTTTTAAAAGAAATGATTCCATATTTCAAAATGAATTTTGGAAATGCTTCATCTATGTATAGCATTGGAAGAAAGTCGAAAAAAGCAATAGAAGATTCAAGGGAGAAAATTGCAAAAGCAATTAATTGCAAAAATGCGAATGAAATATATTTTACAGCATGTGGAAGTGAAAGTGATAACTTAGCAATAAAGGGTATTGCATATGCTAATAAAGATAAAGGAAATCATATAATTACAAGCAAGATTGAACATCCAGCAGTATTAAATACTTGTAAGAGTTTAGAAAAAGATGGATTTAAAGTTACGTATTTGAATGTAAATGAAAAAGGATTTATAAATTTAGAAGAGTTAAAAAATTCAATAAATGATAATACAATATTAATAACAATTATGTTTGCAAATAATGAAATAGGAACAATTGAGCCAATAAAAGAAATAGGATTAATAGCTAAAGAAAAGAATGTAATATTTCATACAGATAGTGTTCAAGCAATTGGAAATATAAAAATTGATGTGCAAGAATTGAATATTGATGCACTTTCAATGTCTGCACATAAATTTTATGGTCCAAAAGGAGTGGGGGCATTATATATTAAAAATGGAATAAAATTCGAAAAAATACAAGATGGAGGACATCAAGAAAAAAATAAAAGAGCTGGAACAGAAAATGTACCAGGAATTGTTGGCATGGGAAAAGCAATAGAGAGAATATATGATAGATTTGAAGAATATAATAAAAAATTAATAGATCTTAGAGAATATTTACTTAATAGTGTAGAGAAAAATATAAAATATACGACAATAAATGGTGATAGAGAAAAAAGATTACCAGGAAATGCTAATATTTCTTTTAAATTTGTACAGGGAGAAGATTTATTACTAAAATTAGATTTTAAAGGAATATGTGCTTCAAGTGGGTCTGCATGTACATCAGGTTCTATGGAACCATCCCATGTTTTAATGGCAATAGGTTGTAAACACGAAGATGCTCAGTCTGCACTGAGAATTACAATTGGGGAAGAAAATACCAAAGAAGATATAGACTATCTTGTTGAAAATTTGGTGGAAATTGTTGAAGAGTTAAGGTCTATTTCACCACAATATAAGGCTTTTCTAGAAGAAAATAATTGCGAAAAGAGTATATAATATAAAAAATGATAAAGATTATTAATGTTAAATATATAAAATTATAAAAAATATAAGTTTATAGTTTTATATATTAATATAATAATCTTTTTTATACTTAATAGTAAAGTTAAATATATTATAAATAAGCAACAGTGGATTCAATTTATAATAATAAAAAGAAATAAAAGGCGATTTTTGTCGAAAAAATAGTGTTCTTGCGACAAATAAATAGATTAATTAAATTTAATCTATAAGTTGATATTGAAAATGAAAAAAGTTTATGATAATATACTAAAATCGACAGGGAAAAAATGGATTTTTTTACTTTTTTTGTAAAAATTGGTTGAATTTTACAGTTTGGTGTATTAAAATAAGAGATTGTTGAATAAAAATAATAGGAGGAAAAAAATGCGAATATTTCAAACAAAGAAAGACATTTTAAAGGGAAAAATTATTGAAAAAAAATGGAAACAAAGTAATCAAAAATATATACTAGCATTAGAGATGTTTTTAGATAGGGCAAGCAATATACAAGATGAAGCTTTAAAAAATAGTATTATTAATAGTATGTTAGCTTGTGATAAAATTTTAACAGATATGGCAGAAGAGTATTTTATAGAGATATATAAAGTAGCATATAAAGAAGGAAAGAGGTATAAAATAAAGAAAAGAGGATATAATAAGAAAAATAAAAAAAATAAGTAAAAAGTGGTACGAAATGGTAAAAAAAATAATGATAGGAATTATAGCTGGTTTCTTTAGTGGTCTTTTTGCATCAGGTGGAGGACTAATATTGTTACCAGCTAGTATTTATTTTTTAGGTTTGAATGATAAAGAAGCAAGAGCTACAACAATCTTTGCTATATTGCCTATGGTATTAACAAGTACTTTTTTCTATTATAAAAATAATTATATCAATTGGAATAATGGAATAAAAATAGCTATAGGAGGGACTATAGGAGGATTTATAGGAGCAAAGTTATTAAATAAAATTAATAATAAATACTTAAAAATTATTTTTATTATATTTTTGTTTTATTCAGCTCTAAAATTATTAAAGTAAGGAGAAATAGTTAGTATAAAATTTAAACTAACGAAAAAATAAAAAATGTTAGAAATACTAATAGGTCTTATTTCTGGAATAGTAACAGGTATTGGAATGGGTGGAGGAACAATTTTAATACTTCTTTTATCTGTTATATGGGATTATGACCAACATATAGCACAAGCAACTAACTTAATATTTTTTATTCCAACATCTATTATTTCTATAATTGTAAATTTAAAACAAAAAAATATTAATATTAAATTAGCAATAATTTTATCAATAGGGGGAATTATAGGTGCTATTATAGGTGCTTATATAGGAAGTAATATAGATGTAAATAAGTTAAAAAAATTTTTTGGACTATTTTTAATAATTATTGCTATTCATGAAATATACTCTCTATATAAAGAGTATATAAAACAAAAAAATAAGGCATAATATTATTAAATTTAATGTAGAGGAGGAATAAAATAATGAAATTTGTTAAAGGTATGTTAGTAGGAAGTTTTGTATCAGCAAGTTTAGTTATTGCGTATACAGAAACATTAGGAAAAGATAAAAAGAAGTTTATGAAAAAAGGAAAGCAAGTAATGAAAAAAATGGGAATATTTTAAATAAGATAAATTAAAAGGATAAACTAAAAAGTTTATCCTTTTGAAATTAAACATATTATAAATTATTATCTATAATAAAAAGATTTAGGTTCACATTTTCCTTTATGCTCGAATTCATTTTTACAACATTTTGGCTCACAATCTTTTTTCATTTCACATTTATCTTTTGGTTCACAATCTTCTTTACAATCACATTTATCTTTTACACAGCATTTCTCTTTTTGATTACAGTCAATATCTATACCTTTTAAACAATCACCTTCATGTTCACAAGTAGCACATACTTTGGCGTGTTTTACTTGGTCAACCCAGATTTGAATTTCATATAATTTATCAGGACATAAAGGTCCAAATACAAATTCACCATGTTTATCAGTAAAAGTATGAGAAACTGGTTTTCTTTCTTCTTTTCCACACTCACAAATTACTTCGATTAGTTTTACAACAGCATCGCATACAGGTTTTTTATGGCAATCTTTTATTACTCCATAAATTACATTTCTATTATCTTTTGGTAATGTTATATCTAAATCAAATTGTTTACCTGTTGCAATCACACCATCAACATCTACAACTGGACATATATTTTTATCATATTCCATTACTTTCATCATCCTTTCATAAAATTACAGCACGTAGCTTAATATATATTATGATTATTTTTTTATACGTGTGCTAAAATTAAAAAAATAATAAAAAAAGTTTATTATATGTAAAAATATGTTATAATAGCACATAAATAATTAAGAAGGAGACAAAAAATGGATAGTAGACCTATTGGAATGTTTGATTCTGGCGTGGGAGGAATGACAGTTCTTAAAGAAGTTAAAAAAAAGTTACCAAATGAAAAAATTATATATTTAGGAGATACCAAAAGATTTCCATATGGAAGTAAATCTAAAGAAACTATAATAGAATTAACTAAAAGAGGAATAGAGTTTTTTATAAAAAAAGATGTAAAAGCTATAATAATAGCATGTGGAACAGCAACTAGCCAAGCAATAGATACAGTTAGTAAAATGTATAATATACCAATCATTGGAATAATCGAACCAACAGTAAACTATATATTAAAGCAAAAAAATATTAAAAATATAGGAGTAATTGCAACTGCAGGAACAATTAGAAGTAATGGATGGGAAAAAGCACTAAAAGAAAAAAATAGTGAGCTTAATATAATAAATAAGGCGTGTCCTCTTCTTGCACCAATGGCAGAAGAGGGATGGACCAATAATGAAGTAGCAAGTTTAGCAGTAAAAGAGTATCTAAAAGATATAAATAATATAGATGCATTAATATTAGGATGTACACATTATCCACTATTTGAAGACGTTATAAAAAAAGAGTTAGGGGATACTGTAGAAATTATAAATACAGGAAAAATGATTGCAGATTTTATAAAAGAGCTATTTGAAAAAGAAAATATGCTTAATTTAGATAATAATAATTTATATGAAATTTATTTAACAGATATCGAATGCAATTTTGTAAATGTAGCAAAAAAGCTAATAAATGAAGAATTGTCAGTAAATAAAACAGAAATTTAATTAAAAAGAGTAAATAATATTAAAAATATGAATATAATAAAAAAGCACTTTCTAGTGCTTTTTTATATAATAGGAAAATTTGTAAAAGTAAATATATTTTAGCTTACTATTGAAATGAAATAAGGTTTATGCTATAATGGTTAACATAAACTTTTTTAAAGGAGGATACTATGGAATTATATAATAGATTTTATTTAGATAAAGAAAAAGATATCATTGTAAATTTATATAGAAAAAATGAAGATGAGATTGAATATGTGCTAGAAACTCCTAACCACAAAACAGGAAATTTAATTACTAATCTAGCTAGAATTTGTGGAGTAGAAACTGTAAAAGATGAAAAAGATATGAAAATAATAAAAGGTATAATTCCAGCAAGTATTAATGCAGATAATGAAGAGGTATATATTTTTAGATTGGGAGGAATTAAAGTTGCTAATATTTATGATAATGGAAAAATCGAAATAAAGGCACAAATACCAGCAATAAATAAAACTTTGATGTCACAAACGAAAGATTATAAAATTGATGTTAAAAAAACAATAATAAAAACATATATTTTAAAAAAGAGTAAATTTAGAACTGATTTACATACACATATTCACGCAAATTTGAATTCAGATGATCTAATTGCATTGGGGATCAAACATCAAATAAAATATTCTTTGTACTATATAAAGAAACTAGGATTAAAACTTTCAGATAAACAAGCAAAAGAAATGTTTGAAAAAAGGTGTAAAATAGAAAAGAAATATGCATATAGTGATTTACCAGGAAAAAAATTAACAAGAAAGATCGATGATGAAACTTTTATAAATTTTGCAGATTTAATATTAAATAACAAAGAAAATATGGAAGAAAATATTGCAAAAATAAGAAATAGTTTAGTATTAATGAAAGATGGGCAAGCAGTATTTACAAATTTAGAAAAATTATATATTTATAGATATGCTTTTTCAAAAGGAAAAATTAGTGAAGAGAAAATTGAGTTAGAAAAAGAAAAAATAGAACAAATTACAGAAAAAGATATAAAAAGAATTTTAAAGCAAATGCTAGAAGATAGCAAAAAAGAAGAATATAAAAATAATAGTTTATTACAAGATAAGTTACTTTGGGTTGCAAGAGAATATAAAAAACAAGGAATTAAATATGCAGAAATATCTGTTACTTGGATTGTAAGAAAGGGTGAAGAAGGTGCAAAAATCCTAAAAGAATTACACGAAATATTACCTCATATAGAAAAAGAAACGGGTGTAAAATTAAGATTTTTAGGATCACTTAGTAGAACTTTAATGACAGAAGAACAATTAAAAGAAGGTGTAGATGTTTTAAAGGTAGCAGCTAAGAGTCCATATATCGTTGGAAGTGATATTATAGGAGAAGAAATAAATGATATTCGTAACTTTAAACAAGTAATAAAAGAATTAGTAGAATTTGCAGTTAGAGAAAATAATGGCTTTACAATTAGAATTCATGCAGGAGAAAATGACAGCTTTAGAGAAAATGTAGAAAGAGCAGTTTCTTGTGTAAAAGAATCAGTTCCAGAAGGATATAAAATGCCTAAATGTAGAATTGGACATGGATTATATGGAATAAATTTGGATACTAAAGAAGGAATAGATTTGATGCACGAAATGAAAAAAGATGGAGTTGTTTTAGAATTCCAACTAACTTCTAATGTTAGATTAAACAATTTAACACAAGTAGAAAAGCATCCAATAAAACAATATTTAAGCTATGGAGTAAATTGTGTTCAAGGAAGTGATGGATGTGGCTTTTATGGAACAGATTGTATGGAAGAACAAATGGCACTTACCAATTTATTAAACTTGACAGAAGAAGATTTAATGAAAATGAGAAAAGTAGAAGACAAAATAATAAAAGATAGTGATAAATATTTTAAGATAAAAAGTCAAAAATTTGAAGAATGGTTAGAGCGGAAGAGATATTAAAGATGCAATACTAAAAGAAGAAATAAAAGCAGTAGAAAGTAATAAAAATAGAGATTTTAAAATTGGAAATAATACAAACATTAATTCAGAGGAAATATTAAAAGAAAAAATAGTAAAACTTCCAGTTGATAAAATACCAATAATTGTTGCTGGAGGAAGTTTTAATTCTAAAGGAAGAGAAACTGTGCTAGACAATAGAGGAAAAGAGATTTTAAAAGAATTAATGCAAAAATTAAATAATGAAAAAGTATATTTTGTAATAGGACATAAAATGCAAGGATATGAAAAAGCAATTATAGATATTAGTAAAGAGATAGGTAAAAAGTTTGAAATAAATGCAATTATACCTAAAAAGATAACCAAAGAAGTTGGAGCAAACTTATTAAATAAGGAATTAAATGGCGTTTGTATTTCAACAGAACAAGAAGAATTGGGAATATATAAGAGTTTTAATTATGAAATATTTGAAAGAAGAAAATCAATAGTGTTGGCTTTTGATGGAAATTCACCAGTATCTAATTTAGTTCAAGAAGCTAAAAATGGAAAAGGAAAAGCAAAAATATATGTAAATGATAGTGTAAAAGCTCTGCAAGAAAAGGCAAAATCATTAGAAGGATATGTAACAACATTTAACCAAAATAGCAATATAATTAAGCAAATTGCGTTAGATAATCCAGAGATAATGAATGATTATGGGGAAATTTATAAAGTAATTAGCTAAAAATAAAAGAAAAAACATGAATAAAAAGAGAGGTCTGCAACGAGCTATAATAGATTAAAATGAAAATCCACCAGTTATACCGGTGGATTTTTATTTGCGAGAACGAAAAAATTTCTAAGTTTCCAGTTTCTTTTTTAAGGCTGGGCACACGTCCGGGCATGATAGATGCTTAGGACATTCTCGACAAGGGGTAGAACACTTAGGTACGTTGCTAGAAGCGTTCTTTGTGGTTGATGAAATTTTCTTCAAGAACAATCACCTCTTTTGGAAAAGTTGTGTTTATACGAACGATATTTAGTATAACACGTACATAATAAAAAGTATAGATACAAAATGAAAAAAGTAATGTAAATTAAATAAAATATAAATTAATAAACTTGAAATGTTATGTGAAGTATGATATTATATAAGTTACGTAATCTGTAAGCCATTCGAGAATCAAAAGGAGGAGTTATGATGAATAATTTTTTCTATCATGATGGTGTTTTTTCTGTACTGGAAACTTATGATGGAGACATCTTTCGGGTGCAGACTAAAAAAGCAGAGGAGTCGGCAAGAAAAATGGGCATTTCGGAATATCAGTGTATATTGTTTAAGGGGACTGTTGATATTGCTTACAAAGAAACTAAGGACACGTATTTAACGTGGAGTGGATTTGTAAAAAAATATAAGTCTGTAAGCAAGTTCGTAGGTGAAAGAACAGAGGAATTTCTGGATATTCTCCAAACGATGCCGAATCACATTTTAAAAAGTCCTTCTGCGATGATAGAAACTCTGGAAGAAGAAGGATGGTATGGTCAGCCTTAAGTTGAAAAATTGTCGATAAGAATAAAGAGACAAAAGCCAGGGTCATGAATTGCATGACCCTATTTTTTATGATAAAATATGATACAAAATAAAAAAAGGAAAAAATGTAAAATATGGATAAAATTATAGATAAAAATAAAAAAATTGATATAGGTTTAACTAAAGAAGAAGTTGAAGAAAGAATTAAAGAAAATAAGGTGAATTATGATACATCTTTACCAACTAAAAGTATAAAAACAATAGTTAGGGAAAATATATTCACATTATTTAACTTGATAAATATATTATTAGGAGTGGCAGTATTTTGTGTAGGATCATATAAAAATTTATTGTTTTTAATAGTAATTTTTTGCAATACAGCAATTAGTATTATACAGGAGATAAATTCTAAAAAAGCAGTAGATAAATTATCTATACTAGCTCAAGCAAAGGTAAATTGCATACGAGATGGAGAAAAACAGGAAATTGGAATAAATAGTATTGTATTAGATGATTTATTAATGCTAGAAACAGGAAATCAAATTGTTGCAGATTCTATAATATTAGAAGGAGAAGTAGAAGTAAATGAATCTTTTATAACTGGAGAATCTGATGTTATATATAAAAGAAAAGGTGATACATTATTATCTGGAAGTTTTGTTGTTAGTGGAAAATGCAAAGCAGAAGTAATACATATAGGAGATGAAAATTATACATCTAAGATTTCAAGTGGAGCTAAATATGTAAAAAAAGTAAATTCAGAAATAATGAAGTCACTAAATGGAATAATAAAAATAGTATCTATAGCTATTGTTCCAATTGGAATATTATTGTTTTTTAATCAGCTAGGATTAACAGAAAACAGTTTTAAAAATGCTGTAGTAAATACAGTTGCAGCAATTATTGGAATGATACCAGAAGGATTAGTATTATTAACAAGCACAGTTTTAGCAGTTAGTGTAATTAGATTATCAAAAAGAAAAGTGTTAGTACAAGAACTTTATTGTATAGAAACATTAGCAAGAGTAGATACTTTATGTTTAGATAAAACAGGAACAATAACAGAAGGAAGAATGGAAGTAAATGACATTATAGAAATTACAAAATCAAAAGAAGAATTAGAAGAAATTTTATCTGAAATTGCTAGTGCTTCGGATGATAATAATTCTACAATAGAAGCAATAAGAGCTAAATATAAGAATAAAGAAAAATGGAAAGTTATTAATAAGGTACCATTTTCATCTCAAAAAAAATGGTCTGGTGTATCTTTTAAAGATAAAGGAAGCTATATAATAGGAGCGCCAGAGTTTGTATTAAGAGAAAAATATGATGAATATAAGGAAAGAATAGAAAAATATTCAAATGATTATAGAGTAATAATAGTTGCTAACTCAGAAGGAGATTTTATAGAAAAAGAGCTACCCGATAAGCTAGAAGTTTTAGGATTTGTTTTAATTAGTGATGTAATTAGAAAAGAAGCAAATAAAACATTAAAATATTTTAAAGAGCAAGGCGTAAATATAAAAATTATATCAGGAGATAATCCTATAACAGTATCTAAAATAGCCAAAAGAGCTGGTGTAGAAAATAGTGAAAAATATATTAATATGCAAGAAATAAAAACAAAAGAACAGTTAGAAAAAGCAGCAAAAGAGTATACTATTTTTGGAAGAGTAACTCCAGTTCAAAAAAAAGAATTAGTACAAGCTCTAAAGAAAGAAGGACATACAGTTGCAATGACTGGAGATGGCGTAAATGATGTCTTGGCATTAAAAGAGGCTGATTGCAGTATAGCAATGGCAAGTGGAAGCGATGCTACACGTAATGTAGCAGAACTTGTATTATTAGATTCTAATTTTGCTTCTATGCCGGAGATTGTGTTAGAAGGAAGAAGAACTATTAATAATATAGAAAGATCAGCAACATTGTTTTTAGTAAAAACAATATATGCAAGTATATTAGCTATAATATTTTTATTTGTTAATATGCCATATCCTTTTATGCCAATTCAGCTAACATTAATAAGTACAGTTACAATAGGAATACCATCTTTTGTACTAGCATTAGAACCAAATAAAGAAAGAATAAAAGGCAAATTTTTAAGAAATGTAATTTCAAGAGCTTTGCGGAACAGCTTTAACAGTTGTAATTAATATTGTTTTAACCGCAATAATAAGTTGGAAATTAGGAATAGAAACTAATGTATATTCAAGTATATGTGTAGTGTTAACAGGACTAACAGGCTTAATGCTTTTAATAAAACTATGTAAACCATTAGATATTTTTAAAATAAGAAATAATAAAGAAGGTAAAACATATGCATCACAAGGAATAAGAACAGCTTTATTTATTCTTATGTTTGTAATGTTTTTAATAGGATTGACAGTATTAAAAAAATGGTTCTCAATAACAATAACAAATGATGTAATGCCATTAATTTATATTTTAAGTGTTGTAGCAGTTATTATATTTTTATGTTTGAATTTTATAACAAAAAAGATTTTTGTTAACTCTAAGAAAAATAGTGATATATAAAGTAATATATTAAAAAAATGTGTAATTTATAAAATATATATGAAATATAATGATATTTGTTTTAGAGAATTATAATCAAATTATACTAAAATTTAAGTGTAACTATTGTCTTTTTATGTAAAATAATGTATAATAAAAGTTACTAGTGAAAAAATGAACAAAAAGGAAAATCCCTTTTGTTCATTTTTATATAATAAATAAAAAGTTAAGGGGGAAATTTAATATGGCAAAGATACTAAAAGATGTATCAAGAACATTTAATGAATTTTTATTATTACCAAATTTAACAGATGAAAGATGTATACCAAGTAATGTTAGTTTAAAAACACCACTTGTAAAATTTAAAAAAGGTGAAGAACCAAAATATTATGAGAACATTCCGTTCGTATCAGCTATTATGCAAGCCGTTTCAGGAGAAAAGATGGCTATTGCTTTGGCGCGCGAAGGAGGATGTTCTTTTATTTTTGGTTCACAATCGATAGAATCACAAGCAGAAATGGTAAGAAGAGTAAAAAAACATAAAGCAGGATTTATAGATAGTGACTCAAATGTAAAAAGTGGAACACCTTTAAAAGAAGTAATCGAATTAGTGGAAAGAACAGGACATTCTACAGTAACTATTACAGAAGATGGAACAAGTAATGGTAAATTTTTAGGATTAGTTACAGATAAAGATTACCGTGTTTCTAGAGTGGATTTAGAAGAACCAATAGATAAATTTATGACGCCAAGAGAAAAAATAGTTTGCGCTAAAAAAGGAATTAGTTTAGCAGAAGCAAACGATATTATATGGGAAAACAAAATAAGTTGTCTTCCTATATTGGATGAAAATGATAATTTAGAACATTTAGTATTTAGAAAAGATTATGAAGAAAGAAAAAATAATCCAGAATCTTTATTAGATGAAAATAAAAGATATATAGTAGGTGCAGGTATTAATACAAGAGACTATGAAGAAAGAATTCCAGCATTAGTAGAAGCTGGTGTTGATTTGATTTGTATGGATTCGTCAGATGGATATTCAGTATGGCAAAAAAATACAATAGAATGGGTGAGAAAACATTATGGTGATGATGTAAAAATAGGTGCAGGAAATGTAGTTGATAAAGAAGGATTTTATTATTTAGCAGAAGCAGGAGCAGATTTTATAAAAGTTGGTGTAGGAGGAGGTTCAATTTGTATAACTCGTGAGACAAAAGGAATTGGACGTGGACAAGCTAGCAGTTTAATTGATGTTGTAGAAGCAAGAGATGAATATTTTGAAAGAACAGGTGTGTATATTCCAATTTGTTCAGATGGAGGAATTGTACATGATTATCACATTACACTTTCATTAGCAATGGGAGCAGACTTTGTTATGATGGGAAGATATTTTGCACGTTTTGATGAAAGTCCAACAAGAAAAGTAAAAATAGGAGGAAATTTTGTAAAAGAATATTGGGGTGAAGGCTCTAACCGTGCAAGAAATTGGCAAAGATATGATTTAGGAGAAGTTGGAAAAAATAAATTAAGTTTTGAAGAAGGTGTAGATTCATATATACCATATGCAGGCCCACTAAAAGATAATTTAGCAGTAACAGTAGCAAAAATAAAATCAACAATGTGTAATTGTGGTTCAATATCTATTAAAGAGTTCCATGAAAAAGCAAGATTAACTTTAGTATCTAATATTAGTATTAAAGAAGGTAGTGCACATGATGTAATGCTAAAAGAAGTTCAAAATGGTGACTAAGTATTGGTAATAGATAAAAAATAAAAGGAAAGGAAAATAATATGCAAGAAAAAGAGTTAATATTAATAATAGACTTCTATGGTCAATATAATCAATTAATAGCAAGACGTGTTCGTGAATGTAATGTATATTCTGAAATTGTACCATTTAATACAAGTATAGAAAAAATAAAAGAAAAAAATCCAAAAGGAATTATATTCACAGGAGGACCTGCTAGTGTTTATGCAGAAAATGCACCAAAATGTACAAAGGAAATATTTGAACTTGGAATTCCGGTACTTGGAATTTGTTATGGAATGCAACTTATGACACATATGCTTGGTGGAAAAGTTCAAAGAGCAGATAAAAGAGAATATGGTGTTACATCTGTAAATATAAATAATAGTTCTAAATTATTTAAGGGATTTGAAGAAAAAAATGACTGTTTGATGAGTCATACAGATTTTGTTGATATCCTTCCAGAAGGATTTGAAAATATAGGAGCAACTGAGCATTGTCCAAATGCGGCAATGCAAAATGTAGAAAAGAATTTTTATGGAATTCAATTCCACCCGGAAGTTAATCATACAAATAAAGGAACTAAAATCATAAGTAATTTTGTTTATAATATTTGCGGATGTGCAGGTAATTGGAAGATGAGTTCTTTTGCAGAAGAAACAGTAAAAGCGCTAAAAGAAAAAATAGGAGATAAAAAAGCCTTATGTGCATTATCAGGTGGAGTTGATTCATCTGTTGCAGCAGCATTAATAAATAAAGCAATAGGAAAAAATCTAACATGTATATTCGTAGATCATGGACTTTTAAGAAAAAATGAAGCAGAAGAAGTTGAAGAAGTATTTACTAAGAATTTTGATGTTAATTTTGTAAAAGTAGACGCAAAGGAAAGATTTTTAAATAAATTAAAAGGAGTATCAGATCCTGAACAAAAAAGAAAAATAATTGGTGAAGAATTTATTCGTGTATTTGAAGAAGAAGCTAAAAAAATAGGAACAGTAGATTATTTAGTACAAGGTACAATATATCCAGATGTTATAGAGAGTGGATTAGGAGCAGGAGCAAAAATAAAAAGTCATCACAATGTAGGCGGATTACCAGATTATGTAGATTTTAAAGAAATCGTAGAACCTTTAAGAGATTTGTTTAAAGATGAAGTAAGAAAAGTGGGATTAGAATTAGGTCTTCCAGAATTTTTAGTATATCGTCAACCATTTCCAGGTCCAGGACTTGCAATTCGTGTAATAGGAGATATTACAGACGATAAGTTAGAGATATTAAAAGATGCAGATTTTATATTTAGAGAAGAAGTCGCAAAAGCAGGTTGGGATAGAAAGATAAACCAATATTTTGCAGTATTAACTAATATCAAAAGTGTGGGAGTTATGGGAGATGAAAGGACATATGACTACACAATAGCCTTAAGAGCAGTAACAACATCAGATTTTATGACAGCAGAATGGACAAAAATACCATATGATATATTAGAAGTAGTATCTGCCAGAATAGTAAACGAAGTAAAACATGTAAATAGGGTTGTATATGATATAACAGGAAAACCACCAGCAACAATAGAGTGGGAATAATATAATTGACATAATTTACTAAATGTGATATACTAATAAAAGTGTAAAAATAATGAGATAAAAATAGTATATTAAATTTGTTTAAAATAAAAATAGTAAGTATAATTGTCGATTGAAAATGTCGTTTTCAAAAAAGCCTAAAAACAGATTTATATATTTGTTTTTAGGTTATTTTTGTGCTCAAAAAAAGAAAAATTAGTTAAAATATGAATGAAAAATAATATAAAAAAAGTAAATCATTTATATTAAAAAAATGAAAAGGAGAAAAAATGGAAGAAAAAAATATCAAATTTGAAGATTTAGGACTATCAGAAAATGTATTAAGAGCATTAGAGGAATATGGATATAAAAAACCAACTGAAATACAAGTAAAAACAATACCATATATATTAGATAAAAGAGATGTCATAGGTCAATCACAAACAGGAACAGGAAAAACAGCTTCATTCGGATTACCATTAATAGAAAGTATTAATCCAGAATTTAATAAGGTACAAGCAATTATATTGTGTCCAACGAGAGAACTTGCAACACAGGTAACAGGAGAGCTTAGAAAATTTACTAAATATAAAGAAGGAGTTAAAGTTTTAGCTGTATATGGTGGCGAATCGATAGAAAGACAAATAAAGGCATTAAAACAAGGTGTAAAAATTGTAGTTGGTACACCAGGAAGAATAATGGACCACTTAAGAAGAAAAACACTAAAATTGAATAATGTAAAAATGTGTGTGCTTGATGAAGCTGACGAAATGCTTAATATGGGATTTGAAGAAGATATAGAAACAATATTAAAAGAAGTACCAGAAGAAAGACAAACAGTATTATTTTCAGCAACAATGAATAAAAGAATTTTAGGAATTACTAAAAAATATTTAAAAGAACCTAAAAATATAAAAATTAAAGCAAAAGAATTAACGGTAGATCGTATTGAACAAATTTCGTTAGAAGTAAAACAGACGATGAAAGATGATACAGTAATGAGATTAATCGATTTAAATAATCCAAAAAAAGCAGTTGTTTTTTGTAATACAAAGAAAAAAGTGGATGATTTAATAGAAAAATTAAAATCTAAAAGATATAAAGCTGAAAGTTTACACGGAGATATAAAACAAGCTCAAAGAGATAGAATTATGAAAAGATTTAAACAAGGAGAATTTCAAATATTAGTTGCAACAGATGTAGTAGCAAGAGGTATTGATGTAGATGAATTAGAACTTGTTATAAATTATGATATACCACAAGAAGAAGAATATTATGTGCATAGAATAGGTAGAACTGGAAGAAATGGAAGGATAGGAAAAGCATATACATTTGTAGTTGGAAAAGAAAAAAGCAAAATATATAGTATACAAAAATATGCAAATACAAAAATATTATCTGGAAAAATACCAACAATAGAGGAAATAAGAAAAGTGAAAAATGAACAAATAATAAATAATATTCAAGAGACAATAGACAATGAAGCAAAGGAATCATCAAAATTAAGTGACGAAATTTTAGAAAAGTTACTAGAAAAAAATGATATAAAAGTAGTTGCTAGAGCCTTACTTTCTCTAATTACAGACAAACAACAAAAAAATGAAGAAGAAAATTTTGAATTTAAGCCAGGAGAAGAAGTTAAATTATTTTTAAATGTTGGTAAAAAGGATAAAATAATGGTAAAAGACATTGTAGGAAGTATTTCAGCCAATACAGCTGTATCTGGAAATGATATAGGAAAAATTAATATATTAGATAAATTTTCATTTATAGAAGTTCCAGGAGAATACGCAAATGAAATATTAACATCAATGAAAGATAAGCAAATAAAAGGTAGAGATGTAAGAATAGAAGTAGCAAATGGATAAAAAGGTATAAATAAAATTTAAGGTTTTTAATTCATATTTTTTATAGATTTAAATTAATTTAAAAGTGACTATAAATTTATAATAAGAAAAAATTATGAATGGTAAATTGTAAATGTGAAATATAGTCTGTAAAAGATTTATAAACATCAAAATGTGTGAAAAAACTATTGATTTATAGGAAAAAGTATGTTAAAATGGATAACGTTAAAAACGCACATAAGAATGAGTTTAAAAAGGGTGCTTAAAAAAATATTAGTTTTAAGTCTTTTTAAATGTTTGAGTTCTTATGGAGGTAGTAACTAAAAGGAGGAATAGAAAATGGCAGTAGTTGCAATGAAACAATTACTAGAAGCAGGTGTTCACTTTGGACATCAAACAAGAAGATGGGATCCTAAAATGGCTGAATATATATTTCAAGCTAGAAATGGTATCCATATAATCGATTTACAAAAAACATCTAAAAAATTAGATGAAGCTTACAGCTTTATGAAAGAACAAGCTGAAGAAGGAAAAACAGTTCTTTTTGTAGGAACTAAAAAACAAGCACAAGAATGTGTTAAAGAAGCAGCAGAAAAATCTGGAATGTACTATGTTGACCAAAGATGGTTAGGTGGAATGCTTACAAACTTTGGAACAATTAGAAAAAGAATAGACAGATTAAATGAATTAGAAACAATGCAAGAAGATGGTACATTTGATGTATTACCTAAAAAAGAAGTTATTATATTAAAAAAAGAAATGGAAAAATTACAAAAAAATCTTGGTGGAATTAAAGATATGAAAGAAATGCCAGGAGTTATGTTTGTAGTAGATCCTAAAAAAGAAAGAATAGCTATATTAGAAGCTAGAAAATTAGGAATACCAGTTGTAGGACTTGTAGATACAAACTGTAATCCAGAAGATGTAGATTATGCTATACCTGGAAATGATGATGCAATTCGTGCAGTTAAGTTAATAGCAGATGTAATGGCAAACGCTATTATAGAAGGAAGACAAGGAGAAGCTTTAGAAACAGAAACTGAAGAAGCTCAAATCTCTGAAGAAGAACCAACTAGCATAGAAGAAGTTGCAGCACAAGAAACTGTAGAAGAATAATAAAAGTTATTTTTTAAAATAAAAGTACCTAAATAAAGGAGTGGAGCTGTTTTCGCTCTACTCCTTTTTAAAAATATTTTTCGGATTAAGATTTCATGCTATTTATAGCAGTTATAAATTTTAATACAAAGTTAAGGAGGAGTAAAAATGGTTACAGCAAGCCAAGTAAAAGATTTAAGAGAAAAAACAGGTGCAGGAATGATGGACTGCAAAAAAGTTTTAACAGAAACTGATGGAGATATGGAAAAAGCAATTGAACTATTAAGAGAAAGAGGAATTGCAAAAGCAGCTAAAAAATCTAGCAGAGTAGCAGCAGAAGGTATAGTTGAAGCATATGTTACAGAAGATGGAAAAGTAGGATCTTTAGTAGAAGTAAATGCAGAAACAGACTTTGTTGCTAAAAACGATGAATTTAAATCATTCGTAGAAGATGTTACAAAACAAGTAGCATTAACAAATCCAAGTGATGTAGAAGCTTTACTTGCATCTAAATCAATGGCAGAACCTGATAAAACAGTTAAAGAAGTATTAACAGGAAAAATCGCAACAATTGGTGAAAACATGACAATAAGAAGATTTGTAAGATTTGAATCTACAGGTTTAGTAGAAAAATATATCCATGGAGAAGGAAAAATTGGTGTATTAGTTGAATTAGAAAATGGAGATACAGAACTTGCAAAAGATATTTGTATGCAAATAGCAGCTGCTAAACCAGAATTCTTAGACAGAGAATCAGTTCCAGCTGAAAGAGTAGAAAAAGAAATGAAAATATTAAAAGCTCAAGCAATGAATGAAGGAAAACCAGCTGAAATTGCAGAAAAAATGGTTCAAGGTAGATTAGGAAAATTCTATGGAGAATTTTGTTTAGTAGAACAAGACTTTGTAAAAAATCCAGATATGAAAATTAAACAACTATTAGAAAGTAAAGGTGCAAAAATTATTAGATTTGCAAGATTTGAAAAAGGTGAAGGAATAGAGAAAAAAGAAGAAAACTTTGCTGAAGAAGTTGCAAAACAAATAAAAGGATAATAAAAAATAATAAAATGAAGAAACAAGCAAATTATTTATAGAAAATATTTGCTTGTTTTTTATTTTATTAAAGTAAAGAAAACACATGAAAAGTATTAGTATTATTTATTAAACAAATATATTAAAATACTTGTTATTTATTAATAAACTTTGATATAATCAAAGCATTAAAAAACTAAAGATATAGGAGTTTAAACATATGGAAAAAAAACAAAAAATAAAATTTAATATATTAGCTGTAGTTGTAATAATTCTATTTGCATTTGCAGTTTCACCAATTACTATGCAAAATGATACATATTATACAGTGAAAATAGGTGAATTAATTGTTAATAATGGAATAGATATGCAAGATCATTTTTCTTGGCATGAAAATTTGCCATACACATATCCACATTGGTTATATGATGTAATGATTTATTTAATATATAACTTTTGGGGATTTGCAGGAATATATGTATCTACAATTATACTAGCGAGTGTATTAGGAATTACTATTTATGGAATAAATAATAAATTAAGTAAAAATAATTTTGTTTCATTAGTTATAAGCTTAATTGTATTATATTTGTTAAAAGACTTTATAGCAGCAAGAGCGCAGCTTGTAACTTTTATATTATTTGCACTTACTATTCTATTTATAGAAATGTTTATAGAAACAAAGAAAAAAAGATTTTTAATCCCATTAGTAATAATTCCAATAGTAATAGCAAATGTGCATGTTGCAGTATGGCCTTTTTACTTTATATTATATCTGCCATATATAGCAGAGGGGATTGTGGATATTATAGTAAAAGCAAATATTATAACTAGAATTAAAATAATTATTGCAAAGGTATATAAAAAATTAACTTCAAAAGAAGAAGATAAAATTAATTTAAATTTAAAAATTCAGGAATTGTATAAAAAACTTGATGAAGAAAAAATAAATTTAGAAAAAAGAAGAGAAAATCCATATAAGATAAAATTAGAGAAAAGTAAAGTTTGTAAATGGTTATTGCTAATATGTATAGTAACAACTCTAACAGGTTTATTAACACCACTTGGAGACGTTCCTTATACGTATTTAGTAAAAACAATGCAGGGAAATACAACAGAAAATATTAGTGAACATTTACCATTAGTGTTAATAAATAACAAGGAAGTTCTTATATCAATGGCAATGTTTTTAGCAATATTAATCTTTACAGATACTAAAATAAAACTAAGAGATTTATTTATGCTAGCAGGGTTAGTTCTTTTATCATTTATGTCTAGAAGACAAACTTCAATGTTAATATTAATTGGTAACTTTATATTTGTAAAACTAATAGTACAAATGATAAATAAATATGATAATAAAACTTATGAAAATATAGAAAAATTTATGACTGGAATTTTTGGTCAAATAATTACAGTCCTTTTAGTGGTATCAATTAGTTTGATTATTTTAAAACCAAAAGTTAATAATAAATTTGTAGATGAAAGTACATATCCAGTAAAAGCTTGTAATTATATTTTAGAGAATTTAGATATTAATAATATAAAATTATATAATGAATATAATTTTGGAAGTTATTTGATTTATAGAGGAATTCCAGTATTTATAGATTCAAGAGCAGATTTATATGCTCCAGAATTTAATGGAACTAAGAATGAAGATGGAAAGTACGATGGGAGAGATATTTTTTCAGACTTCTTAAACATATCAAATATAGGAACTTTCTATGAAGGAAAATTTAGAGAATATGAAATTACTCATCTATTGATGGGAAAAAATACAAAACTTAATTTATTAATATCTAGGGATGATAATTATAAATTATTGTATTCAGATAAAAATTTTGTTATATACGAAAGATTAAACGCTAATGTTGAAGGGGAAGAGTAAAATGAAAAAGTTAGATAAAAAGTATGTTATTGTTATATTTGTAGCTATTTTAATTATATTAGAACAATTAACAAAAGTTGTAGTTTTAGTAAATAAAGATAAACTACCAATCAATGTTATAGAAAACATATTTATGATATCTTATGTAGAAAATTCAGGTGCTGCATTTGGAATAAAAGTCGGAAGTGTATGGAGTTTTGTAGCAATCAATATAGTGGTATTAGGAATAATTATAAAATTTATATATAGCCAACTTTCAGAATTAAATAATAAAACAATTGTAATATTGTCACTTGTATTAGCAGGAGGAATTAGTAATTTAATAGATAGAATTTTTAGAGGATACGTTGTAGACTTTTTAGATATAACTCCTATAATTAATTTTCCAGTATTTAATTTGGCAGATATTATGATTGTTGTAGCAGTTTTAATGTTCTTAGTTATAATGATAAAAAATATAATAAAAGATAACAAGAAGGGAAAAAAGAATGGAGAAAATAATAGTACAAAATAATGAAAAAGGTGTAAGATTAGATAGTTATATAACTAAAAAACTAAATGATTTGTCTAGAGCAAATATACAAAGACTAATAGAAGATGGAAATATTTTAGTAAATAGTGCAAAACAGAAAATTTCTTACAAAGTTAATAGTGGAGATAAAATAGAAATAACTATCCCAGAACCTAAAAAAATAGATTTAAAACCACAAGATATAAAAGTCGAAATTGTATATGAAGATAATGATATTATAGTTGTAAATAAACCAAAGGGATTAGTTGTACATCCAGCAGTAGGAAACCCAGATGGTACACTAGTAAATGCAATAATGAATATTTGCAAAGATAGTTTATCTGGGATTGGCGGAGAAGTAAGACCAGGAATTGTGCATAGACTAGACAAAGATACAACAGGTCTTTTAATAGTTGCTAAAAATGATAAGGCACATATAAATTTAAGTGAACAAATAAAGAATAGAGAGGTAAAAAAAATATATATAGCATTAGTTAGAGGGAATATTCCAGAAAATGAAGCTACAATTAATATGCCAATAGGAAGAAGTACTAAAGATAGAAAAAAGATGGCTGTAGTAAAAAACGGAAAAGAAGCTGTTACTCATTTTAAAGTTATAGATAGATTTAAAAATTATACATTATTAGAAATAAAAATAGATACAGGAAGAACACACCAAATAAGAGTTCATATGGCAGAAATTGGGTATCCAGTGGTAGGAGACATGGTATATTCTAATGGGAAAAATGAGTTTGGAGTAGAAGGACAGATGTTACATGCTAAAAGTTTAGATTTTAAACATCCAATAACTGGAAAAAACATGCATTTAGAAGCAGAATTACCAAAATATTTTAAAGACATTATAGATAAATTAAAACAAGAATCTTAAAGGAGAAAGATTTTGTATGGAAGAATTAAGATTACAAAAATTTTTAGCAAATGCAGGGGTATGTTCTAGAAGAAAAGCAGAAGAGTATATATTAGATGGAAAAGTAAAAGTAAACGGAAAAGTTGTAAACGAATTAGGAAGAAAAGTAAATCCAGATAAAGATGAAATAATTTTTGAAAGTAAAATTATAAGATTACAAAATAATATGGTGTATATATTACTAAATAAGCCAATAGGATATGTAACAACAGTAAAAGAACAATTTAATAGGCCGACTGTAATAGATTTATTAAATGGTGTAAAAGAAAAAGTTTTACCTGTTGGAAGATTAGATATGTATACATCAGGAGCTCTCATATTAACAAATGATGGAGATTTTATATATCAAGTAACACATCCAAAGTATGAAATAGAAAAGACTTATCAAGCAACTGTAAAAGGAATTGTTACAAAAGAAGATATTAAAAAATTAGAAAATGGAGTTGAAATAGATGATTATATATCTGGAAAAGCAAAAGTAAAAATTTTAAAGATAGACAAAGAAAATAATATATCAAGACTAAAAATAACAATACATGAAGGAAAAAATAGAGAAGTAAGAAAAATGTGTAGTGCAATAGGAAAAAATGTTATTGCACTACATAGAAGTAAAATCGAAAATATAGATTTGAAAGATTTAAAAATAGGTCAGTGGAGATATTTAACTAGTAATGAAGTTTTGAAATTAAAAAGTAAAAAGGTATTGTAAAAGAAAGAGTTTAATTATATAATATTGACATAAACAAAAGAAAAAGGAGAGAGATTTTAGTGGAGTACCAGAAATTTATTCCAGAAGGATGGTCTAAAGTAGAATCTCCTGTAACAAAAGATGTGCTATTAAATGCAATAAAAACAGGAGATATAATAGAAGGTCTTGTAAGTAAATGTGATTCAAATTATAATTTGCATATAAATTTTTCAGAAAACTTATATGGAATTATACCAAGAGAAGAAATAGAAGCTATAAACATTGATGAAAAAGGTTTTCCAAAACCTAATATATGCAAAGGTAAAGTTAATAAATATGTTCAGTTTAAAGTAAAAGAGTTTGATCAGAATAATAGATTTATTTTGTCAAGAAGAGATGTTGAGAAAGATACATTAGATTGGATAAAAAAAGATCTTAGAGAAGGTCAAATTGTAAAAGGAATAGTAAGAAGTATTAAACCTTATGGAGTTTTTGTAGAAATAGGAGGAGGAATAGTAGGTCTTTTACATATTGAAGATATATCTATTGCTAGAATAAAAACACCATTAGAAAGATTATCTATAGGTGAAAAAATAAATGTTATGATAAAATCTATAGATTATAAACAAGAGCGTGTTATATTAACATATAAAGAACTTTTGGGAACATGGGAAGATAACATAAAGGACTTTGAAGAAGGAACAACTGTAGTGGGAATAGCAAGAGAAGTTGAGAAATCTAAAAATGGCATTTTTGTAGAATTAAAACCAAATCTTGTTGGTCTTGCAGAATATAAAGATGGAATAGAGTATGGTGAAAAGGTAAGTGTATATATAAAAAAAATAATACCAGAGAAGAAAAAAGTTAAGTTATTATTTGTGTGAAATTTAAATAATGGAGGTTGTTAAATATGGTAGAAGATAATCAAATTAAAGCTACTGTATCTCCTTTTGCAATTAGAGAAGGAGAAATAAAAGTTTTTGATGGAAAAGATGGATATGTTTCCATGAATCAAATTATACATAAGATAAATATAGGACATATTACAGATATTCATTTTGTAATATTAAACTTAGTTAATGAATTTGAATTTATTACATCAAGACAATTATACCAATTATTAGAATGGAAAGGTATAGAAATAAAATCACAAGATAAATTAAATAATAAACTAGAACAATTAGTAAAGTCTAAAATATTAACTAGATATTATTTTAATTCAGATGAAGGAAAAGGAATTTATCGTGTATATTGTTTAGAAAAAATGGGAAAATATTTACTAAATTCAAGAGGTGAAGAATGTAAATGGCAACCAACAGATAATACTAAACCTGTTGCTATGATAAAAAAGAGACTAGCAGGAAATCAAACAATTATTGCATATTTAAGAAAAGTTAAAGCGTTTGAAAGCTATATACCAAAACCAAGTCTTACTGCTAAAAAATTAGGTAAAGTATTTAAAGCGACAGGAGGAAGTATAAAACTAACTAAAAATGGAAAATCAATAGATTTTATATTTGAAGTAATAAGAAGAGAAGAAGATTGGAAGAAAAAGCTTATAGATAAAATGAAATTATATGAAGATTTTTATGAGAATTTTGTACCAAATGACTCTGGATTTAAGAATATTCCTCAACTAATTATAATCTGTGAAGATGATAGACATATAGCAGAAACATTTAAGGAAATTGTAATAAAAAAAGTAGAAATTCCAAAAATTAAATTGTATTTTACTACAGATTTAAGACAAAATGAGGAAACTTTAAATAAAACTCTAGTAGAGTTTAAAGTTGATGAAGATACAGGAAAATATAAGATGGTAGAAGTAGAAGTAAAATTACTTGGAATGTAAGATTAAATATTATTAAAATCTAGAAATTATTTAAGTAAAGTTAATAATTTCTAGATTTTTTGCTATTTACTAAGCTATTTTTTTATACTTTAAAAGAACAAATAAAAGAATCTAGCAATTCTTTGTATTATTTTTTATAAAATAAGTTTTAACAGTTTAACAAAATATAGAGTAGATAAGTTTTTTATAACTTATCTACTTTTTTTATATTAGTAAATTTTATTTCCTAATAGTATAAAATTTCCACTCTTGGAGAAAATATGTGTAAAACATAAAAACGAGGAGTGGAAAATTTGAAAAAATATAAAATTTTAAATATAAATGGTGCAGTTTTAGACAAAAATCAATTAGAAAATTATTTACAAAAGATTGCATCTGACCACATTTTAACAAATAGATCTGATAAAAATACTTATCCAATTCCAAGAGTAAAAGAAAATTATGAATTTATAAGTATGGTATATACTTTATTAAATGAAAACTTAAAAAATAAGATATCAATTCATCCAGCAGGAGAATGGATTTTAGATAACTTTTATATTATAGAAAAAACAGTAAAAATGATAGTAAAAGATTTAAGCTTAAAAAAATATATTAATTTTTTAGGACTGGCAAATGGAAATTACAAAGGTTTTGCTAGAGTATATGTATTGGCAGCTGAAATTATTGCATATACAGATGCTAAAATAGACCAAGATACACTAAGTAATTTATTAAAAGCATATCAAACTAAAAATACTTTAAGTATGGATGAAATATGGAATATAGGCTTATTTTTACAAATAGCAATAATAGAAAATATAAGAACTTTATGTGAAAAGATATATTCATCACAATTACAAAAATATAAAGTAGAAAATATAATAGAAAGATTAGTGGAAAATAAAGAAACAGAAAAATTGAAATATAAGAATTTACCAAGTTATAAAACAAAGATTTTAGGATATGGAGAGATGAAATATCCTTTTATTGAGTATATGTCATATAGACTTAAAAGTTATGGAAAACAATCATACAGTTTTCTGAAAATTTTAGAAGAACAAGTTGAAATGATGGGAACTAATATAGAAGAAGTAATAAAAAAAGAGCATTTCGATATAGCAGTAAAAAAAGTTTCTATGGGAAATTCAATAACAAGTATTAATACATTACTTAGAACTAATTTTTTAGAAATCTTTGAAAAAATAAATGGAGTAGAAGAAATTTTAAAACAAGATCCAGCAAATGTTTATGAAAAAATGGATTATAAAACAAAAATTTATTATAGAAATAAAATAAAAGAATTTTCTAAAAAAACAAAAATTTCAGAAATTTATATAGCTAAAAAGTGTTTGGAATTAGCCAAAAATAATGAAAAAGAAATAAGAAGTATGAAGCAAGAAAATGAAAATATAATAAAAAGTGAAAAACAAAATATAAAAAATAAGAAAAATGAAATTTTAAATTTAAAAAAATCTCATATAGGATATTATTTGATAGATAAGGGAAAAGAAGAATTATTATCAAATTTAATAAATAAAAAAGTTAGTTTTATGAGTAATAAGACTAAAGCAAAGTTGTATGTAAGCACTATTTTGGTAATTAGTATTTTAATTACATTGGAAATTATAATATATGTAAATAAAGAAATTAATAATATATTTTTTAGTATTATACTTGGACTTTTTATTAGTGTTCCAGTTCAAACAATAGTGGTTCAAATTATCCAGTATATTCTTAGCAAAATGATAAAACCCAAAATGATTCCTAAGTTAGATTTTTCTGGTGGAATACCAGAAGAAGATTCTACAATAGTTATAATACCAACAATACTAAAATCAAGAGATAAAACGGAAGAACTAATGAAGAAATTAGAAGTGTACTATTTAGCAAATAAAAGTGAAAATTTGTATTTTGCACTTTTAGGGGATGCAAGTAGCAGCAATAATGAAAAGGAAAAATTTGATGAAGAGGTTATAAATTCAGGATTGAATATGACAAAATATTTAAATGAAAAATACATGGATCAAAAATTTCCTAAATTTAATTTTATATATAGAAAGAGAGTATGGAATAAAAGCGAAAGAAAATATTTAGGATGGGAAAGAAAAAGAGGTTTTATAAATCAATTTAATGAATATATATTAGGAAAAACAAAAGATCCATTTAGAATAAATACAATCGAAGAATATCTAAAACAAAATGATAAAAGGATTCCTAAAATAAGATATGTAATAACATTAGATGCAGATACAGATTTGGTTTTAAATTCTGGAATAGAATTAATAGGAGCAATGGCACATATACTAAATTTACCAGTATTAAATAAAAGTAAAGATGCAGTTATAGATGGTCATGCTATAATGCAACCAAGAGTAGGAATTCGGACTTGTTGCAAGTAGAAGAAGTTTATTTACTCAAATTTTTGCAGGTATGGGTGGAACTGATTCATATACAAATGCAATATCTGATATTTATCAAGATAATTTTGGAGAAGGAATATTTACAGGAAAAGGTATATATGATGTAAATGTTTTTTATACTTGTTTGAATAATGAAATTCCAGAAAATACAGTACTAAGCCATGACTTATTAGAGGGCTCATATTTAAGATGTGGTCTTGTTTCAGATATTTTATTAATGGATCGGATATCCAACTAGTTATAATAGTTTTAAAACAAGGCTTCATAGATGGATAAGAGGAGATTATCAGATTCTTTATTGGTTAAAACATAAAATTAGAAATAAAGAAGGAAAAATAAAGAAAAATCCTTTAAATTTAATATCAAAGTATAAGATATTAGATAATATTTTAAGAAGTCTAACAGAGAGTTTTACTTTGATATCTATAATAATTTTAATAGTAATAGGTAAAATATATAAAACAAAAATTTGGCCAATAATGACAATTTTAGTAATATCTGCAGTAATTCCAACTATTATAGATATAATAAATAAAATTATATTTAAAAAAGATGGAGAAAAGAAGCAAAATACATTTACAAAAGTAATTACAGGATTAAAAGGTAGTTTTTTAAGAGGAATAATAAATATAGCAGTTCTTCCAGATAAAGCATATATGTCACTAAATGCAGGAATTAAGTCTATATATAGAATGACAAAATCAAAGAAAAATTTATTAGAATGGACTACCTCAGAAGAAGCAGAAAAAATGGCAAAAAAAGATTTGAGATCATATTACAAATCTATGGAAATAAATGTGATTGCAGGAGTTTTAGGATTTACTATTTTATTTATGTATAAAACTAAAGTAGTTAGTATTTTTATATTTACAATTTCTTTATTATGGATTTTATCTCCAATAATTATGTGGAAAATAAGTAAAGAAAATAAAGAAGAAAATAAATTCGAAAGACTAAATGAAGATGAAAAAAAATATATATTGGAAATAGGAGAAAAAACATGGAAATTTTTTAAAGAAAACATAAATGAAAAGGGAAATTTTTTACCACCTGACAATTATCAAGAAGAAAGAAAGGAAAAAATAGCATTAAGAACATCACCAACTAATATAGGACTTGGACTACTTGCAGTTATTTCTTCTTATGATTTAGAATATGAAACATTAGAAGAAACATTAAATTTATTGGAAAAAATGATAAATACAATAATCGCATTACCTAAATGGAATGGCCATTTATATAATTGGTATAATATTACAAACTTAAAGCCATTAACTCCAAGATATGTTTCATCAGTAGATAGTGGAAATTTTATAGGATATTTATATGTAGTAAAACAATTTTACAATCAGTTAGAAAATAAAGAGAAGTATAAAAATATTATTAATGAAATAGATAAAATAATAAATGATTCAGATTTTAGAAAATTATATGACGAAAAAAATAGGCTATTTTCTATAGGATTTAATGTAGAAGAAAATAAATTAACAGAATCTTATTATGATTTGTTAGCATCAGAAGCAAGACAAGCAAGTTTAGTAGCAATAGCAAAAAAAGATATACCTCCGAAACATTGGTATAATTTAAGTAGAACTCTTACAATATTAAACAAATACAAAGGGTTGATATCATGGTCTGGAACAGCTTTTGAATATTTAATGCCAAATATAAATATTCCAAAACTTCCTTCAAGTTTATTAGACGAATCGTGTAAATTTATGATAATGAGCCAAAAAGAATATACTAAAAAATTAAATATTCCTTGGGGAATATCAGAATCAGCTTTTAATTTGAAAGATTTATCTAATAATTATCAATATAAAGCTTTTGGAATACCATGGTTACGGTCTAAAAAGAGGTTTAGAAGAAGAACTTGTAGTTTCTAGTTATGGAAGTATTCTTTGGATTGCAGAAGATCCAAAAGAAGTAATTGCTAATTTAAAAGTTCTAGAAAATCAAGGAATGTATCAAAAATATGGATTTTACGAATCAATAGATTACACACCAGGAAGACTAGAAAAAAATAAAAAGTATGAACCTGTAAAGACATATATGGCACACCATCAAGGTTTAATATTAATATCAATTAACAATTTGGTGAAAGATAAAATAATTCAAAAAAGATTTATGCAAAATCCGGAAATGCAATCTATTTCTATATTATTAGAAGAAAGAATGCCAGAAAATGTTATTATTACAAAAGAGAAAAAAGAAAAGATACAAAAAATAAAATATACTGCAGATGAAGTATATACAGAAAGAATATACCAAAAAGTAAATGAAAAACTGCCTATATCAAATGTGATTTCAAATGATAATTATACAATAGTTATGAATCAAAAAGGAGAAGGATATAGTAAGTATAAAGATATTTTAATAAATAGGTATAAGAAAACTAGTGATATTGCACAAGGAATATTCTTTTTTATAAAAAATATTAAAACAAAAAAAATATGGACAGGAAATTATCAGGCATATCTTAATATTCCAGATAAATATCAAATAAAATTTACACAAGATAAAGATAAAATAACTAGATTAGATGGGAGTATAGAAACAAAAGAAGAAGTATGTATTTCTCCAAACGAACCAGTAGAAATAAGAAAATTGGAACTAAAAAATTATGGCAATGAAGAAGAGATATTAGAAATAACTAGTTATCTAGAGCCTGTTATTTCTAATAAAGAGCAAGATTATTCACATTTAGCTTTTAATAATTTGTTTTTAACATATGAATATATACAAGAAACAGGAACAATTGTAGTAAAAAGAAAACAAAGAGATAAAGGTAAAAAAGATATATTTTTAGGAGTAAATTTATATTCAGAAGATGAAATGATTGGTGATTTAGAATATGAAATAGATAAAGAAAAATTTAATGGGAGAGGAAATTTATCAATACCAACATTAGTAAAAAATTCAACTCCATTTACAAATAAAATTAGATTAACAATTGATCCTATAGTAGCTTTAAGAAAAACTGTAAAAATAAAATCAGGAGAATCAAAAACAATTAATTTAATAATAACAATAAATGAAGATAAAAATATTGTTTTAGAAAGAATAGAAAAATTTAGAAATGAAGAAAATATAAAAAGAACTTTTAAATTATCAAAAGCTAGGGTAGAAGCGGAAAACAGATATTTAGGATTAAAAGGTAAACAAATAGATATATATCAAAAGATGCTTTCATATTTAATATATAATTGTCCAATTTCAAAAGTAAAAATAGAAACTAATATGAATGAAAAGTATAGCGTTTATGATTTGTGGAAGTATGGGATATCTGGTGATATACCGATTTTGTTAGTAAAAGTAGGAAATGTAAATGATGTAACAGTAGTTGAAGATATAATAAAGGCTTATGAATATTATAAAACTAAAAATATCAATATAGATTTAATAATAATAAATGAAGAAGAGAGTTCATATGAAAATTACGTAAAAGATGAAATAGAAAAGATATTATTTAACAAAGGTATTGGATATTTACAAAATCAAAATGGAGGAATATTTATATTAAATAATTTAAGTAAAGAAGAAATAAAATTTTTAGAAGTGAGAGCAAAATTAGTACTAGATAGTCATAAAGGAAATTTAAAATCACAATTAGAAGATTTGGAAGAAGAATATCTAGAAAATTTAAAAACAGCAAGTTATGAGCCCAAAAATCCAACTGTAGTAGAAGAGGAAAATGAAAAAAAGGATACTATAAATATGCAAGATTTAAAATATTATAATGAATATGGAGGATTTTCACGGTGACGGAAAGGAATATTTAATAAAAGTAAGAAATGATAATAGATTACCAAGTGTTTGGAGTCATGTTTTATGTAATGAAAAATTTGGAACATTAGTTACAGATAGTTTAGGTGGTTATACATGGAGTAAAAATAGTAGACTAAATAGAATAACGGCATGGTCTAATAATAGTGTATTAGACATTCCATCAGAAGTTATTTTTATGGAGGATTTGGAAAGTAAAAATAAATGGTCTATTCGGATTGAATCCTATGCCAGATAAAAATGATTACTATATAACTTATGGATTTGGATATGCTAAATATTTGCATACAAGTAATAATATAATTCAAAATTTAACAGTTTTTGTTCCAAGAGAGGATAGTATAAAAGTAAATATATTAAACTTGAAAAATACATTACCAAGAAAAAGAAATTTAAAAATTGTTTATTATATAAAACCAGTTTTAGGAGAAGATGAATTAAAATCAAATGAATATATAGAATTAGAATTTAAACAAAATTCTAATATAGTTTGTGCAAAAAATTTAGCTAATTTAGATTTTGACAAAACGGTATATCTTGCAAGTAATGAAAAGATATCATCATATACATGTGATAAAAATTTCTTCTTAGGAAAAGGATATCTAGGAAATCCAGAAGGATTAAATGCAATAGAATTAAATGGAGAATCAAAATTAGGAAATAATTCTATAATAGCGATTGAATTAAAAATAGAATTAGAAGCCTTCGAAAGTAAAGATGTGTGTTTACTATTAGGCGAAGAAAATACATGTCTTGAATGCCAAGATAAAGCGTATAAATATATAAAAATAAATCAATGTAATGAAGAACTTATAAAGGTAAAAAAATATTGGGAAGATTTATTAGGAAGACTTCAAATAACAACAGAATTGGAGTCAACTAATATATTATTAAATGGATGGGCAATTTATCAAACATTATGTAGTAGATTATGGGGAAGGACAGGGTTTTATCAATCAGGTGGAGCATATGGTTTTAGAGATCAGTTGCAAGATGTTATTTCTATTAAATATTTTGATCCAGAAATAACCAAAAAACAAATAATAAAACATGCAAATCATCAATTTATAGAAGGAGATGTAGAACATTGGTGGCATGAAGATACAAATAGAGGAATAAGAACAAAATTTTCAGATGATTTATTATGGCTTCCATTTGTTACATCAGACTATATAAGCTTTACAGGAGATTATTCTATATTAGATATAGTAACTAAATATAAAAAAGGAAAAATGTTAGATGAAGGTGTGGATGAATGTTATGACAAATATGAAGATTCAGATGTAGAAGATAATATATACAATCATTGTATAAAAGCTATAGAATATTCATTTAGATTTGGTGAAAATGGACTACCTAAGATAGGAAGCGGAGATTGGAATGATGGGTTTAGTACAGTTGGAAATAAAGGAAAAGGAGAAAGTGTTTGGCTACGGATTTTTTATGTATAAAGTATTAGACGAATTTATACCAATATGCGAATATAAGTCTGATTTTGGAAAAGTTAAAAAATATAAAGAGATAATGAATAAGTTAAAAAAAGCACTAAATACAAAAGGATGGGACGGAAGATGGTATAAAAGAGCTTTTATGGATAATGGAGATGTTTTAGGAAGCTTGCAAAATGAAGAGTGTAGAATAGATAGTATTGCACAAAGTTGGGCAACAATATCAGGAGCAGGAGATAATGATAAAAAATATATCTCATTAGAAAGTTTAGAAAATCATTTAGTAGATAAAGAAAATGGAATAATTAAGCTTTTAGATCCTCCTTTTGATAAGAGTAAATTGGAACCAGGATATATAAAAGCATATGTGCCAGGAACAAGAGAAAATGGTGGTCAATACACACATAGTAGTTGTTGGGCAATAATTGCTGAAAGTATTTTAGGATTTGGAGAAAAAGCTTTAGAATATTTTAGAATGATAAATCCAATAGAACATGCAAGAACAAAAGAAGCTGCTAATAAATATAAAGTAGAACCATATGTAATTGCAGCAGATATATATGGAGAATCTAATTTAGCAGGAAGAGGTGGGTGGACATGGTACACGGGTTCTAGTAGTTGGATGTATGTAGCAGGGATTAAATATATATTAGGACTAAGAATAGAAAATGGATTTTTAAGTCTAAAACCAAGTATTCCAAGTGAGTGGAAGGAGTATAATTTAAAATATAAAAATAACAATAGTATTTATAATATAAAAGTAGAAAATCCAAACGGAAAAACAAATGGAGTTAGTAAATTTATAGTAAATGATAAAGAAATAGAAGATAAAAAATTAAGATTAAGTAATACTTGTGGAATATATAATATTATTGTTATAATGTAAATATGAGATGTATGAGAAAGCAGGTTACAATAAATCACATTGTAAAACTATTAAACAAAAGTTTATAGAAAATGTGAGAAAAATGTAACTTTGCTTTTTTTATATATAAACTAGATTTAGTTAGAGTCATAGTTAATATTATAAATAGATGGAAAGAGTATAAAAAGTTTAACTAAAAATAAAGGTTTTAACTTTAGAAGAGAGGCTCATAATTTGACAAAACAGTAAAAATATAGTATTATAGTATACATAATGTCATAAAAGGAGAAAAAATATGTCAGAAGAAAATTTTGATGAAATGGAAAAAACAGCGGAAGAAGAAAAAGAAAATAAAGAAATAGATGAAGAAGAAGAAAAGAGAAAAGAGCAAGAAAAGAAAGCTCTAGAAAAAAAGAGAATAAGAAAAAGAAATAGACGTATAAAAAATGTAATGATTGCAATTGGTTCTATTTTAACATATCAATTTATAGTAAATAGAATAGAAAATTATAAAGAATCTTTAAAAGATATTGCACAATATGCTAATAATGAAAAATTGATATCTGAATTAAACAATGAAACTTATAGAAATATTTATAACTTAACACCCGAAGATGTCATGCAATTAGAAAGCTTAGGAGAGCAAATAAGTGAATATAGAAGATTAAAAGAAATAGAAAAAAGAACTGCAAATGAAGATTTACAATTAGGATATGCAGAAGTAGGAATAGAAGAATATAAAGAAGTTATTCCTACATGGTATGAAAAAATAGTAACAGGTGAGATAAGTTTGGCAACAGGAGATCCATCAAAAAAAATTACAATATCTGTGAATAATGAAAAAGAAGCACAAATTTGTATTAATGAAGGAACTGAAGAAGAAGAAAAATGGGATAGCGGAAATGTTATGTTTCATAAAATACCAAAACAGTTAGAAGTTGCAATAAAGAAATCACAAAATAAATATAATGATTATATTGGAATTGTACAAGCTTTTGATGAAATATCAGGTATATATAATTATACATTTAGAGAAAATGGATTTACTAAATCTATAAAAGCAATAGAACCAGAATTTTAAAATATAATTTAATGAAATTTGATAGACTTTTTTTTGAAAGTTATATATAATTTAAAAAGAATATCACACATATTAATAAATGATTAATTATATAAAATAAAAGTAGGAGAACTTAAATGGAAACAAAAGAAAGAGTAAATATTCATCAAGTATTATGGTATTTTACCATATTTAGTGTAATTGGACTTATTATAGAAACTATATACTGTTTTATAACAACAGGTGTGTTAGAAAGCAGAAAAGGGTTAATATGGGGGCCTTTTTGTCCTGTATATGGAGTAGGAGCTACTTTTCTTATAATATTACTTAACAAATTTAAAAATAACAAAATAAAATTGTTTATATATGGTGGGATAATAGGAGATACAATAGAATATATAATGAGTTATGTACTAGAATCTATATATTCAACAAGATTTTGGGATTATTCATATACTCAGTTTCATTTAAATGGAAGAATTTGTTTAGTATATACTATATTTTGGGCTGTTTTATCTGTAGTATTAATATTATATGTAAAACCGTTAATAGATAAATGTATTAATAGTATAAATTTTAAATATAGAGGGATAGTAGAAAAAACATTGATAATATTTTTAACTTTAGATGTAATTTCTACAATTTGGGCAATAAGTTCATATAAAAAAAGAGCTATGAATATTTATTATAAAAATGAAATAAAAAATGATAATACAATTTTTTATAAAATAGAAAAAAATATATTTTCTAATGAAAAAATGGTTAAGACATTTCCAAATATAAGATTTTTAAATGAAAAAAAAGAAGAAATATGGATAAGAGATATAATTTAAAAACAAAAATATAATAGTGGATGAAAATAAAAGTAAAAAAGAGAAAAAGCAAAGCAAATAATAAAAAAGATAAAAAAATATATATAAACTGAAAATTTTAAGTAGCAAGCTAAATAAATTTTGGTATATTAAATTTGAATTTGCTAAAAATATGTAGTATAATAACAAAAGTTGCTTATATAAAAAGGAGAGTGAAGTTTATTTTAAGAAGTAAGATATTATATTATTTTAAAAGATCTTTTAAATTAGTAACTTTATTATTAATAGCAGCGGCTATTATAATAAGTATTGTACTTTTAAAATATAAACCAGTTTATAAAGTTACTTTTTTTGGAGAAGAAGTTGGGTATATAACTAATAAAAATAGTTTTGAAAAAGTTATAGAAGAAGACATATTAACATCAAACGAAACAGACGTAGCTTATATAACTCTAGATAGTATACCTACTTATGAATTTAAATTAATAAATAAAACAGACGATACAAATGAACAAGAAATTTTAGATAAAATTGCAAATGCAACAGAAACAACATATAAAAAATATGCTATTACTTTAAATGGTGAAAATAAAACATATGTAAATACAATGGAAGAAGCAGAACAAGTAGTAGCAAAAATTAAAGAAGAAAAACAAAATAGCGATGTTAAATTAGGTATAACAGAAGTATATACAACTAATTTAGAAGAATTAAATACAGTACAAGTAGCAGAGGCAGAAACTAGTATTAATAATACTTTAAATGACTCTAAAAAAAGTACAGCAAAAGAAGAAAGTACTAAAACACAAGAAAATAAGACTAATAGTAATGGTAGTGGAAATATATTAAACGGTGTTAATTTTAGTGTGAAACCAGTAACAGGAACAATAACATCAAGATTTGGTAGTAAAGAAAGTATAAGAAAAAATGCACATAAAGGTATAGATATTGGGGCACCTAATGGTACTACAATATATGCAGCAGCAGATGGAAAAGTTACTTATGCAACTTACAATTCTGGTGGGTATGGTAACTTAGTAATAATTTCACATGGAAATGGAATTGAGACATATTATGGACATTGTAGTAAGATATATGTAAAAAAGGGTCAAACAGTATCTGCAGGAGATAGTATAGCAGCTGTAGGATCAACAGGGCGTTCAACAGGAAACCATTTACATTTTGAAATAAGACAAAATGATAGTCAAATAAATCCACAAAAATATGTATATAAATAAAAAGGTAAACGACTACTTTTTAATAAGTAGTCGTTTAAAAATAAAAGGGGATGTTTTTCTTATTTTGTTAGTAACTGGAGTAAGTGTTACTAACTATGATAATAATATAACATCCTTTTTTGTTCTTTTTGTGAACTAAATGTGATGAATAAGAAAAATATAACTTTTTATTAAAAAAATATTTATAACAATATATTTGGGGCTAATTATAAAACAAATAAAAAAGTATAAGAATTTTTATTTTCTTATACTTTTTTTTATATGATATAAAGGTTGTTTTGAAATATGCTATATTTTAGATTTTAAATTTCTTTTTTATTTCTATTTTATAGGTTAAGGTTGTTCACCTAAAGTAACTGTTATTTCTTTTTCTGAACCATTTCTATAAACTTTTAATTTCATTTCATCACCAATACTATGTTTATTTTTTAAATCATTTAGTTCATTCATTGTTGTGATTTTTTGTCCATCAGCTTCTATAATAACATCTCCGTTTCTAATATCAGCTTTTTGTGCACTTGAAAAATCTTCTACAGATTGAACATAAACACCAGTAACTAAATTATTTGCTTTTGCAGTTTGTTCATCAAGATCTCTACCAGTTATTCCAATATAAGGTCTTTTTACTTTGTTATATTGAATTAGTTGTGAGTAAATTTCTTTTGTTGAGTTAATTGGAATTGCAAATCCCATTCCTTCAATTCCAGTTCCAGAAAGTTTTAAAGTATTTACACCAATAACTTGTCCTTTACTATTAACTAATGCACCACCACTGTTACCAGAGTTTATAGCAGCATCGGTTTGAATTAATTTATAAGTTTTTCCATCTGAATCTGTAACTTCTCTATTTACAGCACTAATCATTCCTGCTGTAACACTACTTTGCATACCAAGAGGGTTACCAATTGCCATAGAAAATTCACCTACTTGAACAGAATCAGAATCGCCAAGCTCAGCGGCTGTAAGACCTGTTTTATCTATTTTAATAACAGCTAAATCTGTTTGTTCATCTGTTCCTATAATTTCAGCATCATATGCTGTTTCATCATTATATAAGTAAACTGTAACTTTATTTGCTTTTCCTACTTCATAATATGATGAACTAGATGATGTATTAACAATATGATTGTTTGTTAATATATATCCATCTTCACTAATTATAATTCCAGAGCCTTCTGCTTTGGCAGTACTATTTGTTGTGTAATTTCTGTAGAAAATAGAATTTACAGAATATTCAACTGTAATTCCAACGATAGAAGGTCTTACTTTATTTGCTACATTAACACCTGTTTCAGAGTAATTACTAAGTGAAACTAAATTGTCATTACCAGATTGAGTTTGAGGTTCTTGTGTAACTGTATTTGCTACAGTAGTTTCTTGATTATTATTAGAATTATTTGTAAATATTTTTTCTCTTATAGTAGGAACTCCAAAGCAGGTTCCAATTACTATAACAGTACCTAAAGCACCACATACAAATGGCATTAGGACACTTTTTCCAAATCCTACCTTTGCTTTTTCCTTATGAGAATTAATAGCAGTGTATGTACTTACTGGTTGAATATTGTTGTTTTTTTGTTCATTATTATTTGATTCATTATTTTCCATAAAATACCTCCATAAATTATTATTAATAATATATCCTATTTAAGTAATATAATACAATATTTTTGTGAAAATTTAGTGAAAAGAATGTAAAAAATAAAAAACAATTCAGAATATTATGTTAATATATAAGATTTTTGTTAAAATGAAATGTCTATTTTTTTATACTTGAAAAAAATAATAAGTATATATATAATATGAAAAAAGAGATAAAAATAAAGTTTTAAAATACAATATATAAGATTAATTAGAAATTTAGAAGTCTTAATTTTAGTAAAAACATTATAAAATAAATATATATGTAGTAAAAATAAAATTTAAATGAACGTATGATAATAGATGCTAAAATAAAATTAATTGAATATATATTAATAAGTGTAAAACAAGAAAAATTAACTTACTAGATATTAAATAAATACATAGTATAAGTTGTTAGAAAAAATACAAAAAAAGAAAGAAGAATATATATGAAAGAAAAAGAATTATTAAGATTACAAGAAATTAGAAAAATTGAAGAAGACTTATATGAAAAAGGAGTAGAATATATTTGTGGTATAGATGAAGCTGGAAGAGGACCTTTAGCAGGTCCGGTAGTAGTTGCAAGTGTAATTATGCCAAAAGATTCTATGATTGAGGGAGTAAATGATTCTAAAAAAGTTTCTGAAAAGAAAAGGGAAAAATTATATGAGGAAATTACAAAAGAGGCTATTAGTTATGGTGTTGCAATAATAGATCAAAATGAAATAGATAGAATTAATATTTTAAATGCAACAAAGCATGGATTAACAACATCAATAAAAGAATTAAAAGTAAAACCAGACATAATATTAGTAGATGCACTAACTAAAATAGATACATGTGGAATTCCATATAATTCTATTATAAAGGGAGATGCTAAAAGTTATTCTATTGCAGCAGCGTCTATAATAGCCAAAGTAACAAGAGATAGAATAATGCGCCAGTGGGATGAAGTATATCCACAATATGGATTTGCAAAACATAAAGGCTATGGTACTGCAGCACATATTGCAGCAATAAAAGAAAATGGCATTTGTCCATTACATAGACTAAGTTTTGTGAAGAAATTTATTTAAAAATTAGAATTGTTTTTTAGGAGGAGTATTTTTGAATATATTAGAAATAATTGCAAAGAAAAGGGATAAAAAAGAATTAACCAAAGAAGAAATTGAATACTTTATAAATTCATACATAAAAGGAATAGTAACAGATTATCAAGCAGCGGCTTTAGTGATGGCTATATATATAAATGGAATGACAGATGAAGAAATAAAAGACCTTACATTAGCAATGGCATATTCTGGGGAAGTATTAGATTTATCTACATTAGGAGAAAATGTAGTGGATAAACATAGTACAGGAGGAGTTGGAGACAAAATTACATTAATATTAATGCCAATAGTAGCATCTCTAGGGGTACCAGTTGCAAAGATGTCTGGAAGAGGGCTTCGGATTTACAGGAGGAACAATAGATAAATTAGAATCTATACCAGGATATAAAACTAATATAAAAATAGATGAGTTTATAAAAAATGTAGAAAACATAGGCATTAGTTTAATTGGTCAAACATTAAATTTAGCACCAGCAGATAAAAAACTTTATGCACTAAGAGATACAATAGCATGTGTAGATAATATTCCATTAATAGCATCTAGTATAATGAGTAAAAAAATAGCATCAGGAGCCAATAAAATTGTATTAGAAGTAACTGTAGGTAGTGGAGCTTTTATGAAAACTATAGAAAAAGCAGAAGAACTTGCTAAAATGATGATAAGAATAGGAAAATTAGCAAACAAAGAAACAGTATGCATATTAACAAATATGAATGAACCAATAGGACATTCAATAGGAAATACTTTAGAAGTGATAGAAGCTATAGAAGCTCTAAATGGAAACATGGATGAAGATGTTAAAGATGTAGTATTAGAACTTGGAGCATATATGATAAAACTAGCAGGAAAGGGAAACAATATAGAGATTAATAAAAAGAATATGCTAGAAAATATAAATAATAAAAAAGCTTATAATAAATTTATTGAGTTGGTGAAAAATCAAGGTGGAGATATAGAGTATATTAAAAACGTAGAAAAATTTAAACTTGCTAAATATAAAATACCAGTTCCAGCAGATAAAGAAGGATATGTAAAAGAAATAGATGTAGAAAAATTAGGAAATATATCATGTATGTTAGGTGCAGGAAGAGTAAAAAAAGATGATAAAATAGATCATGATGTAGGAATAGTTGTAAAGAAAAAGATTGGAGATAAAATTAATTTGGATGAAGAATTTGCATATATATATGCAAATGATTTAGCATTAGGAAATGAAACTATTGAAAAAATAAAAAAATGTTATGAACTATCAAATGAAGTGGTAGAAAAAGAAAAAAGCATTTTAGGAATAATATCTTAAAAAAATAAAAGGCGATTTTATTTTTTATAAAAATCGTCTTTTATTTTTTTATTTGTAATAATAGAAAAATATAGCTATTTTTTATTTTTCTATTATAAATTTTTTAACTTTTTGAAATCATTTAGTTTTAAAAATCTATTTAAATTTTTCACTGTTATTCCAGTTTGATAAGAAATATCATCGATAGATGAAAATTCAGAGTCCTCTAAAAAATTTTTTAATTTATCAATTTCTGCAACATCTTTTTGTTCACATGTAGGGCAAACATCATTGCTAGAAACATAAAAACAGCCACATCTTGTACATTTATTAAGTTCCATATAAATCCTCTCCTTATAGATACATTTTACTATGACAATAATTCTAACATACAAAAAAATAAAAATAAATAAAATTTTAAAAAATACTTGAAAAATATGAAAGTTTATTATATTATAATGATAATCATTATCAGGAAGGAAAGAAGATGAAAAAATTTAGTAAACAAAGAGAACTTATTCTTAATTCTTTAAAATCTAGAAAAGATCATCCAACTGCAGAAACTTTATTTTGGGATTTAAAAAAAGAAATGCCAAATTTAGGAATAGCAACAATATATAGAAATTTGCAAAACTTATATAAAGAAGGAGAGATTGCGAAGATAAAAACAAAGGATGGAATAGATAGATATGATGGAAACATAAAACCACACATTCATTTTGAATGTTTAAATTGTGGAAAAGTTTCAGATGTCTTTTTAGAAAAAGAGCAGCAAATAAAGTTAGATAATGATATACAAAAGTTAGGAAATAAAATAGAGGCAAATTATATAAATGCAATTATTTTACTTACTGGTTATTGTAAAGAATGTAAAAATGATACAAATGACTAGATGCCTTATAGATAAGGTATGGCTATAATTATGGTATGGAAATAAAAAAATGATTTAATTATAATATAGCCAAAAATAAAAGAAGAAAGTGGAGGAAATTATATGAAAGATTTAAAAGGTACAAAAACAGAAAAAAATTTAATGGAGGCTTTTGCAGGAGAATCACAAGCAAGAAATAAATATACATATTTTGCAAGCAAAGCAAAAAAAGATGGATATGAGCAAATAGCAGCAATTTTTCAAGAAACAGCAGATAATGAAAAAGAACATGCAAAAATGTGGTTTAAATTATTAAATGGTGGAGAAATAGGAAGTACACTTGATAATTTAAAAGCAGCAGCTGAAGGAGAAAATTATGAATGGACAGATATGTATGTAAAAATGGCAAAAGAAGCAAAAGAAGAAGGTTTTGACCATATAGCATATTTATTTGAAGAAGTAGGAAAAATAGAAAAAGAGCATGAAGCAAGATATAAAAAATTATTAGAAAATGTAAAAGATGGATTAGTATTTAGTAAAGATGGAGATAAAATATGGAAATGTAGAAATTGTGGTCATATAGTAATTGGAAAAGAAGCTCCAGAAGTATGTCCTGTATGTAACCATCCAAAAGCATTCTTTGAAATTAAAGCAGAAAATTATTAAAATAAAAAATAAATTAAACTAGACAAAATAAAAATATAACTAAAATAAAATTAAGTAAAAAATATGACTAATAAAAAATAAATAACAAAAACTCTTTATTAAAATTTTAATAAAGAGTTTTTTATAGAATAAGAGAGTAAATAAATATATTAGAAGTAAAAGATAAAATTACTTACCAATAAACATTTGTACATAGATTTTTCCATATTTAGAGCTTGAAACTACACCAATTCCAGTATAGTTAAAGCTACTATTTAAAATATTTGCTTTATGTCCAGAAGAATTCATCCAAGCAGTTACAGCAGCGCTATTACTAGAATTTCCAGCAATATTTTCACCAGCAGTTTTATAAGATACACTAAATTTTTTTAGCATATCAAATGGTGAACCATAAGTTGGAGAAGTATGAGAAAAATAGTTATTATTAACCATGTCTTGTGCTTTTATTCTGGCGACTTTTTGAACTTCTGAATCTATGTTTAGAGCTTTTAACCCATTGTTAGTTCTTTGCTTATTAATTAAATCAAATACTTCTTTTTCATCTTGAGAAAGGTTAGAAGATGTAGTATTTGAATTGGAACCTGTATTAGAGCTACTATTATTAGAATTATTACTATTTCCAGTATTGTTATTAGGATATATTGGTTTTACATATTTTTTGTTAATTGCCCCAACATAGTCACCTTCTACTTGAACAATATACCAATCACCAACACCGGCAAAAACACGAATATAGTCGTTTTTATTAGCAGTTGCAACAATACTATATCCTGTTCCAGGTCCACTACGTACATTTAGCTTAGAGGCTGTAACAATACAAGTTGAAAAGTCTAGTTTATAATAATGTTGCATTCCAAATGATGTTGAAAAAGTACAAAATGTAATTATAAAGGTTAGAAATATACTACTAAAAATGAGTAGTTTATTTTTTTTTATACGAATTACTTTCATAAAAAATCCTCCTAAATGCTTTATATTTCAAGTTTATACAATTAGAATGTCCAATATTACAGAAAAATGAAGAAATGATAAATAATATGTCCGAAATTTATGTAATGATAAATAATAAAAAAACATAAAATTTATAAAATAAGCATAGAATTAAATAAATCATTTTAGGGGGTTTTTATGTTTATAGTTTTTAATAAGGAAAAAATATTTTCATATGCAGTTGCAGTAAGTACAATTATAGTATTATTTTTTATGGCATCTACAATAATTAATAATAAAGATAAAATTATTGCAACATCTGCAAGTAGTAAACAGTTACCAATATATAGTGTAGAAACTAATGAAAAACAAGTAGCATTAACAATGAATTGTGCATGGAATGCAGACGATATAGATAGTATTTTAGATACTCTATCCAAAAATAAAGTACATATTACCTTTTTTATGGTTGGAGATTGGGTAGATAAATATCCAGAATATGTAAAAAAAATATATGATGGAGGTCATGAAATAGCAAATCATTCAAATACTCATCCACATGTTAATCAATTAAATATAGATAAAAATGTAGAAGAAATAAAACTGTGTAGTGAAAAAATAGAAAAAATTACAGGAAATAAAACAAATCTTTATAGAGGACCATATGGAGAATATAATGATACTGTAATTAATGCATCCAATAATATGAATCATAAAACAATACAATGGAATTTAGATACATTAGATTATACAGGAATAACAGGAGAAGAAATGTGGAAAAGATTAGATTCAAAATTATCAAATGGAAGTATTATTTTATCACATAATGGAACAAAACATACAGCAGATAGTTTAGAAATGATTTTGCATAATATACAAGAAAAAGGTTACAAAATAGTAACTGTATCTGAATTAATATATAAAGATAATTATGTAATTGATGCAAATGGAGTACAAAAACAAAGTAAAAATGAATAGAATAAAAATATGTAGATATAATAAATATATATGATTAAGGAGAAAAATGATGATTTTTATTGGCATTGTTACAGATATAAAAAGTGAAAACTATATAAAAAAAATTCAAAATAATAATTCGGTTTTAAAAAAATATCATATTATCTTTATCAGAGAAAATAGCATTGATAATATAAAAAATATAAAATTTGAAACTATAATTGTTAATAGAGAATTTGAAGATAAAGATTCTTTAAATAAATTAATTGCAAAATCAGAATATGTCATTGTAAATGAAGATATAGGAACAATAATTGATTTATTAAAAGATATTAAATCAAATATAATAACATATGGTTTTAATTCAAAATCTACAATTACTATGTCTAGTGTTACAGACGATAGTATTCAGGTAAGTGTTCAAAGAAATATTATAAGTAAAAAAAGTGAGGTAGAGCAGCAAGAAATTAGCTTAAATAAAGAAGCCAAAAGTGATGTATATGACATTATGTTATTAATATCATTGCTATTAATCCATAATAATGAGGACATAAATAATGTGAAATTCTAGAGCTATGAGGGAAAGAAGATAGAAAAATATTAAAAAAAATCAAAAAATTAACTTTTTATGTAGACAAAACCAAAAAAGTGGAGTATAATATAAATTATGAAATATATTCTAAAACGATAACATTATGAATAAGATACTATGGGATAAACAAATAAGGGGAGGAAAATAAATTGAATACAAATTATTCAGATAATAACCACATAGTTTTAGTGGGAAAGGTAACAAGTGACAAAAGATTTAGTCATGAAATTTATGGAGAGAAGTTTTACATATTTGATTTGAGTGTACCACGTTTAAGTGGAAATGCAGACGTTATACCAGTTACAGTATCAGAAAGACTTTTAACTATTGATGAATTAACAATCGACAAAAAAATAATTGTTGAAGGTCAATTTAGATCATATAATAGTTATGAAAATGAAAGAAACAGATTAGTATTAACTGTATTTGCTAAAGAAGTTAAATTTGTAGAAAACCAAGATGAAGAACTTCAAGTAAGTAAAGACTTTATCTCAAACGAAGTAATTTTAAATGGTTACATATGTAAAAAGCCAATATACAGACAAACACCATTTGGAAGAGAAATATCTGATATATTACTTGCAGTTAATAGAGCGTACAATAAATCAGATTATATACCATGTATAGCATGGGGAAGAAATGCTAGATTTTGTGAAAATATGCCAGTAGGAACAGAAGTAAAAGTTATTGGTAGAGTTCAATCTAGAACTTATGAGAAAAAATATGAAGATGGAACTGTAGAAACAAAAATAGCATATGAAGTATCTGTATCAAGTTTAGAAGTGGTAAATCAAGAAGATAATGAAAACGAAAAAGTAGAAGAAAATAAAGAAGCAATGTAAGAGAGAATGAGAAAATTAAAATAAAAAACGATATAATATTAATTATATCGTTTTTTTTAGTAAAAATTTTTGTGAATTAGTATTTTATTTTTTTTCTTCAGGAATTATAATATTTTTTTTCTTTTCTTGAATTTTTGGCTTTTCTACTTGTAAATGTTTATAAACTGGTGAAATATCTATTTTACCATTACCAGATACAACTTTTATTTTTTTATTTTTCTTTTCATTTTTTTCATTAGACATAAAGAAACACATCCTAACTAAATATTTTTTATTATATTAGCATAAACAAAAGTATAATTCAAGAGAGAATACTTTAAAATAAAAATATTTTTAGAAATCGAATATTTTAGTAATATAATATTATTAATATTTAGAGATTGAATAGATTAGTAAAAACTTGCTTGACATCATAAAAAATGCATGTAATAATAAGTTTGGGAAAAGAGGTAAAATAATGAAAATAGAAAGAGCTAAATCAATCATAGAATCAATAATGTTCTCAGCGGGAAGACCAGTAGAAACAAAAGAATTCATGTCTTCTTTAGAAATGAGTTTTGAAGATATCGAGAATATAATAGAAGATATGAGAAATGAATATAAAGAAGAAAAAAGAGGAATAGAAATAGTAAAAACAAACAATGCTTATCAATTATGTACTAAAAAAGAAAATTATGATTATATATATCCAATTTTTGATAAAAGAAGTAAACCTAATTTATCACAAGCAGCATTAGAAGTCTTAGCAATTATTGCATATAATCCTAAAATAACAAGAGCAGAAATAGAAGCAATTAGAGGAGTAAATTCGGACGGAACTATATATAAACTATTAGAATATGAGTTGATACAAGATGTTGGGAAGTTAGATGCACCACGGAAGGCCAACAATATATTCAACTACAAATAATTTTTTGAAAATGTTTGGAATAACAAATTTAGAGGAACTACCAGAGCTTCCAAAATACAAATTAGATGAAAATGAGCAAATAGTAATAGATGATATAATAGAAGAAGATAATTAAAGGTTCAATTTGACCCGTTCAAATTGAACCTTTTTTGACAGATAATATGCACAATCTGCAGAAGGTGTAATTTTTTTTGCTAAAATGTTTTCATAACAACACTTGCCATCTTTTTGATATACACAGTCAGAAGAACAGTTTATATTCGTCAAAATAAATCACCTCTATGATAATTTTAGAAGGAAGAAAAGATCCTAATCTAATAATTAGTATACATAGAAATGATTAAATTATTCATTTTTAGAAAAATTTTTACAAAATTTATTTATTGGGCAAATATTACACTTTGGTTTTCTTGCAGTACATATATCACGACCAAAATATATGAAAATATGATTTATATCTTTATAATATTCTTTTGGAAAAGTTTTTAGTAAATCTAATTCTATTTTTGATGGATCTGAGTTTTTAGATAGTACTAGTCTGCTTGAAAGTCTTTTTACATGTGTATCTACAGCAATTCCTTGAGGAATATTAAAAGCTTCAAGCATAACTACATTAGCCGTTTTTCTGCCAACTCCTGGTAAAGCTATTAAATCTTCAATATTATTTGGAACAATACTATTATAGTTATTTAATAATATAGTAGCAGTGGATTTGATGTTTTTTGCTTTATTTTTATAAAATCCACAAGGATGTATTAAATTTTCTAATAAAGTTAAATCTATATTGGCAAAGTCTTCAGGAGTATTGTACTTTTCGAAAATTAGTGGAGTCGTTTTATTAACTCGTTCATCTGTACATTGTGCCGATAGCATAACAGCAATTAATAGTTCAAAAGGTGTAGAAAAGTTCAAACTACATTTTGCATCTGGATAGTATTCTTTTAATATTTTTATAATGCTTATTGAATCTTGCTTATTCATATATAAATCCTTTCTAAAAGATAAACTTAAGTAACATTTACAGAATTAAGATAATATAATATATTAATGGGAGGTAATATATTATGTTTTGTGTATTAAAAAAGACATTAGGTGTATGTTTAATTGGACTTGGATTAGGAATACTACTTGTTTTATTACTTCCATTAACTGGATGGCTATTTTGTATAGGTTTAGCAGTTGTAGCAATAGGTTTTATGTGGCTTGCATGCTAAAAAGTTAATAAAAAGAGGAGTGAAGTAAAATGACAATAGTAGTAAAAAAAGTGCCAAAATTTTTAAGAGGATTTGTAAAAATAATATTTGGCATAAAAGAATAATACATAAGAAAAAATAAAAAGTAGGGGAAATAACCTACTTTTCTTTATTTTTAATTATAATTAAGCTCTTTTTACTTTTCCAGAACGTAAGCATTTAGCACATACAGAAATTCTTTTTGTTTCTCCATTTATAACAGCTTTTATTGTTCTTAAGTTTGGTCTCCATGTTCTAGAAGCTCTTCTACTTACATGTGAACGAGCTATACTAATTTTATTACCATGAGATAATGATTTCTCACAAATTTCACATTTTGCCATAATTAATTGCACCTCCTATATGCATAATAAAATTGACTAAGTATAAGTTTATCATAACTTTTATAAAAAAACAAGTATTTTTAAGGATTTTTAATAAAATTTAATATAAGTATTCACTAAAAAATTTTTTTATGATATAGTTAAAAAAGATTTTTTTGAGGAGAATTTGCAAATGATAGAAGAAAAGAAAGAAAAAAAGAAAAATAATTATATAAAAAATATTATTATAATATGTGTAATAATGGCGATAGCTGTGTTTGTTTTAAAAATTGCACCAAATTATATAGTAGAACCAAATGACCTAAATTTAGTTATAAATTATAGTAATGTAAGTAAAAATTTAAAAGGAAAAGCATTTATAGATGATAATGGTGTTATATATTTAAGCAAAGAGGATATTAAAAATTTCTATGATGAATACATATATTATGATGAAAAATATAATCAAATAATAACATCATCAGATACAAAAATAGCAACAATGATTGTAGGGCAGAAAGAAAAGACTGTTAATGGAAAAACATCATCTATGAATGGGGAAGTAAAAGAAATTGATGGAAAATATTATATTCCATTTTCAGAATTAGAGGAAGTTTATAATGTTAAAGCAACATATATTAAAGAATCTAACACAATTGTTTTGGATTCTCTAAATCGAGAATTAGAAATAGCAAACAGCAAAAAGAAAAATAAAGTAAAATATAAAGATTCTATATTTTCAAAAACTATAGACGAGATAGATGAAGGAGAAGAAGTTTATATAGTACCATCAAATTCAAATAAAAGTGAAACTAAGATAAATAATGGCTTTATAAAAGTAAGAACAAAAGAGGGAAAATTAGGATATATAAAAAAAGATTCCATTTCTGACAAAATAATAGCAAGAGAGGAACAAAAAGAATATAAACAAATAGACGGAAAAGTAAGCCTTGTATGGGAGTATTTTTCAGAATACGGACAAGCTCCAGATAGATCTGGAACTAATATAGAAGGTGTTAATGTTGTATCACCAACATTTTTCTATTTAGAAAAACTAGGAAAAGGTAATTTGTTGGAAAATGTAGGAGAAAGTGGTAAACAATATATAAATTGGGCACATTCAAATGGATATAAAGTATGGCCTGTAGTATCTAATAATTCAATGAAAGAAACAACATCTGAAATAATGAGAGATTACAAATTAAGACAATCATTAATAAATCAGATTGTTGAATATGTAAAAGAATATGATTTGGATGGAGTGAATATTGATTTTGAATATATGAAACAAGAAGATAGAGATTTATTTTCTAGATTTATGATAGAACTTTCACCTAGAATTAAGGAGTTAGGTAAAGTAGTATCTATTGATGTTACAGCGCCAGACGGTTCTCCAGATTGGTCTTTATGTTTTGATAGAAAAGTATTATCAGATGTTTCAGATTATATGATGTTTATGGCATATGACCAACATGGAGTTTCTTCTAATGAAGAAGGAACTGTTGCAGGTTATGATTGGGTAGAGGCAAATGTAAAAAAATTATTAGATGAAGAAAAAGCAGAATATGTATCAAATGAAAAATTAGTATTAGGAATACCTTTTTACACAAGATTATGGAAAGAAGAAGATGGAAAAATAACAAGTTCTGTTGTAACTATGAAAAATGTAGAAAAATCAATTCCAGAAGGTGTTACAAAAGAATGGGATGATAAATTAAAACAAAATTATGTAGAATATCAAAAAGATGGGGCAACATATAAAATGTGGATAGAAGACGAACAATCAATTAAAGAAAAATTAGATTTGGTTGATAAATATAATTTAGCTGGAGCATCTTATTGGGTTAAAGATTATGAACAATCTAATATATGGAATGTTATAAACGAAAAATTAAATAATGAATAAATTAAATAATGAATAAAAATGAAATCACTTAAATATAATTAAAAATAAATTATATTTGGGTGATTTTTTATGAAAGAAAAAAATGTAAAGATGTATTTAAAAGAATATACAAGTAAATTGGAATTTTGGAATAATAAAAAGATGATAAGTGTGCATAATAAAATCAAAAATCAAAAATTAAAAAAGGTATACAATAAAATTCTTTCTCTCTATATAAATGTGAAATTTATTCTAAATGTGTGGAAGAGTAGTGTAAAAGTAGAAAAAAATAAAAACAATACAATAGTTTGTACTAGTATAATAAAAAATAATATAAACAATAATTGGGAAAGATACTTATATAAAAGATGTATTGATAATATAAAAAATGTTATAGATACATATAATATTAAGTATATGATAATATCTAAAAAGTTAAATAAATTAGAAGAAATAAAAAATATATATAAAGATAAACATATAATAGTTTGTAATGGAAAATATTTAGAAAAAATAATGTTAATCGAAATGTTAAAGTATATTTCTAATATTCAAAAAGAAAAAATGGAAAATCAAGTTGTACATGTACTAGTAAATGATAATAATTGTGTTAATATATGCTTAATAGAATATCTTTCTAAAAAGATAAAATGTTTAAATATAGTAACTCACAATATAAAGAAATTTCAGAAAGTAGAAAGTTTTTTATATGAAAAAGAAGATATAATGATTGTAATTTCAAATAATAAAAGAAAAAGTATAAATAAAGCCAAAATAATTGTTAATTTAGATTTTGATAATGATGAATTTTCGAAATATCAATTAAATCGAGATGCAATAATAATAAATATAAGTAACAATAATCTAGATATAGAGAAAAGCTTTAATGGAATTTTTATTAATTCTTTAAAAATGTGTAAGCTAAAAAATAATTATATTAAAAACTCTAATTTATTTAAATTAGAAGAATTATATGAAAGTTTTATAATAGGAGAACAAGACTTTTATAAAGCAATAAAAAAAATAAAAGAGGATAATGTCGAAATACAGGAATTAATAGGAAAAAGAGGGAAAATACAACAATTAGAATATACAAAAAGCGCTTGACAAAAATGATAAAGTGGATTAATATATTTAATAATTTGAAAAATTAAGTTTTATTAAAAAATTATATTAAAATAAACTTAAAATTAAAAATTGAAAAAATAAATAGTAAAAAATAATTAGATTTATAATAATAAAGCATATATAAGGAGGAAACACAAAATGGATGATAAAGAAGTAATATTAACACAAGAAGGGTATGAAAATTTAGAAAAAGAATTAGAATATTTAAAAACAGAGAAAAGAGCAGAAGTTGCAGAAAGAATAAAAGTAGCTTTAGGCTTTGGAGATTTATCTGAAAATTCCGAATATGATGAAGCAAAAAGTGCACAAGCAGAAAATGAAAGTAAAATTATTGAATTGGAAAATAAATTAAGACATGCAAAAATCATTGATGAATCAGAAATAGATACAAAGACAGTTCAAGTAGGAAATACAGTAAAGTTATTAGATATAGAATTTGATGAACAAGTTTCATATACTATAGTTGGTTCTACAGAAGTAGATTTAGCACAAAATAGAATATCAAATGAATCACCAATTGGAACAGCTTTATTAGGAGCTAAGAAAAATCAAGTAGTAGAAGTACAAGCACCAGCAGGTGTTATAAAATACAAAGTACTTGCAATAACAAAATAAAGTTTTGGTAGTACACGATAGAGATATAATATAAAATAAAAACTCCCTTTTATATAAACAAATTTATAAAATGGGAGTTTGTTTTTTATATAATTATATAAATTAATTTATTTTTAAAGAGCTTTCTAAAGCAAGTAAAATCATATCATTTAAAGATTTTTCTCTTTCTTCAGAAGAAATTTCTTGCTTTTTGTAATGAGAATCTACAACAGTCAATAAACAAGCAGCTTTTTTATTTAAATATTTTGCTGTATAAAATAAAGCAAAGGCTTCCATTTCAGCTCCAATAATATTTAAATCTTTTGGAAATCTAGCAATTAAGTCATCAATGCTTTCAACATAATAATCAAAGCATTCACTACAAAGAGTATTTCCTTTTACATATGGAATATTTATTTCTTTAGCTGTTTCTTCAATAATATTGTTTGTATTAAAATCTGCACTAGCAATATGTTCATTTTTTCCATTTAGAGCTTTTGCAAAATTACCTTCAGTATATGTTCTATCAATTAATATTGTATCAAATATATTTAAATCTTCTGTATAAGCTCCACAAGAACCGATTCTAATAATAGTATCAACATTATAAAACTTATACAGTTCATAACAATAAATTCCAATGCTTGGCATTCCCATTCCAGAAGCGAAAACTGTTATTTCTTTTCCTTTATATGTTCCTGTATATGCAAGCATATTTCTAACAGAATTTACTAATTTTGAATTTTCTAAAAAATTTTCTGCAATATATTTTGCTCTTAGTGGATCACCAGGCATTAATACTACTTTAGCAATTTCATCATTTTTTGAACTAATATGTGGTGTCATAAAGTACCTCCTTAAAATTTTTACTAAAGATAAAATATATATATTTTTTAGTATTGTCAATATTTTATAAAAAAATAATAAAAAATATTGAAAAATCACATAAATAGTGATAAAATATATCTAGATTTAAAAAAAACCGCATTTTTGGTAAGGATTTTTTAAATCTTTTTTTATTTTATAAAGAACTATTAAATTTTATAATTATTAGTTATTGAAAATTAAAAACTTTAAGATAAAATAATTTTTGATTTAAATCTTTGTATTGTGGTAAAAAGTAAGGAGGATTTTTATATGAATACAAAATACATATTTGTAACTGGAGGAGTAGTATCAGGACTTGGAAAAGGAATAACTGCAGCATCATTAGGAAGATTACTAAAAAATAGAGGTTATAAAGTTACTATCCAAAAATTTGATCCATACATAAATATAGATCCAGGAACAATGAATCCTTGTGAGCATGGAGAAGTATTTGTAACAGATGATGGCGCAGAAACTGATTTAGACTTAGGACATTACGAAAGATTTATTGATGAAAATTTAACAAAAAATTCAAGTATAACAACAGGTAGAATATATTCTGAAGTAATTGCAAAAGAAAGAAGAGGAGATTATCTTGGAAAAACAGTTCAAGTAATTCCACATATAACTAATGCAATAAAAGAAAAAGTATATAAATTTAATGAAACAGATGTGGATATTGTTATTACTGAAATAGGAGGTACTGTAGGGGATATAGAAAGTTTACCTTTCTTAGAAGCTATTAGACAAGTTGGAATAGAGCAAAATGAAGAAGATGTAATATATATTCATGTTACATTACTTCCATATATAGAAGGATCTAATGAATTAAAATCAAAGCCAACACAACACTCTGTAAAAGAACTTCAAAGTCTTGGAATAAAACCAGATATATTAGTTTGTCGTTCACAAATTCCAATTCCAGAAAATATGAAAGAAAAAATGGCTCTATTTTGTAATGTAAAAAGAAACCACATTATAGAAAATAAAACAGTAGAAGTTTTATATGAAGTACCACTAATGTTAGAAAGAGAAGGATTGGCAGAAATAGTATGTGATAAATTAAGATTAGAAAAGAAAAAGGAGCAAAATGCAAAGTGGGAAGAAATGATTGACAACATTAAAAGTATAAAAGATATAGAAGTTAAAGTTGCTATAGTTGGAAAATATATACAACTTGAGGATTCATATTTGTCTGTTATAGAAAGTTTAAAACATGGTGGATTTGCTAATAATGTTAATGTTAAGATTGATCTTTTAGATTCAGAAAAAATAAATTCAGAAAATGTAAAAAAAGTTTTAGGAAAATATGATGGAATATTAGTTCCTGGAGGATTTGGAAATAGAGGAATAGAAGGAAAAATAGAAGCAATAAAATATGCAAGAGAAAATAAAGTACCTTTTTTAGGAATATGTTTAGGAATGCAAATGGCAGTTATAGAATTTGCAAGAAATGTTGCTAAAATTGAAGATGCAAATTCAGCAGAGTTAGATGATAAATGCTTAAATCCTGTTATTCATATAATGGAAGATCAAAAGGATGTAGATAAAAAAGGTGGAACAATGAGACTTGGGGCATATCCTTGTATTATAAAAAAAGAAACTTTAGCTGAAAAGATATATGGAACAAATGAAATTTCAGAAAGACATAGACATAGATTTGAATTTAATAATGATTATAAAGAAAAATTAGAAAGTTTTGGACTGATTGCTTCAGGAACATCTCCAGATGGAAGTTTAGTAGAAATAATTGAATTAAAAGATCATCCATTCTTTATAGCAGGACAATTTCATCCTGAATTTAAATCTAGACCAGATAGACCAGCTCCATTATTTAAAGAATTTATAAAAATGTGCAAAGAAAATTAAAATAAAAATATAATAAACAAATATTATATTAAAATTTTTCAAAAAAGAGAGGGAGAAATGGAAGATTTTTATCCAAAAGCTTATAAAGAAGTAATAGAAATATTAAAATATTTACCAGAAGAAGATGTGAAAAAAATACCGGAAGAAATGATTAATATGTTTGAAAAGAATATGGATAAAGAATATAAATATACTATTAATAAAAATAAACCTTTTAATGAACAAATCATGTTAAAAGAAACAAGAGAAATATTAGCAATTTTATATAAAGATTACTGGGCAAATGAAAAGCAAAAAGAAAGAATCAATAATAAATTAAAAAATGATATAATAATAAATGAGCAAGAAAAAAATAAAAATTATAATCCAAATGATATATTTAAAACTGAAGAAAAAAATGACATTCAAGAAAAAACAGAAAAAGAAAGTTTTAATAGCTTAATAGAACATAAAGAAAATAAATGTTATAAAAGAATATTAAGTTTTATTAAAAATATTTTTAAAAGACAAAAAAATAGTTAAAGGAGCAGAAAATGGAAGGAAGAATAATTAAATTTTTAGCATATGAAGGAAGAGCTTTAGTAAAATGTATAGATTCTACTAATATAGTAGAAGAGGCAAGGAAGATACATGATTTAAGTCCTACAGTTACAGCAGCATTAGGGAGATTATTAACAATGACAAGTATGATGGGAGCAGATTTAAAAGAAATAGAAGATTCTATTACAGTACAAATAAAAGGTGATGGTTTAGCAGGAACATTAACAGCAGTTACAGATTCTAATGGTAATGTAAAAGGGTATGTTACAAATCCATTAGTAGAACTTCCATTAAATGAAGTTGGAAAATTAGATGTTAGTAAAGCAGTTGGAAAAAATGGAATGATGTATATAATAAAAGATATAGGTTTAAAGGATCCATATGTTGGAATGACACCAATAATTTCAGGTGAAATTGCAGAAGATTTCACTAATTATTTTGCAAAATCAGAACAAACACCAACTGTAGTAGCACTTGGAGTTTTAGTAGATAAAAATGGAGTGAAAAAAGCCGGTGGATATCAAATTTCTCTTATGCCAGATGCTAAAGAAGAAGATATAGAAAATATAGAAGCAGCTATAAAAAAGGCAGATACAATAAGTAAAATGTTAAATGACGAAATATCATTAGAACAAATTGCAAAAATAGTAACAGGAGATAATGATATAAAAATAATAGATGATACTATTAAGCCAGAATATAAATGTGACTGTTCTAGAGAAAAAATAGAAAAAGGACTTATAGCTATTGGAGAAAAAGAAATACAAGATATAATAAATACAGATGGAAAAGCAGAAACAGTTTGCCAGTTTTGTAATAAAAAATATCATTTTAATAAAGAAGAATTAGAAAAATTAATAAATAAGAAATAAATTTTAATACAAAAAGTTGAAAAAAGGAATATAAATAATAAAATGAAAAGAAGCCAAATATAATATTGGCTTCTCTTTTTTGGTAAATTCTTAATTAATATCTTACTTTTTTAGTGTAATATAATAATCAAGTAAATCTAAAGTGTTTCTGAATATGTCATCCAGAGCATCTTTGTTGATCTTTTGTAAGTAGAAATCGAGTACGCTATCAGAAAGCGTCGACGCCATTAATGATACAGACGTTTTGCATTCTTTTGCGAAATCTTGATAAACTTCTCCAGCACCAGAACTCCACCAGTTTTGTAGAATCAGATTTTTAAATTGTGAAGCTTCATCATAGTAGAGAGGTGTAAAGAATTTTTCCCTTGTAAGATCATTTTTGCGCTTTACCAAGTTTCAAACCTTCTTTCTGTATAGAATTAACATAAAGTATAACATGATAAGAAGGAAAAATCAAGTTTTTGTTGCATTTTCAAGTTACTAACATGTAATTCGTCTTACATGTAACAGTATATATTAGAATAATTTTACAACTAGACGAATTTAGATATACTATAAAAATTAATTATTTTTTATATCCAATTTTATATGAACATCTTCTAATTGTTCTTTTGAAACATTTCCTGGAGCACCCATTAATAAATCTTCTGCTTTACTATTCATAGGAAATGCAATTACATCACGAATTACATCACTTTCTGTAAGAAGCATAATCATTCTATCAATACCAGGTGCAATTCCAGCATGTGGTGGAGCACCATATTGAAATGCATTAAATAATGCTGAGAATTTTTCTTCTATAGTTTCTTTTCCATATCCAGCAAGTTCAAAAGCTTTAATCATTATTTCTGGATCATGGTTTCTAACGGCACCAGAAGAAAGTTCTATACCATTACAAACTATATCATATTGGTATGCAACAATATCTAAAGGTTCCATAGTATTTAAAGCTTCTAATCCTCCTTTTGGCATAGAAAATGGGTTATGACTAAATGCTATTTTTCCATTATCGTCTAATTCATACATTGGAAAGTCAACTATCCAACAGAATTTAAATTTACTTTCATCAATTAAATTTAAACGTTTTCCAAGTTCTGTTCTAATTTGGCATGCATAATTATTTGCTAATTGTTCATTATCAGCTATAAAGAATATTGTATCTTCTTTTTCTAAGCCTGCAAGATCCATTAATTCTTTTTTCATATCATCTGGAATAAATTTATCTATTGGTCCTTTATATTTTAAATCTTCTTGAACTTCTAAATATCCAAGACCACCCATACCAATAGATTTAGCAAATTCAAGCATTTTCTCATGAAATCCTTTTGACATATGTCCACTTACTTTAATAGCACGAACTGTTAAACCATGAAATGGTTTGAATGTACATCTTTGGAAAAATTCAGTAACATCAACAATAATTAAAGGATTTCTCAAATCAGGTTTGTCACATCCATATTTAAGCATTGCTTCTTTATATGGAATTCTTGGAAATGGATATTCTGCAATTTCTTTATTAGAGAATTTTTTAAATGTATTATATATAACAGGTTCCATAACTGCAAATACATCTTCTTGTGTACTAAAAGCCATTTCCATATCTAATTGGTAAAATTCTCCAGGAGCTCTATCTGCTCTTGCATCTTCATCTCTAAAACATGGTGCAATTTGAAAATATTTATCTATTCCAGATACCATAAGTAATTGCTTAAATTGTTGAGGAGCTTGTGGAAGAGCATAAAACTTTCCAGGATGTACTCTACTTGGAACAAGGTAGTCTCTAGCACCTTCAGGTGAAGAACTTGTAAGTATTGGTGTTTGAACTTCTAAAAATCCTTGCTCAATCATTTGACTTCTTAAATATTGAAGAACTTTTGCTCTTAAAATTAGATTATTTTTTAGTTTGTCACCTCTTAAGTCTAAAAAACGATATTTTAGACGTAAATCTTCTCTTACATCTTGATTACCATTTACTTCAAAAGGTAAGTTTTTTGTTCTTTTTCCAAGAATAGTTATATTTTTTATAAATATTTCTACTTCACCAGTTTTTATATTTGGATTATATGTTTCTTCATCTCTTTTTCTTACTGTTCCTTCAACACAAACTGTAGACTCTATTGGAATATGTGAAGCAAAATCTACATCTGTACTCTCAGCAGAAGTAACTACTTGTGTTACTCCATACATGTCTCTTATATCTAGGAAGACAACACCTCCTAAATCTCTAATAGTTTGGACAAATCCTGAAATTTTTACTTCTTTTCCAACATCAGCTAAACTAATCTCATTGCAATTATGAGTTCTATACTCATTCATAATTAAACATCTCCTTTATAAAAAAATTAAAATAAAAACAAAAAAAGCCCACAAGCATTAATAAAATTAATGCTGGGACGAAATAACTTTTCCGCGGTACCACCCGGCTTGAAAAACATTTTGTTTTTCCTCTTTATAAAATAAAATTTGCTCAGAATGTGTTAGTTTGCTATGTTATTTCTAATAAAGGTTTTCAGCCTATGACCTTTAATCTCTTTTAGCAACTTTTAGCAAGTCGTCATTCTTCAATGCAAATATATATTATACATAATACAACTATTTTACATAGTATATGCTAATTTGTCAAGATTTAGCCATGTTTTTTACAAAAAAAGTGTAATCTACAAAAGTAAAATAAAAAATTATTTAAAGTATAATTTTTTATGATTATATAATTGTTAATACAAAAAGTGAAAACTAGATTGGAAAATGAAAAAAATTGTCGAATTTGCAAAGAATATAAAAATAAACCTCGAAATTAGTGTTACGATTTGGCTTGTAATTGGCTAAATATGAGATTAAAATAAAAGTTGAAAAAAGAAGAAAAAAATAAAAAGGAAATACAGATTATGGAAAATATTGTAGAATTACAAAAGATAATTCAAGAAAATGAATTTTTTCAGTGGTTGATAGTGACAATAATATCAGCTATAGTTTTTTCAGCTACAAATCTATTTTTTGTTAGCAATATACTAAAAATAGAAATAACAAGAGGTAAAAAGATAAAAATAATAATATTAGAAGTAATTTCAAGAGTAAGTACAGCAATTATAATACCAGTACCATATTATAGAGCTCTTACTATAATAGTTTCTATAGTAATATTGCGTAAAATAGTGAAAGCAAGTATTGAAAAATGTATATTAGCAGAATCAATAAATGCAATTAGTTTTACATGTGCTGAAGTTATATTTTCAAAAGTTGGGTGTATGATTTTTAAAGATGTGGAAACATATCAAAAAGGTATGAGTTATCCAATGTATAAATTTTATTTAACATCATCAATTGCAATTTTTAGAATTTTTCTTTGTTATATTGTAAAAAAGAAGAATTTTTATATAAAAATAAGTGACGAACTAGGAAAGAAAAATAAGAAAAAAATCATAATTATTTCTGTAATAGGAAGTATGATTATATTTTTTAATACAGTAGAAATGACAATATTTATTAGTGACTTTCCATATATTATTTTTGTATTTGATATAGTATCTTTAATTGTATATTTTTATATAAGCATTAAAGATATTATGAAAATAGAAGAATTAGAAGAGAAAGATAGGAAAATACACAATTTAGAATCATACAATAAAACTTTGTTGATTATGTATGATAGCATAAGAGGTTTTAGACATGATTTTGCAAATTTTGTACAAGCTTTAAATGGATATGTAGAAACAAATGATATAATTGGAATAAAAAGCATGAGTAAGTCAATATTAAAAGATTGCACAATAGTAAATACTATGGGGATTTTAGATCCAAAAATTATTAATAATCCAGCGGTGTATAGTATACTTACCAATAAATATTATATGGCACAAAAAGAAAAGATTTTAATGAATATAGAAGTAATGATAGATCTAAAAGAGATAAAAATTTCAGCATATGAGTTTTGTAGAATTTTGGGTATTTTATTAGATAATGCAATAGAAGCTGCAAAAGAGTGTGAAGAAAAAGTTATTAATGTTAGATTTATAAAAGATTTTAAAGTAAATAGAGAACTGGTAATAATAGAAAATAGTTATAAAAAAGTAGACTTAGATATAGAAAAAATATTTGAAAAAGGGTATTCTACTAAAAAAGAAAAGAAAGATAATCATGGTTTGGGATTATGGACAGTTAGAAAAATATTAAATCAAACAGATAATTTAAGTTTATTTACTAAAGCTGGAGAATTATTTTCTCAGCAATTAGAGATATATGAGCAAAAAGTCAACATCTAAAAATAGATGTTGGCTTTTTATTATAATAAAGTTTAATTTTACAACGTAATTACAGTTATATTACATTTGTGTAACTTAAAATAAAATATACTATATTTATGGTAAAATAAAATAGAAAGGAAGAATTTCCTTTCTATTTAGAAAAGTTTATTTAATTTTTCAGCTAATTGCTCATCAGTTATTGAAGAGTTTTCATTGAAAATTTTATCTCGTAAAAGTGCTATGCAGCCTTTTTCTTGAGGAAATTTTTTCTCGAAGTTACGAAATAAGATTGATAAACTTTCAGATTTACAATTTGTTAATGCTTGGAGTTTTGTTTTTAACATAAGATCACTCCTCAAAATAGATTATAAAAATTATATATATAATATAAAAAGAAGTCAATATAATTTTTAAAGAAAGGAAAAAAATGAGAAATATTCGAATAAATAAAGCACAAAAAAAGAAGTTTTATTATCTAAGAGAAGATATAGTAACAGATTTAGAAATTGTAAATAAATTATTTAGTATTATAGAACACTTAAAGTCTCAAAAGGATTTAAAAGCTCCAGCAGGAGAATATTGGAGTAAAGAACAGATTTTGAGTTTATACAAAGGCGGATATGAAATTGGATTGTATGACGAAATTATAAAACAACTTAGTGAAATCTACTCAGGTCTTGGAAGAGAAGATTTATTTACAATTGACAAAAACTTTTTAGATAGATATTATGAATCTTTAACAAGTAGAGAAGAAATTGCAGCAGCGGGAATGAATCTTGGAAATAGTTTTTCAAAGATTCCAGGACAACTAATAGATAGAAATACTTTTTATAGAGATGAAAAAGGATTAATAGTAGATGATAGAACACGACATTGGAGTGGAAGTTATGTTGCAAAATTAGGAGAATTATATAATAAATATCTTACAGAAGCAGGAAGTTGGCTTTTTATGGAAAGAGTTACACTAAGACCTGAAAAAGAAGTACTTGGAAGATTTGCAATTGATGTAGATAATGGGAATGAAGAAGAATTTGAAGAATTTAAAAAGTGGTTTTATGAAAGCAAATTTTGTTTAGAAACACATAAAAATTTTTATCGAGCTCTTAGAGATTTTTATATGTATTCTAAATTGAAATATTGCGAAAGTTATTTTTATCAAATGAAAGCTGAAAATATGGTAGAACTTTTAAATATACAAGAAAAAGGTAATGCCGGAATACATATATCAGATTCTACAGCATTTGATAAAGTTCCTATAAGAGAAGAGGAAAGAGATAGAACAATACTTCTATGTACAGAAATTCCAGGACATAGTAATTCATACATATATCATTTTAAATTAGATAAGTTAAATGAATTGTTAGGGAAAAAAACAGATGAACCAATTAATATAGTAAAAACTCGCAGGGATCATATCAAAAATATATATTTTGCATATAAGTTACCAGAAGAACAAATGGAATATTTGGAAGATTTGGATTTGGAAAAATTAAATTTAAGTGATAGAGCCAGAAGAAGTATATCATATATGCAAACAAGTATTAGAAGAAAAAGAATCTTAGAAAAGAAAAGAGCAATAGAAGAAAAGTCTGAAAAAATTGGGGAAAATGAAACTGAAAATCTAGAAGAAGACAAAACTGAAGAAAAAACAAATAAAAGTAGAGAGAAAAAAGAAAAAATAGATGATGCTACTTTTACTATAGCATTATGTGAAAAAGTAGAAAAAAATTTAGGAATTCATATTCCAGAAGAATATATAGGAGACAGAAGCAGTAAAAACGGATTAATGTATAAATCAGAAAAACAGAGCTGTAATTTATCACATATATATGAACAAATAAAAGATTTTATGAGAGTTAGACTAGGAGAAGATTCAAAGGAACAAGATGAAACTCATATAGAAGATGAAGCAAATAAAATGTATATATACATGAAACTAGTGGGAAAAGGTTTTTGGAATTTGTTATATAAAGACAAGAGAAGTCGTATTTTAAGTGAAAGTTATGAAAAATATAGAGAAAGTTTTGATGTTATAGTTACAGCAATAAAAGAGGGCGTTCCTATAGAAAAATTAAAAGATTATGTAAAAAAGCACACAGCTCCTAAAATAAAAGATAGTATAGCAAAGAGCCCAAGAAAACTTAAAGGAGAAAAGGGAACTGCTGAAAAATTAGAAAGAAATGTTAGAGAAGAAGGCGAATTGTTTAGTGATAGTGAAACAATAGAATCAAATGACCAGATAGAAGATGAAGAAAGAAACAAAGAAGAATATAGTGGTAGAAAAAATACTATAGATGATGAATGTATAAAAGGTGAAAATACTGAAAAAGAACTATCAAAAGAAGCGATTATGAAAAAATCTTTAATAAGAGCTATAGAAACAAAAAAACAATTATTAGAATTAAAAAGAAGAGAGTTGGCTTTGTTAGAAGAAGAAATAAAAAATTTAGAAGATTTAAGAGCAACTATGGAAAAATAAAAAGTATAGGAGATGAATAAAAAAATGAAAAAAACTATACAAAAGATGTATACAAATATTAAAGAATTTTTTTATAATATATTTAATAAAAATAAATTGATGTTAGAAGAACCAAAAGAAGAAGTAGAAGCAAAAAATAAAAGTAATGAAACCAAAATAAATAGTATAGATAAATTGAAACAAGAAAACAAAAAAAGAGAAAATATAAAAGAAATAGTTGAAATTACAGAAAAAAATCCAGAAGTATTAAATAATTTATCGGTAAAACAATTGAAAGTGATAGATAATTATTATGATGAAAGTCTAGAAGAAATAAATAAAAAGATAGCAGAATTTAAAGCAACTTTGAAGAAATAATTGTAAATATATATGATATAGATAAATTCAAATTATATTGACAAAAACGTCAACTAAATTATGTGAAACGACATCAAAAAACATAAAAAAATGGCGAAAAAAGTCATAAAAGAACAAATTAAGACGATGAAAATTTGTTGTAATATAGTGTATTCTGTTGTAAAATAGCAACACAGTATGATAACAAAAGGAGGTAAAAGAACCAGTGAAAAGTTTATATGCATGTATAGAAATAAACAAAAAAAATAACGAAACAGAAGATGGAGTAACAGAAAAAATACAATATTACAAAACTAAAGATGAATTATATGGAATTGAAGTTGTTAAAGAAAATAATTTACCAAATAAAGAGATAAAAGACATTACAGAAATAACAGAAGATGAAGAAGAAATTAATAATATATTAGATAAATTAGTAAGCAATATGGTAATGTGTAACTTTGAAGATATTGTAAATGACTTAGTTAAAACTAGATTATGTGCTTATTAAAAATAGGAGAATATATGGACATAAAAAAAATAAAAAATGCAAATACTAAACTTTTAGGTAAAAACATTATATATTATGATGAAATTGGTTCTACACAGGATGAAGCAAAAAAATTAATAAAATCTGGTTTGGAAAATGGAACAATATTTCTAGCCAATAGCCAGGTAAAAGGGAGAGGAACAAAAGAAAGAATTTGGTATTCAAGTAAAGGAAATAATATTACAATGACAATGGTACTGTTTCCAAAATGTAATGTTAATAAAATACAAAATTTAACCAAAATTATAGCTGAGTGCATGGCAGAGGCTATAAGTGAATTATATGGTTATAAATTGAAGATAAAGATACCAAATGATTTATTGCTAAATGGTAAAAAAATATGTGGAATATTAACAGAAAGTAGTACTAGTAACGGTATATTAAATCATATATTAATAGGTATAGGATTTAATGTAAATGAAGAAGTATTTAATGAAGAAACAGTTAATATTGCTACATCTTTAAAAAAAGAATATCATAAAAATTTTTCTAGAGAAGAAATAATAATAAAATTTATAGAAATATTTGAAAAGAAAATTGAATTTATGATGTAAAAATTGAATTGTTTAATATAAAATGAAATAAAAAACTTCTATATCAATTAAAATAGAAGTTTTTTTGTATATTTTCGACAAATTTCGCGATACAATCTATGTTTAAACATGCTATACTTAAGCACAAGTTAATATAAAAATAGTGTGAAAAAAGATAGAGGTGGTTTGTATGAATTATTATTTAAAAAGTTTAAGGGAATTTAAAAGAGTATTAAAAAAGAACAAAAATATAACAAAAGAAGAATGGGATAAATATGCAAATGAAAATATTTTCTTTAGCTCAATAACATTACAAGCACATAAAGATGTAAGAGATTTCGAAAGCTTAAAAAGACTATATTGTAAATAAAAATCTATAGTAATAAATAAAATATATTAAACAATAAGAGCTGACTATAAAAATGTACGATATATCAAAATATCAAATAAAACATTTTTTATATATAGTCAAAAGCTCTTATTTTTTTAAAATTTTTCAGTATATCAAATCTGACCAGTCAGACTAATAGATAAAAGCTAATATTTAAGATAAAATACTATATGTTTTAAAAGGGGTAATAGATGTAAAATATTATAGATAAGGAAAGAATATAAATTATTATATAAATAAAAGCTGAAATTTGAAATTATAAATATGTTGCAAATTTTAATAAGTAAGATATATAATAGCATCAAAAAAGATTAAAAATGTAAAAAAATTATAAAATAAGAGTAGATTATACTATAGAGAAAAATGATGGAGGTAATATGATGAATGCAGCGTTTTTATTCCCAGGTCAAGGTGCTCAATATGTAGGAATGGGTAAAGATATATGCGAGAAATATGAAGAGGCAAATAAAATATATGAAAATGCAGAAAAAGCATTAGGAATGAATATTAAAAAATTATGTTTTGAAGGAAATGAAGAAGAATTAAACAAAACACAAAATACACAAATCGCAATAGCAGTTACAAGTTTAGCAATATTAGAAGTTTTGAAAAATAAAGGAATAAGTTCAAATCTTTCAGTAGGATTAAGCTTAGGAGAATATGTTGCTTTAATTTATTCAGGATTCATTAATTTTGAAGATGGAATTAAGCTCTTAAAAAAGAGAGGATATTTTATGGGTAACTGTCTTCCAGATGGAAACTTTGAAATGGCTGCTGTTTTAGGAATGGATAGTAAAGAAATAGAAAAAGTTTGCGAAAAAGTAAGAAAAAATGGTAAATTTGTTGTACCAGCAAATTATAATTACTCTGGACAGACTGTAATCTCAGGAGAATCTGAAGGAATAGAAGAAGCAATAGTTGAATTAAATAATTTGAATGCTAAGAGAATTATAAAATTAAAAACAAGTGGTCCATTCCATACAGAAAAATTAAATAAAGCAAAGGAGTTATTTAAAAAAGAGTTAAATAATGTAGAGTTTAATATAAATGATAATAAAGTAATAAAAAATATAGATGGTGAGTATTACAAAAAAGAAGATAATATTAAAGAGATATTAGCAAATCATATAGTAAGTCCAGTAAGGTTTGATAAAGCAATAGAAAAAATGAGAAAGGAAAAAATTGATACTTTTGTAGAAATAGGACCAGGTAAAGCTCTTTCTGGATTTATAAAAAAAGAACTAAAAGGGGAAGATATAAATATTTTTTCTATAAGTGATGTTAAATCATTAGGAGAATTTTTAGAATTTGCAAAAAAATAAAAAAGAAAGGTTTGGGATAAGATGGATAAAAAAGTAGCACTTATTACAGGTGGGTCAAGAGGAATAGGAAAAAAAATTGCTGAAAAATTTGCTAGAAATGGATATAATATTGTTATTAATTATGTTTCTGAAAAGACAGATGTAAATAAATTAGAAAGTGATTTAAGTCAAAATGGAAAAGTAGAAGTTTTGTGTATAAAATGTGATGTTACAGATTTTAATTCATGCCAAGAAATGGTTAAAGAGGCAGTAGATAAATTTGGAAAAATAGATGTTTTGATAAATAATGCGGGAATAACTAAAGATAATTTATTAATGAGAATGAAAGAAGAAGATTTTGACAAAGTTATAAATGTTAACTTAAAAGGAACTTTTAATATGACAAAAAATGTTATTAGTTATATGATGAAAAAAAGAAGCGGAAGAATTGTAAATATATCATCTGTAGTAGGTGTTAGTGGAAATAGTGGTCAGGCCAATTATGCTGCTTCAAAAGCAGGAATTATAGGTTTTACCAAAAGTGTAGCTAAAGAACTTGCAAGTAGAAACATATTAGCAAATGCAGTTGCACCAGGTTTTATAGAAACAGATATGACAGATGTTTTATCTGAAAGTGTAAAAGAATCTATTTATTCACAAATTCCTTTGAAAAAAATGGGAAAACCAGAAGAAGTTGCAAATGCTGTATATTTTCTAGGATCTGATGAAAATACATATATAACAGGTCAAGTTTTAAATGTAGACGGCGGAATGATAATGTAGTATAAATGTGGAGGTTATTTTAATATGAATTATAACGAAATAAAAAAATTGATGGATGATATGGGAGAAGCTAAAATAGATGAAATAAATATTGAATTTCCAGATGGATTAAAGATTAGTATGAAAAAAAACGAAACAATAGTAAAAGAAGTTATTAAAGATGCAAGTCAAGTTAATCCAAATATAAATATTAATACAGCTGTTGGTGATAAAGCAAAAGTTTCTCAAAATACAGATTCTATAGATGAAGAAGAATATAAACTAATAAAATCCCCAATGGTTGGAACTTTTTATGGAAGACCATCTCCAAAGGCTGATCAGTTTGTTAAAGTTGGAGATAAAGTAAAAAAAGGAGATATACTTTGTATAGTTGAGGCTATGAAATTAATGAATGAAATAGAGTCAGAATATGATGGAGAAGTAGTAGAAATACTAGCAAAAGATGATGACATGGTAGAGTATGGACAAGTGTTAATAAAAATAAAGTAAAAATATAATAAAGCTTAATTTGAAAATGCAAAAAGTAATTAAGAAAAGAAAGGAAAAGTAAAATGTTAGATGTTAATCAAATAATGGAGATAATTCCTCAAAGAAGTCCTTTTCTAATGATAGATAGAGTGGAAGAATACATACCAGGAGAAAGTGCTATTGCATACAAAAATGTATGTATTAATGAACCTTTCTTTCAAGGACATTTTCCAGGAAATCCTATTATGCCAGGAGTATTAATAGTAGAAGCAATGGCACAGACAGGTGCTGTAGCTGTGTTATCATTAGAAGAAAATAAAGGTAAGAATGCTTTGTTTGGAGGAATTGATAAATTAAAATTTAAAAAACAAGTTGTTCCTGGAGATGTTTTAAAATTAGAAGTAAAAATAATAAAAAGAAAAGGACCAATAGGTGTAGGTGAAGCTATAGCTACAGTAGATGGAAAGCTTGCAGCAAAAGGTGAACTTACTTTTGCTATTGTTTAATTTTGAAATGAAGTTAAAATAGCTTATAAAGAATTTTTTTAAAATTCGATTAAAATATGAAACTATAAATAAGCTAATTATATAAGGAGAAAAAAGATGTTAAAAAAAGTACTAATTGCTAATCGTGGAGAGATTGCAGTAAGAATAATAAGAGCTTGTAGAGAAATGGGGATTAGAACAGTTGCTGTATATTCAGAAATAGATAAAGATTCATTGCATAGAAAAATGGCAGATGAATCTGTATGTATAGGACCTGCTAAATCAGGACTTAGCTATTTAAATGTAAAAAACATACTAGAAGCAGCTTGTCTAACTGGTGCAGATAGTATACATCCTGGATTTGGATTCTTATCTGAAAGTAGCACTTTTGCTAAAATGTGTGATGAGATAGGAATAAAATTTATTGGACCATCTTATAAATTAATAGAATTGATGGGAAATAAATCTATGGCAAAGGAAACAATGAAAAAAGCAAAAGTACCAGTGGTTCCAGGATCAGATGGATTAGTAAAAAATATAGATGAAGCTAAAAAAATAGGAAAAGAAATAGGATATCCTATTATAATTAAAGCATCTGCTGGAGGTGGAGGAAAAGGAATAAGAGTTGCGTATTCTGAAGAAGAGTTAGTTAAATTTTTTGAAGTTGTAAAACAAGAAGCTAAAATATCTTTTAATGATGATAGTATTTACATAGAAAAATTTATAGAAAATCCGAGACATGTAGAAATTCAAATTTTAGCAGATGAGCATGGTAATGTAATACATTTAGGCGAAAGGGATTGTTCTGTACAAAGAAGAAATCAAAAAGTATTAGAAGAAAGTCCATCAGGAGTTATTTCAGATGAGCTTAGAAACAAAATGGGAAGTGTAGCAGTAAATGCTGCAAAAAAAATAGGATATGCAAGTGCTGGTACAATTGAGTTCTTAGTAGATAAAAATAAAAATTTTTATTTTATGGAAATGAATACAAGAATTCAAGTAGAACATCCCGTAACAGAAATGGTAACAGGAATAGATATAGTAAAAGAACAAATAAAAATAGCATCGGGAGAAAAAATAAATCTAAAACAAAAAGATATATCTTTTACAGGACATAGTATGGAATGTAGAATTAATGCTGAAGATCCAAGTAAAAACTTTATGCCATGCCCAGGAAAAATAACGGGACTTCACATTCCTGGAGGAAATGGAATTAGAGTAGACACAGCAATTTATGCAGATTATAAAGTTCCACAAACTTATGACTCTATGATTGCAAAAATAATAGTTCATGGAAAAGATAGAAATGAATCAATTGCTAAAATGAAAAGTGCTTTAGGTGAATTTATTGTGGAAGGAATAGATACTAATATAGATTTTTTATATAGTATTTTAGAAAATGAAAATTTTGTTAAAAATAATTATGATACATCCTTTATAAAAAAAGAATTTGGATACTAAAGTGAAGATTAGTTTTAATATTAATTAAAACTTCTAGTTAGAGTTTTAGATAGAAAATAATAAAAATTTCTAAATGATAATTTTAGATAATTATTTTAAAATTAATTATTATAATATAATAGTTTAATAGTTAAGATTATTTATTTAAGTTTTAGATTTGATTATAAGTTATATAAAATATAGGTTATAATATGGATAAAAAAATAATATATGCTAAAGACATAAAAGGTGAGTATATGATCGTAGATAAAATTAAAAAAATTAATAAAGAAGAAGAATCAAAAAAGAAAAATATAAAAGCATCAGATATGTTAATAGGAAAATGGATGAAATGTGATGCTTGTAAAGAAATTTTATATAAAGAAGAAGTACATAAAAACTACAGTGTGTGTCCTAATTGTGGAAAACATTTTAGATTATCTGCAAGACGTAGGGTTAGTCAAATAATTGACGAAGGAACATTTGTGGAAACAAATAAAGACATGGAACTTAAAAATCCACTAAACTTTGAAGGATATACGAAAAAAGTAGAAATGCTTCAAGAAAAAACAAATATAAAAGAAGCTGTAACAACAGGTTTTGGAGAAATAAATGGCGAAAAAGTAGTTATTGCTGTTATGGATGGTAACTTTATGATGGGAAGCATGGGAAGTGTAGTAGGTGAGAAAATAACTATGGCAATAGAAGATGCAATAAAAAATAAATTACCACTTATAATGTTTTGTGTTTCTGGAGGTGCAAGAATGCAAGAGGGAATAATTTCTTTAATGCAAATGGCAAAGACTTCTGCAGCGCTTGCAAAACTTGATGAAGCAGGACTTTTATACATATCTGTTTTAACAGATCCAACAACAGGTGGAGTTACAGCAAGTTTTGCATCGCTAGGGGACATTATTTTAGCAGAGCCAAATGCATTAATTGGATTTGCCGGACCAAGAGTGATAGAACAAACAATAAAACAAAAATTACCAGAAGGTTTTCAAAGATCAGAATTTTTGCTAGAGCATGGCTTTATAGATAAGATCGTGGAAAGAAAAAATATGAAAGAAACATTATATAAAATTTTAAAATTACATAAGTCATAAGTATTAGTTTTATATAATTGCATTTAGTGCTAATACATAAATATTAAAATATTTATTATAATTTTAACATATAATTTGTAATTAGCAAAAGGGAGGAAAAAAGATGAACTCAAAAAAGCTTACTGCTTGGGATAGAGTTTTACTTGCAAGAAAGGCAGACAGACCAAAGTCGTTAGACTATATAAATTTAATTTGTGATGAATTTATAGAGTTTCACGGAGATAGACTATTCTCAGATGATAAATCAATTGTAACAGGAATAGGAAGAATAGATAATTATATAATTACAATTATTGGTCAGCAAAAAGGTAAAACAACTAAAGAAAATATGAAAAGAAATTTTGGAATGACAAATCCAGAAGGGTATAGAAAAGCATTAAGAATGATGAAACAAGCAGAAAAATTTAATAGACCAATTATAACATTTGTTGATACACCAGGAGCGTATCCAGGACTTGGAGCGGAAGAAAGAGGACAAGGAGAAGCTATCGCAAGAAATTTATTAGAAATGTCTAGATTAAAAACACCTATTATATCAATAGTTATAGGAGAAGGGTCAAGTGGTGGTGCATTAGGAATATGCGTAGCAGATAAAATTGTTATGCTAGAAAATGCAGTATATTCTGTGTTATCACCAGAAGGATTCGCAAGCATTTTATATAAAGATGCAAGTAAGCATAAAGAGGCAGCAGAACATATGAAAATAACAGCAAATGATTTAATGGAGTTAAATGTTATTGATGAAATAATACAAGAGCCAGAAGGCGGAGCTGGGGAAAATATAGAAAAAGTAGCTTCAGAAATTAAAAAATATATATTAAATAGTTTAAAAGAATTAGAAAAAATTGATAAAAAAGATTTAGTAAATAGTAGATATGAAAAATATAGAAGAATAAAATAAAAAATATGAAAGGTAATTATAAAAAGTAATTACCTTTTATATTTTTATAGATCTTTAATATATGCCTTTTTTTAAAAATTTGAAAAAAGTTTTTAAATATTATATACAATTTTACTTTTTTTGCCAGATTACTAGACATTTTAGTGTTTTTAGCTTACAATATAAGCTGTACAAACGAAAAAAGAAAGGAAATGAAAAAATATGAATATTTGGCATGATATTTCAGAATCAAGAGTTAAAAAAGACGATTTTGTCGCAGTAATAGAAATACCAAAAGGTTGCGGAGATAAATATGAACTAGACAAAGAAACAGGAATGCTTAGATTAGACAGAGTTTTATATACAGCAACACATTATCCAGCAAATTATGGATTTATTCCTAGAACATATGCAGGTGATAAAGATCCTTTAGATGTTTTAGTAATATGCCAAGAGTCTGTTTATCCACTTACACTAATAGATTGTTATCCAATAGGTGTATTAAAAATGATAGATAGTAATGAACAAGATGAAAAAATTATTGCAATAGCAAAACATGATCCATATTTAAATTGTTATAAAGACATTTCAGAATTGCCAAAACAAATATCAGATGAACTAATGCACTTTTTCGAGGTATATAAACAATTAGAAGGTAAAAAGACAACTGTAGATAAAATGTATGGAAGAGAAGAAGCAGAAAAAATAATAGAAGAATCAATAAAAAATTATAAAGAAAAATTTAATAAATAAAGAGGATGTATATGATAATTGAAAAAATAATATTCAATTTATTAGCTTTTGCTTTGTTTATCATTATATTTTTTAAAATGATAAAAAGAAATGATACTACATATTTAGATATATTAATATTACAATTTATAGGAATAGCAATAAATTTTATAGAATTAGTTACAACTGTTAAACTTCCTATAATAGTAAAAATAATATTATATATTCTTTGTATAGTTATACCTGGAATAATTGTTTTTTTGGAAAAGAAAAATATAATATTTCCAGAACTGCTAAATGTAGCAATAGCAAAGTTTTATATAGCAAAAAATAATCCAGACGAAGCTAAAAGATACATGTTAAGCTTAATAAATAAATATCCAGAAAGTTACTTTGCTCATAAAATTTTAGCACAAATTTATGAAAAAGAAGGAAAACATACTAATGCAATGGATGAATATGTAAGAGCAATAGAAATAAATACAAAAGACTATAATTCATATTATAAAATATCAGTTATACTACAAGAATTAAATAATAATGAAGCAGCAATTAATATGCTTAATGACTTATTAAGAAAGAAACCAGATTATTTAGAAGCAACAATGTTATTAGGAGACATTCTATATAATGAAGAAAGATTTAAAGAAGCAACAACAGTTTATACAGAAGCTTTAAAATATAATCCAGAAAATTACGACATTTATTATAATTTAGGGATGGTATATACAAGATTAAACGATTTCAAAAAAGCAAAAGAATATTATGAAACTGCAGCACAAATAAATAGTATGTTATATAATGCTAAGTTTAACTTAGGACAAATTGCAATGCTATATGGAGATTTACGGAGAAGCAGAAAAGTTTTTTATGGAATGTTTAGAAAAAGAAGATATAGAAGCAGGTTCTTATTATTATTTAGCACAAATAAATATGCTAAAGGGTGAGAAACAAAAAGCAATTAATTATTTAAATGTAGCAATAGAATTAGATAGTAGTATTTATAAAGAAATTGAAACTCAATCAATTTTTTTACCAATAATAAAAAGTATAAAAGCTCCAAATTTGAACAATACCTTAAAAATACCAATTAGTAAGTTAACTAAAAAGGAAAAGCAAACTAAAAAACATTTAAAAGATACATATTATTTAGTAAATAAATTAAATAATAATGATATAAAAATGATAAGAAATATAAAAAATAATAGTAAAGACAAAAACAATGTAAGAGAAAGAGACGAAAAATAAAGTGATATTTTAAAAATGAAAAGAATATATTCATATTAAGTTTAATATGAAAGGAATGTTTTAAAATTGAGAAAAAATGTGTCTATTATAGGTGGAGATTTAAGAATTGTTTATTTAGCGAGAATGCTTTCGGAAGATGGATATAATGTATATACATATGGACTAGAAAAGCAAGAAATATTAAAAAATGTAGAGAATGTTTTTATGTGTACAGATGAAAAAGAATGTACAAATAAGAGTAATGTGATAATTAGTTCTGTTCCTATTTGTGAAGATAAAGAAAATATTAAAGCACCATATAGTAAAAAAAGTATAAAAATAAAAGATATTGAAAAATTATTAACTAACAAAACTTTTTTTGCAGGGAGTATACCAAAAAATTTTGGTATGACAGATAAATCAAATATTATAGATATAATGAAATGTGAAGAACTTGCTGTTTTAAATAGTATTTCTACAGCAGAAGGTGCAATTCAAATAGCAATGGAAGAAACAAATCATACTTTACATGATAGTAATATTTTAATATTAGGATTTGGAAGAATAGGAAAGGTTCTTGCAAAAATGTTAAATGCAATTGGAGCAAATGTATATTGTGAAGCTAGAAAAAACGAAGATTTAGCATGGATAAAAACATATGGGTATAATGTAGTAAAGCTTTCAAATTTGAATGAAAATTTAAAAAATAAAGACATTATAATAAATACGATACCAAGTATTATATTAAATGAAGAAAAATTAAAATTGTTAGATAAAAATAGTCTGGTAATAGATTTAGCGTCTAAACCAGGAGGGGTAGACTACGAAAAAGTATCTAATATTGGAGTAAAAGTAATATGGGCTTTGGCACTTCCAGGAAAAGTGGCGCCATATAGTGCAGCAAAAGCTATTAAACAAACAATATATAATGAAATAACAGAAAGAAATATCTTTTGCTAGAAATAAATATTAAGAAAAGAGGTTTTTATAAAATGAATGTAATACAAGCATTAATATTAGGAATAGTACAAGGGCTTACAGAATTATTACCAATATCAAGTTCAGCCCACTTGGCAATAATACCATGGATTTTTAACTGGAATATACCAGATTCTTTTGATGTAGCACTACATTTCGGAACATTGTTAGCAATAGGAATATTCTTCTTTAAAGATTGGATTGAGTTAATAAAAGGTGGATATAAAAAGTTAGTAAAAAAAGAAAATTCTACAGAAGGAAGAATGTTTTGGTATATAGTTTTAGCAACTATACCAGGTGGATTAATAGGATTTTTATTAGATCACTTTGTAGGAGATAAATTAACTACTCCTTTAATAATAGCAATAGCACTAATTGTAATGGGTATTATATTATACTTTGTAGATAAAAATGCAAAATCAACAACAGATTATGAACATATGACATTAAAACAAACATTTTTAATAGGCTTAGCACAGAGTTTAGCTTTTGTTCCAGGAGTATCTAGATCTGGAGTAACTATGACAACAGCAAGATTATTGAAAGTAGATAGAGAATCAGCAGCAAAATACTCATTTATGCTATCAGCACCAATTGTTTTAGCTGCAACAATATTTAAAATAAAAGATTTTGTATTTAATGTACCATTTTTTGTTGGAGTAATTTCTAGTTTCATTGTAGGAATTTTAGTTATAAAATTTTTACTAAAATATTTACAAAAAGGAAGTTTTAAAGGATTTGCAATATATAGAGTAATAGCGGGATTGGTTATTATAGCTTTAACTTTCACAAAATAAGGAGGAAAGGTTATGTTTAAAAAGGAAAACTTAATAAAATTATATATTGCATTAGTTATATTACTTGTATTAGGCGCAATTGTTGTTGCACTAGTTTTAGATCCTAAAGCAGGATTTATAAATAAAAATCAAAATAATAACAATATTTTGTATTCAAATAATGCTAATTTATAAGCTAAAATAATAAAAAGATTACCTATGGATTTTATATATAATTAGGTAATCTTTTTTGTAAAGAATAATTATAAGTTATATAAATAAGAAAAAATTTTTATAAAGCAAAATTATTAAGAAAAACAGTTTGTTTTTTAGTTTAAAATATTAAATAAAAAATTTCAAAAGAAAAATATAAATGGAGGAAAAAAATGAATATAGGAATAGATTTAGGTGGAAGTCATATAGGTGTAGGACTAGTTGATTTAAATGGAAAAATAGTTGCTAAAAAAGATACTGATATACATATGAAAGATGCTATAAATATAGAGAATTTTATAATAAAGACTATAGTTTCAGACATAAAAGAATTGTTAGAATTTAATAAAAATACATTAAAAGATATAAATGTGATAGGAATAGGAACACCAGGAGAACCTGAAAATGGTATTATAAAAAGAATTGTTAATTTAGGAATTAAAGATTTTCCGATTGTTCAAAAATTACAAAAAGAATTAAATTATAACAATATAATTATAAAAAATGATGGAAAATGTGCAGCTATAGCAGAAAAAAAGTATGGTAGTATGAAAGAGTTTGATGATTGTGTATTTTTATGTTTAGGAACAGGAATAGGAGGTGCAGCATTTCTTGATAGTAAATTATTAAAACCTAAAAAACACTCAGGATTTGAAATTGGGCATATGATTATAGAAAAAGATGGTAAATTGTGCAAATGTGGAAATAGAGGATGTTTTGAAACATATTGTTCTATGAAGAGATTAAAAGAAAAAATAAATAGAGAAATTAATAAAGAACATATGGAATCCAGAGATTTATTAATATTTTTAAAAGAAAATTCTGAAAATGAAAAAATAAAAGAAATAATAAAAGAATATATAGAAAACCTGAATATAGGATTATCAAATATTATTAATTTATTAGAACCACAATGTATAACTTTAGGTGGAGGATTTGTTCATTTTAAAGATATATTATGGAATGACTTAGAACTAGAATTTAAAAAAGCTAAATATTTGTTTAATAAAGAAGATATACCAGTAATAAAATTAGCAAAACTTGGAAATGATGCTGGAATAATTGGGGCGAGCATTGACATAAATAAAAAATAATTGTATAATAGAACCATTGATTACCAATAATGGTAAAGAAGAGATTTGAATTTATATATTTCTATTTATTAAAAGGTGTGTAATATTAAATAGAATAATATTGTAAAAAGAGAGTTCGGGGATATTTATATAATTTGAAAATATTAGTGAAAATAAGCTAATCTAGTTAGCATATGGTAGTGTAGCAAGCGGGATTTTTATGTGCAAGGCCATATTCTAATTTTAGTTTGTGATGCAATAATTTTATAAAAAATAGCCAAAGAAGAGTTTATGATATAAATTTGTTTTAGAAATATATAAATTTGAACAAATTTAAAAGAGAAGGAGAAATAAACAAATATGACAGAAAATTTAAAAGAAAATATTAATGAGAAAGAAGGAAAAAAACAAGAAAAGAAAGGATTACCAAGAAAAGAAAGAAATTATAAAAATACTAGAATTAATAAAATAAAAAAAGAAGGAAAAGAAGGAGAAAAAGTAGCAAGAAAACCAAGAACTAAAAAAGTGAAAAACGAAATTAAATCATCAAATGATTTTGAATTCAAAAAACCAAATTTAAAAATAATCCCTTTAGGAGGGCTAGAAGAAATTGGTAAAAATATCACAGTTTTTGAATATGATAATGAGATAGTATTAGTAGACTGTGGACTTGAATTCCCAGAAGACAATATGCTTGGTGTAGATTTAGTAATACCAGATGTAACATATTTAGAGAGAAATAAAGAAAAAATTAAAGGACTAGTAATTACACATGGTCATGAAGATCATATAGGATCTATACCATATGTATTAAAACAAGTTGATATGCCAATATATGCAACTAAATTAACAGTAGGATTAATAAAAAATAAATTAGAAGAACATAAATTATTAAGAAAAACAAAATTAAAAGTTGTAGAGCAAGGTGAAACAATAGATTTTGGAAAAATAAAAGTAGAATTTATTAGAAGTTCACATAGTATTCCAGATTCAGTAATGCTTGCAATATATACACCAGTAGGAACTGTAATTCATACTGGAGACTTTAAAATAGATTATACACCAATAGATGACCAATTAATGGATTTAGGAAGAATTGCAGAAATTGGAAATAAAGGTGTTTTAGCACTTATGTCTGATAGTACTAATTCAGAGAGAAAAGGATATACAATGTCTGAAAGTTCTGTTGGAGAAGTATTTGATAAGCTATTTTTAAATTGTCAAAAGAGAATTGTTGTAGCAACATTTGCTTCAAATGTTCATAGAGTTCAACAAATAGTAAATTCAGCTGTTAAATATAAAAGAAAAGTAGCAGTATGTGGTAGAAGTATGATAAATATGATAGAAACAGCAAGAAGTTTAGGATATATTAAAGTCCCAGAAAATGTATTTATCGATATTGATATGATAAAAAATTATACAGATGATCAATTAGTTATATTAACTACAGGTAGTCAAGGTGAAGCAATGTCTGCTTTAACAAGAATGGCATCAGGAGAACATAGAAAAGTTGTAATTACACCAAATGACAAAATAATAATTTCTGCAACACCGATACCAGGAAATGAAAAATTAGTTTCAAAAGTAATTGACGATTTAATGAAAATAGGTGCAGAAGTTGTATATAGCTCATTAGAAGCAATTCACGTTTCAGGACATGCTTGTCAAGAGGAACAAAAACTAATCTTTTCACTTGTAAGACCAAAATATTTTATACCTGTACATGGTGAATATAGACAACTAATAGCACATTCAGAAACAGCTAAGAAGATGGGAATTCCATCAGAAAATATATTTATGATGAAAAATGGTAGAGTTCTTGAGTTAAATGAAAATGAAGCAAAATTAACAACATCAGTTCCATGTGGAAAAATATTAGTAGATGGTTTAGGTGTTGGTGATGTTGGAAACATAGTTCTCAGAGATAGACAGCATTTATCACAAGATGGTTTGATAATTATTGTAATGACAATGGATTCAAGTTCAGGAGAAATTGTTTCAGGACCAGATGTTATTTCAAGAGGATTTGTATATGTAAGAGAATCTGAAAACTTAATGGATGATGTAAAAAGAGTTATTAGAGAAGAAGTAAAAAGATGTGAAGATAAAAAAATTACAGATTGGTCAACAATAAAATCAACATTAAAAGATAATTTAAGAGATTATATTTTCCAAAAAACAAAAAGAAATCCAATGATTTTACCAATTATTATGGAAGTGTAATAAAAATTGAAAATATAAAATTAAACTACAAGGTAAAACTTAATTTTATAGATAAAACTAAAATTTCTTAAGATAAAAATAGATTAAGAAAAAATATGAATGAATATATCAAAATTAATAATCAATAATTTATTAAAGATAGGAGAGATAATATATGGATTATAAAGATTTAGCAGATTTAATATATCCAAATGCAAAAGATATTTCATATTATGAAGAAAAATATCCAAGAAGAAATTTAGAAGAGGGAGCTATAGTTACAAGATATGCTCCAAGCCCAACAGGTTTTTCACATATTGGAGGAGTATTTCAAGCATTAATAGCAAAAGCTATGGCTAAAAAAACAAATGGAGTATTTTTATTAAGAATAGAAGATACAGATCAAAAAAGAGAAATTGAAAATGGAATAGCAGATATTGTTTCTTCTTTAAAAACTTTTGATATAGATATTGATGAAGGTATGATTAGTCAGACAGAAGAAAAAGGAAATTATGGTCCATACAAACAATCATTAAGAAAAGAAATATATGAATCATATGCTAAATTTTTACTTAGTCAAGGTAAGGCATATCCTGCTTTTGAAACTAGTGAAGAATTAGAAGAAATGAGAAAAAAGCAAGAAGCAGCAAAAGTAAGAACAGGATATTATGGTGTATGGGCTAAATCTAGAAATTTATCTGTAGAAGAAGCTATAAGTAAAATAAAAAATGGAGAAGATTACATTATTCGTTTAAAATCTCCAGGAAATGAAGAAAAGAAAATAAAACACCATGATGTAATAAAAGGAAATATAGACTTTCCAGAAAATGATCAAGATATAGTTATAATAAAATCAGATGGATTACCAACATATCATTTTGCACATGCTGTAGATGATCATCTAATGGGAACAACATTAGTAATAAGAGGAGAAGAATGGCTTTCTTCTGTTCCACTTCACTTACAATTATTCTATATTTTAGGTTTTAAAGCACCAAAATATGCACATATTCCTACAATCATGAAGATGGATGGAGAATCTAAGAGAAAATTAAGTAAAAGAAAAGACCCAGAAGCTGCTGTTAGTTATTATAAAGAACAAGGAATTCCAAAAGAAGCTGTAATTGAATATTTAATTAATATAGCTAATTCTAACTTTGAAATATGGAGAAAACAAAATCCAGATAAAAGTGTAGATGAATTTGATTTTAAGCTTAATAAAATGGGCGTTAGTGGAGCTTTATTTGATATGGTGAAATTATTAGATGTATCTAAAAATGTTATATCTAGATATTCAGCAGAATATATTTATGAAAATGTAAAAGCATGGGCAGATATATATGATGAAGAGCTTGCTGAGATGTTAAATAATAAAGAATATTCATTAAAAATTTTTGGAATAGAAAGAGGAAATAAAAAGCCAAGAAAAGATATTTCAAAATGGTCTGAAGTAAAAGATAATATTGTTTATATGTATAACAATAAATTTGAAAATAATTCAGAATTTTTATTTGGAAAAATCGAAGATTTAAATGAAATTTCTAAAATAGTAAAATTATATATAGAAAAATACTATAATGAATCTGATGATAAACAAACATGGTTTGATAAAATTAAAGATTTAGCAGAAGAAGTTCGGATATGCAAGAGAAGTAAAAGAATACAAAAAAGAACCAGAAAAATGGCCAGGACATGTAGGAGATATTAGCACTGTTCTTAGAGTATGTTTAACAGGAAGACAAAACACACCAGATTTATACGAAATAATGCAAGTTTTAGGAAAAGATACAGTTATAAAAAGATTTAGTAAATTTGCTAAATAAAGGTAAAACGAAATTACACACGATATAGCAGTAAAGTATAAAAAATGTAATATATATTAATATACATAGTTTTATATAAAATCTATAAAAAGTGTAAAATGCATAAAATATTACTATCGTAGGGAGTGAAAAAATGGAATATAATATAGGAGATATTGTAAGAACAAAAAAACAACATCCATGTGGAAGCAAACTATGGGAAATAACAAGAGTAGGAGTAGATTTTAAATTGAAATGCTTAGGTTGTGGACATGTAGTAGTATTAGAAAGGCAAAAAGCTTTAAAGGCAATAACTAAAAAAATTGAAAATAATAATTAATAAAAAAATTTACAATTCAATAACCAATAAAAAATCATAAAAATATAAAAGAAAAAGACTGTTGAACAAAATATTTTTAATATACTTTGTCAACAGTCTGAAATAAAAACGTATTATAATACGTTTTTATTTTTTTGTTTATAATAGAATGTTAAAGTTTGTATTTCTATATAAATAGTCAAAAAGTTAAAAGATAACTTAAATAATATATTTTTCTGTTAAGAAATATAATCTGATAAAACATCCCAAACTTTTTGCGCATATATCTTTCTTTCACTAGAAAAAGGTAAAAATGTAAAATCTCCAATAGGATTTAAATCCTTTTGAATTTCATTTACAGCATCGTCAACTTTAGTAACAGCAATTTTATCTGCTTTATTTGCAATTACTATAAAAGGAAGTTCAGAACGAATTATATAATCATACATTAATCTATCATTTGCACCAGGTTTATGTCTGATATCTATTAAAAGTACAATTAAAGATATATTTTTTCTTACATGTAAATATTCATCAATAAATCCGTTTACTTTAACTTGTTCTTGTTTAGACATTTTACTATAACCATAACCAGGTAAATCTACAAAATAGAACTGTTCATCTATATTATAAAAATTAATTTGTCTGGTTTTTCCAGGTTCACTACTAGTTCTTGCTAGTTTTTTTCTGTTAATCATAGTATTAATAAAAGAAGATTTTCCTACATTAGATTTTCCTACTAATACTATTTCTGGTAATCCATTACTTGGATACTGCTTTGGACTTACAGCTGATATTTCAAATTTTGGATTTTTTACTTGCATAATTTTTCTCCTATAAACTATTTTTTCTTAGGCTCAATTTTTTCTAATCCGCCCATGTAAGGTCTTAAAGCTTTTGGAATATTTACACTTCCATCAGAATTATAATTGTTTTCAAGTAAAGCAATTAACATACGAGGTGGAGCAACAACAGTATTATTTAAAGTATGAGCATAATAATTTCCCTTTTCACCTTTAATACGAATTCCAAGACGTCTACTTTGTGCATCTGTTAAATTAGAACAACTTCCAACTTCAAAATATTTTTTTTGTCTTGGGCTCCAAGCTTCAACATCAACGCTTTTTGCTTTTAGATCAGCTAAATCTCCACTGCAGCATTCTAAAGTACGAACTGGAATATCTAAACTTCTGAATAATTCTACTGTATATGACCACATTTTGTCATACCATTTGTAGCTTTCTTCTGGTTCACAAACAACAATCATTTCTTGTTTTTCAAATTGATGTATACGATAAACACCACGTTCTTCTATTCCATGAGCTCCTTTTTCTTTTCTAAAGCAAGGAGAATATGATGTCATAGTATATGGTAAATCAGATTTTTTTAATATTTGATCTTTAAATTTACCAATCATAGAATGCTCGCTTGTCCCTATTAAATATAAATCTTCGCCTTCTATTTTGTACATCATTGCATCCATTTCTTCGAAACTCATAACACCAGTAACGACATCAGAACGAATCATATAAGGTGGTATACAATATGTGAAACCTTTGTTTATCATAAAGTCTCTTGCATAACTTAATACAGCAGAATGAAGTCTTGCAATATCTCCAATTAAATAATAAAAACCATTTCCAGCAACACGACGTGCAGCATCTAAATCAAGACCACAAAAACTTTCCATTATTTCTGCATGGTATGGAATTTCATAATCTGGAACTACTGGTTCTCCATATTTTTGAACTTCTACATTTTTAGTATCATTTTCACCTATAGGAACAGATTCATGCATAATATTAGGAATTTTCATCATTCGAGATTTTATTTCTTCTGCATATTTTTCTTCAAGTTTTTCATTTTCTACAAGTTCTTCATTTATTTTTTGAACTTGAGATTTAATATTTTCTGCTTCTTCTTTTTTTCCTGCTTTCATCAAATTACCAATTTCACTACTTAATGAATTTCTCTTACTTCTTAATTCATCACCATGTAATTTTACTTCTCTATTTTTTGTATCAAGCTCAATAACTTCATCAACTAAAACAAGTTTATGATCTTGAAATTTTTTCTTGATATTTTCTTTTACAATATCAGGGTTTTCTCTTAAAAATTTAATATCAATCATACAATTTCCTCCTAAATATAAAATTTATATAGAAAAAAATTACTATTATTTTAAATAATTTTTTTCTAAATCTTTTACAAGTTCAAATCTGTGTGTTTGGCCAGTAATATTGTCAGGTCTTTTGGAAATAGTGGATAAAAACATTTTTTCAGGTCTAATCCACAATTTCTTTTTATCTTCTCGTTCATAAAGAGTTTTATAAACAACCATTCTTTCGCCGAGTTTCACTATCATAAGCAACATCTTCTACAAAATAATAGTTTCCTTTAAAGTGTCTATACACTCTGCCTATTTGTACTTCTTCATTCATAAATTTGTACCTCCTTATAAGAAAATATATAAACAAAAACGTCCTTATGAAAAACATAAGGACGAAAAGTTTCGCGGTGCCACCTTAATTTATATATAAATATATAACTCGACAAATGCTTATAACCTAGCATTACCTGGTTTAGTTTTCACTAAAAGCTTCAAGAGGAGATTCTTAAATAATTTTATACTATTTTCACCAACCATAGATTCTCTTTAATAAAATTTTATTTAATACTAATCTCTTGTCAATCGCTTAATATTGTAAAGTATTTTATCATAGAATAGAAAATAATGCAATAAAAAGTTTAGAAATTTAGTAAGGATGTTTCATTGATAAAATAATTAATATATGATAACATATACTAAAATTTACTTAAGAAAAAATATAAAAGGGAGTAAATTAATGATAGAGGTAGCGTTATTAGGTGTTGGTGGTGTAAAATTATTATATAATTTAGAAAAAATAAAATCTATACAAACTAATCTAGATGAATCAACAAAAAGAAAGATATTAGAAGAGGGTATATATCATATAACAACAAAAGAAAATGCAGAAAATATTGTTAAATCTGGATTTATAATGCCATCAAAAGGAGCAGTAAATAATCATTTTTCAAAATCAAAAAATGGGTCAAGTTTTGCAGATTATGTTTATATGTTTGCAGGTAAACCAGATAAATTTTTGCTTAATAAAAATTTATCACATATAATTGATAGTAAAAGTGATGGAACTTTTTATGCGGTAAAACATACTCCAGATAAATATGAAATAGAAAACTATACTAAAAGACTTCAAGATGGAGCAGTAACATATGAAGGAAGACTAGATATAAAAAATAGTAATCCACAAATTGTAAGATTAAAATTAGAAAAGGGAAAAGTGGTAGAAATACCATTAGATAAAAAAGTAAAAAAAGATTCTAAAAAAGTAGAGATTTTTAAAAGGATAAAAGGAAAATCTGCATCTATATTAGCAACAGCAGCAGAGTTAAAACAAGCAGGAATGATTTACTTTGATAAAGAAAGAAAAAGTAAATTAAAAGAGTGCATAGCAAATAGAAAATTAGAAAATAAACTGTTAAGGCAATATAATCTAGAAAAAGCAAGAAAAACATTTTACATGGAACATGATAATAAAAAGTATGAGATATCAACAGAAAATGATAAATTTGTAGATGGAAGAATTTTATCAGAATTTAACTTATATGATGTAGAAAAAGATGAGTCAAAAAAAATATATACAGATAGGTTAGATGTTAGTTCAATTTCAAAAGAAAAGCTTGTAGAGTTTTTTGAAACTACAATTGATTATGATTTAGATAATAGTCAGTATATCGGAAGTCCAGAAGTAGTAGATGGAAATTTGATGGTAAAAAAAGACGAGGAATTTTCAAAACATTTTATAGCAAAACAGGAACTAAAAAAGGAAAATGATATAAAATCTGAAGAAATACTTAAAAGAGAAGAAAGGGCGAAAAAACAACTTGGGATTTTTAAAAAAATTTATGAAAAGACATCAATACAAACAAAAATAAAAGCAATACAAAGCATAAAAAATATTAGAAACAGAAAAAAAGGAAGAAATGAAGAAATAGAGTTTTAAAAAATAAATAATAAATAAAGAAAGGAGTATATGATATTTTTATCATATGAGAAGAAAATGAAAGAAAAATTTATACAATTATTAAGAAAAACAAATAGAGAAGGAATCGAAGATTTAATTAATTTTATAGAAGAAAAAACCGATTTTTTTACAGCACCTGCAAGCACAAGATTTCATGGAAGTCATGAAGGAGGCCTACTAGAACATAGTATGAAAGTATACGAAATTTTAGATTATAAAATAAAAAATAATGTAATAGATTTACATGTTCCAGAAGATACTATAATTATAGTTAGTTTACTTCATGACATTTGTAAAGTGAATTTTTACAAAGTAGATTATAGAAATGCAAAAAATGCTAGAGGTGAATGGGAAAAAGTACCATATTATACAATAGATGATACAATTCCTTATGGACATGGAGAAAAATCTGTAATGATGCTAACAGAATATATAAAGTTAACATCAGAAGAAAAATATAGTATACGTTGGCATATGGGATTTTCAGAACCTAAAGAAGTTTACTCTTCGTTAGGAGCAGCATATAAAAAATATCCACTAGCATTATTAGTTAATGAAGCAGATTTAGAAGCTACATATTTTTATGATATGTAGAAAAATAAGAAAGGACTAAAATTTAAAATGAATAAATATATGGAAATTGCAAAGAAAAGTGCAAAACAAGGATTTAAAAGTAATGAAGGAGGTCCTTTTGGAGCTGTTATAGTAGATGCAAATGAAAATATAGTATCTACAGGGAATAATAAAGTATTAAAAAATAATGATCCAACAGCACATGCAGAAATTGTAGCAATTAGAAAAGCTTGCGAAAAATTACAAACATACGACCTATCAAATTATATTTTATATACATCTTGTGAGCCATGTCCAATGTGTTTATCTGCAATTATATGGGCTAATATAAAAACTGTATATTATGCGTGTACAAAGGAAGATGCAGGAAATATAGGATTTAGAGATGATATAATTTATAAATATTTAGAAGGAAAAAATGAAAAATTAATAAGTTTAAAACAAATAGATAGAGATGAATGTATAGAATTATTTGAAGAATATAAAGAAGAAAATAAAAAAATATATTAAAATGTGTAATTAGCATAGTGTAAAAAATATATGTTATAATTATCTAAAAAATAAAATGTTGAAAATTATGTAAATTTATGATAAAATATAATTATGCATTTTTCAAATTTGACAGGAATTAAAAGTCAAAAAAGAAAAGTGGATTTGTCTAGCCCTTAGAAATAATAGGTTCTTTAAGGAGGTTTCTTATGAAAAACATGTTATTTCAAGCAAAGCAAATTCGGAAAATGGCTTATGAAGGCAAAACTAAAAATGAAATAATGTCAGAGTTAGGCCTATCAGAAGCACAATTCCAGTACAGGTTAAAAAAAGTCTATTCTGAAAGTGCTGTAAAAAGCCTAAGGAAGAAGCTTAAAACAAACCAAAAGAGATCAAATGGTGTCACAGTTGTTCTTGATTCTTCCGCTATGGAAGATAAAGATATTGTGCAGTATTTGTTTTCGAAAGGCATTGGAAAAGTCATTTTGGCGGACCAAATTTTAGAGGAACTTGATCGGCATAAAACTGAGAAAAGTACCTTTGGAAAAAACATCCGAGAAACTTTGAGATTAGTAGCTTGTGACAAAGCAAGTGAAAAATTCAAAGTAGTTTTCTTAAAAAAAGCCACCAAAAAGGTGGACCATAATCTGCTTTATTTTTGCAAGGCCAGAAGAGATGAGGTCCTTTTGTGCACAGGTGACTACGAACAGGCTTGTTTGGCTAAAGGGATGAAAATCCCGTATCGGCTTAATGGCGAGCAATTTGAACCTTGTGCAAAAAAAGATTGCAATGAGCAGGAAATGGAAGCGAAAACTGTGGAAGAGCAAGAAGACACTAAAAGCACATCAAATCTTTTTAAAATCGCTGATATTACAATTAGTGGAAGTGAGATGTTGCTAAAAGTGCCGCAAGTTTACCAGCAAAGATATGGCTATATTGTTATCCGAGGAGGAAATATACAAGAGCCAGTTTCAAATGTAGTAAGAGTGAAACTGGGGGATGATATTATTCTCATGAGATATAATAAACAAAACAATGTTTTAGATGTATCTCAATATAGGATTACAAAATGCGATGTATCGGGACAGGGACTTTTCATTAAAAAGAAAAAAATTACTAATCCAAGCGTAGGAAAAATTAGAAAAGTATTTCCTGAATGCAATGCAGAAGTAGCCAAGAAAATGAGAAATTTGCTATTCTTTATAAGGAATTAGGCAAAGCCCAAAAGGAGCAGGAATTACTGCTCCTTAAATTATATTAAAGGAAATTTATAAATTATAAGAATTTGTAAATATATAATAACAAATGTAATAAATGGTAAAAAAATATATTATTATGATATAATACATATATCATAAAAAGGGAGAAAGAAAATTATTATGAATTCTGCTATGAAAGATTTACGTATAGGACTTGTATTTTCTGGAGGTTTTGCAAAAGGTGCATATGAAATAGGTTTTTGCAAAGCAATTATGGAATATACAAAAATGGATAATATAAAGGCAGTGAGTGGAGCATCAATCGGAGCTATAAATGCATATGGATTTATTAATAACAAATTTGAATATTTGTGCAAAGTGTGGAAAAGTTTAGAATTTAGATCTGCTAAAGAATTTTTTGTTAAATCTGATAAAAGAAAAGTTATATATGATTATATAACTGATATGCAGTTAGATGAAATAAAGAAAAGTGAAGCAGCTTGTTACATAAATTATATAAAGGTGCCTAATATTACGTTATGTTATAAAAATGTTAATAATGAATCAAGTGAAATTCAAAATAATTTTTTAAAAGCAAGTATTTCAGTGCCAGGTCTATATAATCCAATATTGGTAAAAGAAGACTATTATGTTGATGGAGCTTTTTTAGATAATACACCGATTTCGCCACTAGCAAATGAAAATCTAGACTTGATATTTGTTTTAAGATTTGATCATGCAAGTGAAGAATATAATGATTTAAATACAAATGCAGCAATTATAGAGATTGTGTTTGAAGATGATAAAAAATTAAAAGATTATTTTTATTTTAATAGTAGTTTAACTAATAGATTAATTGAACAGGGGTATAAGAAATCAAAAGATATTTTAGAGGTTGTTTTTAAATATGGTGAAAATATAGAATATATAAAATCGATTGCTAAAATATATAATCAAGAGTCAAGAAAAAATTTAATTCCAAAAAGCGGAGAAGAGCTTGTGAATAAAATGAATAAGCTAAGAAAAATATTTAAAAATGAATATTTAGATGATGAAAATGAGAAGAATGATACCATATATGATAGTGTTAGAATGGGCTAATAAAAATCCACGGGTTTTACTCGTGGATTTTTATTAGTTGGAACTTATTTTAAGATAGTTTAGAATTTGTTAGAAGATAAAAGAATTTCAAGTATTAATTTAAATATATTAGAATGTAAATAGTTTAGCAGAGATTGTAGATAACAAAAAGCCATCGTATTAATTTAAATATATTAGAATGTAAATAAAAATGGACGCTGAAATAATAACAGCAATATATTAAATAATTTAAATATATGTTGAAATAACATATAACCAAAAATGTAAAAAGAAAAATGTTTGCATCAATAGAACCAATAATAATTAAATAAAAAACTCCATATAAAGTATAATAAAACCATAAATAATTGCAAATAATAAAAGAAAAGCTAAATATGGAGGAAAAATACTTATGAATTTAGGATTAGAATTATTAAAATTTGTAGTATATGCATTACTAATTGTAGTAATATCAAAATACATTTTAGTAAAACTTTTAAGAAAATTTGCAGAAAGTTTGAATTTGAAACCAAATACTGTTGGAAATATAGCAGGAATAGCAACCTCAGTGCCAGAACTTTTAACAGTATCATTCTCAGCTTTTGCAGGTTTTATAGGAACAAGTGCGTACAATATATTAAGTTCAAACATTATTAATTTAGTTCAATATATTTTTTCCATTTTCTTAAATAAAAATCAAAAGAATATAAAAAATAAAGCAATAAAAATTGATTTAGTGCTAGTATTAATCACAATAATTATACCGGTTATAATGCTAATTACTAGTTTAGATTTTAATATTAGTATAGTACCAATGTTTGTATTACTATTTATATTTTTTTATTACATTAATTCGAATGTGCATAAATTGTATTTAAAAAATGAAGATAAAGAGTTAGTAAAAGAGATAGAAAAAGAGATAAAGATAGTAAAGACAAAGAAAACAGCAATAATAATATATATTATATATTTAGTATTAACAGCTATAATGCTTTATATAGTGGGAAATTTATTAAGTGATACATTAACCAATTTATGTAATACATTTAATATGCCAGAGATAGTGCTTGGAATCGCATTAGGTTTTATAACAAGCATACCAGAATTAATTACTTTTTTTGAATCACAAAAGCATTATAAAAATGAAAATATTGGAGAATTAGGTGTAGTAGAAGCTACAAACAATTTGTTAACATCAAATGTTCTAAATCTATTTGCGATACAAAGTATAGGAATACTAATATATACAATTTTTACCTAAATATGAATAACTTCCTAAAAAATGAATATAATATTAGCAATAGTATATTCAATAAGGAGAGATAAGATGGAAAAAGAATATATAAAAGAAAGTACAATTAAAGAAAAAAGTGATAAAGAAAAAGATTTAGAATTAATAACTAGTATTATAAAAACTAAAAGTGAAGTCGAAAATGCAAGAAAAAATTTTGAATTTGCAGATGGAGAATTAATAGATTACTATTTATATTATATTAAAGCAAGTCAAGCAAAATTAAATTATTTATTAAAAAAAGCAAAAAAACAAGGGATTGCATTAGATATGATTAATGAATTGTATTTAAGAAAATTTAAAGTTGTGTAATATTTGTCCAAAATCAATCATAGTTATGAAATAAAGGTAGGGTGATTAAAATTGGAAACGAATATGATCATAACTTTTTTTTCATGCATTATTATATTATTCATAGTTGGGAGAATTTTCATATTACCATTAAAGAAAATTTTAAAGTTAATAGTAAATTCTGTATTAGGAGGAGTTTTAATATATATTATTAATTTTTGTGGAGCATCAGTAGGATTTCATATAGGGTTAAATATTGGGACTTCAATATTTGTTGGGATTTTAGGAGTACCTGGAGCAGTTTTTTTAATAATCTTAAAGCTTATGATATAAAGAAGCAAAAAGTACTTTTAATTATGTATACTAATGTTGCGAAATTGCTGGATTTTTTACAATAAAGATGGTATAATTATAATAGATTGTTAAAAGTTCAGTCTGATTGTTGTTTTTTGAAGCTCTTAATAGAGCAACAATCCCGCAAAAGAAGAGTAGAAAGAGAGTAAAGCATGGAAGTAATTATAAAAGTAATTTCTGTTAATTCTATTCAAATTGTTGGTAGATCTAACTTTGATACAGAATTTGTTGTGAAATTACTTGTGCAAAAGGTTGCAAAATATGCAACGATTGCAGAAAGGTATAAAGCCGTTCCACTGCAATCTGAGCAGATTTGTTGCCCGTATGCAAAAATCATGGTGCATGCCACTTACATGTTTAAGGATGAAAAGTCCTTGAACGATTTTGCAAGTGAATGTAACAAATAAAGCATCTATCTTTACTAAAAAAGACTTAAAAAGTTTGGAATTTCCAAATCTTTTTGAGTCTTTTTTCTATAATATCATAAAATAATTATTCAACTGTAACAGATTTTGCTAAGTTTCTAGGTTTATCTACATCCAATCCTTTATTTTTAGAAATATAATAAGAAATTAATTGCAAAGGTATAACAGAAAGAATAGGTGAGATAAGAGGATCTGTTTCTGGAATATTAATTACAAAATCAAAATTACTATTTGGTAAAGTTTGATTTGTAACGACTAAAGTTTTAGCGCCACGAGTGATTACTTCTTGTATATTGCTAATAGATTTTTCTACTAAATTTGGATCAGTAATTATACTAATAACTGTAATTCCATTTTCTATTAATGCAATAGGTCCGTGTTTTAATTCACCAGCAGCATATGCTTCAGAATGAATGTATGAAATTTCTTTCAATTTTAAAGAGCCTTCTAGAGAAGTATTATAATCGGTTCCTCTACCTAAGAAAAACATATCTTTTTGTGTATATACTTTTTTTGCAAATTCTTTTATCTCTTCTGTATTATCTAATATAGTGTCTATTTTAGAAGGTAAATCTAAAATGTCTGCTTTTAATTTTTCTAAAACTTTTGAATCTGTAGTACCTAAAACTTCTGCAAAATATATTGCCAAAATTGCAAGAAGTACAACTTGTGATGTATAAGCTTTGGTAGAAGCAACAGCTATTTCTGGACCAGCATGAGTATATATAGTATAATCTGCCTCTCTTGTAATAGAACTTCCAATTACATTAGAAATTGCTAGTGTTTTGGCACCTTTAGTTTTTGATAGTTTTAAAGCAGCAATAGTATCTGCTGTTTCACCAGATTGACTAACATAAATACACAAAGTTTTTTCATCTATAATTGGATCTCTATATCTAAACTCTGAAGCTATATCTACAGTTACAGGAATATGACAAAGTTTTTCTATTAGATTTTTTCCAACTAAGCCTGCATGCATAGCAGTACCACAAGCTACTATGTATATTTTATTTATAGTAGAAAGATAATCTTTTGAAATATCTATATCATCAAAAAAGCAAGGTTCACCAAGTTTAAATCTAGAACCAACAGTTTCTCTAATTGAATTTGGTTGCTCAAAAATTTCTTTAAGCATATAATCTTCAAATCCACCTTTTTCAGCAGCTCCAGCATCCCACTCAATATTTTTAATAGGTTTATTATGTTCTTCTAAGCTGCTATCATAAAATCTAATATGATCAGTATATATAACAGCATATTCATTATCATTTAATAAATAAAAATCTTTTGTATAAGTAAGTAAAGCAGGAATATCTGATGCAATATGATTTTCTTTTTCTCCTTTGCCAATAACAAGAGGACTATCTTTTCGAACAACAATTATTCTATCAGGATAAAGAGGAGATATAACTTCAATTGCATAACTTCCTTTTAAATCGTCAATAGCTGATTTTACAGCTCTTAAAAATTTTTCATCGTCTTGTTTTTCATCTTTTGAAAAATAATAGTGTATTAAGTTTGGAATAACTTCTGTATCTGTTTGAGATAAAAAGGTATATCCATTTTTTATTAAAAAATCTCTTAATTCACTATAATTTTCAATAATACCATTATGAACAACAGCAAAACTATTGCTATTATCCATATGAGGATGTGAATTTTCTTTAGAAGGTTTACCATGTGTTGCCCATCTAGTATGAGCAATACCGAATAGTTCCTTCTAATTTATCTAATCCATCTAAGTTATATAGGTTTTTAACTCTTCCTTTATCTTTCATAACTTTAATGCCATCTTTTTCTAAAGAAGCAATTCCGACTTGAGTCGTATCCTCTATATTCTAAACATAAAAGACCATTAATCAAAATAGGATAAGCTTTTTTTTCACCTACATATCCAACAATTCCACACATAAAAAAATACCTCCATAAATTTGTTTTTTATAAGGTACGCAAAATAAACGTTACTAATATTAGCTTTGTTCTAATATTACTATTAGGTTTTAACTAATATATAATGACAGTAACTATATGCCATAGAGTCATCCGCCGAATATTTCGATAAACTCTAAACCTCGTCAACAATATTAACATTGTCCTGGCGCTTAAAACTAAAAATATCTCCTTTCGCTTTTTGTCTTCTTTTGCGTAAATTATAATTATGATATTATATTACCGTAAAAGAAAAAATGTTTCAAGTTTTTTTATAAAAAAAGAAAAAATAGAAAAAACGATTTTAGGGCTAAAGTAATATTAATTAAAAACTAAATAAATTTTAGTTTAAATAAAAGAAAGTTTAAAAATAAAATGAAATTGAAATTAATGTAAGATAAAAGGTTAAATGTAATTTTAAAAGATTAAAAAGTATAATTGAATGTTAAATTAATAGTACAATTCGTATTAAATGTTGATAAATTAAATGTTATGTGGTAGATTAAAAAGAAAGAATAAATTAAAAAATATTCTATAATGAGTATTTAACTTAAAATTTAATGAGTATGAGAAAGAACATTAAATAAAAAGAAGAGAGGAAAGTTATGTTTGATATAGAAACTGAATTAAAAAAATTACCACATAAACCAGGTGTATATATTATGCATGATAAAAACGATAAAATAATTTATGTTGGAAAAGCTATATCTTTAAGAAATAGAGTAAGACAGTACTTTAGAAAAAACAAAAAAACAAAAAGAATAGAAAATATGGTAGCTTTAGTAGATCATTTTGAATATATAGTAACAGATAATGAAGCAGAAGCTTTGATTTTGGAATGTAATTTAATAAAGAAAAATATGCCAAAATTTAATGTGTTATTAAAAGATGATAAAACATACCCATATATAAAAATAAATGTAAAATCTGATTATCCAGACGTATATATAACAAGAAGAATTTTAAATGATGGCGCAAAATATTTTGGACCATATGCAAGTAGTGGCAGTGCAAAAGAAATGGTAGATTTTATAAAAACTAAATTTAAAATAAGACAATGCAAAAGTTTTAAATATAAAGATAGACCATGTTTAAATTATCATATAAAAAAATGTTTAGCACCATGTATGGGTTATATTTCTAAAGAAGAATATAAAAAACAAATAGATGAAATCATAGAATTATTAGAGGGAAGAACAGAGAAAATACTTAAACAATTAGATGAGCAAATGAAAGACGCTTCACAAAAACAAGAATATGAAAAAGCAGCATATTTAAGAGATAAAAAAATTGCAATAGAAAGAATATCAGAAAGACAAAAAGTTTCAAATATATCTGAAAATGATATTGATGTAATTGGAATTGCTAGAAACGAACTAGAAGTTTGTATAGAAATTTTCTTCGTAAGAGGAAGTAAGATGATAGGAAGAGAACATTTCTTTTTTGAAGGGTTAAATGATGAAACAGATAGTGAAATTTTATCAAGTTTTATAAAACAATTTTATATGAATAGACCAATACTTCCAAATAAAATTATGATAAAAGAAGAAATAGAAGATAGAGAGCTTATAGAGTATTTGTTAACAAGTAGTATAGATAGAAAAGTAGAAATAAAAAGTCCTAAAAAGGGAGAAAAATTGCGACTTGTAGAGATGGCAGAAAAAAATGCTTTAATTACACTAAATAATAAAGAAAAAGATAAGTACAATGTAATAAATGAATTAAAAGAAGTTTTAAAAATGGAAAAAGTTCCAAGGAAAATAGAATGCTATGATATTTCAAATATATCTGGAACATATATGGTTGCAGGAATGTGTGTTATGTTAGATGGAATAATAAAAAAGAATCTATCTAAAAGATTTAAAATAAAAACTGTAATGTCACAAGATGATCCTGCATGTATGAAAGAAGTAATAGAAAGAAGGTTAATTCATTCTATAAAAGACCCAAAAAGTGGTTTTGGGAGAATTCCAGATGTAATATTTGTAGATGGAGGAATAACACAAATAAGAGCAGCAAAAGAAGTAATAAAAAAATTAGGTTTAAACATACCAATATTTGGAATGGTAAAAAATGATAAACACCAAACAAGAGCACTAATGGACGAAAACAGAAAAGAGTTAAAATTGTCTGAAAAATTAATGAACACAATAACAATGTTTCAAGATACAGTTCACGATACTGCAATAGGATATCACAAAAAGTTAAGAGATGCAGCTATAACAAAATCTGAATTAGATGAAATAACAGGAATAGGAACAATGAAAAAAACAAGTTTATTAAAAGCTTTTGGAAGTGTTGAAAAAATAAAAGAAGCGGATGTAGAAGAAATAGCAAAAGTAAAAGGAATAAATTTAGAATTAGCAAAAAAAATAAAAGATAAATTAGTAAATGGCGATGAAACAAACAAATAAATGAATAAGTTTTGGCTAAAGAAATAAAAATACCAAAACTTATTCATTTATATTTTAGTTTAAAACAATGTTTAACTTGAAAAATATGGTATTTTTTGTTATAATAAAGTTTGTAATTTTATTCATAAAACTCAAACAATACGAATATATATTTAATATTAGCAAAAGAATAAAGGGGGAGTTTTATGGAATACACAAAAGATATTATATTTAGTGTAAAATATAATGAGGAAAAAGATTGTTTAGAATTAAAAAATAGTGGAAAATTTGAAAAAATTCACGACTTAATAAAAAGAAACAAAGCAATTTCTATAATTACTATAGTAAGTACATGTTTAATAGTATGGGATATAATTTTAATTAATAATTTTATAAATTTATTAAATGAGATTTAATAAAAGAAAGGTAAAAAAATGAATATAGCAAGTAATTGGAAAGATTATGAAATACTAGATATGGCAAATGGCGAAAAACTAGAAAGATGGAAAGATGTAATATTAGTAAGACCAGATCCACAAATAATATGGAAGGACAAGTCTTTCAAAGAAAAGTGGAATAAAGTAAATGCAAAATATATTAGAAGTAATACAGGTGGAGGAAAATGGGAATATAATAAACAAATTCCTAAAAGTTGGCAAATTAAATATAAAAATTTATGTTTTAACATTAAGCCTATGGGATTTAAACATACAGGTCTTTTCCCAGAGCAAGCAGTTAATTGGGATTGGATGATGAATAAAATAAAGAATGCTAAAAGAGAGATAAAAGTTTTAAATTTGTTTGCATATACAGGTGGAGCAACAGTTGCTTGTTTATCAGCAGGAGGAAGTGTATGTCATGTAGATAGTTCTAAAGGAATGGTATCTTGGGCAAAAGAAAATGTAATCTCATCTGGTTTACAAGATAGAAAAGTAAGATATATTGTTGATGATGTTGTAAAATTTGTAAATAGAGAAATAAGAAGAGGAAATAAGTATGATGCAATTATAATGGATCCGCCATCTTATGGAAGAGGTGCAAATGGTGAAGTATGGCAATTTGAAGAAAATATATATGACTTAGTTAATTTATGTACAAAAGTATTGTCAGATAATCCATTATTTTTCTTAATAAATTCATATACAACAGGCATATCAAGTACTGTTCTAGAAAATATATTGAGAATAAATATAAACAAAAAATATAAAGGGACTTTTAGCAATGGGGAGATAGGTCTTCCTATGACAGATTCTAAATTAATATTACCATGTGGAATATATGGTAAATGGGAGAAATAAAATGCAAAATTTACATGTAATATATGAAGATAATCATATTATTGTAGTAGAAAAGCCTGTTAATATACCTTCGCAAGGAGATAAAACAGGAGATAAAGATATGCTAACAATAATAAAAGAATATATAAAAGAAAAATATAATAAACCAGGAGATGTATATTTAGGTTTAGTACATAGATTAGATAGACCAGTAGGAGGAGTAATGGTATTTGCCAAAACATCAAAAGCTGCTTCTAGGTTGAGTGAACAAGTAAGAATAAAAGAATTTAAAAAAACATATCTAGTAATAGTAAATGGAAAATTTGATAAAAATAAAGGAATATTAGAAGATTACTTATTAAAAAATGAAAAAAATAATATGAGTAAAGTTGTTAAAGAAGGAACGAAGAATTCAAAGCTAGCAAGTTTGGATTATGAAGTGCTTAAATATAATGAAGAGATTAACTTGTCTGTTTTAAAAATTAACCTACATACAGGAAGACATCATCAAATAAGAGTACAACTATCCAGCAGAAATCATAGCATTTATGGTGATCAAAAGTATGGTGGAAGAGGACATGGAAAACAGATTGCATTATGGGCATATAAACTAACAATAAAACATCCGATTACTAAAGAAGAAATGGAGTTTAAATGTCTTCCTAAATATGAAGGAAGTTGGAAAATACTAGAAGATATAAATTTGCAATAAAAATATTTGAAAAATTATAAATTGCTTATGGAAATTTCAAAACACAAATATTGATTTTATGTAAATTTTATGAAAATAATAAAAAACGATACAAAAATACAAATGCAATTTTTTGTGTCGTTTTTTGATGTTTTTGTAAACAAAAAGAAACAATTTTAAAATTAAATAGTATTATTAGTTTAAGAAATAAGTGAGGTGACAAAATGATTGATAAATTTTGTACATATCTAACTAATAAAATTAGAAAAGAAATGCCAGAGGTAGATGACGAAAGGGCAGAAGTAATAAATTATGGAATACAACTAATTATAGGAGAAATACCTAAAATAATATTACTTTTTGCAATAGCATTTATATTAAGAGTTGGATGGTTAACTATGTTTGCTTTTTTTGCAATACTACCATACAAAAAATATTCTGGTGGATTTCATTTAAAAACTCATCTGGGTTGTATAATAGGAACTTGCTTATTTTATTTTTTTACAGTGTATGTAAGTAGATATTACATATTTGATTCATTATATTTAAAATATATTATTATTTTATTAGTATGGGTATTTTCTATAATAATGATAAAGCTATATGCACCAGCAGATACAGAAAATTTACCAATATTAAGTAAAAAAGAAAGAAAATATAAAAAAGTTATGTCATATATAACTTTAACAGTTACTTTATTAGTAGCAGCAATAATAAATAATAATGTATTATCCAATATTCTTCTATTAGGAACTTTCTTACAAACAATATCAATAACCAAAATAGCATATAAAATAACAAGAAATAAATATGGATATGAAGCTTATAACAACTAGAAGAAAAGACAATTGATATATAAGCTATAAAATATTAGTGTTAATAATTACATTGCCGGCAAATGTATTATTAAATAAATAAAAATGAGGGGGAATTTTTATGTTTAAATTTCTAGCAAAAGTGGCTGAAAAATATGCAAAAACTACAAATACTGCATGCTTTATAGTGGGGATATTACATCAACCAAAAATGCCAGCATCTTTAATAAAAAAAGATTAAAATTAAATAAAATATATAGATAAATAAAAACTCTAATATTAAAATATATTAGAGTTTTTGTTTATCTTGTAACAGGTTCTTTAGAAGGTTTAAAATACATTTCGAATTGTTGGCTAAAATATTTGTCATTTTTAGTTGTGTATAAATTTAAATTTTCATTTCTTTTTAATATTTCTCTAACTTTCCATAAACCAAGACCAGTATTTCCTTTTTTTGTAGTGTATCCCTTTTCAAATATTATATCAATATTAACATCTTTGTTAGAATATGTATTTTCTATAATTACTACTTGTCTATTTCTATTTGGTTCTGTGCGCATAATAAGATTTATTACTTTTTCATCACAATTTTTAGTAGCTTCAATAGCATTATCTAAAAGAATGCCAAGAATTCTAGTAAAATCATAAATTTTAGCATTTAAGTTATTTAAATCTAAGAATATTTCTAAATTTATTTTTATACCATATGCATCAGCTAGATGGTATTTTGTTGCTAACAAATTATATATTGAAGGATTATTAATAGTATCTGGATTTAAAGCACTTAAATTATTTGTTGTTTGACAATCTGATAAAAGTTGAGAGTAATATTTTTTTAGACCTTCCATATCATTTGTATGAATATATCCACCAATACCAGTTATTATATTTGCAAAATCGTGTTTAAAAGAACGAATATTATCATGTAAAATTGTTAATGTTTTATTATATAATTTAATCTCTTCTAAATTCATTTCGGTTTCTTCTAATTGGTTTATTTTGGTAAAGCTAACAAAGCTTATAATAAAATATGCAATTAAACTAAAGAAATTTAATACAGTAATAAACCAAGGAAGATTGTTACTATAAAAATTTATTAAATAAAACTGTGAAACTATAACAATAACTGCTAATATACAATTAACAGATATAATAATTTTACTTCTTTTATTCATTGTTTCTAATAGTTTGATATTAAAATTGAAATGTTGGCATAATTTAGAAATTAAATAAATAGTTAAATATATAAGTAATGTTACACTAACTCTAAAAATTGGAATATGTACTAATGTATCCCATGTCGTTTTAAAAAGTATAAAATAAATTTTACTATAAATATATTCAAGTGAAACACTAATAGAAATTTGTAAAATTAATGCAAGCAGTCCTTTTAAAAAAGTTGTTTTAAAAATCTTAACTATTAAAACTAATGTTAAAATCATATTTAAATATGTAGCTAATGGATTTTTAAAAATAACTCTTATAATAAAAGCTAAAATAGATAAAGATAAAACATATTGAAGTTTTTGTTTTTTTGTTGATTCAATATTTAAAATCGTTGTAAATAATATCATTACTACATAAGCATCAATAAAGTACATAGGAATAGATATAATATTAATCAATTCATCATTTGTAGTAGTTAGTGCAGTCCACACAGTATTTAATGTTTCCATCATGACGTAAAACCTCCATAAAATTATTTTTATATTTAGGACCAATAAAACACTTACAATTAGTAGAGTTCCCAAAAAGAATAGTATTACTACTTATTTGTAAATCACTTATCTTATGTATGTTGGCAATATATGATTTGTGGCATCTAACAAAATTTTCAGGTAATAAATTAGAAATCTTATTAAAAGAACTATAAGATTCATATTCGCGTGAATCAGTATAAAAGATTAATTTCATACCATCTTTTTTTATATAGCGAATAGAATCTATATTTATAATTGTATTTTTATTATTAATTTTTATAAATTTTTTGGGTTTTAAAGACATATCTTCAAATAATCTTAAGACAGTGTCTTCTAATCTTTCTAATGTTATAGGTTTTGATAAAAAATCAAATGTTTTACATTTATAGGCAACTAAGCCATATTCTAAATGACCAGTTGTAAATATTATATAAATTGTTTTATTTTCTTTTCTAATTAAATTTGCAACTTCTAGTCCAGACATTTTGGCTTTTAATTCTATATCTAATAACAAAACATCTACTTTGTTATTAGAAACATATTCAATTATCTCATCATACTTTGTAGAAGTAAAACCAACTTCAGCAGACAAATTATTTTTTATAAAAATTGATTCTAGCATCTTACTTAATTTTGCAACAATAATCTCATTATCATCACATAAAACAAAATTTAACATAAAATACCACCTGTATTATAATAAAATAACAACTGAAAATACTTAAAAAATCGACAAAAACAGGATAATTACCTTATATTTCCAGTTAATAACATTCAATATAATCTAAAAATGGCAAAATGTCAAGAGTATTATAGTTATATTATAGATTTTGTCGAAAAGTGAAAGTGCTTTAAATCAAAGAAATATCTAAAACAAATTTTAATAAAATCAGATAAAGTATTGTAACAAAATAATAAAATATGATAGGATTATAAAAAATAAATTAAGGAGGAAAAATTATGCCTACGAATGCAAATGTTAAATTAGTAAAAAAAGAACAATTAAAAGAAGATATTTTTAAATTTACTTGTGAATCAAAAGAAATATCAAATAATGCAAAGCCAGGACAATTTGTGGAAATAAAAATTTCTGAAAGTTATGAACCATTTTTAAGAAGACCAATAAGTATTTATAATGTTAACAAACAAGATAATTTATTTGAAATTATTTTTCAGGTAAAAGGTAGAGGAACCAATTTTTTATCTAAGCTTGAAGAAGGTGATTTTATCGATGTTGTTGGTCCACTTGGAAATGGTATTTTTAAATTAAATGGACATAAAAATGTAGCAATAATAGGAGGCGGTATAGGTATTTTTCCTTTATACGAGTTTGTAAAAGAAGCGCAAAAAGAAGCAAACACAAATATCTATTTAGGATTTAGAAGTAAAGATTTTGTAGTTTTAGAAGACGAATTTAAAAATGTAGCTAACAATTTAATTATAACTACAGATGACGGAACATATGGAAATAGTGGATTTGCAATCAACTATTTAGAAAAAGATTTAAATGAAAAGAATATAGATGCAATTTATGCGTGTGGTCCACTTCCAATGTTAAAAGCAGTAAAAAAACTTGCAGAAAGTAAAAATATTTTTTGTCAAATATCATTAGAACAAAGAATGGCCTGTGGAGTAGGCGCTTGTATGGGATGTTCTGTAAAACTAACTACAGAAGATGTTAATTATGCAAGGGTTTGTAAAGATGGTCCAGTATTTGATAGCAAAAGTGTAGAAATTTAATAAAGGAGGAAAAAAATGAATACAAGTGTAGAGTTTGCAGGTATAAAAATGAAAAATCCAGTTACAGTTGCATCTGGAACTTTTGGATATGGAGATGAATTTTCAGAATTTTTTGATTTAAGTAAATTAGGCGGAATAATTACAAAAGGAACATCATTAAAACCAAGACCTGGAAATAAGCCACCAAGAGTTTGTGAAACAGCTAGTGGAATGATAAATGCTATTGGTTTACAAAATCCAGGAATAGAATATGCAATGGAGCATTTATTTCCAAATCTTAGAAAATATGATACAGCAATAATTGTAAATGCTATAGGAAGTTCTTTAGATGAATATGTAGAACTTTGTAAAATATTAAATAAAGCAGATATAGATGGTGTGGAATTAAATTTATCTTGTCCAAATGTAAAACAAGGATGCTTAGCTTTCGGTACTACATATGAAGGTGTAAAAGAAGTAACATCTGCTGTTCGTAAAGTTTTAGATAAACCTCTTATAGTAAAATTAAGTCCAAATGTAACAGATATTACACTTACTGCTAAAGGGGCAGAAGATGCAGGTGCAGATGGAGTATCATTAATTAATACATTTACAGCAATGGTTATAGATATAAATAAAAGAAAACCAGTATTAGGAAATAACACTGGTGGATTATCAGGACCTGCTATAAAACCAATAGCAGTAAGAATGGTATATCAAGTTGCTAATGCAGTAAAAATACCTGTAATGGGACTTGGCGGAATTATGACAGGTGAAGATGCTATAGAATTTATGCTAGCAGGAGCAAAAACTGTTTCGGTAGGTACAGGAAATTTCTATACACCAGATACAAGTATAAAAGTTGTAGAAGGAATAGAAAATTATATGAATAAATATAAAATAGAAGATATAAATAGTATAATTGGTGCTGTTGAGATGAATTAAATTATAAAAAAGAAACATTTTTTATAAAAGAACTTTCTTTGTTCATTTAAAATTAATGTTTCTTTTTTTTTACTTTTATCTATCCATATCAAAATTTTTTTTGTTTTTATTTAAAACTTCAACATTAGGTTTTTTATTTTGATGCTTTACTGGAGAGCTTTTTAATAATTTTGCTGATTCTAAAACATATTTTCTCATTTCATCATCTTCAAGAGTTTTTGAAGCTTCTGGGGTTAAAGGAATATCAATATTAGAAGCTAAACTTGAATGATTAGATGTTGTAGTATCTATATTGCTAACTGAATTAGTATTAATTGTTTTTGTTTGAACTCTTCTAGTATGTGGTCTTGGAGAATTTAAAAAAGCAAGTGCTTCATGAATATCTTGATTTACTTTATTTTTTTTATTTTCTTCTTCAAGCTTTTGAGCTTGGGCTTTTTCTATATCTTGTCTTTGCTTTTCTTCAAATGTAACTAAATCTCCAGTATCGGATTTTGTCATATGAGATGCTCTAAATTTGTTTTTTAAAAATTCTTTTATATCCATAATAATCTCCTTAAAAAATAATATGAGTATATTATAACATATTTACATAATGTTGTAAATGTATTACAGTAAAATTGTTGAGTGTAGTTATAATAGAAAAATATATAGTTAGTGTGAATTTATTAATAAAATATTATGAAGAATAGTTGTTTAACACATAAATTAAAAAAATTTTAATATATATTTATTATAAAATTATAAGAAGGAGACAGTAAATATGGAAAAAATACAAAAAAGTATAGTGTATTGTTTTAGTATAATTTGCATATTTGTATTTACATTTTGTGTGGCAAAACTTAATAATACAAGAGAGCTACAAACAATACAAACAAATGGAACATTAGAAAATATAGATAGCTTAAGTAATAAAAAAATTGGATGGGGAATAAAAAGAAATGATAACCATGAACAACCTGATGTAGGAAAAATTAATAAACAAATATTAGACAAATATGAAGGATATTCTATCGGCAATAAAGATTCAAAAAATGTATATTTAACTTTTGATGAAGGGTATGAAGCTCGGATATACGGAAAAAATTTTAGAAGTATTAAAACAAAACAATGTAAAAGCAACTTTCTTTATAACAGCACACTATGTTAATACTGAACCAGAATTGGTGCAAAAAATGATAGATGAAGGACATATTATAGGAAATCATACTGTAAATCACAAAAGTATGCCAGACTTAAACACAGATACAATAAAAAAAGAAGTTATGGATTTACATACAAAAATTTATGAAAAATATAACTATGAAATGAAATATTTAAGACCACCAAAAGGAGAGTATAGTGAAAAAACAGTAGCATATACCAAGAGTTTAGGGTATACAACAGTAATGTGGAGTTTTGCATATGATGATTGGAATGAACAAAAACAAGGAAGAGAGGATGTAGCAAAACAAAAAATATTAGATAATGTGCATAATGGTGCAATTATTTTATTACATGGAAATTCAAAAGATAATACAAATGTACTAGATTATTGTATAAAAGAAATAAAAAATATGGGGTATGAGTTTAAAAATTTAGATGAATTTGAAAAATAGGAGATATAAAAGGTATAGGTAGGCAAGAAAAATTTGACTTGTCTACTTTTTTAATAAACTATTAAAATTATTATATTTGTACCAAAGTTCTAAAAGAAGAATAAGTTTAATAAACTAGTATTGTAAAAATAAATGTATGTAAAAAATGTAAAAGAGGAGAGAAAGAGTTTTGAATAAGAATAATAAAAAAAGTAAGTTAAGTAGATTAGATAAAGTGCTCGAAATGCCAAAAGAAATTTCGTCAAATGAACCTAAAATTACGATTTTAGGATTTAACCAAATGCTAATAGAAAATTATAAAGGAATCTTAGAGTATCAAGAATTTTTTATAAGAGTAAATACATATATAGGTATTTTAAATATTAATGGTTTTAATTTAAATCTAAGTGAAATGACAACAGATGATATTTTAATTACTGGTAAAATTGAAAGTTTAGACTTTGAAAGTATGATAGATGAAGAATAGTATGAAATTTTAATTTGGTATTTTTAAGTATGAAAACAAGGGGTAATAAAGACTAAGGAGGAATAAGTTTGTATATAAAAATATTATTAAACTATATTTTGGGCTATGTAAATATATTAGTAGAGGGATTTTTTACAGAAAGATTTATAAATACATGTATAAATAAAAATATATTCTTATTTAATATAAAAAGAGATAAATCTACAATTATATATGCAAATGTAGGAATCTTTGACTTTAAAAATGTTGTTAAAATTGCAAAACAAAGTAAATGTAGAGTAAAGATACAAAGAAAAAGTGGTCTACCATTTTTGTTTAATAGATATAAAAAAAGAAAAATATTTGCTATTGCTTTGGTAAGTATTATTTGTGTAATAATATATCTATCAAATTTTATATGGAATATAGAAATAGTAGGAACTGATAAAATAAATCAAAATGAACTTATTAAGACTATTAATAGTGAAGGACTAACAATAGGAAAATTAAAAAGAAAAGTGGATTTGAAAAGTATAATTAACAAAATAAGATTAGACAGAAAAGATATAGCATGGATAGGGATTGATTTAAAAGGTACAAATGCAATTGTGAAAGTTGTAGAGGCAGATGCTAAACCAGAAATAATAAAAGAAGATGAATACTGTAATATTGTTTCAGATAAAGAGGCAAGTATAATAAAAGTTAATGCACAAAATGGAACAGTATTAGTAAAAGAGGGAGATGTTGTGAAAAAAGGAACACCACTAATTGCAGGATGGATGGAAGGAAAATATACAGGAACTAGATATGTTCATGCAGAAGGAAGTGTTGAAGCAAAAGTATGGTATTCTCATAAAGAAAGAATATATTATAAACAAGAGGAAAAATTAAGAACAGGAAATGAAGAAAAAAAATATACATTAAATATAAATAATTTTGAAATAAATTTGTATAAAAAGCTTTCAAATTTTGAAAATTATGATACAATAAAGGAGCAAAAAAAATTAAAACTATTTTCCAATCTTTATTTACCAGCAGGGCTTATAATAAGCAATAATTATGAAGTTGTAAATAACAATATAGTTTATAATCAAGATGAAGCAAAAGAAATTGGAATTGTAAAATCAAAAGAAGAGTTAGATAAAAATTTAAAATCAAAAGAAGATTTATTAAATACATATATTAATACATATCCAAATGAGGAATATATTGATGTAGAAGTTATATATGAGATTAAAGAAATAATTGGTACTAAAGAAAAAATAGTATTTTGAAAGGATGAGGGATATGGAAGGAAAAAGTCTTAGAGTATATAATACAGAAAGAACGTTTTTTTCTAAAATTACAAATACTATAACAAAGTTATTAATACCTACTAAAGTTGGTATTAATGGAATGCTGATTTCAATAAAAAGAAATAGCTTATTAAAAGCTTATGAGAATTTTGCTCTAAGCAGCAACTTAGAAGAGGAAAAAAAAGAAGCGCTTTCAAAAAAATATGAAGATATTTATGCATTATATTTAGATGCAATAGATAAAAATATAGTAGATTCTGTTTATAAAAAGGTGAAAAATAACACAGCTACAGAATTTGAAAAGGATGCACTTTCTAGATATTATTTAATAGTTCATTTGAAAGAAAATGATTATACAGAATATAAATATAGAAAACAAAAATATTTATTAGAATTAGATTATCAAACTGTTTTAGAAACAGGAAAAGATAAAACAGTAGAAAAATATAAGAAGTTTTACTGTTATAAAATGGAAAATATTTATAAAGGTATATTAAAATATTATTCAATAAAACTTGCAGATAATTTAACATTAGTTGCTAAAGATGAAATCTATAACAAAATTTTTAGCACATTAGAAGAATATATATCTAATATATTACCATTAAAATTTAAAGAGAATAATACTGAACTATATAAAGAGATAACTAATGAATATGAAAGTTTTGAAAAATATACAGTTGGTAAACTAGACCAAAATGAAATAATAGAAAAAAATATGATTTTATTAGGAATAAGCAGAAGATTATTTACACATAGTTTACCATTATCTGTTGCAGAACAATGTTATATAAAATTATTAAAAGACGTTAGAAGTTTAATTGTAGATACAAGAGTGATAAAAAAACAAGAAAGAGCATATAGTTTATTAATAAAATTAATAGAAGAATATAATGTAAAATTATTGTCTACAAAAGTTTATTGGGACAAGCCAAATTTAAGACAAGAGTATAGAAAGTTTTGGGACAAGTATAAAGAATTAGAAAGCTTAAAAGAAATAGATGAAGAAAAATATCTTAAAGAAAAGGAAATTTTATTTATTTCAAATGATTTAAAGCAAGTTTTAAAAAATGAAAATAAATATTTTAAGATAATTAAGTTCTATAAAAATAGATTAGTAGAGCTAGGTGTTATGAGAAATTTAAAAAATTCTTGTAATTCTTATGCGGGAATATATACAAAACAAAGAGTACATTAATCTTTGTGAAAGGAAATATATTATGAAAAATTTCGTACAAATAAATTATAACAATATAGAAGAAAATGAAGAGTACAATAAAATTATTAATACAGTTGTAAAAAAATGTTTTGAAGAAGAAGGATTAGATAATATAAAAATATATATAAACATAATATTAACAAATCCTGAAGAAATAAAAAGAATAAACAAAGAATATAGAAATATAGATAAAGAAACAGATGTATTATCTTTTCCAATGTTTCAAAAAGAAGAAATAGAAGGATTAATAAAGAAAAAAGAAAACATTGTTACAGATATACTAGGAGATGTTGTGATTTCTATTCCAAGAGTTTATGAACAAGCAGAAGAATATAATCATAGTTTTGAAAGAGAACTTTCTTATATGGTTGTTCACGGTTTTTATCATCTAATGGGATATGATCATATGGAAGAAGAAGAAAAGAAAATTATGAGACAAAAAGAAGAAAATGTCTTACAAAAATTAAATATAACTAGATAAGGTAGGTTATATGGAAAAAAAAGATAAAAATAAAGAACAAAAGTTGTCAAATAGTAATTTCATAGATGCATTTAAAAATGCAATAGAAGGACTAATTTATGCAACAACCACACAAAGTAATATAAAAAAACAATTAGTAATAGCTGTTGTGGTTATGGTACTTAGCTTATTTTATAATTTTACTACAACAGAGTTTTTATGTTTGATGTTTGCAGTAGTGTTTGTAATATTTGCAGAAATGGTAAATACAGCAATAGAAACAGTTGTAGATTTATATACAGATTTATATCATCCAAAGGCAAAAATAGCCAAAGATGTTGGGGCCGGTGCAGTGCTTTTAATGTCTATAAATTCAGTTATAGTTGCGTACTTTTTATTTTTAAGAGAAACAGATCTTAGTAAATTTGGTGAAAGTATATTTAAAAATATGATAAATTCACCAGTACATTTAGCTTTTGTTGGTATAATGTTAACAGTTATTGCAGTAATATCTGTATTTGCAAGTTCAAAATCTAATAAACACAAGTTTATAAATTCAAAATTTGTACCAAGTGGACAATCTGCTATTTCTTTTGCTATTTTAACAGCAATAGGAATTAATACAAAAAGTTTACTAGTATTTGTATTATCTTTGATTTTAGCTTTAATGGTACTAGAAAATAGAATGGAAGATAATAAAAAGTCTTCGTCAGAAGTTATATTTGGATGTTGTATGGGAGTTTTAATTGTTTTATTAGTTTATGGACTAATTGTTTTTAAATTATAAAATAAAAGGGGGATAAATTGTGGAGAAAAAGAGTACAAAAATACTAATAGCAATAGTTGTTATATTAGTTATTGCTGTAGGAGTGCTATTTGCTATAAAATTAGTGAAAGAGAAAAATAAAGGTGCAGATCAAGTAATATCATTAGGAACAGACACTTTAGGTAAACAAGATGAAGAGAGAACTAAACAAGATGTTAATATATTTTCAGGTGATGATAGACCAATAGCTATAATGATAGATAACCATAAAGGAGCACTTCCACAAGCTGGATTAAATGATGCATATATTGTTTACGAAATAATTGTTGAAGGTGGAGAAACAAGACTTATGGAAGTCTTAAAAGGTAAAAATTTAGAAAAAGTAGGACCAATAAGAAGTTCAAGACATTATTTTTTAGATTATGCTTTAGAAAATGATGCAATATATGTACATTATGGTTGGAGCCCACAAGCCAAAAGAGACATTAGTAAGTTAAAAGTAAATAATATTAATGGAATAACAGAAAGTGCAACTGATTTTTGGAGAGTAAAAGATAAATCAGCACCGCATAATGCAGTAACATCTACTAAAAATATTTTAAATATAGCCAAAAATAAAGGATATAGTACAACATCAAATAAAAAGAGCGTTTTAAATTATGTGTCTGATGATGTTGAGCTAGATGGTGATGAGCAAGAAGCAAATAGTTTCTCTATAAAATATTCAGATTATAACACAGCAAGTTATACATATAATGCAGAAACAAAAAGATATCTAAGATATACAAGAGGAATAAAACAAGTTGATTGGAATACAAATGAAGATGTAACAGTTAAAAATATAATTATTACATTTGTAAAAAATACAACTTTAGATGATGGAGAGAATAAAGGTAGACAAACATTAGATAATGTTGGAACAAGAGATGGATATTATATTACAAATGGAAAAGCTATAAAAATAAAATGTGAGAAAAAGTCTAGAACAGAACAAACTGTATACAAAGACTTAAATGGAAATGAGATAAAAGTTAATGACGGAAATACATTTATTCAAATTTGTCCAATAGATGCAGAAGTCACATTTAAATAAAATAGGAAAGTGTTCAATATGTAAATTTATAATTTCATTTTGAATACTTTTTTTATAAAAAGAAAGTTTTTTATAAAAAATAGCTATTTTGACTTTAGTATTTTCATGTGTTAGAATAAATTCAGAAAATAATTTAGATAAACTACTATTTTTTACAAAATTAGCAATAATATAGATATATAATAAGATAGAAAAGTGTGGAGGAAGTATGGAAGAAAAATTCAAATCAGGATTTGTTTCAATGGTTGGAAGAACAAATGTTGGAAAATCAAGTATTATAAATGCATTAGTAGGAGAAAAAGTAGCAGCAATAGCAAATAAACCACAAACAACAAGAAATGCAATAAGAGCTATAGTAAATAGAGAAAATTTGCAAATTATTTTTATAGATACACCAGGAATACATAAACCAAAATCAAAACTAGGAAATGCAATGGTAGAAACTGCTTTTGGAACGATAGGTGATGTAGATGTAATATTGTTTGTAATTGAAGCTACATCAGACGAAATAGGAAAAGGTGATAGAATAATATTAGATAAAATAAAAGAAGCTAAAAGAAAAACTATTTTAATTATAAATAAAATTGATTTAGTAACAAAAGAAAAGCTAGCTAAAATAATTAATTTATATAAAGACGAATATGATTTTGAAGCAATTATTCCTGTTTCTGTTACAAAAAATAAAAATATAGAAGATATTATAGATGAAATAAAAAAGAACTTAAATGAAGGTCCTGCATATTATGATATAGAAGAATATACAGACCAAACAATGAGACAATTAGTAGAAGAAACAATTAGAGAAAAAGCTTTAAAACTTTTAAATGACGAAGTTCCACATGGTTTATATATTGAAACTGAAAAAATGAAAAAAAGAAAAACTATAGATAAAAAGCCGATTTATGATGTTGAAGCAACTATATATTGTTTAAGAAATTCACATAAGGGAATTATAATAGGTAAAGGTGGAAATATGTTAAAAAAAATAGGAACATATGCAAGACAAGATTTGGAGAAAATGCTTGATACAAAAATAAATTTAAAATTATGGGTTAAAGTTAAAGAAGATTGGCTTAATAATGATAAAATAGTAAAAAAATTTAAACCAGAATAAAAAATTTTAAAAATTAGAATAATTTTTAGCAAAAAAGCAAAAGATAAGACTAAAGTTATAATTTGTTACTTTATGATAAGGAGTGATTGCACATGATAAAACAATTAGCATGGAATACTTTTAAAAATACTGGTAATATAGATACTTATTTAGAACTAATTGAAGTAGAAAATATAGAAAAAAATTTAAAGGTGAATGAATATGGGGATAATAAAAACCAAGGGGATAATTATATCGGAAAACAACATGTCTGATTTCGATAAAATGGTTACAATATTAACTCCTACAGGAAAAATTGGGTGCGCTGCAAAACGGAGCAAGAAGACCTAAAAGTTTGCTTATGGCAGGCACTCAATATTTATGTTTTGGAGAATATATGATTTTTAAAGGAGCAAACTCATATCACATAAATTCATGTGATACAATAGAAATATTTTATCCAATTAGAATAGACTTAGATAAGCTAAAATATGCAGCACATATAACAAAAATAATTAATGATGTAACAGATGAAAACCAAAATACATATAAGATATTACAATTAGTATTAAATACTTTATATGTAATATCTGAAACAGATAAAAATTTAAGTTTAGTATTATCTATTTTTAAACTTAGATTATTATGTTTTTTAGGGTTTACACCAAGAATTAGGGAATGTACAAACTGTAAAAGAAATGATAAAATTTCATATTTTAGTTTAGAATCAAATGGATTTAAATGTGTGGAATGTGGAAAAGTTGATAAGTCTTGTATACAAATAAATGAAGCAACAGTAAATGCAATAAAATATATAGTAATGGCACCTGATAAAAAAATATTTTCATTTAATGTATCAGAAGAATCACAAAAAGAATTAGACCTTGTTACTAAATTATATATGAATGATAAATTAGAAAAAGAATATAAATTAGAAGAGTTATTTTAAAATTGAGCAAATAATAAATGAAATGATAAAAATTGAATAGGCGAACAGGAAGAGTTTGTTTGCCTATTCATTTTTGGTGTTTGAAGTTAGTTAAAGTTTATGTTTTTTTCTCGTAAATTGTTATAAAAAACAAATATTATATTTTTTTACTAAAAGTTTATTAATTATAAGTAAAATTAGTAAGTTTTAAATAAAGTAAAAGTTAAAAGTATTAAAAATAGTATAGGAGAAACAAAAAAAAAGAATTACTTAACAAGATAAATATAGAAAAACAAAGAAAACGAGAGCAAATAAAAGAATACAAGAGAAAAATATAAATACCACAAAGAAGATTGCTGAAATTTGACAATATTTGTAATATATGATAACATATATAATATTATGTATAGTATGAAAGAAGGAATAAGATGACCAAATTTTACGATTGGAGAAATGAAATAAAAAAAGAAGAATTAGAAAATATATCAAATATAATAAAAGAAAATGGGGTTGTGATATTTCCAACAGAAACTGTTTATGGAATGGGAGGAAATGCTTTATCTGAAGAGGCAATAAGAAAAATTTATAGTATTAAGGAAAGACCAAAAGAAAAAGCGCTTAATATATTAGTAAAAAATGTATCTGAAATAGAAAAATATGCAGAAATAACAAACGATTTAGAAAGAAAAATAATAAATAACTTCATGCCAGGACCTATTACTATAATTTTAAAAAAGAAAAAAAGTAATATTTGTAAATTAATAACAGCTAGTAATGACACTATAGGTATTAGAATACCAGATAATAAAATTGTTAAAAATATATTAAACATGTGTGATGTACCGATTGCAGCACCAAGTGCAAATATTTCTGGAAAGCCAAGTCCAGTAAAAATAGAAGATACTATAAAAGATTTTAAAGATAAAGTAGATGCTTTTATAGATGGTGGTATTTGTAAGGAAAGTATTCCTTCTACTATAGTTAAAGTGATAGATGGAAAAATAGAGATTTTAAGAAAAGGAGTTATTTCAATAGAAGATATAAAAAACAAAATAATGTAAAAGGATGGGTGTTAAAAATGGATGAAAAAATAAAAGTAGCTATAGGTTTTGTTACAGGAAGACCAAATGTTTGTAAATTAATAAATAATATGTATAAACAAATGTTAGAACAATTGCAAGATTTTAAGCCTAAAGTAGAACTGACAATATTTATTTTATTTGATTTATCATATCAAATTACAACAAGAGTAGACTTTTATGGTATTCTTCCAGAAGTTTATAAAAATATTAAAATAAGATATATTACTCCAGAAGATATAGAAGAAGAAAAGAAAAAACTAATTGCAAGACAGGGTTTTACAAAAAAAGAAGTAAATTTTATTTTAGGACATGGACATGCAAAAGGTAGAAATACATTATTATACTATGCGGCAAAATCAAAATATGATTATTTATTATTTTGGGATGATGATGAGTATCCAGTAGCATGTATAAAAAATGAAGATAATACCATAACATGGAGAAAACAAAATAATATTATAAAGCATTTAGAAAATATAAAAGATGCAGATATAACAATTGGATATCATTGCGGATATATTTCACCAATACCATATGTAGAACTAAATAAAGAAATTAATGAAGATATGTTTAGAAAATATATTGAAGCAATAAGTAATGATATTATTTCTTGGGATAAAGTAAAAGAGAATTTTAAGAAAAACAATGGTGTTACATTTGCAAAAGAAGATATAGCAATGGGAAAAAAGCTATATGAAATAGAAAAAAATGGTGCAGGAAAATGGGTAGCTCGGTTCAACTTTATGTATAAATATGAATCATTTAGATAAAATTCCAGCTTTTTATAATCCACCAGAAGCAAGAGGGGAAGATACATTTTTCTCTACATTGTTAGACGATGCTAAAGTTTTAAGAGTTCCTGTATATCATTTTCATGATGGTTTTTTAAAATACCCAGGAATAATGAAACAAAAATATCCAGTATCATTAAGAAAAATAAAAGGTGACGAATCTGAAATAGGATTAAGATTTTTACGAGCTAGTAAAGGATGGATGAAATATAAACCACTATTACTTTATATAGCAGAGAAGAAAAGTTATAAAACTAAAATAGAAGAAACATATAAAAAATTAGAAGACAGTGTTCCTGAAATTAATAAATTGTTCCAAGATAATAATTTTAATGTATTGTTAGATGAGTTTAAAGAGTATTCTGAAAATGTGGAAAAACATTATAAAGAATATTTAAAAACAAATGAAGTATGGAATAGAATAAAAGAAAATTTTAAAAAGTAGGAGGAACTGCATATATGGATATAAAAGCCTACAGAAAAAGAGAGTTTGAGCAAAGAGAAGCAAGGTTAAAAAATGCGGAATTTCAAAAATTAGAAAAAACAAATAAAATAAAAGAAAATCTGGATATAGTATATGTAATGACATGGACAGGGCTTTGTGGAGGAAGTAAAATTATATTAGAACACTCAAATTACTTAGTAAAAAGAGGTCATAAAGTTACAATTATATCACATTATCCAAAGCCAGATTGGTTTAAAATGGATGAAAGAATAATTTTTATACAGGTACCGTGGGATGAAATACTATGTGAGGCTATACACACATGTGATATTATTGTTGCAACATATTGGAGAGAAATATATGAATGTATAGAGCAAAATAAAGCTCCTGTTATATATTTTGAACAAGGTGATGTTCATTTATTTGATTTGCAAAAATTAGATGAAAGAACTCTTAATTACATAAAAAAAGAATTTGAAGTAGCACCATTTATTTATACAGTATCAAGTTATGCTAAAGAAAAAATAAAAGAAATTTATAAAAAAGATGCTTATGTAATACCAAATGCAGTTGATGATACATATTTTTATCAAACAAAAAAAAGTAAAGAAGCGGATGATGAGAAAAAAGGTTTTACAATAGCAATTGTAGGATCACAAAATTCTGAATTTAAAGGTATAGAAAAAATATTAGATGCAGTAAAAAAGATAAGAAATGAAGGCTATAATATAAACTTAAATTGGATAACTCCAGATGAACCAAAAAACAGTAATGAAAGATTTTTTAAAAATGTAACTCAAAAGCAAATTGGAGAAATTTTGAGAAGTTCTGATGTATATGTATGTGCATCAAAATATGAATCTTTTGGACTACCTATTTTAGAGGCTATGAAGTGTGGATTACCAATTATAACTACAGATACAGGAGGAAATAGAGACTTTGTAGAAGATAATGAAAATGCATTAATTACTGTAGGAACAGTAGAAGATATAAAAGAAAAAATAGAAATTTTAATAAAAGATGATAAACTAAGAAAAAAATTATCAAAAAATTCAAAACTTACATCAGAAAAATATACATGGAATAACGTAATAGACAAATTAGAAAAGTATTATAAGGAGATAGCAAAATATGAAGTAATAAAATAAGATGGAGGTAAATATGAAAGAGGGGATGAGATTTTTAGAATTTAGTAATGAATTCGCAGAAAAAGTAAAAAAATTTTTAGTTGAAGTATGTATAGATGAATTTGGGTTTGAAGAATGGAGAGAAGAACTAGAAACAATAGATAGAGAAAAATATAAAGAAAACGGAGGAAACTTTTGGATAGCTTTAGATAATAAAAAAGAAGTTATAGGAACTATAGGACTAGAAAATATATCTAATGGTGTTGGAATGTTAAAAACAATGTATGTTCATAAAGAGTATAGAGGTTATAAAGTAGCACAAAAATTAATGGAAGATTTAACAAATTTTGCAGTAAATAATAATTTTAAAAAAATACAATTAGGAACATATAAGAAATTGGAAAGAGCTGTTGGTTTTTATAAAAAAAATGATTTTTACTTAGCAAAAGAAGATTGTGATGTACTTATATTTGAAAAAATATTGTCTAATTAGCTAAAACGTGCTAATATAAGATAAAAGGAGATAATTAGATATGTATTTAATTGTAGGATTAGGAAATCCTGAAGAAGAGTATTCAAAAACAAGACATAATATGGGATTTGAAGTAATTAATGAACTAAGTAAAAAGTATAATATTAAAGTTAACAAAAATAAATTTAACGCTTTATATGGTACAGGGACAATAGGAAAAGAAAAAGTAATATTAGTAAAACCTCAAACATATATGAATTTAAGTGGAGATGCAGTAATAGAATTTGTTAAATTTTATAAAATTGATTTAGATAAAATTATCGTTATATATGATGATATAGATACAAATCCAGGTATAATAAGAATTAGAAAAATGGGAGGACCTGGAACACATAATGGAATGAAATCTGTAGTACATATGCTAAAAACAGAAAAATTTACTAGATTAAGAGTTGGAATAGGAATGCCAGAAAGAAAATCAGATTTAATAAATTATGTTATAGGACATGTTAATGATGAAGAATATAATGAATTATTAAAAGGCGTTAGTAAAGCTGAAAAGGCAATAACAGAATTATTAGAAAATGGAATCGATATTGCTATGAATAAATATAATAATGTGTAAAATAGTATATGCATAAGTATTCTAAAATTTTATTATTTTTTAACAGTAATGGTATTAATTAGAAATAGAGGAGAAATTAATTTAAAATGAGAGAAATTATAATTGATAATACAGATGAAAAAAGTATAATAACTTTAGTAGAAAACTCTATTGTTACAGAAAAGTATGAAGAAGATTTTAATAAAAAAAGAATAGAAGGAAATATTTATTTAGGAAAAATACAAAGAGTACTTCCTGGACTACAAGCTGTTTTTGTAGATATAGGAAATAACAGAAATGCTTTTTTACATATAAAAGATATTGTACCTAAGGTTAGCAATGAAACTGGAAATAAAAATAAGAATTTTGAGGACATAGATATAAAAGAATACGTAAAAGTAGGAATGCCTGTTATAGTACAAGTAAAAAAAGATCAAATAATGCAAAAAGGACCAAGAGTGTCTACACATATTAATATGCCTGGAAGATTTGTTGTTATAATGCCAGGAACTAAATTTATAACAGTATCACAAAAAGTAGAAAATAAAGAAGAAATAAATAGATTAAAAGAGATTGTAAAGAAAAATTTAAATAAAGATTTAGGCATAATAATTAGAACTTCAGCTATAGGAAAAAATGAAAAAGAAATAAAAGAGGATATGAATGAAGTTATTGCTAAATTAGAAGCGGTCTATTCAAATTTAGAAAAATTAGAAAATGAAAAAAATTTTGAACCAAAATTATTGTATACTAATAATAGAGTTATAGACAGATTATTAGTAGATATGATGGATAGAGGAATAAATAAAATTATTGTTAATACAGAATATATGTACAATTATATAGAGAATATATTGAAAAAAATGAAACAACATGATTTTATAAAAATAGAGTTGAAAAATAATGTTTTTGATGTTTATGATATAAAAAAACAATTAGAAAAAATAGAAAATAGAAAAATCTGGTTAAAATGTGGAGGATTTATAACAATAGATAAAACAGAAGCTCTAACAGCAATAGATGTAAATACAGGAAAATATATAGGAAAGAAAGATTTGAATGATACAATTTTTACAGTAAATAAAGAGGCAACAATAGAAATTGCAAAACAGCTTAAGCTTAGAGATATTGGAGGAATAATAATAATAGATTATATAGATATGAATGAGGAAAATAGAAAAAAGGTATTAGAGATATTTAAAAATTGTATAAAAGAAGATAGATCTAAAGTACAAATTGTAGGTTTTACTCCATTAAATTTACTAGAGTTAACAAGAAAACATATGTGGAGCTAAGAATAAATGTTAATTAAGTTTATAAAGACAAAAAAGTTAATATAAAAAAGTAGTAAAATATAAAATGAATTAAAATTATTAAATAAAAAAGTTTAATAATTTTAGTTCATTTTATTTATGTAATAACAATAAAAATGTATTGTAATCTATTTTTTTGTATGATAAAATCGAAAAAAATGTAAAGGAGAATCTATATGGATGTATTAAATTTAAATGACTTTACAACAAAGAAAATTAACGAAATATTAGATAGAGCACAAGCTTTTAGAGATGGAAAAAAAGTTGATTATCAAGGGAGAAAAGTAGTTGCAAATTTATTTTTTGAACCATCTACAAGAACACATTATAGTTTTGATATGGCAGCATTAAAACTTGGATGTAGAACTCAAAATTTTAATGCAGGAGATTCTAGTATAAAAAAAGGTGAAACTTTATATGATACTGTAAAAACATTTGAAATGTTTGGAGTAGATGCAGTTGTAATAAGACATAAAGAAAATGAGTATTATAATCAATTAGTTGGAAAGTTGAATATTCCAATATTAAATGCAGGGGACGGAACAGGAAATCATCCTTCTCAATCTTTATTAGATTTATTAACAATAAGACAGGAATTTGGTAAATTCGAAGGATTAAAAATCGTTATTGTTGGTGATATAAAATATTCAAGAGTAGCACATACCAATATAGAAATAATGAAAAAATTAGGAATGGAAGTATATATTTCTGGACCAGAAGAATATAGAGAAGAAGGATATAATTATGTTGAACTAGATGATGTGATTGAAAAGGTAGATATAGTAATGCTTCTTAGAGTTCAGCACGAAAGACATGAAAACAAAATGCAAATAAAAGAGGAAGAATATAATAAGAAATATGGATTAAATAGAAATCGTGTGAACAAAATGAAAGAAAAAGCAATTATAATGCACCCTGCACCATTTAATAGAAATGTGGAAATAACAGATGACATAGTAGAGTGTAGTAAATCTAGAATATTTAAACAAGTTCAAAATGGTGTGTTTGTAAGAATGGCACTAATTAATATGGTATTAGGAGAATAAATATTGATCTAAAACTGTTAATGAAATAAAAAGAAAGGATAATTGATATAAATAAAAAATGTTCATATATGATAAATAAATTTCATATATGAACATTTTTGTATTAAAATATCTAAAATTAAATTTGGGCGATTAAGTCATAGCCTTTAACATCAGTAATTTTACATTTTATAAATTGGTTTTCTAAATCTTCTTTATTTTCATTTTTTATATAAATTAATCCATCGATATCTGGAACGTCCATATAGCTTCTTCCAGCATAATATTTAGAATCAAAAGTTTTAGTTTCAATAAGAACTTCTAATTCTTTTCCAACTTGACTTTTTAACTTTTCGGCTGCAATTTCTTGTTGAAGTTTCATTATTTTATTATATCTACTTTTTTTAGTCATTGGATGTATTTGATCTGGAAGTCTACTTGCAGGTGTTCCTTCTTCTTTTGAATAAGAAAAAGCACCTAGTCTATCGAATTTTACATCTTTAATAAAATTATATAATTCTTCAAAATCTTCTTTTGTTTCTCCAGGGAAACCTACAATAACAGTAGTTCTTAATATTACAGAAGGTATTTCTTTTCTTATTTTTGCAAGTAAATTTCTAATACTCTCACCATTACTTTTTCTGTTCATCTTTTTTAAAACAGAATTTGATATGTGTTGAATAGGAATATCAAAATATTTGCAAATTTTATCATTGTTTTTTACAGTTTGAATTAATTCATCTGTAATAGTTTCTGGATAGGCATATAAAAATCTAATCCATTTGATTTTTTCTATTTTGCAAAGTTCTTCTAATAGAATTGCAAGCATAGGTTTTCCATAAATATCTATTCCATATTTAGTAGTATCTTGAGCTATAACAATTATTTCTTTTATGCCATTATCAGCAAGTTTTTTTGCTTCTTCTAAAATATCTTCCAATTTTCTACTAACAAAAGGTCCACGTATAGAAGGAATAGCACAATATGTACAATGATTACTACAACCTTCGGCAATTCTAAGATATGCATAATTTTTACCAGTGCTAACGACTCTATCTAAAAAGTTAAGTTCTTCAGGGCAATTGTAATTATTTGATTTATCTAGTGGTGCAATTACATTTTCTATTTGTTCCCATATAGTATTGTACTCATTATATTTTATCCATAAATCTACTTCTGGAATTGCTTTTTCCAAATCTTCTTTATATCTTTGAACAAGACAACCCATTACAATTAAATATTTACATCTGTTTTTCTTATAATTTGCCATTTCTAATATTGTATTAATAGCTTCTTCTTTTGCAGAGGCAATAAAACCACAAGTATTAATAACTATAACATCAGCATTTACTGGTGTTGTTACTATATTATAATTATGATTTTTAAAAAGTCCTATTGTCATTTCTGTATCTACTAAATTTTTACTACATCCAAGTGATATAAATCCTACGTTCATTTTTTATTATCCTTTCAAAATTTTATGTTAATGATACTATTTTAACATTTTTATTACAAATATTCAACAATAATTAAGATAGTATTGATTTATTTTGCATTTTTATATAAACTATTAATAAGCATTTTATGGAGGAATAAAAATATGAGTGAATTTAAACCTAGAAAAAATATGTTATATAAAGAAATTCATGTAGATAATTTTAGAGAAATGATAGATTATACAGCAAATACATATAAAGATAGAATAGCGTTTAGTTATAAAAAAGATAAAACAAGTAAGAATCCAGAATATATTAATATTTCATATAAAAAGCATAAAGAAGATATAGAGGCTTTTAGTACAAAATTATTAGAATTAGGGTTAGAGGGTAAGCGTATAGCAATTATAAGCCATAATAAATATCAATGGCCTTTAAGTTATATGGCAATTAATAATGGAAATATGGTAGTAGTTCCATTAGATTATATGTTACCAGAAAACGAGATAGAAAGCTTAATAAAAAGAAGTGAGGCAGAAGCTGTTATATTTGAAAATAAATATGAAAGTATATTTAAGAAAATAAAACAAAGTAAAGAAAGTAATTTAAAATATCTTATTAATATGGATCTAGAAAAAAGTAGTGAAGAAGTATATTCTTTTTATGAACTACTAAAAGAAGGATATGAGTTATTAAAAGAAGGAAATACAATATATAAAAATATAAAAATAGATAATGATAAAATGTCTATAATGCTATTTACATCAGGAACAACAGGAGTTTCTAAAGCTGTTGAGCTTTCACAAAAAAACATATGCTCAAATGTAAGTGCTATGACTACATTAATAAAAATGAATGATAAAGATAGTGTACTTTCATTTTTACCATTACACCATACATTTGAATGTACAGCAACATATTTATTTTGTTTTTTTACAGGTTGTAGAATTTGTTATTGTGATGGTTTAAAACATATACCTCAAAATATGAAGGAATATGAAATAAGTGGTCTTGTATGTGTTCCGGCATTACTTGATGTGATGTATAGACAGATAAATAAAACAATAAAAAATAAAAATCTTACAATACCTTTTAAAATACTAATGGGCTTTTCTAATTTTTTAAGATTTTTCCATATAGATATAAGAAGAAAGTTATTTAAATCTATATTAGATAGTTTAGGAGGAAGATTAAGAATTGTTATATATGGTTCAGCTTCTGCAGATAAAGAGGTTATTAAATTTTTTAATAATATTGGAGTGAAAATGATTCAAGGATATGGACTAACAGAAACTTCACCTGTGATTTCTTGCGAAAATGATAAATACCAAAAACCAGGGACAGCTGGATTTGTTTTATATAATGAAGATGTAAAAATAATAAATAAGGATGAAAAGGGAATAGGAGAGATAACAGTAAAAGGACCTAATGTTATGAAAGGATATTATGAAAATGAAGAAGCTACAAACGAAAGCTTTATAGATGGTTACTTCAAAACTGGAGATTTAGGATATTTAGATAAGCAAGGATATTTACATGTTACAGGAAGAATAAAAGAAATGATAGTACTAAAAAATGGAAAGAAAGTATTTCCACAAGAAATTGAAACTTTAATAAATGAATCACCATATGTAGAAGAAAGTTTTGTATATGGAAAGATTCAAAATGATGGTAATGTGAAAATTTCAGTAAAAGTGGTATATTCTGATGAAAATGAAAAACTAAAAGGAAAGAGCAAAGAAGAAATAAAAGATATAATTAATAATATAATTAAGGAAGTAAACAATAAAATCCCAAAATATAAATATATATATGATGTAAAAATTACAACAGAACCACTAATAAAAACAACTACTCAAAAAATAAAAAGACATGAAGAATATATAAAAACAACAAAATAAAAAGAAAAATATTAATAAATTAAAATATAAAGAAACACACATATTGCAACTTATTAAATTAAGTTTATATGTGTGTTTTTTATTTAAATAAATCTATATATTAGGTGTAGAGTCTTGAACATAACTTAACTTTCCAGTTCTGTCTTCATAAAATACTATAGTAGCAAATTGGACATATGGTGTTAAAAATAATGTACCAATACCTAAAGTAAGAATTGCTAATAGTCCCCATCCGATAAATGAAAGGTGTAATCCGAAATATTTTCCTCTTTGTCCTTTCATTATTCTTTCACTTTCTTCAACTATTTGTTTACCTGTCATATTAGGGTTATCATATAAGATATAATATGAAACTGAATATAATAATGATTTTACATATAAAAATATAAGTGAAGCAATATAACCTATATAACCAAGAATAACAAATATTATACCTAGAGTTGAGAAAATAGAAGAAGCGTCTGATGAATTAGATGCAATTCCTAGAAAAACTATACCTAAAACTAAAGCAAATATAGAGACTACTAATAAGATGATTGGAACTATTAATTTTAGCAATATATTACCTACCACTTTCCAAACTTTACCAAAATTGTCTAAAGTAAGAGTAAATAGATCTCCATATGAAAAAGTTTCGTTTTTATATATTTTGATAAAACTAAAAACTAATCCAATCTCAAATGGAACTGTGATAATTAGACATAAAATTCCTAAGAATGGAACAAAACTTGATAAACTATTAATTCCAATGTCTATAGCTGTATAAATTAATGTAAGAAGAACAACTTGACTCCATTTGTTTTTTAAACTTTCTCTAGCTTGCATTCTTATTTCTGAAGCTGATAACATAAAAATCCCCTCCTTTTATATATTAAATATATATGTAAATACATACAAATTAATTATAGACAAAAAACGACAAAAAAGCAAGAAAATAAAAAAAAGACTCCTTTCGACAAAAAAAGACAAATTTTGCAACGGATGTATATTACAATAACAAAAAAAGAGGGGGAATTTTATATGGATATAATTAGCAAAATGAGAGAAAAAATAAAATTAGTTTTAGAAGATTTAGGATATGTTGATAAAGTTCCTTTGATTCACGCTTCTAGCAGACCAGAATTTGGTGAATTTCAGTATAATGGAGCAATGCAGATTGCAAAAGAGATAAAGAAAAATCCAAGAGAAGTGGCGGAAAATATTATAAAAAAATTAAATGAATTTGATATTTTTGAAAACTTAAATATAGCAGGTCCTGGTTTTATAAATATTTCAATAAAAGATGAGTTTTTATTTAAATATTTAAATGAAATACAAGAAGATATAAGTAAAAATATAATAAAATATCCAGCAAAAAAAATATTTGTAGATTATGGTGGGCCCAATGTAGCAAAAGCATTACATGTAGGACATCTAAGAAGTGCAAATATAGGAGAAGCATTAAAAAGAGTAGCAAAACTTGTTGGAAATGATGTTATAGGAGATGTACATTTTGGAGATATTGGAAGGCAATCTGGAATGGTTATATATGGTATAAAAAAAGAATTGCCTGATTTAATATATTTTAAAGATGATTATAAAGGAAAATATCCAGATAAAGCACCAGTTACTAATGAAGATTTAGAAAGAATATATCCTAAAATTAGTACAGAAGCTAAAGAAAATGAAGATATAATGGAAGAAGTAAGAAAAATTACAGCAATGCTAGATAAAGGGCATAAAGGATATAATGCTTTATGGAATCAAATAAAAAAAGTTTCTATAGAAAATATAAAAAATACATTTAAAAAAATAAATGTAGATTTCGAACTTTGGGAAGGAGAAAGTGACTCTTATCCATATATAGAAAGTGTAATAAAAAAATTAAAGGAAAACAACTGTTTGGAGGAAAGCCAAGGAGCATATGTAGTATATATTAATAAAGAAGATGATAAATTTGATATTCCACCATTATTAGTTTTAAAATCTGATGGAACAAGTTTATATGCAACAAGAGAACTTGCAACATTATATTCAAGAGTTAAAAGATTTGATCCAGACGAAATTTGGTATGTTGTGGATAATAGACAAAGACTATATTTTACTCAGGTATTTAGAACTGTATATAAATCTGGATTAGTTAGTAAAAATACTAAATTAGAGTTTATTGGATTTGGAACAATGAATGGAAAAGATGGTAAACCATTTAAAACAAGAGATGGTGGAGTTATGAAATTAGATACTTTACTTGAAGAGATAAAAGAAGAATCAAATCAATATTTGGAAAAAGATAATATAGAAGAATCAGAAAAAAGTGATATAGCAAATAAAGTAGCAGTTGCAGCATTAAAGTATGCAGATCTATTACCAAACCGTGAAAAAGATTATGTTTTTGATCCAAAAAGATTTAGTTCTTTAGAAGGAAAAACAGGTCCATATGTTATTTATTCGTGTATTAGAATAAAATCTTTAGTAAATAAAAGCAATGAAAAAAATGTTAAAATAACAGGGATATATACTAATACTGAAAAAGATATTATGACTAAAATATTAGAAATGCCAATAGTTATAGATTCAGCATATAGAAATAAAACTTTAAGTGAAATAACAGAATATTTATATTCATTAGATAGTTTATATAATAAATTTTATGCTGAAAATAGAATAATAACAGAGAGGTGTGAAGAAAAAAGAAAATCTTGGATTGCGTTATCTAAATTAGTATATAAAGTTAATAAAATATTATTAGATACTTTAGCAATAGATATCCCAGAAAAAATGTGATATAATATAAAATATTTTTATAAGTAAGAAAGGATATTTATGAGAAATATTAAATTAGTAATAGAATATGATGGAAAAGATTTTAATGGATGGCAAAAACAGCCAAATAAATTAAATATACAAGGCGAGATTGAAAAAGTAATTAGTAGCATAACAGGAGAAGAAGATATTAATTTGATAGCTTCAGGAAGAACAGATGCAGGAGTACATAGTCTAGGACAAGTTGCAAATTTTAAAACAAATAGTAAAATACCAATAGAAAAAATGGCAATAGCAATAAATTCAAGACTTAAAAAATCAATTGTTGTTAAAAGCGCAGAGGAAGTAGAAGAAAGATTTCATAGTAGATATTGTTGTAAGAAAAAAACATATAGGTATATTATAAACAACTCTAAATATGGAACAGCAATTTATAGAAATTTAGAATACAATTTTCCAATAGAATTAAACGTAGATGATATGAAAAAGGCCATAAAAGAATTTGAAGGAGAACATGATTTTAAAGGATTCAAAGCAAGTGGTACAAGTAGTAAAAGTAGTGTAAGAACAATATATTCTACAAAGTTATATAAAGAAAATGATAGAATATATATTGAATTAACAGGTAATGGATTTTTATACAATATGGTTAGAATAATAGCAGGTACACTATTAGATGTTGGTCTTGGAAAAATAAAACCAAATGAAATAAAAGAAATAATAAATTCAAAAGATAGAACAAAAGCAGGAAAAACTTTACCACCACAAGGATTATATTTACTTAAAGTTGAATATGAATAAAATAACTATATATTAAGCTAAAATAGTACTAAGTTAATAAGTAAGAAAGATTTATATTTTTTTCGTAACCAAAAATAGTAATAATGAATAATATATACAAAAGCTTACAAAAAAGTAAAGGAGATGTAAGAATATATGAATACTTTATTATTATTTTTTGCGTTACCTGTTGCGACAATCATACTTGCAATTGTATTAGAAAAGATACTAGATTGTCCAGTTTTAGTTGCAGCAACATTTTTTGCAATATATTTAGTTGTTACTTTTGCAGTATTTGATTCAAGTTTTTTAGTTTATGCGATAATATATACTATACTTGCTTTTATAACAGCAGCTATAGTAAAGGCAATATGTAATTTTATAAAAAATTGTTGCAATAATCAAAATCAAGATATTTCAAATGATAATCAAAATAATGGATGTGGTTGTTTAAATAATCGTGTAGATAGTATAGATAATAATTGTTTTAGAAGTACCGAATTATATCCAATGCAAAATTATTCCAGAAGAGGTAGAAGATAAGCAGAAAAATGAAGTGAAAAATTTGCTTCATTTTTTTTATTTTTTTTAAGCTATTTTTTACAAAAAATGTATATTACATAAATGTTACAAACATATTAAATCAATATTACAAATCCCTATTTTATTGTTTTTTATACGCCTTTGATGTAAAATTAAATTAGTAGTATTATGTAATAAAATGTAGGGAGTGATAGGCATATGGCAAAAAATCCAATGCAAAGAAAAGCAAGAAATTCATTTATATTGGGAATGTTTATAACACTTATTATAACAGGAAGTATAATAGGATTATTAGTATTTAAATTAATTAATATAAATAAAGAAAACAAAGAAAAGGAACAGGGATTAAAAAATGCATATGTTTTAGTTACAGATATAAAATCAGGAGATAGTATTAAATTAGAAAATTTAAAAAAAGTAGATATTGAAACTAATATTATTCCAAGCAATGCTATTACTTTAAGCCAAATAGAAGAAAATACAATTGCTAAAATTGATTTAAAAACAGGAACAATACTATCATCAGATATGATAACAAATTCAGATGATAAAACAACAAATGATACTAGAGTGCAAGAATATAATATGATTTTATTACCATCACAAATAAATACAAATGAATATGTAGATATAAGATTAAGATTACCATCTGGATTGGATTATATAGTTGTTTCTAAGAAGAAAATTGAAATACCACAAGTTTTAGGAGTAGCTTCAGAAAGTACTTTTTCAGTAAAGCTAAATGAAAGTGAAACACAAACTATGAGTAGTGCTATTGTAGAAAGTTACATTATGGAAGGTTCTATTTTATATGTAGCAAAATATGTAGAACCTGGTATTCAAGGATCTTCTGTACCAACATATGTTCCAAGTACAGCAGTTCAAGAAGCTATTCGTCAAAATAGTAATATAACAGTAGAAGCTAGAAATGCTTTGGTAACAAGATTTAATGAATCTATAACTACAAGAAATAGTATTAATTCAGTATTAAATACATATAATGACAAATCAAAAGAAAATGTTGAAAAATCAGTAGAAGAAGAAGTAAATAAAGCAATGCAAGAAAGAAAAAAATATTTAGATGCATTAAGTAAATAAAATTTGGAGGAAGTTATGAAAAAAATTAGTTTTATAGGTGCTTATGATAAAACAGATCTTATTATATATATTGCAAGAATTTTAGTTGGAATGAAAAAGAAAGTGTTAGTAATAGATGCAACTATAAATCAAAAAGCAAAATATGTAGTACCAGTAATAAATCCAAGTAAAACATATGTAACAGAGTTTGAAGGAATAGATGTAGCAGTAGGATTTAATAAGATTACAGAAATAAAAAACTATATTGGAATTACTGAAGAAGAAAATTTGAATTACGATTATGTACTTTATGATATAGATTCTTCAGAAAGTTTTAATAATTATAATATAGAAGATTCAATAGAAAAATATTTTGTGACATCATTTGATTTATATTCATTAAAAAAGGGAATTGAAATTTTAGCAAGTACAAACAAAGAATTAAAGCTTACTAAAGTTTATTTCGCAAGAGAAGTACATAAAGAAGATGACGAATATTTAAACTTTTTAGCAAAAGATTATAATATAGAGTGGAATGAAGAAAAAATATATTTTCCTTTTGAAATGGGAGATCAAACGACAATTGCAGAAAATCAAAGAGTTTCAAAAATAAAATTGAAAAAATTGACACAGTCATATAAAGAAGGATTAATGTACATAATAGAACAAATAATGGAAGATAATGAAATAGGTAACTTAAGGAAAGTATTTAGACAATTAGAAAGAGGTGTATAAGATATGGCTATTATAACTTTTTATAGTACAGATTATAAAGAAACAGGACAAACAGTTTCAATGGCAGCAATAATTACATATATGGCAATTAAACACAATTATAAAATGCTAGGAATTTCAACAAGTTTTAGAGATATTACTCTAGAAAATTGTTTTTGGAAACAAGAAAATGAAAGTAATACAAATGCTAAATTTTTAAATTCTAATTTGGTTGGAGTTGGTTCTGGGATAGAGGGATTATCTAAAGTTTTAATAGCAAATAGATCTTCTGAAAATTTAGTAACTAATTATGCAAGAGTTGTATTTAAGGACAGATTAGAAATATTAAGTTCACCACAAGTTAAGTTCTATTCTGATTATAGAAAAATTTGTGAAAGTTACCCAATGGCAATAGAAGAAAGCAAAAAGAACTATGATTTGGTATTTGTAGATTTAAGTAAAAGGGTACCAGAGAATATAAGAAAACAAATATTAGAAATTTCAGACATCATAATAATAAATCTTAATCAAGGATTAAGGACAATAGAAGATTTCTTAGAGTTAAGAGAAAAAGAAGATATTTTTAGGCAAGAAAAAGTTATGATTTCTATAGGAAAATATGATAGATTTTCAAAATACAATGAAAAAAATGTAACGAGATTTTTAAGAGAAAAAAGTATGGTATCTGTAATTCCATATAACACATTATTTTTTGAATCTTGTACAGAATCAAAACTTCCAGATTTCTTTTTGAAATTAAGAAATATAGATGAAAATGATAGAAACTTTTTCTTTATAAGAGAAGTTGATAATATGTGCAATAATATTATTTATAAACTTAAAGAATTGCAATTAAAAGTATAAATATTTTATTTTTGTACTAAAGCAGATGGAAGGAGAAAAATATGATTAATGCAATTTTAATTATACTTATTTTTGCGTTAGTAGTTGTATTTGTTCTATATGGTATACAAAAAATAAAGCATGAAGAAACAGAAGAAATAATAGAGGTAAATGATAAAACTTATACACTAGATAAAATGACCGATTTTATAAAAAAGCGACTAGATGAAATAACAAAAATTAATTTATATGATATAGGTTTATCAGAAGAAGAATTAAAAAGAAGAAAAAATAAAAAATATGAGTTGAAAAAAGCTTTAAAAGGTTGTACATATGGAGATGCAAATGATAAGAAATATGTAAAAGAACTAATTTATGATATTTTATATAGAGAATATGGGGTAGATGAAACAAATATATCAAAAGCAATTCCTTTTGATGTACCATCTCTTTTAACAAGCAAAGATAAATTTGATATTATATTATATATGTATAAAAACGAGTTCGGAAATGAAGCTTTAACAAATATAATAAACAAATATAACTTAGCCGATTTGAGATATATAAAAGGAAATGAAAAACCTTGTTATGTTATAACTGAAGAAGATATTGATAAGATTTTTGAAAAAGAAAATTTTATATTAACTTATGATGACAAATTAAAAGTATTAGTACAAAGGATTTATGAAGGTTATAAAGGATATAGTGTTATAGATGAAATAAGAGAAATGAATATAGATGGAGTATCAGGACGGAGTATCAGGACTTCCAGATGCATTTATAACACAAATGTCACAATCAGGAGGAGATTATTTAAATCAGGTAGCTGGATATAAAGTTCCAAGAGCTTGTGATAGCATATGGATATTCTTCCAAGGTAAGTCTATCAGATTAGGTTTTTTATCTTTTGAAACTGAATCTGAACTTAAAAGAGTATGCCAAAATATATATAAATATAATAATCCAGGACAATTATCAGATACTAATGGATTTATAATTAATGAAATGAAAGATGGTTCACGTGTTGTGGTAGTAAGACCAAGTTTTGCAGAAACATGGGCATTTTTCGTAAGAAAATTTGATGTAAAGAAAGCAAGTTTAGAAAACTTAATTACTGACGAAGGGTGTAATAAAGCAATTGATTTAATAAAATATCTTGTAAAAGGTGCAAGAATAGTATCTATAACAGGAGAACAAGCATCAGGAAAAACTACTATGCTTATGGCAATGATAGAAAATATTTATGAAACAATGAATATAAGAGTTCAAGAAACTGCTTTTGAGTTACATTTAAGAAAAATTTATCCAACAAGAAATATTTTAACATTTAGAGAAACTGAAAGTATTTCTGGTCAAATGGGACTAGATGTGCAAAAAAAGACAGATGGTAGTGTTAACATTATAGGAGAGGTTGCAACAGATCCAGTTGCAGCATGGATGATACAAGCAGCACAGGTGGCAAGTAAATTTACATTATTTACTCACCATGCAAAAACATTTCCTTTACTTGTACAATCATTAAGAAATTCACTTTTAAAAGTCGGCGTGTTTAATGATGAAAAAATAGCAGAAGAACAAGTAGTAGGAGTATTAAATTTTGATATACATTTAGTGAAAGATTTTAAAGGTAAAAGATATATAGAAAGAATTACAGAATGTATACCATTAGAAAATGAAGATAATTATAATTTGGATTATAAAAAGGCTAAAACAGGAGATGCAAAATTAGATAAATTTTTTGATAATGCCACAATATATTTTTCAAAAAGTACAAATTTACAAACTTATAAATACGTAAATATACTTGAATATCATGATGGAAACTATATATTAACAAATCCAATATCAGAGATAAACAGAAAAGAAATGAAAAATAATATGGATGAGCAAGATGCAAAAAAATTTGAACAGTTTTGCAAAGAAAACTGGAATTAATATTATAGAGATAGAGATGTATTAATAATAAAAAGTAAAAAATATTTTAAATGAAAAGGAGGCGCAAAAGTTTGAGTGGTAATTCCGAATTTTTAAAAGTAGCAATAATAGTGTTATTAGCTTTACTATTTGGAATAATAATTGCTTATTTGGTAATTAGAAAATTAACAAATAAAGAAGAAGAAAAAGTAATAAAACAATTGCGCCAAGGAACAAAAGCAAAAAGTTTTTCTTTAGAAATATTATATCAAAAGCTATACATATATTATTTAAAAATACCGTTTATAAAAAGATATTTAGTAAAATTAAGAAGAAGATTAGAAATTATAAACGTACAAGATGAGTATCTAACAAGAAGGCAAACTGCTAAAATACTAACAAATATGCTTTTACTTATAGTGCCAGCAACTATATTAATTATATATTTAAATAGAAATAATTATCTAATGTTGTTTATATTACTAATATCTGAAGTATTTTTCTTAGATTTGTATATAGATTCAAGAGTAGATAAAATAGATAACAAACTATTAAAACAACAAGTAAACTTCTTTACAGATGTTAGACATAATTATCATGAGGTTAACATGGTAGAAGAGGCAATATATGATTGGTTGCAAGATGAAGAAGAAAAAGAAATTTCAAGACAAGGTGAAAAGATATATGAGATTTTAAACTCTGACGATCCAGAATCCGAACTTGAAAAATATTATGATATAGCACCAAATAGTTATTTAAAAGAATTTGCTGGAATATCATATTTAACTAAAGAATATGGAGATAGAAAAGATGCAAATGGAGCATCTATATATTTGAAGAATCTAAATCATATTACAGAAGAGATGCAATTAGAATTACTAAAAAGAGATAAATTAGATTATACATTTCAAAGTTTATCTATAATTAGTATTTTACCAATGCTCTTTTTAGAACCATTAAAATATTGGGCTGTTAATCAATTTGGAATGACAGCAATTGAAGAATTTTATAATGGAAAACCAGGAATGATTATACAAATTTTAGTATTAGTAATTACTTTTATTTGTTATACTTTAATTAGAAAATTAAAAGATAATGGATCTACCAATAATATTAGAATAAAAAATGAAGAAAATCCATGGCAGAACAAAATATATAAAATACCAATTATAAAGCAGTTCGTACAATTATTTATACCGAAGAAAGGAACAAAAAACTACAGAAAAATAACAAATAAATTAAAAGATGCAGCAGCAAAAACAAAAATAGAATGGTTATATGTTAATAGAATAGCATTTGTTATATGTACATTTTTTGTTTCAATAATATTAACAATTTCGTTACATAGAATAAGCATTAATTATGTATATACGGCTAAAACTACTGATTATGATGTGATAGGTAGTTTATCTGAAAGAGATAAAATAAAAGCAGAAGAACTAACTAAACAAGATAATGAAATTATAAAAATATTTAAAGGTAGGAAAAATGTAACTAATGTACAAATAAAAGAAATTTTAAAACAAACAGACTATTATAAAAATGCAACAGATCAGAAATTAGATGTAGCAGCTAAAAGAATTTATGATAAATTAAATATTGTAAATAGTGAATATTTACGGTTGGTATGAGGTGCTTGGATGTGTTATCATAGCAGGAATATCATATATGGTTCCAATATGGCTTTTAACATTTCAAGTAAAAATGAGAGAACTAGAAAAAGAAAATGAAGTAATGCAATTCCAAACAATCATTTTAATGCTAATGAATATAGAAAGAATTAATGTAGAAACTATTTTAGAATGGCTAGAAAGATATTCAAATATTTTTAAAGAGCCAATTAATAAATGTTTAAATAATTATGAAAGTGGTGCTTATGAAGCACTAGAAAATTTAAAAGAAGATGTTTCATATAAAGATTTAATAAGAATAATAGAAGGGCTTCAAGCAGCAGTTGAAAAAATTTCAATTAAAGATGCGTTTGATGAATTAGAAACAGAAAGAGAATATTATAAAGAAAAAAGAAAAGAAGCAAATGATAGATTAATTTCAAAAAAAGGATTAATTGGAAAAGCAGTAGGATTTACACCGATGATTGTATTATTTGTAGGATATTTAATAATACCTTTAATATATGTAGGAATAAAGAGTTTAACTGTTTCGTTTTCTTCATTATCTAGTATGACATAAAAAATAAAGGTTGGTGATTAAAATGGAAAATGCATCAAAAACGCTTATAATAATTGGAGGAGTAATCATTTCCATTTTAATAATCAATTTAATAGTATTTAATTTTAACAAAATATCAACATTAAAAAAAGAAGAAAATAATGAAAAATATATAATGCAAGTTGTTGAATGGAATAAAAAATTAGAAGCATTTAACAGAAATAATTTATATGGAACAGATATAATGTCTATTGCTAATTTAATGCAAGATTACAACATAAAAAATAATACTGAGTATAAAGAAATGGAAATGACAGTAATAATAAGTAATGAAATAAAAAATGCAAAAGTTTTAAAAAAAGGTAGTTATAACTTAAGTAGTATTATACAATGTACAAAAAGTTTAACAAATGAGCAATCAGAAGAATTATATAACTTTAAAGTAAAAAAATTTAGGTGTACAAAAGTTGAATATGATGGCGAAAGAATTTATAAAATGCAATTTGAAGATTAAAAATTCAAAATGTGAGGAGGAAAGTCTCTGTGGAAAATGCATCAAAAGCACTAATTATGGCAGCAAGTGTAATATTAGGAATAATGATTATTACTTTTTCTGTTTTTATATTTGGAATATTTAAAGACTATAATGCTAAAAATACAAGTCAAATAGAAGAAAAAGAAGACAGTAGATTTAATTCCGAGTTTTTTAAATACTATGAGAATGGAAAAGATGTATTAAAAGTAACTCCACATGATATTGTATCAATTGCGAATTTTGCAAAAGAAAATAATTTAAAATATAGTTTAAATGAACCTAAAGAAAATTCATATTATGTAACAATAGATGTTTTAACTAAAAATGAAAAAATATATAACTTTGAAAAAAAATCACAAGATGAATATACAAGTTTTATAGAACAAAATAAAATATTTAAATGTTCAGAAATCAGAGTAAATAAAATAACTAAAAGAGTTGAACATGTAAAATATGAAGAAATTTAAAAAAATTAGAAGGGTGTAATAATGAAGCAAAAACTTATTGTAATTATATCAATATTTTTAATTATAATATTTGGAATTACTTATTATATCTATAATCAAAATTTGATAAATGAAAAAGCATTTAAGAATAATAAAGAGTTAGAAAGTTATACTAAAAATGAAATTACAGGAACAGAATTAGTTACTTTAATTAATAAAGCAATAGATATAAATGAGACAAAAGCAGTAAAAAAAGATAACAATTTAAAATATATAGAAGATAGTACAAATTCAATAAAAATGGATATAAAATTTTTAGAAAAAGATGATATTGTACAAATGGAATCTATTTATAATTTAGGAATAGAAGAATTTGTTAAATATTATTCTAAAAGAAAATTTAAATGTACTGATATAAAATATCATAATAAAACAAAAAATATAAGTTATTTAAAATTTGAAGAAATATAAATTGGATTATTAATTTTAGGTAAAACCTATAATTATATAAATAAACTAAAGGAGGAAATAAAAATGGAAAATGCATCAAAAGCTTTAATAATAGCAGGAGCAATAATATTAGCAGTACTAATTATAATATTAGGAATGTATTTTTACAATCAAGCAGCAGGAGTTGGAAAAAGTGTAAATATGACAGAATATGAAATCCAACAATTTAACTCAAAGTTTACAATGTATGAAGGAGAAATTTCTGGTGCACAAGCAAAACAATTATGTGACGTAATTGAAAATCATAATGCTGCATATTCAAATGAACAAACAAAACAAGTTGCTGTTGCAGAAATTTCACAAGATGCTAAAGCAACAGATACTTCTAAAATTGGACAAGGAAGAGCAAGAAAGTCTTATATACAAGATGGCTTAAGATATAAAGTAACAATTGGTTATGATACATCAACAGGTCTTGTATCTAATATTGGAATTCAAGCTATAAATTAAAATTGAAAACTACATTTTAGTTATATAGTTAATTTTTTGGAGGAAAATTTATGGAAAATGCATCAAAAGCTTTAATAATAGCAGGTTCAATAATATTAGCAGTATTAATTATAGTATTAGGAATGTACTTTTATAATCAAGCTGTTGGAATTGGAAAAAATATAAATATGACAGAATATGAAATTCAAAGTTATAATTCAAAATTTATTAACTATGAGGGAAAAGTAAGTGGAACTAAGGCAAGAGAATTATGTGATGTAATAAAACAACATAACCTAGCAAATAGTACTAATAAAGGAACTGGAATAGTTGTATATTATAATCAAAACTATGATAGTAGTCAGAGTTTTACAGCTGTTACAGCATATGCAGGACTTAATACACAAGTAGATAGTGTTAAACAAAATTTAGGAACTGGAAAATTTTATGAAATTATATTAATTTATGATAGTTCAAGAGGAATAGTATCAGCAATTAATTTTAAAGAATTGTAAGGTATGTGATAAAATATGGAAAATGCAGTACATGGCTTAAAAATGGCATTTGGAGTGATAGTTTTTTGTTTAGCTTTAACTATTAGTTTTATGCTATTTGGAAAAATAAAAACAACTCGGAGATGCTATTTTTTATGCAAAAAGTGATAGTTTATATTATGAACAAAAAGATTATGAAAATGAAAATCCTGTAATAAAACAAAAAAGGATAATTGGGGAAGAAACTGTTATTACTAATATATTTAATTATCAGAGTTCAGAAGCAATTATTTATTTAAGAGAAGGTAATTATAATGATAAAACAGGTGAAGTATATAATATAAATAATGTGAAATTATATACTTCTAGTAAAACTTCAGAAGATATATATTGTTTTGATATACAAAAAGAAATAGAGAGAAAAGAAGATTGGACAAATAGTAAAGAGCAAATTAAAGAGCATACTAATATTTTGCTTTATGGAGGGACATATGATAAAGTAGAATTTAAAGGTCTAATTGATACTATTTTTAAAAATAAAAAAATTGTAGAAGAAATTGGAAAGACAATAATAAATGACGAAGAAAGAACTATTATTTATTATACCATTGTTTAAAAATAAGGAGGTTATCTATGGAAGATAGTGTGATTACAATAGTAGCAATATTTTTAGCTGTAATACTAATGTTTATATTTCCATTGATGGCTGTTTCAGATAGATTAGACGATATATCTCAATTATCAGTTCAATCAGAAACATCTGAATTTGTAGATAGAATAAGAAAAAAAGGTGTTCTTACTAATGAAGAATATAATTCATATATTCAAACAGCAAGTTCTGGAGGAATTACTCCTTTAGATATAGAAATTCAAATTCAAATATTAGACGAAAATCCTAATATTGAATCTAACAATGAAAATAAAACTAAAATAGGTGAGAATTTATACTATAATATATATACAAGTCAAATAGAAGAAAGACTAGGAAAAGATGGTAAAATTGTACTAAAAGAGGGAGATATTATAAGTGTAAATGTTAAAAATACAAACAAAACATTAGGACAGTTATTAAGAAATGTATTTTATAGAGTATCAGAAGATACATACGAAATTTCGGCCTCTGATAGTGGAATAATATTAGTAGACGGAAATTAATAAATAAAAAGAGAGAGGTGGGTAAATATGAAATTACAACATTTTGCAGTTATATTCGTAATTATTGTATTACCAATCTCTTTTTTATTATCTATGTTTATGCAATCAAAAATAGATGAAATAAACTTAAAAGCAGAATATGATTCTAGAATAAGTGATGCAACATATGATGGGATAAAAGCTTTTGAATTAAATACAAATAATGAAAATGAGAAATTAACTATAAATCAAAAAGAAAAAGAAGTGAAATATGCAATAGAAACTTTTTATAAAACGCTTGCAAATAAATTTTCTTATAATGGATTAGATAGCAATTCTTTAAAAGATTATACTCCAGCATTATTATTTAACTTGTATGATGGTTTTTTTATTCAAAGTAAATATAAAAATGTAGAAAATAATAATTATGAATATGGAATAAGGCCATATGAAAAATATTCATGCAGATATGCAAAATCTGATAAATATGATTTTATTATTAATTATACATTAGATAATTATATATTGATTTATGGAAAAGTAAATGGAGAAATAGTAAATAAATCTGGATATTTAATAGATATAAGAAAAATAGATGAAGATTCTAAAAATAGAATAGATTTAGGTGAAGACATTACAAGTCTTTATTATGATGATGCTAAAATAGAAAAAGAGACATTAAAAAATTATGAAATAAAATTGGAAAATAATAATGTTATACAAAAGGAAAATGTTTATGAAAGTACTAGTGCACTAGATTATTATAAAGAATCTTATAAATTTACAAAATGGGTAGAAAATGCATTAAAAGATATAAAACCTTCAGATGCTGTAGATGAAATAAGTGGGGGAAAAATTGATTTTTCTATAAATAAAACTATAGATAATGCAAATATTTTTGAAATTAATGATAATAATAATCCAGAAGAAAAAGATTCAGTATTTTATATGCATAAAGAAGCAGTAATCAGAAGAAAAGTAGAAAAAAGTTTAATATCTGCAATTGCAAATTATAACCAAATTTCCACATCTAATTATGAATTTGTACTTCCAAATATAAAAGAAACAGATTGGGAGAAAATAACAAGTAGTATTAGTATGACTTCTTTTGTACAAGGTTTACCAATAAAAGGGAATTATTATAATAGTTATGTAACAGTATCTAGTAATAAAAATAAAGAGTTTACTAAAGAAAATGATTTAATAATACTTGCAAATGATGGAATGTATCATACAATTAATTGCAAAGAATTGATAAAAAAATCGAAAGATGATAGTAATTTTATAATTACAGCATATTCAAAAGCAAACTTATCTAGGAAAAAATTAAAAATACAAGAAAATGGAACTACGTATTATTATTATCCACATATAGTAAATAATACTAAAAAGAACTTTTCAAATTGCTATAATTGTATTGTTAATTTATCTAATGATTATGAATTATCTGAAATTATAGATGGAAAAATAACAGATGAAAATGGAAGTACATTATATAATAAAGATGATTTATATAATATAAGAAAGGTTTATTTTACAAGTTTAGCAAGAGAAAAATATGATTGTATAAAAAATGCAGAATAAAATAATTATAGTTTTAGTTTAAAAATAAATAAAAATGGTTATCATAAAATAAAGAGAGGTATTTTATGAAAAGAATAAAACCAATTTTATTTATTTTTTTATTATTTGTAGTATATATATATGTAGCATATATAACGTTATTTCCCAATAGTATAGTTTTATTTGAAGGAGAAAAAGTTAGTTTTAATAAAATTTTTGGAGTACAGATAAAGGAAACACAAAATTTTAAAGCTGATAGTATTAATAATGAAAGAACTATGCAGACAGCTACAAATTTAACAGAAAGTAGAGTTAATCAATTAGGAAGTACAAATTTAACATTAAATCTATTTAACACAATACCATTAAAACAAGTAGAAGTTAATGTAATAAAAAAGACTAAAGTAATTCCACTAGGAAATGCTATAGGATTGAAATTGTATACAAATGGTGTTATGGTGGTTGGTATGTCTGAGGTACAAGGCGAAGATAAGAAAAATTATAAACCATATGAAAATAGAGATATTAAAGAAGGGGATATGATTGTAGAAGTTGATAATACATCAGTGACATGTATCTCAGAATTAATAAATACAGTTAATAAATCAAAAGGCGAAGAAATGAAAGTTAAATATGTAAGAGATTCTAATACTAAAACTATGAATATAACACCAGTAAAAACTGGAGAAAATGAATATAAATTAGGACTTTGGGTAAGAGATGCTCAGCGGTCGGTGTTGGAACAGCATGTTTTTATGAGCCAGAAAGTAATATGTATTGTGCATTAGGACATGGTATTACAGATGTAGATACAGGTGATATTGTAAATATTGCAAGTGGTGAATTAGTTGAAACTAAAATTGTATCTATTACAAAAGGAGAAAAGGGGAAACCAGGAGAAGTAAGAGGAAATATAGAAACAGGTACAAAAATAGGAGGCGTTTCGAAAAATACTGCATTTGGAATTTATGGAAGTATAAACGAGAAGAATAAACTAAATATGAATTCAAATGATGCAATAGAAGTGGCAATTAGAGATGAAATAAAACAAGGAGATGCAGAAATTATTTGCGAATTGGAAAATGGAAAAAAAGAGAGGTATAAGATTCAAATTCAAAAAATATATACTAGTAATAATTATGATAATAAAAGTATGATAATAAAGATAACAGATGAAAAACTACTAGAAAAAACAGGAGGGATAATTCAAGGAATGAGTGGTTCACCTATTATACAAAATGGAAAATTTATAGGAGCAGTTACACATGTTTTGGTAAATGATCCAACTGTTGGTTATGGAGTATTTGCAGATATGCTTATAAAACAAATGAAGAGTACGTAGATTAGTTAATAAAATTTATAAAGTTATTTAAATGAAAATGCATAGAGTTTTGTACTTATGCATTTTTATGTTATATTTTAAAAATAGAATAAAAGCATCTATGCTAAAAAAAATTAGTATGATATAATAAAAATACATAAGTAATAATAAATCATTTTTTATAGAAGTGTAATAATGTTATTATATATTTATATGAAATAAAAATTGGAGAGTAAGAAGAAAAGAGGGAAATAGTGAAAAAATTTATAAAAAGATTAATTCTTTTATTAATAATATTAGGTTGTTTAATTGGTATATATTATTATAAAGATGAAACTGTAAAACAAATACAAAGCATTTCAGAAAATTTAAATAATTTAGAAATATTAGGTTTTACAGAAAATAATAATGAAATTTATAGTCAAGCAGAAATAGAAGAAATTATAAATAGTACTCAAAATAATGTAAATGGTGAATATAAAGGGAAAATAGATAATTATTATTATAATCAGCTAAATTCAAATTCAAAAATAATTTATAGAGTGTTTAAAGATAATATAGAAAATTTAAAAACCGGAACATATGATATAAGATTACCATCTAAATTAGAAGAAACCTTAAAACAAGATGGTGGACAAGAAAAATTAAATCAAGATTTTCAAGATGCTTGGGATGCTTTTAAATTAGATACACCAGAAATATATTATATCAATGTAAAGAAGATGTGTTTAATGACTAAAACAATAACTAGAGGATTAAAAGTAAATTATGAATTATATATACAAAACCAAACAAATGAAAATAGTTTAGCTGATGGATTTTATTCAAAACAAGATGTAGATGCTGCAATGAGTAAAATTCAAAAAGTTAAAGAAGATATAGTAAAAGATATACCAAATAATGATTTCGCAAAAGTAGTATATGTACATAATTGGATAATTGACAATGTAAAATATGATGTTAGTTTAAATAAAGCAGATAATTCAAATATATATGGGGCTTTAGTAAAAAAAGAAGTAGTATGTGAGGGATATGCAAAAGCTTTAAAATATTTATTAGATGAATTAAATGTTCCGTGTGTTTTAGTATGTGGAACAGGAATTGATGAAAATGGAGAAACAGAAAAACATGCTTGGAATTATGTGTTTTTAAATAATAATTGGTATGCAATAGATGCTACATGGGATGATCCTATTATAATAGGAAACGGAACAATAGATAATAAAATAAAATATAAATATTTTTTAAAAGGGGCCAATGAATTTTTCAAAAATCATACAGAAGATGGAAAATTAACTTCAAATGGAATTGAATTTTCCTATCCAGAGCTTAGTGATGAAAATTATAGAAATAAGTAAAAATAAAAAATAATGAGATTTTTATATTCTCATTATTTTTTATTTATTAAAAAGTTATGAAATTTTATATATTTTTATTATATTTATAGTATAAATGATTAATGTTCATTTTTATTTGTAACAAGCATTGGTCCAATTTTTGTTATAGTTCCAGCGCCTTGTGTGATAACAATATCATTAGAAATTGCATGTGCATGAACAAAATTTACTATTTCTGAAAAATCAGGCATATAATAAGCTTTTTTTCCAAGCTTTGCAACTTCTTCAGCGAGGTCTTTTGCACTTATATCATAAGTATTTTTTTCCCTTGCAGCATATATATCAGTAATTATTATATTATCAAAATTTATTAATGCTTTTGCAAAATCGTTTAATAAATTTTTAGTTCTACTATAAGTATGTGGTTGGAAAATAACCCATGATTGATTATATTTTTTGTTTTTTAAAGCATTAGCAACAGCTTCTATTTCTGTAGGATGATGTCCATAGTCATCATAAACATTAACATTATTAAAAGAACCAACATATTCAAATCTTCTGTGTGCACCGGTAAATTTTAATAAACCATTTTTTATGTCTTCTTTTTCAATACCATATATATGACAAACACATATGCAAGCTAATGCATTAGAAACATTATGCATTCCAGGAACAGATAATTTTATTGTTTTGTAGAATGTATTATTAAAATATACATCAAAACTTGGAAAACCATTTTCATCAAATTGTATATTTCTTGCAACAAAATTAGCATGTTCATTTTGAATTCCATATGTTATAGTTTTTGCCATAGTAAATCTAGAAAGATGTGAACAGTTTTCATCATCAGCATTTAAAACTAATAATCCATCATCAGGTAATAATCTAACATATTTTGCAAAAGCTGTTATTATATGATCTAAATCTTTAAAATAATCTAAGTGATCATTATCTATATTTAATATTACTTCTGTCTTAGGAAAGAACTTTAAAAAGCTTTCAACATATTCGCAGGCTTCTATAATAAAATATTCGCTGTTACCAACTCTATAGTTACCATTAATTTGTTTTAATTCTGCGCCAACTTGTATAGAAGGGTCTTTACAAGCTTCTAAAAAACAAACTGATATCATAGAAGTTGTTGTTGATTTTCCATGAGTACCAGAAACACAAATAGTATTTTTAAAAGCTTTAGTAATTAAACCTAAAAAATCTGCTCTTTCAACAGTTGGAATGTGAAGTTCTTTTGCTTTTTGCATTTCTATATCATCATCTTTTATAGCAGCAGAATATATAACAACATCTGCTCTTGCTAAATTTTGTAAATCATGTCCGTATTGTAACTTTTATTCCTGAATCTATTAATTTTTTTGTGTTTTCAGAAGGATTTAAATCAGAGCCAGTTACATTAAAGTTCCAATTTTTTAATATTTCAGCAATACCGCTCATGCTAGTACCACCAATTCCTATCATATGTACATTTTTGTACTGTCTTAATTCATCTAAATTAGCCAATTTGAGCCACGCTCCTTAAAATAAAATATTTGTATATTTGTACCTTGGATTATTATATACTCAAAAACGATATATTTCAATAAATTTTTAAGATAAATTGTGAATATATAATAAAAAAAAGGGAAAGATTAATATAGATTTTATTAATCTTATTATATGTATTATTTACCAAAATGTTAAAATATATACTTGAATAAGAAAAAAATGTAAAAATAAGAAGGAAAAATAACTTTTTTGGTGAATAATATACTAGTACATAAAATATGTACAAAATTTTTATAACATTGGAAGGCGGTGCTCAAATGCAAATTACAGATGTACGTTTAAGAAAAGTTAATTCAGGAAACAGAATGAAAGCTATTGCTAATGTAACATTCGATAACGAGTTTGTTGTATGTGACATTAAAGTTATTGAAAGTCAAAAAGGTTTATTTATTGCTATGCCAAGCAAAAAGAACTTTAATGGAGGATATACAGATATAGCTCATCCAATCAATCGTGAAACAAGAAAGAAGATAGAAGATGCTATATTCGAAAAATACAATGCTCCAGAAACTGAAGAAGATGCACAAGTATCTGAAACAGCAGAAGAAACTTCAGAAGTAGCAGAATAATATAATATAAAAAATCTATTAACATTTGGTTGATAGATTTTTTATATTATATAGCAAAATGGATTGAGATAATAATGATAATTAATAGCATAATTATTATTATTATAAAATAAAAAGTATAAAAAGTTAAAAATGTATATAACTATCTATTTTAGTTTTTATAAAAGTTTTTTATGTAAAATAGAAACAGTAAAATTGTAAATTTTATAATTATATTGATTTAATTGTTAAAATTAGTGAAATATGCCAAAAATATATTGACATTAAAGCATATAGAGTATATAATAAAAAGGCATGTAAGATTAGCGATGAAGTAGAATGTGGCTACAATCCTAGAAATATCTGGGGTTGGAGGGAACTTCTATGGAGTATGTCGTGGCTTAGACCAAGGCGGTAAGTTATTAAGAATAAAAAGCACTTATCCCAAGAATATCATGCAAGACTTGGGTTTTTATATAGGTAAAAAAGAAACACCTGGGTGCGTTTATAACTTTCCGACGAAAAATTAAAATATTTAAGGAGGGAAATTTACATGGCAACAGTAACAGGAAATGCGGTAGCAAGTGAAAAAATCAGAATAAGATTAAAAGCTTATGATCATGTAGTTTTAGAACAGTCTGCTGAAAAAATAGTAGATACTGCTAAAAGAACAGGAGCAAAAGTTTCAGGTCCTATTCCACTACCAACAGAAAAAGAAATCATAACAATATTACGTTCTCCACACAAACACAAAGATTCAAGAGAACAATTTGAAATGAGAACACATAAAAGAGTTATTGATATTCTTTATCCAACACAAAAAACTGTAGATAGTCTTATGAAAATAGACTTACCAGCAGGTGTTGACATTGAAATCAAATTATAATTTTGAATTTCAAAAAACAAATAAAAAATAAAATAAATTTAATTTAAACCAAGCTGAAGTTACGAAAACAAACTAACATCAGCCAATAGTTAGGAGGAAATTTTAAAATGAAAACAATAATAGGAAAAAAAGTTGGGATGACACAAATATTTGATGAAAAAGGAAAAGTTATTCCAGTTACAGTAATAGAAGCTGGTCCTTGCTTAGTAGCACAAGTTAAATCTGTAGAAACAGATGGATACAATGCTATACAATTAGGATTTGGCGATGTAAAAGAAAGCAAATTAAACAAACCAGAAAAAGGACATTTTGCAAAAGCAAAATTAGCTCTTAAAAAACATTTAAGAGAATTTAGATTAGATTCTGTAGATGGAGTTAATGTAGGAGACGAAATTAAAGTAGATACATTCCAAGCAGGAGACAAAATCGACGTACAAGGAACTTCAAAAGGAAAAGGTTTCCAAGGTGTTATTAAACGTCATGGACAATCAAGAGGACCTATGGGACATGGTTCTATGTATCATAGAAGACCAGGATCAATGGGACCAACTTCAACACCAGGTAGAGTATTTAAAGGTAAAAAACTTCCAGGACATATGGGAAGAGTTACAGTTACAATACAAAACTTAGATGTTGTAAAAGTAGATTTAGATAAAAATGCAATCTTAGTAAAAGGTAGTGTACCAGGAGCTAAAGGTGCAATATTAAAATTAAAAACAAGTGTAAAAGCATAAGGAAGGAGGAAAGTTAAATGCCTAGTATAGATGTATACAATATAGAAGGAAAGAAAGTTAAACAAGTAGAACTAAAAGAAGAAATTTTTGGTATAGAACCAAATGAAGCAGTTGTACATAGTGTTTTAGTTAACTTTTTAGCTAACCAAAGACAAGGTACACAAAGCACAAAAACAAGAGCTGAAGTTCGTGGTGGTGGAAGAAAACCATGGAGACAAAAAGGTACTGGTAGAGCTAGACAAGGAAGTATAAGAGCTCCACAATGGATTAAAGGTGGTATTGCATTAGGACCAAAACCACGTTCTTATAAATACACAGTAAATAAGAAAGAAAAAAGACTTGCAATTAAATCAATATTAAGTTCTAAAGTTTTAGAAAATGAATTAGTTGTTGTTGATAGCTTAGATTTAAAAGAAATAAAAACAAGTAAAATGGCTAAAGCTTTAACAAACTTAAAAGTAGAAGGTAAATCATTAATAGTATTACCAGAAAAGAACGAAAATGTTCAAAAATCTGCAAGAAATATTGAAGGAGTAAAAACAAGTTTAGTAAATACAATTAATGTATATGATTTATTAAAATATAAAAACTTAATAATTACTCTAGATACTGTTAAAAAATTAGAGGAGGTGTACGCTTAAATGTTAGCAGAAGATATAATAATTGAACCAGTTATTACTGAAAAAAGTAATGATGGATTACAAGAAGGAAAGTATACCTTTAAAGTAAATAAAAAAGCTACAAAAGTTGATATAGCAAGAGCTGTAGAAAAACTTTTTGAAGTTAAAGTATTAAATGTAAATACAATAACTGTAAAAGGAAAAGAAAAAAGAGTAGGTAGAAGTGTTGGAAAAACATCAGATTGGAAAAAAGCAATAGTTACAATCGATACAAATCCATCAGATGTAACTTACTTAACAGAAGGCGGAAAAACAAAGAAAGTTTCTAAAAAATATAAAGATTCAATAGATGAATTTATGGGAGCTTAAAAATAGATCTTAAAAGATTTATATTTATAAAAGATATCTAGTTTTAATACTAGGAAAATAAAATTAAAAAAGGAGAGAATGAAAAATGGGAATGAAACATTTTAACCCAACAACTCCATCATTAAGAAACATGACAGTTTCTACATATGACGAAATAACAAAAACAACTCCTGAAAAATCTTTACTTGCAAAGAAAAAGAAAAATTCAGGAAGAAATTCATATGGTAGAATAACAGTACGTCATCAAGGTGGAGGAAACAGACAAAAATATAGAATAATAGATTTTAAAAGAAGAAAAGATGATATGGTAGCAAATGTTATAGGAATCGAATATGATCCAAACAGAAGTGCAAACATCGCTTTAATAGAATATGAAGATGGTGAAAAAGCATACATCTTAGCACCAGTTGGATTAACAGATGGTGACAAAGTAATATCTGGAGATAAAGCAGATATTAAACCAGGAAATTGTATGAAAATTGAAAATATACCAGTAGGTACAATGATTCATAATATAGAATTAAATCCTGGTCAAGGTGGAAAATTAGTAAGAGCTGCAGGTCAAGAAGCTCAATTAATGGCTAAAGAAGGAAAATATGCTCATGTAAGACTTCCATCAGGAGAAATGAGATTAATAATGGCTGTATGTAGAGCTACAATAGGAACAATAGGAAATACAGATCATGAAAATGTTAAATTAGGAAAAGCTGGAAGAAGCAGACATATGGGTAAACGTCCAGAAGTTAGAGGATCTGTTATGAACCCAGTAGATCACCCTCATGGTGGTGGTGAAGGTAGAGCACCTGTAGGACACGCAGGACCAATGACACCTTGGGGTAAACCAGCTCTTGGATATAAAACAAGAAAGAAAAATAAACAATCTGATAAATTTATTGTTAAGAGAAGAAAATAAAATATTTATCCGGAAAACAATTTCATTACGGATATATCTAAAAAATAAAGTAAATCTAAAAGATTTGCTTACCAAAATTAAAATAAGGAAATTCCTAGAAGAAGGAGGGAAATAATACTTATGTCAAGATCTAGTAAAAAAATACCATACGTAGCTCCAGAACTTATGAAAAGAATCGAAGCTATGAATGAATCAGGAAAAAAAGAAGTATTAAAAACATGGTCAAGAGCTTCTACTATATATCCACAAATGGTTGGACACACAATAGCTGTTCATGATGGTAGAAAACATGTACCTGTTTATATATCAGAAGAAATGATAGGACATAAATTAGGAGAATTTGCTCCAACAAGAACATTCAAAGGTCATGCTGGAGAAAAAACAACAAAAAAATAAAATAAAACTACTTTAAGGAGGGAAATAAAGTGGAAGAAGTAATGCAAGAAATGGTACCAGAAGCAGTAGCTACTCTTAAATATGCTAGAATTTCACCTAGAAAAGTGAAAATAGTTGCAGATTTATTAAGAGGAAAAAATGTTGATGAAGCTTTAGCTATAGTTAAATTCACACCAAAAGCTGCATCTGAAATAATAGAAAAAGTTTTAAAATCAGCAATTGCAAATGCTGAAAACAATCATAATATGGCTCATGGTAAATTATATGTTGCTGAAATTTATGCAAACCAAGGTCCAACATTAAAGAGAATTAGACCAGCTGCAAAAGGTTCAGCAGTTAGAATTAGAAAAAGAACAAGCCATATAACAATAGTATTAAGAGAAAAA
>HF999523.1:263422-373555 GCA_000434015.1 Clostridium sp. CAG:571
AGTGTAAAAGAGAAAGGAGGATTTATTTAAAATGGGACAAAAAATGGATCCACATGGATTAAGAGTTGGCATAATTAAAGATTGGAGTTCAAAATGGTATGCAGACTCTAAAAATTTCGGAGATTATCTTGTAGAAGATAACAAAATCCGTAAATATGTAAAGAAAAAATTATATGTAAGTGGAATTTCAAAAATTGAAATTGAAAGAACACCTAAATTTGTTAAAGTTAATGTATTCACAGCAAAACCAGGACTAGTAATAGGAAAAGGTGGAAATCTTGCTGAAGAATTAAAAAATGAATTACAAAAAATGATTAATAAAGAAGTAAATTTAAATATAGTTGAGGTTAAAAATGTTGATACAGATGCACAATTAGTTGCAGAAAATATCGCAGGACAACTAGAAAGAAGAATTTCATTCAGAAGAGCAATGAAACAATGTATGCAAAAATCTATGAAAGCAGGCGCTTTAGGAATTAAAACTTCAGTATCTGGTAGATTAGGTGGAGCAGATATGGCTAGAACAGAATTTTATAAAGAAGGTACAATACCTCTTCAAACTTTAAGAGCTGATATTGATTATGGATTTGCAGAAGCAGATACAACATATGGAAAAATCGGTGTTAAAGTTTGGATTTATAAAGGAGAAGTTCTTCCAGCTAAAAAAGCTAAAGTGGAAGGAGGAGACAGATAATGCCATTAATGCCAAAAAGAACAAAGTATAGAAAACAACAAAAAGGTAGAGTAAGAGGAAAAGCAATGAGAGGAAATAAAGTTACTGATGGTGAATACGGTATTCAATCATTAGAATTAGGATTTATTACTTCTAATCAAATAGAAGCAGCCCGTGTTGCTATGACTCGTTATATTAAAAGAGGTGGAAAAGTTTGGATCAAAATTTTCCCAGATAAACCAATAACAAAGAAACCAGCTGAAACTCGTATGGGTAAAGGTAAAGGTGCCGTAGAATACTGGGTAGCAGCTGTAAAACCAGGTAGAGTAATGTTTGAAATTGCAGGAGTTCCAGAAGAAACTGCAAGAGAAGCTTTAAGACTTGCTGCAAATAAACTATCTGTTAAGTGTAAATTTGTTAAAAAGGAAACTGAAATAGGTGGTGAAATAGATGAAGATAAATAAAATAAGAGAAATGTCTTCACCAGATTTAGAAAAAGAATTAGGAGAATTAAAATCAGAACTATTTAAATTAAGATTTAGTTTAAAAACAAATGGTTTAGATAATCCTATGAAAATTAAAGAAGTGAGAAAAGACATTGCTAGAGTAAAAACAGAATTAAGAAAAAGAGAAATTGAAGAAGTAAAATAGTAGCAGGAACTATTAATTATAAATTGTATTTTAATTTAATCCTGACAAATTTTGAGGAAGGAGATTAATCGAAATGGAAGAAAGAAATCTTCGTAAAGTTATGGTTGGTACAGTTGTTTCTGACAAAATGGACAAAACAGTTGTTGTTGCAGTAGAAACAAGTGAAAAGAACAAAACTTATGGAAAAATTCAAAAAAGAACATATAAGTTAAAAGCTCATGACGAAAAAAATGAATGCCAAACTGGAGATAAAGTTAAAGTTATGGAAACAAGACCTTTATCAAAAGATAAAAGATGGAGAGTAGTTGAAATCGTTGAAAAGGCAGTTATAAAATAATTAATAAAAGATTAAAGAAGGAGGTACTAAATAATGGTACAGCAACAATCTATATTAAAAGTAGCTGATAACACTGGTGCAAAAGAAATTATGTGTATCAGATGTCTAGGTGGATCTTATAGAAAATATGCTAGAATTGGAGACGTTATTGTTGCTTCTGTTAAAACAGCTACACCAGGTGGCGTTGTTAAAAAAGGTGAAGTTGTTAAAGCAGTTGTAGTAAGAACTAAAAAACCAACTAGAAGAGCAGATGGATCATATATTAGATTTGATGAAAATGCAGCTGTAATTATAAAAGAAGACGGAAATCCAAAAGGAACTCGTATTTTTGGGCCAGTTGCAAGAGAATTAAGAGATAAAGATTATATGAAAATATTATCTTTAGCTCCAGAAGTTTTATAATTTGTAAATATTAATTTATGAATTTTAATATAAATAATTTATATGTATTTATATTAAAACTTAAAAATGCAAGATTAAAATAAATTCTTGTGATTTGATAGGCAAATAAAATTACCGAAAAGAAGAGGTGAAATATAAAATGTTAAAAATAAAAAAAGGTGATACAGTTAAAGTTTTATCTGGAAATGATAAAGGTAAAACTGGAGAAGTATTAGAAGTAATACCAAAAACAGAAAAAATAATTGTTAAAGGTGTTAATATAAGAAAAAAACATGTTAAACCTAGAAAACAAGGAGAAGAAGGCGGTATTATACCAGTAGAATGTGCAATTCATTCAAGCAAAGTAAATGTAGTTTGTCCAAAATGCGGTAAAGCTGCAAGAATAGGTTTCGAAATTCAAAAAGATGAAAAAGTACGTGTTTGTAAAAAATGTGGTGCAAAAATAAAATAAGAAAGGAGGTCTATTGAAGACTTATGGAAAAATTAAGAGAACAATATGAAAAAGAAATTATACCAGCAATGATGAAAAAATTTAATTATAAATCAATTATGGAAGTTCCAAAATTAGAAAAAATAGTAATCAATATCGGTTTAGGAGATACAAAAGAAAATCCTAAATCATTAGAAAACGCTGTTAATGATTTAATGTTAATAACAGGTCAAAAACCAATTATTACAAAATCTAAAAAGGCGATTGCTGCTTTTAAATTAAGAGCAGGTGTTGATATTGGATGTAAAGTTACATTAAGAAAAGGAAAAATGTATGATTTTGCTTACAAACTATTTAATGTAGCACTTCCAAGAGTAAGAGACTTTAGAGGAGTATCTGCAAATTCATTTGATGGTAGAGGAAACTATTCAATGGGTATAAAAGAACAATTAATATTCCCTGAAATTGAATATGATAAAATAGATAAAATAAGAGGAATGGATATTATATTTGTTACAACAGCAAATACTGATGAAGAAGCAAGAGAGTTATTAACTCTTTTAGGAATGCCTTTTAAACAATAGATTTCACAAAACAAGGCAAAGCAAAAAAATAAAACACTTCTCAAGAGAAAAATATAAAGCCAGGAAGATGTGAAGAAAATCTAAAAAATTGGTCTAAAGACACTTTAGTCGAAAAGGAGGAGAAGTATAAAGAATGGCTAAGAAATCATTAAAAGTAAAACAACAAAAAGAACAAAAATTTCAAACAAGAGAATATAATAGATGTAAAATATGTGGAAGACCACATGCTTATATTAGAAAATTTGGAATATGCCGTGTATGCTTTAGAGAATTAGCTCATAAAGGTGAGATACCAGGAGTAAAGAAAGCAAGCTGGTAAAATAGAATTGTTTAATATAATATAAAATAATATATAAAACGGAAGATTTAACAAAAAAAAGGAGGTAAGAGAATTGATTACTACTGATCCAATAGCAGATATGCTAACAAGAATAAGAAATGCAAATAGTTCAAAACATAAAACAGTAGATGTTCCAGCATCAAATATGAAAAGAGCAATTGCTAATATCTTATTAAATGAAGGATATGTAAAGGCAGTTGAAGAAATAGAAGGAAATGCAAATCAAGGTGTTTTAAGAATTACTTTGAAATATGATGAAAAAGGTGCAAGAGTAATTGATGGTTTAAAGAGAATTAGTAAACCAGGATTAAGAGTTTATGCATCTAAAGATGAATTACCAAAAGTATTAAACGGACTAGGAATTGCTTTAATTTCAACTTCTAAAGGAATTAAAACAGATAAAGAAGCAAGACAAGAAGGTTTAGGTGGAGAAGTATTAGCTTACGTTTGGTAATAAGCTTTTTAAATATAAAACTAAAAAGGAGGGTAAAAAATGTCAAGAATAGGAAATAAACCTATTACAGTACCAGATGGTGTTGAAGTAACATTAAATGGAAACCATATTACTGTAAAAGGACCTAAAGGAACTTTAGAAAGAGATATACATAGTAATATAAAAGTTTCTATAGTAGACAAAACAATTAAAGTTGAAAGACCAGATGATGAACCACAAAACAGAAGTTTACATGGTTTGACAAGAACTTTAATTAACAACATGATAAATGGTGTTTGTAATGAATATAAAAGAGAATTAGAAATAAATGGTGTAGGATATAGAGCACAAAAAAAAGGTAACAATTTAGTAATGAATTTAGGATATTCACATCCAGTTGAAATGGAAGCTCCAGAAGGAATTACATTTGATGTTCCAAATCCAAATCAAATAATAGTAAGAGGTATTGACAAAGAATTAGTTGGTCAAACTGCTGCTGTTGTTAGAACAAAGAGACCACCAGAAGTATATAGAGGAAAAGGAATCAAATATGCAGAAGAGCATATTAGACGTAAAGAAGGTAAAGCTGGTAAGAAATAATAGATAAGAAAAAGAGGTGAAAAAAGAATGATTACTAAGACAAATAGAAAATTAGAAAGAGATAGAAGACATTTAAGAGTTCGTAAAAAGATAAGCGGTACAGCAGAACGTCCAAGATTATGTGTATATAGAAGTAATAATAACTTATTTGTTCAAGTAATTGATGATACTAAAGGTAACACAATAGCTTGTGCTTCTACTCTTGATAAAGAAGTAAAAGTAAAACATTCAAATAAAGAAGCTGCTAAAGAAGTTGGAACTTTAATAGCAAAAAGAGCAATGGATAAAAATATAAAAACTGTTGTTTTTGATAGAAGTGGATATGTATATCATGGTGTTATTAAAGAATTAGCAGAAGCTGCAAGAGAAGCAGGTCTTGAATTTTAATAAAAATAAAATAAAAACTAAAATCTTATAAATTAGTTAAAGGAGGGAAAAAGCGTGCAACAAGAAAATACATCAGAATTAAAAGAAAAAGTTGTAGCGATTAATAGAGTTGCTAAAGTTGTAAAAGGTGGTAGAACATTTAGATTTAGCGCAGTTGTTGTTGTTGGTGACGAAAATGGTCATGTTGGTGTAGGAAATGGAAAAGCTTCAGAAGTTCCAGATGCAATCAAAAAGGCAATAGAAGATGCTAAAAAGAATTTAGTAGAAGTTCCAGTTGTAGGAACAACAATACCACACGAATATATAGGAAAATTTGGTAGTGCTAGCGTTATGCTAAAACCAGCTGCAGAAGGTACTGGAGTTATAGCAGGTGGAAGCGTTAGACCAGTACTTGAACTTGCAGGATACAAAGATATAAGAACAAAAGTTATTGGTACAAACAATCCAAGAAACGTAGTATATGCTACATTACAAGGATTACAATCAATGCAAACAGTTGAGCAAGTTGCTAGAAAAAGAGGTAAAAAAGTAGAAGATATTATTTAATTTTATCTTGCATAATTAAATTAGATATAATATACTTATGCTATAAAAATAATGTAGACTTAAAAATTTAATTAAGGAGGTGTAACCGCATAATGAAAATAGACGAATTAAAACCAGCACAAAACACAAAAACAAGAACAAGAGTAGGACGTGGAATCGGTTCAGGCCTTGGAAAAACTTCTGGAAGAGGACATAAAGGACAAAAAGCAAGATCAGGCGGTGGAGTAAGAAGAGGTTTTGAAGGTGGTCAAACACCATTATATAGAAGATTACCCAAAAGAGGTTTTACAAATATCCATGCTAAAAATTACACAGAAGTAACTTTAACAATGCTTAATAAAGCTACTACAGAAGAAGTTACAGCTGAAAGCTTAATGGCTGATGGAATCATTAGTAAAATTAATGATGGTATTGTAGTATTAGCTACAGGTACTCTAGAGAAAAAGTTAGCTGTAAAAGCTAAAAGATTTACTAAAGCTGCAAAAGAAAAAATAGAGGCTTTAGGTGGAAAGACAGAGGTGATTTAATTGTTTAACACCATTAAAAATGCTTTAAAGACTCCAGATGTAAGAAAAAGACTATTATATACATTAATACTAGTTGTAGTATTTAGATTAGGTTGTTATATTACAATACCAGGTGTAGATACAATAAAACTAGCAGAATATATGGGATCATCTGCAAATGGTATACAAGGATTAATTGATATGATCTCTGGTGGAGCGTTTAAAAGACTTTCACTATTTGCTATGTCTATTAGTCCATATATTACAGCTTCAATCGTAATTCAATTATTAGGTATGGTTATTCCATCTTTAGAAAAATTAGTTAAAGAAGGTGGAGAAGCAGGAAGAGCTAAGATAAATAAATATACAAAAATTCTTACAGTTGTACTTGCATTAATTGAAGGACTTGGTATATTCTTATCTTATAGACAATATAATATCTTTGTTGATAAAAGTTTTATGACAGGTATTGTAGTTGTTATATCATTAATGGCAGGAACTGCATTATTAATGTGGCTAGGAGAACAAATTACTAACAAAGGAATTGGAAATGGAATTTCTATGTTAATATTTGTAGGTATAGTTGCAGGACTTCCAGATGCTATAGTATCAATTTGGAATAATGAAATATTTACAGGTGGAACATTTACTACAACAGGATTATTAACAGCTTTAGGTGTTTTAATATGTGCTATCATATTGATTACTGCTGTTGTATTTGTACAACAAGCAGAAAGAAGAGTACCAGTACAATATTCTAAAAAAGTTGTTGGAAGAAGAATGGTTGGTGCACAAAGTACACATATTCCATTAAAACTTGCTATGGCAGGTGTAATGCCAATTATATTTGCATCATCATTTATGACTTTTCCAGCAATGATTATCCAAATGTTTGTAAGCGATATAGCAACACAAACTGGATTCTGGGCTTCTGTTTATAAATTTTCAATTGCAACATCATCATCTAGTGTTTCAATTGGATATTCTATAGCTAATGCTGTAGTGTACTTATTACTTATTGTTGGATTTACATTTTTCTATACATATGCTACTTTCAATCCAGCAGAAGTTTCTAACAATATTAAGAAAAATGGTGGATTTATACCAGGAATTAGAGCTGGTAAACCAACAACAGAGTATTTATCAAAAATAATAGCAAGACTAACTTGGTTTGGTGGAGTATATTTAGCAATTATTGCAATACTTCCTATGCTAGCTAGATTTACAAAACTAGATTTAGCTTTTGGTGGTACATCTATACTAATCGTAGTTGGTGTAGCAATAGAGATGATACAACAATTAGAATCTCAACTTGTAATGAGACATTATAAAGGATTTTTAGAATAATATTAATATATAAAATAAAAATACAAATGATTTGGGGTGAGGCATTGGAGAAAAAAGCCATGCCTCAAATCAATTTTTTTTGAAAGTAAAAATTGATTAATTTGAATTAATGAATAAAACTTGTTTTATAAGGAGGAAATTAACAATGTATATAATAATGCTTGGAGCACAAGGAACAGGAAAAGGAACTGTTGCAGGATTAATTAGTGAAAAAACTGGTTGGCCACAAATTTCTACAGGAGATATTTTTAGAAAAAATATTAGTGAAAAAACAGAACTTGGAATAGAAGCTGACAAATACATTTCACAAGGAAATCTTGTACCAGATGAAATAACAGTTCCAATGGTGATAAACAGTTTAAATGAAGATTCTGCAAAAGACGGAGCTATTTTAGATGGTTTTCCAAGAACAATAAGTCAAGCCGAAAAATTAGACGAAATATTAGGAAAATTAGGTAAAAAAGTAGACCTAGTAATTAATTTAACTACACCTAAAGAAGAAATTATAGATAGAATGCTAACAAGAAGAGTATGCAGTAATCAAGATTGCAAAGCAACATATAATGTTAAACTTCACCCACCTAAGGTTGAAGGAATATGTGATAAATGTGGAGCAAAACTAAAACAAAGAGAAGACGATTCGAATCCAGAAGCAATAAAAAGAAGATTAGAAATATATGAAGAAAAGACAAGTCCTTTAGTTGAATACTATAACAAAAAAGGAGTATTAAGAACTGAAGAAGTAAGTGTTTCTATAAATAGAATGGGAAAAGACGTCGCAGATGATGTTTTAGATTATATTAAAAATAGATAGAAGGTAATGTAAAGTGGTAACAATAAAATCAAAAAAAGAAATTGAGTATATGAGGGAAGCTTGCAGAGCTACAGCTTTAGTACATAAAAGAGTAGAAGAAGCTATAAAACCAGGAGTTACAACAGCATATTTAGACAAAGTTGCAGAAGAAGTTATTAAAGAACTTGGAGGAATTCCAGCTCAAAAAGGATATCCAAGTGGAGTAAGAGGTGTTATGGCATTTCCTTCAACTTTGTGTATATCTATTAATGATGAAATAATTCACGGTATACCATCAAATAAAGTTTATATAAAAGATGGTGATGTTGTAAGTATAGATTTAGTAGTATATAAAGATGGTTTTAATGGTGATGCTGCAAGAACTTATGTTGTAGGAAAAGGGTCAAAAGAAGCAAATAAATTAGTAGATATTACTAAACAAGCTTTCTTTGAAGGAATAAAATATGCTAAAAAAGGAAACAGAGTGGGAGATATTTCTCATGCAATTGGAGAATTCGTTGAAAAAAACGGATATTCTGTAGTAAGAGAGTTTCAAGGTCACGGAATTGGTAGACAAATGCATGAAGATCCAGGAATACCAAATTATGGAAAAGCTGGAAGAGGAATGAGGCTAGAACCAGGTATGACACTTGCAATAGAGCCAATGGTAATACAAGGAAAACCAGATATTTTAGAGCTTGATGATGGATGGACAATTATAACAGAAGATGGAAGTCTATCAGCACATTATGAAAATACAATTTTAATTACAGAAAACGAACCAGAAATATTGACATTATTGTAAAAATGTTATATACTATAAGAGCTATTGTTTCGCACATAACAATAGTTATGTTATTATTATAAACTTTAACATATTGTATATGGAGGTAAGAAATGTCAAAAGAGGATGTTATAGAAGTTGAAGGTACTGTTATCGAAACTTTACCAAATACAAATTTTAAGGTTGAGTTAGAAAATGGACATCAAATTTTAGCTCATATATCAGGAAAACTTAGAATGAACTATATAAAAATTCTTCCAGGAGATAAAGTAAAAGTAGAACTTTCTCCATATGACTTAAACAGAGGAAGAATAACTTGGAGAGCAAAATAAAATTGTAAATATTAACATATTTAAGTATGAGGTGCGACGTGAGATGTATCGATTTCATTTAGCCTGTTATCTTGTAATACATCTGACTTCACACATCATACTATTATGTTTGAATATGAAAATATAGAGTAATGCAAGTGAAAATTACAGGAGGTGTAGTAATAATGAAAGTAAGACCATCAGTAAAAAAAATATGCGAAAAATGCAAAGTAATCAAAAGAAAAGGCAAAATCAGAGTAATTTGTGAAAACCCAAAGCATAAACAAAGACAAGGGTAATTATTTTTTTGGTATTAATACAAATCTAGTTGGCGGCTGTAAATCTTTTTAGATTTATATATTAGGTTTGTATTTATATATATGTCTAATATTAAGTTAAAGATTTATAAAATATAAAAAACAATCCAAAAATATTTTGTAAATGCATTTCACCTTTAGTTAATAGAAGACAAGTATAAAATTTAAATTTTAAGATTATTATAATGTAAAACATTTTGGAGGTGCTAAAAAATTATGGCTCGTATATCAGGAGTAGATTTACCTAGAGAAAAAAGAATAGAAATAGGACTAACTTACATATATGGTATAGGACTATCAAGTTCTAAAAAAATATTAGAAAAAGCTGGGGTAAATCCAGACGTTAGAGTAAAAGATTTAACAGATGAACAAGAACAAGCAATCAGAAAAGCTATGGAAGGTTACAAAGTTGAAGGTGACTTAAGAAGAGAAGTAGCATTAAATATAAAAAGACTTACAGAAATAGGATGCTATAGAGGATTAAGACATAGAAGAGGTCTACCAGTTAGAGGGCAAAGAACAAAAACTAATGCTCGTACAAGAAAAGGACCTAGAAAATTAGTAAGTAAAAGTAAAAAATAGGAGGTAAAACTTAAAATGGCTAAGAATGTAACAAAGAGAACAACAACTAGAAGAAGAGATAGAAAAAATATCGAAAAAGGTATGGCTCATATCCATTCTAGTTTTAATAACACAATAGTTACAATTACAGATGTTCAAGGTAACAGTATATCTTGGGCAAGTGCAGGAGAACTTGGATTTAAAGGTTCAAGAAAAAGTACTCCATTTGCTGCAGGAGAAGCAGCAGAAACAGCTGCAAAAGCAGCAATGGAACATGGTTTAAAATCAGTAGAAGTATTTGTAAAAGGACCAGGTTCAGGACGTGAAGCAGCAATCAGATCATTACAAGCTGCAGGTTTAGAAATAAGTAGTATAAAAGACGTAACACCAATACCACATAATGGTTGTAGACCACCAAAAAGACGTCGTGTATAATAAAAAATATTAAGGAAGGTGAAATAGAAAAATGGCAAGATATAAAGATGAACAATGCCGCATTTGCCGTAGAGAAGGTCAAAAATTATTCTTAAAAGGTACAAGATGCTATTCAGATAAATGCAGTATTTCAAGAAGAAATTATGCACCAGGACAAAATGGACAAAAAAAGAAAAAACTTTCAGAATATGGAACTCAATTAAGAGAAAAACAAAAAACAAAAGCTTTTTATGGAGTAGGTGAAAAACAATTCAGAAAATACTTCGAAATGGCTTCAAACAGCAAAGGAAAAACTGGTGAAGTATTACTTCAAATATTAGAAAGTAGATTAGATAATGTAGTATATAGATTAGGATTTGCAAGTTCAAGAGCACAAGCCAGAATGCAAGTAACACATGGTGCTTTTGAAGTTAATGGAAGAAAAGTAGATATACCATCATATTTAGTAAAAGCAGGAGATGTAATAGCTGTTAGAGAAATAAGAAAAGATAATGGAACAATAAAATTAAGTGTAGAAGAAAATGCATCAAGACCAGTTCCAGCTTGGTTAGAGAAAGATGTTGAAAAATTAAGTGGAAAAGTTGTAACTCTAGCATCTAGAGAAGATGTAGATTTACCAGTTGAAGAACATTTAATAGTAGAGCTTTACTCTAAATAATAGTTATTAATAAAAAAAGGAATATATATTCCATGTTTGTGTTATTAGGAGGTTAAAATGATAGAATTTGAAAAGCCAAATATTAAATGCTTAGAAGTAGACGAAGGTAGCAATTATGCTAAATTTGTTTGTGAGCCATTAGAACGCGGATATGGCGTAACAATTGGAAATTCACTAAGGAGAATATTACTTTCTTCATTACCTGGAAGTGCTATAACTAGTGTAAAAATTGATGGGGTAGTACATGAATTTTCTACTATTCCAAATGTTGTTGAAGACGTTCCAGAAATAATTATTAATTTGAAAAATGTTAGATTAAAATTAGATAAAAATGAAGAAAAGGTTTTAAGAATAAATTTTAAAGGTGAAGGAGAAGTAACTGCAGGTGATATTATCACAGATGGTACTGTAGAAGTATTAAATCCAGATTTACATATTGCTACAGTTTCTGAAGGTGGTTCTCTTATTGTAGAAATGACAGCTGATATGGGTAGAGGTTATAATACAGCTGAAAAAAATAAAAAGCCTGAACAATCTTTAGGAGTTCTTCCAATAGATTCTATCTATACACCAGTTAAAAAAGTAAATTATTCAGTAGAAAATACAAGAGTTGGACAAATGGTAGATTATGATAAATTAACAATAGAAGTTTGGACAGACGGAAGCTTGAAACCATATGAGGCATTAAGTCTAGCTGCTAAAGTTATGACAGGACATTTAGAGTTATTTATTGATTTATCAGAAGCAACAAAAAATACTCAAATAATGATAGAAAAAGAAGAATCTAAGAAAGAAAAAGTATTAGAAATGTCAATTGAAGATTTAGAATTATCTGTTAGATCATTCAATTGTTTAAAAAGAGCTGGAATATCTACAGTTGAAGATTTAACAAATAAATCTGAAGCTGATATGATGAAAGTTAGAAATCTAGGAAAGAAATCTTTAGATGAAGTAACAAATAAATTACATTCATTAGGATTAGATTTTGCTAGAGAAGAAGATTAGTATATAATAATTGCTAAACATATTTTTATACTTAAGTAATAAGGAGGGAAAACAAAGTGGCAACTAATAGAAAATTAGGAAAAACAACTGATATAAGATTAGCTATGCTTAAAACTCAGTTAACAGATCTTATTTTACACGAAAAAATCGAAACAACAGAAGCTAGAGCAAAAGAAGTAAAAGCTATGGCTGACAGCATTATTGCATTAGCAGTAAAAGAAAAAGATAATTTCGAAATGGTAGATGCTAAAATATATAAAGCTAAATTAGATAGCAAAGGTAACAAAGTTACAGAACTTGTAAAAAGCAAAAATGGTAAAGAATATTTAAAAGTAGTTAAAGAAGAAACTACAGAAAAAAGACAAAAAGATATGCCTTCAAGATTAAATGCAAGAAGAAAAATGATGACAATGGTAAATAAAGTAACTGATTCTGAAGGAAATAAAGTAGACTTAACTGCAAAATTATTCAATGAAATAGCTCCTAAATATGAAGGAAGAGTTGGAGGATACACACGTATTATTAAAGCTGGACCAAGAAGAGGAGACGCTGCAGAAGTTGTTATATTAGAATTAGTATAAGTTTAAATAAAAAATTAAAGATATAGACAAATTATTGTTTATATCTTTTTTTATTAACTTAAAATATAATTAAAATGTGTTTGATTTGGATTGGTATTATAAGTAATATTATTTAATATTAACATTATCAATAATATCTTTACACTCTTTCCAATTAACAACTTTTATACAATCATAATCCTTTTCCAAATGATTTAAGATTTTTTTTGTATTATCTGTAGAATTTAAATCTGCTATAATAATATTTTTTAAATAGTCTTCGTTTCCATACAAAAAACGAAATAGTAATGAACGCATAAAAAATTCAATTTTATTTTCTTGATTCTTTACGGCAACAATTAAGTAAGTTCCATCAGATTTAAGATTTGTATATGTACATATATAAATAATTGTTTTAATAATTTCTAAAAGTCCATATAAGGCAAGAGTCCACAATATTCCATAAAAAATAAAATTTGCCATATAAAAGCCTCCTTAATCTATAATATTATATTGCAAATTTATATTTATGTTACTAAGAACAATAGACAATTTAATAATAATCATATATAATATGAAAAGTTTAAGATATAAAAGCAAAAATAGTGAGGATGTAAATTGGAACTAAAAGGAGAATTAACAGATATAATTTATCAAAATGAAGTAAATAGTTATACTGTCGCAGTATTAACAACAGATGAAGAAGAATTTACGGTTGTAGGTTATTTACCATTTATACACCAAGGAGATAGTCTTAGTTTAATAGGAAAATTTGTTACGCATCAAGATTATGGAAGGCAATTTAAAATTGAAACATTTGAAAAAATAATGCCACAAACATTGTCAAGTTTGGAAAGGTATCTAGCAAATGGAACAATAAAAGGAATTGGACCTGCAACAGCTAAAAAAATTATAAATAAATTTGGAGAACAGACTATTTCTATATTTAAGTTTGAACCTATAAAATTAGCTAAGATAAAAGGTATTACAGAAGAAAAAGCTCTTCAAATGGCGGAAGATTTTAACGAAAATTGGGAATTATGGCAAATTGTTGGCTTTTTAGAAAAATTTGGAATAGGTGTTCAGAGTGCAAAAAATGTGTATAAAACTTTAGGAATAAATGCAGTAGAAGAAATACAGGCAAATCCATATATATTAATAGATGTTGCAAATCATGTAGATTTTAAGCAAATAGATAAAATAGCAATGGATTTAGGAATTGAGTATAATAGTGAGAAAAGAATTAAAAGTGGAATAAAATATGCTTTATTAAGAGCGACATCTAATGGTCATTGTAGAATATTAGAAAATAATTTGTATAATTTTGTACAAAATTTATTAGGAGTTAGTAAAGAAGAAATAGAGAATGCACTAATAGAACTTAAGGTAAGAAAAGAAATTGTAATAGAAAAAGAAGAAGAAGAAAACTTAGTATATTTAGACTATTATTATCAAGCAGAAGAAAATGTAGCAAAGAGATTATTATTGTTAGATAATGCAAGAAATATAAAAAAAATTAATAATTTAAAAAAAGAAATAAAAGAAATAGAAAAAGAGACTAAAATAACTTTATCTGATAAACAAAAAGAGGCTATTGAAGCAATAAATGAGAATAATGTGTGTGTAATAACAGGAGGACCAGGAACTGGAAAAACAACAATCATAAAAGCGATTATTGAATTATACGATAAATATGGAAAAAAGACTGTTTTATGTGCACCAACAGGAAGAGCGGCTAAAAGAATGACACAAACAACTGATAGAGAAGCAATGACATTACATAGATTATTGGAAATAGGAAAAATAGAAGAAGAAGGCAAAATAAGCAATATAGATTATGAAGTGGCACCAATTGATGCAGATGTAATTGTAATAGATGAAATGTCAATGGTAGATATATTTTTAATGAACTATGTAGTTAAAGCTATTTATCAGGGAACTAAACTTGTACTAGTAGGAGACGTGGATCAATTACCATCCGTTGGACCAGGAAGTGTACTTTCTGATATTATTAATTCTGGTAGGATAACAACAATAACATTAGATAAAATTTTTAGACAAGCTGCAGAAAGCAAAATAATAATAAATAGCCATAGAGTAAATAGGGGAGAAATATTTATAAAAAAAGATGAAGCAGTAGAAAATAATTTAAAAGAAGATTTCTTCTATATACCAGAAATAGACCAAAATAAAATTTTAGAGCAAGTTGTGTCATTATGTAATGGTAGATTAAAAAATTATGGGAATTTTGATTTCTTTAAAAATATACAAGTTATTACTCCAACCAAGAAAGGAATTTTAGGTACTAAAGAACTAAATAAGATATTGCAAGAAAAGTTAAATCAAAAGGTTGAAGGAGATATAGAAAAACAGAGCATGGGAGCAACTTTTAGAGTAGGAGACCGTGTTATGCAAATAAAAAATAATTATGATATCTTCTGGGAAAAAAGAGGAAATACTTATGAAACTGGTACAGGAGTATTTAATGGAGAACTTGGAACAATAAAAATTATTGATGATATAGAAAAAAGAATAAAAATTTTATTTGATGACGAAAAAATAGCATGGTATTCATATCAAGACTTGGAGCAAATAGAGCATGCATATGCAATTACAGTACATAAAGCCCAACGGAAGCGAATTTGATGTTGTTATTATGCCAATTGCTCAAGCATCACCAATACTTCTTACTAGAAATTTATTATATACAGGTATGACAAGAGCAAAGAAAATGTTAATTATTGTAGGAAATAGTAGTGTTGTGAATTATATGATTCAAAATATAGATACTAAAAAAAGAAATACAGGATTAATGCAAAAATTAATAAATGAATAAAAATAAAATGGGGGCACGAAAAGAAAGAAGGTATAATGAACTTTTTTGATTGTGTCCTTGATTTTTTATTTCCTCCTGTTTGTGGAATATGTTTAAAAAGAAATGGAAAAAGTATTTGTGATGAATGTAGAAAAATAATCAATTATAAATCAATTAATAAAATTGAAAAGTATAAGAAAAAATATTTTTATAAACATTTATATATTTTTAAATATGAAGGGATAATTAGACAAAGATTATTAGAATATAAGTTTAAAGAAAAAGCATATTTATATAAAACTTTTGCTGAAACTATAATACATGATAAAGATAATATAGAATATATAAAAAAATATGATATATTAATTCCTGTGCCTATTCATAAAAAAAGAAAAAAAGATAGAGGATATAATCAAAGTGAGTTAATTGCGAAAGAAATTGCAAAATTTTGCAAAGATATTAAATTAGAATTAAATATATTATATAAAAAAGAAAATATTGTAGCACAAAGTACATTAGATAAAAAAGAAAGAATGAAAAATATAAAAAATGTTTTTGAAATAAGAAATGAATGTAAAATAAAAAATAAAAAAATATTATTGTTAGACGATATATATACAACTGGAAGTACTGTAAATGAATGTTCGAGAATTTTAAAAAATGCAGGATGTAAAGAAATTGGAATTATAACAATTGCAAAAGATTAAAGAATTTTTAAATTATAAATAGTATATAAATTTTAATAAAATTAAAAAATTGACGACAAAATAAATATAGTTATGATAAAACAAATAAAGTAATGTATTGCCAATTTTAAAATTAAAAAAATTGCATAATTTTTTCCTAATTTGTAATAATAAAATTATAAAACAAAATACAAGGAGGGAAAAAATGAAAGCAACAGGAGTAGTTAGAAGAATAGACGATTTAGGAAGAGTTGTTATTCCAAAAGAAATAAGAAAAACATTAAGAATTAAAGAAGGTGATCCACTAGAAATATTTACAGATAAAGAAGGAGAGGTTATATTAAAAAAATATTCTCCAATTGGAGAACTTTCTGAATTTGCAACAGAATATGCTGAAACTTTAGCAAAAACTACAGGTCATATCGCATGTATTACAGATAAAGATACAGTTATAGCTGTTTCAGGAGGTTCTAAAAAAGAATTTTTAGAACAAGGAATAAGTGAAGAATTAGAAAAGATAATGGATGATAAAGAAAATTATAATAGTAAAGAAAATAATGATACATCTATTCCTATAACAAAAAATGATAATAAAGAAAGAAAAAATAATGCACAAGTTGTGTATCCAATAATTGCAGATGGAGATGTAATAGGAACAGTAATTCTTTTATCAAAAGATGCAAATACAAAAATGTCAGAAGTTGAACAAAAAGTAGTTCAATCAGCAGCTAGTTTTTTAGGAACTCAAATGGAAATATAACTAAAATTTAATAGATTGATAGTTTAAAATTTATAAAGATGATAAATTTTATAAAAATGCATAAAAAACGCGGAAATTATTAGTAAAAATGCCACAAAAATTCAAAGAATACTTGAAAAGTATTCTTTTTTGATATACAATAACAGTGATTATTTATAATCATTAAAGGATGCTTTTTTGCATCGGAAATGGAGGAATTTTTTTATGTCAGTTAAAGTAGCTATTAATGGATTTGGACGTATAGGACGTCTAGCGTTTAGACAAATGTTTGGAGCAGAAGGGTATGAAATCGTCGCAATAAACGATTTAACAAGTCCTAAAATGTTAGCTCATTTATTAAAATATGATTCAGCACAAGGAAGATATGAAAAAGCTGATACAGTAGTGGCAGGAGATGAATCTATAACAGTAGATGGAAAAGAAATTAAAATATATGCTATAAAAGATGCAAATGAATTACCATGGGGAGAAATAGGTGTAGATGTTGTTCTAGAGTGTACAGGATTCTACACATCAAAAGATAAAGCACAAGCTCATATAAATGCAGGAGCTAAAAAAGTTGTTATATCAGCACCAGCTGGTAATGATTTACCAACAATAGTTTTTGGTGTAAATGAAAAAGTATTAACAAAAGAAGATAAAATTATATCTGCAGCATCATGTACAACAAACTGTTTAGCACCAATGGCAAATACTTTAAATAAATATGCACCTATTCAATCAGGAATAATGTCAACAATACATGCATACACAGGAGATCAAATGCTTTTAGATGGTCCACATAGAAAAGGAGATTTAAGAAGAGCAAGAGCTGCAGCAATTAATATAGTACCAAATTCAACAGGTGCAGCAAAAGCAATTGGTTTAGTTATACCAGAATTAAATGGAAAATTAATAGGATCAGCTCAAAGAGTTCCGGTTCCAACAGGATCAACAACAATATTAACAGCTGTTGTTAAAGGTAGTGATGTAACAGTAGAAGGAATAAATGCGGCAATGAAAGCTGCATCAAATGATTCTTTTGGTTATACAGATGAATTATTAGTTTCATCTGATATAATAGGAATTAGATATGGTTCATTATTTGATAGTACACAAACAATGGTTACAAAAATTTCAGATGATTTATATCAAGTTCAAGTTGTTTCTTGGTATGATAATGAAAATTCATATACAAGTCAAATGGTAAGAACAATTAAGTATTTTGCAGAATTAGGAGAATAATTATATAGACTTTTAAGAGGGCAGGCAAAATAAAATAGTCTGCCCTATAAATCTTAAGCAAAAAATTAATTAATAAGTGTTATTAAATAGTTATTAGTTAATAATAGGAGGAGAATCAATTTATGAATAAAAAAACAATTAAAGATATAGACTTAAAAGGAAAGAAAGTATTTGTAAGATGTGACTTTAATGTACCATTAGATGAAAATGGAAATATAACAGATAATAGAAGAATTGTAGGAGCATTAGATACAATTAAGTATTTACTTGATCAAAATTGCAAAATAATTCTTTGCTCTCATTTAGGAAGACCAAAAGGAGAGGTTAAACCAGAATTTTCTTTAGCACCGGTTGCAAAGGAATTATCAAAACTATTAGGTAAAGAAGTAAAACTTGCAAAAGATGTTATAGGTGAAAATGCAAAAGAATTAACTTCTAACATGAAAAATGGAGATATCGTATTGTTAGAAAATGTTAGATTTGATCCAAGAGAAGAAAAAAATGATCCAGAGTTTTCAAAAGAGTTAGCTTCTATGGCAGAAGTATTTGTAAATGATGCATTTGGAACAGCACATAGAGCACATAGCTCAACTGCAGGGATTGCAGAATATTTACCAGCTGTATCAGGATTCTTAATTGAAAAAGAACTTAAATTTTTAGGATCTGCACTAGAAAATCCAGAAAGACCATTTGTTGCAATTTTAGGAGGAAAAAAAGTTTCTGATAAAATTGGTGTTATAAATAGTTTATTAGAAAAAGTAGATACACTTATGATCGGCGGAGCTATGGCATATACTTTCTTTAAAGCACAAGGGTATAATGTAGGAAATTCTATTTGTGAATTAGATAAATTAGATTTAGCAAAAGAATTAATGGAAAAAGCAGAAAAAAAAGGTGTTAAATTAATGCTTCCTATAGATACAAAACTAGGAAAAGAATTTGATCCAAATACAGAAACAAAAACAGTATCATGGACAGAAATTCCAGATGGATGGGAAGGTTTTGATATTGGAGAAAAGACAATTGAATTGTATAAAAATGAGTTAAAAAATGCAAAAACAGTTATATGGAATGGTCCAGTAGGATTATTTGAATTTGATACATTTGCAATAGGCACAAATGAAATTGCAAAAACATTATCAGAAATGACTGATTGTACTACTATTATTGGTGGAGGAGATTCAGCAGCAGCAGTAGAAAAAGCAGGTCTTGCAGAAAAGTTTACTCATATATCAACAGGTGGTGGAGCATCACTTGAATTCTTAGAAGGAAAGAAATTACCAGGAATTGAATGTTTAATGAATAAATAAAAAGTGGGAGGTAATTAAAACATGAGAAGAAAAGTAATTGCAGGAAATTGGAAGATGAATATGCTTCCAGATGAAACTATAAAATTTATAGATGAAATAGCACCACTTGTAAAAGATACAGAAAATGAAGTAATCCTTTGTGTTCCTTATACAGATTTATTTTATGCATTACTTACAGCACAAAATACAAACATTAAAATAGGTGCACAAAATATGCATTGGGAAGAAAAAGGTGCTTTTACAGGAGAGGTTTCTGGAAAAATGTTAAAAGCAATAGGTGTAAAATATGTAATTATTGGTCATTCGGAAAGAAGACAATATTTTGCAGAAACAGATGAATCTGTAAATAAAAAAATAAAAGCGGCTTTCGAAAATAATTTAAATCCAATTGTTTGTGTTGGGGAAACTTTAGAGCAAAGAGAAGAAGGAAAAACAGAAGAAATAATTACAAATCAAACTCGTTTAGCTTTAGAAGGTTTAACAAATGAACAAGTAAAAAATACAATAATTGCATATGAACCAATATGGGCTATAGGTACAGGTAAAACTGCTACATCAGAAGATGCAAATAATAGTATAAAAGCAATAAGAAAAGAAATAGAAAAAAATTATGGAAAAGAAGTTGCAGAAGAAGTAATAATCCAATATGGAGGAAGTGTTAAATCACAAAATGCCAAAGAATTATTTACTACATCAGATATTGATGGTGGCTTAGTAGGTGGAGCAAGTCTAAAAGTAGAAGAATTTTCAAAAATAGTTAATTATAATAAAATTTAATATAAACAAAAAATACTAAAGAAGCGGAATATAAATTATAGAAGGAAAAGGATGGTAAAAAATAATATGGATAAAAAACTTACAATGCTAATGATATTAGATGGGTTTGGAGAAAATAAGAATGAAAAAGGTAATGCAGTAAAGCTTGCTAAAACTCCAAACATTGATAAACTAATGAAAACATGTCCAACAACAGATATTTATACAAGTGGGTTAAGCGTAGGACTTCCAGAAGGACAAATGGGAAATTCAGAGGTTGGTCACACAAATATTGGAGCAGGAAGAATTGTATACCAAGAATTAACAAGAATAACAAAATCAATAGAAGATGGAGATTTCTTTAGTATACCAGAATTTGTAAAAGCAATAGAAAATTGTAAAAAGAATAATTCAAAGCTTCATGTTATAGGACTTTTATCTGATGGAGGAGTGCATAGCCATATACGCCACTTATTTGCAATTCTTGAACTTGCAAAAAGAAAAGATTTTGAAGATGTATATGTTCACTGCTTCTTAGATGGTAGAGATACACCACCAGCATCAGCAGAAAATTATATAATGCAATTAGAAGAAAAAATGAAAGAAAAAGGAATTGGAAAAATTGCTAGTATATCTGGAAGATTTTACAGTATGGATAGAGATAAAAGATGGCAAAGAATTCAAAAAAGTTATGATGCAATGGTAAATGGAGTTGGAGAAAAAGCTCAATCTGCAATTTCAGCAATAGAAAGCTCATATCAAAAAGAAGTTTTTGATGAATTTGTAGAACCAACAGTAATTTGTAATGGTGAAAATCCTGTTGCTACTATCGGTAAAGATGATTCTGTTATATTCTTTAATTTCAGACCTGATAGAGCAAGAGAAATAACAAGAACATTAGTAGATAAAGATTTTAACGAATTTGAAACTAAAGATTTAAATTTATATTTTGTATGTATGACACCATATGATGAAACAATGCCTAATGTTCAAGTAGCATTTAAAAAAGAGCCTTTATTAAATACTTTTGGAGAATATATTAGCAAACATAACATGACACAACTAAGAATTGCAGAAACAGAAAAATATGCACATGTTACATTTTTCTTTAATGGTGGAGAAGAAAAACAATATAAAGGTGAAGATAGAATATTAGTTTCATCACCAAAAGTTGAAACTTATGATATGCAACCAGAAATGAGTGCTCCAGAAGTTACAAAAAAAGTTGTAGAAGCAATTAATTCTAAAAAATATAATGTTATTATATTGAATTATGCAAATCCAGATATGGTAGGGCATACAGGAAATTTAGATGCAGCAATCAAGGCAATTGAAGAAATAGATAAAGATGTAGGTGAAGTTGTAGAAGCAATTAAAGCAAATGAAGGTGTTCTACTAATAACTGCAGATCATGGTAATTCAGAACAAATGATAGATTATAAAACAGGTGAACCTCATACAGCACATACAACAAACCCAGTTCCATTAATTTTATATGGAATGGAAAATGTACAATTAAAACAAGGTAAACTTGCAGATTTAGCACCTACTATGTTAGATATAATGGGGCTAGAAAAACCAGAAGAAATGACTGGAGAGAGTATAATAATAAAAAAATAAAAAATCAAATAAAAATAAATGGAGGTATAAAAATGAAAGATTATTTAGAAATTGAAAGTGTAAAAGGATTGGAAGTATTAGATTCAAGAGGAAATCCAACTGTACAAGTTGAAGTAGTTACAATAGACGGATCAGTTGGTGTTGCAATGGTTCCATCTGGAGCATCAACAGGTGCTTTTGAAGCTGTTGAATTAAGAGATGGAGATAAATCAAGATATATGGGTAAAGGAGTTTTAAAAGCTGTTGAAAATGTTAATAAAATAATTGCTCCTGAAATAGAAGGTATGAATGTATATAATCAAGCTGAAATTGATAAAAAATTAATTGAAATTGATGGAACAGAAAATAAAGGAAAATTAGGAGCAAATGCTACACTTGGTGTATCACTTGCAGTTGCAAAAGCAGCAGCACAATCTTTAGGTATGTCTTTATATAATTATATAGGTGGTCCAAATGCAAAAACATTACCAGTTCCAATGATGAATATATTAAATGGTGGAAAACATGCTGATAATACAGTAAATACACAAGAATTTATGATTATGCCAGTTGGTGCAAAATCATTTACAGAATGTTTACGTATGTGTGCAGAAATATATCATACATTAAAGAAAGTTTTAAAAGAAAAAGGATTAGCTTCTGGTGTTGGTGATGAAGGTGGATTTGCACCAAATTTATCAAGCGACGAAGAAGCATTAAAATTAATAGTTGAAGCTATTGAAAAAGCTGGATACAAACCAGGAGAAGAAGTTTGCTTAGCATTAGATGTTGCATCAACAGAAATGTATGACGAAGCTAAAAAAATTGGAAAAGAAGGAAATTATTATTTCTGGAAAACTAATGAATTAAAAACTCCAGATGAAATGATAGCTTTCTTAGAAGAATTAGTTAATAAATATCCAATAATCTCAATAGAAGATGGATTGGCAGAAGAAGATTGGGAAAATTGGTCAAAATTAACTGCAAAATTAGGAAACAAAATACAATTAGTTGGTGATGATTTATTTGTAACAAATGTTAAAAGATTACAAAAAGGATTAGATAATAATATTGCTAATAGTATATTAATAAAATTAAATCAAATAGGAACATTAACAGAAACTTTAGATGCAATAGAACTTGCTAAAAAGAATGGATATACAGCAGTTGTATCACATAGAAGTGGTGAAACAGAGGATACAACATTAGCAGATGTTGCTGTTGCAACAAATGCAGGACAAATAAAAACAGGTGCTCCTTGTAGAACAGATAGAGTTGCAAAATACAACAGATTATTAAATATTGAAAATGAATTAGGAGAAATAGCAATTTATCCAGGAAAAAAAGCTATTGTAAAATAATATAAAGCATAAATAAAAAATAAGTGTAGACACTAAAATGTGTTTACATTTATTTTTTTATATTTATAATAATAACTATTAATAAATATAAAATAATTATTAATAGTTAAAAATGTGTATACAGATTAAATAAAATTGAAAAATTGCAGATTTTAGTAAAATATAACTTGTGGTGACTTTATTTTTGCATGTAAAAAGGAGAAGATAAAAATTATATAAAGGAAAATAAAAAAATTTTAAAAAGGTATTGACTTAGAGCTAGCTATAAGTGTTAATATCTATAAAGTAAGGAGGTATATTAAATGACAATTGCAGAAGTAAGTAAAAAATACGACTTAACAGCAGATACATTGAGATATTATGAAAGAATAGGTCTTATTACTGGTGTACCTAGAAACAAGAATGGAATAAGAAATTATGATGAAAAATCTTGTAAAAGAATTGAGTTTATAAAATGTATGAGAAATGCTGGTGTTGGAATTGAAATTTTAATAGAATACATGACTTTACTTGATAAAGGTAAAACAACAGTAGAAGCTAGGAAAAAATTGTTAGAAGAGCAAAGAGAGAAATTATTAGAAAAACAAAAAAATATTAATGAAACAATAGACAGATTAAATTATAAAATTGAAATTTATGAAGATATATCTTCAGGAAAAAGAAAAGATTTTACAGAAATATAAAGTTTTTAGGAGGGCAGAAATATGAATAATAGTAAAAAAATAGTTGTATATTTTTCATATACAGGACATACAAAGATGATAGCAGAAAAAATATCAAAGGAATTAAATTGTGATATTTTAGAATTAAAGCCAATAGTTCCTTATTCTGATAATTATCAAGAAGTTGTAGATGATGAACAAAATAGTGAAGCAAGTAACCATATTCCAGAAATAGAAAAAGTAAATATAGATTTAAATAAATATGATGAGATTATATTGGGATTTCCTACATGGTGGTATAGACCAGCACCTGTAGTAAGAGCTTTTTTGAAAAATAATGATTTGACAGGAAAAAATATTGTTCCATTTGCTACAAATGCTGGATGGCTTGGTAGAAGTTTTACAGAAGTAAAAAAATTGTGTCCAAAGTCAATCGTAAAAAATGAAATGAATATAGTATTTGAAAGTTATAGTGATAATCTACAAACAGAAATGTCAGAAGTAGAAAATTGGATAAAATCATTATAAAAAATAAGGAGGTTTTGAAATGTATTTAGAAAAAATTAATAGTCCAAAAGATATTAAAAATATGAAAATTGAAGAATTAGAAATATTAGCAACAGAGATGAGAAAAGCTTTATTAGAGAAACTTAGTAAGAAAGGGGGACATTTTGGTCCGAACTTTGGTATGGTAGAAGCAATCATTGCTCTTCATTATGTTTTTAATTCACCAGTAGATAAATTAGTTTTTGATGTATCACATCAGAGTTATTGCCATAAAATGCTTACAGGAAGAAAAGATGCTTTTTTATATGAGGAACATTATAAGGATGTTTCAGGATATACAAATCCAGATGAAAGTAAGCATGACTTATTTAATATAGGGCATACTTCAACTTCTATAAGCTTAGCATCAGGTTTAGTAAAGGCAAGAGATTTAAAAAATGATAAAGAAAATGTAATAGCTGTTATTGGTGATGGTTCTCTAAGTGGAGGAGAAGCTTTAGAAGGATTAGATTTTGCAGGAGAACAAAAAAGTAATTTTATAATCGTTGTAAATGATAATGATATGTCAATTGCAGAAAATCATGGGGGATTATACAAAAATTTAAAAGCTTTAAGAGATAGTAATGGAAGTTGTGAATGTAATTTATTTAAAGCTATGGGATTAGACTATATTTATCAAAATGAAGGAAATAATATTGAAGAATTAATAAAAACTTTTTCTAAAGTAAAAGATATAAATCATCCAATTGTTGTTCATATTAATACTACAAAAGGAAAAGGATATAAGTTTGCAGAAGAGAATAAAGAAAATTGGCATTGGTGTATGCCTTTTGACATAGATACAGGAAAAACAGTAGTAAGTTTCAGTGGTGAAGATTATGGAGCACTTACTTGTGATTATTTATTAGAAAAAATGAAAAAGGATAAAAAAGTAGTTGCAGTTGTAGCAGGGGTTCCAACAAATATAGGATTTACAAAAGAAAAAAGGGAGGAAGCAAAAGATCAATTTGTAGATGTGGGAATTGCAGAAGAACATGCTGTTGCATTTGTGTCTGGAATTGCTAAAAATGGAGGAAAACCAATATTTGCAACACATGCAAGTTTTATGCAAAGAACATATGATCAATTATCACAAGATTTATGTATAAATAAAAATCCAGCAACTATTTTAGTAAATACTGCATCTGTATATGGAATGAATGATGTAACACATTTGGGGTTATATGATATTCCTATGATGAGTAATATTCCAAATCTTGTTTATTTAGCACCAACATGTAAAAAAGAGTATTTTGCAATGTTAGATTGGAGTATTGAGCAAAATGAGTTCCCAGTAGCAATACGTGTGCCATGCAATGGAGTTATATCTTCAGAAAAAGAAGTTGAGAGAGATTATAGTAATCTTAATAAATTTAAAGTTGAGGAAAAAGGAAATAAAGTAGCAATAATAGCTTTAGGAGATTTTTTTGAAATTGGAAGAAGTGTATTAAAAGGATTAAAAGAAGAACTTGGTATAAGTGCAACATTAATAAATCCAAGATATATTACTGGATTAGATGAAGAGTATTTAGAAGATTTAAAACAAGATCATGATATAGTAATAACATTAGAAGATGGAATGCTAGAAGGAGGATTTGGAGAAAAAATTGCAAGTTTTTATGGAACAAGTGATATGAAAGTAAAAAATTATGGAATCAAAAAAAGTTTTCCTGATAGATACAATGTAGAAGATTTATTAAGAGAAAATAGAATTACTAAAGAGCAAATTATAGAAGATATAAAAAATATTATGAAATAAATATAAGGAAAATAGGAAGCAGAAATTTATAATATATTTTTAATGAAACAAATATAATACAAAACTATTTAACTTAATGTAAAAAAAGCAATATTAATATTAAAAATATTGCTTTTTTTATATTCCAACAATTATAAAGTATATGCTTAACAAGTAAAGATAAAAAATGTAAAATGAAATATAAAAAATTTTAAAATACTTGTAAACTAGAATAAATTAATATATAATCAAAAAGTATGTTTTATATGAAAAATACTAGTGATATACTATTATGTTAAAACTATAATGAGACTTATTTGCAAAAAAGCAAAATCGGCAGATAGTGTCTCTTTTTATATATATAAATATTGCTAATTTATTTTATCTGTAATTGGAACAAAAATAGGAAATAGATTTGGAAACAAGTTTGAAAAAATTGCGGAAGTAATAGGTGGAATTATTTTAATTTTATTAGGAATAAAAATTTTATTAGAACATCTAAATATTTTTTAAGAAAAAATAAATTATAAAAAAGAGGATAAAAAGGAGTATATGACTAATAAAATAGTCATAAAGAATTAATATGATAAAAAGAATAATATTTGATTTAGATAATACTTTAATTGATTGGGAAGATAATTATTGGGAAGATGGAATTAAATTTGCATGTAAAAAACTAAATATAAATTATAATGATAAGTTAAAAAATGATATAATAAATGTAATTGACAATTATGAAAAAACACAAGAATATTTTAAAATAGATATTATGCAGGATTTGATAAATAAAAAATTAGATAGTAATTATGATACCAAATTTATAAAATTAATATTAAATTATTTTGAAAAATGTGTTCCAAATAAAATAGATAGCAAAATCATAGAAACATTAAAGTATTTACAAAGTAAATATGAATTAGTAGTTTTAACAAATTGGTTTGAATATCAACAAAAACAGAGGTTGAAAAATGCAAATTTATATAAGTATTTTAAAAAGGTGTATGGTACTGAAACAGTGAAAATAAAACCAAATAAAGAAGCTTTTGAACTAGCAAGAGGCAACGTATTACCAAATGAATGTGTAATGATCGGAGATAATTTCGAAATAGATATAAAAGGAGCAATAAATGCAGGACTTGAAGCAATTTTTTATAACAGAAAAAATATTGATGTTAGTAAAAAATATAAAAGTATTTATAAATTTGAAGAACTAAAAGAAATTTTGTAAAATTAGTAACAATTAATTTTAATATTCATATTATAAAAATAATAAAATAGGAGGTAATTATAATATGGATGGATTATACGAAGCTATTGTAAAGACACCAATAGGAGAAATAAAAGGAAACTTAAAATTGGAATGTAATGGAGCTAATCTGAGTGGATATGTTGAAGCTATGGGGAAAAGAAGTAATTTTTCTGGTGGAAAAGTTGTAGGAAATAAATTTTTAATTTCTGGAACAATGAGTGTAGCGATTACTAAAATACAATATGATATTCAAGGTGAAGTTATAGGAAATGTACTAAACATAAGTGCTAAAACTAATATGGGAAGTTTTAAAATACAAGGAAGAAAAATTAAATAAATAAAAAAGCTATTAATTTATGAACTTGATAAGGGTTCCTTTAATTTATTAATAGCTTTTATTTTTTACTTAATTAAAGTTGTTTAAAGTTAATCTCTTTATACTTCTATTATTAATTTTCCACTTTCAAACTTAGTAGATTTTGTATCATAATGTTTTAAATCTTCAGGAAGATTTTCAGATGAGTCATCAAAAATAGTTTCATTATTTTTAATAACTTTCAAATTATATAATCTTATATCTCCTAATTTCATTAAATCATCTCCAATAAAATTTTGGCTGGGGTACTGTGATTCGAACACAGGAATGTCGGAGTCAGAGTCCGATGCCTTACCGCTTGGCGATACCCCAATATAAATAATAAAATACTTAATAATAATATCACAATTAATTAAAAAATTCTATAGTTGTGAATAAATAATTTATAATTTTTTATAAAAATATTAACCAATTATCCATACTTAGTTGATTTATTATGTAAAATACTATATAATATAGAGTAGATGCCGAAAGGTATTATAACAAAAAATGGACTATTTATAGTCAAGTCCTACATGGGCGGAAAGGTTTTTTATGAAAATTAATGACAACTCGGAACGCTACAACAACTGTGTCTTCTTGGGAGGCACCTGCGCAGACTCCACTTGGAGAACGGATCTCATCCGGATGTTCAAGGAATCTGTGCCGTACTTCGATCCGCAGGTTCCGGACTGGACGCCGGAGGATGCTGAGCGCGAAGATGCGTGCAAGCCGGTCGCGGGGATCAATGTATTCGTAATCACTGGTGAAGCTCTCGGAACCTACTCGGGATTCGAGATTTGCGAAGAAGCTCACCGTGCACCCGAAAAGTTGGTGTTTGCAACCGTTGGAGAGCTTCCGGCAAACCAGGAAAAGGGAATTGCAAAGATCAAGAAGGCCCTGAGCGCGATGGGATGTCGCGTGTGCGAAACTCTCGAAGAAATCGCTGAGATCGTAAACCAGGCATACTAATCTCAAAAAAACAAGGTACCGGATAGTCTAATTTTACAATTTGGCACCTCCACCGAGCACTCGTGTTCGGTGGTTTCTTTTATTTTAATAAATCTTTATCATAGTTCCTTTTTACCAACTCTTTATATGCATTCCAAACATAATCTGGAATGTCTACTTTTTCTTGTAAACCTCTTTCAGCATATATTTTTAACCTTTGAATATCTCCTACTAAAACATGAATCCAGGAATCTTTTGAAACTCCGTTGATATTGTAGTTTTCAATATAATCACTACAAGAAATATTTTCAGACGTTATAAATCCTGTATATTCTGGCATATATTTTTTCATACAAGCCCAGGTTCTTCTTTCGACATAAGGGCGACATACAAAAATAGCTGAATTTATATTTAATCTTTTTGTTTCAATTAAATTTTTAGTGAATTTAAAATTCTCTATCGTATTTGTAGATTGATTTTCAATATATATTTTTTCTTTTGGTACTCCTCTTTTTTCGGCAAGAGCTGCAAATTTATTGGCTTCAGGAATTTTCCAAATGTTTTTGGTGATTTTTCCAAGTCCACCTGAAAATATAATTTTATCAGATAATCCTTGATTATATACATCTATAGCAACATCTGCTACTTTAATATCTGCACAGCCTAATACGATTATGAAATCTGATTTCTTTAGGGGCTGATTTAATTTCATAAAATCCCAAAGAATTTGTATATATTTTAAATCATCTTGATTTACCATAATTATTTTATCTCCTTTTCAAATAATATATAATATGAATCTTTTTTATTAATGACTTTGGTAAGCGCATCATATCTTTGATTATTATATTATAAAAATTGTTTAAAATACAATAATGTTTTTAGTAATTTTAAATTTGAACTTTTTGTTAGAAATTCTATTAAATTGTATTTTGGGGTATATAAATTAAAATAAAAAAGTAAATTGACAAATGCAATCTGTATGAAATTATACATAATAATAAAATAAGAAAAAGCCAAGGTATTTATATTGATGTGACTACTATTTAAGGTTTACTTACAAGGAGAAATCTACATATAATATTTAGGCTTTTTTAGTAATATTATTAAAGTTGGTAAAGAACATTTTTGTATAATAATTTAAGATATAATATAATAGACAAAACTTAGATAGTGTGCTATTATTAAGCTTAATTAACAGTAAAAAGGCGGAAGATATTATGGGCAATGTGCTAGAAAAAGTAAATATGCCAGAAGATTTAAAAAGTCTTAATTTAAAAGAAAAAGAAGAATTGGCTACAGAAATAAGAAGATTTATAATAGAAAATGTTTCGAAAACAGGAGGTCATTTAGCATCTAATCTAGGTGTAGTAGAGCTTACAATAGCTATACATAGTGTGTTTGATATGCCAGATGATAAAATAATTTGGGATGTTGGACATCAAACATATGTACATAAAATTTTAACAGGTAGAAAAGATAAATTTAATACATTAAGGAAATTGAATGGATTAGCTGGTTTTCCCAAAACATCAGAATCAAAATATGACTCGTTTAATACAGGACATAGTAGTACATCAATTTCTGTTGCACTTGGAATGGCAAGGGCAAGAGATTTAAAAAAAGAAAAAAATAATGTTGTTGCAGTAATTGGCGATGGAGCATTAACTGGAGGAATGGCATTAGAAGCTTTAAATGATGCCGGGTGTAGTAATACAAATTTGATAGTTATTCTTAATGATAATGAAATGAGTATATCAAAAAATGTTGGTGGAATTTCCATGGCTTTAGGGAAAATAAGAACAAGAAAAGCTTATACAAAATCAAACCAATATTTAAAGAAAAGCTTAAAAAAAGTTCCACATATAGGAAAAATTATTATAAAAGCAGCAAGAAAAATAAAATATGGAGTAAAGCAATTATTTATACCTAATATGTTTTTTGAAGATTTAGGTTTTAGATATTTAGGACCAATAGATGGAAATGATATAGAAAAAGTACAAGATTTATTGGAAATGGCAAAAAGATTAAAAGGTCCTGTATTAGTACATGTTGTTACTAAAAAAGGAAAAGGGTATAAACCAGCAGAAGAAAATCCAGATAAATTTCATAGTACATCTAGTTTTGATATAGAAACAGGTAAAAATAAAAAAGAGAAGAAAAAAGATTATTCTAAAGTATTTGGAGAAAAGTTAGAATGTTTAGCAAAAGAAAATAAAAATATAGTAGCAATAACAGCAGCAATGTGTGATGGAACTGGGCTTTCAAACTTTAAAAAACAATTTCCAGATAGGTTTTTTGATGTTGGAATTGCAGAACAACATGCACTGGGAATGGCCGCAGGAATGGCAAAAGATGGTTTGATACCAGTGGTTCCGATATATTCATCATTTTATCAAAGAGGGTATGACCAAGTTATACATGATATATGTCTTCAAAAACTACCAGTAATAATGTGTGTAGATAGAGCAGGAATTGTGGGAAATGATGGTGAAACACATCAAGGAATTTTAGATTTAGCATTTTTTTCTTTAGTTCCGAATTTAACTATATTAGCACCAAAAGACTTTAAAGAATTAGAACAGATGCTAGAATTTGCAGTTGAGCTAAAAGCTCCTGTTGTTATTAGATATCCAAGAGGAGGAGAAGAAAGAGCGTTTGCAAGTCATAAAGAGATAAGTTTAGGTGAGTCAGAGCTATTAAAAGATGGGAATGATTTAACGATTATTGGAATAGGAAAAACAACTAAAAGGGCATTAGATGTTTCAGATATTCTAGAAAAAAAAGGGATTTCTTGCGAAGTGATAAATGCAAGATTCTTAAAACCGTTTGATAATAAAAATATATTAAATTCTATACTAAAAACTAATAAAGTAATAACTATAGAAGATGGAATTTTAAGAGGAGGACTTGCTACATCAGTACAAGAATTAATTATTGAAAATGATATAAAAAACGTATTAATAGAATCTTATGCTTATAGAGATACTTTTGTAAAACAAGGAACAATAGAAGAAATAGAAAAATATTTTTGCCTAGATGCAGAGTCGATAGCAAAAGATATAAGTAAAAAAATATGTGTACAGGAAAAAGAAATATAAGGAAATATATAATATGCAAAAAAGAGAAATATTAGAAAAATATAAAAAAGAAGAAGAAAGAATTTTAGTAGCAAAGTTATTAGATAAAATAGAACTTTGTGAAAAAAGAAATAAAATGGAATATACAGACTTTTTAGATGAGTATAAAGAAAGTATGTTAAAAAAAGTGCTTAATTTGGTAAAAACAGATTATATTTGTTTTGGGGGATATGAAGAAGCGGAACGTAAATTATTAATAGTATATCCAGAAAAGCTAAATCAAGTATTTGAGGAAAACAAATTTAATTTTAATACAATAATCAGTGTGATTAGAATAAATCCTTTAAAAGAAGAAATAAAAAATTTAAATCATAGAGCTTATTTAGGAGGATTAATAAAACTTGGAATTAATAGAGAAAAAATAGGTGATATAATAGTACATGAAAATGGTGCAGATATAATAATTTTAAAAGAAATTGAAAAATTTTTATATACTAATTTATGTACTTTAAAGAGATTTAAAAATAGCAAAATAGAAGTTGTTAAACTAGAAAACATTATTAATAAAAAACAAGAAATGCAAGAATGTAAAATTATAGTATCATCATTAAGAGTAGACAATATAATATCAGAGATATGTAAAACTTCAAGAAATAAAGCAAGTGAAAATCTTTTATCAGAAAGAGTATTTATAAATGGAGAATGTATAAAAAAGAATACTAAACTAATAAAAGAAAATGACAAAATAACAATAAGAGGAAAAGGCAGATTTATTATAAAGCAAATACTTGAAGAAAATAAAAAGGGAAAAATCCCTGTAATAATAAATTTTTATAAGTAAAACATTGACAAAAAAGAACAAGCGTTCTATAATAGCGAAGGTGATATATTTTGGAAAGAAAAATCTTACATGTCGATGTAAATAATGCCTTTTTATCATGGACAGCAGTAGAAATGCTAAAAAATGGAAACAATGTAGATATAAGATCAATTCCGGCAATAATAGGAGGAGATGAAGCTAAAAGAAAAGGTGTTGTTCTTGCAAAAAGTAATATTGCAAAACAATTTGGAATAAAAACAGGTGAACCAATATATTTTGCAAGAAAAAAATGTCCTCGGAATACAAATATTCGAAAGCAACTATAATATATATATAAAATATTCTAATCAATTATTTAATTTATTACTAGAATATACAGATGTAATAGAAAGGTTTTCTATAGATGAATGCTTTCTAGATTTAACTAATTTTCTTAGTAATAATGATATATTAGAAAATAAAGCTATAGAGATAAAAGAAAGAGTAAAAAAAGAATTAGGTTTTACAGTAAATGTTGGCGTAAGTACTAATAAACTTTTGGCAAAAATGGCATCAGATTTTCAAAAACCAGATAGAGTACATACTTTATTCGAAAATGAAATTAAAGAAAAGATGTGGAATTTGCCAATATCAGATTTATTTATGGTTGGAAGAAAAATGTTTCCAAAATTGCAAAGAATTGGTATATATACAATAGGAGATTTAGCTAAAAAAGATAAAAATAATATAATTGCACTATATGGAAAATATGGTAAAATGATATGGGAATATGCAAATGGAATTAGTAATGAACCAGTAAATAATAAAAAAGAAGCACCAAAAGGAATAGGAAATTCGGTTACACTTCCACACGATATTTCGGATGTTTCAAGATTAGAAGAAATTTGTTTAAGTCTTACAGAACAAGTAACATATAGGTTGAGAAAAAATAATTTGTTAGCAAAAGTAGTAAGTGTTCAACTAAAAAATAGTGATTTTAATGTTGTTTCACATCAGAAAAAATTAGATATGGCTACAGATAGTACAAAAGTAATTTATAAAGAAGCAAAAAAATTATTGAGTCAATTACATAAAGGAGAAAGAATAAGGTTAATTGGCTTGAGAGTAGAATCTTTAGTATCGAAAGAAGAAATGCAAATGTCACTATTTGATGTCAAAGATACAAAAAAACAAGAAGAAATAGACAAAACAGTTGATAACATTAAACGAAAATATGGATATAATATTATTTCTAGGGCAGGAATATTAAATATAAAAAATGAAATTAAATATAAAGATAAATAAATAGTGAGGAGTTTTATTATGGCAGAAATAATTAATGGAAAAGAATTAGCAAAAAATATTCGATTAGAATTAAAAAATGAAGTGAGTAAATTAAAAGAAAAAGGAATAATTCCTAAGTTAGCAGTTATTATGGTTGGAGATGATAAAGCATCTAAAGTTTATGTAAAAAATAAAAGTAAAGCATGTGAAGAAATTGGAATAGAATATGAAGAATTTCTACTAGATGAAAATATTTCAATGGAAGAACTTTTAAATCTAATAGAAAAATTAAATAACAGAAAAGATATAAATGGAATACTTTTACAAAGTCCTATTCCAAAGAATCTAAATATAGATGAAGCTTTTAATAAAATAGATTATAAAAAAGATGTTGATGGGTTTAATCCTGTGAATGTAGGAAAATTAGTTATAGGTCAAGATTCATTTATATCTTGTACACCCTATGGAGTAATAAAGATGCTAGAAAATTACAATATTCCAATAGAAGGAAAAAATGTTGTTATAATAGGAAGAAGTAATATTGTTGGAAAACCATTAATGCAATGTCTATTAAAGAAAAATGCGACAGTTACAATATGTCATTCTAAAACAAAAAATATTTCAGAAATAACAAAAAAAGCAGATATATTAGTTGCTGCTTTAGGAAAAGCAAAATTCGTAACAAAAGAAATGGTAAAAGATGGAGCAGTGGTAATAGATGTTGGAATAAATAGAGATGAATCAGGAAAATTAGTTGGTGATGTAGATTTTGAAGAAGCAGAAAAAATAGCATCATTTATAACTCCTGTTCCAGGAGGAGTAGGACCAATGACTATAGCAATGCTAATGAGTAATGTAGTAAAAGCTTGTAAAGAACAAAATTAATTATTAAAAAGGGGGCAAATAAAAAATATTATGCGCTCTTTTTATATATTATAAAATAAATTTATAGTAAAAGAGCATAAAGGAGTTTTATGCAAAAAAAAGAAAAATATTGGGTATGGTTATCAAATTTAAAATTAAAAAAGATTACATATATTAAGTTATTAGAAAAATATAAAGATCCAGAAAAAATATATAATTTAGAAAAACTAGAATTACATAATAATGATTTTTTGCAAAATGAAGAAATAGAAAAAATAGTTTCTTTAAAAAATATGAAGAAAATAGAATATTTTATAGAATATATGAAAAATAAAAATATAAAAATAATTACAATAAATGATGAAGAATATCCGCAAAAATTAAAAAACATATATGATTATCCAATTTTATTATATTATAAAGGAAATATAGAAATATTAAAAAGAAAAAGTATTGCAATTATAGGAAGCAGAGATTGTACACAATATGGAATAAATATGGCAAAAAAAATAGCAAATGAATTATCAAACAGAAATATATATATTGTTAGTGGTCTTGCTAGGGGAATAGATACATGTGCACATATAGGAGCTATAAAGGAAAAAGCAAAAACAATTGCAGTATTAGGAAACGGTTTGGATAGTATATACCCAAGTGAAAATAAAAAATTATCAGAGATTATAATAGATAAAGGTGGACTTATTTTGTCTGAATATATAATAGGAACAAAACCAGAAAAGAAAAATTTTCCTGAAAGAAATAGGATAATAAGTGGTATTGCAAATGGAGTAGTAGTTGTAGAAGCTAAAGAAAAAAGTGGATCTTTAATAACTGTAGATTTTGCTTTAGAACAAGGGAGAGATGTATATGCTGTACCACGGAAATATTACAAGTAAAAATTCTAGAGGAACTAATCAAATTATAAAAGAGGGAGCAAAACCAGTTACTAATATAAATGATATATTAATAGACTTATAATTATATAATAATCAATATATACAAAACTTTAGTAAAAAAGTGAAATTATTATATTTAAATTTTATAAAATGCTTTTACTTTTTATAAAATTGTAATATAATAAAATAGCAATTTATATAAATAAAAAATAATGTGTATTTTAGCTAGAAAGGAAAGGTTTTTTATGGGAAAAAATACTAAAAATACAAACAAATATAAAACTGCAAATGGAAAGAAGAATAGTAAGGCTAAAGTAGTAAAAAAAATATGTTTAATATTAATTTTAATATTTGTACTACTAATATTAATTGCAGCTGGTATTTTTATGGGAATATTCTTTAGTGACAAATTTGCAATGTCTAAGGAAGATTTATTAATCGACAATTCAAATACATTTATATATGATAGTGAAGGAAATTTAATAAAGGAATTACAAGGAGATGAGAATAGAAAAATAGTATCACTTGATGATATGCCATCTTATTTACCAAATGCTTTTATTGCGATTGAAGATGAAAGGTTTTATGATCATCATGGTGTTGATATAAAAAGATCAGCAGCAGCAACAGTTACATATGTATTTAATAGAGGAAAATCATCTTTTGGTGGAAGTACTATAACTCAGCAGTTAATAAAAAATATAACTAATGAAAAAGAAGATGAAGGAAAAGCCGGAATACAAAGAAAAATAAGAGAAATGTCAAGAGCATATCAAATAGAAAAACTAATAACTAAAAAGCAAATTCTTGAATTATATTTAAATATAATTTATCTTGGAGGTTATGGAAAAAATATATGTGGTGTAGAAGTTGCATCAGAATATTATTTTGATAAATCAGCAAGTGATTTATCCCTTGCCGAGAGTGCATTTTTAGCAGGAATAAATCATTCTCCTAATAATTATAATCCATTTATAGAAACAGATAATACAGAAAAAATTAAAAAAAGAACAAAAACTGTTTTAGAAAAAATGAAAGAATTAGGAATGATAAGCAGTGAGGATTATGATAAGGCAATAAGTGAAGTAGATGCAGGACTTCCTTTTAAACAAGGAAATTTGTCAAGTAAAACAGACATGTCTTACCATGTAGCAGCAGCGATAGAACAAGTAGCAAATCAAATGGTAGATGAAAAAGGAATGTCATACGATTACGCTAAAAGCCGTTTATACGGTGGAGGATATAAACTTTATACAACACAGGTGTCTTCCATACAAAGCAGAATGCAAGAAGAATATGTAAAAGATAAATATATAGTAAAATCAAAAAAAAATGATGGAGAACATAGTCAGTCTGCAATGGTAATTATAGATTATAAAACAGGACAGGTAGTTGGTTGCATGGGGGGCCTTGGAACAGATGTTAATGCTTTAGGCTTGAACAGAATAAATAGTGCAAGACAACCAGGTTCATCTATTAAACCATTAGCGTCTATTGCTCCATCAATAGAAAAAAAAATAATAACAGCAGGAACTGTTTATGATGATTCACCAACTAGTTTTGATAATGGAAAATATAGTCCAAAAAACTCATCAGGATATAAAGGATTAATAACTGTAAGAAAGGCAATAGAAGTTTCTTCAAATGTTGTAGAAGTAAAAATAATGTCAGAATTAGGGCCAGAAAATTCTATTAAATTTTTAAAACAATTAGGATTGGATCATTTAGATGAAAAAAGTGATAGTGGGTTAGCTTTAGTATTAGGAGGTCTTACTAATGGTGCAACACCATTAGAAATGGCAGGGGCATATGCAACAATTGCAAATGGCGGAGAATATATAACACCTACATTTTATACTAAATTAGTAGATTCACAAGGAAAAACAGTTCTACAACCAAAACAAGAAAAAAGAAGAGTAATGTCAGAAGGAACAGCATATATAACTAAAAGTATATTAAAAGCACCAGTTACTGGGGCAGAAGGAACAGCAACAAACTGTAAAATTTCTGGAATGGATGTTGGTGCAAAAACTGGAACAACAGATGATAATTATGATAGATGGCTTTGTGGAATAACACCATACTATGCAGCAGCAACATGGTTTGGATTTGATAAATCTGAATACATAAGTTATAGTGGAAATCCTTCAGCCAAAATTTGGGCAGCTATAATGCAAGATATTCATAAAAATCTACCAAGTAAAACTTTTGATAAACCAAGTAATATTGTAACAGCAAAAATATGCAAAGATTCAGGAAAATCAGCAACAAGTTCATGTTCTAATACATATACAGAAGAATTTGTATCAGGAACTGTTCCATCAGCATGTGATGGACATGCAAAATTAAAAATATGTAAAGAATCAGGAAAACTTGCTAATGAATATTGTACAAATGTAGAAGAGAAAACAGTTTTACAGCAGCCAGAAAAAGAGAAAAATGGAAAATGGAAAACAAGTGCGGGAAGTAAATATAGTACAATAACAGAAGTTTGTGATATTCATAAAGAACCTGAGAATAATAACACAACAAATGAAATTGATACTCCGGATGTAGACGATCAATTAGATATAAAAAAAGTTAAAGTACCAAATGTTGTGGGAAAAACAGAAAGTGAAGCAAAGTCAATATTGTTAGCAGCAAAATTAAGATGTAAAATAGCAACAGGAAAGGATAAAACAAAAGAAGCGGGAATTGTATTAAAACAAAGTAGAAAAACTGGGGAAGAAGTAAAAGAAGATACAATTATAACAATTACAATAAATGAAAAATCTAATGATGATGATAATAATAACAATAACAATACTTTACAAAATGTAGTAAATACAGTTGAATAGTATTATTAAAAAAAACGGATATAATAAATATACATGAAGAAAAAGCTAAAAGAAGGTTAGAAGGGAGCCTCTAAATTATGAAAGGTAATAAAAATAATTCGTGGTTTAAAGAATTATTTGCAAGTATAAAGGATTTTGATAAATATCAAGATTATGCTACAGAAAAAACAAGTAAGTCAATTATATACTTTCTAAAGGTAATTGCAGTTTTTACTTTAATATTAGGGCTAATATTAACTTACAAAATACATTTAGAAAAAGAAGATTTGGTTAAATATATAAATGAAAACATATCAGAAATTAAATTTGAAAACAATAATTTGGCAGTGAATGATAATAAACAATTAATATTAGAAAATAAGTTATTATCTAATTCTATGATAATAATTAATACATCCAATATAGATGAAGAAAAACTTAAGAGCTATAAAGAAAATATTAGTGACTATGATAATGGAATAATTTTATTAAAAAACAAAATAATTATAAATAGCAATATAAATGGAAAAGATGACGAATATTATTATGAAGAAATTGCTAAAAATTATAATATTACAAACTTAAATAAAGAAGAAATTTTAAAAAAATTAAATGAAAATCAAATGATAATATTTTATATAATGTTCTTTATAATTTTTTATATTTGCATGTTTATAATGTATTTTATAACAATTATGATGTATGTTATAATGTTAGCTTTATTGGGAAGAATAACATCTATTTTATTAAGAATTCCTCTAAAATATAAATCTGTATTAAATATGGCATTACATGCACTAACACTTCCAACTATTTTAAATCTTATTTATATAATAGTAAATTTGTATACAGGATTTAATATTGAGTATTTTCAAGTTATGTATAGTGCAATATCATATGTGTATATAATAACAGGGATTTTGATGATAAAAGCAGACTTTATAAAAAAGCAGCTTGAGTTAAATAAAATTCTAGAAGAACAACAAAAAATAAGAGAAGAATATAAGACAAATGGTGAAAATACTGAAAGTAAAGAAAATGATGGCAAAGACAGCAATAATAATGGACATAAAGATAATAATGATGAAGAAAAAAGTAAGCAAATCCAAAAACCAGAAATAGATAATGACTAAACTAGAAGGGAGTATTAATAGATATGAGTTCTAAAAACAAAGAAGAAAACAATAAAAAACAGAAATATTATATAATATTAGGAATTATTGTTCTATGTATATTATTGGCAATTTTAACAGTTTTTATGGTAAATGAGAAAACAAAAGAGAAAGATAATGAAATTGCATACACAGAATTAATAAAAGAAATAAATGATGGTAATATAGAAAAAATTGAGATGACAGTTGGAAGTACAACTATAAAAGTCAAATTAAAAAGTGTTGAAGAAGAAAAAAAATCAATTGTTCCAAGCACACAACCTTTTGTGGAGTTAATACAAGACAAAGTTGAAAATGGAAATAATATAGAATTGATACAAAAACAACCAAATGCATTTATAACAATTGGAAAAACATTATTTTCATTATTGCCAACGATAATGTTAGTAATATTGTTCGTACTAATTTTTAAAATGCAAGGACTTGGCGAAAAAGGAAAAGTATATGATGCAGACACTAAAAATACAAAAATAAAGTTTAAAGATGTTGCAGGTCTAGAAGAAGAAAAACAAGAAATGATAGAAATAGTTGACTTTTTAAAACATCCTAAGAAATTTTATGAAATGGGAGCAAAAGTTCCAAGAGGTGTATTATTATGTGGTAAACCTGGAACAGGAAAGACTTTAATTGCAAAAGCAATTGCGGGAGAAGCAAATGTGCCATTTATATCAATGAGTGGATCAGAATTTATAGAAATGTTTGCAGGTCTTGGAGCATCAAGAGTAAGAAAACTATTTGAAAAAGCAAAGAAGATGGCTCCTTGTATAGTATTTATAGATGAAATTGATGCAATAGGCTCAAGGAGAACTACTCAAACAGGTTCTGAAAGTGAAAATAATCAAACATTAAATCAATTATTAGTAGAAATGGATGGATTTGATACAGAAGAAACTATTATAGTTTTAGCAGCAACTAACAGACCAGAAATGCTTGATAAAGCTTTACTAAGACCGGGAAGATTTGATAGACAAATTACTATAGCTCTTCCAGATTTAAAAGGAAGAGAAGAAATTTTAAAAATTCATGCAAAGGAAAAGAAATTTGCTAATGATGTTAATTTAAAAAACATAGCAGAAGATACAGCAGGATTTACTGGTGCAGAACTTGCTAATATTTTAAATGAAGCAGCTATAATTGCTACTATAAGAAATAAAGAATCAATAACTAATAAGGATATAGAAGATGCAGTGAAAAAAGTTACTGTAGGACTAGAAAAACATAGTAGAGTAATTTCAGATAAAGATAAAAGATTAACAGCTTTCCATGAAGCAGGACATGCAATTGTTAGTAGATATTTAGAGACACAAAAAGATATAAAAGAAGTTTCAATCATTCCAAGAGGCGTTGCAGGTGGATATACAATGTATAAAACAAATGAAGATAAATTTTATGTATCTAAAACAGAGATGGAAGAAAAATTAATTGCACTTTTAGGTGGTCGTGCGGCAGAAAAAATAGCATTAAATGATATATCTACAGGAGCAAGTAACGATATAGAAGTAGCTACTAAAATAGCAAAGGATATGGTAACTATTTATGGAATGAGTGATGTTATAGGACCAATATCAATAAATACAGATCAAGATCCATATGAATTACAATTACTTGGAGATAAATTTAGTGACTGTATTGGTGCAGAAATAAAAATATTAGTTGATAATGCATATATTCAAGCACAAACAATACTATCAAACCATATGGACAAACTAAATGCAGTAGCAGAAACTTTATTAGTAAAAGAGGTTATTTCAGAAAAAGAATTTGAAAGCTTTTTTGAGGATGAAAAAAATGCTTGAAAAATTTGATAAAAGGTGATAATATATAGATATTATAATTAAAAATACAATAAAAAGGACAACACAAATAAAGTAAAACTAATAGAGAACTAGATAAATTGGTGGAATTCTAGTAAGATAATAATTTATTTGTTATCACCTTTTTGGTAGTTTGATTGAAAAACATAGTAAATTAAACCGTAGTCTTTGCGTTAAAAAGAGTAGAGAGAAAAAATTATTAAAATTTTTTAATATAGGTGGTACCGCGGAAAAGAATTCGTCCTAAAGTTTTAGGATGAATTCTTATTTTTTTGAAAAAAATAAAAACAATATTTATAAAATAATAAAAAGGAGAGATTAGTATGTGTGAAAATTGTGAACCTAAAAAAGATTATGGCAAAACTTTAAACTTGCCAAAAACAGATTTTCCAATGAGAGGAAATTTACCAGAAAATGAACCAAAAATATTTGAAGAGATATTTGAAAAAGGTTTATACGAAAAAATGTTAAAAAAGAATGCAGGAAAAGAGCCTTTTGTATTACATGATGGACCTCCTTATGCAAATGGAGAAATTCATACAGGACATGCACTAAATAAAGTTCTAAAAGATACTATAGTAAGATATAAAAATTTAAAAGGATATTATACTCCTTTTGTACCAGGTTTTGATACACATGGTATGCCAACAGAAAAAAAGGCAATAGAAAAGTTAGGATTAAATAGAGATGAAATACCTGTTGTAAAATTTAGAGATACATGCAAAGAATTTAATAAAGAATACATAAAAAAACAAACAGAAGGATTTAAAAGGTTAGGAGCAATAGGAGATTGGGAAAATCCATATATAACATATCAACCACAAATGGAAGCAAAACAAATAGGTGTATTTGGAAACATGTACAAAAAGGGATATATATATAAAGGATTAAAACCAGTTTATTGGTGTACTGATTGTGAAACAGCTTTAGCAGAAGCTGAAATAGAATATAAAGATATAAAATCTAATACAGCTTATGTGAAATTTCCAGTAATAGAAGGAAAAGGTTTGTTTGATGAAAGAGATACATATGTTGTAATATGGACAACAACTCCATGGACTCTTCCAGGCAATACAGGAATAACAATAAGCCCAGAATTTAAATATAGTTTAGTTGATGTACAAGGCGAAAAACTAATAATGGCATCTGAACTTGTAGATAAAGTAATGGAAGTTGCAAAAATAGATGATTATTCTGTAATAAAAGAGTATGAAGGAAATGAATTAGAAGGTGTAATATGTAAACATCCTTTTATAGAAAGAGAATCTAGAGTAGTTCTTGGTAGTGATGATACAATTTTAGTAGAATTAGATACTGGTACTGGTGCAGTACATACAGCTCCAGGATATGGTAAAGAAGATTACCTTTGTGGATTAAAAAATAAATTAGATATGGTTGTAACAGTAGATAGTAAAGGGCATCAAACAGAAGAAGCTGGACCTTTTGCAGGAATGTATTATGCAAAATCTGATAAAGAAATAATAAAATGGTTAGATGAGCATAATTTCTTACTTGCAAAACAAGAAATAACTCACTCATATCCACATTGTTGGAGATGTAAACATCCAGTTATATATAGAGCAACTAGCCAATGGTTTGCATCTATAGATGGATTTAGAAAGGAAGCTTTAGAAGCAATAAAAGATGTAAAATGGTATCCTACATGGGGAGAGGAACGTATTACAAAAATGATTGAAGATAGAAATGATTGGTGTATTTCACGTCAAAGAACATGGGGCGTTCCACTTCCAATATTCTATTGCAAAGATTGTGAAAAAGAATATGTAACATCTGAAAGTTTAGATAAAGTTCAAAAAATAGTAGAAAAAAATGGAAGCAATGCTTGGTTTGAGTTAACAGAAAAAGAACTTATGCCAGAAGGTGCAAAGTGTACAGAATGTGGATGTACAGAGTTTGTAAAAGAAACAGATATTATGGATGTATGGTTTGATTCAGGATCAACACATGAATCTGTACTAGCTGAAAGAGGATTACCAGAAGCAAACCTATATTTAGAGGGAAGTGACCAATATAGAGGTTGGTTTCAATCTTCATTATTAACATCAGTAGCAACAAAAGGAAAAGCACCATATAAAGAAGTTGTAACACATGGATATGTTGTTGATGAAAAAGGTAGAAAAATGTCTAAGAGTTTAGGAAATGGTATTGACCCTATGGAATTAATAAATGAATTTGGTGCAGATATATTAAGACTATGGGCTTTATCATCAGATTATACATCAGATGTTAGTATATCAAAAGGTATAATAAAACAAGTAGCAGAAGTTTATAGAAAAATACGTAATACAGCAAGATTTATATTAGGAAATATAAGTGATTTTGATGTTAATAATCCTGTAAGTTATGAAGAACTACAAGAAATAGATAAATGGGCTTTAACAAAACTAAATAAACTAATAGAAGATTGTAGTAATGCATATGATGGATATGACTTTAAAAAAGCATACCAAGCAATAAATCAATTCTGTGTTGTAGATATGAGTAATTTCTATTTAGATATAATAAAAGACAGATTATATACAGAAAAACTAAATTCTATAGAAAGAAGAGCAGCTCAAACTACAATGTATGAAATACTACAAGCATTAGTAAGAATATTAGCACCAATGACATGTTTTACAGCAGAAGAAATATGGAAATTTATGCCACATAAAGATAATGAAAAATTAGATAGTGTAATGCTTTCATATTATCCAGAAATAAATGAAAAATATAACAATAAAGAATTAGAAGAAAAGTGGAATAAAATAATAAAAATAAAAGAACTTGTTAGTAAAAAGTTAGAAGAAGCTAGAAGTGAAAAAGTAATAGGACATTCATTAAATGCAAAAGTAACTTTATATGCAGAAAAAGATGAATATGAATTTTTATTAGAAAATAAAGAGTTGTTAATGACTGTATTTATAGTATCTGGTTTAGAAATAGAAAAAAATGAAAGAAAAAATGAAGAAAAAATTGGAGTAAAAGTAGAAGTAGCAGATGGTAAAAAATGTGAAAGATGTTGGATGTATAGTACAACAGTAGGGGAAGATAAGGAAAATCCTAATATATGTCATAGATGTAGTGAAGCTTTAAAATAAATTATTTGGCGTAAATACTAAAAAATAGTATTTACGCCTTGAAAATTTTAGTTACATTATGTTGCCAGAATACAAAAAATCTTGTATAATACTAAAGAAACTTATAAGATATTGTGAAAGAGGGAAAAAATAAAAAATGAAAGTTACAGATTTTAATTATAATTTACCAGAAGAATTAATAGCACAAGTACCAATAGAAAAAAGAGATGAATCAAGATTAATGGTTTTGGATAGAGAAAAAAAGACAATAGAACATAAAGTTTTTAAAGATATTTTAGATTACTTAAAACCAGGAGATTGTTTGGTAAGAAATAATACAAAAGTAATTCCAGCAAGGCTTTATGGAGTAAAAGAAGAAACTGGAGCAAATGTAGAATTTTTACTTTTGCATAGAGTAGAAGGAGACATTTGGGAAGTTATGGTAAGACCAGGGAAAAAATTAATGCCTGGAGCAAAAGTATCTTTTGGAGATGGAATATTAAAAGCAGAAATATTAGAAAAAATGGATGATGGAAATAGAAAAGTAAAATTTGAATATAATGGAATATTTAATGAAATATTAGATAAAATAGGACTTATGCCATTACCACCATATATAAAGGAGAGATTAAAAGAGAAAGATAGATATCAAACTGTGTATGCAAAATATGAAGGTTCTGCAGCTGCACCTACAGCAGGATTGCACTTTACAGATGAACTATTAGAAAAAATAAAAGAAAAAGGTGTCGAAATATCAAATGTAACATTACATGTTGGAATAGGAACTTTTAGACCTGTTAAAGTAGAAAACATAGAAGAACATGATATGCATTCAGAGCATTATTATATAAAAAAAGAAGATGCAGATAAAATAAATAATGCAAGAAAAAATGGCGGAAGAATTATAGCTGTTGGAACCACTTCTTGTAGAGTTTTAGAGTCTATTTCAGATGAAAACGGTATTGTACATGAAACAGAAGGAGATACTAGTATATTTATATATCCAGGATATAAATTTAAATGTATAGATTGTTTAATTACTAATTTTCATTTACCAGAATCTACATTAATTATGCTTGTATCAGCACTTGCCGGAAAAGATTATATAATGAAAGCATATGAAGAAGCAGTAAAAGAAAAATATAAATTCTTTAGTTTTGGTGATGCAATGTTTATTAAATAAAATGGTTATTTAAATTTGAATTTGTAAAAATATTTTAAGCAATATAAAAATAAGTAAGGAGGAAAAATGAAACACGCAGTTACATATGAATTATTACATGAATGTAAACAAACAGGCGCAAGGAGAGGTGTGATTCATACACCTCATGGGGATATTGATACTCCATGTTTTATGCCTGTAGGAACACAAGCTACTGTTAAATCAATGACACCAGAAGAACTAAAAGAAATAGTAGAAGCACAAATTATATTATCAAATACATATCATTTATACTTAAGACCAGGGCATGAGCTTGTTAAAGAAGCAGGGCGGTCTTCATAAATTTATGAATTGGGATAGACCAATATTAACAGATAGTGGAGGATTTCAGGTTTTTAGTTTAGGAGATTTAAGAACTATTTGCGAAGATGGTGTAGAATTTAAATCACACTTAGATGGTAGTAAACATTTCTTTTCACCAGAAAAAGTAATGGAAATAGAAGAAGCATTAGGAGCAGATATTATTATGGCTTTTGATGAATGTGTAGAGTATCCATCAACTTATGAATATACAAAGCAATCTATGGAAAGAACAACAAGATGGGCTATAAGATGCAAAAATTCACATAAAAATATTGATGAACAATCTTTATTTGGAATAATACAAGGAGGATTTTACAAAGATTTAAGAAAACAATCATTAGAAGATTTAGTAAATTTAGATTTACCAGGGTATGCAATTGGAGGTATTAGTGTAGGAGAACCAAAAGAAGAATTTTTGGATATTTTAAATTATACAGCTCCACTTATGCCAAAAGATAAACCAAGATATTTAATGGGAGTTGGAACACCAGATTACCTGATAGAAGCGGCTTTAGCTGGTATAGATATGTGTGATTGTGTGTTGCCTACTAGAATTGCAAGAAATGGAACAGCTATGACATGGAATGGTAAAGTAGTAGTAAGAAATGCTACTTATGAAAAAGATTTCACTCCTTTAGATCCAGAATGCAATTGTTATACATGTAAAAATTATACTAGAGCATATATAAGACATTTAGTAAAAACAAATGAAATTCTAGGAGTAAGGTTATTATCGATTCATAATCTTACATTCTTGACGAATTTAATGAAAAGGGTTAGAATAGAAATAGAGAACGATAATTTATTAAATTTCAGAAATGAATTTTATAAAAAATATGGTTATACAAAAGAGTAAGGGGGAGATAAGATGAATCTTATTGATAATGAAGAGAAAAAGAGTAAAGAACAAAATACTAAACTTTTAAAAATAATAATTATTGCAATAGTAGTTTTAGTATTAATTTTAGTTGCAGTATTATCATATAGTATGTATTTACAATCTAAGCAATTTAGATTTTTAATTAATGATAGAAAAACTAGCATACCAAGTGACTTATTAGTATATGAAGATAATACTTTATATATATCTATTAAAGATATGGCTTCTTTATTAGACTTTGAATATAATAATGGAGAATATAAAAAGTTTGACGAAGATGTAACTAAAGGATATGTAGAAGATAAAACAGGTTTTGAAGCAGCAGGTTTTGAAGCAAATTCTGAAAAAATGTATAAAGTTGTAAAAGAATATGATGAACATGAAGACTTTACAATAAAAACTAAAGTTAAATCTATAAATGGTAAGCTTTATACTACTTCTGAGGGAATAGATTTGCTATTTAATACCAAATTTATAAATGATCAAGAAAAAAATTACATGTCTGTTTATACTCTAGATGAAATAGTTAATAGATATGCTTCAAGTTTGAAAAATACAGTAATAACATCAAAAGAAATGACATTTGCTAATAAAAAAGCTTTGAAATATGGCTTAATATTAGTACAAAATGCAGAAGGGTTATATGGAGTAAATAGTACAGAAAACAATGAAAGTGTAATAGGAACTAGATACACAGAAATGAGATTTTTGGAAAGTACACAAGATTTTATAGTAACTACAAAGGAGAAAAAACAAGGTATAAAATCAGCTAGAGGATCAACAGATATTGATCCGGCTTATGATGAGATTAAACAATTAGATACAAATTACAATTTGTATATCATAAAAGTGGGAGAAAAATATGGAGTTATAAACAGAACAAAAGGTGCTAAATATGTTATATATCCTCAATATGATTCAATAGGAATAGATACAACAAACTTTGAAAATGATGAAATATCAAATCAATATATTTTATTTGATAATTGTATACCTGTAAAACAAATAACAGATACTAAGGTAGATAAATGGACTATTTATGACAAAGATGGTAAAAATATTACAAATACAACATATGATGGTCTTCGGATATGTGGAAGGAACATCAAAACTAGCAAAAGGAAATAATCTTTTAGTAATTCCAGATAGAGAAGGTATTATAGTTTATAAAGATGGATTATATGGAGTTATAAGTTCATCAGGAAGAACTTTATTACCAATTCAACTAAAAAAGGTTTATAGAGAACTTGTTAATGGAAAGAGCACATACTATATGGTATATGGTGATGATAATAAAACAGAAAACATATTAGAATTTTGGAATAAAACAATAGGAACAGTTTCAAATAAAGATAATACAACAGTAACAAACAATGTAGTAACAAATACAACAAATACAAGTAATAATACAGCAAGTGAAAATGTTGCAGATAAAAATGCGGTAAATACAACAAGTAGTAATTAATTTTAAATATAATAATTATAAAAATAAAGAGTAATTAGTTTTAATTATTCTTTATTTTTTTACAAAAAAATATTTACAAAAAATTTTATATAAACTAGTTTTTTTTCATTATAAAGATATAGAAAATATGATAGTTCTAAAATATAAAAATAATTAATATAAATGTAATAGTTAATATAAAAAAGGGAGAGATAAATTATGGAAAAAAATGTTAGTATCAATAAAATAAATTTAAATAATAATATAGTAAAGGTTATAAAAGGAAGTATAATAGCATTTTTAATTTCCATTATGCTACTATTTATTTTTGCAAGCTTATTGGTATATACAAATATACAAGAAAATACAATAAAACCAGTGGTAATAATAATTAGTATAATTAGTATTTTAGTAGGAAGTTCATTAAGTTCTATAAAAATAAAAAGAAAAGGGATTGTTAACGGTGCTTTAGTTGGAACTATATATATTATGGTAATATATATTTTATCAAGTATATGTTTTGTAGGATTTGAATTAAATTTGGAATCAATTATAATGATTATTAGTTCCATAATAAGTGGAATGATTGGTGGGGTAATAGGAGTTAATATAGACTCAAAAAAATAAAAGAAAAATATATTATCAAAATAGCTAAAAATATCATACTTTTTTTTATTAAAATAGTTGATATTTTTTTTGTTTTAATATAAAATTTAGAAACATGGAGGAGTATAATGATAACATTAGAAGATTTAAAAAATAATTTGGAGGTTCAAGAACTAATAAAAAGTTCTCAAAAACAACTTAATGTTTTAGGTTATACAGAACATTCTACAAGGCACATAAATATTGTATCAAATCGTGCAGGAAAAGTATTAGAAACTTTAGGATATAGTAAAGAAAGAATAGAACTTGCAAAAATTGCAGGATATATGCACGATATAGGAAATTGTGTTAACCGTGTAGATCATGCGCACTCTGGTGCAATACTTGCCTATGAGATATTAAAAGACATGGGAATGGATGTTGAAAAAAGAACAGAAATCATGATGGCAATTCGGAAACCACGATGAACAAACAGGAACAGCAGTGAGTGATATATCTGCAGCTCTAATATTAGCAGATAAATCAGATGTTCATAGAGACAGAGTAGTAAATACTAATATATCATCTTTTGATAAACATGATAAAGTAAATTATGCAGTTACAAATTCAGAGTTTATTATAAATAAAGATGAAAGAAAAGTAATTTTAGATTTAACAATAGATACTAAAATTTCACCAGTATTAGACTATTTTGAAATTTTTATGGATAGAACTATGATGAGTAAATACGCTGCAAAATATTTAGGAATATGGTTTGAATTAGTTATTAATGGTACAAAATTATTATAAGTTTTAGGAGGAGTTAAAGTGAAAGCAAAAAACAGAACTTTAAAAACAATATTAACAATACTAGTAATTATATTAATTTCTTTGATATCTTTTATGGGAATATTTGTAAAAGATAAAAACAGAATGAAAAATATTTTACCAGATTATGAATTAGGAATGGATTTCAAAGGTGGAAGAGTTTTTAATATAAAACCTGACGAAACAGTTAATACAAAGTATTATGATAGTGAGGGAAAGGAAGTAGAATCATCTAGTATAGACGAATCTAAAAAAGATGAATACACTAAAGAAGAAACTCCTGTAAATAGTAAAGATTCTTTAAATGATGAAAATTATGAAAAAGTTAAAAAAATCGTAGAAGAAAGATTAAATTTATTAAGTGTAAAAGAATATGAAATAAGAAAATCATCTTCAAATGGTGAGATATATGTAACAATACCAGAAGATAGTAATACAGATACAATAGTATCTGAAATGACACCACGCGGAGAATTTAAAATAATTGATTCTGAAGATAAAAGAGTTTTATTAACAAATAATGATATTAAAGATGTAAAAGTTGGTTATGGAAATACAACAAGTGGAACATCAGTATTTATAAATATACAATTTAATAAAGAAGGAACAAAAATATTAAATGAAATAAGTAAAGAGTATGTAGCAACAAAAGATGATGAAGGAAATGAAACTAAAAAACAAATTGAACTTGTATTAGATGACGAAACACAGTTAACAACATATTTTGATGAAGAAGTAAAAGATGGTTTATTACAATTATCTATGGGAAGTGCCAATTCAACAAGTAGTGAAGATCTACAAAAATATTTAACACAAGCTTCTAATTTTGCAGTGTTATTAAAAACAGATGTAATGCCATTAACATATAAGTTAGATACAAATTTATATGTTCAATCTGAGATTACAAATGATATTTTACAAAAGCTATTAATAATATTTTTAATAGTAGCAGCTGTAATAGCAATATTTACAATTATAAAATATAAAAAACAAGGTTTATTAGCAATTATTAATTTAATTGGATTTGTAGCAACATTATTAATTACTATAAGATATGCAAATGTTGTAGTTACATTTACAGGTATACTTGCAGTATTATTAAGTATTATAATGAATTATATATATATACTAAATATTATAAAAGCAGATAAAGAAGGAAAGAAAGAACATAAAAAGATATCTTATCAATTTTTATTAATATATATGCCATGTTTGATTATCTCTGTAGTATTTTCTTTTATAAAAAATGTACAGGTAGCAAGTTTTGGTATGATAATGTTCTGGGCAATATTAGTGATGGTTGTGTATAGTTTTTTAATAACAAAAGCATTAATGTCAAATTCAGAAGATAATAAATAATTGAAGAGAGGGTTTAATATATGAAAAAAATAGTATATGCAGTTTTAGCAATTATTATAGTGATAGGTATAATTGTAGTTGCTACTATAGGATTTAATGTAGATACAATATATTCTAATCATCGTGAAGTAAAAATATTCTTAGGAAAAGATTATAATATAGAAGATGTTAATAAAATAGTAAAAGAAGTAATTCCAGATGAGAATGTACTTATAACTAAAGTAGAAAAATTTGATGATATGTTTTGTATAAAAGCAAAAAATATTTCAGATGAACAAGTAGAAAATTTAAAACAAAAATTAAGTGAAAAATATGAAATAACAGATACAAGTAATTTAGTAACAGTATCAGATGTTCCAAGTTATAGAATAAGGGATATTGTAGAACCATATAAATGGCCAGGATTATCAGTAACAGTAATTGTTTTGATAGTAATGGGAAGTATATATAGAAAATTAGGAAGTGTAAAAGTAGTTTTACAAGAAGGTATAGTATTAATAATAGCAGAAGCTTTGTTGCTAAGTGTTATAGCAATTGCGAGAGTTCCTATTAATAGATTATTTGTACCAGCATGCCTATTTGTATATATTCTTACAATAATTGCAAGCAATATAGAACTTACAAGACAGCTTGAAAGTAAAAAAAGTGAGGAAAGTAAAAAAGCTTAACCAAAAAGAGATATCTAGAATATTATATACTAGATATCTTTTTTTAGGAGGAAAGATGGAAAAGCTTTTAAAAAAAATAGGTGGATTTTTTACAAGATGTTTAGAAAAAGATATTAATTATAAAGAAGCTTTAGATATGATCAATTTTCAAAATGCTAAATTTATAGATGTAAGAAGTATTCAAGAGTATAATGAAGGACACTTAGATGGAGCGATTTGTATTCCATTATATGAACTACGAAAGGAGATTCCTTATAGAATACAAAATAGAGATAGTATAATAATTTTATATTGTAGCTCTGGCATTCGTAGTTTGAAAGGAAAGAAAATTTTAGATTCTTTAGGGTATAGAAATGTATATAATTTAAAAGGTGGAATTGATAATATAAAAGCTTAAATAAAAGATCTTAAAAAATTTCCTGTAGAAATCTAATTAATAAATACTAGTTTTTGATTATAAAAAATATATAATAGTTTAATCAGAAACTAGTATTCATTAATGTAACAGAATATGACATTTTTTATGTAAAACACTTGACATTTACATAAAAACACAATATTATATAGTAAGAAAAATTGGATTAAGGAGAATGGGATATGCATACTCAAATGTTGACTTCTAAATTTGGTGGGGAATTAGTAAGCTTCAAACTAAATGGAGTAGAAAGAATTCATCAAGGTGAAGATTGCGTAGACGAAAATGGAAAAGTTTTCTGGAAAAGACATTCACCAGTATTATTCCCTACAGTAGGTAAACTAAAGAAAAATCAAACCATAATTAACGGCAAGACATATGAGATGCCACAACATGGATTTGCAAGAGACTTAGAATTTGAACCAATTACTAAGTTAGATAATTTTCATTCTTATGTATTAAAAAGTAATAAAAATACTATTTCAAAATTTCCATTTGATTTTGAGTTATACACAACATATAGATTAGATGATAATAAATTAACTACAATATATAAAGTTATTAATACAGGAGACACTAATATGCCATTTGGAATTGGTGGGCATCCAGCATTTAAAATAAATAGTGAAGACTTAAAAAATGAAAATTATTATCTAGAATTCGAAGAAGATGAAGATAAAATTCATTTTCTATATTTAGTTGATGGATTAATTGGAACAGAATATGCGAAAAATAGAATTGATGATAAAAGAAGAATTTATATAAATAAAGATACTTTTAATAATGATGCTTTAATAATGAAAGGAATAACATCTTCAAAAATAAGCCTAAAAAAACGTGATACTAATAAAACAGTATTAACAATGGATTTTTCAGGATTTCCATATTTAGCTGTTTGGTCTAAACCAAATGCACCATTTATATGTATAGAGCCTTGGAAAACTACAGCAGATACTGTTAAATCAAGCGGAGTATTTACACAAAAAACAGATATAATTATATTAAAACCAAATGAAGAGTTTGAATGTAAATATACAGTAGAGTTTTTTGAAGAATAAAAAATTATGGGAAAAGTGATATTAATAATTGTTGGCTTGGTATTAGGTCTAATTGGTGTAATTATGATATATGATTCTAGAATTATAACTAAGAAATTTTTTAGTTTTGGAGATCAAAACGAAGGAGCCTTTGGACTAAAAGTGGTAGGTTTTATTATTGCAATGATTGGAGCATTTATAATATTTTTTGCATAATGTTACTAAAATAAGCAAAATGTAAGTAATAATTTTTTATATATAATTGTTAATAGATATTAAGATTTTATGAAATAGAATAAAAAATGAAAGTATATACTTTTTAATATAAAAACTTAAAAATAGTTGTAATTTAATAAAAATGATGATAAGATAAAAAAGTAATAAATAAAAACTATAAAAAAGAGGAGTAAATTTAAACTGGCTAGAAAAGAGAAAAGAAGTTTTAAGCTGAGAGCTTCTTATAGAAAAGAAAATTGAAGGTAGCTTTTTTGTTGATATATCGAAATTTTAGTAAATATATTCGTGGAGGCCACGTTATAGGCTTATAAGAGATACTAATAATTTTTTATTAGTAAATTAAGGTGGTACCGCGAAAAATATAGATCCTCGCCCTTATTTTAAGGGATAGAGGATTATTTTTTTTAAAGATGAATTTTTATAAAGGAGGAAAAAATATGAAAAATCATGAACTAAACGAAAAATATAATCCAAAAGATTTTGAAGAAAGACTTTATCAAGATTGGGAAGAAAAGGGGTATTTTAAACCAAGTATGGATAAGACAAAAGAAGCATATTCAATAATGATGCCACCACCAAATGTAACAGGAAAACTTCATATGGGACATGCTTTAGATGCTACTATACAAGACTTTTTAATTAGATATAAAAGAATGCAAGGATTTAATACTCTATGGCTTCCAGGAACAGATCATGCAGCTATATCTACAGAGATGAAAGTAGTACAAAAACTACGTGAAAAAGGTAAGAAAAAATCTGATTTAACACGTGAAGAGTTTTTAAAAGAAGCATGGGACTGGACTAAAGAATATGGTGGAACAATTCAAAAACAACAAAGAAAAATGGGGTGTTCTTGTGATTGGGATAGAAGCCGTTTTACTTTAGATGAGGGGTTGTCTAAGGCAGTAGAAACAGTATTTCTAAAATTATATGAAAAAGGATATATTTATAAAGGAAAAAGAATGATAAATTGGTGTCCAAATTGCAAAACATCAATTTCTGATGCTGAAGTTGAATATAAAGAAGAAGCATCACATATTTGGTATATAAAATATCAAATAAAAGATTCTGATGAATATTTAGTAGTGGCAACAACTAGACCAGAAACAATGCTTGGTGATACAGGTGTAGCAGTAAATCCAAAAGATGCTAGATTTAAACATTTAATAGGCAAAAAGTGTATTTTACCTATCATGAATAAAGAAATACCAATAATAGCAGATCCATTTGTAGATATGGAATTTGGAACAGGATGTGTTAAATTAACACCATGTCATGATCCAAATGATTATCAAGCAGGAATTAAAAATAATCTAGAATTTGTAGAAGTTTTTGATAGTAATTTAATAATGAATGATTTAATTCCTGAAGTAAAAGGAATGAATGCATATGAAGCAAGAAATATAATAGTAAATATGTTAAAGGATTTAGGATGTTTAATAAAAATCGAAGATTATACGCATAATGTTGCAAAATGTGAAAGATGTAAAACAACAATCGAACCAACAATTTCAGATCAATGGTTTGTAAAAATGGATGAGCTTGCTAAGCCAGCAATAGAAGCAGTTAAGTCAGGAGATATTAAATTTATACCTTCTAAATATGATAAGACATATTTTAATTGGATGGAAAATTTGCATGATTGGTGTATATCACGTCAATTATATTGGGGACATAGAATTCCAGCATATTATTGTAAAGAATGTGGAAATATACATGTTGCAAGTAAGATGCCAGAACAATGTAGTAAATGTGGATGTAAAGAATTAGTTCAAGATCCAGATACATTAGATACATGGTTTAGTTCAGCATTATGGCCTTTTTCTACACTTGGATGGCCAGAAGAAACAGAAGATTTAAAAACATTTTATCCAACTAATACATTAGTAACAGGGTATGATATTATATCTTTGTGGGTATCTAGAATGATTTTTTCAGGGCTTGAATATTTAGGTAAAAAACCTTTTTCAGATGTAATAATTCATGGAATGGTTAGAGACGAACAAGGAAGAAAAATGAGTAAAACTCTTGGAAATGGAGTAGATCCACTACAAGTAATAGATGAATATGGAGCAGATGCATTAAGATTTTCTTTAGTTCTTGGAATTAGTTTCGGAAATGATATAAGATATATTCCAGCAAAAGTTGAACAAGGCTCAAACTTTGCAAATAAATTATGGAATGCATCAAAATTTGTTTTAATGAATTTAAAAGATTATGATGGAAAATATGATTTATCAAAATTGGCAATAGAAGATAAATGGATTTTGTCAAAAGCAAATAAGTTAGCAAAAGAAATGGCAACAAATATTGATAATTATGATTTGGGTGTTGCAACACAAAAGATATATGATTTTATTTGGAATGAATTTTGCGATTGGTATATAGAAATTGTAAAAACACGTTTATATGATAAAGAATGTCTAAATAGAAAAGAAGCTATGTTTACTTTAAATACTGTTTTAGAATATAGTTTAAAAATGCTACATCCAATAATGCCATTTGTAACAGAAGAAATATATACTAAACTATATAATAATGATGAAAGTATAATGATTTCAGAATGGCCAAAATACAAAGAAAAATTGAATTTTGCAAAAGAAGAAGATGAAATCGAAATGATAAAATCTATAATTGGTGAAATAAGAAATATAAGAAACAATATGAATGTTCATCCTTCAAGAAAGTCAAAATTAATATGTGTAACAGAAAAGTATGATAAATTAATAGAAGAGAGTAAAGAATTTTTGAAAAAGTTGGGATTTGCAAATGAAATTATAATACAAAAAAATAAAAAAGATATTCCAGAAAATAGTTTTTCAATAATACAAAAAGATTTAGAAATATATATACCATTTGAAGATTTAGTAGATATAGAAGCTGAAAAAGAGAGATTAGAAAAAGAAAAAGAGAGATTAGAAAAAGAAGTATTAAGAGGAGAAAAAATGCTTTCAAATCCTGGATTTATAAATAAAGCACCAGAAAGTAAAGTTAAAGAAGAAAAAGAAAAATTATCAAAATATAAAGAAATGTTAGAAAATACAATAGAAAGATTAAATGGAATGAAATAAATTAAAAAGTGAACCAAATGAAAGAATAGGAGATTTAGTAAAAATTAACTAAATACTCATATTTACCATTTGGTTCGCTTTTATTTATTTTAAATAAGAAATAATGCATTAAATATTTTTTTTGAATAAGAACTAATATCATCTAAGGAATAATTAGAAGATTCATTAAAATATCGCAAAACTTGATTAACAACACCGGCCTGTATAAAAGAAAATATCAAATTTTAAAGATTTTGATTTTGAAAGTTTTGGAGTTGTGATTAAGAAAGCATATAGTTTATTTGAAATAGAATGATTTAGTTTCTCAAGAAAAATTAGTGGTTCTTTAGAAGAAAGTAACAATCTATAAATATCTTCATTTTTATTTTTTTAGAAAATAACAAAGTATAAAAGTCAATAAATGTCGAAAACTTCCCATAAATCGATAAAAGTTCCTATGTTTTGCTATAGGAAAAAAATGGAAATGGGTTTATAATATAAAAAACAAAAGAAGGAGGAGTGTGAAATTGAATAGCAAGTACATTCAAGAAGACAAGCTTTTGATATTAAAAATAACAGAAGAAATTGATCATCATACTACACAAGATATAAGGAGGAAAGCAGATAATGAAATTACGAGATATATGCCTAGAAAAGTTGTATTTGATTTTTGCAATGTTACTTTTATGGATAGTGCAGGGATCGGAATGTTAATAGGAAGATATAAAATAGTAAAAACATTTGGTGGAAGTCTAGAAATGATAAATGTAAAACCAAGTATAAGAAAAGTATTTGAAATGAGTGGTGTTTTAAAAATAGTACCAATAAGAAAAGATATAAATTTAAATGTGTCATAACATATTTTTATAAAAATTACAAAATAAATTTTAAATAAATATAAATAGTTAAAATAAGGAGAAAAGCTATGAAAAGTCTATATGAAAATGAAATGAAATTAGAATTTTTAAGTAAATCGAACAATGAAGCTTTTGCACGTATATCTGTTGCTGCTTTTGCTTCTCAATTAGATCCTACAATAGAAGAAATGGCAGATATAAAAACAGCTGTATCTGAAGCAGTTACTAATAGTATTGTTCATGGATATGAAGGGATTAATGGAATTGTAAAAATAGTATGTAGAATTTTTGCAAATTGTATAGAAATAGAAATTTCAGATACTGGTAAAGGTATTGAAAATGTAGAAATGGCAAGAAAACCACTATATACGTCAAAACCTAATTTAGAGAGATCTGGAATGGGATTTACAATAATGGAAAGTTTCATGGATGAAATTAATGTTGATTCTGTTCTAGGTTTAGGTACAAAAGTAACAATGAAGAAATTTATAAAAAAAGAGGAGGTTGAAGAAAATATAGAGAAAATAGAGCTAGCTAATCTAGGAAGAAGATAAGAGAGGCAGGAAAAAATATGTACGAAAATAGTATGGAAGAAATTTATAAAGCTCAAAATGGAAATCAAGAGGCTATGTCTAAATTAGTTAAGCAAAATAGCGGTTTGGTTTGGAGTATAGTAAAAAGATTTAATAGTAGAGGTTATGAATTAGAAGACTTATATCAAATAGGTTCACTTCGGTTTAGTAAAAGCAATAAAAAGATTTGATACAAATTTAGAAGTAAAACTATCTACATATGCTGTACCGTATATATTAGGTGAAATAAAAAGATTTATTAGAGATGATGGACCAATTAAAGTTAGTAGAAGTATGAAAGAACTAGGAATTAAAATTAAAGAACTACAAAAAGAATATATGAGAAAAAATGGGAAAGAAATTAAGGTTGATGAAATTTCTAAAATTTTGAAAATTTCAAAAGAAGAAATTGCAGCAGCATTAGATTCATTTAATCCAATCGAGTCTATATATGATAAAGCATATTCAGGAGATGATGAAGGTATTAGCATATTAGATAAAATAAGTAGTAGTATAAATGAATCAAATAATGTAGTAGATAAAATTTGCATAAATCAATTAATAGAAAATCTAGAAGATAGAGAAAAACAATTGATTTTATTAAGATACTATAAAGGACAAACCCAAAGTGAAGTTGCTAAAGTATTAGGAATTACCCAAGTACAAGTATCCAGAATTGAAAAAAAAGTACTAAACTCAATGAGACTTAAACTTGTAATATAAAAAGGAGGAATTATGCGAAAATTAATTATCTATATTTTGATATTAATATTAATTTCTTTTTTGATTCCAATATTATTTACAAATAAATTTGGAGATAGTAAACAAACATTTAGTAAAATAGAAAATATAGATAATAAAAATGAAAATTCATCAAATATAAATGAATCATCATATGATTATAAAAAATATAATACAGTAAAAGTATTACACACCAAAACTGGAAGTGTAGAAAACTTAAATTTGGATGAATATTTATATGGAGTAGTATCTGCAGAAATGCCAGCAAGCTTTGAAAAAGAGGCATTAAAAGCACAAAGCATTGTTGCAAGAACGTATACAATTTATAAAATTATACATAATGCTGGAAAACACCAAGAAGCCGATATATGTGACGATTCAGGTTGTTGTCAGGCTTGGATTTCAAAAGAAGATAGATTAAATAAATGGGACGAAAAAGAAAGGAAAAGTAACTGGAATAAAATAGTATCAGCAGTAAAAGAAACAAAAGGAAAAATTATAACATATAATGGAGAGCCAATAAATGCATTTTTTCATTCTAATAGTGGAGGGAGTACAGAAGCACCAATTAACGTATGGGGAGGCTCTGGTTATCCATATCTTCAAACTGTTCAAACATCAGGTGAAGAAGCTTATACTCAATATAAGTCAGAAGTTAATATGCAAAAACAAGAATTAATAGATAAAATAAAGTCAAAATATCAAGACTTTTCTATTAATTTTGAAGAAGAAAATGCAATACAAATTTTGGAATATACAAAAGGAAATAGAGTTAAGACTATAAAAATTGGAAATAAGAATTTATCAGGAGTAGAAGTAAGGAGTATATTTGGACTGAAATCTGCAAATTTTGGAGTTAAAATTGATGGTGATAACATAATTTTTTCAGTAATAGGATATGGACATGGAGTTGGTATGAGTCAAACTGGAGCAGATAGCCTAGCAAAACAAGGAAAAAATTGTGAGGAGATTATTACACATTTTTACATTGGTGTGGAAATTATAGATTTATAGCTTATTAAATCTATAATAAAATTTATTTATGTTTTTTTTCCTGTATAAATTTCTCTCAAAAGGAAATAATTATACTAAAGAAAAATTAAGGAGGAAGTTATTTTATGAGAAAAGATATACAAAGAAAAAGAAATATACAAAAAGCGAGTTTAAATAAAATGTTATTTACATCAGGTGGGATTGTTTCTCTACTAATAATAGTAGTTGTAGTTTCGTTTTTCATTTATGGAAATAAAAATGCAGAAGAATCAAAACTTGGACAAATAAATAATGATAAAATAGCAAGTTTAGCAACAGAGGGAAGTAATATAGCAAGTCAAACAAGTAGTAGTATAGGAAAATCTGTTAATGAAGCTAAAGAAGAGTCAAATACAGTAGTGGTAGTAGATACAAGTTCAGAAAAGAGTAAAAACGAAGGAAATCAGATAAAAAATAATAAAGAAACTTCTGAAAACAAATCAAACAAAACAAGCAATACTACTATTAAGGAAGAAAGCAAAAGTGTAAATACAGAAGAAAATGTAGCTAAAAAGGAAACAAAAAAATCAGATCCAGTATTTTCAATGCCTGTTGAAGGTGATGTTATAACAGAATATGCTAAAGATAAATTGGTTTATTCAGATACTTTAAAAGAATGGGTAACACATGCAGGAATCGATATAAAAGCAGATAAAACTACTATTGTTAAAGCATCTGAAGAGGGAAAAATAAAGTCAATAAAAAATGATCCAAGATATGGACTAACAGTAGTAATAGAGCATAATAATGGATATAGTACTGTATATTCTAATTTGTTAACAGCAGAATTTGTAACAGCTGGAGAAAATGTAAAAAAAGGGCAAACGATAGGAACTGTAGGAAATACAGCTACTTTTGAAATTTCGGATGAATCACATTTACATTTTGAAATTTTAAAAGACAATGTTCAAATAGATCCTAATATGTATATAAAATAAAAATAAAGTTGTCAAAATTACCAAAATTCAAATTGGAAATTTTGGCAATTTTAATTTTTCTATTTAAAAAACAATAATATAATGATAATATAATAAAAATAAGAATGGTAAAAATATAAAGAAAGTTACAAAAGTGGAGGAAAAATGAGTAAAGTAAAATGGACTAAAGAGCAAATGCAAGCAATAGAAGAAAAAAATTCTAATATATTAGTAGCAGCAGCAGCTCGGAAGTGGAAAAACAGCAGTTCTTGTTGAAAGAATGATAAGTAAGGTTATAAAAGATAAAATAGATATAGATAAAATTTTGATTGTTACTTTTACAAATGCTGCAGCAAGTGAGATGAGAGAGAGAATTTTAGATGCAATATACAAACAAATTGATGAAAATCCAGAAGATGAAGCTCTACAAAAACAAATTATATTATTAAATAAAGCAAGCATATGTACAATTCATTCATTTTGTTTAGATGTTATACGTAATCATTTTTATGAATTAGATATACCTGCGAACTTTAGAGTGGGAGATACAGGAGAAATAGAATTATTAAAACAAGATGTAATTGAAGAATTATTTGAGGAAAAATATTTAAATAATGATAAGGAATTTATTAAATTAATTAATACATATACAAATTATAGAGATGATGAATCATTAAAAGAATTAATAATTACTATATATAAATTTATTCAAAGTAGTCCTTTCCCTAAAGAATGGATAGAAGAAAAAGTTAAAATGTTTAAAATTGATGATATAACTGATGACTTTTCAGGTACAATTTGGGGTAAAATTTTGCTAGAAAGCCTTTCAGAAGATGTTAAAGATTGCATAATAAGATTAGAAAATTTAGCTAAAGAGATGAAAAAATTTGATGAGTTAGAGAAATATATAAAAGTTATACAAAATGATACATATGAGCTTCAATCTTTACTAAATAATTTAAATACATGGGATAGTGCTTATAATCATTCTAATATAGAGTGGATGAAATGGCCAGTAGATAGAAAAGTTACAATAGAATTAAAAGATGAAGCAAAAAAAATAAGAGACGATATAAAGAAAAAAATATCATCAAGTATAAATAAAGTTTTATTATATAATTCAGAAGCGGCTAATAATGATATTAAAGAAATGTATTCAATTTTAAATAGTTTAAAAAATTTAATATTAGAATTTAGTGATAGATTTAAATACAAGAAAAGAGAAAAAAATATAATAGATTTTAATGATATAGAGCACTTTGCATTAGAATTGCTTGTAAAAAAAGACGATAAAGGAAATCTTATTAGTACAGAAATTGCAAATGAATATAAAGAAAAATTTGAAGAAATAGCAATAGATGAATATCAAGATAGTAATTTGGTACAAGAATATATTTTAAGAAGTATTTCAAAAGGAAACAATATATTTATGGTTGGAGATGTTAAGCAAAGTATATATAAGTTCAGACAAGCAAGACCAGAATTGTTTTTAGAAAAATATGAAAAATATAGTATAGATAAAGAGCAAGGAAGAGATTTAAAAATAAAATTATTTAAAAATTTTAGAAGTAGACAAAATATACTAGATTTTACAAACTTAGTTTTTGATAATATTATGACAAAAGAGATTGGAGATATTCTATATGATAAAGATGAATATTTAAATTTGGGAGCAAATTATGAACCGCCAGAAAATATAAAATCTGTATATGCAGGTATTACAAACTTAGAAATAATAGATCTTAAAGAAGATGATGAAGAAGAAGAAAATGATAGTAGTAAAAGCATAGAAAAAAATGAAAGTGATGAACCTATATTAGAAAATAGTGTTATAGAAGCAAAATATGTAGCAAATAGGATTAATGAATTATTAAATAATCCTGATTATGTTGTATATGATAAAAAAATCGGATATAGGAAAATAACATATAAAGATATTGTAATTTTATTAAGAGCAACATCAACATTAGCACCTATATATGAAAAAGAAATTAGTGCATTAAATATACCAGTGTTTAGTGACACTTCATCTGAATTTTTAGATAGTATAGAAGTACAAACTATTTTATCTGTGTTAAAAATAATAGATAATCCTACACAAGACATTCCTTTTGTTAGCGTTTTAAGATCAAGTATAGGTGGATTTACAGATGATGAATTAGTAAAAATAAGATTATGTAATAAAGAGTCTAATTTTTATGAAGCTTTTATAAGTGCAAGAATTCAGTGTGAGGAAAACCTAAAATTAAAAATTGAAAACTTTTTAGAAGAATTAAAATCTTGGCAAAATAAAGTTAATGAAAAGCCACTAGATGAATTGATTTGGAACATATATATGGAAACTAATTATTATAATTATGTTCGGATTAATGCCAAATGGAGAATTAAGAAGAGCAAATTTAAAGATGCTTTTTGAAAGAGCAAAGCAATATGAAAAAGCAAGTTTTAAAGGTTTATTTAATTTTATTAACTTTATAGATAAATTAAAAACTACAAGTGGCGATATGACATCTGCTAAATTAATAGGCGAAAATGAAGATGTTGTAAGAATTATGAGTATTCATAAAAGTAAAGGATTAGAATTTCCAGTTGTATTTTTAGCAGGAACAGGAAAAGGATTTAATATGCAAGATCTAAACGATACAATATTAATGCACCAAGATATAGGATTAGGTCCAAAATATATAAATTATGAAAACAGAATAGAATATAATACTCTAGCAAAAGAAGCTATAAGAATCAATTCTTATAAAGAAACTTTATCAGAAGAAATGAGAATATTGTATGTTGCGCTAACAAGGGCAAAAGAAAGGTTAATAATAACAGGACTAAGAAAGGATGCAGAAAAAGCTTTAAAAGATAAAGAAAAAATGCTTAATATGTATGAAGATAAAGAAAATAAAACTAAAATTAATCCGTTATTAATAAAGAAATATAAATCATATTTAGATTGGCTAGAACTTGTATATTTAAATAACAAAGAAAAAACAGATAGTATATTTTCAGTTAAAATACATAAGAAAAATGAAATATTAAAACATGGACAAAAAGAAGAAAAAGAAGATGAGCAAAAAGATTTTTTAGACCAGTTAAAGAAAAGAGTAACTACTAATAATGAAGATATAATAAAAAAACTTAAGTGGAAATATGAATATATAGATTCTATATTAATACCTACTAAGACATCTGTTACTAAAATAAAAGAATTGGAAAATGAAAATATATCGAGCTTAGAGGAAACTGTAGAAATAAAAAACATACAAGAATATAAAATGCTAACTAATAAACCCAAATTTTTAAATAAAGAAGAAAAAATTACGAGTAGTAAAAAAGGAACTTTAATGCATTTATGTGTTCAAAAAATGAATGAAAAAGAAGAATATAATATTGAAAAATTGCAAATAATGGTAGATGGATTATGTGCAAAAAATATAATAACAGAAAACGAAAAAGAAGCAATACAAATAAATAAATTGTATGAGTATACAAAATCAAGTTTGTGGAATGAACTAAAAAGTGCAAAAGAGATAAATAAAGAGAAACCATTTTATATAAATATCTTAGCAAAAGATGTATTTGAACTAGATACAGACGAAACTATATTAGTACAAGGAATAATAGATCTATATTATATAAATAAGAATAATGAATTAATATTAGTAGATTTTAAAACAGACTACATAAAAGAAGGGGAAGAAGATAAACTAGTAAAAAAATATAATAAGCAATTAGAAATATATAAAAAAGCATTAGAATCAAGCTTAAAAAGAGAAGTCGTGCATACATATATTTTTTCTATGCAATTAAATAAATTAATAGAACTTTAAAATATTATATAAAAAGTAAAGACATATTTAAAAAATATGTCTTTACTTTGCGCTATAATTGTAACGCGGCAGGGACTACAAATATGTGTTAGATACAAACATAAATGAATCCATTTTCGTAAACGAATGTGTGATCAAGAAGAAGAGAAAAGATGTCAAGCAGTTCTTCTTTGGAAAGTTTATCAGACTCATTAGATGGGTTTGATACAACAATGTACTTTCCGCAGAGTTCATCTTTGACTTCCTCTTTTAGCGCATGCTGCATTTTGGATAACCTCCCTTACAAATTAGTAATAATATTTTAAACTATATTAATAAAAAAGTAAATAACAATCATATGATGTAATAATACAAAATAGATGATAAAAACCCATAATAATACAAAAATAATATCTATATAAATTATATATTGGGTAAAATAAGTATATTTGGAAATAAAAAGTCAAAAAAATAGGAAAATCTTTTAGTAAATATGGAAGAATTTATTATACTAAAATCTAAGAACAGCTATTTACTAAAAAATATAAATGTGATATAAAAACTATTGAAAGGAAGTAATTTATGAGATTAGATAAATTTTTAAAAATAGCAAGAGTCATAAAAAGAAGAACAGTAGCAAATGAGGCAGCAGATAGTGGAAGAGTATTTGTTAATGGAAAACAAGTAAAGCCAAGCTATGAAGTGAAATTAGGAGATATTGTAGAAATAAAATTTGGAGATAAAGTATCTAAATTTGAAATTATAAAAATTCCAAAAATTCAAGGAAAAGATATGGGGGAGTTAATAAAAGTACTATAAGGATGTGATTAAAATAAAAAAAGCATTAAAAAAAGTTACAGAAGAAGAAAAAGAACAAAAAAACAGAAAAATTAATATGGTTATTACAAATATTGTAAGATTATTATTAGTTTTGATTATTGCAAGAGGTATAATTGTAAAAGATTATAGTCAAATATTTATAGCAATACTTACAATTGCTTTAACTTTTTATCCAAGTATACTTGAAAAAAAGTTTCGGTGTATATTTACCTGGAAGTTTACAAATTATAATTACACTATTTATATTTGGGGCACAATATTTAGGTGAAATTAAAAATTTTTATGATAAAATACCTTGGTGGGATACAATGTTACACACAACTTCTGGAATTATTTTAGGAGTTATTGGATTCATGTTTGTATATTTATTAAATAAGAGTTATAGTAATAGTATAAAACTAAGTCCATTTTTTGTTGTAATGTTTGCATTTTGTTTTGCAGTTACAATGGGTGTGTTTTGGGAATTCTTTGAATTTAGTGCAGATAGAATTTTAGGAACTAATATGCAAAAATTTAGATTTCCAGAATTAGGCCAAGATGGATTAGTAGATACAATGACAGATTTATTTGTAGATGCAGTAGGAGCATTAATTACATCAATTATTGGGTATTTTTATATACAAAAGAAAAATGATGTTTTATTAAGGGATTATTTTAAAAATTGGTTTAGAAATAAAAAATAAAAAATAATTATAGTAAGGGGTTGATGAAAAATAAAAACTAAATTTCATTAATATATCTCTTACTATTTTTTTTGGAAAAAGGAGGATTTTTATGAATAGTAAATATGATGTTATTGTTATAGGAATGGGGCCAAGTTCAATTTTTTTTGCGTATGAGATGATCCAAAAAACAAATATAAAAGACAAAAAAGTTCTTTTGATAGAACAAGGAAAAAGAGTAGAAAAAAGAAAATGTCCAATTGAAGAATTAGGAAAGTGTACAAAGTGTAAGCCTTTTTGTAATATAACAAGTGGTTTCTCAGGAGCAGGAGCGTTTTCAGATGGAAAATTATCTTTATACAATAAAGAAGATGAAGATATTCATGTTGGAGGAAATCTTCATAGATATATAGGTGTTAATGAAACTAAAAAATTAATTGACTATACAGATAAAATATATCTTGAATTTGGAGCTGATAAAAAACTAGAAGGAACAAAATATAAAGACGAAGTAGATAAAATAAAAAATAAAGCAAGAAAAGAAGGTATTCAGTTAGTAGACATTCCAATCAGACATTTAGGGACAGAAAAAGCTCATGAATTATATAAAAAAATAGAAGACTATCTAGAAGAAAATAATATAGAAATGAAATTTGAAACGATAGTTGAAGATTTAATAATAAAAGAAAATAAAATTGAAGGGGTTAAAGTAAAGAATACTAAAAATGAAAAAGAAGAGTTATATGCAAATAAAGTAGTTTTAGCGGTTGGAAGAAAAGGCGCAAATTGGTTATCTGATATGTGTATAAAACATAATATAAATACAAAAACTGGTATTGTGGACATAGGAATAAGATATGAATTACCAGATGAAATAATGAAAGATATCAATAAATATATGTATGAAGGAAAATTTATAGGAAAACCAGGACCTTTTAAGGATAAAGTAAGAACTTTTTGTCAAAATCCAAGTGGATTTGTATCATCAGAAGTGTATGATAATAATTTAACTTTAGTTAATGGTCATTCATATAAAGATAAAAAAAGTACTAACACAAATTTAGCAATATTAGTATCACATAATTTTACATATCCATTTAATAAACCAATAGATTACGGAAGAAATGTTGCAAAAAATTTAAATGAACTTGGTGCGGGAAATGTTTTGGTTCAAAGATTAGGTGATATTTATAGAGGAAAAAGAACATGGGAAAAAGAGCTTGAATCAAATTTTGTTAAGCCAACATTAAAATCTGCAGTTCCAGGAGATATAACATTTGCAATAGGTTATAGAACAATGACGGATATTTTACATTTTATAAGAGATATGGATAAAATAATAGAAGGATTTGCAAATCCAGAAAATTTATTATATGCGCCAGAAATTAAATTTTATAGTAATCAAGTTGTTATAGATAATAAGTTTGAAACAAGTGTAAAAAATCTATATTCAATTGGAGATGGAGGAGGAATGACAAGAGGGCTAATGATGGCTTCTTGTTCAGGTGTTCAAATGGCTAGAATATTAATTAATAATGATTAAATAAAAAATAGATAAGAAAAACTTGTAAAGTAAAAAATAAGTAAAATATAAATAAAATTTATAGAATATTAAGAAAGTTTTTGATTAAGTAAAAATTAAACAGCTTTTTGGAAATACAGATACATATTTTAAGATGAATAGCAATAAAAAACAATGATTTTTTGAAAATTTTATGTAAAATATTGATTTTTTGTCAAATTGTGAGTATAATAGTCGATATGTTAAAAAAATAAAGGAGATGTTAAATAATGAAAAAGACAAAAATTATTTGTAGTATAGGTCCTGCTAGTACAGCACCAGAAGTAATGTGCAAAATGGTAGAAGTAGGAATGAATGTGGCTCGTATTAATTTTTCTCATGCAACAATGGAAGAAAGAAAAGCTGTTGTAGAATCTGTTCATAAAGTAAGAGAAATGACAAAGAAAAATATTGCTATTTTATATGATACAAAAGGTCCAGAATTCAGAAACGGAATGTTAGAAAATGATGAAATCACATTAGTAGAAGGAAAAACAATTCGTTTAGTAAAAGAAACAGTTTTAGGAAATGAAGAAAGAATTTCTGTAAACCATCCACAAGCTATAGACAACTTAAAAGTTGGTTCAATAGTTTTATTAGAAAATGGATTAATGAAAATTGAAGTAGTATCTGTAGAAGAAGATGGAGTTACTTGTAAAATAATAAATGGTGGTGTTTTAGGAAACAAGAAGAGTTTAAATGCACCAGGTGTAAAATTAGATATACCATTTATTAGTGATGTAGATAGAGAAGATATTATTTATGCATGTGAACATGAAGGTGACTACATTGCATTATCATTTGTTTCTTGCAAAGAAGATGTACTTGCTGCAAGAGAAATCTTAAAAGAATATAATAGAGAAGATATGAAAGTAATATCTAAAATAGAAAGTACAACAGGTGTTGAAAACTTAGATTCTATAATAGATGTTTCAGACGGAATCATGGTAGCACGTGGAGATTTAGGTGTAGAAGTTCCAATGCAACAATTACCAAGATATCAAAAAGAAATGATCCAAAGATGTCGTGAAAAAGGTAAATTTGTTGTAGTTGCAACAGAAATGTTAGAATCTATGAAGAAAAGTGCAAGACCAACTAGAGCAGAAGTTTCAGATGTTGCAAATGCTGTTTTAGACGGTACAGATGCAGTAATGCTTTCAGGAGAAACAACTGTTGGAAAATTCCCAGTAGAAGTTGTTCGTTATATGGCTGAAATCTGTAGAGATACAGAAGAATATTATGATTATGATTATAAATTCGCTTCAGAAAGAGAAGTTGACATTACAGAAACAATAGCTGATAGTGTTGTAGAAGCGGCAAGTGTATTAGATATAAAATTAATAATTGCATCAACTGTAAGTGGAGATACAGCAAGAAGAATAAGTAATTTAAAACCAAGATGTTTAATTTTAGCAGCTACAAATTCAGAAAAAGTTGCACGTTCATTAGCACTTAACTATGCAGTATATCCAACAATAGTTCCAGCTTCAGAAAGTACAGACGAAGTAGTAGCGATAGCTAAAGAAAAAGCAAAAGAAGTAATGGGAATACAATCAGGAGATATTATTGCAATAACAGGAGGTTTCCCAAAGAACGGAGCTAAAACAACAAATTTATTAAAAATAGAAGAAGTTTAAAATATAAAAGTTTAAATAATAAAATAAATGTAGATACAAAGAAAAATGTATTTACATTTATTTTTTTTTAGAAAAAATATATTTAATAAAGTTCGTAAAATTTAATATATAGCAAAAAATATAGACTACATATAAATAAAAAAATATTAATTCATAATAAAATTATTTTTTAGCATAAAAGTACTAAAGAATATTTAAAGTGCAATGAAAAAATTTATTGAAATGAAAAATTCATAATGATATAATTTTTTTATAAAGAAAAATTATCATATTAAAAATAAATTGAAATCATAATAAGAAGATCATAATATAGAAAAGAGGTAATAAGAGTGTTTTTTTGCTTTAAAAATCGTGAATGTATAAATGAAGAAAAAATTAAAAGGTTTTATAAAAAATTTGGAATAGAAGTGGAAATAGAAGGAAAATTACCAAACATCAATATAAAAATTATTTCTGGGTATGATGGAAATTATAATAGTTATTTGAATGTGAGTATTGAAACTTTAAATTCAGAAGATAAAATAGAATTTCAAAAATATTTAACAGAGAAAAATAATTTAAGATATAATAATAATATAATGAATAAAAAGATAACAGATAGTTTAAATCAATGCAATTATCAAGGTAGTATTCAAATATATGATGAAATAAAAGCTGTAAATGCATATATTTTTGGTTTATATTTATGTAAAAAAGGAGGAAAAACAATAGGAATTTTCTCAAATACAGAAACTAAGGAAAAATTTACAGATGATAGAGGTTATTTCATGAAAGACTATGATGAAAATATATTTTTACATTATATATACATGGGATTAAAAAAATATAGAAGCAAGAAAATAAATTTAAGATATGTTTTGAAAGGTTATACAGAGCAAATTTTTGCATTAATTTATTATCATTGTCATTATTCTAGTGGAAATGTAGCCGTATACGGAAAAGTAGAATTTGAAATGCTTTCACTATTGTCAATGAAAGAAAAATTATTGTTAGTGTTTTTGGATGTAATTTCAATAATTTTGTTTATGTTAGTTTTTGTATAAAGTAAGGATTAATAAAATTTTCACATAAAATTCACATAAATTTAAGAGAAAAGGTATTGACAATACCTTTTTTTGGATATAATATATATGCAGTTTAGCAGTCGAGACAAAAGAGTGCTAAAAAGAAGGTGAGGGCATGTTAGATAATAGAAAAAAAAGAATTTTGCAAGCAATTGTAGATGAATATATAAATACTGCAGAGCCAGTTAGCTCAGGAAGTATAGTAAATAAATATGGTTTGGATTTTAGTAGTGCAACAATTAGAAATGATATGGCAGAACTTGAAAAAGTTGGTTTCTTAGATAAGCCACATACATCAAGTGGACGTATACCATCAGCTAAGGGATATAGATTTTATGTAGATGAATTAATTAAAGATGATAATATTAGTCTAGAAGAAATAAAATACATTCAATCAAAATTAGAAACAAAAGTAAACCAAATTGAAGAATTAACAAAAATTGCTACAAGCACTTTATCAGAAATCACACATTATACAACAGTTGCTATTGGACCTAAAATACAAAATATAGAAGAAATAAAATTTGTATTATTAGGAACAAGAATGTTAATGGCTGTTATACTAACAGACAGTGGAGTTATAAAAGAAACAATTATAAAATTCGATGAAGATATAACAAATGAACAAGTAGAAATGTTGAATTTTATATTTAATAATAAATTACGTGGAAAGCCACTAGATTCAATAGATAAGCCACTAGAAGAATACATCTTTTCAGAAATGAATTATAGTTTAAGTGTAATAAAACCTGTTATGCAAGAAATTAATAAAGTTGTTCACGAAGACGCTAAAATTTATTTAGAGGGAACAAATAAAGCATTTGACTTGCCAGAATTTAAAAGTTTAGAGGTGGCTAAAAATTTTATAAATGTATTAGATACAAAAGAATTAGTTTTGGATATATTAGATGCAGGACTTGCAAATGATATAAATGTATATATTGGAAATGAAACAGAACATAGTGAATTGAAAGATTTTAGTATAGTTACATTTAAACATAGAATAGCTAATAAAGACTTAGGAACAATAGGAATTATAGGACCAACAAGAATGGATTATTCAAAAGTAATTTCTGTTATGAAATATATTAGTAAAAAACTAAACGGATATTAAGAAAGTGAGGAATTTAAATGCAAGAAGAAAAGAAAGAAAAAAAGTTAGAAGATAACGAAGATGTTAAAAAAATTAAAGAATTGATTGATAATCAAAAAAAGGAACTTGAAGAAAAAGATGATAGACTAAAAAGATTAATGGCTGAATTTGATAATTTTAAAAAAAGAAGTTCAAAAGAGAGAGAAGGATTGTATAATTCTTTAGTATCAGACATTTTTACATCATTATTACCAGTAATAGATAATTTAGAAAAAGCAGTTAAAGTAGAAACAAAAGATAGTAATTATAAACAAGGTGTAGAAATGGTATTAAAACAATTTAAAGATGTTTTAACAGCAAATGGAGTAAAAGAAATAAATACAATTGGAAAAACTTTTGATCCAGAGTTACATGAAGCAGTAGGATCTGTAGTAGATGAAAATCTTGGGGAAAAAGAAATAAAAGAAGAATACAGAAAAGGGTACATAATAGACGGAAAAGTAATTAGACATTCTTTAGTAGTTGTAGCAAATTAATTTAAAATATGTTAAAAGTAAATTACGCATATTTTGCGTTATATATAATTTTACAAAAGAAATAAAAATTGAAAGTTTAAAAATATAGGAGGAATTTATAATGGGAAAAATAATAGGTATTGATTTAGGAACAACAAACTCATGTGTAGCTGTTATGGAAGGTGGCGAGCCGGTTGTAATTCCTAACGCAGAAGGAAACAGAACAACACCATCTGTTGTAGCATTTTCAAAAAATGGAGAAAGATTAGTAGGACAAATAGCTAAACGTCAAGCTGTTACAAATCCAGATAATACTGTAATATCAATAAAAAGAAAAATGGGAACAAGTGAGAAAGTAAAAATTGAAGGTGATGAATTTTCACCACAAGAAATTTCTGCTATGATTCTTCAAAAATTAAAACAAGATGCAGAAAATTATTTAGGACAAAAAGTAACTCAAGCAGTTATCACAGTACCTGCATATTTTACAGATAGTCAAAGACAAGCAACAAAAGACGCAGGAAAAATAGCTGGTCTAGAAGTTTTAAGAATAATAAATGAACCAACAGCAGCAGCACTTGCTTTTGGTATGGATAAAGAAGATCAAGATCAAAAGATTATGATATATGATTTAGGTGGAGGAACATTTGATGTTTCTATACTAGATATTGGTGATGGTGTATTTGAAGTTTTAGCAACAAGTGGTAACAACCATTTAGGTGGAGATGACTTTGATCAAAGAATTATAGATTATTTAGTATCTGAATTTAAAAAATCAAATGGTATTGACTTAAAAACAGATAAAATGGCAATGCAAAGATTAAAAGAAGCTGCAGAAAAAGCTAAAATAGAACTTTCTGGAATGCAACAAACAAATATTAATTTACCATTTATTACAGCAGATAGCACAGGACCAAAACATTTAGATGTAAATTTAACAAGAGCTAAATTTGAAGAATTAATTAGTGATTTATTAGAAGAAACTAAAAAACCAGTTATGCAAGCATTAAAAGATGCTGGTGTTAGTGCAAATGATTTACACAAAGTATTATTAGTTGGTGGATCTACAAGAGTTCCAGCAGTACAAGAAATAGTTAAAAAAATAACAGGAAAAGAACCAGATAAAGGAATAAACCCAGATGAATGTGTTGCAATAGGTGCAGCAATTCAAGGTGGTGTTCTTTCAGGAGATGTTAAAGATTTAGTATTGTTAGATGTAACACCACTTTCATTAGGTATTGAAACATATGGTGGAGTATTTACAAAATTAATAGAAAGAAATACAACAATACCAACTAAAAAATCACAAATATTCTCTACTGCAGCAGATGGACAAACAAGTGTAGAAGTACACGTATTACAAGGTGAAAGAGAAATGGCTGCATACAATAAAACACTTGGAAGATTTCAACTTTCAGGGATTCCAGCAGCACCAAGAGGAGTTCCACAAATCGAAGTAACATTTGATATAGATGCAAATGGTATAGTACATGTATCTGCAAAAGATATGGCAACAGGTAATAGTCAACAAGTTTCTATTACAGCATCTACAAATCTAACAGATGAAGATATAGACAAAGCTGTTAAAGATGCAGAAGCTCATGCAGCAGAAGATAAAAAGAGAAAAGATGAAATTGAAGCAAGAAATAATGCAGAAAGTTTAGTATACAATTGTGAAAAAACAATTTCAGAATTAGGAGATAAAATTAGCGGAGAAGAAAAAGCTAAAGCTGAAACAGAAATTGCAAATGTTAAAAAAGCATTAGAAGGATCTGATGTAGAAGCAATAAAATCTGCAACAGAAAAATTAACAACAGTATTTTATTCAATATCTGAAAAGTTATATAATCAAAATGCAGCAGCAGGAGCACAAGGTGCTGCAAATGCTAACGAAGCAGAAGCTGGACCAAAAGTAGATGAAAATGGAAATGTTTATGATGCAGATTATAAAGTAGAAGATGATGGAAATAAATAAAATTGTATAAGAGGGCGGGAAATCTTAACAATTTTATGAATCTAATTTAGTAGATAAACACATAATATAAGAGAAATTGCCAAAAGAGCCCCGTCCCCAATTGGCAATTTTTCGTTATGGAGGAAAGAATGGCAGAAAAAAGAGATTATTATGAAGTATTAGGAGTAGATAAAAATGCTACAGATGAAGAATTAAAAAAAGCATATAGAAAAATGGCTAAAAAATATCATCCTGATGCAAATCCAGATAATAAAAAAGAAGCTGAAATTAAATTTAAAGAAGTAAATGAAGCATATGAAACTTTATCTGATCCACAAAAAAGAAGAATGTATGATCAATTTGGACATGCAGGTCCACAAGGATTTGGAGGAAATCCAGGAGGAGGATATTATTCATATTCTACATCAGGATTTGATGGATTTAGTGATTTTGGAGATTTAGGAGATATATTCTCTTCTTTCTTTGGAGGAGGATTTGGAGGTTCTAGAAATTCAAGAGCTAATAATGGACCTAAAAAGGGTGCAGATTTAAAATATAATATGGATATTACTTTTGAAGAAGCTTATTTAGGAGTAGAAAAAGAAGTTAATATTACAAGAGACGATATTTGTTCTAGTTGTAATGGAACTGGTGCAAAACCAGGAACAGTAGTTGAAAACTGTAATGTATGTGGTGGAACAGGGCAGGTAAAACAAGTACAAAATACAATATTAGGACAAATGCAAACAGCAAGAACATGTAGTAATTGCCATGGAACTGGAAAAGTTATAAAAGAGCCATGCGAATCTTGCAGAGGAAAAGGAACTGTAAGAAAACAAGCAAAAATAAAAGTAAAAATTCCTGCAGGTATAGATAACGATCAAACTATTGTACTTAGAGGAGAAGGAGAACCAGGTACAAAAGGTGGACCAAAAGGTGATTTATACATAAGCATGAGATTAAAGAAACATAGTATATTTACAAGAAATGGAAATAATGTCTTTTGCGATATACCAATTACTTTTACGCAAGCAACTTTAGGAGCAGACCTAGAAATACCTATGGTTGATGGAAGTAAAGTAAAATATAAAATTCCAGATGGAACTCAACCAGGAACTAAATTTACAATAAAAAACAGAGGATTTAAAGCTGTTAATGGAAATTATCAAGGCGACTTTATTTTTACTGTTTTGGTTCAGGTGCCAAAGAGATTAAGCAAAGAACAAAGAGATTTATTAACAAAGCTTGCATTAACTATGAACGAACAACCACCAGTTAAAAAAAGAGGTTTATTTGGATAAAATAAACCTCTTTTTTTTATTTGGAAAAATTGCCTATTTAAAGAATAGTGTGATATAATGTAGCAAATAAGAAAAAGGAAGTAATAAAATGCCGAAATTTTTTGTTAAGGATGATCAAATTAAAAATAATAAAATAGAAATAATTGATGAAGATGTAAATCACATAGTAAATGTATTAAGATGTAAAATAGGAGAAAATTTAAATATAGCAAACATAGATACAGGAAAAAACTATGAATCAGAAATTGAAAAAATAGATAAAAATTCAGTGATATGTAAAATAAAAAGAGAAATAGAGTCAAGTTCAGAATCTAATATTAATATTGATATTTTACAAGGTTTGCCAAAAGCGGATAAAATGGAACTTATAATACAAAAAAGTACTGAGCTTGGGGCAAAAGAAATCACTCCTGTTAACATGGAAAGATGCATTGTAAAAATTAATGCTAAAGATGAATCTAAAAAAATAAATAGATGGCAAAAAATTGCTGAAGTTGCAGCAAAACAAAGCAGAAGAGATATAATACCAAAAGTAAATAATATAATAAATTTAAAAGATTTAGAAAAAAAAGAATCAAATTATGATTGTATATTAGTTGCATATGAAAAAGAGGAATCAAATACATTAAAAAATGAGTTGATAAAGTTAAAAGAAGTATTAAAAGTGAAAAAAAATATAAATATAGCTGTGGTGATAGGACCAGAAGGAGGATTTGCAGAGTCTGAAATAGAAAATTTAACAAATATAGGATGTAAAATTATTACTTTAGGAAAAAGAATTTTAAGAACAGAAACAGTAGCACTTGTTATGACAAGTATAATATTATATGAACTTGAAAATAATTAAGGAGAGTATTATGGAAAATAGAAAAGAGAAAAAGACTGAGATAGAAGGAAATAAAGCTTTAAAAAGTACAGAAGTAAAACAACAAAACAATATGAAAAAAGAAAAAACAACAAATCAAAAAGAAAAAAATATAAGTACAAAAAAGAAAACAAAAAATGAACAAGAAACAAAGTTAAAAGAAAATTTAGAAAAGGTAAAAGAAAATTCAACAGCAAATAAAGAAATAGAAAACGAAAAAAAAGAGTCAGTGAATAAGAAAGTTAAGGCTACAAAAAAAGATGTTTCTAGAAAAGATGAAAAAATAGAAAATAAAAATAGTGAAAAAATAAAAAAGAGTAGTAATGAGCTAAAAAAAAGCAATACAGTGAAAGTTAAAAATGTAAGTAAAATAGAAGATAATAAAACTAGTAGTAAAAATAAATCAAAAACAAGTAGAAAAAGTACTGAAGAAAATGATAACAAAAAGATAGTTAATAACAAAAAGGAAGAACTAAAAAATGACGATAAGGTAAGCAAGTCAAACTTGGAAGTAACAAAAATTAAAGATGAAGTAAAAGCTGTAAAAACCAAAAATAAAAAGAAAAGTAGTAATAAAAGTAAAGAACAAACTAAAATAGAAAAAAATATAAAAAAGGAAATTACGAATAATAAATTAGGAGAAAACCAAGAAAATAGTGAAGAAAAAGGTAAGCAAATAGAAGAAGTAAAAGATATAAAGGAAATTGGGGAAGTAATAAAAAAAGAAAGAAAAAGAAAATTACCAGAAGAAATTCAAAAGAAAATATTTTTAAAAGTAATTTCAAACATATTTGTAGGAAGTATAATAATATTATTTTTTATATTTATAATATTAGGACATAAAAATATAACAAGAGAAGTTTTTATAACAGATTTAAAAGTGTTCAGTGTGGCAATACTTATATTTTCTATAATATTATTTGAAAATGCATATAAAAGAGAAAATAAATCTCTAGGAGTATTTGGTATAGAAATATTAGTTTTAGCAATTAGCAACATAGGTTTATTATACGTGTGTATAATGAATGACATAATATTTATGAAAACAGTATTAATAATGGCTGGTATAACAATAGTATATTATATTATTAAATCTATAATAGTATTTTTAAAAATGAAGAAGTCATATTATAAAGAAAATAGTGAATTAAGTGAAACTATAGAAGAAGAGGTATAATAAAATGAGAAGTATGACAGGTTTTGGAAGAAGTAAAAATGTAGTAAATGGTAGAGAATATAATATTGAAATAAGAAGTGTTAATCATAGATATAACGATATTAGTGTAAAATTACCTAAAAGTATTAGTTATCTTGAAGAAGACATAAGAAAAGAAATATCAAAATTCATAATAAGAGGAAAATTAGATGTAAGTATTACTTTCATCGATTTTAATAGCAATGATAAAATTATTACTATTAATAATGAACTTGCAAAAATATATATAAAAGAATTAAAGGAATTAGCAATTAAAGAAAATATAAATGACCATATAGAAGTTGTAGATATTAGTAAGTTTCCAGATGTATTAGAAATTAAGCAAAACGAGAAAAACGAGGAAGAAATAAAAAAAGAATTGTTAATATGCTTAAATGAAGCAATAGATAACTTAAATGGCATGAAAGTAAAAGAAGGAAATAAAATAAAACAAGATTTGGAAATAAGAATTAATAGTATAGAAGATATGGTTAACAATATATTTACGTTTTCTACTGGACTTATTGAAGAATATGTAGTAAAATTAAGGGAAAGAATACAAGAATTATTACATACAGATATAATTGATGAAACAAGAATTGCACAAGAGACAGTAATATATTCAGATAAATGTTCTATTGAAGAAGAATTAACGAGATTAAGAAGCCATATAAAGCAATTTAGAGATTTAATAGAATTAAATACACGGTGGAATTGGGAAAAAATTGGATTTTATTATTCAAGAAATGAACAGAGAGACAAATACAATAGGATCTAAATCTGTGAAACTAGAAATTACTAATTTAGTAATAGATATAAAAACAGAATTAGAAAATATAAGAGAACAAATACAAAATATTGAGTAATATATGAAGGGATGTGTATGTTATGCAATTAATTAATATTGGATTTGGAAATATTGTTTCTGCAAATAGAATTATTTCAATAGTTAGTCCAGAATCTGCACCAATAAAAAGGATTGTGCAAGATGCAAAAGATAAAGGAATGGCAGTTGATGCAACATATGGAAGAAGAACAAGAGCAGTTATAATTATGGATTCAGGTCATGTTATACTATCTGCTGTTCAGCCAGAAACTGTTGCAGGAAGACTTGACAAAGATGATATAGTGGAAGAATAATAAAAATATTTTGGAAATTTGGAAAATTAAGTGAAAATAAAAGTAATAAAAAAGAGGAGGAATGTTAAAATGATGGTAAAACCAACAGTAAGTGAATTACTAACAAAAGTAGATAATCGTTTTAGATTAGTTATTGCAACATCAAAAAGAGCAAGACAAATTGCTACAGGTAGTGAAATACTAACAGATGAAGATGACGAATCACCAGTAACTTTAGCTGCTGACGAAATTGCAGAAGGTAAGGTGAAAGTATGCTAGTATTATTATCTGGAGTGTCTGGTGCAGGAAAAGATACAATAAAAAAAGAATTAATTAAAAGAATGGAAAATGTAGAATCATTACCATCTTTTACAGACAGAGCACCAAGAATAGGAGAAGTAGAAGGTCAAATATATCATTTTGTTGAAACTGAAGAATTTGAAAGAATGATAGAAGCAGGAGAATTATATGAATACGATGTTCATCATGAGCGTTATTATGGTACATCAAAAAAATTAATGAATGAAAAAATAAAAAGTGGAAAAATTATTGTAAAAGATATGGATGTAAATGGAACAGAAAATTTAATAAAATTGTTAAAAAATGATGTTAAAGTAATTACAATTTTCCTAAGAGTTCCAAAAGAAGAGTTAAGAAAAAGATTAGAAAACAGAATAGATAAACCATCTCCAAAAGAAATAATGCTTAGATTAAATCGTTTCGATTATGAAGAATCAAAAATAGATCTATACGATTATGTTATAAAAAATAATAATTTAGAAAAAACAGTAAATATAATTATGACAATAATAAATCAAGAATATAACATTGGAGAAACTGAGTTTTAAAAAACAAATAGCAAGAATTTTTGTTCTTGCTATTTGTTTTCTTATATAGTAATATAAAAGAGTGATAAAAAACTAGGAGAATACTATGATTGCAGAGGTAATAATAAATAGTAATGTAAAAAACTTAAATAAAACATTTGATTATAATATTCCATATGAATTACAAAACAAAGTGAAAATAGGATCAAGAGTGTTTGTTAAATTTGGGAATATAAAAAAATTAGAAGAAGGATTTGTTATAGGAATAAAAGATTCTTCTGAATTTAAAGTAAAAGATATAGAAAAAGTAGAAAGTAATGAATATATAGGAGAAGAAGAAATAAAACTTGCTAAATGGATGGCTAAAAGATATTTTTGCAATATATCAGATTGTATAAAATTAATGTTGCCACCAGGAACAACAACTAAAATAATTACAAATAGAGTAAAAGAAAAAACAGCAAATTATGCAAATTTAAAAGTAGAAGATATAGAAATAGAAGAAGCAATTGAATTTAAAAAAATAAAATCAGAAAAGCAAATTAGAATTTTGAAATTTTTAATAAATAATGGTGAAACTCTAGTTCAAGATTTAGAATTATTTACAGATACAACAAGAAGTATAATAAAAACGTTGGAAAAAAATGGGTATATAGAAATTATAGAAAAGCAAGTGGAAAGAAATCCATTTATTCATAAAGTTGTTAATGCAAGTAAAGATTTGAATTTAACAGATGAACAATCAAAAGCTTATGAAGAAATTTCAGAGTGTATAGATATGGGGATATATTCAAGTTTTTTACTTTTTGGAGTAACAGGATCTCGGAAAAACAGAAGTGTATTTACAATTAATTGAAAAAGTAATAAAAGAAGAAAAAACAAGTATAATGCTTGTACCGGAAATATCATTAACTCCACAAACAGTAGATAGATTTATTGCAAGATTTGGGGAGGAAAAAATAGCGGTTTTGCATAGTAAATTATCAATAGGAGAAAGATATGATCAGTGGCAAAAAATTAAATCTGGTAAAGCAAAAATTATAATAGGAGCACGTTCTGCAATATTTGCTCCAGTTAAAAATTTAGGAATAATAATTATTGATGAAGAACATGATTCTTCATATAAATCTGAAATGACCCCAAGATATAATGCAAAAGAAATTGCAGAGGTATTGGCTAAGAAAAATAGAATACCATTGATTTTAGGAAGTGCTACACCAGATATTAATACGTATTATAAAGCTATAAATAACGAAATTGTTTTACTTGAATTAACTAAAAGAGCGAACAAAGCAAGTCTACCGAATGTTGAAATTGTAGATTTAAGAGAAGAACTTGCAAATGGAAATAGAAGTATGATAAGTACTAAATTATTTTCAGAAATAGAGAAAAATTTAAAAGATAAAAAGCAAACTATTTTATTTTTAAATAGGAGAGGATTTTCAACATTTATAATGTGTAGAGACTGTGGATATACAGCAAAGTGTAAGAATTGTAATGTAACATTAACATATCATTATAGAGAAAATAAGTTAAAATGTCATTATTGTGGATATGAAACTAATGCTATAAAAATATGCCCAGAATGTAAAAGTACTAATATAAGATATTTTGGAACAGGAACTCAAAAATTAGAAATGGAAATAAAAAAACTTTTTCCTGAAGCTAAAACTATAAGAATGGATATAGACACGGTAAGTAAAAAAAATTCACATGAACAAATTTTAAATACATTTAAAAATGATAATTTAGATATATTAATAGGAACTCAGATGGTTGTAAAAGGACACCACTTTCCAAATGTTACTTTAGTTGGAGTTATAGCAGCAGACAGTAATCTAAATTTAGATGATTATAGAGCACAAGAAAAAACATTTCAAATATTAACACAAGTGGCACGGAAGAGCAGGAAGAGAACAAGAAGGAAGAGTTATTATTCAAACATATAATCCAGATAACTTCAGCATAGAATATGCTAAAAAACAGGATTATAAATTGTTTTTTAACACAGAGATTATGTTGAGGAAAAGTTTGAAATATCCTCCATTTTGTGATATAATAATGCTAGGTGTTACTTCAGAAGATGAGATAGAAGTTCAAAAAATTGCAAATTTATTACATGAGTTTTTAAAACAGAAAATTATAAATGAAAATGCAAAAATTTTATTATATAAACCAGTACCATCACCAATTGAAAAAATAAAAAATAAATTTAGATGGAGAATAATAATTAAATGCAAATTTGGAGATGATATAATAGAATTAATAAATGAAACAATTGATGAATTCAATAAAATGAAGAAAAAGGATTCAAGTAAAATTATAATAGACTTAAATCCAAATAATATGTTGTAGTAAGGAGTGAAAAAATATATGGCAATTAGAAATATAAGAGAAGATGGAGATGAAATCTTAAGAAAAAAATCTAGAAAAGTAGAAGTTGTAGATGATAAAATAAGAGAAATATTAGAAGATATGGTCGAAACTATGCATAAATATAATGGTGTTGGGTTAGCAGCACCACAAATTGGATTGTTAAAAAGATTAATAGTAATAGATCTATATGATGATAAAGGACCTATAAAATTAGTTAATCCAGAAATTATTAAAGAAAAAGGAACTCAGGAAGTGGAAGAAGGATGTTTAAGCTTTCCTAACAAATTTGCTAAAATTATTAGACCAGAAGAAGTTACTGTAAAAGCATTAAATGAAAATGGAAAAACAGTAAAAATATCAGCAAAAGGTTTACTAGCTCAAGCTTTATCACATGAAATAGATCACTTAAATGGAATATTATTTGTAGATAAAATAATACCAGGAACATTACAAGTAATAGAACCAGAAAAATAAATAAGAGAAAGGAGATCATGATTTTTATTATAATCATGAAATAACTAAATGCTAAATATTGTATTTATGGGAACACCAGATTTTGCAAAAGAATCCTTAAAATGTTTATATGAAAAAAAATATAATATAGTAGGAGTTGTTACAAATCAGGATAAACCAAAAGGCAGAGGAATGAAAATGATGTTTTCTCCTGTAAAAGAATTTGCTTTAGAGAAAAATTTAAAAATATATCAACCTACAAAAGTGAGAAATAATCCAGAATTTATAGAAGAAATGAAAAAATTAAATCCAGATGTTATATGTGTTGTTGCATATGGAAAGATTTTACCAGAAGAATTATTAGAAATACCCAAATATGGTTGTATAAATGTACATGGATCATTACTTCCTAAATATAGAGGCGCAGCACCAATACAATGGGCAGTAATAAATGGAGAAAAGGTAACAGGAGTTACAACAATGTACATGGATAAAGGAATGGATACAGGAGATATTCTTTTAAAACAAGAAGTCGCTATAGGAAATGATGAAACAACAGGAGAATTATGGGATAGATTATCTATTTTAGGTGGAAAGTTATTAGTAGAAACTTTAGAAAAAATAGAAAAATCTTCTATAACAAGACAAAAGCAAGGAAGTGATTTTTCATTAGCACCAATGCTTTCAAAGGAAATTGGAAAAATAGATTGGAAAAATAAAGAAGCTGTAGAAATAAAAAATTTAGTAAGAGGGTTAAATCCAATAATTGGAGCTTATACATATATAGAAAATAAAAAAATAAAATTTTGGAAAGTAGATGTATTAACAAAACAAGAACTGTTAGAAAAATATGAAAGTTTAAAAGAGTGTAAGCAAAAATTAGACGATATTACATATGGTACAGTAATATTATCTGATCCGAAAAATGGATTAATAATAAAAGCTAAAAATGGGTATGTAAATGTTTTAGAAATTCAAGGCGAAAATGCGAAAAAAATGAATATAAATGATTTTTTGAGAGGCAACAGTATTGATATAGGAACAGTATTACAATAATATTACAAAAAAATTACAATTATGTTATATTTTTTATAACATAATTGTTTTTTTTGAATTATATGTTATTATATGGTTAATATATTAATATGTAGGAGGAAACTTTTATGAAAACAAAAAACAAAAATTTATTATTAGTAATATTATTAATTGCTGTTGTAGGAATGGCAATAGGATATGCGGCATTATCTCAACAATTAGTTATAAATGGAACAGCCAACATTACAACAGAGTGGGATGTTCATATTAAAAATATAACAGCTTCAGCTGGCAATGCTACTACAGGTGCGCAAGATAAAACACAACCATCTTTTACAGCAACATCTGCAACATTTGATGTAGATTTAGCATATCCAGGAGCTAGTGCAACATATACAGTTACAGTAGAAAATGGTGGAACTATAGCAGCAAAATTACAAGAAGTTACTGGAGTAGATACAGCAAATGCAGCAGAACCAACAGGAATAACATATACAATAGATGCACAGGCAAATGATTCATTAGGTTCAAAAAGTACAAAAGATTATACTGTTACTGTAACTTGGGACAAACAAGCAACAGAGATACCAAATACAAAAACAAAAACAGCAACAATTACATTAAACTATGTACAAGCTGATTAATAAAAGTTAAGTAAAATAGCTAAGAATGATAATATCTTGGCTTTTTTACTTATATTAAATAGAATTTTTTTCTTTGGAGGTAATATGAAAAAAAGAAGAAATTCAAGAAATACTAAAGAGTATATGTTATTAAGAAATGGTTCTATTTTTATATTTATTTGTATCTTTATTTTAATTGGAACAGGTTATGCTTTACTTGAAACACCTTTAGAAATACAAGGAAAAGCAAGCTTAAATGTAGTAGATCCAGATACTCCAGTAGAACCACGGACTTAGTGTTGCAACACTAAAAACAGTGAATAACTGGGGAGGGGGATGCATTATATCCATAGTTATTACTAACAATGATGACGATTATGACGATTGGAAATTAAGTTTTGAACTTGAAGAAGAATTGACAAGTGCAACAGGTTATGTTAATCAATATGTGAGTTCTCCAGTTACTACTATAGATGGAAAAAAAGTAACAATAGAAGTAAAAAAATCAGATGCAGAATGGTCAAATCCATGGGCAAAGGGATCTCTAAAAAATGTACAAATTCAGTTATCATTTAATGTAGTTGTTAGTGATATTGTAATAAAAAATTTAGTATTAAATAATAAACTTATTACATCTGAACTAAGAGAAAAATCTGATGATACATTATCAGAAAATAAAGAAAGCGATGCAAATAATACAAACAGCAATAGTGTAGCAGATGAAAATAATACATCAGAAATTTCAAATAATACGATAGAAGAGAAAAATACCATTCAAGAAAATACTACAGTTGAAAATACAACTGAAAATAAAACGATAGAAAACAGTATTACAGATAGTAGTTCAGAGAAAAATACAACAATAGAAAATACAACTGAAAATTTAGTGACAGTAGAACAAAATAATATAGAATAAGGATTAATTATTATAGGAGAAATTATGAATAAAGGAAATATAAATATTATTACGTATTTAATTATAATATCTGTTATATTAATAGGCTCTTCTATATTAACTATTTTTATAGTACCAAACTATTTTCATGAATATACAAGAATAATTAATTTAATGATATGGATAGTGTTATTTATACTATCTGTACCAGTAGAAAATGAACATTCAAGGTTTAAAGGAAAAAATGATAAAATAAAGACTACTTTAATAATTATAATATTATACTATATTATTTATTTTTCATTAGGATTGATTTTTGGATATACATCTAGTCCATATTCTAGGACTTTGGGAACAGTAATTAAAAATATTATTTTTATAGTAGGAACATTACTTTTACAAGAATATGTAAGAAATAAATTAGTAAATAGTGCAAATAATATTAAAAATTATATTTTTATAACAATTATATTCTTTATAATTGGATTAGATTATAGCAATTTTTTGGCAAATTTTGAAAATGGAGAAACTATATTTAAATTTATTGCAGCAAAAATAATTCCAGGAATTGCTACTTCTATAATTTGTACGTATCTTGCTAAAACAGGTGGACATTTATTAATATATGCATATAGAATGCCAGTAGCATTACTAACAGTGCTTCTTCCAATATTTCCAGATGTGGATTGGTTCTTTTCAGCAATGCTTGAAGTGCTTGTATCTCTTATATTATTTGTGTTTATAAATTATGAGCACACAATTAAAGTAAATAGATTAACAAGATGGCAGAAAAAGAAAATTAATCCTAAAAATTCTGTATTTGTAATTGTTTTAGTAATATTCTTTGTAGTATTTATAGCAGGACTACTTCCATATAAACCTGTTGCTGTAATGTCAAATAGTATGGTTCCAGAGTTTAGAAGAGGTTATGTAGTAGTTGTAAAAAAATTAAATAAAGATGATATCAAAAATATAAAAGTAGGAGATATTTTGCAATATCAGTTAGAAGAAAGTGTTGTTATTCATAGAATAATTAATATAGAAGAAAATAAAGGAATTTTAATAGTTACAACACAAGGAGATAATAATGATGCTCCAGATATAAAGAAAGTAGAACAAGATCAAATGTTAGGAATTGTGAAATTTAAAATACCATATGTTGGATATCCTTCTGTATGGTTTAGCGAGTTTTTCTTTAAAAGAAAAGCTATAATAGAAACATAAGAAAAGGTGGGTGTTTAAATGGATAAAAATAATAATGTAAAAAATAATTTAAAATTGGCATGTATATTTTTTGTTACATTATTTATTTCTTTTATTTGCATAGTAAAATCATTTTCTACACCTAAAGATGATTTGAAAATGTTATATGCATATAATATAACTAGAAATAGTGATTATAAAGTATATTTAAAGAAAAATGAATTTATAAACCAAGAATATATGGGAATGAATGCAACATATATTACAGATTTAGTTAATTATATTGATGCAAACTTTAGATATAATTATAATATATCTAAACCATCTGTAGCTAAATGCACATATAAAATTGTTGCAGATTTAAATGTAGAGTATTATGTAACAGGCTCTTCACGGAGGAACCAATATATGGTCTAAAGAATATACTTTAGTAGAACCAAAAAATATAGAAACAGATTCTAATCAAATAAATATTAACGAAAATGTAAAAATTGATTTTAATGCTTATAATACAGAAGTGAAAAAATTTAAAGAACAATTTGGATTACCAATAAAAGCATATCTAGATGTAAAGTTAATTACAAATTCAGAAATAGATGTTAAAAATAGTGAAAAAGTAGAGAAGGATAATTCTGTCGTGAATTTAAAAATGGACTTAAACGGACAAGTATTCACAGTAACACAAGATTATGAACCAACGAGTAAAGGGCAAGTAGTTGATGAAACAAATGTAAAAAAATCAAATATAGTATTATTAACAATAGGAATTATACTATTTGCAATATCAGCTTTTGGAATATTAAATATAATTAGAAAAATAATTTCAGCAGATAGAAGAACAGATTATGAAGTGGCATTAAATAGAATACTTAAAAATTATGGTGATATTGTTGCAGAAATAGTAACACCAACAGAAACAGGAAATATGAGAGTGATTGATGTTAAAAATTTTGATCAGTTATTAGATATAGAAGAAGAAATAAGAATGCCTATATTATTTTATGAAACTGTAGAAGGAGAAGAAGGAGAATTTACAATTATATATGACAATATAGTCTATAGATATATATTAGGCGGAAGAAAATAAAAAATAGCAGGAAATTTAAAATGTTTTTAAGATGAGTTCTTTCAATAACGTCTTAAAAAATGTTAAATTATCCTGCTTTTTTAGCAAAATAATAAATTGTTTAAATTTATTAAATATAGTTGTAAAATTTTAGAGAAATTGGTATACTTATAGTATGTTAATAATATAAAAATAAAAATTGAAATAGGAGGTTTTATGTTATGGAAAATGAAGAAGTAAAAGAGGTACAAGCAGGAGAAGAAGAAATAGCTTTAGAAAATAGTAATATAAAAATTGCTGACGATGTTGTTGCTGTTATTGCAGGAGTAGCAGTATCTGAAGTACAAGGTGTATATGAAATGTCTGGTGGATTTGCAGGTGGAATTTCAGAAGTATTAAGTGGAAAGAAAAACCTAGCAAAAGGAATAAAAGTAGAAATTAATGAAAAAACAACTAAAATAGATGTTAATATAATAGTTGAATATGGTACAAGAATACCAGATGTTGCATTTGAAATACAAAACAAAGTAAAAAAAGCAGTAGAAACAATGACAGGTCTTACTGTATCAGAAGTTAATGTACACGTTCAAGGTGTTAATACAAGTAATGCATTAACAGAAAAAAAAGAAGAAACACAAGAATAATATATAAGTATTGCGAGTACAAAAAAGAGTGCTCGCAATATAATAATTTTATAATATGAGGTAATAAATATGAAGATAATAGAAAAAATAGCTTTAATTATATATTCTATTATAGTGTTAATATTATCAGTAGTTTGTTGTCTATTAATATTTAATTGGTTACAGCTAGATAGTATTATAAATATATTAGAAAATATGTTGGAATATCATTACATTTCAACTACTGTACTTGTAGTATCAATAATATTTATATTATTGTCTTTAAAATGTATATTTTTTGGAAGTAAAAAAAGTGATATATACAAAGATAATATTTTACTAAAAAATGAAGAAGGAAAGCTTATAATTACAAAATCTTCAATAGAAAATCTTGTAAATAATACAATAAAAGGTTTTAGTAATGTTCAAGAATTTACAACAAAAGTAAAACTTAACAAGGAAAATGAAATTATTGTTGATGTTAGTTTACAAGTAAAAGAAAATGCAATAATAAGAGAACTATCAGATAATATGCAAGCAAGAATAAAACAAGCTGTTAAAAAGACATCTGATTTAGACATAAAAGAAGTAAATATAAAAATAAAAAATGTAGAGCAAATAAATAATATAATAAAAGAATAAAAAATAGAAAGGTAAATATATATGAATAAGTCTGCTTCAAGAGAATTAGCGTTTAAATTGTTATATAGTATAGAAATGCAAAAAGAATACAATGAAGAACAATTTGAGCTATTTTGTAAAGCTAATGAAATAGAAGATAAAAAAACTAAAGAATACATGAGAGAAATAGTTGAGCAAGTAAATAATAATAAAGAAGAAATAGAAAAATTAATATCTAACAATTTAAAATCAGGATGGAATATTAATAGAATATCAAAAGTAAATATTACTTTATTAAAGCTTGCAATATGTGAAATGCTTTATAGAGATTTACCTTATAAAATAGTAGTAAACGAGGTTGTGGAACTTGCAAAATCTTATGGAGAAGAAAGTTCACCAATGTTTGTTAATGGTGTACTTGCAAGTATAATAAAGCAAAATAATATGATGTAATTTGCAAAGGAGAAAATAAATGCACTATAATCCAATAACAGTTTCAGATTTAAATTTATATATAAAAAATAAAATAGATGGTGATGAATATCTAAATAATGTATTAGTAAAAGGCGAAATATCAAATTTTAAGCATCACTATACAGGACACATGTATTTTACGCTAAAAGATGAAAAATCATTAATAAAGTGTATAATGTTTAAATCATATACAACAAAACTTGATTTTGTTCCAAAAGATGGAGCAAAAGTAATGATTTTAGGAACTGTTTCTGTTTTTGAAAGAGATGGAGTATATCAAATATATGTAAAAGCAATGAAACAAGATGGAATAGGAGACTTATATAAAGCATATGAAGAGCTAAAAAGAAAGCTAGAACAAGAGGGGTTATTTGACAAAAGTCATAAAAAGAAAATCCCTTTAATGCCAAAAAGTATAGGAATTTTAACTTCTAATACAGGATCTGTAATAAGAGATATTATAAATGTTTCTACAAGAAGAAATCCAAATGTATATTTAAAATTATTACCTGTTCCAGTTCAAGGTAAGGGTGCTGCGGAAAAAATTGTAAAAGGTATAGAATTAATAAATGAAAAAAAACTTGCAGATGTAATAATACTAGCAAGAGGTGGTGGATCATTAGAAGATTTATGGCCGTTTAATGAAGAAATAGTAGCAAGAGCTATATATAATTCTGAAATACCAGTAATTTCAGGTGTAGGTCATGAAACAGACTTTACAATAGCTGATTTTGTTGCAGATTTACGAGCACCAACTCCATCTGCAGCAGCTGAGCTATCTGTTGCAGATACTCGGTGAGTTAGAAAAAAAACTTTTAGATTATAAATTAAGATATAAATTAGCTTTGAAAAAGAAAATAGAAATGATGAGACTCAAATATGAAAAATGTATGTCTTTAAGAGTTTTTAAAGAACCAATGCAACAAATTAATGAAAAATATATTTTAATAGATAAACAAGTTAGAAATCTTAAAGAATATATAACTAATAAGTTAAAATCAGAAAAGATAAAAGAAATAGAGCTAATATCTAAACTAGATGCACTAAGTCCTTTAAAAACATTAACAAGAGGATATTCTATAGTACAAAAGGATAATGGTATTGTTAAATCATCTAAAGATTTAAAAAAAGGTGATGAAATAAACATAAGATTTTCTGATGGAAATACAAATGCTAAAATATTATAATGGAGGAAAATATGAATAAAAATGTAAAAAATATTATTTTAATAGTATTATTTATTGTAGTTATAGCAGTGATTTTGGGAGTTGGATATAAAGTTATAAACAAAAATGAAAATACAATAGAAGAAGGAAATGCTATAAATGAGACTAGTCAAAACATGGAAATTAATGTAAATACTGCTGCTGAAAATGTAGTAAATGAAACAGAAAATAATGTTATAGAAAATAATACTACTGAAAATAAACAAGAAGTAAATGAAGTCGAAAATAAGATAAATGAGAATACAGTAAGTAATATGCAAACCACTGATAAAACAGAAGTTATGCAAGAAAGTGGAGCCAATAATGAAGAAAAAGCAATAAATATTGTAAAAAAAGATTGGGGAACAACTGATGGAGTATATTTTGTTACAATGGGAATTGATGCATCTGGAAAATACATAGTTACAGTTAACGATTCAAATACAACAGGAACACTTGCATGGTATTCAGTTGATGTAACTACAGGAAAATTTAGTATACAACAATAATAAAGGAGGTTTAGTAGTTTTATAAAAAAGCTACTATAAAAAATATGGAAGAAGAAAACATGAGTTTTGAAAGTGCTATGGAGGAGTTAGAATTAATTGCAAAAAGCTTAGAAAAAGGAGATTTAAATTTAGATGAATCAGTAAAGCAATTTGAAAAAGGAATGAAACTTTCTAAAAAATGCAGTGAAATATTGGAAAATGCAGAAAAAAGAATATCAATATTAATTGAGGACGGAGAAGACATAAAAGAAGAAAACTTTACTCCAGAAGAAGCATAGATAAAAAGGGGATAAATTAATGAATTTTTTTATACAATATAAATATATAATAATACCATTTTGTATATGGTTTTCAATACAGCTATTTAAAGTATTTTATGACTTATACACTACCAAAAAATTTAATTTTAAAAGAATAATGGGAGCACGGTGGAATGCCAAGTTCTCATTCTGCTGTTGTAACAAGTTTAGCAACTATGATAGGAAAAAGTTATGGAATAGATAGTGCAATATTTGCACTTGCTTTAATATTTGCATTTGTGGTTATGTATGATGCCGCAGGAATTAGAAGAGCCGCAGGAAAACAAGCTAAAATATTAAATAAAATTATAGAAACACCAGGACTTACAGGAGTAGAAGTTTCTGAAAAATTAGTAGAGGTGCTAGGGCACACACCTACACAAGTTATAGTAGGAGCAAGTATAGGAATTGTTGTAGGATTACTAGTATAAATTATAAGGAGAAACTATTATGGAAGATGTTGATATTGCAAGAAATACAAAATTAAAAACAATTAGTGAAATTGCATCAAAAATAAATTTACAAGAAGATGATATAGAATGTTATGGAAAATATAAAGCTAAAATTCCATTTAGTGTTTATAAAAAAAATGAAAATAAAAAAGATGGAAAACTAGTATTGGTTACAGCAATAAATCCAACACCACTAGGTGAAGGAAAAACAACTATTTCTATAGGCTTAGCAGATGCTCTTAGCAAAATAGGTAAAAAAACAATTGTTACTTTAAGAGAACCATCACTAGGTCCTGTTTTTGGAATAAAAGGTGGGGCAACAGGAGGAGGATATGCACAAGTAGCACCTATGGAAGATATAAATTTACATTTTAATGGTGATATTCATGCAATAACTTCTGCAAATAATTTATTATCAGCAATAATAGATAATCACATATATTATGGAAATGAATTAGATATAAAAGAAGTAACATGGAAAAGATGTGTAGATTTAAATGATAGACAACTAAGAAAAGTAGAAACAGGATTATCTGGAGAAAAGAAGATTGTACCAAGAATAGATGGATTTGATATTTCTGTAGCATCTGAAATAATGGCCATATTCTGTTTAGCAGAAGATTTGGGAGATTTAAAAAGAAGGATTAGTAATATAATAATTGGGTATAATAGTAAAAAAGAACCAATTACAGTAAAAATGTTAAAAGCAGAAGATGCATTAACCATTTTACTAAAAGATGCATTTAATCCAAATTTAGTACAAACATTAGAACATACACCAGCTATAATACATGGAGGACCTTTTGCCAATATTGCACATGGATGTAATAGTATAATAGCTACAAAATTATCTTTAAAACTTTCAGATTATGTAATTACAGAAGCTGGATTTGGTGCAGATTTAGGAGCAGAAAAATTTTTAGATATAAAATGTAGAAAATTAAAAAAATATCCAGATGTAGTAGTGTGTGTAGCAACAATAAAAGCTTTAAAATATCATGGAGGAATGCCAAAAGAAGATATTCAAAAAGAAGATATACAGGCTTTAAAAAGGGGAATTTCAAATTTATTAAAACATATAGACAATTTAAAAAATAAATTTGGAATGCAAACAATAGTTGCAATAAATAAGTATAATCATGATACAGAAAAAGAAATCAATTTTTTACAAGAAAAATTAAATAGTAATAATATACAAATGAGTTTAGTAGAATCTTGGGGAAAAGGTTCAGAAGGAGCAGTAGATTTAGCAAAAAAAGTAGTAAATCTTTGTGATGAAGGAAAAAGCAATTTTTCTAATATATATAATTTAGAAGAAAAAATAGAAGAAAAAATAGAAAAGATTTGTAAAAAGATTTACGGTGCAGAAAAAGTAATATTATCAGAAGAAGCCCAAAATAGTATAAAAATGATAGAAAATTTAGGATATAGTAATTTACCAATATGTATTGCAAAAACTCAATATTCATTTTCAGATGATCCAAAAAATTTAGAATGTAAAGCACCTTTTTCAATAAATGTAAAAGATATAAATTTAAAAGCAGGTGCAGAATTTATCGTTGTTATGGCAGGAAATATTATGACAATGCCTGGACTTCCAAAAGTTCCAGCATCGGAGAATATGAAAATTAATGAAGATGGTAAAATATCTGGAATATTCTAAATAAAAAAAGAAAAAGCATCTTAATTTAGAAAATATAATTTTAAATTAGATGTTTTTTTTATATATAAGGAATAATGCATATATATTTATATAATAGATTACTTAATAATTTTGCATAGAAAAATATTAGATGTTACAAAAAAAGTAAGGAACCCTTAGGTTCCACTTATAGAAATTAGCAGGCTCTGCGAACTCTATAGTGGAAAGGGTCCCTTTTGAAAGAAAATTTCTTACTTAGCAATAAAAAAGCTGCTCATATCCAGGACGAGTTGCTGTAATTGCCTTGCAATAACGGTCACTCCATTTTGTGATTTTCCAAGAAGAAAATACGTAGTCATTAAAGGCTTGTATTAACTTGTTAAAGTCATCAGCTGACATCTTTGGAAAATCAATTACTCCTGACTGAAGTGCTAAATGCTTATTTCCTTTTGGGAGGTAAGTAAAACTAATTTTTTGCTTAAGACCAAAAGTGGAATCTTGAGATATTACAACCGAAGTTATAATATTTTTTTTCTCAACTTTTTTAAGGCTGGTAATGATGTGTAATACTGTTTTCATATAATTTTTTCCTTTCTGGTAGCGACTCAAAATAAAGAGTCTTAGTTAATAAATGTGTGGCAATGGTTTCAATAATGAAAACCAAAACTTGGCCTAAAATTTGACCTATATATATTATATCACTATTTACATAAAATTACAAATTTGACAAATTGTATTAATGATATTAAAAATAAAAAGATTTTAAAAAGTTAAAGTATAAATTCACCGTATTTAGGAAAAAATAGTCATAAATGAGGTGGAGTTTTTATGCGAAAAAAAGTAGATATGCAAACAAAAAATAGGATAAAAATGAGTGCTGTTATATTATTTGTATTTCTTATTTTTATTAGTTATAATGTATTTTTTAGAAATGATGAAGTTTTAGCTTTATCTAAATATGGTTCTAGAGGAGATGAAGTAAGACAAATACAAACAAAATTAAAAAGATGGGGATACTATAGTGGAAATGTAGATGGAATATATGGTAGTAAAACTTTAGCAGCAGTAAAATGGTTTCAATCAAAAAATGGATTGACTGCAGATGGAATAGCAGGAAAAAAAACATTAGAAGCTATGGGAATATATACATCATCAAGTATAACAAGTGGAGGGAGTAATACAGGAAATACAAATGATGTGAATTTACTAAGCAGATTAATATATGGAGAATCGAGAGGTGAACCATATACAGGACAAGTTGCTGTTCGGTGCAGTTGTTTTAAATAGAGTAAAAAGTAGTTCTTTTCCAAATACAATAGCAGGTGTCATTTATCAAACTGGAGCTTTTGATGTAGTAAGAGATGGACAGATTAATTTATCGCCAGATAGTACTGCCAAAAAGGCTGCTCAAGATGCGCTAAATGGATGGGATCCTTCATATGGAGCAATATATTATTTTAATCCAAATACTGCAACTAACAAGTGGATATGGTCAAGACCACATACAGTAACAATAGGAAGTCATAGATTTTGTAAATAAAGTTATATAGTAATTGTATTTTTTTATAAAATTTAATAATAATTTTAAAATTTAGTAAAAAATTAGATATAATAATTAGAAAAATAATAAAATAAAGGTAAAATTATAATTTACATTTAAAGTTAAATAAAATAAGAGTCCCTATTTAGCTTTTCATTGCCAAATCAGCAAAGCTAATGGGGACTCTAAAATAATTGCCTTTGTGCCTAAAGTAGAGGAAAACTAGAAGCTAGGGTTGTCCAGAGTAATTAAGCATCTTTTTGCACACATGTAGGGTACTAGGTAACGTGGAGTTTCTCCTTTGTTGTTTACAATGCCTACTGTTACCTTGAAGCCTTTTTCTGCAAAGCTTTGAGCTAAAGCAGAAATACGATCATTGGTAACTTGAGATGTGAAAATTCCATTTATACCAGTGCAAAAATAGCCGATACTTTTTGTTTCCTGGATGGTGGTGCATTCTTTACTAAGTGACAATCCACTTGAATAGTCAAAACAGGAGAAATGGATTGAGTCGTCAAATGCAGTATACTGCAGATAGCAATCAGGATAATTTGTTTCATCATCGAATCCAACAAAAATCAATCTGATGCTTTTGGCAATCATGCCAAAGTTTTCTGATGCACCGTTAGAAATAAGAGATGTTACTCTTACATTTGTTAAGGTTTTAGTTAAAATGTTAACAAATGTATCAATTTCTCGACGATGGTTCTTCAGGGGTGCTGCCGGTAAGAATTTCTTTTTCCAAAAGATGTATTTTTAAAACCTTGTCAGCACTCAATTTGAGAAAATCCATTTAATTCCCTCCTAAAAATGGGTGTGTTGCAAATAGCCTCACTTTGTGGTATATCCACTAAAAAAGCAAGGGGCGACTGTAGGCAAAACTTGTAAAAGAAAACAGTAATACTAATTTCCTTTTATGCAAGTTATTCAAATTTTACCTATATATATTATACAACAATTTACATAAAAAGGCAGTTTATCATAATTATAGTGATATGAATAAATGAAAATAGCTAATAATGTATAAAACCTTGACAAAAAATAAACATATTGGTAATATAAACTAAAGCAAAAATAGGAGGATTATATGCTTTTTTATCCTGATCGGTTATTTTGATAGTGTAAAAGATATAAAAATAGAATATTTAAGAAAAAATAATATAAAAGGCTTAATACTAGATGTAGATAATACTTTGATAGATTACTATAAAGTTTTTCCAAAAGGAACTAAAGAATGGGTACAAGATTTAAAAAAAGAAGGCATTAAATTTTGTATACTTTCTAACAGTAATAAGTTAGAAAAAGTACGTAGTGTTGCCAAACAGATAGATGTGCCATATTTTTATTTTGGAAAAAAGCCGCTAAAAGTAGGCTTCTTTAAAGCAAGAAAAAAATTGGGACTAAAGTCAGAAAATATAGCAGCTGTAGGAGACCAAATTATGACAGATATAATTGGAGCTAATAGATGTAAGATGTTTTCTATTTTAGTAAAACCTATTAAAGAAAAAGATATATTTATTACAAGAATAAAAAGACCAATTGAAAATCATATTATAAAAAATTATTTGAAAAAATGTGAACAAGAAAAAAATGAGAAAGGAATTTAAAAATGTACATAAATGATATACATATATTATACTATGTCCTTTTTGGATTTATAGGAATAGTAGTAGGACAAATAACAGATTGGTGTAATATAAGACTTAGTGAGTATAAAAAAGTTATTTCAAAAGAATTTTTTAAAATGTACTTTAAAAATTTTATACCTAAATATATTTTAATGTTTATAACTGCTATTATATATATAGGAATATTATATACATGTGGTTTAGCAGAGTTAAAAACATATTCATATATGATTTTAACTCCAATGCTTTTGTCTGTAATAGTAATAGATTATAAAAAACAAATAATTCCAAATCGCTTAACTTTAACAATGTTTGAATTCGGACTGATATTTGCTTTTTTACAAGGAATATCTAATTTAAATGTTGCAATAGATAGTATTTTAGGAATGATAGTTGGAGTAGGTATCTTTCTATTTATTACATTTGTAGGAAGTTTAATATCAGGAAAAGAAGCAATGGGTTTTGGTGATGTTAAACTAATTGGAGCTTTAGGTTTGTTTTTTCGGATGGAGAAGCATAATTGCAATATCGATTTTATCATTTTTAATAGGAGCTATATTTAGTATAGTATTGTTACTAATAAAAAAGAAAAAGACAAATGAATATATTCCATTTGGACCTTTTATAGCAATAGCAAGTTTTATAATTATTTTTGTTCCATTTAATATTATACTTCGGAGCTGTTACTGGGGGATTAGGTTTAATAAAAAAGTAAAATGTAGGTGATGTTTTTATGAATACAAAGATAAAATGGTTAAGAGACAAAATAGGATTATTAGATATGCAGGGAATGATTGTAAGTAATCCAGTTAATATAAAATATTTAACTAATATAGATGCAGAAGGAGTTTTATTAATAACAAGAAAAGAAAATATATTTATAACTGATGGCAGATATATTGAAGTTGCAAATAGTACAGTAACAATAGATGATGAAATTATAGTTTGTAATATAAAAGATATTAGTAAAGATGATTATGAAAATTTCTTTAATTATTGTGAAAATGTAGGATTTGAAGAAAATTATATAACATATGCAGAATATAAAGAATATATTCACAAATATAAGATTAATAATTTCGAGGAAACAGAAAGTATTATAGAAAAGCAGAGAATGATTAAAGACGAAGAAGAAATAAGAAATTTAAGAAAAGCATGTAGTATTACAGATGATTGTTTTGATCATTTAAAAGAATTTATAAAAATAGGAATGACAGAAAAAGAAGTGGCTTTAGAAATAGAAAGATTTTTTAAGTTAAATGGCGCAGATGGACTTTCTTTTGATTCGATAGTTGCATCAGGAAGAAATTCTTCTATGCCACATGCAGTGCCTACAGATAAAAAAATAGAAGCGGGAGATCCAATTACAATAGATTTTGGATGCAAGTATAAAGGATATTGTTCTGATATGACAAGAACTATATTTGCAGGATATGTTCCAGAATATATAAAACCAGTATATAATTTAGTATTAAAAAATCAGTTACAAACAACAGAGAGTATGAAAGAAGGAGCAAATATAAGAACTTTTTCTAAAATAGTTGAAAATGATTTTAAATTAAATGGATATGATTTAGTCCATAGTTTAGGTCATGGTGTTGGATTAGATATTCATGAAATACCATATATAAATAGTAGAATTGATATAAATTTAAAAGAAAATATGGTAGTTACAAATGAACCAGGAATATATATACCAAATAGATTTGGAATAAGAATAGAAGATACAATATTAATTACTAGATATGCATGTGAATGTTTAACAAAATCTAGAAGAGAAATTATTATAGTAGATAAAGTTTAAAAAATGCATAGATAACTAAAATAGTGAGAAAAGATAGACATTTATTATTAAATGTCTTTTCTTTTACCACAATTTGCCCAAAACTATTGATTTTTTAACCAAAATGGTGTATTATATAAAAATGTGAATAAATAAATAATTTTTTTGAAAGGGGAAATAATAATGGCAGAAGTATATATGGCAGGAGATTTTAGAAATGGAACAACATTTGAAATGGACGGAAATGTATATAAAGTAGTAGAATTTCAACACGTAAAACCAGGTAAAGGAGCAGCATTTGTTAGAACAAAATTAAAAAATGTAATAACAGGAGCTGTATTAGAAAAAACATTTAATCCATCAGAAAAATATCCTGGAGCAGAAATAGAAAAAAGAGAAATGCAATATTTATATAATGATGAAAATTTATATTACTTTATGGATAACGAAACATATGAACAAATGCCTTTAAATAAAGAACAATTAGGAGATGCCTTGAAATTTATAAAAGAAAATATGAATGTAAAAATATTATCTTTTAAAGGAAATGTTTTTGCAGTAGAACCTCCAATGTTCGTAGAATTACAAGTTACATATACAGAACCAGGATTTGCTGGAAATACAACAACAACATCTGGAAAACCAGCAACATTAGAAAACGGATATACAATAAATGTTCCATTATTTGTTAATATAGGAGATACTATAAAAATAGATACTAGAACTGGCGAATATATGGAAAGAGTATAGTAGAAAGGAAGTTTTTACATGTCTGAATTTGATGAAAAATATAATAAAATTATTGAAGATATTAGTAAAAATATAAAAGATGAAAAAGAATTACAATTTGTAAAAGAAAAGATGAATGAATTATCTGCAATTTTTATTAATATGTTTAACCAAGTTAATAATTCTTCAGAGAAGAGAATTACTGATTTAGAGAAAAATCAAAAAGGGTTGGAAGAAAAAATAAATAAAGTAGAAAAATTTATAGAAGATATGAAAAAAGATATTTATGATGAATATGATGAAGAAGACTATGAATTTGAAATTATATGCCCTTATTGTAATCATATTTTTACATCAGAAATAAAAACAGAAGAGAACGAAGAAATAGAATGTCCAGAATGTCACAATATAATAGAATTAGATTGGAATTTAGATGATTGTGAAAGTGGATGCTCTTCTTGTCATGGATGTTCATCTTGTGGGAGTCATGGAATAATTGATGAAGAAGATGATGATGATGAAAATGACGAAGATATGTAAAAAGTTAATAAAAATTTAATGGATTGACGGCTGAGCCGTCTTTTTTTATTGCAAAATGTAAATGAGGTCCTGTTGTAGAACCATTTGTAGGATTACCATTTGAATCTTTATATGGATTATTAGAAAAACCATATACATTTTTAGGTCCAACTTGAGCAATTAAATCTCCTTTATTTATGTGCTGATTTTCATAAACTAAAAATTTAGGAGAAACATGACAATATGTAAATTGAAAATTACCAGATGTTATTATAACTGTACATCCACCAGAACCACTAAATCTTGCAAGAGTGACATTACCAGAGGCTACTGAAAATATGTTAGTACCGAGGAGGAGCAGGAATATCTATTCCTTTATGAAAAGATGATGCACCTTTGGTTGGCGAACTTCTTCTTCCAAAGGGAGAAGAAATAGTATTATATCCGCGGAAGAGGCCAAATAAAACCATCTGAATTTATTTTTACAGTGGGTGTAGTACTAATTCCAGATGTATTAAAATCATATGATGCAGAATTTAAATTATCAGAAGTTAAAAATTGGGTAAAAATAGGAGTATAAAAAACAGCTATGAAAATAGGAAAAATAATAAGAGTAGAAAAAATTAAACTAAGATGTTTAAAAAAACTACTAGACATAAGATAAAACCTCCTTAAACTTTCTAGTAGCCCCCGAAATATTTAATTTTATTTTTTAAAAGCAAAGAATTTGCTAATGAAAAAATTTAATATAATAACAATTATTGTTATAGATGCTTTACTTATTAATTCTTGTATTCCAAGAATGTTAAATAATAAATAAAATCCTAATGATTCTAAAACCATTGTAAAAGCTCTACCTAAAATAAATTTAAAAAATTCTATTAATTTTTCTTTAGCATTAGAAGCTTTTGAATTAAATACTAATTTTCTGTTAGTAAAGTAAGCAAATAAAACAGCTACTATTATAGCAATATTGTTAGATAAGTTTCCTTCTAAATGTGCAAAAGATGTTAATATATAGAAAAGTCCAATGTTAACTACAGTTGTTAATATTCCGAATATTCCATAAAAAATTACTTCTTTTGTACAAACTTTTTTTACTAAATTAATTATTTTTTCCATAGTATACCTCTTTTACAAAATAATAAAAATAAGAGATTAGAATATAAGTTCTAATCTCTTAATTGGCAGGGGTACTAAGACTCGAACTCAGACTTGTGGTTTTGGAGACCATCGTGCTAACCATTGACACTATACCCCTAAGTGATACATATAGTATAATAGCATAAACCAAAATAAGATGCAAGTAAAAAATAAAAAAATATTGTATATTTTATAAAATTCGTATATAATATATAATGCATATGGGGGTGTATTTGGTTTCGACAATAATTTAGAAGTATAAATAGCGAGTAGTGGATGGTTGCTTTGGCCACTATAAAAAAGCAAAAATAAATATAAACGCTGATAATAACGAAGAATTAGCATTCGCTGCTTAATTTTAGCAGCACGTCTTATCATTAATGCCCACGTTTTTGAATAAGGCGACGAATTAGTGGGAAACGAAACTATTTTTTTCTATAGGAAATAGTGGGTAGAAATATAGATACCTAGAAGTAAGTATGTTTGTTTACGTATTTTTAGGAAATTTAAATAACAAACTGCACTCGGAGAAATTTATATGGAAGAGTTATTGGACAGGAGTTCGACTCTCCTCACCTCCACCAAAAAATAAAAACTCTGTATTCTATTATTTTTATTGGAATACAGAGTTTTTTTAGTAAAGCTTATTTTTAAATTTGAGTTTTACTAAATATTTGATTTAAAAAAATTATTTGCTTTCTTCTGTATTTAAAAACTTAAATACAAATGCAGCTAAAGCAGAACCAACCAATGGAGCTACTATAAATACCCAAACTTGTTTTAAAGCTGTTCCACCTAAAAATAAAGCTGGAGCTAAACTTCTTGCAGGGTTTACAGAAGTTCCTGTTAGTGGAATACCTAAAATATGTACAAATGTTAGTGTTAAACCTATAACAATTCCTGCAACAGAAGACTTTTTATCATCTGATGTAACGCCAAGAATTGTATATATAAATACAAATGTAAGAAGTACTTCAGTGATAATTGCACCAAACATATTTAAACCTACAGATGAAATTCCATCACCATAACCATTTGCACCTAAACCTTGAACAGCAATATCTAAACCACTATTTTTCATAATTAAATATAAAATGCTAATTCCAAAAAGTGCACCAATAAATTGAGCTACAACATATAAGATGAAATCTTTAACACTCATTTTTTTGTTTATTAACATAGCTAATGATACAGCAGGATTAACGTGGCATCCAGAAATGTTTCCTATAACATAAGCCATTGCGATAATTGATAATCCAAAAGCTAATGCAATTCCGAGTGTTCCTAAAAAATCACCTGCTATTGCAGCACTTCCACATCCAAATAAAACAAGTACTGCTGTTCCAATAAATTCACATACGTATTTTTTCATTTTCTTTAGTTCCTCCTTTTTTATTTTATAGATAAATTATATTTCTAAGATTTTTGATAGTCAATAAAAAATATTTAAAGATAGAATCTAAAAATATTTATTGTAATAAAAAAATGGATATGATATATATATGCTAAAAGAAATAATAATAAATTTAAGTATATAAATAACAAAACAAAAAGAAAGGAAGGCTAAAAATGAATTTACAGAAAGTATTTTTCGAAACAGAAGATGGTGTAGAATTAAGTGGATTATTACATACAAATGGAATGAAAACAGATAAAGTAGTAATATCAGTACATGGAATGCAGAGCAATTGTATGAAAAAAAGAGATGATATTTTAGCAAAAAATATTACAAATGAAAATATTGCGTATTTTTGTTTTAATAATAGAGGACATGATTTAGTAAATATGATAACAAAAGAAGAAAATGGAAAATATATAAAAAAACAATGCGGTTCTAGCCTAGAGAATATAGAAGATTCATATTTTGATATAAAAGCAGCAATTGAAGAAATGTTAAAAATGGGATATAAGAAAATTTATTTACAAGGGCATAGTTTAGGATGTACAAAAATTGTGTATTCATATACAAAAATGAAAAAACAAAATGAGCAAGATATATTAAACAAAATTCAATCAATATCTTTATTATCAATGGTAGATATACCAGTTGCAATTAAATTTTTCTTTAATAATGATGTGGAAAAATTAGTAAAATATATGGAAAATGAAAAAAATGAAGGAAGAGGTCAAAATGTAATGTCTGTTCCGGGAGCAATTATTCCAATGAGTCCAAATACTTTTTTAGGATATTTAAAAGATAATAATGAAATAGATTTTGCAAGGTATTCAGATGAAACATATAATTTTAAAGAACTAAATGATATCGAAGTACCATTATTTATGAGATGGGGAAATAAAAATGATTTGATAATGCAACCAGCAGAAGAATTAGTAAATATGCTTAAAGAAAAAATAAAAAATAAAAAAAGTGACATTGGATATATAGAAGGAGCAGGACACAATTATAGAACAAAAGAAGAAGAACTTTCAAAAGAAATTATAAATTTTTTAAAGAAAATATAAAAAATATTATGGAGGTAAGTTTATGAAAATAACAGATGTGAAAGCTTTAGAAAAAATAGCAAATGATATTCGTATAGGAGTGATAGAAGCGGTATATAGTGCAAAATCAGGACATCCAGGGGGTTCTTTATCTTGTGCTGATATATTAACAGTTTTGTATTTTAATCAAATGAATATTAATGAAAAAGAACCAAATGCAAAAGTAAGAGACCGTTTTGTATTATCAAAAGGACACTGTTCACCAGCTTTATATAGTACTTTAGCAAGAAAAGGATATTTTGAAAAAGAAAAATTATTAACTTTTAGAAATATAGAAAGTAATTTGCAAGGACATCCAGATATGAATAAAGTTCCAGGTGTTGATATGACAAGTGGTTCACTAGGACAAGGATTGTCTGTTGCAAATGGGATGGCTTTAGCATCTAAATTGAACGAAGATGGATATAGAGTTTATTGTTTGCTTGGAGATGGAGAAATAGAAGAAGGACAAGTTTGGGAAGCTGCAATGACGTCAAACAAATATAAGCTAGATAATTTATGTGTAATAGTAGATAACAATAATTTACAAATAGATGGAAAAATAGAAGAGGTAAAAGGATTAACAAATATAGGTGATAAATTTAAAAGTTTTGGATTTGAAGTATTACAAATAGATGGAAACAATATAGAAGAATTACTAAACGCATTTAATGTAGCAAAACAAATAAAAGGAAGACCAACAGTAATTATAGCAAAAACAATAAAAGGAAAAGGCGTTTCGTTTATGGAAAACAAAGTAGAGTGGCATGGAAGAGCACCAAAAGAAGAAGAATATAAACAAGCAATTGAGGAATTATCTAAAAAATATGCTATGTAAAAAGTGAAAGTTTGTTTATATAAAATAAGGAGGAAAAATTATGAGTATAGATAAAAAAATAGCAACTAGACAAAGTTATGGAGAAGCTTTGAAAGAATTAGGAAAAGAAAATAAAGACATAGTTGTATTAGATGCAGATTTATCATCTGCTACTAAAACTAATATTTTTGCTAAAGAATTTCCAGAAAGATTTTTTGATATGGGAATTTCTGAGCAAGATATGATAGGAACGGCAGCTGGGTTTGCAACATGTGGAAAAATACCATATGCTAGTACTTTTGCTATGTTTGCAGCAGGAAGAGCATATGATCAAATAAGAAATAGTGTATGTTATCCAAATTTGAATGTGAAAATATGTGCAACGCATGCAGGAATTACTGTTGGGGAAGATGGCGCAACACATCAAATGTTAGAAGATATTAGTTTGATGAGAAGTATACCTAATATGACTGTTATAAGTACATCAGATGATGTACAAACAAAATGGGCTGTTAAAGAAATTTCTAAAATAAATGGACCATGTTATTTAAGACTATCAAGACTTGCTACACCCATTGTATATGAAGAAAATCAAAGATTTGAAATAGGAAAAGGTGTTTTAATAGGATCAGGAACAGATGCTACAATTTTTGCAACAGGAGTTACAGTTGTAGAAGCATTAAAAGCTAAAGAAATATTAGAAGAAAAAGGAATAAATGTGAGAGTGGCAGATATTCACACAATAAAACCAATAGATAAAAATTTAATTGTAAAATGTGCAAAAGAAACAAAAAGAATAATAACAATAGAAGATCATAATATAATTGGTGGACTGGGATCTGCTATATGTGAAGTACTATCAGAAGAATATCCATGTTTGGTAACAAGAATGGGAATAAAAGATGCCTTTGGAAAATCTGGAAAAGCAGAAGAATTAATGAAGTATTTTAAAATAGATGCAGAGTCAATTGTAAATGAAATAGTAAATGGTTAACTTTTTTATTTTAGAAGAATATAAATGATTAATATATATTTGATAAAAAATTATAGAAGTAAAAGATTAAACTTAAAAATAGAAAAATAAAAACAACAAAAAATATTAGAAAATGAATTGTGAATTTTTTGTGAATTTTAAAAAATAGAGAAAATAGGAGAAAAATAGTATAAAAGCCAAATAAAGGTGATTTTTATACTATTTTTTTCTAAATAAGCTATTGCAAATAAATCGTTTTATTGATATCATAAATAAAAATTAAGTAATAGTGTCTTATTATGTATAAGGAGCAATAAAATGATAGAATTTAGAAATGTTAATAAAACTTATGGAACAGGTACAGAAGCTGTTCATAATGCTAATTTTAAAATAGATAAAGGTGAGTTTGCTTTCTTAGTAGGAAGTTCAGGTTCTGGAAAATCAACTTTAATTAAATTAATCTTAAAAGAAGAAGAACCAACATCAGGAAATATAATTATAAATGGAAAAGATACAACTTTTTTAAAACCTAAAAGAGTACCTTTTTTAAGAAGAAGTATGGGAGTTGTATTTCAAGACTTTAGATTATTACCAGACAAAACAGTTTATGAAAATGTAGCATTTGCTATGTATATAGTTAAAGCTACACCAAGACATATTAGAAGACAAGTTCCAATGGTTTTATCTTTAGTTGGCTTAAGCAATAAAGCTAAGGTATATCCAAATGAATTGTCAGGAGGAGAGCAACAAAGAGTTGCTTTAGCTAGGGCTTTAGTAAATAATCCATCAATGTTAATTGCAGATGAACCTACTCGGAAACCTTGATCCAGATACAGCATGGGATATAATGACACTTTTAAATGATATAAATTTAAGAGGAACAACTGTTGTTGTTGCAACACATGCAAAAGATATTGTTGACAGAATGAAAAAAAGAGTTATACAAATAGAAAAAGGCAATATCATAAGAGATGATAAAAAAGGTGGGTATAATAGTGAAATATAATGTACTTAGTTATTTAATAGGTGAAGGTTTTAGAAATGTATTAAAAAATAAAAAATCAACAGGAGCATCTTTAATGATTATGTGTGCAACAATGATAATATTTGGTTTGTTTTTTATAATAGGTGAAAACATAAATCATATAATGAACGAATTAGAGATGCAACAAGGAATGCAGGTATTTATAAAAGAAGAAGCAACAGAAAAAGAAATATCAGAGTTAGGTGATAAAATAAAAGCTCTAAGTGGGGTAAACCAGGTAGAATTTGTATCTAAAGAAGATGCTTTAAAACAAATGAAAGAAAAAGTTGGAGACAAACAATTTTTGCTTTCAGGATATGATGAAAACAATCCATTTCCAGCATCATATGTAGTAACATTAACAGACTTAAAAGAAAGTGATAATGTTCAAAAAGAAATTGAAACTTTTGATAACATTAAAAGCATTCAAAAAAGAGGAGATACTGTTAATGCATTATTAAGAGTTGCAAATTTTGTTAGAATTTTATCAGGAGCTATACTAATATTATTGGTAGTAATTTCAATATTTATTATAGCCAATACAATAAAACTAACAGTTCATGCAAGAAGAAGAGAAATATCAATTATGAAATATGTTGGAGCAACAAATAATTTTATAAGATGGCCTTTTATAGTAGAAGGTATAATAATTGGAGTAGTTGCAGCATTAATTTCAATTATGTTATTAGGAGTATTATATAATGTAGTATCAAATAAAATACTTTCTATAGCGGGCTCAAATATTATAAATATAAGTTTATTAACTTTCTCAGATATGTTTACATTAATAATCGTAGTATACTTAGCTTTAGGAATCGGAATAGGTACACTAGGAAGTATGATTTCTATGAGAAAATATTTAGATGTATAGGATAAGGAGTGTAAGATGCATATGAAAAAGAAAATAATAGCGGGGTTATTAATAATTTTATTAATTAATTTTAGTTTTATTAATGTTTTCGCATCATCTAAGAGTGAAATACAAAACAAAATTGATGATAAAAAAGAAGAGTTACAAGATGTAAAAGATGAAAAATCAAGTGTGTTAACAGAAATAGATAAATTAAATACATCTATTTCGTCTACAGAAAAAGAAATATCAGATTTAAATTCTAAAATAGATAATTTAACAAGTAGCATATCAGAAAAAACAACAGAAATAGAGAAAAAAGAGAACGAATTTAAAGAAAAAGATAAATTATTACAAGATAGATTAGTTGCTTTATATGAAGCAGGAGATACTACATATTTAGATTTATTATTAACATCTGGAAGTATTACAGACTTTATTTCAAATTATTACTTAGTATCACAACTTGCAGAATGTGATACAGAAGTATTAAGTGAAATAGAAAATACTAAAAAAGAAATAGAAGATGATAAAAAAGATTTAGAATCTAAAAAAGCAGAAATAGATAAAACTAAAAGCGAAATTGCCAAAAAGAATGAGCAATTAAAAAGTGAAAAAAGTACAAAACAAACAAAAGTAGATAGTCTTACAACAGAAGAAAAAAATATTCAAAGCCAAATTGATGCATATGATGCAGAAATGGAAAAAATAGCAGCAGCTGAAAGAAAAGCAGCAGCTGAAGAAGCAACAAGAAAGAAAAAAGCTGAGGAAGACACAAAGAAAAATACATCTTCAAATAATAGCAATAATACAGTAAATGGAGGAACTTCAGGAAGTACAAGTGGAACATCAACATCAACAGGCAAAATGACATGGCCTATACCAGGATATAGAACACTTACATCTTCTTTTGGATATAGAATTCACCCAATATATGGTACATATAAATTACATTCTGGAATAGATGTTGGAGCACCAAGAGGGGCAAAATTTGTAGCAGCAGATGATGGTACTGTATTAATTGCAAGTTATGGATATAATGGTGGTTATGGAAATTATGTAGTAATAAGCCATGGAAATGGAATAACTACAAGATATGGACATGGAACTACAATTTTAGTAAGTGCAGGACAAAAAGTTACAAAAGGAACCCCAGTATTAACAGTTGGATCAACAGGTGCATCAACAGGACCACATGCGCACTTTGAAGTAAGGGTAAATGGTGTTGCAGTAAACCCAATGAATTACTTGTAAAAATAACCATTGAAAGCAAAAAGTAAATAGTATATAATTAAATTACATATTAAAGAGAAAGGAGAATATTCATGAGTAGAAAAATTATTTCAGTATTTATAATTCTATTGATGATATCCAGCCTTTCTTTTTCTGTGTTTGCAGAAACCTTAAACGAAAAAAAAGAAGATGTAAAAAGTAAAATAGAAGAACAAAATCAGAAACTTGAATATGTACAAGGTGAGATTTCAGATGCTGTAAAGGAAATAGAAGAGATAGATGATAAAATTAAAGATTGTGAAAGTCAAATAGAAGATCTAAAAACTAAATTAGCAGAGTCTAAGAAAAATATGGATGAAGTAACAGAAAAATATAACAAGGTAAAGGCAGAATATGATAAAAATGAAAAGTTATTTCAAGAAAGAATGGTTGCTTTATATGAAGCAGGAGATACTACATATTTAGATGTTTTGTTGTCTTCAGCAAGTATTACAGATTTTATTTCTAATTACTATTTAATAGAACGATTAGCAGATTATGATTCTCAGTTGTTAACTAAAATAGAATCACAGAAAAAAGAATTAGAAGAAAGTAAAAGTAAAATAGAAGAAGAAGAAAAAAAATTACAAGAATTAAAAAGTAATGCAATAAAATTAACAACAACTTTAAAAAATTCAAGAACTCTTCAAAAAAGTAAAATGGACAAGTTAACAGAAGAAGAAAAAGGCATACAAGAAGAAATAAATAAATACAAAATAGAAGAAGCAAATATAGAAAATCAAATAAAACAAGCAACTAATGACGGAGAATATCAGCTTCAATATACAGGTGGAGTAATGTTGTGGCCTGTTGCAAAAGAGGGAACAGTTATAACATCACCATTTGGAACAAGAAATCATCCAATTCAAGGTGTAGTAAAATTACATTCAGGAATAGACATAGGTGGAGCAGGATATGGAGCAAAGGTAGTTGCAGCAGAAGATGGAGTTGTTTCTTTTGCAGGAACATTAGGTGGTTATGGAAATTGTGTAATTGTAAATCATGGTGGAGGAATATCTACTTTGTATGGACATGGGCAAACATTATTAACTACAGTTGGAACAAACGTAAAAAAAGGCGATATAATAATGGAAGTAGGATCGACAGGAAATTCTACAGGTCCACATTTACATTTTGAAGTAAGAGTAAATAATATTGCTGTAAATCCAGCTACATATTTACAAGGATCTTAAGATATAAGAGCAATTTAATTGCTCTTATTATGGTAATATAGGAATTTATAAAAACTATTAATTAAACGATTTAAATACTTAAGTACTATAAATTTAATTTTAGAGTATAATATATAAAAAGATTATGGAGGGAAAAATGGAAACAAACAAAAAAAGTAATGTATATAAATATATAGTTATTGTAGTAATAACAGCATTTATTACATTTTTATTAACATCAGTAGGAGTATATCGCTATGTTAACAATAGTGAAATTTATTATATAAAAGAATCAAAAAATGGTACAGCGGGCTTAGAACAAACTCTTGCAAACTTTAAAAAAGTATTAGATGAAACATATATTGGAGATGTTAATGAAGAAGAATTAAAAGAAAGTGCTATAAAAGGATATATAGCAGGATTAAATGACCCATATACAGAATATTTAACAAAAGAAGAAATGCAAAGTTTTAAAGAAGATACAGAAGGTGAATATGTTGGAATAGGTATATATACAACAGCAGATACTCGGAAAAAATGCTATAGTTGTATTAAGAACAATAGGAGATTCGCCAGCAAGTAAAGCAGGACTACTTACAGGAGATATAATTACTAAAGTAGATGATCAAGAATATACAGGAGAACAATTAAATGAAGCAGTTAAAAAGATGAAAGGAGTGGCTGGAACTACTGTAAAAATAACAGTATTAAGAGACTCAAAAGAAATTGAATTTAATATAACAAGAGAAAACATTAAAATTAGTCATGTAAGTTCTAATGTTTTAGATAACAATATTGGATATATAAAAATATCATCTTTTGAAGGTGGTTGTGCAAATGAATTTTTAGAGAAGTATAGAGAAATAGAAAAGCAAAATATAAAATCATTAATTATAGATTTAAGATTTAATGGTGGAGGAATTGTTGATGAAGCTTTAAATATAGCTGAATTTATGGTACCTAAAGGAAAAACATTATTAATAACAAAAGATAAAAAAGAAAATGAAGATGTAACTGTTGCAAAAGAAGATGCAATTATAAATATGCCAATTGTGGTTTTAGTAAATGAATATTCTGCAAGTGCTTCAGAGATTTTAGCAGGAATATTAAAAGAAGATGTTGATGCAAAATTAATAGGAAATACAACTTATGGAAAAGGTGTAATTCAAACTGTTTATACATTATCTGATGGTAGCGGTTTAAAAATAACAACAAATGAATATTATACTCCAAATCATAATAAAATAAATAAAATAGGAATAGAACCAACAATAAAAGTTGAACTTCCTGATGAATTAAAACAAGTTACTAACTTATCTTTAGAGGAAGATAAACAAATGCAAAGAGCAATAGAAGAATTAAAATAATAAGAAAATTATAATTTTATTAGAGGCTCAAAGTCTAGATTACACAAGACTTTGAGCTTTTTTAAAAAATAAAATTAAAAAAAATGAAAAAAACTTTAAAAAAAGTATTGACATTTATATTGGAATTTAGTATACTAAACGAGTCGAAGGAAACGGGCGCATAGCTCAGCTGGGAGAGCATCTGCCTTACAAGCAGGAGGTCATAGGTTCGAGCCCTATTGCGCCCACCATTTTCTTACAAAGAATATTTAGTTATCTAAATATTTTTTGTTTTACGGCCTGGTAGTTCAGTTGGT
>HF999523.1:373595-455788 GCA_000434015.1 Clostridium sp. CAG:571
TAGCCTGTCACGCTAGAGGTCGACGGTTCGAGCCCGTTCCAGGTCGCCATTTTTTTTTATGTATGGCTTTATAGCTCAGTCGGTAGAGCAAGGGACTGAAAATCCCTGTGTCCCTGGTTCGATTCCAGGTGAAGCCACCAAATAAAAACCGTTATATCAATAGATGTAACGGCTTTTTTTGTTTCTATAATATTTTAGATGTTTATAAATATTCTTTTATTAAATAATAATTTTATCATTTAATATGTCAAAAAAGTGTGTCAGATTCAAATATAAAAATATTTTTTAAAAATATGATAATAACATTGTAAAAATTTTATTTATGCTTTATTAATAATTTTAGTTACATATTTTATTAATATTTATTTGCAGAGTAAAACATTTCTAAAAATACCTTTTTAATAAATTTGCTTGAATATAACTTAGATATATGTTAGACTTTGAAATAGAAAAATTAGAGTAGAAAATAAATAGTAAAGACCTAATAAACGGGAAGTTGTTATTAGGGCAAATAAAATAATTTTATGCTTATTTATTTTCGCATTCCGCTAATAAAAGAAATTTTGTAAAGAAGAAAATAAACTTCTTTTCTTTTGTTGCGGAAAAGCAATAAAGGAGGGAGTTTTTTTATGTCAAAAAATAAGAAAATTATATTATCAGCAATATTTTTAGCATTATTAATAATATTATCAAGGATATTATCAATAAAAACACCAATAGTAAAAATAAGCTTTGCATTTATCCCAACAATGCTTTGTGCTATATGGTTAGGACCAAAATGGACGGTATTAGTAAATGTATTAGGTGATATAATAGGAGCAATATTATTTCCAACAGGACCATATTTTTTAGGATATACAATAAGTACAGCAATTGCTGGATATATATATGGAGTGCTATTATATAAAAAAAGTAATAGTACATATACAAATAGCCAGTTTGCATTAAGAACTGTAATTGCAACAATATTAGTTGCAGTAATAGTAAATATGGTATTAAACACATTTTGGACAAGTATAATAACAGGTAAAGCTTTTGTTGTATTATTTACAGCGAGATTTGTAAAACAAATAATAATGATTCCAATACATATAAGTGTTATTTTGTTTTTAGAGAGCACTCTAAGAAAACCATATGAAAAGTATTTGAGGAGTGATGATATTGATTAATATAGAAAATGTATCGTACAAATATAAAAATGGTAAACAAGTTCTAAAAAATATAAGTTTTTCAGTAAAAAAAGGAGAGATAATAGCAATTGTTGGGAAAAATGGATCAGGAAAATCAACAATAGGAAAACTTATTTCAGGAATATTAAAATTAAAAGAAGGAAAGATTTTAATAGATGATATTGATTTATCAAAAAGAAAAAATAGAGAGCTAATAAATTCAAAGGTGGGCATAGTCTTTCAAAATCCAGATAGTCAAATAATATTTGGAAATATTAAAGATGAATTTTCGTATATTACACAAGATGAAGCTGTTATAGATGAGGTTCTAAAATATGTGGATATGTTTGAATATAAAAATAATGATTTATATTATTTGTCACTAGGTCAAAAGCAGCGAATAATGATTGCAGAAGTTTTAGCTAAGAAACCACAATATATAATTTTTGATGAACCAACTACAATGATAGATAGTATTGGAAAAGAAAAAATATATAAAATAATACAAAAACTAAAGAATGAAGGATATACAATAATATGTATAACAAACTTAGCAGATGAAATATTATTAGCAGATAGAACAATAATTTTAAATAATGGCAAAATAGTGGAACAAATAGAAAAATCGGAATTAATAGAAAAGTCAAAAGTTTTTGAAAAATATGAAATAAAAGTTCCAACTTTGCTAGAGTTATTAATAAAGTTAAAAAATAATGGGATTAAGCTAGATACTAATAAAAATTTAACTATTGATTCATTTGTAGAAGAATTAATTATAAAATTAAAAAAGTAGGAGGATATATAGCAAAATGGAAATACTCAAATTTTTTATATTTATTATAATGGTAACCGCTATATTTTTTCTACCACAATCTGAAATTTTATTTGGAATAATAATATTAAGTAATATAGATGCAATAATATTACTAAAAATTTCAATAATAAAAGAGATAAAACAACTATTTAAAATATTACCATATATAATACTTACTTTTTTTATAAATATAATAATAAGTGGAATAAATGAGGCAATATGGGTTGCAATAAAATTTTTTATTGTATGCAATATTACATACATATATTCAGCAATAAGTAGTAAAACAACAATTGCAAGTACAATAAAAACATTATGCAGGCCATTAGTTTTGTTTAATGTAAATATAGAAGAAATAGAAATAATTGTGGCTATATCTCTATCTATAATTCAGATACTAAAAAAAGATCTACTTGAGATAAAAGATGTATATAAATACAAAAATCTTAAAATTAATGTAAAAAATATAAAGCACAGTATGGTGATATTTTTTATTGGAATAATAAAAAGAACAAATCAAATAGATGAAGCTTTAATTGCAAAAGGGAAAAGATACTAAAAGGTTAAAAATAATTTTAAGAATAAACATAAGTTATATAATTTAAAATATAAATTTCATGAAATAAAAGGATTAGTATTGTATGAAAGAAATTGGTATGTTAGAATTATCAAAGGCAAAATTAATTAAGGAGGAATAAAATTTATGGAATATGTTATTGCAGGAGTTGTTGTAGCAATTATAATTGGAATTTTCTTTATAATAGCAAAGAAAGATGGGGAAGCATTAGAAAAAATGGTTTCAAATATAACAGAGGAGCAAAAAAATAAATTAGCGTTAACAGATATACAATTTATAGATAATAAAAATGAATGGATTCAACAAGGAATGGTATATGAAATTAAAGATAAAGGAAATAAAGTGGCTTTAAAAGTATTATGGCATAACAAAGTAATGCAAAATAATGGTTATGACAAGCTTACATATGCAGATGTAACAATAAAAAAATCTGAACAAGAAGAACATAATTTAAAAGTTGGGGATTTTGTAAAAATGCATATTGCACCTGAAAAAACAGTTGGAACAGTAAAAATACTTTGGGATTAATTAAATTATATGGCAGGGATAAGGAGATTTTTATAAATAGTAATGACAGATTATAATAATGAAATAGTAAAACAAACGATAGAAAAATATAAATTAGATTTAGGAGAAAAGTTTGAATATGTAGGTGGAACTATAATACAAAGAAATGAATTTCAAACATATACAAAAATTTTATTTTGCGAAGATGGATTTGTAGATGAAAATAATGTTCCATATATAATGGAAAGTGTTGTTCCCAAAGGTATAACTAAAAGAGATAGAATACTTGTTTTTTATAGAGATGATGGAACTAGATACTTAATTCCAATAGATGGTGACAACTGGAAGTTGGTTGGAAACAATTCTCCAGAATATGTAAAAAATATAGACTATGGAAAAGCAAAAAAGATAGTACATAGAAATGCTTTGAAAGTAGAAAAAGAACCAATAAAACTATCAAAAGAAGAAAAATCAAATTTGTTAAATGAATATAGTAAAATACTAAAAAGAGGAAATTGTATTGTTGCAGGAATCTTTATGAGTTTAGTATGGTTTATTATAATAGGTTTGATAACTATCTTTTCAATTACAGCTATAGAAACTAATGATGTTTTAGGAGTGTTAGTTTTAGTAATTGGAGTGCTTTTTTGGATACTTATTTCGATTTTTACAATTCGCTTTTTTTATAAATTACCATTGAAAACTTTAAAAAATGCAAATTATAAAAAAGCAATTTTATTTGAGGGAATAGCTAAAGTAAAACCAAGATTTGTAGTGTATGGATATTATTATGATGGAAGTAATTGGACATTAGGATATTATACAATACCTTTGGGAAATGAGCAGATTTTTGAAAATCTTAGATATGGAGAGATTATTTATAGATATTCTAAAAATGAATATCCTACAAATGAAGAAATGTGTTTTTTTAGTAAAAAATAAAGAAAAAAGAGAGGAATACTAGTATTAAGTAATTTGGTGATAAAGTATAAAAAATAAAATTAATGGTATTTTATAACCTATATTTAAGCTAATAAAGTTACCTCTTATTTTTTATGAAAAGAGTGAATGAATATGTATATAAAAATGCAAGCAAAGTTTGAATATGAATTTTAATATAGATATGGATAATTATTTATAGTAGGAGAAAATGATGAAAGTATTAACAATAAAACAACCATGGGCAACTTTGATTATGCAAAAAGATAAAAGATTTGAATTTAGAAGTTGGCAAACTAAGTATAGAGGAGATTTATTAATACACGCGGGAAAAGGGATTGATAAAGAAGCGATGAAAAGATTAGAAAAATATATTCCAAGTGATATGCCAACTGGAAAGATTTTGGGGAAAGTAACTTTAGTAGATTGCATAAAAATGTCTCCTGAATTTAAAGAAATGTTATTAAAAGAGAATAAAGATATATATACAAAGAGTTCGTTTAAAGAAAATTATGGTTGGCAAATGGAAAATGTAGAGGTGTTTGAAAAACCAATAGAAGCAAAAGGAAAATTGAGTTTGTGGGAGTATGAAGTGGAAGATGAAAAGAACTCATAACCCGAAGGTCGTAAGTTCGAGTCTTACCCCCGCAACCAAAAGTAATATACTTACAGTTTCAAGGACTGTAGGTATTTTTTTATGCTTAAAAAGTAGTTGCAATAATTAGTAAAAACAGCTCTATTATGTGAAATTGGGGAATTTTTGGGAAGTATTTATACAATTTAATTCCTAAAAAGACTATGTATATCAGTAAAAAACTTCGGGATTTATAATTTGTTTTTTTACTGACTTTATTTCCGACAAAGTAAATTTATAATTTATTGAAAAAAGTAATTTTTAATTTGGTATTAATAAATTTTGTAATACATTTCCTGCACTTTTATTGTGGGAAATGATAGGATGCACATAAAAATTAAATGTCGTAGTAATTTGTGCATGACCTAATCTTGCAGCAACAACTGCTACATCTATATTTTGCGATATAAGCAAAGTAGCATTTGTGTGCCTTAAACCGTGAAAATTAATTACAGGTAGTCCAATTTCTTTTACGAAATTAACAAACCATTTACTAATAGTTGATGGATGCATAGGCTTACCATCTGACTGTACAAATAACCTATCAGAATTAATCCATAATTCGTTGTAGATGGATTTTTGCTGTTCATACCATATTCTGTATTCCTCAAGTAAAGAAACTACGAAATTTGGAATTGCAACATCTCTGATAGAACTTTCAGTTTTAGGAGTTTTAGTAAATACTCCTTTGTTAGATAAATACTGACTAGATTTATTAATACTAACAATACCATTTGTAAAATCAATATCAGACCATTCTAAGCCCATTAGTTCTCCAAGCCTTACACCAGTAAATATCGTTAAAGTAATTGCAACTTTGTATTTGATATCTTCTGTAGTAAGTTCATTAAGGTGAGAAAGAAGAACTTTACATTGCTCATCATCATAGTATCTTCTTTTAGGCTTTTTACTTTTAGGTGGCTGAACTCTTTCACAGGGATTGTTAAATAATAGTTGCCAATATACAGCTTTATGAAGCATTGCACGAATTAATCTATGATGTTCTAATATTGTTTTTTGAGATAAAGGTTTAAGAGTTCTATAACCGTTATTACATTTCACTCTTCTAATTTGTGTATCTTTATCTAACATATCGTAAAACTTCATTATGTCAGTAGGCTTAATTCTATCTAATTTAAAATGTCCAAGATAGGGAAGAATTCTAGCTTCTAACATACCTAAATATCTGTTATAGGTAGAAGGTGCAAGCTCTTTTGATCCATAATCTCTTTTCCATATTTCAGTAAATTCTTTAAAAGTAATAGATTTACCTTCAATAACTGTACCTTGTTCAACTTCTGCAACAAACTTTGCAAGCTCAACTTTAGCCTGTGCTTTAGTACCATGAACAGTTTTAGTATGACGTATAGGCTTACCTTCTAAATTAAAACCATGACAAACTATTAGCCTGTAACTATCTTTGCCTCTTTTTTCAATACTCCCGGCCATTACCCAGTTTCACCTCCTTTCAGGTTATTTAATGGATAGGAGAGCATATTGTTAACTGATAATAATATATCACAATAGTTAACAAATAGCAAGAAGGAACTATAATATTTTAAAAAACATAAAAAAACATGGAAAAATGTTGAAAAAAGTGGTATAATTGCAATGGCAGAAAGGAGAATTAATATGCTTTCGTATCAAATTTTAAACTATTATGAATTTATAAATAGAGAACTAAATGAATTTAAAGAAGTATTAAATCCAATTTTTGAATGGTCTCAAACGTATTTTAAATATAGTACAGAAACATTGACAAAATTATTAAAAAGTAATGCGGTAAGTGCTTCTGATGGAACTCATTATATAATTGGAGAGGGGAAAATTAAATCAGGATATGATGAGAATGTAAAAAATATGAAAAGTATTTTTTCATCATATATAATATTTAAGGCTTTTGGGGAGTTTAAACAAAAGATTGATCATTATAAACGTGAAAATAATATTATAGAAAATGATTATATAAAAGATTTTATAGAAGAAACTGATAATTTGTTTAAAATATACGAAGAGTTTCAAAAAGATGATACAAATCAAACTAAAATGATAAACTTTGCAAATGAACTTATGAAATATAAAATGCTAATTAATAATACTTTAAAAATGTATTCAGATTATTATTTGCTTTCTACAAATGAAAATGAGTATGAAGGAAAAGATGTAAATTCTCTTAGCATTCAGCTATTAGAAGTAGAATACTCAATGGATGAATTTGCAACAATACTGAAAGATATTGATATTTCATATTACGAAATAGGAAATTTATTATTTCAACAGACAGAATCAATTAAATATAAAAAATTAAAAATACTGAAGATTGAATCAGGTTCATTATTCTCTAAAATATCGGGAGAAGAAATAATAATAGATGTTTTAAAGAAAGTATTTAAAAAAGCAATTACATGGGTACATAAAGGTTTTCAAGAAGGAGATACAATATTATCACACAAAAAATTTGCGGCAACATTAAAGGAAGATGCTGAATTAATGAAAATATTAGAAGAGTGTGGATGTGATACATCTGCATCTAAAGAGAATATAGAAAAAGCATTTAATTTGTTATCTAAACAAGCTGTACATTTGGCTAAAAGTGCTTGTAACATAAAAATTGATGATGAAGAGTTTAATATGGCGACAGTACAAAAGGAAAAATTTTTACATGAAGTCAAACCAAAGCTATTAAATTCAGCTACAAATAATGAAAAGGATGATAAAAATGAATAAAGAAAAAGCAGTAGAAGCCTTAAATGAATTACTAAATGAATTACAAAATGAATTAAAAGCAAAAGTTTATGCAGATTCAGAATATGGGCGCTATATGGTGGATCAAGAAATATATGATGCTTTTATAGTAAAAGCTAAGACTTTATTGAAGCTAATATTGAAAGATGGAGATGATGATAATATAAAAAAAATATCATTATTAACTTTCAATGATTTAGAAAATATAAACATAATAGAAAAAATTTTAAAAAATATAAAGCAATATATTGAAAAGGATTATATTGTTTTAGAAAATGAGAAAACTCTTGATATTGAAAATACATTTGATTTAATTTTTAGAAATTTTCATAAAGTTGTAAAAAATTTAAGAAATAGATATGATAATAGGTGTACTATTGATGTAGAAGACGAATATGATGTACAAGATTTATTGTTTGCAATATTACAAATGTTTTTTAAAGACATTAGGAAAGAAGAATGGACACCAAGTTATGCAGGAAATTCATCAAGAGTAGATTTTTTATTGAAAGAAGAAAAGATAGTCATAGAAGTTAAAAAAACCAGAAAAACAATGAAAGACAAAGATTTGGGGGAACAATTAATTATAGATATTGCTAAGTATAAGGCACATCCTGATTGCAAAAATTTAGTTTGCTTTGTATATGATCCTGAAGGAAGAATTGTAAATCCGGCAGGCATTATAAAGGATTTAGAAAAGGACAATGATAATTTTGTAAAAATATATATAAACCCATAAAACAATAATTATTTTTTTAAAGAATTATTATATATTAAATATTTTATATATAAAAATATGATAAAATAAATACGATTAATAAATAATTAGGAGTGATTAGATGAAGTTATTAAAATTTGAAGAATCACAAGAATTTAAAAATGGTGATAAATGTACGGTAATAGAATATCCATCAGACGATAAAGATATTAACTTTTCTACTGCAGTATTAACAGGAAGATATCCAGATGAAGGATATTGTGTTAATGAAGAGTGCAAAGAACTAATTTATTGTATGGAAGGAAAAGGTACATTAAATAAGAAAAATGAAAAAATTGAGTTTAAAAAAGGTGATGTTATTTTAATAGACAAAGGTGAAATTTATTATTGGGATGCACATTGTACAATAGCTATGCCATGTACACCTGCTTGGTATCCAGAACAACATAAACTAATAAAAGAATAGTAAGGAGATATTATTATGAGTGAAGACGAAAAGTTTATAGATATTGCTATAGAATTAAGTAAAAAAGCTTATTATCCTTATGGCGCAATAATTGTTAGAAATGGAGAAATTATAGGTAGAAGTGATGCAGATGTTCCAATTTCTAAGACTGGATTTTCTCATGCAGAATTAAGGGCAATTGAAGATGCAATGGAAAAATTAGGAGGTCATTTATGTGCAGAAGGTGGAAAAGATTGTACGATTTATTCATCTTGTGAACCTTGTGCTATGTGTATGGGAGCCATTTTATATACAGGAATAAGTAGATTAGTATATGCTGCAACGTTAGAAGATTCAAAAGAATGTGTAAATGAAATTTTAGCTAAAGCTGAAAATGTTGCAGATAGTTGTAAGAATAGAAAAATTGATATAGTATCTGAATTGCATAGAGAAAAAGCAATAGAAGTATTGAAAAATGCAAAATTTTAAAAAATTAAAAAACAAGCCAAATTAAATTTTGACTTGTTTTTTAATTTTTATCTAACCACTCATCAAACTCCTCATAAGTTTTCTTTCCATCTTTTATATCTTGCATAAATTGTTTAGCTTCTTTTTTCCATTTTTCATAGTTAGTTTTATATGATTTAATATCTGGATTTCTTTTTACTAGCATTGCTTTTCTTGCATATATAGTTCTATATTTACCATATACAGGTTCTTCGTTTTCTTTTCTTTTTTGAGATGTTTTTATTCCAAATTCTTTACAAGTCATATCATCTGCATATTTGTTATTACAATATAATGTAGTGTTTTTATCTGAGAAGAAATATCTTCCACAAACTTGGCAACGTTTTATAAATTCAGTATTATTTAAAGTAATGTAATAAAGTATAATATAGAAATATGTAAAAATATTATTAGTTTTGAATATATGTTTAGATCCTGTTATTTTTTCTCCAGTTGGATCATGTTTAATTATACTTTTAATTAAGAAATCTTCATCAGATAAATGATTTTTATTACCTCCGCTTACATTTTCAAGCATATCTAACATATAATTTTTATCAAAAAAGTTAAAATGTAAATCATAATCACAAGTATACTCTTTAGATAATTCTTTAATTATTTCATTTGTATTTTGGAATATGTAAAATCTTTGATAATTATTTAAGTTCTCTATTTTTTTGTCTCTAGTATTATTAAATATGTAATCAACAAAATTTCTAAATAAATCTTGCATTTCTTTTAAATTAGAAACTTCACTATCATAAATTTCTTTTGCACATTCAGTAAGTAAAGATACATCAACAGTATGTTTTGGAGCTTCTATATTAAAATATTTTTTATTTATATCAAATCCTTTTAGTATCTGATTTTTATATTTTTTAGGTATTTTATCTAAATAGTGGAATATAAAGGTAGAAAAGAATTTAAAGAAGTCGTCAAATTTATTAAAATCTAAATTTAAAAATCCAATTAAATTATCTCCAAGTGCTTGGCTTTGATAGCTATAATTCAATATTAAATCAATTTTTATATTCTTAACACTTTTATGAAACAACAAATTAAATGGTATTTTATTTGATTTAGAATCTATAAGTATGGAATATAATTCATCTATTATTGTATTTGAATCTGATATATTATCTTTTTTACGAAGTTCTTTTATTAATTCTTTTTTCTTTAAATTAGATATTTTTAATTTATTAGTATCAAGAACAATAGAACAAAATCTATTTGTTTCAACTGAATAGGAATTATCATAAACATTTAATTCTATTGTCTGTAATCTATTATCTTCCATATATTCCTCCGTGTTAACTAAAAATATAGTTATAGTAAGTATTTTATACAGTTATCAATTCTCAACAAATTAAAGTAAAATTATTGCATTTGTTAACTATAATCAGTATAATTCAATTGTTAACAAAAGTCAATAGGTACCATTGAAGAAAAGAAAGGAGGATTCATAATTGGACTTAAAAACAGTAGAAAGAACAACACTAACCATGAAAGAAGCTGCTAATTATTTAGGAATTTCATACTGGCTTACAAATCAATTAGTAAGAAGAAAACAAATACCATGTTCTAAAATTGGTGGAAAATTTTTATTTAGAGTACAAGCATTAGATGAATATTTAACCAATAAAGAACAAGAATCCATGACTAATATTTGAAAGAAAGGTGAAAGGAGGTATGGCAGAAATATCATGGATAAAACTTAGTACTAATATTTTTTCAAACAGAAAAGTTGCATTATTACTGAATGAACGTGATGGGGATACGTATTTCAGAATATGGATACAGTTGTTAACTATAGCAGGACAATGTAATACAAAAGGAAAGCTAATGATAGGAGAGAATAATCCATTAAATGTGCAACAATTATCTAAAATTTTAGGAAAATCTGTTAAAAAAGTTGAAGAAATATTAAATAAGTTTATGGAATTAAAGATGATAATTTTTGAAGATAATTGCTACTTAATTAAAAATTGGAGCAAGTATCAAAGTATAGATAAACTAGAAGAAATACGTAAAAGTAATAGAGAACGACAAAGAAAATTTCGTGAAAAAAGTAGGACAGAAAATAACGTTATACAAACGTTAGAATAACGCAATAGATAAGAAAAAGAAAAGGGTAGATAAGAATTTATTACGCACTGAATAGAAAATTTATATGTTAAATCATATAAAAAAAGCTAGTATAAGCCGTCAAACTAAATACTAACTTTAATCAAATTTTATAATAATATTTTAATTCAAAATCTTAAAAAAGTAAAGAAAAAATTAATAGAAGGAGGAATTTATATGAGTGAGAAAACTAAAAAAGAGCCAATAACATATTCAAGATATGGAGACTATTTAATACCAAATTTAATATTGGACAATGGAAAAGTTAGACCTAAAATTGGAAGATATGGAAGGCTAAGATTAAAATTTTTAAAGGAAGAAATGAAACCAGTTTATACAAAAATGTTAATGGAAGATACGCTAGCAGATTATTTGTTAGAAGTAGATGCTAGAGCTACAGATATGGAAAATATGTTGATAAATGAAATGAAAAAATACCAAAATATTGATGAAAAATTAAAAGAAAAAGATCAAATGAAGTGGGTTGGAGCAATGAATATGATAGCATATTCAGCAAGAGAAATGGTACTTGGAAAATGTATAAATACTTATAATATTTAATGAAAAAAGTGCTTGTATTAATAAAAAATTCAGGCACTTTTTTTAATAGCCATATAATAATATTGCGAAAAGAGAGTAAATTTAGTGTCTAGCCAGCACTGAATTTGTACTCCCATACAAATTCTAATGTGGGATAACCCAGACCCAAGACGGGAGAAAATAAAATCCGACAGATTATTTGCAAATTGTGGAAAAAATAGTAAATTTATGATAGAATACAAGTAAATATTTTTTGGGAGAAATGTAATGAAAGAGTTAGAAGAAAAAATAGTAAAATTTGCAGAAGATAGAGATTGGTTACAATTTAATACACCAGAAAACTTAGCAAAGTCAATATCTATTGAGGCGGGAGAATTACTAGAATGTTTTCAATGGAATAATAATTATGATAAAGATGAACTTAAATTTGAAATTGCAGATGTTATGAATTATTGTATTCTTTTGTGTCATCAAATAGGAGTTGATCCTAAGCAAATAATTTTAGATAAAATGAAAATATCTGAGAAAAAATATCCTGTAGAAAAAGCTAAGGGTGTAAGTACAAAATATGATAAATTATAAATATAAAAAAGTGTAGAATTGAAATAGTAGTTATGAAAGAATAATAAAATTAGAATGAACATAAAACACATAACATCAATAAGGGGAAATAAATTGGAAGAAATTAAAATTAGTGGTAATTGGAAAATTGAAAAAGATGAATATAAGGGTGAATTACATATAGTAAAAAGTAAAAAAATAATACGATTGGTAATACAATCACAAAAATTAGAAAGATTTTTTAATGATGAAGAATTTCCTGACAATATGGATTTAATACATGGTGTTAGTTTTCTTAATAACAATAATATATCATTATTAAATTGTAGAACTCTTAGAAAGAATACAAATCTAAATACTGGAATAACTACTTTTTTGATTGATTGCAAATATTGTATTTATGGTTTGAAATTTGAAAGTTATGAAGGAGCAACTTTTAATAAATTACAGGTAAGATTAACAAATTCAATGGAATGGAGTACTTTAAGTGGTTTTAGCTCGAAGAGAGGTAAAAAAAAGAAAATAGAGGAAATAGAATATAAATTTAAGAAAAAAATTTCTTATAATATAAATGAAAATATAAAATTAGAAATAGTTCCATGGTTTGGAGGTGGAACATTTTATTTAAATTCAGAAAAAGTTGTTTTAAAGCAGCATATAACAATAAATCTTAGATGCAATAAACTAGAAAAATTTGAAAAACTGGTACAAGAATTAAAGAAAGTTATTGCACTTATTGAATTTAGTACAAAGTTAAAAGTGGACATAGTAGAAATTAAAGGATTTAAAAACAGTAAATTTTACAAATATCCTAATATTAGAAAAAGAAAATATATTGATTACAGAATCTATTATGCTAATGAGATAGATATAAAAAACGAAAATGATGAGATTGAAAAAATAGATAGAAATTTTAATTGCAATTTAAAACAAATCTATGATGTTAATGGATTAAAAAATTGGTTTGAAAAATATGAAAATTTAAAGCCAATTATTGATTTATATAGAAAAAACATTGAGAATTTTGAATATTATGATGAGATTCCAGAAGAAGAGATATTTATAAATATAATTAAATCATTGGAATTTTATCATACTATATTTATGGTAGAATCATTAGAGGATTATAAAAAAATATTATCAAATAAGCTAGATAATATTTTACAAGAGAACAAAGAATTGGTTGAAGCTTTTATTTATGATAATGCACAAGAGAATGCAGATTATATATTACTGAAAAATAGATTGATTCATTTATTTTTTGAAGAAATGCCAATATATTACTTTGAAAAATTAGAATATATTTTAAATTTTATCAATTCAATTACAGATACTAGGCATTATTACACACATTACAATAAAAGTAAGAAATACAAAGCAATGAAAGGTGTTGAACTTAGTATATCAACTATAATATTACAAACTTTATTAGAATCTTGCATTTTTAAAGAATTAGGATTTACTAAGGATTTTATAAATAACCATAAAAGGGAAGCTTTTTCTCAATTGAAAAAATATGAAATACCAAAAAGAGAAGAAAAATATATAAAGCTATATAAAAAAGTTCATCTTATTACAAGTATAGAAAATATATTGAAAATTGTTATTAATGAATATAACATTGGAGATTATACTTCTTATCATGTTATAGAAGATAATGCTGATGAAGATTTATATGTAGAAATAATTACAAAAACAAATAAAAAATATAGAATTAGAATATTATCAGAAAATAAAAATGATGAGGAATGCGAAGAAATTATAAAAAATGATAAAAGAAAATTACTATATACGAAAAAAAAATTTTATAGTTTATACTACTTTTATGGTAAATATAGAATATTAATATATAAAAGTAATTAAAAATGTATTATATGAAAAAATTATGATCAATGTAGTAGTGGTTATAAGTTATATTTTAAACATGGAGAAATCGTTTTTGTAAAGTAAAAAAAGATGGAAAGAAAAAATTGAAGACAGTAATAATTAAAGGGGGCAAATTATTATGATAGCATATGAAGCGACAAAAGAGATATTTATTAATGATGTAATAAATAATCAAATAGCTAGTAGGATAGAACAATTATATAGATTAAGAGTAGGACAAAATGTTAATCCAAGAGAAAAAGAAGCTTGGAAGAATTCTATGATGTATATGAATAATGTTTTAAATGATGTTAGTATTCCAAATAATAGCGGGATAGCAATAGAATTTAAAATTCCATATACTTCTAAAAGAATAGACTTTATTATAACTGGAAGAGATAAAGAAGGGAGAAACATTGCAATTATAGTTGAGTTAAAACAATGGACAGAGGCTGAAATTGTTGAAGGTCAAGATGGTATTGTTAGAACTTTTACAGGTGGTGCAATGAGAGAGGTTGCTCATCCCTCTTATCAAGCATGGTCATATGCTGCTTATATTGAAGATTTCAATGAAAATGTTCAAAAGAATAATGTAAAATTATTACCTTGTGCATACTTGCATAATTATGAAGATGTTGAACCTAAGACTATACTATCAGAAAAGTATAAAGATTATATTGAAAAAGCTCCTGTATTTATTAGTGGCGATGCTCTCAAATTAAGAGAATTCATTAAAAAGTATGTTACAGAAGGTGATGACAAGGAAACTTTATATTTAATTGAAAACGGAAAAATAAAACCTTCTAAATCATTACAAGATTGTATAGCAGGAATGGTAAAACAAAATAAAGAATTTATATTATTAGATAATCAAAAAGTAGTATATGAAACAGCGATGGAAATGGCAAAGAAATCTAATGAAGATGGTAAAAAAAGATGTTTAATTGTTAAAGGTGGACCAGGTACAGGAAAAACAGTCTTAGCAATAAATCTACTATCAGATTTAACAAACAAGCCATATGAAATGGTATGCCACTATGTAACTAAAAATGCTGCGCCAAGAGCAGTATTTAAAGCTAAATTAAAAGGAAAAGAAAAAATATCTAAAATAGATAATATGTTTAAAGGTTCAGGAATATATACTGAAGCTAAAAAAGATGATGTAGGGGTTATTCTTGCAGATGAGGCACACAGATTAAATGCAAAATCAGGAATGTTTAAAAATCAAGGAGAAAATCAAATAAAAGAAATTATAAACGCAGCGAAGTTTTCAGTTTTCTTTATTGATGAAACTCAAAGAATAGATATTTACGATATTGGTTCAGTTGCGGAAATTGAAAAGTATCTAGATGAATTTGAAGTATTTGGAGAAGAACGAAAAATATTAGAACTTGAATCTCAGTTTAGATGCAATGGTTCAGATGGTTATCTAGCTTGGCTTGATGATGTATTAGAAATAAGACAAACTGCAAATCATGATGGATTTGATATTGATTATGATATTCAAATAATGGACAATCCTAATGATGTTAAAAATAGAATATTTGAATTAAATAAAATAAATAATAAAGCAAGATTATTGGCAGGGTATTGTTGGAATTGGATTAAGGAAGGTAAAAATGATACGAAGGTTCACGATATAGTTATACCAGAATATAACTTTGAAATGAGTTGGAATTTAGGAAGCAGTTCGACTTGGGCAATTGATCCTGAATCTGTAAATGAAGTAGGATGCATACATACATCTCAAGGATTAGAATTCGATTATGCAGGAGTAATAATTGGTAAAGATTTGAGATATGAAAATGGTAAAATTATTACTGACTTTACAGAAAGAGCAAGTACAGATAATTCATTAAAAGGAATTAAGAAAATGTACAAAGAAAATCCTGAAAAAGCATTAAAGTTAGCTGATGAAATTATAAAAAATACATATAGAACTTTAATGACTAGAGGTCAGAAGGGATGCTATATCTATTGTGAGGACAAGCCTTTAGCTGAGTATTTAAAAAGTAGGATAAATAGATGCAATGGAATTACTTATTCGGTGGATGAAGATGAATATTATACAGAGTTGAGCGTTGCAGAAGATAGCGAAGAATATAGATATGAATAAAATTTTTACAAAAGATGATTAGATAAAACTAATTATCTTTTGTGCTTTCTGGAGGAAGTAGATGAAAAAATTTAAGAATCCGTTTGCAATAAATGAAAGTAAAGAAATTATTTATATAAAAACAGGAGATATAAATAATAAAGAAAAATATAAAAATTGTTATTGCCCAGAATGTGGTGAAAAATTAATTCCGAGAATGGGAGAAAAAAATAAATGGCATTTTTCACACTTAAGTAATAAACAATGTAATGGAAATTTTGAAACAAGTCTTCATTTATATGCAAAAGAATTAATCAAAAAAAATAATAAAATTTTATTACCTTATTTAATATTGAGTGAATACTTAGAGTTTAATAAGATGGATCCATCTTTTATTCAAGATATGCATAAATGGGAAAATGAAAATCAGGAAAGAATTACAAGTCAAGTATTTATAAAAGAAAATAGATATTCATATACATGGATAGAAAATGAAGTAAAAATTGATGACTTTATACCAGATTGCATTGTCGAGATAGGTGGAAAAAAACTAGCAATAGAAGTATATGTTACACATGCAGTGGATGAAGAAAAAGAAAAGAAAGTAAAAAAATTTAAAATAGATATGCTTGAAATTGATTTAAGTCATATTGTAGAGGATATGCAAAAAGAAGGATTTGATTTAGATCAATATATACTCTTTGATTCTGTAAGATGGTGGATTTATAAAACTAAAATAGAAAGTGAAGAAGACAAACTATATCAAAAAATATATAATACAAAACAATATATTTTAAGCGAAAAATATACAAAAAAAGAATTATTTGATAAAAGAATTTTGGAAAACAGAAAAAAAGAATACGAAGAAAGAGCAAAAATAACTCAAGAGCGTCAAAAAGAAGAAAAAAGAAAATATGCTATAGAACATAAAGATGAGATTAGAAAAAACAAAATCAATAAATTTTTAAATATAATAGAAAATTATAGTAATAGAAATACAGATAGTATTATACATATATGTAATATTCCAGTAAGAGGGGAATATGTATTTGACTGTTCAAGAGAAATATGGGAAAAAGCTATATATGACAAATTTATATTAAATAGAGAAGGTAAAAATATTCAATTAGCTAAAATAGTTTCTTGGGTTGAGAAATATTCTGGATTAAAGTATTTTAAAGAATTTGATTATAGTAAGGATGAAATATGGGATTCGAAATATGACGCTGTAAGAAATTATTTAATAGAATTAGAAAAACTAAAACTTATAGATCCTTTAGATTACAATATCACAAAATTTGGACAAATTAGAGTTGTAAATAGTAATAAAAATAATGCAAATTTAAAAATTGTTAAAGAATATAAATGCACATTAGTATGCAAAGACTGTGGCGAAATATTTAATACAAGTGATAAAATTAATAAATTTTACCTTACTAATTTTGAATTAGATAAGGACTGTTTTCAAAGAATGATAAATAATTACAAGATTCGACAATCTTTTTAAATTAATTGATTAATATATAGTTGGGGAGATGATAATATGAAAATTTCAGAAATTTTAGGGATTGGAAAGACTCAATTTGAATTGGATTTTGTAGATATAGATGTTGATGGAGATTTACCATTATTTATAGATCCAATATACATATCAAAGGCTAATACTCCTATGATAAATAAAATGTATAGTACATTAAGCAATTTTTTTGATTATCTTATGGAACTTATCAATATGGGAAATATTACTGAAGCTAGGAATATATTTTTGAATTTAAATGAAGTAAATGATATACATTTGGGATTATCAAAAAACAAAGCAAGAGGTAATGGAATTGGTGAAATATATCAAAAAGATATTTTTGATAATATTTTATTTACTGCACAAAAACATGAGGGATTATTAAATCAGATACAGGATATAAAGATATTTGTACAGGGAATAGATAGGGATAGAATTTCTGATATGATAGCTAACATAATAAAGAAAGAATTAATAGATTATACTAAACAGCAATGTGATATTAATAATATTCCATTGACTTCAGGAGTACAAACAGGATTTTTCTGGGATCCAATCAAAAAATCATGGGAAAATAAATTGGATGATATGTTAGTTATAGATGGTAAAAGGATAATTTTAGTTCCTAGATTGATAGTATCATATGCAAAAGAATATACTGCCAGTAAGTTTGTTCAACATTTTGCATTAAATTATCTTCAAGAACAAAATATAATAAATAATACTTCATTAGTGCAGAGATATACAAATAAAAAGGGGAAAACCAGAATATGGGTTACCAAAAAAAGTATTAGAAAAAAAGAAAAAGAAGATGGAAAGAAAATAGATAAAGATTGGATTGCTAATTTTGCACAGAAAAATCCTAAAATTTTTAATGACTTTAGTGAGCAAATGAGAAAAATTAAAGTAGATGGGGATATAAATACCGAAGGCATAAACAAAATAGATATTGCAAAATTCTTAAAGAGAAAATTAGAAGAGGTACAAGTTGGAACGGAAAATGCAAGTAAATATCATGATTTAATAATAGGAATATTAGAATTTTTGTTTTATCCCAATTTATCAAATCCGAGGAAAGAAACACCAATTCATGAAAGAAGAAAAAGAATAGATATTACTTTTGAAAATAGTGCCGAAAATGGATTTTTTTATAACCTCCCTACAATACACCAAATTTCATCAAGCTTGATAATGATAGAGTGTAAAAACTATAAAGAAGATATAGGAAATCCAGAAGTTGATCAGTTGGCTGGAAGATTTAGCGTTAATAGAGGAAAATTTGGGATGTTATTATTTAGAAGTATTAATGATGAAAAACTATTAATGAATAGATGTAAAGACATATGTGCAGATAAATCTGAAATAATAATACCATTAATGGATAGAGACTTAAATAAAGCATTAGACTCAATAATAGGTGATACAGAAGAAAACATTGAAAAGATAATAGCTGATAAGTTTTTTGAAATCATTAAAAATTAATGTAGATATTTACAAAGTTATTTCTTATAAGGAAAAAATAAGAATGATTTATAATAAAAACTTTCTTTTTTGGAAAAAATATGATATAATAATATTATAATCTAAAAAGGAGAGTTTTTATTATGTTAGGAGATAAAATTAAATTATATAGAGAAAATAAAAAAATGACTCAAAATGAAATTGCTAATATACTAGATGTAAGTCCAGCGACAGTTTCAAAATATGAGTCAGGTGCTTTAGAACCAAATATTGAGTCTTTAAAAAGATTAGCGGAATTGTTTGAGATATCAATTGATGAATTATTAAATGATCAAGAAGATAAATTTGATATTTCAAAAATAAATGTATTAGATATACTTAGAGAACAAAAAGAAATGAAATTAAAAGGAAATTTATATCATCGAACTCAGGTTTCGTTTGCATATAACACTAATCACATTGAAGGAAGCAAACTAACAGAAGACCAAACAAGATATATTTATGAAACAAATACTTTATTAACAGAAAAAGAATCAATTACAAATTTAGATGATATTATTGAAACTGCTAATCATTTTAAATTAGTTGATTATATGTTAGATGTAGCTGATAAAGAATTAACAGAAGAAATGATTAAAGAATTTCATAAAATATTGAAAGAAGGGACGTCAGATAGTAGAAAAGATTGGTTTAATGTTGGGGAATATAAGAAGTTAGCAAATGAAGCAGGAAATATGAAAACATCATTACCTAAAAATGTACAAAAAGACATGGTAAAATTAATGCAATGGTATAATTCATTAGAAAAAATAACAATAGAAAATATAATAGAATTTCATTATAGGTTTGAATGTATTCATCCATTTCAAGATGGAAATGGTAGAGTTGGTAGAATAATAGTTTTTAAAGAGTGTTTAAAAAATAATATAGTACCATTTATTATTTTAGATAAAGATAAATTATTTTATTATAGAGGAATAAAAGAATATAAAAATGAAAAAGGTTATTTAATAGATACCTGTTTAAACGCACAGGACCAATATAAAGAGATGATTAAATATTATTTAAATTAAAATATTATAATTGGAGGAATATATGGAATTAAAATCTGACATTGGTGCTAAATCTGCTTGGAAAGGTTTTTCATCTCAAACATTATATATAGCATATAGACTAATGATTTTAGAAGATGAAATGGATATGTATCCGGAAACAGTTGAAGATTTAATGATAAAAAAAAATGAGAAAATAAAAGAGTTAATTCAAATTAAAAATTTAAGTAAAAAATTAAGCTTATCTGATTTAAAACCACAAGAAGAAGACTCCTTTTTTAAAAGAGTATTAAAATATAAAGAAGAAAATGTAATAATAAAAGTTATATCTTTTGGAGATATAGGAGAAGAATTTCAAGGTGTAATAAAGCGTAATCAAAAAGATATAGACAATTTTAAAGCAAAGATGTTGAGTTATGGCTATACATTAGAAGATGTTGATTGGATATTAAAAAATCTATCAATAGAAAAAGAAAATGAAAAATGTCTTGAAAAAGAAATTTATAGTAAATTAAGAGAGAATTTTAAAACATCTATTGAATCCAATATTATTTTTAATAATTTAATTAATTATATTAGTAAACTGTCTAGATATACAGAAATGACTAATAGAAAAATTTGGAATATTGAAGTAGATAGAGTAATTAATGACATAATGAGTATAAAAGGTATGTATAATCAATATGGCAGAACAATAGTTAATCTAAGGGAGTATAAAAGTCAAAAAAAATATGAGCAATTAGAGAAAGAATATAGAATGGGAATTGATGCTAGACCTGATCATATTAGAAATAATCTGGATATTTATAGGAAAAAATGGATGAACAAAATAAAATATGCATTTAAAGAAAAAAATGTAGTTATAATAAGAGGAGCCTCTGGACAAGGAAAGTCAACATTAGCCTATAGATATTTGTTAGATAATTATAGTGAAGACTTTATATTCGTTGTAGAACATATTACTGATTCAAAACAAGCAGAGGATATTGTATTAGCACTTAATGGGCTATTCAATTCTGAAAGTGGAGATACAATAATTTATATTGATGTTTCTCCATATGATACTAATTGGAAATGGATATTAGAACAGATAGATAAAAGAGGGATAAATTTAAAAATATTGATAACTATTCGAGAAGAAGATTATAGGAGAACTGATTTTAGTTATGGAGGTCTCAAACTACAAGAGATAGAACTTAAATTAGAAGAAGATGAAGCAAAAGAAATATATAATTTATATGAAGGTTCAGAAAAATATTTGAATTTTGAAGATGCATGGAATAGCTTTAGAAAAGAAGGACCTTTTATGGAATTTATGTATTTATTAAAAGAAAAGCAAACATTAACTGAAAGATTAAATACGCAAGTAGATAATATTATTGAGAAAGAAAATGATTCAGATGAATGGTTGAAATTCTTATTAATAGTTTCTTATGCAGGAAAAGAAAATTTTCGTATAGATTTAAAAAAGATAAGCGATGTAATTAAATCAAAAAGTATGGGCAAAATGTTAAAAAATTTAGAAGATGAATATTTAATTAGAATTAAAAATAATTTGAATTATATTATATCAACACATGCAGTAAGAGCAACGATATTAGTAAATATAATAAAGACTAAGCTATATTATGATGAAAATAATTTAATAATTGATGTCTTAAAATGTACTAAAGATTACTGTCCTATATTATTAATAGAGTATTTATATAAAAATGTTGAGAAGTCAGAGTTATTAATCAGTACTATAAAAAAAGAAAAAGATTATGATTGGTCTACTTATGCAACTATAATTAATAGCTTACTTTGGTTAGATACATTTGTACTATATAATAAAAAATCACAAGACATTGAATTAGGAAATAAATATTCAAATGACAATTTTATAGCACTTTTTGTACAAGATTGTACAGGATATTTAAATGTTAATAGAAAAGAAATTTTCGAACTATATGAAAAATTTAACTTTGAGGCGGTACAATCAATTAAAAAAGAAATTAAATTAGAAGAATTTAAAATAGATTATTATTACACTGACTTGTTTATTAAAGATATTGGAGATAATATTGAAAATAAGAATGTATATAGAGAAGATGATTTATCAAATGTTGGTTATGTATTATTCTGGATGGCAAATAGAAATGTTTTTATAAGTAATTTAAAAATAATCCAATTAGATTATTCAAAAATAGATGAATTACTAGATTTTATGGTTGGACTGCAACTACAGGATTTAGAAGATGAATATAATAGAATTTTAGAGAATATAAAAAAAATAATTATTAAAAGATATAATATTGTTTGGATGGAAAATGATCAGAAAGAAGTATCAGTTAAATTTATAAATAAATTAGATGATAAGCATGATAGCAACTTTTATGATAGAACTATGGATGTTGTATATTGTATTAGAAGGTTATATTTTAAAAAACAAATGTATAATGTAAAAATGATAGGTACAAGAATAATAGACGGGTTAGTGATTCCAGATACCAATAAAACAATGCAAGCAGATAAATTAATTATTTCTTGGATAACAAATATTAATCGACAACTATTGGATCTAGATGAATATAAAAAGCGTAAGGATGATTGGAAAGCATATAAGATGGCAATGAATGAAACTAATAATTTATTATTGGAATTTGTAAAAAAATATAATACAGCTTTAGACTACTTTTATAGAAAAACTAACATTTCAAAATTAGCAGATGAAGAATTGAATAATTTATTTAGGAATATACTTATAAAGAGTAAAAATATGTATAAAGCACCTAAATGTACTGTTAATAAATATGGTATGAGTAACGAATTAAAATCTTTTAGTATCAGAGAAAAAAATAATGAAAATATATACGAAAGAAATAAAGAATTTTATAGAAAAAGAGAAACAAGAATAGAAAAGTTATTTTTTGATTATATTAGTGATTTTCAGAATTTTTTTAATCAAAAAAATATTGTAGTAATATCTAAAATAAAAAAACATAAAAATGAAAATATTAATTTATCAACATTTAATTTAAATCAGCTTTTAAAAGATTTCTTAAAGTATAATTGCGAATATAAAAGAATGTTCGAAGAAAATAACATAAATGAAGAACTTTATAAAGAATTAAGGACACTAGCATTATTTTGGGAAAACTTTGCTAAGGATGAGTTTAGAAACAACAAAAGTAAATTATATGAGATAAAACTATTGCAAAAAAATAAAGATGAAGAGTTTTCTAGTTATATATCTAAAAATTTAAACAAAAACAAAATTATACTAAATAATAAAACTTATTTTGCTGTAGATATATTTAAAATAGATCAATTTTTGAATAATTTATATGAGAATTATAAAAAAACATTTAATGATATAGCAAATTTATATAATAATTTTTTATTAGAAGAATATCAAAGTCAAAAAAATGGTGAAATAAATATAATATACATGGTGGATAATAAATTAACAAAGATAGGTTCAACTATAAAACTTAAAAGTATCTCATATAGTAAAAATATAGAAGATTTAATTAAACTTCAGAAACCAGAGAATTATTATAATTTAATTATACCAGAAGAGCGATTTGTTAACGAAGATTCATTTATGTATAATGCAGTTATAAATATTGGAAAAATTGAAGGAATAAAATTAATTTACAATTATATTACTTCTGTAAATGAAGAATTAACTGATTCAGAAGGAATATTAGATGAAACATATAAAAATTGGTGTGAAGAAACAAGTAGAATTTTTGAGGAAGAAATAAATGGAATAATAAAGTGTTGTGATATAACTTTTAGAAAAATAAATAAAAATCCAGACTATATTCAATTTACAGACAAATATAAAGAATGTTTAGTTAATTATAGGACAATGTCAAAAGAAGTTGTTAAACAAAAAGATATTTCTAATTTTTTAAGTGTAGATGACTTAAAGACACAATTTATTGAACTATTAGGTACTGTTGAGTTATAAAATAAAGTATAAAGTTTTTCAACATAATTATAAAAAAATATATAATAAATATATTATAATTCCTATTTTTAACAATTTGAAAAAAATATTTAAAATCCAAAGTTTTTTCAATGTTTTGAAAAAACTTTGGATTAATTTTAGCTATTTATCAATACAACCAATAATCAACTGCACTCCATCATAAAATCCATTCCTATAATATTTCTCGTTCCAATAACAAATATAATCCATAAAATTCTTATCAAGTCTATCTAACTGATTCTTCACATACTTTTGATTCTGCTTAGGAACATTCTTTAAAATATTTTCAGTAATCTCATCAAAATAAATATAATGTTTTCTATCTTCTTTAGTAAGTGTGCCTAAAACCATTTCTTCTCTAAAACTTAACCAATCTCTTAAAATATCATCATTAACTTCTCTAAAATTATTCATAATCTAAATCCTCCAAAAATTAAAATTTTTATCAATAAAATTATCCTTTACAAGAGCTTAAAATACCGGAACAAACGTACTATATGAATTGGGTAAAAATTGGGTAAAATCCTCTCAAAAAATGCCCTAAAAATACACAAATGTTCTGTAAATAAAAACTCTTGTAAATACTGAAATACCAACAAAAACTCTAATTTTCACAAACTTACAAAAAGTGGTCAGGTCTCGCTCATAACCCGAAGGTTACAGTTTCAAATTCTACTTCTATGAGCACATAGCAAGATAAATACCAACAATAATACTAAAACGGCCATCTCAAAAAAGACAGAAACGCAATATATATATCAAGAAAAAATAATAAAAAAATGTGACAATAGATATATAAAAAATAAAAAAATAAAAATTTTTTGAACCTTATTCTTTTTTTCTACGTCTAATAGGTAGAAAAAAGTAAAAAGGGGATGATCTTATGAAAATGAAGATAATATCAATAGTAGTAAGTAGTATAATATTTATTTCATCAAGTATAGTAGGTTATAATATTTATAAAGATACAGAAAGCAAAAAAGCAGAAAGTTTAAAAACAGAAACAGCACAAGTAAGTGCAACACAAACAGAAAATGATACAGAAGAAAAAGCAGATAAAGAAGAACTAGAAGAAAATAAGGTAGAAAACCAAGAAGAGGTTAAAGAAAATAAAGAAGAAACAAAAGACGTACAAGAAAATAAAAAAGACAATACTGAAAAAGAAACATCAAGTGGTAAAATTACAGAAAAAGTAAATAACAATGAAAAAGTAAGTGTTAGTCAAAATGACCAAAGTAAAAATAATGAACAAAATACAAAAACTAATGTAGATAATAATGTAGTAGATAATAAACAAAATCAAGAACAAAATAAGAGTGTATCAAAGTTTACAGTATATAGATGTGGTGCAAATGTAGCAAGCAAAGATGATATGTTCTATAATGACGAATTTGGTTATCCAATAGGTATGGTTGGAAGTGAAGATATATGGATGTATTATATAGATTTTAATTTAGATAAAAAAACAGCAGAAACTGGAAACGAAGTTAATGGCAAAAAATCAGTATTAACAACAATTAAATTAACAGATTCTCAAGTAGAAAAATTAAGAAAAATATACCAAGGAAGCGGAGATTCCGAAATTCCATCTGGAATCTACTACGAAGTAAATTCAGAAGAATATGAAAAAGATTGTAGAATAGTAATAGTTACAAATAAAAGTGATATTGATTTCTTAAACGAACTTGTTAGCAAATATTGGAAAGAAAGTACTATAGTTTGCAAATAGATTATAATTAATAAAAAATATAAAATAGCACGAATCGTAGTATGACTCGTGCTATTAATTATTGTAAAAATATAATATGTTCGCTTGAAAACGACATTATAGTAATATATAATTTTTAAAAATAATGTAAATAGGAGGGGGTTAGAAAAATGTTACATGAAATGAAATTAAATGAAAATCCATTTGAAAGAATGAAAAACGGAACTAAAACAATAGAATTTAGATTAAATGATGAGAAAAGGAAAAAAATAAAAATTGGAGATAAAATTACATTTTCAAAGTTACCAGGTTTGTGTGAAAAATTAACTGTAGAAGTTTTAGAATTATATAATGCAGATACTTTTGAAAATTTATTTTTGAAATTATACAATGATTCTAAAATTGCAAAAGAAAAGGCAAAAGTAATGCATGAAATATATTCTGAAGCAAAAGAAAAAGAATTTGGAGTAATTGGAATAAAAATAAAAATAGATACAGAAGAATTAAAAGATAAAATAGAAAAGTTTAAACCTTATAATGAACAAGAAGAAGTAGAAAAAAATATAATATTAAAATATTTTGATATATTTGATGATGTACTAACAAGACAAAATGAGATTGGACATTTTACTAGTTCTTCATTTATATTAAATAAAGAAAGAACAAAAATGCTAATTATATATCATAAAATATACAATTCTTGGGGATGGACAGGCGGACATAGTGACGGAGATAGTGATCTACTTTATGTTGCTATGAAAGAAGCAAAAGAAGAAACCGGAATAAAACATGTTAAGCCAATATTAAATGATATATATTCACTTGAAATAATTAATGTTGACGGTCATGAAAAAAGAGGAAAATATGTAGGATCTCATGCACATTTAAATGTTACATATTTATTAGAAGCAGATGAAAAAGAAGAAATTCATATAAAAGAAGATGAAAATTCAGGGGTAAAATGGGTAAAAATAGAAGATATCCTAAAAGAAACATCTGAAAAATGGGTAAAAGAAAGAGTATATACTAAAATAATAGAAAAAATGAAAAAGGATAAGATTATATAAAAATATTAAAAGAAGCTAAGATAGTGTAAAAAATGATATACATTTATCTAGCTTTTTTTAAAATTACTAAATAAAAATTTTTGTAAAGTAAATTTCAAATTTATTTTATGAAAGATTAAAACAAAGTATTTTAAGTTAAACTAACAAATATTTTGCTATTAAACTATTGAAAAAACAAGAATATATATGATAAAATAGCAACCAATACAATATAATTATATTGTATCTATTATTAATACCTAAATTAAGAGGTGAAAGTTATGATTAAATTTACAAAAATGCATGGGCTAGGGAACGATTATGTTTATATTGATTGCACTGAGGAGCAAAAAATAAAAAATATATCATCCTTAGCTCAATTTATTAGTAACAGACATTTTGGAGTTGGATCAGATGGATTAATATTAATTTGTAAAAGTGATATTGCAGATTTCAAAATGCGTATGTTTAACTATGATGGAACAGAAGCCGAGATGTGCGGAAATGGAATTAGATGTGTAGGAAAGTTTGTATATGATAAAGGCTTAACTAAAAAAGATAACATTACTGTAGAAACTTTGGCTGGAATTAAAAAACTAAAATTTAATATTAAAGAAGGAAATGTGGAAACTGTTGAAGTGGATATGGGAGAACCTATACTAGAACCATATAAAGTTCCTGTTATATCAGAAGAAGCAATAGTTAAAAATTTAAAAATAAAAGCACGTGAAAATGAATTTAAGTTTACATGTGTATCTATGGGAAATCCACATGCAATAACAATAGTAGATAATACGAAAGACTTCAACATAGAAAAATATGGTCCGGTGTTAGAAAAAGATGAACACTTTCCAAGAAGAGCAAATATTGAGTTTATAGAATTAGTAGATAAAAATAATATAAAAATGAGAGTATGGGAAAGAGGAGCAGGAGAAACTCTAGCTTGTGGAACAGGAGCTTGTGCGTCTGTTGTTGCTTGTGCTTTAAATGGATATATAGAAAATGAAGCAAACGTAGAATTACTAGGTGGAACTTTAAAAATAAGATGGGACAAAGAAAACAACCATATATATATGACAGGTCCAGCAACTACAGTATTCGAAGGTGAAATAGACTATAAAGAAGATTAATATATAGCAAAAAATCATGTAATATAATTAAGAATGACTAAATTTGTTATATATGCTAAAAGAAAGGAAGTAAAAATTATGATAAATATAAATGAAAACTTTTTGAAATTGCAAGATAGCTATCTTTTTTCTACAATTGCAAAAAAAGTAGCAGAGTTTCAAAAAAATAACCCAGATAAAAAAATAATAAAGTTAGGTATTGGAGATGTGACTTTACCACTAGCAAAAAAAGTAGTAGATGCAATGAAAAAAGCATCAGACGATTTGGCTAAAAAAGAAACTTTTATGGGATATGGACCAGAACAAGGATATGATTTTTTAATAGAAAAAATAGTAAAAGAAGATTATGAAAAAAGAGGAATAAAAATAGAAAAAGATGAGATTTTTGTATCAGATGGAGCAAAATGTGATACTGGAAATATTGTAGACTTGTTTGATGCGGATAATAAAGTAGCAATAACAGATCCTGTGTATCCTGTTTATTTAGATACTAATATTATGTCTGGAAGAGCTGGCAAATACGATGAAAAAACAGGAAAATATGAAAATATAATATATATGCCATGTAATAAAGAAAATAATTTTGAACCAAGTTTTCCAGAAGAAGTACCAGATATGATTTATTTATGTTTTCCAAACAATCCAACAGGAACAGTTCTTACAAAAAATCAACTAGCAAAATGGGTAGAATATGCAAAGAAAAATAAATCAATAATCTTATTTGATGGGGCATATGAAGCTTTTATTACAGAGAAAAATGTTCCACATAGTATTTACGAAATTGAAGGTGCAAAAGAAGTAGCAATAGAATTTAGAAGCTTTTCAAAAACAGCTGGATTTACAGGAGTTAGATGCGGTTATACAGTAATTCCAAAGGAAGTTAAAGGATATACAAAAGATGGTAAAGAAATAATGCTAAATAGATTATGGAACAGAAGACAATGCACAAAATTTAATGGTGCATCTTATGTAACACAAAGAGGAGCAGAAGCAATTTATACAGAAGAAGGAAAAAAAGAAATAAGAGAAAATATTGAATATTATAGAGAAAATGCAAAAATTATTAGAGAAGGACTTACTGAAGCTGGTTTTACAGTATATGGTGGTGTAAATGCTCCATACATATGGTTAAAGTTACCAGATGAAATTAAATCTTGGGATTTCTTTGATAAATTACTAAATGAAGTGGCAGTAGTAGGAACACCTGGTGTTGGATTTGGACCAAGCGGTGAAGGGTACTTTAGATTAACAGCTTTTGGAAGTAGAGAAAATACTATAGAAGCAATAGAAAGAATAAAAAACAATTTTAAAATATAAAAGTAGTGCAAAAATATAAAAAAGATTTGCTGATGGCAATAGTATTATAAAAGCATAAATAAAAATATAAAAATTATCTAATTGTATAAATAAATATTAAAAAACGTTTGAATAAGAATAAAAAATAAAAAACAGTCACGTACAAATAAAGAATCTATTCAAAAAGCTTGCATTTACTAGAAAAATATGCTAAAATAAGTATGTTGCAAAAAGCAAAAGTTTAAAAATGACCTTATACTTAGTTTTAGAAAAAATACACCACTATAACTCAGTTTAAGGCAAAAAAATATCAGGAGGTGCAAAAAATGACAAAGGAAAGAAAACAAGAAATTATCAACACTTATAAAAGAGATGAAAAAGATACTGGGTCTCCAGAAGTTCAAATCGCTCTTTTAACAGAAAGAATTAATGAATTAACAGAACATTTAAAAGTTCACAAAAAAGATAATCATTCTAGAAGAGGACTTTTAAAAATGGTTGGTTCAAGAAGAAATTTACTTAACTACTTAGGTAAAAAAGATGTTCAAAGATATAGAGACATTGTTGAAAAATTAGGATTAAGAAAATAAAAAAACAATAGGACGTTTTTGACTTTAAGCAAAAGCGTCCATTTTTTCTAAGTCTTGTTAAAAAAATATTTATATAATGTAGAAAAAAATAAAAAATACAAATATAAAATGTTAATATTTATAAACTAAGTATATTTACTATAAATTGAAAAGTATACTTTAAAGTATTTAAATATAAATAAAAAATTAGAATAAAAGGTAAATATTAAAATTCTTAAGAAAAAATTACTAAAAATAAATTACTAAAAATAGTAGAAAATATAAATAAGTATCTAATACTAAAAATTAGTATGTAGCTTGGATGAAGTTTTTTAAAAATAAAAATAGTACAGAAAATAAAAATTAATAAAAACTTAAGTAAAAATATAAAATCAAAAATGAAAAAAGCTTAAGTTTAGCAAAAATAAACAAAAACTAAATAAAAGTAAAAAATGAAAAACAAAAAATTTCATCGAGGTTACCGCTAATTTCTAGTATAAAAATAAATATAATAAAAAAGGAGAGATTTTATGTTTAAAACTTATAGTACAAAATTAGCAGGAAGAGATTTAACTATTGAGTCTGGAAAAATTGCAGGATTAGCAAACGGAAGTGTAGTAGTAAGATATGGAGATACTGTTGTTATGGTAAATGTAACAGCATCAAAAGAGCCAAGAGACGGAATTGATTTTTTCCCACTTTCAGTAGATTATGAAGAAAAGTTATATGCAGTTGGTAAAATACCAGGAAGTTTTCAAAAAAGAGAAGGAAAACCAGCAGATAAAGCAATTTTAACATCAAGAGCAATAGATAGACCACTAAGACCATTATTCCCAAAAGATTTTAGAAATGATGTATGTGTTGTTGCAACAGTTTTATCTGTAGAACAAGACAACTCACCAGAAGTTTGTAGTATGATTGGTGCATCTTGTGCACTTTCAATTTCAGATATTCCATTTGGAGGACCAACAGCAGCTGTAAATGTAGGATATGTAGATGGAGAAATTATAATAAATCCAACAGCAGAACAAAGAGAAAAAAGTAGATTAACATTGACTGTTGCAGCAACTAAAGAAAAAATAACAATGATAGAAGCAGGTGCTGATGAAATACCAAATGATATAATGTTAGAAGCAATAAAAAAGGCACATGAAGAAATAAAAAATATATGTGATTTTATCTCTAATATTAAAGCTGAAATTGGTAAACCAAAATTTGAATACAAATCTTTTGCAGTAGATAAAGAAGTATATGAAGAAATTGAAAAAAACTTCAAAGATAGAATGTATAAAGATGTACAAGCTATAGATAAAGAAGTAAGAGATGAAAATATAGCTAAAATTACAGAAGATATATTATCATATTTTGTAGAAAAATATGGAGAAGAAGAAACAGAAAATAAAAAACAAGATATAGCAGATAGTATTCATGATTTAGAAAAAAAATGTGTAAGAGAAATGATATTAGAAGAACATAAAAGACCTGATGGTAGAGGACTTACAGATTTAAGACCACTTTCTTGTGAAGTTGGAGTATTGCCAAGAGTACATGGAAGTGCAATATTTACAAGAGGTCAAACACAAGTATTATCAGTTGCAACACTTGGAATGAAGAGTGAAGAACAAATGTTAGATGGTATTGATGAAGAAGAAAGCAAAAGATATATGCATCAATATAACTTCCCAGCATATAGTGTAGGAGAAGCAAGACCTTCAAGAGGACCAGGAAGAAGAGAAATAGGACATGGGGCATTAGCTGAAAAAGCACTAGTTCCAGTAATTCCTTCAGAAGAAGAGTTCCCATATGCAATAAGAGTAGTATCAGAAGTTTTATCATCAAATGGTTCAACATCACAAGCAAGTATATGTGGTAGTACACTTGCATTAATGGATGCAGGTGTTCCAATAAAAAAACCAGTAGCAGGAATTTCAACAGGATTAGTAACAGATAAAGAAAATCCAGATAGATATGTAATGCTTACAGATATACAAGGTATTGAAGATTTCTTTGGAGATATGGACTTTAAAGTTGGTGGAACAAAAGATGGAATAACAGCAATACAAGTTGACATTAAAACAGATGGTTTAACATATGATATAATAAAAGAAGCTTTTGAAAGAACAAAAATAGCAAGAGATTATATATTAGATGAAATTATGTTAAAACAAATTGACAAACCAAGAAAAGAAATATCAAAATATGCACCAAGAATTTTAACTACAAAAATTAGTGTAGATAAAATAAGAGACGTAATAGGACCTGGTGGAAAAATGATAAACAAAATAATAGCAGAAACAGGTGTTAAAATAGATATAGAAGAAAATGGTGATGTTTGCATATATTCTGTAGATGGACAAAATGGAGAGAAAGCATTAAAAATGATTAAAGATATAGCAAGAGAGATTGAAGTTGGTGGAATATATGATGGAAAAGTTACAAGAATAATGAATTTTGGAGCTTTTGTAGATTTAGGAACAGGAAAAGAAGGATTACTTCATATTTCTAAAATATCTAGTAAGAGAGTGGAAAAAGTAGAAGATGTATTAGCTATAGGAGACGAAGTAACTGTAAAAGTTATAGAAATAGACAATCAAGGAAGAATAAATTTAAGCATGAAGGATTTAGAATCAAAACCAGAAGAAAAAGAAGAAAAAACAGAAAATTAGTCGAAAAAAAGTTGCAAAATTAAAATTAAATAGTATAATAATATATGAAATATATTTAATAATATAAAAATATTATTAAAGAGGAGAGAAAAAATGGAATATTTATATATGTTACAACAAGCTTTAGTTTGGATAATTACTATTTATTGGCTATATCAATTAATGGTAAGTATATGTTCATTAGTAAAGCTAAAAGATAAACCTATTATAGAGGAAAAAAACAATAAGTTTATGGCTATTATACCAGCCCATAATGAAGAAATTGTTGTAGGAAACTTAATAGCAAGTTTACAAAAACAAAATTATCCTAAGGATTTGTATGATATATATGTTATTGCAGATAACTGTACAGATAATACAGCAGAAGTTGCAAGAAAAGCAGGAGCAATAGTCTATGAAAGATTTGATGAAGAACATAAAACAAAAGGATATGCACTAGATTGGTTTCTAAAACAAAAAATAGAAGAAAATGCACCATATGATGCTTTCTGTATATTTGATGCAGACAATATTGTTGATGTAGATTTTTTGAAAAATATGAATAAAAAATTATGCCAAGGTGAGGAAGTTGTTCAAGGCTACAGAGATATAAAGAATCCAACAGATAGTTGGGTATCAGCAGGTTATGCAATATTTTATTGGACAATGAATAGATTTTATCACTTAGCAAGATATAATTTGGGATTATCACCATTAATTAATGGTACTGGTTTTATGGTAAAATTTGATTTAGTAAAACCTACAAATGGATTTGATACAGTAACATTAACAGAAGATATAGAGTTTTCTTTAAAAACAATAATTTCTGGTAAAAAATTAGGTTGGGCAACAGATGCAATAGTATATGATGAACAACCAGTAGGATTTAAACAAAGTTGGTCACAAAGATCTAGATGGACAGTTGGTCATATTCAATGCTTAAAAGAATATACAAAACCACTTGCAGCAGCAGTAAAAGAACATAAAACATTAATGAACTTTGATGGGCTATTATATATGTTAGGTAGTATACCAATGTTTGTTTTAACAATTGTATTATTATTACTAAATTTTGTTATGTATTTTGGAAACGGAATGACAACAACAGATTTAATAATTAACTGTTTAAGATATTTATTACCAACATTCTTATTACCAATATTTACAGCGATTATCATTATGATATTAGATAAAAAACCAATAAAACCAATGCTTAAAGGTTTGGCATTATATCCATTATTCTTAGGATCTTGGTTACTAATTAATTTTAAATGCTTGTTTAAAAGAGAAACTAAATGGGAAAAAATTAACCATGTTAGAGATATAAAAATAAATGAAGTTTCATAAAAACAAATAATATTAAAAATAGAATGTATTCTTATAAAAATACATTCTATTTTTGTATTACTATTTTTTATAAAGAAATATGGAAAAACTTTTTTTATAGTGTTATAATATTAAAAAATATGGCAAAATGTTGAAATAAGGAGAGAAAAAATGCAAACAAATAACAATTTAATAGCAAAAAATAAGAAATTGAAAATTATACATATAATAATTTTAGTAATAGGAGCTATTTTTATGATAGGTTCAGGATTACATACAAATATATGGTTTGATGAAACATACACAGTGGGATTAGTAAATCATAGTTTCGTAGATATAGCAAAGATTGGAGCAGCAGATGTACATCCACTTTTTTATTATATGTTTGCTAAATTTTTTACATTATTTACAGGAAATAGTATAATTTCACTTAGAATGTTTTCGGTAATTGGAATGATTTGTTTAAGCCTTTTAGGGTATACACATATTAGAAAAGATTTTGGAGAAAAAACAGGAATAATATATTCTTTTTTAATAATGTTTCTACCAGTAACTTTATTATATAGTAGTGAAATTAGAATGTATTCGTGGGCAGCAGTACTTGTAACATTAACAGGAATATATGCTTATAGAATAATAAGGAAAGAAAGTAATATAAAAAATTGGATATTATTTGGTTTATTTAGTTTACTTAGTGCATATACACATTATTTTGCAATGATGGCAATAGGAATTATAAATATAATGTTATTTGCATATACAATAAAAAACAAGAAATATATTAAAGAATTTTTAATTACAGGAATAAGTCAAATAGTATTATTCATTCCACGGATTGATAGTATTTTTAAAGCAAGCACTTAGAGTATCTGGTGGATTTTGGATAAAAGTAAAATATCCAGATGTAATATTTGATATATTAAGTTTTAATTTTACAGGAATGATAGAATCTAAAATAATAAAAGCAATTATATTTATAGTAGCAAGTTTACTTATTGTTTATATAGCAATAAATATAATTAAGAATAAAAAGAAAGATAAAAATATAAGTGTATGCATATGGGCAATAAGTATATACTTTGGTGTAATAATTTTATCATTATTATTGTCTTTTGTAACAGATATATTTACAACAAGATATACACTTCCTATGATAGGGTTACTTGTTTTTGCGATAAGTTATGTATGTTCACTAGAAAATAAAAAATGGGTGTTAATTAGTTTTATGTCGATTATAGTCATTTTATTTGGCATAAGTACATATAATGTTTATTTAGAAAATTATGATAATAGTAATAAAAAATTAGAAGATGAAATTAATAATGTAGTGCAAGAAGGAGACATATTTATATATAGAGAAATAGGAGCAGGTTCTGTTGTGGCAATAAAGTATCCAAATAATAAACAATATTATTATAATGCATATCATTGGACAGTAGAAGAAGCATATAAAGCATATGCACCACAAATGGAAACAGTAGAAGATTTGTCTGTTCTAGATAATATAAAAGGAAGAATTATAGTAATAGATGATGGAAGTACAGCTCTTTATGATGAATTAAAAGAAAAAGAAAACATCGAAACAATAAAAAAACCAGAAAAAATAAACATGAAATATAAAAATCTTAACTATACTATTTCTATATTAAATAAAATTAATTAAGGAGAAAAATAATGATTTATAATATGAATAATATTAAAGTATATGCTTTTGTTGGACCATCAGGAACAGGAAAGAGCTATAGAGCACAATTGGTTGCAAGTGAAAATGAAATAAATTATATTATAGATGATGGATTATTAATTAAAGATAATGCAGTGATTGCTGGTAGTTCAGCAAAAAAAGCACCAACAAAAATAGAAACGGTAAAACATGCTTTATTTATAACAGAAAAAGAAAGAGATGAAATAAGAAAAGCAATAAAAAAGTATAAGCCAGAAGGTATATTAATTTTAGGAACTTCAGATGGAATGGTTGATAAAATAGCTGAAAATTTAGGACTTCCTAAAATATCAAAAACTATATACATAAAAGATGTTGCAACTGAAGAAGAAATAGAAAAAGCAAGAAGAATACGTGTAACAGAAGGAAAACATGTAATACCAGTTCCAACATTTGAAATAAAAAAAGATTTTTCTGGATATATGTTAGATCCACTTCAAATATTTAAGTCAAAAGGAAAAGGTAATATGCCATATATTGCAGAAAAGTCTATAATAAGACCTACATTTAGTTATCTTGGAAATTTTACTATATCAGATAGTGTTTTTAGACAAATTATTGAATATATAGCAATAAAAAATAATGCTATTTTTAAAATATCAAAAATAAGAGTACAAAAATCTGAAGCAGGACCATACATCTATATGGAAGTAATATTAAATTATGGATTTAATGTAATAAAAGAAATAAGAGATTTTAAAATAAAATGTAAAAAAGAAATAGAAAGATTAACAACAATGAATGTACAAAGAATAGATGTTTTAGCAAAAGGAATTAATGTACAAAATGATATAAGAAATAAATAAATTAGGAGGAAATTATGGCTTTTATAGTAGCTCTAGATGGACCAGCCGGAAGCGGAAAAGGAACAGTAACAAAAATTTTAGCAAAAAAACTAGGTTTAGTTAATATTGATACAGGAGCAATGTATAGATGTGTTGCTTTAGAAATACTAAATAAAAATATAGAATTAAATGATTTAGAAAAAATTAAAGATTTATTAAATAGTATAAATATAAAATTAGAAGAAAATAAAAATAAACAAGTAGTATTATTAAATGGGCAAGATGTAAGTGATGAAATAAGAAGTAATAAAGTTACAAAAGTGGTATCACAAGTATCTAGTATAAAGGAAATAAGAGAAAAACTTGTAGAAATGCAAAGAGAAATGGCTAAAACTAAAGATATAATAATGGAAGGTAGAGATATAACAACAGTAGTTTTTCCAAATGCAGATGTAAAAATATATTTAGATGCAGATCTAGAAGAAAGAGCCAAGAGAAGGTTTGAACAAAACAAAAAGAAAAATATAGAATCAACATATGAGCAAGTTTTAAACGATATGAAAGCAAGAGATGAAAATGATAAAAATAAAGAATTTGGTGCATTAAAAATAGCCAAAGATGCAATTGTTATAGATTCTAGTAAAAAATCAATAAACGAAGTTGTTTCAGAAATAAGCAAAATTGTAAAAAAGAAGAAAAAAGAAATATTTTTAGAAGAAAGAGCATATAAAGAAAGACCTGATTCAAAATTAAAGATGTTTGAAAGAAAAGCATTAATAAATATAACACATTTTGTATATAGAGTTCTTTTTAGAATAGAGAATATAGGAGAAAAAAATATTCCAGAAGATGGAGAAAGTTATATTGTTTGTGCAAACCATTTAAATTATTTAGATGCAATAGCTGTTATAACATCATCTAATAGATTTGTTAGATTTATGTGTAAAAGTAGTATGTTCAAAAATGCATTATTCACATGGGTATTACATATAGGAGATACAATTCCTGTAAACAGAGAAAAAAATGACATTGATGCAATGAAAAGATCTATAAAGGCTCTAAAAAGTGGAGAAATATTAGGGATATTTCCAGAAGGAACAAGAAAAGGAATGGAAAAAAATCTATCTGCAAAAAATGGTGCAGCATTTATGGCTTTAAGAACAAAAACTAAAGTCATTCCGATAGGAATACAAGGATCATTTAAACCATTTACTAAAGTATATTTAAATTATGGAAAACCTTTAGACTTTAGTGAATATTATGGGAAAGAAAAAGATAAGGAAGTGCTAAATAAAGTTACAAAAGAAATAATGGATAACATAATCAAGTTGACAAATGAAAAAAAGTAATATATAATTATAAACTGTTAAGGTGTATTATTATAAAAACTTTTAATATAATACAAAAATATGATTTTATTCTTATAATTTGTAAAATTATAAGAATAAAAAAATGCTAAAATGGGGTTTTAGATTATGGAAAAATATGAAGATAATATAAGTTTTGAAGAATTTATTAGCCAGTCTTTAAAAGACATTAAAGAAGGAAAGACTGTAACAGGAAAAATTATTAATATAAGTTCAAATGGAGAAATCTTTGTAGATATTGGCTATAAAGCTGATGGAATAATCTCAAAAGATGAGTATTCATATGACGAAAATGCAAATCCTTTAGATGAATTTAAACAAGGAGATAGAATAACAGCAGAAGTACTAAAATTAAATGATGGGCTAGGAAATGTTGTTTTATCATATAAAAGATCTAAACTAAAACTAGCTAAAAAAGAGTTTGAAAGTAAAGTAAACCATAAATGTATATTTAAAGAAAAAGTAACAGAAGTAAACGAAAATGGATTTATTGTTAATTATAAAGGAATTCGTATATTTATTCCTTTATCTTTATCAGGAATGCTAAGAACTGAAAATATACAAGATTATTTAAATAGAGAAGTTAGATTTAGAGTAATAGAATATAACGAAAAAAACAGAAAAATAATAGGTTCTATTAAAGATGTAATAGAAGAAGAAAAAGAAGCTAAATTAAAAGAATTTTGGGATAATGTAGAAGAAGGAAAAGTATATAAAGGAACAGTTACAAGTATAAGTACATATGGTGCATTTGTAGATATTGGCGGTGTTCAAGGACTTTTACATATTTCAGAAATGGCTTGGGGAAGAAATCAAAAACCAGAAGATATATTAAAGGTAAATGAACAAATAGAAGTAAGAATAAAACAAGCAGATAAAGAAAATAGAAGACTTATGCTTATATATGAAAAAAAAGGACCAAATCCTTGGAATAAAATAGATGAAAAATATCATATTGGTGATATTATAACTGTAAAAGTAGTTAAAATAATGCCTTTTGGAGCCTTTGTACAATTAGAAAAAGGAATAGAAGGATTAGTACATATTTCACAAATATGTGAGAAAAAAATAGCAAGACCAGATGATGTTTTAAAAGTTGGGGATAAGGTAAATGCTAAAATAATAGAGTTAGATAAAGAAACAAGAAAAATAGAACTATCTATAAGAGAGCTAGAAGGAACTAGCAACGAATATAAAGAATCTTTATAATTTAATTTGAAAGTAGGAGTAAAAAATGAATAATAAAAATATAAGAAACATAGCAATAATAGCCCATGTTGACCATGGAAAAACTACACTTGTAGATGCGCTTTTAAGACAAAGCCATATATTTAGAGAAAATGAACAAGTAGCAGAAAGAGTAATGGACTCTGGCGATATAGAAAAAGAAAGAGGAATTACAATTCTATCTAAAAATACATCTGTAATGTATAATGGAGTAAAAATTAATATAGTAGATACTCCAGGACACGCAGACTTTGGAGGAGAAGTAGAACGTGTATTAAAAACAGTTGATGGTGTTTTATTATTAGTAGATGCTTTTGAAGGTCCAATGCCACAAACAAGAGAAGTGTTAAAAAAATCTTTAGCATTAAATTTAAAACCAATAGTAGTTATAAATAAAATTGATAGACCAGGAGCAAATCCATTAAAAGTTGTAGATCAAGTATTAGAACTATTTATAGAATTAGATGCAAATGATGAACAACTAGATTTCCCTGTTATATATGCATCTGCTAAAAATGGTATCGCAAAAATGCACTTAGAAGATGAAACAGATAATGTTCACTGTATATTTGATACAATTATAGAACAAATTGATCCACCATCATGTGATATGGATGGAGATATGCAAATGCTTGTATCTAACATAGATTATGATGAATATTTAGGAAGAATAGCAGTTGGTAGGGTAGAAAGAGGAAAAATAAAAGCCGGAATGCCAATAGTTATATGTAAACAAGATAAAAATGTACAAGGAAAAATAGCTAAATTATTCACATATATGGGACTAAAAAGAACAGAAGTAGAAGAAGCAGATGCTGGTGATATAGTTGCTTTATCTGGTATAGCAGATATAAATATAGGGGATACAATTTGTGATATAAATAATCCAGAAAAAATACCTTTTGTTGATATAGATGAACCAACAGTATCTATGACTTTTAGTGTTAACAATGGACCTTTAGCAGGTAAAGAAGGAGAATTTGTTACATCAAGACATATTCGTGATAGATTAATGAAAGAATTAGAAAGAAATGTAAGTCTTAGAGTTAAAGAAACAGATTCTGCAGATAGTTTTGAAGTTTGTGGACGTGGAGAATTACATTTATCTGTATTAATTGAGACAATGAGAAGAGAAGGTTTTGAATTAATAGTTTCTAGACCAAAAGTTATATTTAAAGAAATAGATGGTGTTAAATGTGAACCAATAGAAAGACTTGTTGTTAATGTACCAGATGATGCAATAGGAACAGTTATAGAAAAATTAGGAAGACGTAAAGCCGAAATGGTTAATATGGAACCAGCAGAGCTTGGCCATACAAAAGTAGAATTTAAAATTCCTGCAAGAGGATTAATTGGATATAGAACAGAATTCTTGACAGACACAAAAGGTAGTGGAACAATGAACAGTATATTTGAATGCTATGAACCATATAAAGGAGAAATATCTTCAAGAACAAGAGGTGTATTAGTTGCATTTGAAGCTGGAACATCAGTTACTTATGGTTTATATAATGCACAAGAAAGAGGAGAATTATTAATTGGTCCTGGTGTAGAAGTATATGAAGGAATGATTGTTGGTATTAATTCAAGAAATGAAGATATAGCAATAAATGTATGTAAAGAAAAACATTTAACAAACACAAGAGCTTCAGGTTCTGATGATGCACTTCGTTTAGTACCACCACTACAAATGTCATTAGAAAAAGCTATAGAATTTATAGCAGAAGATGAACTTGTAGAAATTACTCCTAAAAATATAAGATTAAGAAAGAAAACTCTAGATACAAAAACAAGAGAGAGAGAAGCAAGAAGAGGATAATTTATAAAAAATGAGCTTTTACATTATAAAAAGCTCATTTTTGCTAAGTTTTAATATTATGCAAGTTTAAAGTAGAAATATGTAATTTGTAAAAAATATTAAGAGATAAGTAAAAGAATAAAAGACTTTAGATATAAGCAAAAAGTATAATAAAAATAAATTTATATGAAAAAGACTGAAAAATTGATTATTTTAATTTTTTTATAAAATGGGAGAAATGAAGTTATATGAATAAAGAAGAATTATTAAAAATAAAAGAAAAAGCCTTAGAAGAACATATTCCTATAATAATGGATGACACATTAGAAGTAATAAGTAAAATTTTAAAAGAAAAAAAGCCAGAAAAAATTTTGGAAATAGGAACAGCAGTAGGATATTCTGCAATATGTTTTTCAGAATATATAAAAGAAAATGGTAAGATAGATACAATAGAAAGGGATTTAGAAAGAGTAAAAGAAGCTAAGGAAAATATAAAAAAGGCAGAAGTAGAAGGAAAAATACATATATATGAAGGTGATGCTGTAGAAATTTTACCTACATTAAATGAAAAATACGATGTAGTTTTTATAGATGCAGCAAAAGGAAAATACCCATTCTTTTTAAATGAAGCAATGAGAATGTTAAATGAAAATGGGATGATTTTTGCAGATAATATTTTATATAAGGGATATGTTATGAGCGATTATAATAAACATAAACAAAGAACTGCTGTTAGAAATTTAAGAGAATATATAAAAGAAACAACCGAAAATCCAATGCTTGATACAGAAATATTAGAAGTGGGCGATGGACTTGCGATAAGTAAATTAAAAAAATAAATAAAAAAAGACAAGTCAAAAAGAAAAATCTTTTTTTCTTGTCTTTTACAATATATATCTTATACAAGATAAAAATGTATCAACAGTGAATAGACATAATAAAAGTCTTAGTAGGGTTATTTGAAAGGAATAGGGAACTTTATCTAAAACAATATCTACTTTTCTTTTTAAAAATGGATAAATATGGTTAATAAATAAAATAGCAATAATTCCCCAAGCAAAGGAATAAAAAATACTTATTCTTCCGTTTAAATTAAAAAAATCATTTGTATAATCCCACCAATGAGCTGCAAATAAAGCATCTAATATAAAACTAACAAGATATTCAAAAATTGAAAAAACAATAGCTGAATAGATAAATAGTTTTATTGAATTATCTTTATATTTTGTTAAAAATGTAATTAACATTATTGCTCCATAACCATATATAGGGCAAATTGGACCATATAAAAAACCTCTTTTGGTGAAATGACCTAATTCATATATACTGTATAAACTTTCTAGTATCCAACCAAGAAAAGCAAAAATAAAAAAATATAATATAAGATAATATATTTTAGATAATTTGTTGTCATGTACTACTTTATATTTTTCTAATTGTGACTCCATAACATCCTCCCATAAATTAAAACTATAATAACAAACAATTATGAAAAAGTAAATAATTTGTAGAAATAAATTGAAACATATGATATAATCACATTATTAATAATAGCGGATAATTAATAAATTATGATAAAATAAATAAAAATAAAAGTAAAGAAAGAGGAGCGAATATGAAAAAACCAGAATTATTAGCACCAGCAGGTTCTTTTGAAAAAGCTAAAACAGCATTTTTATATGGAGCAGATGCAGTGTATGCAGGAACATCATCATTGTCATTAAGAACAAGAGCAGAAATGAAAGATGAAGATTTAGCAAAGACAATAGAATATGCACATGAAATAGGCAAAAAAGTATATACAGCAATAAACATATATGCTTGGGATGAAAATTATGATGAAATAAAAAAACAAGCGAGAATGTTAGAAAAGTTAAATGTAGATGGAATAATTGTTGCAGATGGAGGAATTGTAGATTTATTAAAAGAAGAAGCACCATCTATTCCAATACATATAAGCACACAAGCTAATATTGTTAGTTATCACACAGCAAACTTTTGGCATAAAAATGGAGCTAAAAGGGTTATTTTAGGAAGAGAATTAAATAAAAAACAAATAAAAGAAATTGTAAACAATACACCTATGGGATTAGAAACAGAGATTTTTATACATGGGGCTATTTGTTTTGGTTATTCAGGAAGATGTTTTTTAAGTGATTTCTTAGCAGGAAGAAGTGCTAATTTAGGAGACTGTGCACAAAGTTGTAGATGGGCATATAATTTATATGCAGAAGAAAAAAATAATCCAGGTAATTTAATGCCAGTAGAAGATGACGATAAAGGAACGTATATTTTTTCATCAAAAGATTTATGCTTAATAAAAGAAATACCAGAAATTATAGATATGGGAGTAGATAGTTTAAAAATAGAAGGAAGATTAAAAACAGAGTATTATCTTGCTGTTGTAGTAAATACATATAGAAATGCAATAGATGATTATATGAAAAATCCTAGCGGGTATGATTATAAAAAATATTTAACAGAATTAGAAAAAACAAAAACAAGAGGATTAACAACTTTTTATTTTAATGATAGAAACAATAAAGATATTCAAGAATATGAAGGAAAACAATATAATGCAAATTATGAGTTTGGTGGAAAGGTTTTAAAGGCTGATAAAGAGAAATCTTTAATAGAAATAAAAAACAGATTACAAGTGGGAGATTATCTAGAAATTATAATTCCAAACGAAATAAATACAATAGATTTTAGAATTAATGATTTATGGGATAGTGATACAGACGAAAAAATAGAATTTGTAAATCCAGGAAAACTTGGACAAACAGTAAAAATGAAATTGCCAATAGATGTAAAGCCCGGATGGATTTTAAGAAGAAGAAAATAAAAAGTAAAAAAGATTGAAGATTATATAAAAATAATCATCAATCTTTTTTTAAACTTTTACTTTCTAATTTAAAAGATAAATACATGCAAATAAAAAATAATAAAATAGAACTAACTCCAGTAAAATCTAGGCTAATACCAGGATATAAAATAAAAATAGAACCAATTACAAATCCGATAATAGAAAAAAATGTTGGTATATAAAAAAAGTTTAGCAAATATTGAATAACTTTTAACCATAATATACATCCAATAATTAATCCAATTCCCATAGGAATTAAAACAGATAAATTAAAAAAAGAAACAGATTCTAAATAAATAGGATATATTCCTAAAAGCATTAATATAACTGTGCTACTTACGCCAGGAACCACTACTCCAATAGACATTAAAAAACCACATAAAGCAAGATAAAAATAAGAATAAGTTAGTTGATTATTAGTGCAAAACGAAAAAGTGGATTCATATTTTAATAAAACTAATGTAAGAAAAAGTGTAGCCAAAGAGTAAATTAAGTAGTGTAATTTAAACCTATTCTTACTTGCAATTTTAAAAATAGATGGGAGAGTTCCAATAATTAAACCTATAAAACTAAAATTTGCTTGTATAGGGAATTTTGAAAATAAAAAATTTAAACTATTAGCAAAAAGTAAAACTCCTATAATGCCTCCAATAAAAATTGGAAGTAAAAATTTGAAATTTTTTTTGAAATCTGTAAAAATTCCGTAAAATACTATTTACTAAATTTTCATATATACCAAAAACAACACATAAAACACCACTACTAATACCGAGGAAGTATTGCTCCAGCGCCTAAAAAAATACCTTTTATGCAATTAACAATAAAGTTCATAAAGTAACCTCCAATAATAAATATGTATAATAAATAGTATGCAAAAAAATAAAAATAAATTAATAAGCCAGGCACTTTTAAAAAATAAAAAACATATATTAAAATGTATACCAAAAAGTGGAGGGTTCGTGTGTATGTTTGTACTATCAATTTCAAGTTTGATAACTTTTTTAAAAACAGCAGTTTTTCTTGTAGGATACATTTCGAATAATAGTTTGTTTCCAGAACCATTAGATTCTGATGAAGAAAAAATTTATTTAGAAAGATTTAAACAAGGTGATGAAGAAGCACGTAATATACTTATAGAGAGAAATTTAAGATTGGTTGCACATGTGTGTAAAAAATATAGTACATCAAATGTCGAATTAGATGATTTGATTTCTATTGGAACAATAGGATTAATTAAAGGAATTAATAGTTTTGATGATTCGAAAGGAGTAAAACTTGCAACATATGTATCTAGGTGTATAGATAATGAAATTTTAATGCATTTAAGAAGTATAAAAAAATTAGGAGCGGAAGTTTTTTTAGAAGAACCAATAGGAAAAGATAAAGATGATAATACTGTAACATTACAGGAAGTGTTAGAAAATAATGATAAAAATATTGAAGATGAAGTGGATTTTAAAATGAAACTTAAAAAAATGTATTCAAAAATGAAAGAAGTACTTAAAGACAGAGAAAAATTAATTTTAGAACTTAGATTTGGACTAAATGGTGATAAACCAAAGACACAAAATCAAATAGCAGAAATGATGGGAATATCACGTTCATATGTTTCAAGAATAGAAACTAAAGCAATTGGAAAATTATCAAAAGAATTTAAGGAAGAATTATAAAAAATATTAAGTGAATAATACTTTTTTACATAAAATAGATATAATTGTAAAAAATAATATTAATAAATAAACAAATAAAAGATAGGTTGATTATTTAAAAAATCAACTTATTTTTTTGCAGTTGAAATATAACATATAGGTCAAATAAAATATTATAATTGCTAACTTTTAAGCAAAATAAATTACTAAAATTTTCAAAAAAATCATATTATTTTATTGCTATTTTATTCATTGTATTGTATGATATTGTAAGTGAAGATATAACAGAATTTATGTAATAGAAATACTAAGAAAGGAGTTCAATATATGAAAAAAATAGTAACCTGTGTGCTTGCTATAATTTTAATTTTTTCTATATCTTGTACAGTTGTAAATGCAAGTGATACATCTACAGAAACGATTAGGATAAATAATACAAGTAATGTACAAAATAATAATAGTATTAATAATAGTAACCAAACTACAAACACAATAAAAGCTGAAAGTACAGAACAAATAATACAAATTAAGGATAAAGAAGAGAAAAAACTTGAAGATTATGTTAAGGATTATGGTTCAGAAACATATGGTTTAGCAGCATATATATTAAATAAAGTTAGATTGTATAGTATACCATTTGGCGTTGTAGGAATAGTATTTGCAGCTATTTATCAATATGTTATAGGTATAAGAAAATTAGATGTAAGAGACAAAGGTTTTAATATTATGATTGCTATTATAACAGTACTTGTAATATGTCAAATATTACCACTAATTTTTGCAATAATAGTTAAAGGTTGGAGGGGTTAAACAAATGAAAGTTTTATTTGCGGTAAATAATGATAAGGTTTCCGAATCAATAATAAAAAGATTTCAAAGAGATTACAAAGAGATAATATCTAGTAAAAATGTATATTATTTTAACGCAATATTAAAAGAATTACAAAAGGATAAATCATATGACAGAATAATTATTAGTGAAGATCTAGAACCATTTTCTAATAATAATTATGAAGCAATTGATAAATTTATATTCGATAAGTTGGATAAAATAAGCGATGAGGCATTTAATTCAGAAGGTGCTAATATACCAATTATTTTAATAGGAACAGATAGACGTACAAGACCAGAGCCATTATTAATAAAACTATTTGGAATTGGAGTGTATGATACTTTAGTTGGACAAGATAGAAGTGTAGAAAAAGTTTGTGAATTGTTAAATAAACCTAGAAGTAAAAAAGAAGCAAAGGTCTATTATAAAATAGATTCAGATGATGTTGAATATAAGCCAGAAAATGAAAATGATGTTAGTGAAGCAGAAATACAAAACATACTAGCACATTATAAAAAATTAGGAAAAGATGAAGAAAAGTATGTAGAAAGTTTTGAACGTATAGCAGTGCAATATACGGATGAACAACTTAAATTAATTATCACATTCTTACCTAAAAATGTAACATATGTCTTAGAAAATAATTCTCCAAAATATAGACAAGTAATGGGGATGAATCCAAAGACTATTAGAAAAGAAAATAAGAAATTTAGTGTGAAAAATGAAGAAGCACAAAAAATAGAGTTTATAGAAAAAGAATTAAACAAACAAAGATTGAGTAAACCAGTAATTATTCCTACTTCAGTAGATACAAATAAAGTAAAAAGAATTGTTGATAAAAAAAGAGAAGAAGAAAGAATAAGAAAAGTTCCACATACAACACATACATTAGACGAAAACTATGAAAGACATGAAAGAAAGATTGTAAAAAAACCTCGTCATGAAGAAATAGAAGATTTTGAAGATGTAGAAGATGTAGTAGAAACAGTAAAAAGAGGAAGGGGAAGACCTCCTAAGAAAAAAACAGAAAGCGAAATACAAGACAAAACAAAGGTGGCAGAACCAGTAAAAAGAGGAAGAGGAAGACCTCCTAAGAAAAAAATAGAAGATGAAGTAGAAAATGAAACAAAAGTAGTAAGTCCAGTAAAAAGAGGAAGAGGAAGACCTCCTAAGAAAAAAATAGAAGATGAAGATGTTGATATTTTACCAGGATTTGACGATTTTGAGGACTTAGAAGACGAAGATAAAAAAATACCAACACCAAAAGTAAAAAAAGACGAAGATGTAACATTACCAGGATTCAATGATTACGATGACGAAGAAGATGAAGAATCATTACCAGGATTTGGCGATAATGATGATTATGAAGAAGATGAAGAATCATTACCAGGTGTTGATGATAATGATGATGAATATGAAGACGATGATGATTACAATTATGGAGATGACGAAGAAGAAGATGATGCATCATTGCCTGGATTTGATGATGACGATGATTATGAAGAAGATGAAGACGATGATGATATATCAGTACCAATGGCAGACGATGACGACGATTATTATGAGGAGGAAGATAACACCAAAAGTAATTATAGTGCTCCAATAAGTAATCCAAACTTTAATAGAATGGAACCAATTAGTAAACAAAATTCTAAAGAAATTGAAAGTGCTAATAAATATAATTCTTCAGTTAACTTCAATATAGATAATTTAATAAGTAGTGATCAAAAAATTGTATCATTTGTAGGAACTTCAAAAAATGGAACATCATTCTTAGTAAGTAATTTAGCTCAAATGTTTTCAGAAAAAGGAATAAGTACAGCAATATTAGATCTTACAAAAAATAGAAATGCATATTATATGTATACAGATAATAATCCAGAATTAACAGGTGCAGCATATAACTGTATAGAAAATTTAAGAAGAGGAATTGCAGAAGGAATACCAATAAATAAAAATTTAACTGTTTATACATCTTTGCCAGATGAAGTGGAAGGATTAAAAGATTATGAAAATATTGTAGAAACCTTATTAAATAATTATTCATTAGTATTGTTAGATTGTGACTTTGATACTGAATATGAATACTTTAATGTTGTTCAAGAAATTTATTTAGTACAAAGTTTAGATGTTTTAACTATTCAACCTTTAACAGCATTTTTAAGAGAATTAAAGGCAAAAGACGTATTAGATCCAAATAAAATTAGAATAGTAATTAACAAACACGTGAGACTAAATAAAATGAGTGACAAAATGTTAATTGAAGGAATGAGTTCATATAATGATCCAAGTATGTCATTTATGACAGAATTATTTAACAGTAATAATGTTAAATATACAATTATTCCTTTTGATCAACAAGCGTATACTAAATATTTAGATAGTTTAGTAGATTGCAAATTTTCTTTAAGAGGGTATTCAAAAAATATGTTACAAAGTTTAAATAAATTAGGAAATATGGTATTTCCATTAATTAATAATAAACCAGTAAAAGAAAAAAATAATAAATATAATAATTACAATAGTAATTTTTCAACAGGAACAAGTAATACTTTAAATAAAATGAAGAAGAAATATTAAAATAGAATAGAGAGGGGATTATTTTGTTAATAGCAGTTATTATCATAATAGTATTGTTAGTAATAGCAATAATAGGATTAATTATGTACAACGTATCTATACACAAAAAGTTAGAAGAATTCAGTAATACAAATCAAAAAATAACAAGCTTAAATGTATTACAAGATTTTATGGATACTATAAGCGAAGCAAGTACAGTAGATCAAAAAATTAAAAAAATAAATAGTATTTTAATAGAAAGATATGATATAAAATATTCTACTATAGTAATTTATAATGGTGCAGAATACCAAGTAAAAGCTTCAAATGTAGAAGAAAAACACTGGGACACTTTAAGAACTCTTCAAAATGAACCAGTTTTTAGAGATAGTATCCAAACTGCTACCCCTAAATATATAACAATAAACCAAGAAGGCGAAAAATTACCATATCAAAGAATGGAATTTGGACGAGCTAAATCTGCTATGTTCTTTCCATTGTATGTAGATAATATTTATATAGGATATTGGATTATAGAAGGTAGTAAGCCACATGAGTTTGATAATGTTGATACTACTATTTTAGAAGTTGTAAAAAATAATATAGTTTCAGTATTAAGAACTGTTGAAAACCAAAAAATTATAGAAAATATAGTTAGAGAAGATAAATTCTCAGGACTAAAATCTGTTGAATACTTATATGGAACTGCAAGAAAGGTAATAGACCAATATCCAACATCAACAGTATGTCTTTTTAAGATAGTTAATTTACAAAAGATTAATGAACTAGTTAGTAGAAAAACTGGTAATACAGTTATTACAGAAGTAAGTGATTTACTAAAAAATAATTTGGCTGAGGAGTACTTTTTTGTAAGATATATGGGACCAAAATTTGCAATAGTATTTTCTGGAATCGATACAGCTGGAGTTGTAAATTTTATGAAGGATATGAAAAGAGAAGTAGAAAAACTACGAATAGAACCAGAAGAAGATTATAGAGGAAAGAAAAATATAGTAGTTAGTCCTAAAATTAATGTTGCAATATCAACATATTACAAAGGAACTGCACTAGAAGGAGTAACAGCCAAATTAGAAGAATACTTAGATAATGCAGACCAAACAGAAAATAATATAAATTGTTTATAGGAGGTAATTTATTATGGCTATGGATGAAACAATGAGTTTTAAAGTAGAGAGGGATAAAAATATTAAGGCTAGAGAAATTTTAAAAGAAGTACATCAAGCACTTGTAGAAAAAGGGTATAATCCAATAAACCAAATAGTTGGGTATATATTATCAGGTGATCCAACATATATTACTAGTCATAATAATGCTAGAAATTTAATAAGACAAATCGAAAGAGATGAATTATTGGAAAAAATGGTAAAAAGTTATATAGGATTGGACGACTAATAAATGAGAAAATTAGGAATTGATTATGGTGATTCTAGGGTAGGAGTAGCAATTACAGATGCTCTAGGAATAACAGTTCAAGGTTTAGAAACAATACATCATAAAGGAAATGATAAAATTGTTTTAAAAAGACTAGAAGAGTTATTAAATGAGTATGAAGTAGATACAATAGTAGTTGGTTTACCTCTTAATATGAATGGTACTAAGACTGAAAGAGTTGAAGTTACAGAAAAGTTTATTCATAAGCTAAAATGCAAATTTAATAAATTAAAAATAGAAGAAATAGATGAAAGACTCACTACTGTTGCAGCACATAAAACTATGAATTATTTAAATATAAATAAACATAAAAAAAGAGATATTGTAGACACAATATCAGCTGTATATATATTAGAAACATATATGAAAAAGATTACTTCTTAAAAGCTAATAAAAAACTTAAGAAGTAAAATAGATATAAAGTATATCAAAATAAAAAATGTGAATAATATTTATTAGTTATTATCATTGTAGAAATACAATTTAAATATAAAAATTTGAAAGGAGAAATTAACATGAATGATGATTTAAATAATGTTCCAGATGCAGAGGAAATTGATAACATAGTATCTTTAACAGATGAAGATGGAAATGAAATCGAATTTGAATTCTTAGATTTAATTCAATATGATGGAGAAGAGTATGTTGTATTATTACCTACAGAAGATTCTGGAGAAGATGCAGGAGAAGTTGTAATTCTAAAATTAGAAGATACAGAAGATGAAAATCAGGAATCTTATGTAAGTGTTGATGATGAAGAAATATTAAATGAAGTATTTCAAATCTTCAAAGAAAAATTTAAAGATGAATTTAATTTTATTGATGATGAAAATAACGATTAGTAAAATTATAAAAATAAAAGAGTCTAGAAAATGTATATCTAGGCTCTTTTGCTATTAGAAAATTTTTTTATTTTTTATAATATAAAGATATAGATAAAACGAAATATAATTGTAATAAAATTGTAATTTAAAAGTAATTTTAAGTATAGAAAGTACTAAGAAATCAGGGGGTTAAAATTCGATTAATGTGGAAATATATTATTTGAAGTTGAAAAAAGAAATTTAATAATATAAAATAATAGTGTTAAAAACATAGTTTAGTAACAATAACAGGATGTGAAAAGAAGGGAGAAGAAAATAAAAAAGATGAATCATCATCTACTAATAATGAGGCTAATGTAGATGCGAATGCATTAAATCTTGAAATAGAATATGCTTCAGATTTTAAGGATGGAATAGCTATAATAAAAAGTGGAGGTAAATATGGTGTAATAAATACAGAAGGAAAAATAGTTCTAGATTGTTCGAATTTGATGATAGAAAGAATAGGTGATCTACTAAAAGTAAAGAAAGATCAGAATTTTGGATTAGTTGATAAAGATGGAAAAGTAGTAGCTGATTATATCTACCAGACTATAGACAAAATGGATGATGATTTATATAAAGTACGAAAAGGGGATTATGGTTTAATAAATAAAGATGGTAAAGAAATAGTACCGTGTAATTTTTTATATATAGGTGAAGTTTCAGAAGGTATTATTACAATGAATGCAAGTGACAAATTTATATATGTAACAAAAGAAGGAAAATTAATTACTAAAAAAGGATATAAAAATGCAAGTGATTTTTCAGATGGAATGGCAGGAGTAGAAACGTTCGAAAATAATAATATTTTCATAGATACAACAGGTAAAGAAATGGTACCAGAGGTTGAAATCAGTATAGCAAATAAATTTTCAGAAGGATTAGCAGCAGTAAAAAAAGAAAAAGATGGTAAATATTGTTATATAGACAAAACAGGTAAGGTTGTTTTAGATTGTTCAGAATATGAAGATGTGAATAATTTTGAAAATGGATTAGCAAGGGTGTCAATTGGAAAAAAAGAAAATGAAAGATATGGATTTATAGATAAAACTGGTAAAGTGGTTATAGATTTAATATATGAGAATTGCGAAAAGTTTTTTAATGGTTTAGCAAAAGTAAAAAAAGATGGAAAGAGTGGATATATAAATACAAATGGAGAGTTTTATGAGTATGATCAAATGGAAGAAAAAAATGGAAAATTTATAGTTAAGAAAGACGGAAAATATGGACTGTTAGATAAAGATAAAAATGTTATATTAAATACTGAATATCAGAGTATATATAGTACAGACGTAGGATTAATTTCGGTAAAAAAAGATGGAGAATATGAATTGCTAAATGAAAATGGAAAAACTACTACAGGAAAAAAATATCTTAGCGTAAACCTATTTAGTGAACGGATTATGTTTGGTACTGAAAGAAGATGGACATATGACATATATAGATGAAACTGGTAAAGAAGTTATAACAGATTATGAAATTAGTATGGCGAATAACTTTTCAGAAGGGTTAGCAAGCATTAAAAAAACTGGTTCTAATAATTATTGCTATATAGATAAAACTGGTAAGGTAGTTATAGATAATTTAGAGCAGGGATATAATTATTATGGATTTTCAGAAGGATTAGCAAGAGTGTCAATTGGAAAAGATGGAAATGAAAAATATGGATTTATAGATAAAACTGGTAAGATAGTTATAGGTAAATTCTAAAAATAAAAAGAAATGGAATTTGTTATATTTTATGATAAAGTAAAAAATATAACAAATTCCATTTCTTTTTAAATTTTTATGGTGACTTTAATATTGCTTTTGATAAAAATGTATAATATAATCTAGATATATAAAAAAATAGATATTTTATCCGAAAAAAGGAGATAAATGCGATATGAATAAAAGAACAAAAACAAGAAAAATAATGGTAGGAGATGTACAAATTGGAGGACAAGATAAAGTTGTAATTCAATCTATGACAAATACAAAAACAAAAGATGTACGGTGCAACAGTAAAACAAATTTTAGAGTTAGAAAAAGCAGGTTGTGAAATTGTTAGAGTTGCTTGTTTAGATATAGACGATGCAAAAGCAATAAAAGAAATAAAACAAAAAATAAATATTCCGGTAGTAGCAGATATACATTTTGATTATAAAATAGCATTAGAAGCAATTGAAAGTGGAGTTGATAAAATAAGGATTAACCCTGGAAATATAGGAAGTGAAGAAAGAGTAAAAAAAGTTGTTGAATCATGTAAAAAGCATAAAATACCAATTCGTATAGGAGTAAATGGTGGGTCTTTAGAAAAGGATTTATTATTAGATGGAAAACCAACAGCTAAAGCAATGGTTGAAAGTGCCAAAAGACATGTAGAAATTTTAGAAAAATTAGACTTTTATGATATATGTATATCTTTAAAAGCTTCAGATTTAGATTTGTGTATAGAAGCATATGAAGAAGCAAGTAAAGAATTTAATTATCCATTACATTTAGGAATAACAGAAGCAGGAACAGCTTTTAGTGGAACTATTAAATCTAGTATAGGACTGGGGGGTTTATTAAGACAAGGTATAGGAGATACAATGAGAGTATCATTATCAGATAATCCAGTAGAAGAAATAAAAGTTGCAAAAGAAATTTTGAAAGATTGTAATTTATATAATAAATCTCCAAAGTTAGTAGCATGTCCAACTTGTGGAAGAACACAAATTGACTTGATACCAATAGCAAAAGAAGTAGAAGAATTCTTACAAGGAATAGAAGCAGATATAACAGTTGCTGTAATGGGATGCGCTGTAAATGGACCTGGAGAAGCAAGAAATGCTGATATAGGAATTGCAGGAGGAATAAAAGAAGGTTTATTATTTAAAAAAGGTGAAATTATACGAAAAGTAAAACAAGAAGAAATAGTTAATGTATTAAAAGAAGAAATTTTAAAAATGATTTAAAAGGAGCTTTTATGGAAATAATTTTAGGAAAAACAGCAGGTTTTTGTTATGGTGTAAAAACAGCAGTTACAAATGCAGAAGAAAAATTAAAAGAATATAAAAATGTATCTTGTTTAGGAGAATTAGTACATAATGGTGAAGTTATAAAAAAATTAGAAAAATTAGGCTTAAGTGTAGTAGAAAATATTGAAGATTCAAAAAGTAAAGTTATTATAAGAGCACATGGAATCTCAAAAGATATTTATAAAAAAGCAGAAGCTTTAAATATAGAGGTCTTTGATTTTACATGTCCATTTGTGCTAAAGATACATAATATAGCAGAAGAATATTCAAAAAAAGGGTATTATATATTTTTAATTGGAGGAAAAAAACATCCGGAAACTATTGGAACGATTAGTTTTTGTGGGAAAAATTCATGTATAATAGAAAAAGAAGAAGAAATAAAAGAAGCTATAAAAAAATTAGAAGAATCTAAAATAAAAAAATTATTAATAATTGTGCAAACGACATTTAGTTTAGAAAAATTTAGTTCTTTTGTAGAAAAAATAAAAAATGAAATATCAGATGATATAAAATTAGAAATAAAAAATACTATATGTAGTGCTACTAAAATAAGACAAGAGGAAACTGCTAATATTTCTAAAGAAGTAGAATGTATGATTATTATCGGAGGAAAAAATAGTTCTAATACTAAAAAACTTTATGATATATCAAAGGAAAATTGTGAAAATACTCTAATAATAGAAACTAAAAATGAATTAAATATAGACGAAATAAAGAAATTTAAAAAAATAGGAATAATGGCGGGAGCTTCAACACCAAATGATAGTATAGAAGATGTGATAGAATTAATAAAAAGTAACGAATAAAACTATAAAAGCTAATAGTAGTATAAAAAGAAAAAATTAAGCAACTAGAAATTAAAAATAATCTTGGAGAACACATAAATTTCACAAAAAAGTAACAATAGATATATTGACAAATGACACTGTGTCACTTATAATGCTGACACAGTGTCATTTTTTAGTTTAAAAGCATAATATATTTAAATTAAATAAAAGTTAGAATATTTTAAGTGAAAAGAGGTGAAAAAAGTGCCTAAAGAAACTTTCTTAAACTTATCAGAAGAGAAAAAAAAGATAATAATTAATGCAGCAAAAAGAGAATTTGCAAGAGTACCTTTTCAAGAAACATCAATAAAAAATATAGTAGAAGATGCAGGAATTGCAAGAGGAAGTTTTTACCAATATTTCGAAAGCAAAGAAGATTTGTTAGAATACATAATAAGCAATCATGCATTAATGGTAAATAAAGGAACAGAAGAAACTTTTCATAAGACAAATGGAGATATATTTGAAGTATTTATTTCGATATATGATCATGTTTTAGAGCAATGTATGTCAAAAGAAGATATAAAATTATATAAAAATATATTCGAAAATATGAAAAATAGTGAAGATGGTATTTTTTTAGCAACAATGAAAAAATATAAACCAAAAGATATATCTGAATATTATAGATTAATAAATAAAGAAAATCTAAAAATAGAAAATAAAGAAGATATGATAATAATAATAAAAATGTTAGGTAGTATAACTAAAAATGCTATTATAAATAGTTTCAGTTATAATAGTAAAAAACAAGCTAAAGAAGAGTATTTAAAAATGATTAACTACTTAAAATATGGAATAGAAAAGAAAGAGAGGATTAAAAAGAAATGTTAAAAGTATTAAAATACTTAAAAAAGACAAAATTTAGTGTAATAGCAATTATAATTCTTTTATGTATTCAGGCTATGGCAGATTTAGCGTTACCAGATTATACATCTAAAATTGTTAATATTGGTATACAACAAAGTGGAATAAAAGAAGTTTCACCAAAAGTTATTAGAAAATCAAAAATGGATGAGATTTTATTATTAACTAATGATGATAATGAAATTTTAGAAAATTATGAATTAATTAGTAAAGATAATTTAAGCAATAAGGATTATGAAAAATATTTAAAAGAATATCCAAAACTAGAAACAGAAGAATTATATATAAAAAAGAATTTAAAAAATGATAAAGAAGAAGCTTTAGAAAATAAAATGAAAAAGCCTCTAATGACTGTAGCATCTTTAGAAAGTAAAGAAACAGAAGAAAAATTAAAAAATCAGATGTTACAAAACATGCAAGAAGAGCAAAAACAAGCTTTAAGTAATATTTCTTTAATCGATATTATAAAAACAATGAAAGAAGAACAAAGAAATGCTATTTTAGAAGAGATAAACAAAAAAATAGATGAAATGCCAGACACTATATTAAATAGTGCAGCAATTTCAGAGATAAAAGCAGAATATGAAGAAATTGGAATAGATACAAATAAATTACAAAATAATTATATATTACTTTCAGGACTTCAAATGCTTGGAGTTGCACTAATTAGTATGGCAAGTGCTGTAATAATTATGCTACTATCATCTAGAGTTGCAGCTAATTTAGGAAAAGTATTAAGAGAAAAATTATTTAAAAAAGTATTAACCTATTCAAGTAGTGAAATGAGAAAATTTGGTGTTGCATCATTAATTACAAGAAATACAAATGATATTCAACAAATTCAAAACTTAATAACTATGTTATTTAGAGTTGTGGTTTATGCACCAATAATAGGAATAGGAGGATTCTTTAAAGTCCTTGCTAATAAAGCAAATTCTATGGCTTGGATTATTGGTCTTGCAATAGTTGTAATTATTTTAGTTGTTATGACTTTATTTATTATAGCAATGCCTAAATTTAAAAAATTACAAGAATTAATTGATAAGTTAAATGGTGTAGCACGTGAAATATTAACAGGACTTCCTGTAATTAGAGCATTTAACAAAGAAAAGACAGAAGAAGAAAGATTTGATAAAGCAAATTTTGATCTAATGAAAGCCAATATATTTGTTAACCGTGCAATGAGTATAATGATGCCAGCACTTATGTTTATAATGAATGGAATTACAGTTTTAATCATTTGGGCAGGTGGACATGGAGTTGAAGAAGGAGCAATACAGGTAGGAGACATGATGGCATTTATTCAATATACAATGCAAATAGTAATGGCATTTTTGATGATATCTATGATATCTATTATGCTTCCAAGAGCAGCTGTTTCTGCAAAACGTATTAATGAGGTATTAGAAACAGAAAGTTCAATAAAAAATGCAAAAGAAACAAAAAAATTAAATAGGAATAAAAAGGGATATGTAGAATTTAAAAATGTATCTTTTAGATATCCAGATGCAGATACAGAAATTTTAAATGATATTACATTTACAGCTGAGCCAGGAAAAACAACTGCAATTATAGGAAGTACAGGTAGTGGTAAATCTACAATTGTAAATTTAATTCCACGTTTTTATGATGTTACAGGCGGAGAATTATTAATAGATGGTGTTAATATAAAAGATATAGATATAAAAACTTTAAGAGATATTATAGGTTTTGTTCCACAAAAAGGTGTATTATTTTCAGGAACAATAGAATCAAATATAAAATATAGTGACAAAAATATGTCTGATGAACGTATGATAGAAGCAGCTAGAATTGCACAAGCAGAAGAGTTTATTAATACTAAAAAAGAAAAATACAATTCTGAAATTGCACAAGGAGGAAATAATGTTTCTGGTGGACAAAAACAACGTTTATCAATAGCAAGAGCAATAGCAAAAAATCCAGAAATATTTGTGTTTGATGATAGTTTTTCAGCATTAGATTTTAAAACAGATGTAAAATTAAGAACAGCACTTAGTGAAAAAACAAAAGATAAAACAGTAATTATTGTAGCACAAAGAATTAGTACAATATTAAATGCAGATCAAATTATTGTATTAGATGATGGAAATATAGTGGGAATAGGAACACATGAAGAACTAATGAAGAATAATGAAACATATAAAGAAATAGCACTATCACAACTTTCAAAGGAGGAATTGGAATAATGGCAGAAAAAGAAAGAAAACCTCCAATGGGAGGTATGAGGCCAGGACCAAAAGGTCGTGGAGCTGTAGAAAAGGCAAAAGATTTTAAAGGAACAACAAAAAAATTAATAAAAAATTATTTAGCAAATTATAAAATATCATTAATGATAGTTTTTATATTTGCTGTAGGAAGTACAATATTTTCTGTTATAGGTCCTAAAATATTAGGTAATGCTACAACAGAAATATATACAGGTTTAATTGGAAAAATATATGGAACAGGCGGAATAAATTTCGAGAAAATAGCAAATATATTATTAACATTATTAGCGCTATATATTGCAAGTGCAGCTTTTTCAATAATACAAGGATTTACAATGACAGGAATTGCACAAAAACTAACATATAAATTAAGAAGTGATTTAACTAAAAAAATAAATAGATTACCAATGAATTATTTTGATAAAAAGACAAATGGGGAAGTATTATCTGTTTTAACAAATGATATAGACACATTAAGTATGAACTTAAATCAGAGTATTACACAAATAATAACATCAATATGCACATTAGTAGGAATTCTAATTATGATGTTATCAATTAGTGTTACAATGACAATTGTATCTATAATTATATTACCAATAACAGCATTTGTTGTTAAAAAAATAGTTGGTAAGTCACAAAAGTATTTCAAAAAACAACAAGATTATTTAGGACATGTAAATGGTCAAGTGGAAGAAGTTTTTAGTGGTCATACAATAGTAAAAGTATTTAATGGTGAAGAAGAAGCAAATTTAAACTTTAAAAAAGCAAATGATGAATTATATCATTCAGCATGGAAGTCACAATTCTTGTCTGGTGTTATGTATCCAGTAATGAACTTTATAGGAAATATTGGATATGTTTGTGTAGCAATATTAGGAGGATATTTAGCAGCCAATGGAAGAATAACAGTAGGAAATATTCAATCATTTATACAGTATAATAAACAATTTACGCAACCAATTGTACAAATTGCACAAGTATCTAGTATGCTTCAATCTATGGTTGCAGCAGCAGAAAGAATATTTGAATTCTTAGAAGAGGAAGAAGAAATTCAAAAAGTAGAAAATCCTGTAAGTATAGAAGGAATAAAAGGTAATGTAGAATTTGATCATGTACATTTTGGATATAATGAAAATAAGATTATTATAAATGATTTTAATGCTAAAATTAAAGAAGGGCAAAAAATAGCAATTGTAGGACCAACAGGTGCAGGAAAAACAACAATAGTAAAATTATTAATGAGATTTTATGATGTAAATAGTGGAAGTATATTAGTAGATGGACATAATATAAAAGATTTTAAACGTGGAGAACTTAGAAGCTTATTTGGAATGGTTTTACAAGATACATGGTTATTCGAAGGAACTATAAAAGATAATATTAAATATGGAAAGCAAGATGCAACAGATTCAGAAGTAATAGAAGCGGCAAAAGCAGCACATGTACATCATTTTATAAAAACGCTTCCAAATTCTTATGATATGGTTTTAAATGAGGAGTCTAGCAATATATCACAAGGTCAAAAACAACTTTTAACTATAGCGCGTGTCATATTAACAGATCCAAAAATATTAATTTTGGATGAAGCAACAAGTTCTATAGATACAAGGACAGAAGAACAAATACAATCTGCTATGGATAATTTAATGAAAGGTAGAACAAGTTTTATTATTGCACATAGATTATCAACAATAAGAAATGCAGATTTGATATTAGTAATGAATCAAGGTGATATAGTAGAACAAGGAACTCATGAGGAATTATTAGCAAAACAAGGATTTTATGCAGATTTATATAATTCACAATTTCAAGATTGTAATGACGAAATAGAGTAAGATAAAAATAGAGCTAAAAATTGTTAAATAATGTTTTAACAATTTTTAGCTTATTTTTGTTTCAAATATAAAAAAAACTTGACAAAAAGAACAACTGTTTATATAATTTTGAAAAATAATGAAAAAAATAGGGGAAAAAAGAATTATAATGAATAAAATAAAAGATAGAAAATTAAAAGGAAATAGTGTGTTACAATGGGTGGATGATTATGTTTTAGTAGATATAGAAACAACAGGTCTTTCACCAAAAGAAAATGATATAATTGAAATTGGAGCAATAAAAGTAAGAAACAATAAAATAATAGAAGAATATGAATCTTTAATAAAAATAAATTATAATATAAATCCATTTATTACAAAACTAACAGGTATAACAAATGATATGCTAAAAGACGGGAAAAATATAGAAAATGTTTTAACCGAATTTATTAAATTTACTGGAAATGATGTAATAATGGGACATAATGTTAACTTTGATATTAACTTTATATACGATAATTGTGAAAAGTATTTGAAATCTTATTTAACTAACGATTTTATAGATACAATGCAAATAGCAAAGAAAATATTACCAAATAGTCAAAACTATAAATTAGGAACTTTGGCAGAAAAGTTTGATGTTAGTTACAAAGGTGCACATAGAGGTCTAAAAGATGTGGAAATAACATATGAAGTATATAACAAATTAAGAGAATATGCTAAAAAAACATATAAAATAATATAAAAATAGGAGGAAAAAATGCCATCTTGGGGAATACACTTAGCAACAGCTAAAAAAGTTTTAGAAAAAATTAATATAGAGGATGAAAATGATTTTATATTTGGAAATATATTGCCAGATATTGAAAATGGATATTTATTTAGAGATGTATCACATATAGTTAGCCATCCAATAACTCATTATGATTTATATCCAAGAGAAAAATTTAGTTCTCATAACAGATTTTTTAACATATATGAAGATAATATGAATAATAAAGTTATTTTAGGATATCTAGTACATTTATTAACAGATAATTTATGGAATAAGGATTTTTACGAAAAAAAAGCAATATTTAATGAAAAAGAGATAGTAGGTATAAAATTATTAGAAAAAGTAGAAAATTCTAATTTTGATACTGTAAGAAAGATAAAGCAAAGAGATTTTAAAATATTTGCAGATTATCTATTTTATAAAGATTGTGTTGTAGAGCCAACTTTTGATCAGAAGTTAATAGAAAAATCAAATGCAATTAGTGTTATAAATATAAATGAAAAAGATATAAAAAAATCAATTGATTATATAAATAAAGAAAAAATAGATTCTAAAATTAAAGATATTAAATTAGAATATAAAACTTTTTCAGAAAAAGAGATAGAAGAATTTTTTATTGAAGTAACAAATAAAATTATAGAATATTTAACAAAAGAAGTATTAAATAATAAATAAAAATTACTATCCAAAAAATAAAGATATTTAAATTAATAAAAAAATAAATCATCTAAAATTCAAATAAATCTAATATATAAAAAACAGTATCTATAATGAAGGCAGATAAGAAACAAATTTTATCTTTTTAAAATTTGTTTCTTATCTTGTAATTTTTTTTAGATACTGTTTCTTTTAATTTTTGCATTGACAAATAATGGAAAAATTATTATTATATATATTAATTTTTAATTAAGAAATCGTTCAACTTTTTTTACGATTCCTAAGATTTTTATAGTTTTAATATCTTTATTTAAACAAACTATAGGCTCAAATTCAGCATTTGTAGGTTTTAGTATAAGACCAATATCTGTTTTAATTATTTTTCTTATTAAAATTTCATTTTTATAATTAATTGCACAAAAATCTTCAGAATTAAATGTATCTATACATTTAATTAATAAATGATCATTTTTCAAAATTTCAGGACTTAAGCTATTATCTTTTTGAATTAAAGCAATATAATCATTATTATTAGCTTCGTTACTTGTAATAGTAATAAATGAATCTAAAGAATTTTCATTACTTTGATTAACAATTTTTATCTTTATAAATTCATCTGTATTCATATTTGCATGTTTATTGTTTGAAAGTCCACTAAGCCAAGCTGGTGAGATATTATATAATTTTGCTATTTTTTCAATAGTACTTATGCTAGGGTTTTTTATTTGACCATTAGCATATTTTGTAATAGTTCCTTTTGATTTTAATCCTAACTTTTTTGTTAAATCTTCATAGGTATAAAGTTTTTTAGATAATAGTTCATTTAATCTTTCTTGAAATATTGTATTCATTTTTTTGCCCCCTTAATTACAAATCAAGACGATTATAACATTTTGTTTCTAATTTGTAAACAAAACGGTGTAATAATCTATAAAAAAGTTTCTTACAAATATTGACAATGAAGTTTAAATATTATATCATGTTTCTTAATAAGAAACAACAAAAAAGGAGTAGTTATATGAATCCTGAAATCATTGGAAATAGAATAAAAGCGTTAATGACAATAAGGAATATAAAGAGAAGCTATTTAGCAAAAGAACTAGGCATAAGTTATAATACCTTAACTAAGAAGTTAAATGGGCAAAGAGAGTTTGGAATTAACGAAATATGGAAAATAAAAGAAGTACTAGGATTAGATAAAGAAATGTGTGCTAATATATTTTTTAATCCAAAATTTTTAATAGATGAAGAAAATAAATTAGTACAATAAAGAATATTTTTATATTCTTATGAATATATTATAACTAAGAAGATTAAAGGAACGAGAAAAACATGGATGAGAATAAAATTTTAGAAATATTACAAATGTATATTCAAGAAGAAATGTCTAAAAATGATGGTTCACATGATTGGTGGCATGTAAGAAGAGTATATAATAATGCAATGTTAATAAACGAAAAAGAAAAAGGAAATCCTTTTGTTGTGGGAGTTACTTCATTACTTCATGATATATATGATCATAAATATAGTAATGGAAGTATTAAATCTAATTTGACAAAATTATTAATAAAATTAGATTTATATAGATTTTTTAAAGTAGAAGATATTCAAAATATATTAAATAGTTGCGAAAACATAGGATTTAGTAGCAATCTAGAAGGAAAAAAAGAATTAAGTAAAGAAGGAAAAATAGTACAAGATGCTGATAGATTAGATGCAATTGGTGCAATAGGAATTGCTAGAGTATTCACATATGGTGGAAAAAAAGGAAAAGCAATATATAATCCAGATGAAGAAAATAATATAATAACTAAAAAAGAATACATAAAAAATGGTTCAAATACATCAATAAGCCATTTTTACGATAAATTACTAAAAATAAAACAACTAATGAACACAGATACGGCAATAAAAATAGCAGAACATAGACAAAAGTATATGGAAGAATTTTTAGAAGAATTCTATGAAGAATGGAACGGGAGAAGATAAATTTTGTTGCTTTAAAGGAGTGTGTTTAATGTATGGTAGAAAAAAACGATATTAGATTTTTATTAACACGGAGAATGTAACTATAAATGTTATTTTTGTCATCATGAAGGAATGAAAGAAAAATGTGAAAATCTGTTAACGATAGACGATTACTGTAAGCTATACAATATTTATAGTAAACATTATAATTTTAATGGAGTAACATTATCAGGGCGGAGAACCTTTGGTAAGAAAAGATGTAATAGAAATTGCAAAAAAATTATATCAAAATGGAGCAAAAATTACATTAGTAACAAATGGATATTTACTAGATAAAAAAATAGATATTTGTAAATATTTAAAAAGAATTAATTTATCTATACATACATTAAATAGAGAAAGCTATGAGAAAATAGTATGTGTAAAAAACACATATAATAAGGTAATAGAAAATATAAAAAATGTAAGGAAACTATATCCAAACATAGAAATAAGATTAAATTCTACACTTGTAAAAGGTGTAAATTGGAGTGATGAAGAATTAAATAAATTAATCGAATTTTCAAAAGAAATAAAAGCAAGTATAAAGTTTACAGAGTTATTTCCACAAAAACAAGAAGAATGTGTGAAAGAAGAGGAAGTGATAAAAAAAATAGTAAAATATGGATATTCAAAAGAAAATAGTAACAACAATAATAATAGATCAAAAGCTTATAAAAAAGAAAATCATGAAATTTTTTTAACAAGGTGTGTATGTGCAACAGCAAAACTTGTAGAAAACCCAATAAAATATTGTATACAATCTAGCGATTTATATGTTAATCATAATGGATGTTTCATGCCATGTAGAATGAAAAATATGCAAATAAATTTTTTAGAAGAATTAAAAAATAATAATACACAAGGGTTATTAGATAAAATAATAATGGCTAAAAAGAAAATAAATAAAGATGAGTGTAACAGATGTTTAAAGGCAATTTAAAATCTAAAAGTAAAGAAAATGTAATAAATAATTAATAGTAAAAAAATTACACGATACTAAAAGGAGATTAAATTATGGAAAAGAAAACTTTAGTACCAATAGTAGGGATTCATTCATCAGGCAAAAGTACAATTTTAGATATATTAAATAAAAAAGGATTTATAACACAAGGAGAATGTGCTGAAGAAATAAGAGTAACTAAAAATGTTAAAGCAGGAGCACTAGCAGATAGTTCTTTTGAGGAATTAGTAAAAAAAGAAGAGTTGAAAAGAGATAAAATAAGAAACTGGAAAGATGAAAAAGTAATATTTGTAGAAAGTTGGCATGTACTAACTTTAAGTTATATGTTAACAAGAGGAAAAAATATAGATGAAATAGCAGATTACATAAATTATGTAAAAAAGAAACAAGAAGAATTAAATATTATATATTTTTATCTAATTTCTGATCCACATAAAATATTAGAACGTTCAAGAAAACTTCATACAGAAGAAGATATTGGAAAGTACTATTCTTTTTATGAAAGATTAAATCAAAATATAGAATATGTATTAAAAAAATTAGAAGCAAATTATTATGAATTTGATACAAGAAAAAATATAGAAGAAACTAAAAAAGAAATAGATGACTGTATATTGAAATTAGGACTTAATAAATAGTAAATGTAAATGCAAATAAAAGTAAAGAATCATATAATAATAAAATAAAAGAAGAAAATAGATAAAATATTGTTTATAAATTATTACAATAATAATTTATAAATATAGGAAAGAGAGTGTTTTATGAAGTACAAAAGAATTTTATTAAAATTAAGTGGAGGAGCCCTATCTGGGGATAAAGATTTTGGATTTGAAAAAGAATCATTAGAAAATATTACAGAAGAAATCATAAAAGCAGTAAATTCAGGAGTAGAAGTAGCGGTATTAGTAGGGGGAGGAAATATTTTTAGAGGAAGAACAGCAGAAGATTGGGAAATTGAAAGAGCAGAAGCGGATAATATTGGAATGCTTGCAACAATTATAAATAGTTTAATATTAAGAGGTGCTTTAACATCAAAAGGAATTAGCAATGTAAGAGTAATGACAGCTTTACCAATAAATAGTGTAGCAGAACCATATATTAGATTAAAGGCAATTAACCATCTAGATAAGGGGAAAGTTGTTATATTTGGAGGAGGAGTAGGCCAACCATTTGTTACAACAGATTATCCATCCGTTCAAAGAGCAATAGAAATTAGAGCAGATGTAGTCTTAATGGCAAAACATGGAACAGATGGTGTATACACTGAAAATCCAGCAGAAAATCCAAATGCAAAAAGATATAAATCTATAAAATATGAAGATGTAATAAAAGATGAATTAAAAGTTGCAGATCAATCAGCATTTATTTTAGCTAAAGAATATAAAATGCCAATGTATGTTTTTGATTTTAAAGAAAAAGATTCAATATTAAAAATTTGTGAAGGAAAAAATATAGGAACATATATAGGAGATAATTGTATAACAGAATTATACTAAACTATAATAAAATAAATTATGGCAAACAAAACAATGTATGATAAAGAAAAAATATATAGCAAACTACTGGGATAGTAATAATAATTATCACTGCTGATAATCAAAAGAAGTAATTTATGATATAATAAAAATTTTCATAAATCACTTCTTTAATTTTTTAAATTTATTAATTTCTTCTTTTTCCAAATATAGATAAAATTCTTAGGAATATATTAATAAAATCCAGGTATAATTGCATAGCACCATAAATATATAGTTTTTCTTGGTTTAAACTACTATCATATTGAAGTGCTTTAATATTGTTGACATCATATATAGTAATTCCAAAAAATACGAATATCATAAACCAATCTAATAATATATCAAGTATAGAACTTCCTAAAAATATGTTAATTAAACTTAATATAATTCCAGCAATCAAAGCTCCAAAAAGAATATAATTCCAAGAACTTAAGTCTTGTTTAGTAAAAAAGCCAATAAGTGCAAATGCTCCAAAAAGTAAGGCTGAAACTAGAAATAGTTGAATGACGGAGTTAAGTTCGAATACTGCAAATATTGTTGAGAGTAAAACTCCATTTAACATTGAGTATATAAAAAACAATATAGCAACAAACATTGGAGACATTTTCTTAAAACAAAATGAAAATAGCCAAACAACAATAAGTTCTGTTATAAGTAAAATGTTAAAATATCCATTTCTTAAAATGTTAATAAATAATCCTGAAGAATAAGTATACCACGAAATAATTGCAGTACTTAAAAGTCCAATAAACATCCAAAAAAAAGTTTTTGTCATTAATTTATTTTCTTGTAATTCCATAAATTTAACCTCCTAATATATATTATACTATATATATTAAGTTAAATTCAATAAAGTTTAAATATATATGAGAACACGTATAAGTAAGCTTATAAAATAGAAATTTAATTGATTAAATGGGAAAAAAGTGGTATACTATAAAAAAATTTGAGAGGAGAATATAAGTTATGGATAACGTTAGTAATACCATAGGAGAAAATGTTAAATTTGAAGTTGCTCTAGAAGTAATATCAATGTACATGTCAATAGCAATTGCAAACAATGATTTAGAGCTAGTAGAAAAACTAAAAAAAGAAAAAAAAGAAATGTATTTAGGAAATAATGAATTAGTAGATAAAGCAATTAATGAATATGGAAAAAAGATAAAAGAAAAATTGGGGGTATAAAAAGTAATGGAGGAATTAACAAAACAAGAAGAAATAGAAGCTATAAGACAAGCACAAGCTGAAAAATTAACACCAGCACAGTTAAAAGAAGAGCTAGAAACTGAAGAAGCTCTAGAAGAATTATATCAAAAAGCTAAGTTAATGGTATTTGAGGTTGGACCTGAAAGACAAGGTAATCCAACAGCAATTGTAACAGGAGGACAGCCAGGAGCAGGAAAAAGTGGATTAGTAAAGTTAGCAGTACAAAGATTTAAAGAATCATATAAAAATTTTGTTATTTTAGATGTTGATCAGTATAGAGGTATGTGTAGAAATTCACAAGTTATATTAGCAAAATATCCAGAACTTTATTCAGATATAACAGATAAAGCAGTTGGAATGGTTATGAACAGAATAATAACTGATGCAATAAATGAAGGATACAATTTTATTTTTGAAGGAACAATGGGAAAATCAGCAGATATAGTTGATAGATTAAAAGAGTCTGACAGAAATTTTAATGTTTTAGCACAATTAATGGCTGTGTCAAGGGAAGAGTCTTTAATTTCAATAATTGATAGATATATTGGAATGAAAGAATCAATGGCTTTTGGAAGATTAACTTCTATTAAAGCACATGATGAGAGATACTATAATTTTCCTAATGTTGCAGCAACACTGGAAGATAAAGGTGCTGTTGTAGAAGTGTATGAAAGAGGAGGTCTAAAAGACGATTTCCCTCAAATAATATATCGTACAAATAATCCAAGGAATAAATACAAAAGTACAGTCGAAGCTTTAGAAGCAGGAAGAAAAAATAGTTTAAAAGAATGTATGAAAAATAATTTAAAAGCTAGAATGAAAGGCTTGAGAACCAAAATGGAATTATTAGAAACTTCAGAAGGGGAATTAGAGCAATTGAGTAAAACAGAGGATATAGTTGCTAATGCATATTCTATGTGGCAAGGACAAGAAAATGATGAAATAGATGTTTAATATAAAAAATACTAATAATAGGCAAAATGTTTTATAAAAATATTTTGCCTATATTTTATATATAAATATTATTCTTAATAAAATACAAAATGAAAAATACTTTTATTTATTAATAATGTTATTAAAAAATAGTAATTAAATAATAAAAATGAATAAAAAAAGTCTAGCAAGAAATTAAAATTAATTTTAGTAAATTAAATACAAGATTTTAATAAGTAAATGTAACAAACAAAAAAATAAAAAAAGCAGTAAAAAGCTTGACAAATGAGAAAAAATAGTGTAAAGTATATTAGCATTACAAAAAGAAAGGAAAACCTGAAATGGAAAAAAATGTCCAAATAAGTATGCTATGTCAAATATATGGAAAGTTGTTAACAGATAAGCAATTTGAATTAATAAATGATTATTATAATAATGATTTATCTTTATCTGAAATAGCTGAAAACAATGAAATAACTAGGCAAGCTGTTAGGGATATTATAAAAAAAGGTGAAAAAAAACTTTTTGAATATGAAAAAGAGTTAAAATTTATGGAGAAAATGTTAGAACAAGAAAAGAATATAGAAAACATAAAACAAGATTTAGAAAATATAAAACAAAATTTAAACATAACTAATAAAGAAAAAATAGAAAAAATAAAAGAAAAATTAGATAGTTTAAATTTATAAGAGAAAATCATAAAAAACAAAATGTTCTTTAAGGAGGACTAAATATGGCTTTTGAAGGTATATCCTCAAAATTTCAAGAAATAACAAGAAAATTAAAAGGAAAAGCAAGAATAACAGAATCAGATTTAAAAGAAATGTTAAGAGAAGTAAAACTTGCATTGCTAGAAGCTGATGTTAACTATAAAGTAGTAAAAGAATTTATAAATACAATTCAAGAAAAAGCTTTAGGGCAAGATGTTTTAAAATCTTTAACACCAGGACAACAAGTAGTAAAAATAGTAAAAGATGAACTGGTAGAATTATTAGGTGGAACTGAAAGTAAAATTAATTTTACTCCAAATCCTCCAACAATAATAATGCTTGTAGGACTTCAAGGTAGTGGTAAGACAACTACCTCAGGTAAACTTGCAAATATATTAAGAAAACAAGGTAAAAAACCACTTTTAGTAGCATGTGATGTGTATAGACCAGCAGCTATAAAACAATTGCAAGTTGTAGGAGCACAATTAAATATACCAGTATATGCAAATGAAAATACTAAAGATGTTGTACAAATAGCTAAACAATCCTTAAATGTAGCAATTAGTAAACTAAATGATGTCGTTATTTTAGATACAGCACGGAAGATTACATATAGATGAAGAGTTAATGCAAGAATTAAAAAATCTAAAATTAAATGTAAAACCACATGAAATTTTATTAGTAGTAGATGCAATGACTGGTCAAGATGCTGTAAATGTTGCAACAAGTTTTAATGATAATTTAGGAATAGATGGAATAGTAATTACAAAATTAGATGGTGATACACGTGGTGGTGCTGCTTTATCTGTAAAAAAGGTAACTGGTAAACCAATAAAATATGCAGCAACAGGTGAGAAACTAAACGATATAGAAGAGTTCCATCCAGAAAGAATGGCATCAAGAATACTTGGTATGGGAGATGTTCTTTCAATAATAGAAAAAGCAGAAGAAGCTTTTGATGAAGAAGAAGCTGAAAAACTAGAAAAACAACTTAGAAAAAAAGAAATGGATTTAGACGATTATTTGATGCAATTGCGACAAGTTAAAAAAATGGGATCTTTTTCATCTATATTGAAAATGATTCCGGGAATGAATCAAATAAAAAATTTAAAAGTTGATGATAATGAAATAAATAGAATAGAAGCAATTATTTGTTCAATGACCAAAAAAGAAAGAAAAAATCCCAAAATATTAAATGCAGGAAGAAGAAAAAGAATTGCAGCAGGTAGTGGAACAACGGTTCAAGCAGTAAATAAACTTATGGAATCATTTGAGATGACTCAAAAAATGATGAAGAAAATGCAAAGTGGAAAAGGTATGAAAAACATGATGAAAAACTTTAAAGGCATAAATCCAAATGATTTAAACAACTTAAAATTCTAGGTTGTTTATGATAATATTATTGTTATTAAGATTTATAAATAAATCTAAAATATAGATTACAAGTATTAGTAGGAGGTGAAAAAAATGGTAAAGATAAGATTACAAAGACAAGGTGCTAAAAAAGCTCCATTCTATCATATAGTTGTAGCAGATTCAAAATCTCCAAGAGATGGAAAAATCATAGAAAAAATAGGAACATACAATCCTATGACAGACCCAGCTACAATTTGTTTAGATCAAGAAAAAGTAGCTACATGGATCAAAAATGGTGCAAAACCTACAGATACTGTAAGAGCTTTAATAGAAAAAGCAAAATAATTTAAGCCTTTAAGAAAGAAGGTAAAAAATAATGAAAGAAGTTTTAGAACTAATTGTTAAAAGTCTTGTAAGCAATCCAGATTCTGTACAAATCAGCGAAAATGTTACAAATAATTCTATAGAATTAAAAGTAAAAGTAGCAAAAGATGATATGGGAAAAGTTATTGGAAAGCAAGGTCGTTTAGCAAAGTCAATCAGAACAGTTATTAAATCTTTAGCTGGAAAAGAAAACAAGAAAGTAGAAATAGAATTTTTAGATTAAGAGGAATTATATATGCAAGAATATCTTGAAATAGGTCAAATTGTAAATACATTTGGAGTAAAGGGAATGGTAAAAGTTAATCCTTTTACAGATGATATAACAAGATTTGACAAATTAAAAAAAGTATATATTTGTAAAAAAGCTTCTATGGAAGAAGTAGAAATAGAAGAAGTAAAATATCACAAAAATATGGTTTTATTAAAAATAAAAGGTATAAATGATATGAATCAAGCTGAAAAATGTAAGGGTTTATATTTAAAAATACACAGAAAGGATGCTATAAAGCTTCCTAAAGATACATATTTTATTGCAGATTTATTAGGTTTAGAAGTATATACAGATGAAGGTGTTTTACTTGGAAAAGTAGATGATATATATAATACAGGAAGTAATGATATATATGTTGTAAAAGATGATCTTGGAAAACAAATATTACTTCCCGGAACTAAAGAAGTTCTAAAAGAAATCAGTTTAGAAAAAGAAAAAATAGTTGTTCATTTGATAAAAGGTTTAATATAAAAAGTTGGAGGCAAATATGAAATTTGATGTGCTAACACTTTTTCCAGAAAGCTTTGAACCAATAAAACAAAGCATTTTAGGAAGAGCGTTAGAAAAAAATCTAATAAGTTTAAATTTAATAAATATTAGAGATTTTTCAAAAGATAAGCATAAAAAAGTTGATGATACTCCATATGGTGGTGGTGCTGGTATGGTAATAAGACCAGATGTAGTATATGATGCATATAAATCTATAAAAGATGAAAATGCAAAAGTAATATATATGTCACCACAAGGCAATGTATTAAATCAAAAAAAAGTTGAATCTCTTAGCAAAGAGAAACATTTAATTCTATTATGCGGGCATTATGAAGGAATAGACCAAAGAGTAATTGATGAAATAGTTGATGAAGAAATTTCAATAGGTGATTATGTATTAACTGGAGGTGAAATACCAGCAATGGTGTTAATAGACTCAGTTAGTAGATATGTCGAAGGAGTGTTGACAAAAGAATCTATAAAAGAAGAATCTTTTTCAAACAACCTATTAGAATATCCTCAATACACTAGACCGGAAACTTTTTTAGATAAAAAAGTTCCAGAAGTTTTATTATCAGGTCATCATGAAAATATCCGAAAATGGAGAGAAGAACAAGCTTTAAAAAATACGTATCAAAAAAGACCAGATCTTTTAAAAAATAAAAATGATTAAAGAACTTTATAGATACAAAAATAAAAGGTAATAGGAGCCAAAGTAAATCCTAAAATAAGAAAGGGAGGAGAATATCGATGGATATCATAAAATCAATAGAACATGAACAATTGAAAAATAAGATACCTGTCCTTAAAGTTGGTGATACAGTAAGAGTACATCAAAGAATTAAGGAAGGAAACAGAGAAAGAATCCAAGTATTCGAAGGAATTATAATTAAAAAACAAGGTGGCGGAATTAACGCTACATTTACAGTAAGAAGAGTAGCATATGGTGTAGGAGTTGAAAAAACATTTTTAGTACACTCACCTATGATGGAAAAAGTAGAAGTAGTAAGAGTTGGTAAAGCAAGAAGAGCTAAATTATACTACTTAAGAGACAGAGTAGGAAAAGCTGCTAAAACTAAAGAAGATATTGGTGCAAGAATTGAAAACAAAGAAATTGTTTTAAAAGAAGAAGTTGCAGAAGCAAAAGTAGAAGCCGAAGCTGCTACAGAAGCTCCAGTAGAAGGAAAAGATGCAGAATAATATCTATAAAAAGAGTAGATGTAAATAAAAAGGTATATATTATATGAAATTTATCATAAAATATATGCCTTTTATTTATATAAAAGAAATTGTATAAAAACAAAATTTATGATTAAATTGATATTAGAGATGAAGTAAATGTATAAAAATATAGAAAAGAAAAAAGTTTTAGAATTAAAAAATTTAGTTAACTATCAAAAAGGACAAGTGGTAAGTAAAACTTTAGTTCAAAACGAATTAGTAAGTGTTACTGTTTTCTCATTTGATAAGGGTGAGGAAATATCAACTCATGCAGCTGGAGGAGATGCTATGGTAACAGTTTTAGAAGGAAAAGGCAAGTTTACAATAGGTGGGGAAGAATTTATTTTAGAAGAAAATGAGACAATCATTATGCCAAAAGATGTTCCTCATTCTGTATATGGTGAAGAGCAATTTAAAATGTTATTAGTAGTATCATTTTAAAAAATAGTAAAAGTACTAATATAGAAAAATGCTTTTAAAAACAATAAGCATAATAAAAATAGGCGAGTATAACTTCGCCTATTTTATATTTTTTTCCTATAAATAAATTAATTAATTAATTTATTTATTTATTTTGACTAATTTTTGCATATTTTTTTAATTTTTCATAAGCTAAATAGTTAATTGTACCGGCTGGAAAAGTACCTTTACTATCTTTTTTACCAGCAGGAACTCCTGTTAATACTTCAATTCCTTCTTCAATTGTAGAAATAGCATAAATATGAAATTTCTTGTTTCTTACAGCTTGAACTACTTCATCAGAAAGGTTTAAATTTCTCACGTTTTGAATTGGAATCATTACACCGTGAGAACCATCTAATCCGGCGTAACTTACAAATTTGGAAGAATCCTTCTATTTTATCATTTACACCACCAATTGGTTGAATCTCTCCTTTTTGGTTAACAGAACCAGTAACAGCAATGGACTGATTAATTGGTACCCCTGATAAACTAGATAAAATAGCATAAAGCTCTGTACTAGAAGCACTATCTCCATCAACACCATTATATAATTGTTCAAAACAAATACTTGCAGTAAGTGAAAGAGGAATATCTTGAGCAAACATTTCTCCTAAATATCCACTAAGTATAAATACACCTTTAGAATGCGTAGAGCCAGAAAGTTCAACTTCACGTTCTACATTTATTACTCCACTTTTTCCTGTATAGGTATTAGCTGTTATTTTTGCAGGTTTTCCAAAAGTATAATCACCTATGCTCAATATAGTAAGACCATTGATTTGACCAACTACAAAGCCTGAAGTATCAATTAAAAGAGTATTATCTTTAATCATTTCGACATACCTTGTATCATATTTTTTTACTCTTTCTATTCTTTCTTTTAAAGCAATGTCAACATATTTAGCAGTTACAACTTTTTCTTTAGACATTTTAGCCCAAGTAGAGGCTTCACCAACAATTTGAGCTAAGTCATTAAATCTTGTAGATAATTTATTTTGATCATCAGCAAGTTTGGAAGCATATTCCATAACTTTTGCAACAGCTCCTTTATCTAAAGGAAGCAAATCTTCTTGTTCACAAAAACCATGAATAAATCTAGCAAGTTTATTCATATTTTCTACAGTGTTAGGAGAAGCATCTTCAAATTCTACTTTAATCTTAAATAGTTTCCTAAAATCACTATCAAGTGCAAGCAAAGTTTGATAAATATTTGCGTCACCAATTAATATTACTTTAATATCTAGAGGAATAGGTTCAGGTTTTAAAGAAACCATAACCATGGAAGAACGTTGATCAGCTGTGTTTTCTATTAATAATTCTTTCATTCTTAAAGCTTTTTTTAAAGCTTCATAAGATAATCCATTTGATATTAAATCACTTGCTTGGAAAATGATATATCCACCATTGGCTTTATGAAGAAGTCCTGCTTTTAACATTGTGTAATCTGTTTTTAAAGCTCCATAATAATTTTCATACTCTAATTTTCCAAAGATGTTATGATAAGAATAATTAGAATCCATAACAACAGGAGCACCTTCTTGTTCACTATTATCCACAAATAAGTTAACACGATAGTTAAGCCATGGTTTAGGTAGTTCCATTCTAGGAGATTGAATTTGAGGTTTGTTATCATTTTTTTCGTCAACTAAAAAATAATCAATATTTTTTAATATATCTTTTTTTACATTTTCCAAAAATGTATTGATTTTTTTATTTCTTTTATATTTAACTTTTATTAAATTTATATGTCCATTAATTGTAAGTAAAGCAACATTTGATTGCCAATCATTCATTTTTTTCTCTGCTTCACGTTCAATGTCTTTAATTTTACTAATTACATCCATTATATGTTGTTGAACAATAGTAGATTTATCCTCAAAATCCTTTTTGGTTTCGTCATCTAATTTTTCAAATTCTGATTCTTCAATAGTTTTTCCATTGATAACAGGCATCATATATATTCCGTTTTTAGCAGATTTTACTTGAAATCCATATTTGCTAGATTTTTCATTTAATTTTTCCATAAGAATATTTCTTTTTTCTTCATATTCTTGTCTAATTAATTTTTTTTCTTTTTCAAAGTCATCATTATTAAAAGTATTTCTTAAATCTGTTTTTATGTCTTTTATAAAAGCATCCATTGTGTCTCTAAAAAGTTTTCCATTGCCTGCTGGAAGAGAAACTGCAATAGGTTCATTAGGATTGTCAAAATTGTAAATATAACACCAATCAGTAGGTGTTTTTTTCTTTTTAGAAATTTTATCTAAATAGTGTTTGGTATACATTGTTTTACCAACACCACTTGGTCCTTCTAAATATAAATTATATCCTTTTATGTCTACATTTAAACCAAACTCTAAAGCTTTAATACCCCTGTCTTGTCCAATTCCAGTGTCAATAGGTTCAAGTTCTGCAGTCGTATCAAATTTAAAAACATTAGGGTCGCAAGTTACCTTTAAATCTTTGTATGAAAGTTCATTATTTTTTTTCATTTGTAATCCTCCTTAAAATTTTATCTTTAAAAATATAAAGTCATAAGAATCGCGTTATCTATATTGTTATAATATTTTTTCCTTAGTCCAACTTTTTGAAAATTAAATTTTTCATAAAGCTTAATTGCTGGAATATTATTTTCATTAACTTCTAAATTAATTGCTAAACAATTTTCTTTTTTTGCAATAGCAATTAAATTTTTTAACATTTTGGTAGCAATTCCTAAACCACGTTTATTTATTTTTGTTATTATATTCATTATTTCACAAGTTGAGTCTATAATTAAAATTCCAGCAAAACCGACAATTTCATTAGATTGTTTAGCAACTATGTATCTAGAATTAATATTGTCAATTTCGGATTTTAATATTCCATAAGTCCAAAAATTATCAAAATTTATTTCTAATTCATCTTTTATTTCTTGAGCGTCATCTAAAGTCATTTTCGAAATTTCAATAGAATTTAAATTTTCCATAATTATTTTTCTCCCTCTAAAGCACGTTCTGCTTGAGATTTTCTTAAATATAGAGGTGAGATAGTATTAGAATTTTGAGTAAATCCACATTTGAATTTATCAAGTGCTGCAAGTCCAATACTAACACTAGTTTGCAAATTTTGATAGTCATTAGCAAAATTTGCAAGTTTAAATTTTTTTATAATTTCTTCTTTATGAAGTATAGAACCATCACCAACAAAAGTGATTTCATTTTCTTTATATTTTTGTAGTAAATCTAATACTGAATTTATATTATTAGCTATATAATCTTCTTTTATAGTATATGAGTTATTATTGTGTTCAAATAAAGCAAAATATACATTGTCATTTTTGGCATCAATCATAGAAGCAATTAAACCATTAGATTGTATATTATAAGCCAAGCTTTCCAAAGAACTAACTCCAACAATAGGAATATTCGTTACATCTGAAAAAGCTTTTACAGTAGAAATTCCAATTCGAAGACCTGTAAAAGAGCCGAGGACCAATACAACAACTAAGTAAATTTATATCTTTTAATTGTATATTAGATTCTTTAAAAAGCTTATCTACTAATGGCATTAATTTTTGAGAATGTGTTTTTTCATCATCACTATGTTTTTCAATAATAATATTAGTATCTTCTAAAATAGAAACACTACATATTTTAGAAGAAGTATCTAATGCTAGTATTTTCAAGTAAAAAACCTCTTTTCTTTAATTTAAAATTTTAGCAAAATCAAAATTAGCAAAACGATTTCCATGTGGAATGATTTCTAATTTTCTATAATCTTCATTTTCATCATCTTTTGAAAAAACGATATGAAGATAATCTTTAGGAAGGGCAGAGATTATTAATTCGCCCCACTCAATTATACAAATACCATTACTAAAATATTCGTCTCCACCAATTGCATAAAACTCATCTACATCAGATAAACGATAAACATCAAAATGATATATATTTGTAGAATTTTTGTGGTACTCATTAACAATAGTAAATGTAGGACTAGATATTTCATTATCTAATCCAAAGTATTTTAAAATACCTTGTGTGAATTTTGTTTTTCCAGAACCAAGTTCACCTGTTAAAACAATAATATCACCAGTTTTTAATTTGGAAGCAAGATTGTATGCAAAAGATATAGTATCTGCTTCACTTTTTGTAATAAAATTGTACATAATTTCACCTTTTTATTTAAGTATTATTTCTTTTGATATTTTATATTAGTTTTAGCCATTTGTAAACAATTTAAGACAAAAAAGTAGTGTCTATAAGTTTAGAAAAGTAATTAGTCTATAAAAAAATCAAATATCTTTTTTTAGTATATTGCTAAAAAAAATACTCTATGTTATTATAGTCAATAGAAGAAAACAGGAGGAAAATGCATGGAGGACAGAAAAAAACATATTAGAAATTTTAGCATTATTGCACATATAGATCATGGAAAATCTACACTAGCAGATAGACTAATAGAAATGACTGGAGTTTTATCTAAAAGAGAAATGGAAAGTCAAGTTTTGGATAATATGGATATTGAAAGAGAAAGAGGAATAACAATAAAATCTCAAGCAGTTAGAATGCTATATAAAGCAAAAGATGGACAAGAATATGAGTTTAATTTGATAGATACTCCAGGACACGTAGACTTTAATTATGAAGTTTCAAGGAGCTTAGCTGCTTGTGATGGAGCTATATTAGTAGTAGATTCAAGTCAAGGAGTAGAGGCACAAACTTTAGCAAATGTATATCTAGCGATAGATAATAATCTAGAAATTTTGCCTGTAATTAATAAAATCGATTTACCAAATGCAAGACCAGAAGAAGTAAAAAAAGAAATAGAAGATATAATTCGGAATTCCTGCAATGGATGCACCTTGTATATCAGCAAAGTCTGGGCTAAATGTCGAAGAGGTTTTAGAAAGAATTGTAACAGATTTGCCATGCCCTACAGGAGATGAAAATGGAGAATTACAATGCTTAATATTTGATTCTTTATATGATAATTATAAAGGTGCAATAGCATATGTTAGAGTGAAAAATGGAAAAGTAAAACCAGGTGATGAAATATTATTAATGGCTGCTAAAAAAGTATTTACGGTTACAGAAGTTGGATACTTTGAACCAGGAACATATATACCATCAAAGGAACTAGAAGCAGGAGAAGTACGGATATATTGCAGCAAGTATAAAAAATTTATCAGATATACATGTTGGAGATACAATAACTTTAAAAGAAAAGCCAGCTAAAGAGCCACTTCCTGGATATAAAAAAGTAAATCCAATGGTGTATTGTGGACTATATCCAGTAGATGGAAGTGATTATGAAAATTTAAAAGTAGCGTTAGAAAAATTAAAATTAAATGATGCAGCACTAGAGTATGAACAAGAAACTTCAGCAGCTTTAGGGTTTGGGTTTAGATGTGGTTTTTTAGGATTATTACATTTAGAAATAATAGAAGAAAGATTAGATAGAGAATTTGATTTAAGCTTAATTACAACATCACCATCAGTTATATATAAAGTATATAAAACAGATGGGGAAGTAATAGAGTTATATAACCCATCAGATCTTCCAGCACCAAATGAAATATCATATATAGAAGAACCTTTTGTAACAGCTGAAATTCTTACACCAAAAGATTTTGTGGGAAACATAATGGAGATTTGTCAAAATAGACGTGGAATATATATAGATATGAAATATTTAGATGAAACAAGAGTAACATTAATATATGAATTACCATTAAACGAAATTATATATGACTTTTTTGACAATCTAAAATCTAAAACTAAAGGATATGCATCATTTGATTATGAATTTAAAGAATATAGGAGATCAGAACTTGTAAAATTAGATATATGGGTAAATGGAGAAAGCGTAGATGCTCTATCATTTATTGTACACAAAGACAGCAGTTATGATAGAGGCAAAAAAATGGTCGAAAAATTAAAAGAAGTAATTCCAAGACAATTGTTTAGCATTCCGATACAAGCTGTAATTGGAGGAAAAATAATAGCAAGAGAAACAATATCTGCTATGAGAAAAGATGTACTTGCTAAGTGTTATGGTGGAGATATAACAAGAAAGAAAAAATTATTAGAAAAACAGAAAAAAGGAAAAAAGAAAATGAGACAAATTGGTAATGTAGATATTCCGCAAGAAGCCTTTTTATCTGTTCTTAAGCTAAATGATGAATAAATCATATATAAGAAATGGAGATATAAAATGAAAAAAGAACAAGATGAGATTTTTAACGATCAAGTAGAAGGAAGAAATTCTGTAATTGAATTATTAGAGTCAGGTAGAGATATAAATAAGATATATATTTCAGATGGAGAAAAACATGGCTCTATAAATAAAATAATTTCAATTGCAAAAGAAAGAAAAATATTGATAACAGAAGTTAATAAATCAAAATTAAGTAAAATGGCAAAAACCGACAATTATCAAGGAGTAATTGCAATTGTACCACCATTTGAATATTGTGATGTAGAAGATATATTAGATGAAGCAAAAAAAAGAAAAGAAGATCCACTTATTCTAATTTTAGATGGGATAGAAGATCCTCATAATTTAGGTTCTATAATAAGAACTGCAGAAACAGCAGGAGTTCATGGGATAATAATTCCAAAAAGAAGAGCGGCATCGGTTAATAGTACAGTAACAAAAGTATCTGCAGGAGCAGCAGAATATATGAAAGTGGCAAGAGTCAATAATCTTAATGAAACTATAAAGTATCTTAAAGAAAATGGGGTTTGGATATGTGGTACAGATATTAATACAAGTAAATATTATGATGAGCAGGATTTAACAGGACCTATTGCAATTGTGATAGGAAGCGAAGGTTTTGGAATGAGCAGACTTGTGAAAGAAAATTGCGACTTTTTAATAAAAATACCAATGAAAGGACATATAACATCATTAAATGCAGCAGTATCTACAGGTATTGTTGTTTATGAGGCAGTTAAACAAAGGAAAAATAATTAAAGGGGGAATAATTGTGCAAAAGAAAAAAGTTTTAATTATAATAATTATATTATTAGTTATTACATTAGTAGCAGGCGGGTTAGTAATATATTTGTGTACAGATTTATTCAAAAGTGATAAACAATTATTTTATAAATATTTATTAGATAAAAATGAAATGCTTAGTGTTTTAGATGAAATAGAATTTAAGCAAGATTCAAAATCTTATACTGCAAAAACAAATGTAGAGTCAATATATGAATATGACAATGAAATTGAAAAATATGAAAATGATCAAATAATGAAAAACTTACAAGAAAATGTAAAGTCTTTTGAATATATAAAAAACTTAAATGCTAACATAGAATCAAAGGTAGATAAAGAAAATGAAAAACAGTATCATGAAATACATATAAAAAATAATGATGATGAAATAACAAAAATAGAAGCTGTAAGAAATGAAGATAAATATGCGGTAAAGGTAGAAGATATTTTAAAAGCATATATTGGAATAGAAAATAATAATGTAAAAGAACTAGCATCTAAGTTTGAAATTAAAGATGCAGATAAAATTCCAGATAAAATAGATTATGAAAATAAGATGTATAAAGATTTATTTAAAATAAGTAAAGAAGAAAAAGAACATATAAAGTCTGTTTATAAAGATGTGTTATATAAAGAAATAGATAAAGCTAATTATACAAAAGAAAAAAATTGCAAAATAGTAATAGAAGGCGATAATTATTATACAAATAAAATGACTCTTACTTTAAACAAAGAGCAAAGCATAGAAGCGGAAATTAAAGTGTTAGAAAAATTAAAAGAAGATAGTATTACATTAAATTTAATAGCAAATAAAATAAAAACAATAAATCAAAATAGTGAATATGCAAGTGTAAATAAATTAAATGAAGAAATTCAAAAGTATATAGAAAACTTGCAAAAAGAAGAAAAAAATAATGATGAATATATAAAGGTAGAAATATATGAATACAATGGGAAAACAATTAGGTTGGATTTATATATAAAAGAAGAGAAAAAATTACAATTAGAATATATAGATAAAAATGGAACTAAAAAACTAAATATAAATCAATTATTCACTAAAAATGAATCGGGAGCAATTATATATGATATAAAAACATCTTTACTAGGTGCTAACGATATAAGTATAACTAAAAACGGTGATAATATAAAAATTGATGCACAATTGTATGATGTAAAAGAAATATATAAAAATATTTTAGATGAAACAAAAGATAATTATTCAAAACAAAATGAAAACGAAAGTAATAATATAACAAAATCTGACATAGAAGAAATACAAAAAATTTATGATCAATATGATCAGGTAAACTCAAAATTAATGAAAATAGGTATTAGTTTTGAAATACAAAAACAATCAGACAATAATGAACAAATATTAGTATATGGTAATATTTGTGGTTCGAAATTAGGGGTAAAGTTAAATGCAGAAAAGAATTTTACAGACGACCTTGGGGAAATACCTACAATTGATGATAAAAATTGTGTAATTATGAATAAATATTCAAAAGAAAAAATAGAAGGAATTGCGAAACTATTAACAACTAAAACGCTAAATTTAATAAAGCAAAAAATAAAATAATAAAAAAGAGTTTTTAGATATTTGAAAAATTAAATCTAAAAACTCTTTTTTATCTAGGTTTAGTTACAATTCCAAAAAACAAAATGCATACTATATTTTTAATGCTGAGAAGGAATTACTTATAGTAAGTGTAAAACAAATGCTGCTAATAAAATATTACAAGTTTTAATAATATCACATACGTGTATTAATATAAAGGAGGTGTTATAAGTATAAAAACAAGCAAAATATAATGAAGGAATATTTAAACATAATATTATACAAGTATGATAATAATAGTAAAAAATAATAAATATATGATAAAAAACAACGAAATTTACCTAAAATATAACTAGGTGCATGACGAAATATAAGAAAAATAGGCAAAAGTAATATAAATTAATAAGAAGAAGAACAAAATTAAATAGGAAACAAATAAAAACAGTATGCAAAAAATGCCGAAATATAAGCGTTTATATAATTTTTTGCAAATAAAACGAAATAAATTTTAAAAAAGGTATTGACTTAATAACATAACCGTGTTAAGATATGCATCAGTTGTTACAAAAAACAACAAAAAACAACTTTTAATATGTCGTTGAAAGACTAAAAAATATTTTGAAAAAATTTCAAAAAAGTGTTGACTTAATACAACAACCGTGTTAAAATAAGCAACAGTCGTTAAGAAAACAGAAACGACTGCAAACTTAACTATAAAGCCAAATACTTAATAAAAAATATTTAAAAAAATTTCAAAAAAGTGTTGACATTAAACAGTAAGTTGTGCTAAAATAAATATCGTTCTCAAGAGAGAACAATAACAAAAAGTACATTGAAAAGTAAACAATAAACCTTTAGA